>NZ_JAFLJM010000044.1 GCF_017745675.1 Alkalihalobacillus sp. BA299
CACTCCATGTAAAGTTTAAGTGGAGAAAAATTAAGTAGCTTTTCTCCTATTAAGGTTGCCCAGATTTAGCTGAAATTAAAAAAATGGGGTACGTATTTGACAGTTTCGTTCATATCAGTCAACATCGACTCACTAACGTTCATCGTGTTTCCTTTATCTTCTGCGGTTCAGTCCAGTCCGTACGTCGGTAAACGGGCGATTCGCTTTTCTTATGATAAACGTTCAGAATAGTTGTAACGATGAAGAAGTTTCGATAATCTATACGAAAGAATACATTTGGAGGGATAGTAATGACTGTAGAAATTGGGCAAGCTGCACCACAATTTAAATTACCGGCGAATAATGGAGAAATGATTTCTCTAAGTGAATTTCAAGGCAAAAATATCGTATTATACTTTTATCCTAAAGACATGACACCAGGATGTACTACACAAGCTTGTGATTTTAGAGATCATCATGAAAGCTTCTCGGATGTAGACGCCGTGATATTGGGGGTAAGTCCGGACCCTGTGGAGCGTCACACTAAGTTTATTGACAAGCATGGTTTACCGTTCCTGTTGCTAGCGGATGAAAACCATGAGGTCGCTGAATTGTATGGTGTGTGGAAGTTGAAAAAGAACTTTGGGAAAGAATATATGGGAATAGAGCGCTCTACCTTTATCATTGATAAAGAGGGTAAAATCGTAAAAGAGTGGCGTAAAGTTAAGGTCAAAGGTCATGTAGAAGAAGCACTTTCATATATCAGAGAGAACTTAGCATAAGTATATTAGAGAAAGAGGATTATTGTGAATGTTGTTTTGTCTGCGGAGTTAAGCCAGTAATTCAATAGGAATGAAGGTTGAAGCTTCCTTAAGTAGCCTTTTCCTTTATTTTCTTATATAGATAAAGTAGGAAAATATTTAAAGCGTGCAGAAATATTCAATCTACGGAGAAGATCTGGAAGAAGCATATCCCAAAAGCTTGAAATTTAATGTGCATAATAGTGATGGCGGCAGGTATAGAAATAATACCTTTTAAAGCAATTGAAAAAAGGGTATTCTCGTTTCCAATGTAAAAGATATCCATATAACGGCTGATTGCTGAATATACTTTAGGGATAAAAGCGATTTGGTTAATTTGGTCGACGTTAACAAAAGATAATATGGAGAGGGGGCTGTTACTATTGAAATTGATGGTTTGTATTATGGAAAATTTTTATGCTAATGAAGTTGAAAAACAATTAAAAAATAAAGGTTATCGAATGACCGAATTAGCAAGTACAGGTGGTTTTTTAAGGAAAGGAAATACTACTTTTTTGTTCGGTGTTGAAGAAGGAGATATTGAAGATTTGCGAAAGTCTCTTCAAGAAGCGTGCCTTTTTGTAGAAAAGCAAAAAGGAAGAAAAAGGGCTTTGCCGCATCGGTATACGTCGTTTGTCATTCCGACAAGTCCAGCATTAATCCCTTTGCTATAGGATAGATAATGTTAAGAATTGTGAGGGTGTGTTATTGCTAAAGCTACAGTGGTAACATTGACAATTCTTCAATATTTATCTATACTAATTATAAATATTATAAATTAAGAATTGTTTTTCTGAAAGAGAGGTGCATGACGATGGCTAAACATCGCCTGCAGGAAGCGATCGACTCTTTAAAAACGACGAAGGTTCGTATGACTCCGCAACGTCATGCAATCTTAGAATATTTATATGAATCGATGACTCATCCGACAGCTGATGATATTTATAAAGCGTTAGAAGGTCGATTTCCAAATATGAGTGTTGCAACGGTTTATAATAATTTACGTATGTTTAAAGAAGTTGGGATTGTTAAAGAATTAACATATGGGGATTCATCGAGTCGCTTCGATAGTGTGACTTCAGACCATTACCATGTCATCTGTACTGAGTGTGGAAAGATTGTTGACTTTCACTACCCAGGTCTTGATGAAGTGGAGACTTTGGCTGAGCATGTGACTAACTTTGATGTCAGCAGTCATCGAATGGAGATCTACGGAACTTGTCCGGATTGTAAGAAAAAATCGGCTCATTAAATGATTAAAAAAGCTGAAGCCATTGGCATTCAGCTTTTTTTACGGTTATATTTTAGATCAAACTCTTTACCTTCTAGTTCTGGATCTAAGGTTAGTGGTTCATTACAATTCATGCAAGCATCGACTCGACCGAGTATTTTGGTTGGAGTGTTGCAGTTAGGGCAAATGACTTTGACCGATTTTGTTGAGATCATCCCGATCCAGAAGTAAACAACAGTACTAGCTATTACAAATAAAAAACCGAGTAACATTGTTAAAGACATGATAATAGGTGAATTTCTAAAGAAAATTCCTACATACATAACGATAATCCCTATGAAAACTAATGATAGGGCAAATGTTCTAATTTTATTTATTTTGTTAGAATATTTAGTAGACATTAAGGTTCCCTCCTGTTTTTTAAGTATAGCATAGAGTCTAATTTTAAAAAATTATTTATCGGCATTTTGTAAATACAAAAGGGTTTAGATCATTCGTGTCGAAGAAATAATTTGACGATTACATAGAGAGTAAAGAAGTTTCGCTTTATATTAATATAGTAGTTTTATTAATTATATGAGGATTGTTTTTAGAGAGGGGAACACTTAATGGAAGTAATGTTACGACAGTTGTATCAAGATAAAGCGAGTGAACCTGATACGTTAGGGATATTAATAGTAGAAAAGGAAACAGGCTTAAATTCAATTACTGATGGACATGATGTTATTTTATTAATTATTAAACAAAGAGGTAGTTGTCCTTGGTTCGTTAGACATTACGAATACTCAGAAAAGACAGTTTCGATGAATACAATTGATGAGGTCCAGCTTTATCGATGGATGATTTCAGGAGCGAATCGTCGCTTTATTGATTGGGTATTTAATGGGAAGGTTCTTTTTGACCGGAATGAATATGTATATAATATGAAAAAAAGGATTAATGACTTTCCTTTTGAAGAAAGGCAACAGAAACTAGGAATCGAATTTTCTAAATTAATACGTCGTTTTGAAAAGGCGAAAGCGCTATATCAATCAGAAAATTACTTGGATGCCTTTAACCATATTCTACATGCTCTACATCATCAAGCGAGACTTTCTGTGATAGAAAGAGGGTTTTATCCTGAAGTGACAGTTTGGGATCAAGTTAAAAATATAGAACCAGAAACGTTTAAGCTTTATCATGAACTCTTATTAGGTGAAGAGCCGATTGAAAAAAGAGTTGAGTTATTATTAATTGCAAATGAGTTTGCAATTACATCTAAAGCTCAGTTAGGAAGTATGCATATCCTTAAAATAATGAATAGTATTTCTGAGCCGTGGACCATTGCTCAATTAATGGAGCATGAAGCGTTGAGAGAGTATTCCATTGACTTAGAGTTGTTGGTTCAGTATCTTGTTGAAAAAGGTGCTATTGAAGTGATTAAGAAAGAAACAAAAGCGAAAGGAATATTTCATCGGTTTTATCGATGTAGAAATTAGATAAAAAATCCTTCTAAAAGTATTGACCTAAAAAAATGTATATGATATATTATTAATCGTCGCTGTTGCGGCGATGTTTTTTTCTTAAAAAAGAGTATTGACAGATAAACACTTATCATGTTAAGATTTAAAAGTCGCCATTGAGCGATAACGTTAAAGAAGTTCTTTGAAAACTGAACAAAAAGCCAAGCGAAATAAAGAGATACATGATATCTCGTCAATGTTTTAAAACGTCACAGTGATGAATGATCTTCGATTAAGAACGCGAACGTCCTGTTCGCAACAT
>NZ_JAFLJM010000045.1 GCF_017745675.1 Alkalihalobacillus sp. BA299
GTAAGGAGGGGGAGCGAAGTCCACTAGACGCTGGGCGCTGCAGCTAGACAAGAAAAGCGCAAGCGCCCGTTTAGCGACGTATGGACTGGACTGAGCCGCAGGAGATAAAGGAAACACGGAGACGCGCTAGTGATCCGATGTTGACTTATCGTACGGCGGTGAGGGAAGTCTCACTAGTCGCTGGGCGCTGCAGCTAGACAAGAAAAGCGCAAGCGCCCGTTTAGGGGCGTATGGACTGGACTGAGCCGCAGGAGATAAAGGAAACACGGAGACGCGCTAGTGATCCGATGTTGACTTATCGTACGGCGGTGAGGGAAGTCTCACTAGTCGCTGGGCGCTGTAGCTAGACATCATCTGAAAAGTTTTCTTCTCTTCCAAAAAAGGAAGTCAATGCGACATTGTGACTTCCTTTTTTATGTATCTTTATATAAGTTTTGTTGGAAATTGTGTGAATTCTTAACCGACATTTTTACTTTTCTCCAAGTAATAGCGGTAAATGGTTAGGTGTCACTAATCCATTAATTCTCTTTTCAACTATTCCTTTTTCGTTAATTATGAACGTTGTAGGAATACCAATAATATGATAGTTCTTCATTACCTTACCATCCACATCAAATACAACATCATATTTCGCCTTGAAATGGGATAAGAACGGGCGAACTTCATTTGCATTTCTTTCTTGACTTGTCATGTTAACACCGAGCATAATGATGTTTTTTTCTTTTAACTGCTCATATAAGTTAACTAATAAGGGCATCTCTTCTTGACAAGGTGGACACCAAGTTGCAAAAAAATTTAAAATGACTTTTTTGCCGCGAAAATCTTCTAGAGATACTTTTTCGCCTTTTAAATTTAATAATTCGAAGTTTGGTGCTAGTTCATTCTCAAATGCTCCTACTTTCGTGGTGGCTGCGACTGCCTCATCAACTTGCCTAAAAATATGGTTGGATCCTTCATATAAATAGGCAACAAAAAACAAGAGTAAGAACAAGAAGCAACTATACATTGCTTTTTTCCGATGTTGCATCACTTCACCTCTTTTGTACGAACAAGTTTCTGTCTGCTATAATGTTTTTATATTACTAACATAAACAATAAGCATTTACCTAACGGCTTGTTTTTGTTGTTCCATCGCTAAAAGAATTTGTTCAATAATCTCCTCAGCTGCGGTTGGCCGTTTGATTTTTCTAGCAGAATGACGCATTTCTTCACTTAATTTTTTTTGAAAAAGAACTCTTTTAATAATTAAAGGTAATTCTTCATCGTGCTGTACTTTCACAGCTGCTCCTTTTTCGACTAAAAATTGGGCATTATGTTCTTCATGGCCTGGAACGGGTTTATAAATTATAATGGGTGTTTCACAAATTAACGCTTCTGACATCGTAAGACCACCTGACTTGGAAATGACGACATCACTCGCACGTAAATAGTCTAAAAAACGATCTGTAAAAGGAATGACTTTTAAAGTATGCTTACTTTTATAGTTTTCAATTTTTCGTGTCGCCTTGGCATTCGTTCCAGTCATACAAATAATCATTAATTCTTCCTTACATTGTTCTAATGCATGAATTACTTTTGCGTATTTGGCAAGCCCGATCCCCCCACCTGCAATAAGTACAATTTTCTTATTTTCATCTAATTGTAGATTTTCACGACTTTTTGCCTTCGTAGATGAAAATGCTGGATGAGGTGGTACGGGAATTCCCGTCAAGCAAAATCGATCTACAGGATAATTATTCTTTTTTGCAAAATGTAATGTTGTCGGATCGGCTGTGAAATACCGGTCAATACCTTCCCGTAAATAGGCTGGGTGTAATAAAAAATCGGTAATTACATTATAAATAGGGATATTCATATTTTTTTTCTTTTTTAAGGTTGTAAGAAAGGGCGTCACAAACGGATGGGTAGAGATAATAAATGGGACATTCTCTTCTGAAATCAGTTTATGAAGGCGCTCCGTAAATAATGTACTAAATCGATCAATATAGAGGAAATATGGCTGCTTTTCAGAGTTAAAATAAATCTTTCTCCATACAGATGGTCCTAACTTGAGCAAATTTAAATAGCTCTTTACAATGCAGTGATGAAGTAAAGGGCTTAGTTGATAAAACGTGTCAATGACTTTAGGATAGTACCCCTTCTTCTCAAGCTCGTTATATAATGCTTTAGCCGCTTGTTGATGACCTTGTCCAATTGAAGCCGAAAAAATTAATGGTCTGGCCTTCATCCTGTTTTCCCTCTTTCCCTAATCTATAATAATCACTTTTCTGTAATGTTACTTTATTATAAATATTATTCGTAAAAGAGCAGAAATCATACCTTATTACAAATTCTTGATAATAACTTAATGTGTGTAATGATATTTACTCTTTCATCATAATTCGTTAAGATGATGTATACAGACGTTTTTTTGGAAAGGAAGAGAGATGAATGAAAACGGTTTTCTCAGGTATTCAACCGAGTGGAACATTAACTTTAGGTAACTATTTAGG
Organism: Alkalihalobacillus sp. BA299; assembly: GCF_017745675.1. Taxonomy (GTDB): domain Bacteria; phylum Bacillota; class Bacilli; order Bacillales; family Bacillaceae_F; genus Alkalihalobacterium. Next base: position 2,493 of record NZ_JAFLJM010000045.1, read on the forward strand.
AGCGATGAAACATTTTGTAAATATGCAAGACGATTATAATTGCTTTTTCTGTATCGTAGACCAACATGCGATTACTGTACCCCAAGATAAAGCTCAGTTACGACAAAACATTAAAAGCTTGGCTGCACTTTATATAGCTGCTGGTATTGACCATGAAAAGTCGACGTTATTCATCCAATCCGAAGTACCTGCACACGCACAATTAGGATGGCTCATGCAATGCGTTTCCTACATAGGTGAATTAGAACGAATGACGCAGTTTAAAGATAAATCTGAAGGTAAAGAAGCGGTATCATCTGCCTTACTCACCTATCCACCACTAATGGCTGCAGACATTCTTCTATACAAGACTGACATCGTCCCTGTTGGTGAGGATCAAAAACAACACTTAGAATTAACAAGAGATTTAGCTGAACGTTTTAATAAAAAATATAACGACATATTCACGATTCCGGAAGTCCAAATTCCTAAAGTTGGGGCAAGAATTATGTCTTTAAATGATCCAATGAAAAAAATGAGTAAGTCTAATCCGAATCCAAAAAGCTATATTTCCATGCTTGATGATGAAAAAACGATTATCAAGAAAATGAAAAGTGCGGTAACAGACTCAGACAATTCCGTCCACTATGATAAAGAAAATAAACCTGCGATTGCAAACTTAATGTCTATTTATTCATTATGTTCAGGTAAATCATATGACGAAATTACGGCGCTTTACGAAGGAAAAGGATACGGCCAATTTAAAGAAGATTTAGCACAAATTGTCGCAGAAACATTAAATCCAATTCGTGAGCGTTATGAAGAGTTAATTCATTCAACTGAATTAGATGAAATCCTAGATAGAGGTGCTGAAAAAGCAAATCATGTTGCCACTAAAATGCTTACAAAAGCAGAACGTGCAATGGGATTAGGGAGAAAGAAATAAGAAAAGCGCAAGCGCCCGTTTACCGACGTACGGACTGGACTGAACCGCAGGAGATAAAGGAAACACGTTGAACGTTAGTGAGGCGATGTTGACTTATCGTACGGAGGTGAGGGAAGTCTCGCTAGTCGGTGGGCGATGGAGCTAGACAATAAGAAAAGCGCAAGCGCCCGTTTACCGACGTACGGACTGGACTGAACCGCAGGAGATAAAGGAAACACGTTGAACGTTAGTGAGGCGATGTTGACTTATCGTACGGAGGTGAGGGAAGTCTCGCTAGTCGGTGGGCGATGGAGC
>NZ_JAFLJM010000046.1 GCF_017745675.1 Alkalihalobacillus sp. BA299
ATGGACTGGAGACCTCCGTATGAGATAAAGGAAACACGGCGAGTGCTAGCGAGGCGATGTTGACTTATCGTAAGGAGGAGAGCGAAGTCCACTAGACGCTGGGCGCTACAGCTAGACAAGAAAAGCGAAAGCGCCCGTTTAGCGACGTATGGACTGGAGACCTCCGTATGAGATAAAGGAAACACGGCGAGTGCTAGCGAGGCGATGTTGACTTATCGTAAGGAGGAGAGCGAAGTCCACTAGACGCTGGGCGCTACAGCTAGACAAGAAAAGCGGAAGGTGTCTGCTTATCGGCGACAAGCGCTGGAGGACCAGCAATTAGTGTCCTGACTTTTGGACACGTTTGATGGGCCGAAGCGACCTCGAGCCGATGACACCTGCAGCTAGACATCCTCGAAATTTATACTTTCTTTTTCTATAAAAACAAAAAAATCCTTAGATTTACTATCTAAGGTTGTTATACATTTTGGTGGAGCCTAGCGGGATCGAACCGCTGACCTCCTGCGTGCAAGGCAGGCGCTCTCCCAGCTGAGCTAAGGCCCCATATGAAATTTTTATGGAGCGGGTGATGAGAATCGAACTCACGACATCAGCTTGGAAGGCTGAGGTTTTACCATTAAACTACACCCGCAGGTTATTCACTTAAATGTCATGCCTCTTTCTCTTCTAGTACTATTCAAAGACGTTTATACGTCGAGGCAACTCGTCGTTTTTTCATAGGTGTTTCGCTCGTGGCTGAGGTTTTACCACTGGAGCGGAAGACGGGACTCGAACCCGCGACCCTCACCTTGGCAAGGTGATGTTCTACCACTGAACTACTTCCGCATATAAAAATGGTGAGCCATGAAGGACTCGAACCTTCGACCCTCTGATTAAAAGTCAGATGCTCTACCAACTGAGCTAATGGCTCGGATGGCTGGGCTAGCAGGATTCGAACCTACGCATGACGGAGTCAAAGTCCGTTGCCTTACCGCTTGGCTATAGCCCATCCTTTGAAAATGGTGGAGGGGGACGGATTCGAACCGCCGAACCCTCAGGGAGCGGATTTACAGTCCGCCGCGTTTAGCCACTTCGCTACCCCTCCAACTATCTTGTTACATTAAGATCAAAAAAGTGGTGCCGGCGAGAGGACTTGAACCCCCAACCTACTGATTACAAGTCAGTTGCTCTACCAATTGAGCTACACCGGCAATACTAAGTGTTAGTGGTTAAATATAGGATATTGAATAATTATAAAGCATCAAAGAATGCTTTCTCTCTAACTTCAAAAATGGTGGAGGATGACGGGCTCGAACCGCCGACCCCCTGCTTGTAAGGCAGGTGCTCTCCCAGCTGAGCTAATCCTCCAGTCTGGATATAAGATGTGAGATGTAAGATGCTTAATGTTTAAGCGTAAGTAACCTTTTGAAAGTAACTCACTTCCACCTTCCTACTTCCATTTACTAACTTCTAAAATGGTGACCCGTACGGGATTCGAACCCGTGTTACCGCCGTGAAAGGGCGGTGTCTTAACCGCTTGACCAACGGGCCATAAGGCAAGTCATTTATACTGACAAAAAGTATTATAGCAAAAATAATATTTAATTTGCAACCCTTTTTTTATTTTGGGCTGTTTTCGTAAACTTTGTTGCTTTTGGACTGTTTTTTGAAAATAAAATAGGCTTTTCAAGACAAATTCATTTGTCTGAACGGCTATTTTATTTTCAAAACCTTCACGCTATGCGTGAAGAGCCAAGCATCCGCTTGGCTTACGGTCCAAAAGCTAAAAGCAACAATCTTTGAGAAAAGAGCCTTATTTTTTTCAATTGATCATTCAATCACTCCTCACCTTTCACGGATATACGGACTTACCAAACACTTAACTACCTTTTTCTTAAGTAGTTTAGAACTTTATACTTTTACCATAAAATTACCAAAGTATATAAATTATAACTTGAGTTAATGATATACAACGTGAAACAGTTTTAAAGTTAGGGATGGTTCTGTAAATGAGCATATTATTAATTATTTCATTACTGTATATAGCTGTAGGAATACTGTACTCATGGAAAATGTCAAAGGATATTCGTTCATTATTTCAGGATAAAAAACAGAATAAAGAAAAACATTCAAATAAAAAGGTTAAGAAGATATTTAACCCTGCCTACCTTCCTTGGTTTACCCTAGAAGTTGTCCTAGTTTTATTTTGGTTACCTATTCTTATTTATGAGCGGAAAATAGGACTACAATAAAGTGAACATCCTTTATATTTCAACAACTACGCTCGCCTCTTTAACTTGTAATAATTTTATAACCGCTGAACATAATGACCAATATAAAGGGATAATGGGCGAGTATAATTTATTGAGACACAAATAAAAGACGACTTTTTCTGCTCTCTATTATACTTCCTACGAATTAACTTTACTTTTTTTCGATAACAATTGATGTCCCTAACAAAAAAAGCCCCCCTTCCTCAATTGATGAGAAAAGGAGACGTTATATAGTCGATTTATTAAGGATGTATGAGCACTTTCTTATCATCAAGCCTACGTTTTACTTTCGTTTAACATAACTCTGCTGGAATACGTTCTATTAACCGATTATATACGCTGGAGCTTCCAAGCGGACTCGAACCGCTGACCCCTTCCTTACCATGGAAGTGCTCTACCGAACTGAGCTATGGAAGCAAAAATGGCTCCACAGGCAGGACTCGAACCTGCGACCGATCGGTTAACAGCCGATTGCTCTACCAACTGAGCTACTGTGGAATGAGCTTTTATGTATTTGCCTAGCGACGTCCTACTCTCACAGGGGGAAGCCCCCAACTACCATCGGCGCTGAAGAGCTTAACTTCCGTGTTCGGCATGGGAACGGGTGTGACCTCTTCGCTATCGCCACTAGACTCTAAAATTCTGATAAACTTCGAATTTCTTCGTTGTCTGCGTCCACTGTGTTGCTCATGTACCCTTCAAACGTACACTCCGTTACTCGTGAACTTGCCGCCTCGAACTTCTCGTTTCTGACAATTTTATTATTGGTTTTTGATAAGCGGCGAATTTCTTCGTCAGCTGCAATTTTTGCGGTGCTCACGTATTAATGACATACGTTCCACTCCTCAGAATTTTGCTTCCTTGAACTTCTTGCTTCTGAAAATCCTTTTAAAATTGTGATAAACTTCGAATTTCTTCGTTTGCTTATGCTTTAGAGAATGATTCTCTCAAAACTGGATAATGTGCTAGATCAAATTCAACGCTTTTCAATGTCCAGCTTCAATGCCTAGATTTTTGTGTCATTTCGCTTCCTCAGTTGAAGTGTGACCACTTCGCCTTCTGAAGC
>NZ_JAFLJM010000047.1 GCF_017745675.1 Alkalihalobacillus sp. BA299
ATTACCAAATGAAACAGTATCGTCATGCCTTAAAAGAACATGGAATAACACAAAGCATGTCACGTAAAGGAAACTGTTATGACAACGCCGTTATAGAGAATTTCTTTGGAATTATGAAGTCTGAATTCCTTTATCTAAATGAATTTGAAAGCATTGAACATTTTAAACAAGAACTTGAGGAATACATGTTTTATTATAATAACAAACGTATAAAGTCAAAATTAAAAGGCAAGAGTCTGATACAATACCGAACACTTGCCCAACAAGCAGCTTAATAAAATTATCTGTCTAACTTTTTGGGGTCACTTCAATTTTCAATAGAAAATCACATGCGTTTTTATCTTAGTATACAGGGATTATTCTCCAATTAAGTAGTGCAATCCCATCACTAATTGCAAATATTTGGCAGATATAGGAATATATTGTCTTCATTGTCATATTTCCTAAAATAACGGATTCTCAGTCCGCAAAGGAAGGTCAGCTACCCAAAAAGGTGCTGACACTTTTTTCTATCTATATTTAATATTTAATTATATGAATTGAAAAGGATCTGTATTTACTTTACTCGTTATCACTTCTGTTTCATATTTATGATTAGCTAAGTATTCTTGTAAGTATTTCTGTACCCCTTGCTTCATGATTTTTTCAACATTGTGCCCTGGGTCAACGATATTAAGACCATCCATCATCGCATCATGTGCAACATGGTAGTAGACGTCTCCCGTAACAAAGACATCGGCGCCTTTAAATATTGCTTGAGACATATACTTGTTCCCATCTCCTCCAAGAACAGCTACTTTCTTTACTCTTGAATCGAGTTTACCGACAACTCGTGCACCTTTTACATCAAAAGCATCCTTCACAAGATATGCAAATTGCTCTAACGTTATTTCCTCTTGAAGAAGACCGATACGGCCTAATCCCAGTACTTCTCCGTTATTATGAAGTGGATAAATATCAAAAGCTGGTTCTTCGTAAGGGTGGGCTTTAATCATTGCTGCAATTACTTTATTCTGAAGGTGACTTGGAATAATCGTTTCAATCTTCACTTCATCAACTTTTTCTAGCTTACCTTGCTGACCGATAAATGGATTTGTTCCTTCTAAGGGTGTAAACGTACCAAAACCTTCACTATTAAAGGTACAATGACTGTAATTGCCGATATGACCTGCCCCTGCGTTCCCAAGTGCAGATCGAACATGATCTACATGACTATGAGGAACAAAAACCACGACTTTCTTTAATGCAATCTCAGTCGTTGGTGATAGTACTTCACAATCCTTTAAGCCTAGGGCAGCAGCCATCATATCATTTACTCCACCCCTAGCAACATCTAAATTCGTATGTGCAGCGTATATCGTAATATTATGCTTAATCGCTTTTTCAATGATACGACCTGCTGGACGATTCGTATCAATATTTTTTAGCGGTCTAAAAATAAGTGGGTGGTGAGCAATGATTAAGTCGACACCTTCATCAATTGCTTCATCTATCACTTCCTCAAGAACATCGAGAGCAACCATTACTTTTTGGATGGGTTTATTGAGGGTTCCGACCATTAAACCAATTTTATCCCCTTCTACTGCTAGTGACTTCGGTGACCAACTCTCAAACATTTGTATAATTGCTTGACCATTGGCTAGTTTGCTCATCTTGAAATGACCTCCTCAACTGAAGTAATTAATCGAATTACTTCTTCTTTTTTCAATTTCACTTCCTCTGTTTCTTTTGCCTGTTCGAATTGATTCAAAATTCGTTTCCAGCTATTGATCTCACTTTTCCACTTTTTAATGAAGGCTGAATTTTTTTCATGCATTAAAAAAGGGCCAAGTAATAATTCTAATTCACATTGGTCAGTGTAAGGCTTATCCCCATATCCTCTTTCAGCTACAAGAATTTCGTATATTTTATCATCTTCTTCTAATATAACTTCATGGATTAATTCCCAATCATTCTTTTTTAACCAAATGCGTATTCGATCTGCCATTACATTCGGTTGCAATATTAGCCGTTTTACTCCATCAAGCTTTTCGCGTCCCGTCTCTAAAATTTCGGTAATCAATGCTCCTCCCATACCTGCAATAATGACATGATCAACTTCTTGAGGTGAAATGACTTCAAGCCCATTTCCTTTGCGAACATGAACTGTACCTGATATCCCTAACCTATGAACTTGAGAAAGCGCCGATTGGTACGGTCCATCATTTACCTCACCTGCAACGGCATAACGAATTTGATTATTGACACATAAATAGGACGGAAGATACGCATGGTCGGAACCAATATCAGCGATCCTTGCATCCTTATGTACAAAATCTGCAACAGTTTTTAAGCGTTTTGAAAGCTTTGTTTCATTCATGTTTTCACCACATTTATGTAGACTTTTTTTAATCATACCTATTATGAATATTAAAGTGCAAGTTAGAACAGCGTAAGCGCGCGTTTTGCGGCGTATATCCTTGCGCCCTCCGTATGAGATAAAGGAAACACGGCGAGTTATAACGAGGCGATGTTGACTTATCGTAAAGAGGAGAGCTCGTCCACTAGACGCTGGGCGCTGAAGCTAGACATCCTCAAAATTCATACCATTTAACGAAAAAAAGAGGGGTGACTGGGTACCGACCCCCAAAAGTTAGAGTAGAAAACTAACTTTTGGGGGTATTTTTATGGCCAAATATAGTGAGGAATTTAAAATAAAGCTTGTTACTGAGTATTTACATGGAGAACTTGGATATAAATTA
>NZ_JAFLJM010000048.1 GCF_017745675.1 Alkalihalobacillus sp. BA299
TATTAGTGGATTATGATTTGATGGAATATAAATATAATCCATTGAGCTATTTTATAAATCATTCTATTATGAATCGTTTAGGAACAGAGCATTAAGTGAAGTAGAGATTGGATCTGAACCCTTTTTTAACAATACTATTTGATCATTTAACTTCAAATAACTTGTGGATTGGGTATTTTTATCCTTTACAATAATAGGTGGAACAATCTGAAGTTTCGTTAGTTCTCGTCCGTTACATGAAAATCATTTTACAAAAAACTTAACGCTTTTAATTGAAATGTAGAATCGATAATAGGATTGTGGCTTGCCGTTCATAATTTATTGGATTAATGATGGTTCACACTATGTTAGTGAAGACATATAAGTAGAAAATAGTGAAGAGTTAATAAACAGATATATGGATATCCTCTTTAAAAGTAGTTTCTATAGCGAGGGCATGATGCACATTTTGATATGATGATAGGTGACTATAAAATTGAAACTATACATGAAGGTAAAAGGGAAGGAAGCTACTGCTCTTGCTGAATTTAAGCTGGAATAGAATAAGCTGCTGGAAGTCAGCAAATAAAATTAGTCATTTGCCTACACTGGTTGTAAAAATATGGAAAAATTATAATGCTATTTAATAAAGTATAATGTCCTTATACAAATGAATTTTGAGTGGAAGAATGTTGACTGGAGAATTAAAAAATAAAATAGATAAAGTCTGAGAAACGTTTTTGATGGGGTGGTATTACCAATTCTTTAACCGTTATTGAACAGTTTACGTATCTATCCTACATAAAATGACTTGAACTCGAATAGGAAAAACACTAATTTCTAAATCTCTATTAGAGTTATTTTTAGAGGTATATGTTTTTAGGCTACTATAACATTTAATAAGTCGTGTGAACTCACCAACATTCTGAGTGTACCAAATACACTATTCTACGCATGTAGAAAGTGTCGCGGTGTTGGAACAAAAAAATATGCTATTAGACAGAAATTATTTAAATGATTTACTCTAGAGAGGAGAACATTATGAGCAATAATAAAGGGCCTTTGTCCCTGGAGATAGCAATGAGACTTCAAAAAATGATATTGTCGGAAGAGGAATATAAACCAAATGATAAAATACCAGATGAGAGAACATTAGCACAGATACTGGGTGTAAGTAGGAACTCTATTCGAGAAGCGATTAAAATCCTAGTAGGAAATGGTGTACTCATAGTCAGACGTGGTGTAGGTACTTTTGTTGCTAACAACCCTAATTTTATTTCAGATCCATTTAGATTGTCTTTAATAGAGGATCACAGAGAATTACAGATAAAATGGTATGAAGTCCGTTTGATGCTTGAACCTGAAGCTATGAGACTTGTTGCAGAACGTATAACTCATAAAGAAATTGAACAATTAACTGTACTGGAACAAGAATGTGCGGATTTAATAAAAAATGGATTTGATTATACAGACGCTGATAACAACTTTCATACATTTCTAGCGAAAGCTACCCATAATGAAATAATTGAAAGGCTGATTCAAGGTATTGGAGCATCTGTCTCTTCGGGGGTTGCAGAGGGTAAAGAGTTAGCTAGGCGGAACGCATTAGAAAATCATCGATTAATAGTAGAATATATTAAGCAAAGAGATGGTACGGGTGCTTATAATGCAATGAGATTACATTTGCTTCAAGGTAAAGAAGATATAATGAATCAGAACAATTAGTGGGTAATATTAAAATATTCAATAAAGTGTGATGCTTAGTATCTAACACACTTTATTTTTTTATGGAAAATAACAAATAGGTAGTACCTCTTATAGGAAAAA
>NZ_JAFLJM010000049.1 GCF_017745675.1 Alkalihalobacillus sp. BA299
TACGATAAGTTATCATGAACGAAACTAGCCCCTTACTCGTAATATCGTAGATTATTTTGGCTAAGCTGTTTAATGAAAAAAACCAAACCAAAACAGAGCTACATTACGAAAGGAGCTAGTATTATGAAGGATACCACAAAATATGTAGGTTTAGACGTGTCAAAAGAAAAAATTGCAGTGGCAGTTGCAGATGAAGGAAGAGGAGATCCAAGATATATTGGAATGATTCCTTATTCGGTAGAAGAAATTCGAAAGTTGGTAAAAAAACTAAGAAATACTCAAAATCTGCGTATGTGTTATGAAGCTGGAGTAACAGGCTACGGACTGTATCGTTTATTTAAAAGTATGGGAATTGAGTGTGAAGTTATTGCTCCCTCTTTGATTCCTCAAAAACCGGGTGAACGAGTAAAAACAGATCGACGAGATGCCATTCGCTTAGCACGGCTATATCGTTCTGGAGAGTTAACACCCATTCATGTTCCTAATGAAGAAGATGAGGCACTACGAGATTTAGTTCGAGCTCGAGAAGATGTAAAAGAGGATGAGTTAAGAGCGAAACATCGTTTGATTAAATTTCTTTTACGTCATGAAATTCGTTCTCCCAAAGGTGTAAAAAGATGGACAAAAAAATATAATGAATGGTTGGATACCTTGACCTTTGATCATAGTAGCTCAAGAGTGGTATTTCAAGAATATATGCATCAACTTACAGAGATTCAACAGCGTTTAAAACGCTTAGAAGAAGAGATTGAAGTGGAAGCTACTGAAGGAGTACATGCCCCGATAATTAAAGCTCTTCAAACCTTACGTGGTGTAGCTGTGATAACAGCAACTAGCCTGGTAGCTGAATTAGGAACTTTTAAACGTTTTGCAACTCCTAATCAATTCATGGCATATGCAGGACTTGTTCCTAGTGAAAGTTCTAGTGGTGATATGAGAAAACAAGGAAAAATTACAAAGACAGGTAATCGTCATGTACGAAGGTTGTTAGTAGAAGCTGCTTGGAGTTATCGGTATCAACCAGCAGTGAAAGGAAATTTGAAAAAAAGGCAGAAAGGACAACCCCCAAGCATAACGGGGATTTCATGGAAAGCACAAAAAAGATTACACAAGAAGTATTTTCGTTTATTAGCAAAAGGAAAGCAAACTGCAAAAGCAGTAACTGCAGTTGCCAGAGAATTAGCAGGATTTATTTGGGCTATTGCACAAGAGTTTGAAAAAGAGCAAGAAACAAAAGCAATCTAGATTAATAAAGTAGGAATTATGGCAGTTATAAGAATTTTTTAGTAGTAAGAGTTAAGTATAGGGCTCGAAGGCAAAGGTTAAAACCGGAAAAGAGAAACCACGAGTTGACTTTGTGCAAATCTAATAGATTTACGCACGTGATAAGTTAGTGGAAGCTCTTTTATACGGAAAGATAAAATGTGAGAACCCACGAATATCAGAATGAAAACCGATGTAGAGAATTTTTGCCTTCGTGCCGTGTACTTAACTGCTCTTTAAATAAAAAGAGAGCAATAGCAATGAAAACTTGACATGGAGCCTCTGTGGGTATGACTGTTTCGCCAAGGAACCAAGAGTCAAAGAAATTGGCTCAGCGACAAAGGCTATCATACCCACCACTCCATGTAAAGTTTAAGTGGAGAAAAATTAAGTAGCTTTTCTCCTATTAAGGTTGCCCAGATTTAGCTGAAATTAAAAAAATGGGGTACGTATTTGACAGTTTCGTTCATATCAG
>NZ_JAFLJM010000005.1 GCF_017745675.1 Alkalihalobacillus sp. BA299
ACTAGCGAGACTTCCCTCACCGCCGTACGATAAGTCAACATCGCCTCACTACCGTTCATCGTGTTTCCTTTATCTTCTGCGGTTCAGTCCAGTCCGTACGTCGGTAAACGGACGCTTCCGCTTTTCTTGTCTAGCTTCAGGTGTCAACGGCTCGAAGTCGCTTCGGACCATCAAACGTGTCCAAAAGTCAGGACACTAATTGCTGGTCCTCCAGCGCTTGTCGCCGATAAGCAGACACCTTCCGCTTTTCTTAATGTCTAGCTACAGCGTCCACCGACTAGCGAGACTTCCCTCACCGCCGTACGATAAGTCAACATCGCCTCACTACCGTTCATCGTGTTTCCTTTATCTTCTGCGGTTCAGTCCAGTCCGTACGTCGGTAAACGGACGCTTCCGCTTTTCTATACTATATGTCCATAATTGTATTTGGGTTAATAAAGAGTGCAACAAGGATTGCAACAATGAAACAGTAAATCGCAAAGTAGAATAACTTACTTTTCTTTAAGAATTCAATGAGCCATACGATTCCTAACCATGAAAAGACGAAAGTAGAAATAAAAGAAACAAATAGAGCTGGTGTACCGATCGAGCTAAACATTCCTGATCCGAGTTCATCTAGTGCTAGTACTGACGACCCTAGAATAATTGGGATAGAGAGTAAAAAAGAATAGCGGACAGCAGTGTCTCGACTTAAACCAGCTAAAAGGGCTACAATCAAAGTGGCACCAGACCTCGAAATGCCAGGTAATACAGCAAGCGTTTGTCCTAAGCCAACGATGATCGAATCTTTAAACGTCATGTCTTTTTCTGTGCGCGAACCGTATTTATGGAATCGTTCAATAAATATAAGTGACAGTCCTGTTACTGTTAAAGCCGCTGCTATAAAATAAGGGGTTTTCATAGTGTCTCCAACAACATCTTTTAAAAGGAGACCGAGTCCACCAGTAATTACGGTAGCTATAATAATATATATTCCAAAGAAAAAATGGACTTTATTTTCTTTAGAGCGGTTGCCTAAAAATTTTAAAAAGCCTGTAACGACATCAAAAATATCTTTTCTAAAATAAATCATTACAGCTAAAATTGAAGCTAAGTGTAAGTAAATTTCAAAGGCTAGGCCTGGAAATGTATATCCAAAAACCATTTGTGTGATAACGATATGAGCTGAACTTGATACGGGTAGAAATTCAGTGATTCCTTGGACGAGACCGAAAATAAATGCTTCGATGATAGACATATAAAGCCCCTTTCTTCATTACAAAAAATAAACTAAGCCGAAATTTATTCTAGCAAATAATAAGAGATTAATAAAGAAACAATTTTATTTCGTTTAACTAGCGTTAAGAGTGTAAAAAGATTGTCAATCTCTTTTTACGTAATTTAATGTAAACCGTGTTATGATAAATATTGGTTATACAGAGTTCGGATAGGAATGAGGTAATCGGATTGAAGAATAGACGTTTAATAAGTATTTTAACTTTAGTGATCGCTACTGCGTTAATCGTTTTTATTATAGCTAGCGAACGAGAAAAGCCTTTAGGCGTTGAAAAAGGGGCGAAAGCAATAGACTTTACCTTACCTGTCTGGGGCGAAGAAGGCGTAGAGGCTTCACTGTCTGATTATGAAGGCAAAGTGGTTGTGTTAAACTTTTGGGCAACTTGGTGTCCTCCTTGTAAGAAGGAAATGCCAGATTTTATGCAATTTCAAGAGGATTATGGGAACCTTGGTATCGAGATAGTAACTGTGAATATGTACTATTATGAACGAAAAGCGACGGTTGAAGAAGATATACAAAGCTTTATGGAAGAAGTAAATGTTACCTTACCAACGTTATTAGACATTGAAGGTGAAGTCAACAATACGTATAAACCAACTGGATTTCCGATGACTTTTATTATCGATAGAGACCGAGTCATTCAACAAGTTGTACGTGGTGAAGTGAACTATGAAATGCTCGAACATTTAGTGCTTCCAATAGCTGAAGGAGACTGATTATATCAGTCTCCTTTATTAGTGCCTGTCACCATACATAATTTGTTAATAATTGGATATGATAGTAGGGGTGAGTATTAAATTCGAAGATGTCTAGCGCAAGCGCCTAGCGACTAGCGAGACTTCCCTCACCGCCGTACGATAAGTCAACATCGACTCACTAACGTCCACCCGAGTTTCCTTTATCTTCTGCGGCCGAGTCCAGTCCGTACGTCGCTAAACGGGCGCATGCGCTTTTCTTATAGAATAAGAAAGTAAAAATTTCGAGGATGTCTAGCTGCAGGTGTCATCGGCTCGAGGTCGCTTCGGTCCATCAAACGTGTCTAAAAGTCAAGACACTAATTGCTGGCCCTCCAGCGCTTGTCGCTGATAAGCAGACACCTTCCGCTTTTCTTGTAGGAGTGTTGTTATGTATGTGGATGAAGTAGTAATTGTAAAAAAAGTTCTATTTGAAGATGAAAGCATACAGTTATTGGAAACGATAGGTGGGGCGGGGAAAGCGATATTATATCGAACATTTTTTCAGAAAGTACAACAGGGGGATGAGGTTGTCGTCAATGTGACGGCGACTACACTTCAGCTAGGAACAGGAGGCTGGGATATTGTCAAAGCAGTACCAAATGCTTTACCTTATAAAAAAACAGCTGGAAATGGTCATATCATGAAAGCAAGGTACATGCCTAACCAACATAGTGTTCTGACAGTTGAAGCACAAGAAAGCAAGGACCATTCACTTTTTCAAACATCGTTTTGTTTAGATGGACAGTCAATTTTATTAGCAGAATTACATAGTATGCTTCCACTCGTATATGTTTTTATGAGAAAGTATGCTCCAGAAATGAAGTTAACGGTCATTATTAGTGACGAAGCAGCATTACCACTTATGCTAAGTGAGCATATTAGGGTGTTGAAAAAGGAGAAACACTTCCATTCTATAACTGTAGGACAGGCATTTGGTGGAGAATTTGAAGCGGTAAATATCGTTACAGCGCTACAATATGCAGTCCAGAAGTTGAAAAGTGACCTGATCTTAATTAGTCTAGGTCCTGGTGTCGTTGGAACAGGAACTGTTTATGGATTTAGTGGTATGGAATTGGCTAACTGGGCAAATATTGTTGGTGGCTTAGGCGGAAAGCCTATTTGGATTCCGAGAGTTTCATTTGCTGACGATAGAGAAAGACATAAAGGAATAAGTCATCATACCCTAACCCCTTTAACGAAATTTACGTTTTCAAAAAGTCTTGTTCCTCTACCTACCTTAACAAATGAACAACAACTCTTACTTGAACAACAAGTAAATAATTTAAATAAGCAACATTCAGTCATTTGGGTTGAACAAAAGAGGTTCAAATCATTATTAGAGAACGCTCTCGTTAGTTATCCGAAGCAAATTAAAACGATGGGAAGAACTTATGAAGATGACCCTGTATTTTTTTATACTGTAGCAGCAGCTGTATATTCGGCCTTTACTATAAATGATACTAACATTTCTTAATACTTTTATGCCACTGCTCAATGGTCTCATATTTCTTCATATACTGTTTAAGGATCGTTTTAACTTGCCAGCCTTTTCCCACAATTGTCACACCTTTATTGGTAACATAAACTTTCATTAGAACACCTCCTGTAAAAGGTAAGATTTTCTAGTAGAATTGACTATGATAGACTGTATGAGAGGTTAAAACCATTTAGAACTGGGAGGAGATTAAATGTCGAAGCAATTCTTTGAAAAAACACTCAAATCAGAAACGTTGTATAAAGGACGAATTATTGACCTTGTACTTGAAGATGTGGAATTACCGAATGGAAAAACGAGCAGTCGTGAAATAGTAAAGCATCCCGGAGCAGTGGCGGTTATTCCTGTTACAGTAGAGGGAAAATTAGTACTCATTCGTCAATATAGGAAAGCACTAGAACGGTCGATCGTAGAAATTCCAGCTGGGAAGCTAGAAGTAGGAGAAGCGCCTGAAGTTTGTGCAATGAGAGAATTAGAAGAAGAAACGGGTTACAAAACCAACCAATTGGAAAAAGTCATTTCTTTTTATACATCTCCTGGATTTGCAGATGAGTTTGTACATATTTTTTATACGGAACAGCTTGAGGCAGGAGTTGTTAATACAGATGAAGATGAGTTCGTTGAGAAATTAGAAGTGACAGTGGAAGAAGCTGAAAGAATGATTGAAACCAACGAGATTTTCGATGCAAAAACGGCTTATGCTGTCCAATGGCTGAAGTTAAAAAAACAAAAATAGGTGAATCCCATTGCAAGAGTATTTTGTAGATTTACATATTCATATTGGAAGAACAAAAACTGGTAAGCCAGTAAAAATCACTGCATCTAAATCATTAACATTACCAAATATTATTGATTACAGTAAGCAAATTAAAGGGCTAGATGTAATTGGTGTAATAGATTGTCACTCACCGGAAGTGATCGAAGAAATTCAAGCGTATATCGATGCTTCTAAGGCGGAAGAAATCGATGGGGGAGGCATTCTGTTTAGTAATGGGCTGACGCTTATCTTAGGAGCAGAATTAGAAATTTACCATGAAAATTGTAACGGGCCATTTCATGTATTAACGTATTTTCCAAATATTAATTCAATAAAAATTTTTAGTAGCTGGCTTTCAGAACGAGTAACTAATCTAACATTAAGTACGCAAAGAGTGTATGAAAAAAGTGAAATTATTCAATTGAAAGTAAAGGAACTCAATGGGTTGTTCATTCCAGCTCATGCGTTTACACCTCATAAAGGGGTTTACGGAAAAGGTGTAAAAACGAGTTTAACTGAAGTTTTTCAACTGACGGATATTGATGCGATTGAACTGGGCTTAAGCTCAGATACAAATCTAGTAAAAGAAATTTCTGAGTTAGCTAAAATATCATTCTTATCGAACTCAGATGCCCATTCCCTTGAAAAAATCGGTCGAGAGTATCAAAAGATAAAGATAAAGCGAGCCACTTTTTCTGAACTTGCTCTTGCATTACATAATAAAGAAGGCAGACACATTGTAAAAAACTATGGGTTAGATCCAAGGTTAGGAAAGTATTATCGCACAACTTGTGAGAGGTGTTTCACTCATGTTCGAGAAAGTAAAGCATGTCCAAACTGCTCGAGTACAAAGTTGACAAAAGGTGTATTTGAAAGACTACAGGAATTAGCAAATTCCCAAAAAAAGCACATAAATAAGAGGCCACCTTATGTTCATCAAATTCCATTAGAATTTATACCAAAGCTAGGGCCTAAAACGTTGATGAAATTAAGAAATCACTTTGGAAACGACATGAACATCATTCATTTCACAAACTATAATCAATTGAAAAAAGTCGTTCATGAAGAAATCGCAGATGCCATAGTACAAAGCCGTAAAGGGAAGTTATCTATCGTAGCAGGCGGTGCTGGCAAGTATGGTAAAATCGAATAAATTAATAGATTACAGTCATAGCCCCCTAGTAAACATCATAGATTGAACTAACAGGTGTTTAGGAGGGGCAGTTATGAGAGGGAATCGTAATCGCTTTGGACAAGTTGTTGCCGGTCATATAGATGAAAATCGTTCGATTTATATTTTTACAATCATATTGTTTTTAATGGGAATTATATTTGGTGCAATTATTGTAAATAGCCTTAGTCTAACTCAGAAACACGACTTATATATGTACTTAACTCAGTTTTTCGGACAAGTGGAAGAAGGCCAAATTGCTCAATCTTCAGCCATGTTTACACAAAGTTTTGCTCATTATGCCAAATATGTAGGTTTAATGTGGATCCTTGGATTATCGATTATCGGGCTTCCAGTCATCCTCATATTACTGTTTTTAAAAGGCATAGTCGTAGGGTTTACGGTTGGATTTTTAGTTAATCAAATGGGGATGTCAGGCTTTTTTCTTTCTTTTGTTTCGATCATGCCGCAAAACTTTGTACTCGTTCCAGCATTTATTATTGTAGGAACAGGTGCAATATCTTTTTCGTTAATTATGATCCGAAATCAATTTATAAAAAGAAGCAACCAGCCCATCTTTCCTCTTTTTATGAGATACTCGATGTTAATCCTTTGTGTAAGTGCTGTCCTTGCAGTGGCTTCAGCTTTTGAAGCATATGTATCTCCATTTTTAATGAAAGTTGTTATTAGCAATTTAATGTGACTATCAAATAATAATAATTATTGTTAGTTGTTGATAATGATTATCCTTTGACACCTTCAATTGGAAACATTATAATATATTAATATTAGTGTGTTTTCAGGGAGGAGGTAAACGAATGGAGAAACGAGTAGAACGGATAAAGAAACAACTTCATTCACAAAGTTATAAGCTTACACCACAACGAGAAGCGACGGTGAGAGTTCTTCTTGAACATGAAGAAGATCATTTAAGTGCTGAAGATGTTTACCTTCTAGTAAAAGAAAAGTCACCAGAGATTGGTCTAGCGACTGTTTACAGAACGTTAGAGTTATTGACTGAACTAAAAGTAGTAGACAAAATTAACTTTGGGGACGGAGTTTCACGATACGATTTAAGAAAAGAAGGAGCAGACCATTTTCATCACCACTTAGTTTGTATTGAATGTGGTTCAGTGGATGAAATACAAGAAGACCTTCTTGGAGATGTAGAGAAAATAGTAGAACGAGATTGGAACTTTCAAATAAAAGATCACAGACTAACCTTCCATGGTATATGTCATAGATGTCATGATCAAAAAACAACAGAAAAGAATGAATAACCCTTTTACTTCATAATAAAAGGGTTATTTTATCTTTTATCTATTAATAAAATGATCACCGGCTTATAAAATAAGCTAAGTTTAATCCACTCAATAAAAAATATTAATAAATAATTATTCTTAGTAGTTGTAAAAAAAACTTGTAACAATAAGGTATAAACACATTTTATCGTGGCATACCTTGTAATAAGAGATTTGCTTTTTACGGGCTGTAAAATGCAGTTGCTAGGAGGAGGTTGAGTGGATGAATACATGGATAGAAGGTATTTGGAATACATTTAAAGTATTTATTTTATTTATGGGATGCACACTTTTGTTTTATTATGGTATTCTATGGGTAAGCGCAGAATATGAAAGTTATCATAGATATGATGAGCCTAAAGGAAGAGCCGTAAAAGTCATTCAAATGGAACAACTAAGTGAACAGCCGAGTTGGTTTGATAGGTTATTATTTTTCTACCATTTTGGTGAATAGGATTACATTTTGGGTTAGGGGAAATGGCCATGCTAGAGTATATTGAAGATTTTATCCATTATAGTATGGTAGAACGTGGACTCTCAAGTAATACGATCGAGTCTTATCGCAGAGATTTACGTCAATATATGAAATATATGAAAGAAGTAGAGCAATTGAAAACAATTGATGCGTTCGATCGTAATGCAATATTAAACTATTTATATTTTTTGAAAGATAAAGGAAGAGCAGATACGACCATTGCCAGAACTATTGCTTCCATACGTTCTTTCCACCAATTTTGTTTGCGAGAGAAAATTGCCGAAGGAGACCCTTCCGTTCATATTGAAATCCCTAAAGCAACTAAACGCTTACCAAAAGTTCTGTCTACACAAGAAGTTGAGTCTTTGCTTGAAGCACCTAGTGGAAATTCAGAATTAGATCTTCGGAATCGAGCGATGTTAGAAGTGCTTTATGCAACAGGCATTCGTGTATCAGAGCTATGTCAGCTTGAATTGCAAGATGTACATCTTACAATGGGATTTGTTCGCTGCATTGGAAAAGGAAATAAGGAAAGAATTATTCCACTTGGCCGAAAAGCAAGTGAAGCATTTGAAAAGTACTTAACAGAATCTAGATCCAAGTTATTGAAAAAAGATAACCATCAAAAAGTGTTTGTAAATCATCATGGCAAACCGTTATCAAGGCAAGGGTTTTGGAAAATCCTTAAAGGCCTAGCACAAAAAGCAAATATAAAAAAAGTGTTAACTCCCCATACGTTAAGGCATTCTTTTGCTACACATTTACTAGAAAATGGGGCGGATTTACGTGCAGTACAAGAGATGTTAGGACATGCTGATATTTCTACAACACAAATTTATACGCATGTAACGAAAGCAAGATTAAAAGATGTATACGCTCAGTACCATCCAAGGGCGTAATTTCTTTTTTTGTATTAGTCGTCTGACATCAGACAACTATGTGTGTGCAAAATGTAAACAAGGTGTGTAAAACAAAGAGTTTTGTAAAAAAATAGCAATACAATCATTGGTTTTTTCATTTGGTTATAACTGTCTTTAGTTCATACTATTTCCTGGAACGTTAGGGTATAGTAAAAGAAGAATAGAATAACAATCTAATTGATTCAATTAACACTAAGTGGGAAAAATAAAATCCCAACTAAGTGAAGTTTCACTGTCATGGAGGTCATATTATGTCAACATATCGATTTAAGAGGATATTTATTATCGTTATGGATTCAGTTGGTATCGGTGAAGCACCTGATGCTGCAAAATTCAACGATGAAGGCTCAGATACTTTAGGACATATTGCAGAACATATGAATGGATTACATGTGCCAAATATGGAAAAGTTAGGTTTGGGTAATATTAGGGAAATAAAAGGTGTTGCCAAAGCAAATAAGCCAATGGCTCATTATGGAAAGATGCAAGAAGCATCAAATGGCAAGGATACAATGACAGGGCATTGGGAAATAATGGGTTTGAATATTCAGGAGCCTTTTCTTACATTCCCAGACGGATTTCCGAAAGATTTAATAGAAAAAATCGAAGACTTAACTGGACGTAAAGTAATAGGAAATAAAGTAGCAAGCGGAACTGAAATCATAAAAGAGTTAGGGCAAGAACATGTTGATACTGGTGGACTTATTGTCTATACGTCAGCAGATTCAGTGCTGCAAATCGCGGCACATGAAGAGGTTGTTCCAATTGAAGAGTTATACGACATTTGTAAAAAAGTACGTGAACTTACGATGGATTCTAAATATATGGTTGGCAGAATTATCGCAAGACCATTTATCGGTGAAGGAGGAAATTGGCAGCGTACAGCAAATCGTCATGATTATGCGTTAAAGCCATTTGGGCGAACAGTAATGAATGAATTGGTGGATGCTCAATTTGATTCGGTAGCGATTGGAAAGATAAGTGATATTTTTGATGGTGAAGGAATTACAAAGTCTATCCGGACAACGTCAAATGATGACGGGATGGATAAATTATTAGAAAGTATGAAGATGGATTTTACAGGAATTAGTTTCTTGAATCTAGTTGACTTTGATGCTAACTTTGGCCATAGACGAGATCCAAAAGGATATGGAAGAGCAATAGAAGCTTTTGATTATCAATTAGCAGGAGTTTTAGAAAAATTGGCGAAAGACGATTTATTAATTATTACAGCAGATCACGGAAATGACCCACTACATCATGGAACAGATCATACAAGAGAGTATGTCCCGCTTCTCGTCTATTACAAGGACATTGAAGACGGGAAAAATTTATCGATTCGAACAACATTCGCTGATGTAGGGGCGACTGTTGCAGACAATTTTTCTATAAAAATGCCAGCGCATGGTACTAGTTTTTTTAAAGAAATTTAAGGAAGAGGGGTTATGGTGATGAACAAGCAATTCATGACAGAAGCTGCAAATTATATTCGTGAAAAATATAATGCAACGCCGCAAATTGGTTTGATTTTAGGTTCAGGTTTAGGAGTTTTAGCAGATGAAATCGAAAATCCGGTTAAGATTCCATACAATCAAATTCCAAATTTCCCAGTATCTACGGTTGAAGGTCATGCAGGTCAGCTCGTGTTAGGTACGTTACAAGGTAAAAATGTTGTTGCGATGCAAGGAAGATTCCATTTCTATGAAGGATATGCATTAGAAAAAGTAACATTTCCTGTTCGAGTGATGAAAGAGCTTGGAGTACAAACTGTGCTTGTGACAAACGCCGCTGGTGGGGTAAATGAAAGCTTCAAAGCAGGCGATTTAATGATCATTAGTGACCATATAAATAATATGAACCAAAATCCTTTAATCGGGAAAAATGACCCAGAGTTTGGTGTGCGTTTTCCAGATATGTCTAATGCATACTCTCCCAAATTACGTAGTTTAGCTAAAAGTGTAGCAGAAAAGCTAAATATCAAGATTCAAGAAGGAGTTTATGTTGGAAATACAGGACCTTGCTATGAAACACCAGCTGAAATACGTATGATACGTAAATTAGGTGGAGATGCGGTTGGCATGTCGACTGTACCTGAAGTAATTGTCGCACGACATGCAGGAATGGAAGTACTAGGAATTTCTTGTATTTCAAATATGGCAGCAGGAATTTTAGACCAGCCTTTAACTCATGACGAGGTGATGGAAACAACGGAACAAGTGAGAGCGCACTTTCTATCTTTAGTAAAGAATATTGTGAAAGATATTTAAGGAAGGGGATTTACATATGGAAAACATGTTAGTAAAGATTAATGAATCAGCAGCTTTTATTGAGGGAAAAATTTCTGGTAATCCTAAGATCGGTTTAATTCTCGGATCGGGTCTCGGAGAATTGGCGGAAGAAATTCAAAATCCAGTGCAAATTCCTTACGACGAAATTCCGAATTTCCCTGTTTCTACAGTAGAAGGTCATGCGGGTCAATTAGTGGTTGGACAATTGAATGGTAAGCAAGTCATTGCGATGCAAGGTCGTTTTCATTACTATGAAGGTTACTCGATGCAAGAAGTTACATTTCCTGTACGTGTCATGAAAAAATTAGGTGTTGAGTTAATTGTTGTAACGAACGCTTGCGGTGGAATGAATAAAGACTTTGCACCGGGCGATTTAATGATTATTACTGATCATTTAAATATGACAGGCGATAATCCACTGATCGGACCAAACTATAATGAATTAGGACCACGTTTTCCAGATATGAGTAGCGCCTATACATCAGAACTAGTTCGCTTTGTTGAACAAGTCGGAAATCAGCTTGATATTAAATTGCAAAAGGGTGTATATGCAGGGGTAACTGGTCCTACTTACATGACAGGGGCCGAATTGATTATGTTACGAAATTTAGGTGGAGATGTAATTGGAATGTCAACGGTTCCAGAAGTAATCGTTGCTAGCCATGCGCAAATAAAAGTAATCGGTATTTCGTGTATTACCGATATGGCGATCGGTGAGGAGTTAGAAGGAATTACTCATGAACAGGTCGTTGAGGTAGCAAATCGTACGAAGCCTAGATTTATTAAGCTTGTAAAGCAAATTGTAGCTGATGTTGAACTGGAGGTGTAACCCTCGATGAGAATGGTAGATTTGATCGAAAAGAAACGTGACGGTGCCGAATTAACAAAAGAAGAAATTGAATTTATTATTCAGGGATATACAAAGGACGAAATTCCTGAATATCAAATTTCAGCCCTTGCGATGGCAATCTTTTTTCAAGATATGTCACCACAGGAACGCGCTTTTTTAACGATGGCGATGGTTGAGTCTGGAGACCAAATTGATTTGTCTTCGATAGAGGGGATTAAAGTAGACAAACATTCTACAGGTGGAGTAGGTGATAAAACAACGATTGCGTTAGCCCCACTAGTAGCTGCTGTTGGTGTTCCTGTTGCTAAAATGTCTGGACGTGGCTTAGGACATACAGGTGGGACGATCGATAAGCTCGAATCAATTCCTGGATTTCATGTTGAAATAGATACAAACCAATTTAGTGAATTAGTTAATAAAAATAAAGTAGCTGTCATCGGTCAAACAGCGAATTTAACGCCGGCAGATAAAAAACTTTATGGACTCCGAGATGTAACAGCAACAGTTAACTCGATCCCGCTAATCGCTAGCTCGATTATGAGTAAGAAAATTGCATCAGGTGCTGATGCGATTGTACTAGATGTGAAAACCGGATCGGGTGCATTTATGAAAGAATTGGAAAAATCTAAAGAATTAGCGGAAGCTATGGTTGAAATCGGAAATAAACTTGGTAGACAAACGATGGCAATTATTTCGGATATGAATCAACCACTAGGATATGCAGTTGGAAATGCGTTAGAGGTAAAAGAAGCAATACAAATGTTAAAAGGGGACGGTCCAGACGATCTATTAGACCTATGCTTAACACTAGGTAGTTATATGGTCTACTTAGCAAAACAAGCGTCATCTATTGAAGAGGCAAGAGAAAAACTGCAAGAAGCAATTTCAAACGGCTCCGCAATTGAAAAATTAAAAACATTTATTTCTGCTCAAGGTGGCGATCCATCTGTCGTCGATACTCTCGATCGATTACCGAATGCATCGTATACTATTCCTGTTAAAGCTGATGAAAGTGGATACATTTCAAAAATTGTTGCTGACAAAATTGGCTTAGCAGCAATGACGTTAGGAGCAGGAAGAGCAACAAAAGAATCTGAAATTGATTTATCTGTCGGGATTATTCTTCATAAAAAAATTGGTGATTCTGTAAAAGAGAACGAAGCTATTGCTACGGTTTACAGTAATAGTGAAAACGTCGAACATGTAGTTCAATTGATTACTGACTCCTATTCGATTGTTCAAGAAAAAGTCGAACCGCCAACACTAATATATAAAACAATTAAATAATTATAGTTTTCATAAGGCTAACAATTGTTAGTCTTTTTTTTGTTACATGCTTTATTACTCCCTGCCTCTTTATATTTTATATGTATAAACCTTTATAAATTGGAAAAAATTATTAGAAAAGCAATTGTCTTTTCTATCTTGAAACTTAATAACAAAATTGGAGGTCATGAGGACAATGAGGGCTATCATTTCATCAGTGTTATCGTTCGTACTCTTAATGAGTATGTTTGCTACAAATGGTTTAGCTGCAGAAAAGGGGGTAAAATTAGCTCCGGATTCTTCTTCTGCGATATTAATTGAACGAGATACCGGGACCGTTTTATTTGAAAAAAATAGTGACAAAGAATTACCGCCGGCAAGTATGACCAAAATTATGACAATGCTTTTAATTATGGAGGCACTTGATAAGGGTAAGATTAAATATGATGATAAAGTCCGTACGAGTGAAAGAGCGGCTTCAATGGGTGGTTCGCAAATCTTTTTAGAGCCTGGTGAAGAAATGACGGTTACGGAAATGTTAAAGGCAATTGCAGTAGCATCAGGGAATGATGCGTCCGTAGCAATGGCAGAGCATATTGCGGGATCGGAAGAAGAATTTGTGCGTATGATGAATGAACGAGCAAAAGAGCTTGGACTTCAAAATACTAATTTTAATAATTCCAATGGATTACCTTCACCAGATCATTACACAACAGCTAAAGATTTAGCGTTAATGTCAAAGGAATTATTAAAGTATAAGGACATTACAAATTTTACAGGTATTTATGAGGATTATCTGAGGCAAAACACAGAAAAGAAGTTTTGGCTCGTGAATACGAACAAGTTAGTAAAGTTTTACCCTGGTGTAGACGGATTGAAAACAGGATATACAAATGAAGCAAAATATTGTTTAACCGCTACAGCAGAGAAAAAAGGCATGCGTGTAATTGCAGTTATTATGGGGGCACCGTCTCCTAAAGAACGTAATCGGCAAATAACTGAAATGCTAGACTATGCATTTAGTCAATATATGACACATAAGTTATACGACCGAAACCATGAATTAGCACAAGTCAAAGTTAGTAAAGGTGCACTAAATAAAGTAGGTGCAGTGACAGCTGAGCCAATTTCATTATTAACGAAAAAAGGTGAAACCGTTGAAGATATGACGGAAAAGGTCACTATAATTGATGATTTAAAAGCACCTATTAAAAAGGGTGAGAAAGTAGGAACGCTTATCATTGAAAATCAAGGACAAATTGTTTCTGAAACAGACCTTGTAGCTGCAGAAGATGTTCCTAATGCTTCATGGTGGAAGCTATTCAAAAGAACATTAGGAAAGTTTGGGCAAGTTCAATAGCTTTCTTATGTAATAATATAAATTTCGAAGGTGTCTAGTTCTAGCACTTGTAGTGGCTGACCAAGGCTCTTGCGCTTTTCTTATGACTGTTGAACCTTTGTGAAACTTTGTTGCGTTTTGACGAAACGTAACAAAACTTTTGCTATTTAACACTAAATTACACTAGTTTTGTCACTGAGCAGGAGTAATAACTTGTTGTATAGAAACTCTCTCTAAGCAGAACATTCGGGACATAACAATATATGTTCCTACTACCATTGAGGGAGTGAGACCTGTGAGTTTAATCGTTGATTTAGAACAAAGAGGCAGTGTTTTATTAGTTCGACTTGAAGGGGAACTTGATCATCACACCGCTGAGCAATTGAGAACACAAGTAGAAGAGCAGTTTGAGAATCAAGCATTGAAGCATATTGTCTTAAATCTTGAACAACTCTCATTTATGGATAGTTCCGGTCTAGGTGTTATATTAGGACGTTATAAGCAAGTGAAGAACTTGGGTGGCGAAATGGTTGTTTGTGCAATTTCACCAGCAGTAAAACGACTGTTCGAAATGTCTGGCCTGTTTAAAATTGTGAGGCTTGAAGAAAACGAACAATTTGCTTTGCAAACGTTGGGGGTGGCTTAATCGTGAAGAATTCTATGGAGATAAAGTTCTCTGCTTTAAGTCAAAATGAGGCGTTTGCCCGTGTAACTGTTGGTGCATTTGTAGCACAGCTGGACCCAACAATGGAAGAAATTACAGAAATAAAAACAGTCGTTTCCGAAGCGGTTACCAATGCGATTATTCATGGCTACCATAACCAGCCCGAAGGAATTGTTTACATTTCTGTAACTCTTGAACAAGATACGGTTGAACTCATTATTCGTGATGAAGGTGTAGGCATCGATAATATCGATGAAGCTAAACAGCCGTTATATACGACTAAACCCGAATTAGAACGGTCTGGAATGGGCTTTACGATAATGGAAAACTTCATGGATGAACTTCAAGTCATCTCTGAACCGATGATGGGTACAACCGTACACTTAAAGAAATTTCTATCAAAAAGCAAAGCCATGTGCAATTAAGGAGTCCTGCCTATGGATGTGGAGGTTAAGCATGGAAATAACGATGCCTACTTAAAAGATGATGAAATTAAAAAGTTGATTGAACGAAGCCAAGCAGGGGATGTAGAAGCTAGGGATTTGATAGTGAATCGAAATACACGCCTCGTTTGGTCAGTTGTACAACGTTTTTTAAACCGTGGATATGAAGCGGATGATTTATTTCAAATTGGTTGTATCGGGCTAATCAAATCGGTCGATAAATTTGATCTTTCATATGATGTGAAGTTTTCGACTTATGCGGTACCGATGATCATTGGCGAAATTCAGCGATTTTTACGAGATGATGGAACGGTTAAAGTGAGTCGTTCTATTAAAGAATTGGGAAACAAAATTCGTAAAGTGAAAGACGAGCTTTCGAAGACATTAGGTAGAGTTCCGACTGTAAATGAAATTGCTGAGAAATTAGAAATTTCTCCAGAGGAAGTTGTATTTGCAGGGGAAGCAAGTCGTTCGTTAACGTCTATTCATGAGACTGTGTATGAAAATGATGGAGACCCTATAACTTTATTAGACCAAATTGCCGATCAAACGGAAAATAAATGGTTTGATAAAATTGCATTAACTGAGGCAATCCGGCATTTAGATGAAAGAGAACGATTGATTGTGTATTTAAGGTATTACAAGGATCAAACTCAATCTGAGGTTGCCGATCGTTTAGGGATATCTCAAGTGCAAGTTTCAAGGCTAGAAAAGAAAATACTTGAACAAATTAGAGACCAAATGGACGATTAGTCCTTTGGTCTTTTTTGAAGAATAAGAAAGTTTAAATTTCGAGGATGTCTAGCTGCAGCGCCCAGCGACTAGTGAGACTTCCCTCACCGCCGTACGATAAGTCAACATCAATTCACTAACGAACACCCGAGTTTCCTTTATCTCCTGCGGTTCAGTCCAGTCCATACGTCGCTAAACGGGCGCTTCCGCTTTTCTTGTCTAGCTACAGGTGTCATCGGTTCGAGGTCGCTTCGGTCCATCAAACGTGTCTAAAAGTCAAGACACTAATTGCTGGTCCTCCAGCGCTTGTCGCCGATAAGCAGACACCTTCCGCTTTTCTATACATAATTTAGTATTTAATGCAAAACCTAACCATACTAGGGCAATTTATAAAAAGTTGGCTCTTTTGGATTTTATTTACCTATAAGTATTTTTTCTATGGAGGGAGAGGGATGAGTGAGCTTTTAATCTATATCAGAATGAGGCATAAGGTAGAGGTTAAAGTGAATCAGCATGTCAGGATTGGTGATTTAGCACAAGTCATCGCTGAACCTTCTCTTAGAAAAAAAGTCATTAATCTTCCGATACACAAAGTGGAGACGAGTGATAAAAATTTTGTCTTAATTGATGTAATGAAGGTGATCTTAGCGATTAGTAAGGCTATTCCGAATAGTGATGTTCAGTCGATTGGTACTGCGCATACGATCCTTGAAGTAAAAATGAGTACTAAAAAGGTTGAGCCTGTTTACTTTGTATTTATTTGGTTGCTTTTGTTTATTGGGGCTGGGATGGCGGTTATGAATTTCCATGAGGATGTTAGTATGAGAGAGGTTCATCAACGTATGTTTACGACTGTAACCGGTAATGAAACTGTTAAACCGCTCTTACTGCAAATACCTTATTCGATCGGTTTAGGTTTAGGGATGATTATTTTTTTCAATCATGTCTTTCGTAAACGACTCAATGAAGAGCCAAGTCCTTTAGAAGTAGAAATGTTTAAGTATCAACAAGATTTAGATCAATACATTACGCACCATGAAAATACTGAAAGTGAAACGAAACTGAATGACAATTGAGGCAGTATTAACCATTTTAATTGGTCTAGCTGGAGGACTTGCGGTTGGAAGTGGGTTTGTCGCTTTTTTAACTGTTCTCGGTATTGTTCCGAGGCTAACCCAATTATCAAAAACTGGAAAATATATTCACATATATGAGTGGGCAGTTGTTTTAGGTGCTTTAGCAGGCTCAATAATTAGCTTGAATGATATCGCATTATATTTAAGTGCCTATTTTCTAATTCCAATAGGGTTAGCAGAAGGAATATTCATTGGTTTATTAGCTGCTGCATTAACCGAAGTTTTAAATGTGTTACCAATTTTAGCTAAACGATTAGGAATTGCTGAAAAAATAATTGTTCTATTAATGGCTATTGTTTTAGGTAAGGTATGTGGTTCTCTTTTTCATTGGATTTATTTTGTAGATCTGTAGAAGGAAGGTTATGGAGAGATGGACGATAATAAGAAGCTACAAAAAGAATTTCAGAGAAAAATAAAACCCTTCCAACCTAAAGTCCAATATATGAAAAATGGGTTCAAAGCTTTTGTAGTAGGTGGGATCATTTGTACATTAGGACAAGGAATTTCCAACGTTTATTTACGAATCTTTGATTTAACAGAATCTACTGCTGTAAGTCCAACAATTGCCACACTCATTCTCATAGCAGCACTATTAACAGGTTTTGGCTGGTTCGATCGACTTGGTCAGTTTGCCGGAGCCGGTGCAATCGTTCCTGTGACGGGGTTTGCCAATGCGATTACTAGCGCAGCCTTAGAACATCGGAGTGAAGGGCTCGTCCTCGGTATAGGTGCGAATATGTTTCGAATTGCAGGGGCAGTTATAGCATTTGGAGTTGTTTCTGCTTACTTAGTTGGGTTAACGAGGCTATTAGTCCAAACGTTAATTACTTAGTAAAGATAATCAAAAAGACTGTGAAAGGAACTATTACCGAATAGAGGATGTTCAGTTTGTCCTCCTTTTTAATCGTAATGAATGGGAGGAATGGTGATGAATATGAATGAGAAACAAACATGGCATTTCACGGAGGACATTTATGTGGAAGCAACGGGTACTGCTGTTGGACCTTATGAAAGCAAAGGACCGCTGAGTGAGAGTTTTGATAAGTGCTATGACAATTTGTATTGTGGCGAGAAAAACTGGGAGTTAGCAGAACGTAGGTTAATGACAGATGCAATTACCCTTTGTTTACAAAAAGTGAATAAAAAAGAAACAGAAATTAATTTATTGTTAGCTGGAGATTTACTTAATCAAAACGTTACTTCTAACTATGTTGCTAGACAGCTGAAGATCCCATATTTAGGAATGTTCTCAGCTTGTGCCACTTCAATGGAAACAGTAGCAGTAGGTTCATCTTTAATAAATGGTGGATTTGCTAGAAGTATTATCGTTGCAACAAGTAGCCATAACGCAACGGCCGAACGGCAATTTCGATATCCTACTGAATTTGGAGGGCAAAAGCCTGATACTTCTACATTTACAGTTACCGGAGCTGGTGCATTACTTCTTAGTAAAAAGCCTTCTTCGATCAAAATTACACACGCTACAGTCGGAAGAGTTGTTGATATGGGGATTAAAAATCCTTTCAATATGGGTACAGCGATGGTACCTGCTGCAGTAGATACGATCATTACACATTTAGAGGACACAGGTAGGTCGGAGAACGATTATGACTTAATCGTAACAGGTGACCTCTCTACAATTGGGAGCAAAGTTTTAAGTGAATTACTTCGAGAACAAGGCATCATATTAAAAAATAATTATCAAGATTGCGGTGTCATGATTTTTAGTCGTGACCAACCTGTGTTTGCAGGAGGTAGTGGATGTGCTTGTCCTGCTGTAGTTACATATGGTCACTTATTAGGGGAGATGCAATTAGGAAAAATCAAGCGAATGCTAGTTGTTGCGACAGGAGCATTAATGAGTCCAACAATGATGCAACAAAAAGAGTCGATCCCGTGTATTGCTCACGGTGTTGTTTTTGAGTCTGAGGTGATGAAGGAGTGATGGAATACTTTATTGCATTCACAGTAGGGGGAGTCATTTGTTTCATTGGGCAACTCCTCCTTGATGTTTTTAAGATGACACCATCGCATATGATGAGTACATTAGTTGTTGCTGGTGCACTATTAGATGGGTTTCACTTATACGACAGACTCATTGATTTTGCAGGTGCTGGTGCAACTGTTCCGATTACAAGTTTCGGGCATTCTTTAGTCCATGGTGCTATGACAGAAGCTGAACGTTATGGATTTTTAGGGGTAGGAATGGGGATTTTTGAAGTCACTTCTGTTGGTATTTCCACGGCAATACTATTTGGTTTTATTGTTGCCGTTATATTTAAACCTAAGGGGTAATTGTATGAAACCACGAAAACAAGTAATTTTAGTTACGGATGGAGATGACTCAGCTAAAAAAGCTATACAATATGTTGCAAAAGAGATTGGTGGTCGCTGTATTTCAAGCTCTGCAGGGAATCCGTCGACGTTATCCGGCGAGGAAATTGTTAAACTAATTGAGAAAACCCCCTATGATCCCATTCTTGTAATGTTCGATGATTGTGGCTTTAAGATGGAAGGCCCAGGAGAACATGCGATGAAATATGTAGTTAACCATCCTCATATTGATGTAATTGGGGCTATTGCAGTGGCATCTCATACTCGCTTTGCTGAGTGGACAAAAGTAGATGTTTCAATCGATCGATTTGGAAACTTAACAGAATTTGGTGTCGATAAAAATGGATTACAAGATATTGAAGTTGGGAGAATAGATGGCGATACAGTCTATATTTTAGATGAATTAAATATTCCAATTATTGTAGGTGTTGGAGATATTGGGAAAATGGGTGGTTTTGATACTGTTGAAAAAGGGGCACCGATTACGAAGAAGGCTGTCGAAACGATTTTAGAACGGAGGGGATGGAAGCATGAGCAAAAGGTTAGTGAATCCAGAGAAACAACCGATAACTAATAACATCTTCGATAATGAGGCTTCTATCAAAAGTCGTGTTGGTATCGGTACGAGCTTTGATGTAGGGGTTAGAAAATTCAATATACTAGGTAAGCAAGTGCACATTTATTTTGTAACTGGTTTGAATGATACCCAGTACATGATTGAAATATTTAGAGAATTAAGCTTGCTTGATGCAAGGAATGAAAAAACGCTAAATGTGAAGCAAACCATTGAAAATCATTTAATGCATCAACAAGTCGAGACGGTAAAAACAATAGACGATGCTATCACTCAAATGCTTTCAGGCCTAATCGCTATTCTAATTGAAGGAGAAGACGAGGCATTTATAGTTGATGTACGAAGCTATCCTGGGAGGGGTCCAGAAGAGCCAGATACAGAGCGGGTGGTCCGAGGCTCGCGGGATGGTTATACTGAGAACATCATTCAAAATACAGCGCTTACCCGTAGACGAATTCGTGATGAACGATTAAGGCATGAAATTATGCAAATTGGGGTCCGTTCAAAAACAGATGTGTGTATATCCTATATTGAAGGTATCGCTGATCCTGATCTTATAAAAATAATAAAAAAAGAGTTAGAAGCAATAGAAATAGACGGACTAACTATGGCAGATAAAGTGGTTGAAGAATATATTGTTAAACAAGGGGCGAATCCATTCCCTTTAGTCCGCTATACAGAACGACCTGATGTTGCAGCAACACATTTGTTTGAAGGTCATGTTGTCATAATGGTTGATACATCACCAAGTGTAATTATTACACCTACTACTTTTTTTCACCATGTTCAACATGCTGAAGAATATCGACAAGCTCCTGCTGTAGGTACTTTCTTAAGATGGGTTCGATTTTTAGGAATGCTCTTTTCTATATTTATTCTTCCATTTTGGTTACTGATGGTTATACAGCCGAGTTTACTACCTGAAATGTTAGAATATATTGGACCAAATGAAACGAAAAACGTCCCAATTTTTGCACAAATTATTTTTGCGGAGATCGGAATAGAATTATTAAGGATGGCAGCCATTCATACACCATCACCGCTCGCAACTGCATTAGGTTTAGTTGCAGCATTATTAATAGGAGATATTGCAATTACAGTTGGTTTATTCGTTCCTGAGGTTATCCTATATGTTGCCATAGGTGCAGTAGGAACATTTGCAACACCAAGTTATGAATTAGGTGTTGCGATTAAAATGGCTCGACTGGTCTTACTAGTAATT
The DNA here is from genome assembly GCF_017745675.1 of Alkalihalobacillus sp. BA299. Classification (GTDB taxonomy): domain Bacteria; phylum Bacillota; class Bacilli; order Bacillales; family Bacillaceae_F; genus Alkalihalobacterium. Next base: position 20,981 of record NZ_JAFLJM010000005.1, read on the forward strand.
GTAGCAGTATTTAAATTACCTGGTTTCGTTATTGGAACAGCCATCTTTATATTAATATTAGCAAGCATTAAATGTTTAAATAAACCGTATTTATGGCCATTATTACCTTTCAACCCATCTGCCTTTTGGCAAATACTTGTTCGTGTTTCAGTGCCATCTGTTAAACGTCGTCCTAGTATCGTTAATCCAGAAGATCCAATTAAACAATCTTAAAAGATATAAAGGAAGCATATTGCCACCTAGCAAGGATTATGTTAAAGTGAACCTAATAATTATATAAGTCCCTCATTTCTTTATGAAGCACTGTAACTGCAGTGGAGTACTATTCTATTAAATGAGGTTACTCTTGCTATGGCGTGGTCATAACAGCTAGTGTAACTACATTAGCTGTTTTTTTTATAAGTAGTTGTTAGTTGATGTGAAGATAGGAGAGAGAAACAATGCACTTACATGGTACAAGTAGAATTAACCACTTAGGTCATTTAGAAATAGGTGGTATCGATACAGTTGAACTCGCGAATAAATACGGTACTCCTCTTTTTGTTTATGATGTTGCATTAATTCGTGAAAAAGCAAAAGCATTTAAAGATGCATTTCGTGAATTAGGTGTAAAAAGTCAAGTTGCTTATGCAAGTAAGGCATTTAGTTGTGTTGCAATGGTTCAACTCGCAAACGAATTAGATTTAAGTTTAGATGTCGTATCTGGTGGGGAACTATATACAGCTATGGTTGCTGGTTTTCCAATGGAGCGAGTTCATTTTCATGGGAATAATAAAAGCCCAGAAGAAATAGATATGGCCGTTCGCGCTAATATAGGCTGCTTCGTTGTCGATAATTTTTATGAATTAGAATTATTAAAACAAGCGGCGACAGCTCATCAACGAAAAGTGTCTATATTACTTAGAACAACACCAGGTGTAGAGGCTCATACTCACGATTATATTACGACTGGTCAAGAAGATTCAAAATTTGGTTTTGATTTATTGAGTGGTCAAGTCAATCGCGCGATTGAGTGGGCAATGGGTTGTGAGCACCTTGAGCTTCTAGGCATCCATTGTCATATTGGATCACAAATATTTGAAACGACTGGTTTTGTTATGGCTGTTGAAAAGCTTTATAGCTATATTGACAGTTGGTCTAAGACGTTAAACTTCGATTTGAAGGTATTAAACCTTGGTGGAGGGTTTGGAATCCGTTACATTGAAGGTGATGAACCGTTACCAGTTGAAGAATACGTAAAGGCTACGATTGAAGCTGTCCAACATCATGTGAAGAAGTTAAACCTAGCGATGCCTGAAATTTGGATTGAGCCTGGTCGGTCGCTCGTTGGAGATGCTGGAACAACGTTATATACACTTGGATCACAAAAAGAAATTCCGAATGTTCGTCATTACCTATCAGTGGATGGTGGCATGACAGATAATCTTCGTCCGGCTTTATATCAAGCACAATATGAAGGAATTCTAGCTAATCGCGCAACTGATAAAGCAGAAATGAAATATTCAATTGCAGGAAAATGTTGTGAAAGTGGAGATATGCTAATTTGGGATTTACCTCTACCGCAAGCGCAACCTAAAGATATATTAGCTGTTTTCTGTACGGGGGCATATGGATACTCAATGGCCAATAATTATAATCGAATTCCTCGTCCTGCTGTTGTATTTGTAGAAGAGGGCGATGCGCAACTAGTCATTCAAAGAGAAACGTATGAAGATTTAGTTCGCTATGATTTGCCGTTAAATACTAAAGAAAAAGTATAAGCATTTATAGAAGCTGAAGGGTGTAAGGTAGGACCTTCAGCTTCTTTGGTATTATTGAGCTACGACTGCTTCGGTTGTTACTTTAATGGCTTGCTTCATAATGGCGATCATTTGATTTAGTTCCTCAAAAGAGCTAGCAAGAGGAGGCATAAATACAACTACATCCCCTAATGGACGAGAAAGCATTCCGAGTTCACGCATTTTTAACGTTGCTTTATAACCCATTCGATCTCCCCATGGAAATGGCTCCTTTGTTTCTTTATTTTTAACGAGTTCTATACCAATCATTAATCCTAGTTGACGAATATCACCAACGTGTTCGAGTGCGTTGAGCGTTTGTAATTGTTCTGCGACATATTTCGATTTCATTTGTACATTAAGGATAATTTCTTCCTTCTCAAAAAGTTCGAGATTGGCTAGAGCAGCAGCGCATCCTAGTTGGTTACCTGTATAAGAGTGGCCATGGAAAAACGTTTTTAGTTCTGTGTAATCACCATAAAAAGCTTCATATAGTTTTTCGTTTGTCATAGTTGCAGCTATAGGAAGATATCCGCCAGTAATTCCTTTGGCGATTGTCATTAAATCAGGTTGAATATTTTCATGTTCTACCGAAAACATTTTCCCGGTTCTTCCAAAGCCAGTTGCAACTTCATCAACAATTAGTAAGATGTTATATTGTTTACAAAGCTCTTCAACACCCTTTAAATAACCATTAGGCATCACGTTCATGCCCCCAGCTCCTTGAATCATTCCTTCAATAATAAATGCAGCAATTTCTTCATGTTTTTCAGAAAATAATTTCTCGATTTCACGTAACCCTTCTGCTTTGATCGTTTCTGGGTCTGAACTCTCATTACGGTATACATTTGGAAATGGCACTTTATAACTGTCAAACATTAATGGGTGATAGACAGTATGGAATATGTCTACTGCCCCGACACTAATTGCACCGACCGTGTCACCGTGGTAGCCGTTTTTTGTCGTAACGAACTTTTGTTTTTGGGTTTTTCCTATGTTTCTCCAGTATTGAAACGCGAGCTTTAAAGCGATTTCAACTGCTTCTGCACCGCTATCGGAATAAAATACACGTGTGAGGTTTGCAGGAGTAATTGAAACTAGTCTCTCAGCTAGCTCAGTTGCAGGAATATTTGTTGCACCAAGCAGTGTAGAATGAGAAATTTTTTTGAGCTGTTTAGTAATTGCTTCATCTATTTCACGTTTACGATGACCATGAACATTGAGCCAAAGGGAAGAGTAGCCATCGAGGTATCTTTTTCCATTAACATCGGTTAAATAAACGCCCTCTCCTTCAGTAATAATCAAAGGGTCTTCTTCGTAATCTTTCATTTGTGTAAATGGTAACCATAAGTGTTGTTTGCTTTTTTCAATCCAATTATTTGATTCCTTCATAAACTTGTTCCTTCCACCTTTCGATAATAAAATTAATGTTTAATTGTTGGGTGAATTCCAATATGAGCTCATTGTCATTAAGTAGTTGATCTATGTTTTCTAAATAAGGCAGTTGACCTATAACTGGTACGTTAGTCATTTTCTCAATCATGTTTACATTTTCCAGTTGTGCAAGCTTTTCACTATATCGGAATCCGTTCATAATAATACCGGTAATTGAAAGTCCAAGATGTCGTAAATAATGAACAGTTAAAGTTGTGTGATTGATCGTTCCTAAGCCAGCTCTTGCAACGATGATGACTGGGAGTTGAAGCTCTTGCATTAAATGAGACACACAATACGATTCATCGATTAGGGGGACAGCCACTCCTCCAGCACCTTCGACGAGAATACAATTGTACAAATGGGTAAGTTTATTGTAATCCTCATCAATTCGTTTTTTTTTGATTATAACCTGATCCCATTTTGCTGCAAGGTGTGGAGATACAGGAGCCTCAAATAAATAGGTGACGCTGTCGGGGAAATGGCATTGGTTAATTTTTTCGTATATGTCAACATCAGGGGCAATCAATTGACTATTCTTCAAAATGGAACCGCTCTGAACAGGTTTATATGGGATCGTTTTAATCCTGTTTTCGTTTAAGGCAACAGATAAAAGAGCGGTAACAATTGTTTTTCCGACATCCGTATCTGTTCCTGTAATAAAAAAACCAGCCATAATTACACCTCTTTTTAGTAAACATATTTTAATAGAAAGGTTAACATTAAAAACGTTGAAATTCAACAATAAAAGTAATATATGAATATAAACCTATCGAATCTTTAATTTTGATTTATATTGTAAACTATATATATATGTTCTTGTTCACATTGTTGATGGTAAGGAGTAATTACCCCGCTACTCCATCAAAAGTCGAAATAGATGCAGGTCAATAATCAAAGTTAGTGCTAAGTCAATTAACTTGTATTATAAAATTTCACATTGTGTTTGTTTTATAGTAAAATGAAGCGAATGTGAAATTAACATTTTAGGAGGAAATACATAATGAAAAAAGGAAGTATTAAATTTGAAAATGGTGAAGAAATCGTTTTCGAATTATTTTCAGAAGAAGCTCCGAATACAGTAGCCAACTTTGAGGAATTAGCGAACAAAGGGTTTTACAACGGCCTGACATTTCACCGTGTAATTCCAGGTTTTGTTGCACAAGGTGGCTGCCCAATTGGTAATGGTACAGGTGGGAGTGGAAAAACGATTAAATGTGAAACTGAAGGGAACCCACATAAGCATGTAGCAGGTTCTTTATCAATGGCTCATGCAGGCAAAGATACAGGTAGCAGCCAATTTTTCGTCGTTCATGAACCACAGCCTCACCTTGATGGTGTACATACTGTATTCGGTCAAGTGGTAGAGGGAATGGATACTGTATTACGCATTCATCAAGGGGATGTAATGTCAGAAGTAAAAGTGTGGGAAGAGTAATAGAAAGAAGAGGTTGGCATAGAGTCAACCTCTTTTAAATAATTTTTGATGATGTCTAGTTTCAGCGCCCACCGACTAGCGAGACTTCCTTCACCTCCGTACGATAAATCAACATCGCCTCACTAACGTTCAACGTGTTTCCTTTATCTTCTGCGGTTCAGTCCAGTCCGTACGTCGGTAAACGGGCGCTTGCGCTTTTCTTAAATATCTTTATAGTTGACGAATGTCCTTGATTAGATATACAATTTAGAAAATAAATAAGTTTTATAGTTATTCCTTCGGGGCAGGGTGAAATTCCCTACCGGCGGTGATGAAACGATTTTGTTTCTTAGTCCGTGACCCGTTATGTTTATTCATAGCGGTGGATCTGGTGAAACTCCAGGGCCGACAGTGAGAGTCTGGATGGGAGAAGGAAGAGAAGAGCGTGTATGTGTACACAGGTGGAATCTGTCTTTTTTAGCATGCTTTCTAAGAAAGGAATTCTGTTTTTTGTACACAATACGAACGTTTATTTAGTGCTGACTTTTCTTTCGAATCTTATAATAAAGAGGCTGTCCTAAAGCAATGACTAAGTCACATACCCTATGTTTTATTATGGGTAATGTGCGCTTATATTGCCGATGGGACCGCCTTTTTTTGTTACTACATGTTTGTTACTACATGATAGAAAGAGGCTAGAAGAATGAATGACCGACAGTATATGGAACTAGCTATTCAAATTGCCCGTTCGGCAAATGGGCAAACATCGCCCAATCCACTTGTCGGAGCAGTTGTAGTAAAGGATGGACAAGTTATTGGGATGGGTGCTCACCTGAAAGCAGGTGAAGCACATGCAGAAGTTCATGCAATCCAAATGGCAGGAAAAAATGCTGAAGAGGCGACCATTTATGTAACCCTTGAGCCTTGTAGTCATCATGGAAGAACGCCACCTTGTGCCGATTTAATTATTCATTCACGCATAGAGCGAGTGGTCATTGCGACAACGGATCCGAATCCTAAAGTGAGTGGAGGAGGAATTGAAAAACTAAAGAACGCCGGCATTGAAGTTGAGGTTGGCTTAATGAAAAAGGAAGCTGACGAATTAAACGCAGTTTTCTACCATTATATTAAGACGATACGACCATTTGTCACGTTAAAATCCGCGGTTAGTCTTGATGGGAAAATTGCAACAGTTACTGGAGATAGCAAGTGGATTACAAGTAGTGAAGCAAGAGAAGATGTTCATTATCTCCGGCACACACATGATGCTATCTTAGTCGGAGTAGGTACAGTTCTAGCAGATAATCCATCTCTGACAACGAGAATATCAGGCGGGGGCAAAAACCCAATTCGGATCATACTTGACTCGATGTTGAGAACTCCGCTAGAAGCGACGGTTGTCACTGATGGCAGATCCCCAACATGGATTATAACAACAGATCGTGCTGATATAAACAAAAAACAACAATTAGAGCAATTAGGTGTTACGGTGCTTTCTTTAGGGGAAAGTTTAGTGATTACAAAGCTTCTTGAACGTTTAGGAGAAAAGGGTGTTACATCTTTATTTGTTGAAGGTGGAGCCACAGTAAACGCTAGTTTCTTAAAAGTGAAAGCCGTAAATCAAGTCATTACGTACATTGCTCCTAAAATCATCGGTGGGATAACGGCACCAAGCTCTTTTGGTGGTGAAGGCTTTCAAACGATGGCTGACGTGCTAGAACTTGATATTAAGCGAGTCGATCAACTAGGCCCTGACATAAAAATAATTTCGATTCCAAAGGGGGCAGAATAACATGTTTACAGGTATTATCGAAGAATTAGGTACGATTGGGAATATCAGACAAAATAATGAAGCAGTTGTTATGACAATTGAAGCCAATAAGATTTTAAAAGATGTACATTTAGGTGATAGCATCGCCGTAAATGGAGTTTGTTTAACCGTTACATCTTATGATACTCATCGGTTTACAGTTGATCTTATGCCTGAAACGGTGAGAAGCACAAGTTTAAAAAATTTACAACGTGGTTCAAAGGTGAATTTAGAACGTGCGATGGCTGCAAATGGCCGATTTGGTGGTCATTTTGTATCTGGTCATGTCGATGGTGTTGGGAAAATAAAAAAGCGAGAAGCTGTCGATAATGCTGTCTATTATCAAATAGAGATTTCCCCAGAGCTAAGAAGATATATTCTTTTTAAAGGGTCAATTGCAGTTGATGGTACAAGTTTAACAGTGTTTGGTGTCGATGAAACCTCTTTTACAGTTTCAATTATTCCTCACACATTAAGTGAAACCGTCATAGGCGGGAAGCAACCTGGGGATATTGTAAATATCGAATGTGATATTGTCGGAAAATATATTGAACAGTTTATTACTCAACGGATGCCACAACAAGGAACCAATCATTCACTAACAGAAAGCTTTCTAGAGGAACATGGGTTTAAATAAAAAAGGGGGGGATAACATGTTTGATCCAATTGAAGAAGCCATTTATGAATTAATACAAGGTAGAGTAGTTATCGTATGTGATGATGAAGACCGTGAAAATGAAGGTGATTTTGTTTCATTAGCAGAGAAAACGACACCGGAAGTGATCAACTTTATGATCAAGTATGGAAGAGGCTTAGTTTGTACACCGATTACTGAGGAACGTGCAAAGCAATTAGACCTATTCCCGATGGTTGATCATAATACAGATCCACATGGAACGGCTTTTACTGTTAGTATTGATCACCATACTACAACTACAGGAATTAGTGCTCATGAAAGATCGGTAACGGTTCAAGCATTAATTGATGAAGATACGAAAAAACATTACTTTAAACGACCAGGACATATCTTTCCTTTAGTAGCGAAAGATGGTGGAGTTTTGCGCCGGGCAGGTCATACAGAGGCCGCAGTTGATTTGGCTCGACTATCTGGAGCAAAGCCGGCGGGCGTTATTTGTGAAATTATTAAAGATGATGGAACGATGGCTCGCGTACCTGATTTACGTAAAATTGCTGATGAACATAATCTAAAAATGATTACGATTAAAGATTTAATCGAATATCGCCATCGTAAAGATAAGTTAGTTGAAAGGGAAGTTGAAATTAACTTACCGACCGAATTTGGTGATTTTAAAGCAATTGGTTATACGAATGTTCTAGACGGAAAAGAAAATGTTGCATTAGTAAAAGGAGAAATTCTTCCTGATGTACCCATACTTGTCCGTGTGCATTCTGAATGTTTAACAGGAGATGTATTCGGGTCACATCGTTGTGATTGTGGTCCACAATTACACGCAGCTCTTGCTCAAATCGAGCAAGAAGGAAGAGGAGTCCTTCTCTATATGCGTCAAGAAGGTCGAGGGATCGGTCTGATCAATAAGATGAAAGCTTATAAGTTACAGGAAGAAGGCTATGATACGGTCGAAGCCAATTTGAAATTAGGATTTGCCCCTGATCTAAGAGAATACGGGATTGGCGCACAAATTTTACGGGAACTTGGCATAACAAAGATGAATTTATTAACGAATAATCCAAGGAAAATCAAAGGGTTAGCTGGCTACGGTCTTGAAGTAGTGGACAGAATACCCCTTCAATTGCCACACAATGTTAATAATGAAGGTTATTTAAAAACAAAACATGAAAAGTTAGGTCATATGCTTCATTTTTAGAAAAAATAACTACGGATATGAAGGGGAAAAAAACCTTCATATACATAAGGAGGAAATAATAATGGGAAAAGTATTTGAAGGAAATTTAGTAGGTTCAGGCTTAAAAGTAGGAATTGTAGTTGGTCGATTTAATGAATTTATTACGAGTAAATTATTAGGTGGTGCCGAAGATGCGCTTAAACGACATGGAGTAGCAGAGGAAGATGTTGATATCGCATGGGTACCAGGAGCGTTTGAAATTCCTTTGGCGGCAAAAAAAATGGCTGAAACGAATAAGTACGATGCTGTAATCACTCTGGGAACCGTCATTCGTGGCGCAACTCCTCATTTTGATTTTGTATGTAATGAAGCGGCTAAAGGGGTTTCAAGTTTATCACTTCAAACGGGGATTCCAGTAATTTTTGGAGTGTTAACGACAGATACAATCGAACAAGCGATTGAGCGAGCTGGTACAAAGGCAGGAAATAAAGGTTGGGAAGCTGCAGCAGCAGCAATTGAAATGGCAAATTTAAGTCGCTCTTTTAATCAATAAATATATAGTTTTAAGGAAGAGCATGGTTGAAAAAAAACGCCATGTTCTTTTTTTATTACATAAAAAAATACCTTTACCTATTAACCTTTTTAGCAAATTGACATATTTTATAAGTAACGTTTATCGTAATTTTTCATAAACATCACACAATCTTTGATAAGAATGTGATAAAATTTAGTTTGATAGCTTACGCATGACAGTTTAAGAAAGATTGAAGAGGGATTGGTATGTTAATAAAATATAAATCTACTTACAGAAAGATTGCGATGGGGCTATTGTCGTACATGCCGAAGCAAAAAGAAATTAAATTGTTACAGGAAACGATTGAGAAGTATGAGCATGATGACAGATGGCAGTTATTTTTGTGGAAAAAAGAGGATATTGTTGGTGTAATCGGTATATATGAAGACGGAGATGGCGACTATGTATTGTGTCATGTTTGTGTAAACCCTTCTTTTCGTGATGAAGGCATCGGAAAGCAGATGCTGCAAGCGGTACAAGAGAAAATTAAAGGGACGTTACGACCAAATCAAGATACGAAAGAGTTTTATGCAGCATGTTTGTTAGATGTCACGGGAGGTTGACTCAGGTAGTAAAGTGTACCTCAAAGCCGATATATAGATGCTATAATTCCTAGCAGCTATATATCGTATAAATTTGAGGAGCGCATACACTTATTGAGTCAGTCTTCTTTTTTTAATTTGGACATAATTCTGTTCTTGATTTTCTGTTGTTTTGCCCGTTCATTAATGACGTCTTCCCGATTACGAAGAGAATGTTTGTTGATGAGATAATTATTATTGAAATCACTAGATGTGCACCATTCAAGTTTGTGTAGTTTACAATGGTCCGTACATAATTCGAGAAGAGTTTGATCTTGAATCGGAATGTTGTAGTCTTGATAAGGTGATTTGTCTTCGATATTTTTTCTGATTTCAGACAGGTCGATTAAAAGTTGTTCCTTATTCACACCTAAATCAGTAACTCTTGTTTTCTCTTTTTCTAAAAGCTTCTGTGCACTAGTGATCATACGCTTTGCACCTTCATAGTTGCTCCGGCGAAAATGATAAAGAGCAACAGCAAGTTGTATAAAACCAACCCAAACCTTTTCTTTGGCCCCTTCTTTTGATTTCCAATATTCTTCTAATACTTCATGACACTCAAAAAAATCACGCTCACCATGAAAAAAAATTAAATAATCGATAAATGCTTGTGGATATCCCATGAAATGATTCCTCCGTAGAGTAGTAAAAGTTAGTGAAAGTGTATCATATGTTATTTAGTTATGAAAATGACATAGATCGAAAATATACAACTTTGGAGGATGAAATTGTGATATAATCCTGTCTAGCAACGGTTTTTAATAGAAATTGGTGATGAGATGAGTATTCAATACAGTGTAAAATTGGACGCATTTGAAGGTCCATTAGATTTACTGCTTCATTTAATAAAACAAGCAGAAGTAGATATTTATGATATACCAGTAGCGAAAATTACGGATCAATATATGCAATATATTCGAACGATGCAAGAATTACAGTTAGATATAGCAAGTGAATATTTAGTAATGGCAGCTACACTACTAGCCATTAAGAGTAAGATGTTATTACCGAAGCAACAAGAAGAATGGGATGACGATGGAGAGAGCTTTGAAGCAGATGAAGAAGATCCTCGTGAAGAGCTAATGATGCGTTTAATCGAATATCGAAAGTTTAAAGAGGCTGCTATGGAGTTACAAGAACGCCAAGTTGAGCGTTCATTAATTCATACGAAACCACCTGTTAATCTGGAAAGATATTTTCCAAAAGAGGAAAGAAAAGAAGTAAGGCTAAAAGGTATCACTCTTTTTGATATGTTAGATGCTTATCAAACGATGCTTAAGCGTAAAAAAATGCAAGCCCCAGTTGCTAAAACGGTACGAGGGCAAGAGTATTCAATTGAGGCTAGAATGGGTGAAATAATGGAAGATCTAGTCCGAACAGGAGGGAAAAGAAATTTCTACTCCTTGTTTCCGGTACGAGAGAGAGCTCATATCGTTATTTCTTTTTTAGCACTGCTGGAATTAATGAAGAAAAATGCAATCATTTGTGAACAGGAAAATAATTTTTCAGACATCATGATCTACATCAAAGAGGAGGGGTCAATTCATTGACGCTATTTAATCCAATCAGTTTAAGTGAAATAAAAGGGATTATTGAAGGATTATTATTTGTAGCTGGCGAAGATGGACTTACGGAAGAGCAGTTAGCAAAAATTTTAAAAGTTGAACGAGAGACGATACAAGATGCACTTAATGACTTAGAGAGGGACTTTAAAGAAGTAAATCGAGGACTTCAATTAATTGAAATAGCAGGATCTTATCAATTAACAACAAAGCCTGAGCATGCCATTTATTATCAACAGCTAGTAGAAGCCCCAGGACATACTGGCTTGTCTCAAGCTGCACTTGAAACGTTAGCTATCGTTGCTTATAAGCAGCCGATCACTAGGGTCGAAATTGAAGAAATACGTGGTGTAAAAACAGAAAAAGCCATCCAAACATTAACAGCTAAACTTTTAATAAAAGATGTAGGACGAGCAGAAGGCAGTGGCCGGGCGATATTATATGGAACTACAAAAGAATTTTTAGATTGCTTTGGGTTAAAGTCATTAAAAGAGTTACCACCTTTACCAGACCAAGTAGATGAAGGGTTGCTAGGTGAAGAAGCGGATCTGTTTTTTAAGAAGTTTGAGGAAGGTATGGAGACTCTATTAGGTGACGAAACTAGGGAAAATAAGATCTAAGAAGACATGTTATAATGGTAAATAAATAAAGTTTACAGGTGGGAGTGGTTGTTGTGATAATAATAAAGGCTGAAGGAATTGAACTTGAAAAGGAGAAGCCCAACACGTCTGAAGATTTCTTCAATCGTTCTACTGTAATTTATACGGACAACGGAAAAGAAAAAGAGCTGAATGTATTATATGTTCGTTTTTTTGATGAGAAATCATCAGAAATATCTCCATTTGCGGAAAATCCGATTATGACGATTGATCAAAAGGAAGTCTCTTTTAAAGATATAGTTGCATTGGTTTGTTTGTTGCAAAATCCAGGTAATAAGGAAAAAAAGCGAATTTACATTAATGAATTAAAAGAATTAGAGACGATCTTTAGAAAGGTCGATATTGAAAAAGTAAAAAAAATTATGACAGAACTCATCACACAAGGGAAAAGTCGATTGTAAGATGTACATAAGAAGATTTCCTTGAATTTTAAGAAGGCGTTCTTGTCCAATGTGTCGTATAATATAATTAACATAAAAGTGGAGGTGTCACCAATGGGAAACACATTGGTTGAAAGCCAATTGACTTTAGCACATGAGACTTTAAGAGATATTTGTGAAAAGGTTAGTGAATTTTTAAATGAAAACACGCTGACGGATTTGTTAAGTGAAGATAATCAATCTGATAAGGATTATTTTAAAGCTGTTCTTTCCTCTTTACGTCGTGTTCTTGTATTTTGTGAAGAAGGTAAAGAAGCGAGTGAAGTTATATTAAATGGAAAAACATTCCGTAAAGCAGCAGCTGAAAAAACGTTATATTGGATTTACCATCATTGCATTGAGGAGTTTTTTAACCCTCGTATCGATAATTGGTATGAAGATAGCCGCTCGGCGTATACGGGAAAAAATGCAATTAAATTTTCTAAAGCGGTACCGAACTCATTAAGAGAATTAATGAAGACGATTGAAGGTCCCTTTCAAACGATCCGTGAAGAACTAGAGTATTACGAAACAGACTTTCATACTAAAATGATTCATTCCAAGTAAACCAAGAGCGAAGCCCCCATGGCTTCGCTCTTGCTATTTGCTACTCATTTCTCGGTGAAGTTGGGTCGCATTCAGGCATCGTTGTTTCACTAGACTCCGCCAATTTCATTAAGTAATAGCACTCTTCTCTTGCCATATGTGCCTAGGTTGTGACTTAATCACAAATGGAGGTTGTTTAGGCATATAGTAATGCGATGACTGAATGTTGAAGGAGGCTACAATAAATGGAAACCTATCAGGATCAATTTAATGTATGGGCCGAAAGCGTAGAGAAAGCTTGGGATCAATTAGATGAGAAGGTGAAACAAAGTATAGACGAGAGAATAGTCCAAAGCTTTGAAGGAAAATTATTGGGCTTCAAAGAGTTGTTGGAACAACGAACAAGTATAGAGACATTACAAATTGAAGCACAAACTTTATATCATACTTGGGAAGAAATTTATCAAAGTATGGATAGCAATCGAGGTAATCAAATGAACAGTACGCCACTTCAACCTGTTCCGATCGGTGGACATCGGCTTCCACCATTACCATATCGTTATGACGCTCTTGAACCGTATATTGCTGCTGAAATTATGAGATTACATCATCAAGAACATCATCAAAGTTATGTAGATGGCTTAAACAAAGCAGAGAAAATGATGGAGCAGGCAAGAAAAACAGGTGATTTTAACCTCATTAAGCATTGGGAAAGAGAGGCTGCATTTAACGGAGCTGGACATTATTTACACACGATCTTTTGGAATAATATGAGTCCTAAAGGTGGAGGTGAACCAGTTGGAGAATTGGCTCACCAGATAAGAAAAGATTTCGGAAGCTTTCAGCAGTTTAAAAAACATTTTTCAGAAGCAGCGAAAAACGTGGAAGCTGTCGGTTGGGCAATCTTAGTATGGTCACCAAGATCGCATCGATTAGAAATTTTGCAAGCAGAAAAACATCAAAATTTAAGTCAATGGGATGTTATTCCATTATTGGTTCTTGATGTTTGGGAGCATGCCTATTACCTTCAATATAAAAATGAGCGTAAAGAATACATTAAAAATTGGTGGAATGTAGTCAATTGGCCAGATGTAAATGATCGATTTAAAAAGGCGAAAGAGCTACGTTGGCGACCTTATTAAATTGAAGATAGTGACTTAGTAATCACTTTAATTACGCTGCCCTAAAAAAGTGCCATGCACCATACAACTTGAATGGAGTTAGGCACTATTAGGACAGTGTGTAAAAAAGCAGCTTAGATATTAAAGAGTGACTCTCGTTTTTGCTTATCTATAAAACTGAAGGATATATTCTTTTAAATCAACAATCCGAGGATTGTCAAGCTGTTTATCAGTACCGGCAATCACGATGGCTGCTAACGTATCATTTTTGTGTAAACCACCGTGTTCACCACCGTCGACATGAAGTGGAGCTCCTTCTGAGTGAAAAGTATGACCTGGTTTTGCTGTCAGAACAACAGCTGGATGGGAATTACTATTTAATGCACTAATGAGTTGATTTAAAACGTCTGGATAATCAGTGTACTTCAAGGTTGTTTGATTGACTTCAGTGTCAATTCCGACTATTTTTTCATTTCCTTCCCATTCCCAAGTCTGGTTGTACCGATCCACCCACTGTCCCCCAGGCCTGAATCGAAACCCTTCATTATAATCTGGTGAAATCACATATACCCAATTTTCATCCATCCAAGAAGCAAATTGGATGCGTCTATCAACCATGGCTGCTTCTGCTAGTCGAGGTAATAACTCAATCTCTTGCATCGGATAGATGTAGGACATTCGGTGATTGTTAGCAATTACAATCTCTCCATGACCAATGTGATCCGTTAAGGGGGCTATTGAATATTCACTATAGATTTCATCTAATGGGATTGCCATAGACAGTTCATCATCTAACATCTTATCTTGACTATGATCTCCAAAAACGATAAATATATTTTCCTCTAATGCTTTATCCCAGCTTTCATAACTATTCAATATTTCTTGAAATAAATTTTCTGCTCTTTCAAAGCCGGCGCGGTAATGTGGACTATGATTATGAGCGTCCTTATCGAAGGTAGGTAAAAATACAGTTAAAAAATCAGGTTGTTCCCCTTTTTTTATCATTTCACTTACTACTTTCACCGAATATTCATCATTTAAGCCAAAATTAGATATGAAGGTGTCGGGTAATTCTTTATTTTCAATGACTTTCGGTTTGACAGCACTCCCGAATGCTAATAAGTCAGGCCCTTTTGTTTGGAGGGATTCGTTTAAGTTTAACCATTGATCGAGAAGTACAGGAAGTGTCATATCGTGCATTGTTTGACCGCGATAAATTAAAAAGTTAACAGAGCCTGTAGAATATTTTTTCTGTTGTAATGCTTCATGAATAGTTGTCACTTTAGGATTTAAATGTGAGTTGTTTAGGTGATATAAAGAGTCCATTAAACTTTGCTTCATTCCTAATTTGACCATTTTTCCAAAAGTTGAACCGTAATCAACAATGCGATTTTCATCTGGTTTGTACCAAACGAGCCCCGGGACATGATGTTTACTCGGCATTTCTCCTGTCATGAGTGTACTCTCAATAACGACAGACATAGATGGAAACGGAGCTACTAAGTCTTTATGATACTGGCCATTTTCAATTAAAAACTCAAGGGCGGGAATTTTTCCTTTTTCAAGGCTATTATCAATTAATGATCCCATCATAGAATCAATCATAACAAGAATGACTTTTTTATTTGGCTTAATTTCATCTTTTTCAAGTTGTTGGATAGATGCATTACCTTGGTTGTTTGCTCCTTGACATGCTGATACGAATAAAAGGATTAATAAGATAATTATCCGAAGACGCATATTCTCACTCCTTATGATAGGTATTAATATAAAGTGATTCTCCTTCCAGCCATTCTGCATAGAGCACTTCCTTTTCATCTGTAATCCCGTGTGCAAACAATTGATGTTTCAGCCATGCTAAGTTATATCCAGTTTCTTTTAAATTGTTATAAAGAATTTCACCATCTAGTATTAACGTTATTGGGAGATAAACCTTTTGTGGTGTTAGGTTTAAATCCTTTTTTATCGGTTGATCATAGTTCGATTTTTTTAAAATACTTACAGAACCATTTGATTCTAAAATGCCATATTCCACTTCACGAACTGAAAAAACATCTTTTTGTCGTAATAAGTGTTGAAGTTGATTAATATCGAGATGGTTATCCTTTAATTGTTGATAATCGATTTTTCCTTCTCTAATAACAATTGCTGGTTTCCCTTCTAAAATACTTCTTGTTGATTTATACTTTTGTGTAACCCACTCAACAGAATAAATAAGTGTTCCCCAGATTAAAACGGCATAAAGCACATATTGAACACCGATCTCTTTATCATAAATTGCGTTACCAACAAGTTCCCCTAAAACGAGTGCAGAAATAAAGTCAAAGGGGGTAAGCTGTGTGATTTGCGTTTTCCCTAAAACTTTTGTAATCAATAACAGTGCAAAAAAACCAATAACAAGTTCAGTCGTCAAATAGAAAAAGTTTGTATTCAATCGTTTTCCCTCAACATAAAAAGTTTCTTTTAGAATGTCCCATCATTGGAATAATTACTCAAAAAAAAGGAGTGAGCGTTAATGCTCAACTCCTTTCATTTGTTTAAGTAAGTGATCAATCTTTGGAATTAATTGGTTAGATGCATTTAGAATGGTGTGAACTTCGCTTCCTTTTAAATCCACGGCTCCTTTAAACACTGTTTTAATTTTCCCTTGCTCAGTTCTCCAATAAGTATCAACATACTGGTGAAATAGATCCCAAATAGAGGCGATGGCTTCAAGCTGCATCGGAGAAAAAGATTCACTAAGTTCTTTTGCGGTTAAACCGTGTGAAAAAGGAGCATCCTCAATCGCTCTTGGGTGTAGGTTACTCACCTGTTTTGCTATGGCATCACGCAATTGTAAGGCTTGAAGAAAAACGTAGGATCTTCTTTCATCAATAAGTTGATCATTTTTTTGTAGTTGAAGGACTTGGGAATTTTCCAATAAGTAAATTTGCTGTTTTAAAAATTTTTGTTGTGTTTTTATGGAATGACATAGTCGAATAAGCATGATTAAAATAAATAAATTGACAAGAAGTATGGCAGATATAAGTAAAAGCATTTTTGACACTCCAAGCATATTCCAGTTTTTTACTACTATTTTTTTGCGCTTATAATCAAATATTAACACCGTACCAATTTTTAATATCAAGGAGGAACTATTATGACGGTAGCAAGTCAAGTAAAACAAACACTAGCTGGGTTAAAAAGTGCACAAGCAAGTTTTGAAACATTTGCGCTTCAGACAGAAAATCAACAAGCAAAACAAATGTTTCAAAATTTAGCACAACAGACACAAGGTATTGTTGACACATTAACCCCACGCTTACAAGAAATCCAGCAAGAAGAACCACAATATAATGATTAATACGTTATTAAACAAGGTTGATGTATCCACGTCAACCTTGTTCTACCAATTATAACAGTGAAATCATACGATTACATAATAAACAGGGATATTTGTCAAACTATCATTAATACGAAGCTAAGAATAGGATGGTTTATATGAATAATCACTATTTGCTTTTTTTGAACATATTGGTTATAGCTAGTATTTTCACCGGTTGTGGTCAAATGAATTTGCAGCAAAAAGAGATAACACCTCTTTTTGTTGGTGAAGAAGCAATGGTTGATCAAACGAAAGCCGATCATGCAAAAAAGATTATTCTTTCGATGGATGAAGTGATTGAAGTGCGAGGAGTGTCAAATGAAGAAAATATCTACATTGCTCCATCCGTTAAGCACTTTGATCGATTGCATCTAAATGGTATTCGTTCTGATGGGTTTGCTCGAATAAAAAAACGGTATCCAAACGCAAAAGTTCATGTTTCTACGGATAAAAAAATATTTATGGAGCTTGAAAAGTTAGAGAACGAACTGAAGGAAAAAAGAATTTCAAAAGAAGATTTTACTAAGCGTTTAAAAAAATTAGAGGAAGATATGAAAGGGTAAGTGAGAATAAATGTCCGATCAAATAAAAAAAAATCTAACCCCAGTACAACAAGAATATCAAAAATTTTCTAGTGAACATGAAATAAAAAGACCTGTTTTTAAGAATTGTATCCGAGCGTTTTTTATTGGTGGGCTTATTTGTTTAATTGGACAGTTTGTACAAACTTTTTTTTACACATATTTTGATTTTACAGAACGCACAGCTGGAAATCCAACCGTGGCATTTATGATTTTTCTTGCTGTAATATTAACTGGATTTGGAGTTTATGACCGATTTGCACAGTTTGCGGGTGCAGGAACAGCAGTACCTGTAACAGGTTTTGCCAATTCTATTGCAAGTGCTGCTATTGAACATCGAACAGAAGGCTATGTACTCGGTGTAGGCGGGAATATGTTTAAGTTAGCAGGTTCTGTCATCGTATTTGGGACGGTAGCAGCTTTTGTGATTGCTATTATTAAAACGATTTTAATCCAATGGGGGGGATTATAAATGCTAACAGGTCATCGAACTTGGGTATTTGAAAATAAACCTGTTATTTTATCTACTGGCACGATCGGTGGACCTTTTGAAGCAAATGGAAGCATCCCCGATGATTTTGATACACTCCATGAAGATTTGTGGATGGGACAAGACTCATATGAGAAAGCACATCGTGTATTATTTGAGGAAGCTTGTAGTAAAGCGATTGAAAAAAGCGGAATAGAAAAAGAGTCAGTTGAATTTATTATTGCTGGTGATCTAGTCAATCAAATTACACCAACGAGTTTTGCCTGCCGAACGTTAAGTATCCCATATATTGGGTTATTTGGAGCTTGTTCTACATCAATGGAAGGGCTAGCGCTATCAGCCTTTATTTTAAATGGCGGGGGAGCAAACTATATTTTAACGGGTTCTTCAAGTCATAATGCAGCTGTAGAGAAACAATTTCGATACCCTACTGAATACGGTGCGCAAAAACCACCTACTGCTCAATGGACAGTTACAGCGTCAGGAGTTGGTTTATTAGGAAAAACAGGTAGCGGACCGAGAGTTACCTCTGCAACGATCGGAAGGGTTGTTGATATGGGATTAAGTGATCCGTTTAATATGGGAGGAGCGATGGCACCTGCTGCTGTAGATACGATTGAAGCTCACTTAAGGGATTTAGAGATTCGTCCTGACTATTATGATCTTATTGCAACAGGAGATTTAGGAAAGATCGGACATTCAATAGCGATTGATTTACTAGCTAAACATGGATTTCAGCTGACAGACGAGCAATTTCAAGATTGTGGATTGTTGATTTACCGTGAAGGTCAACCTGTGCTAGCTGGAGCAAGTGGATCAGGATGTTCAGCCGCAGTTACATATGGACATTTAATCAATCGTATGAAGCGAGGAGAAATTAAAAGGATGCTAATCGTCGCAACAGGAGCTCTATTATCACCTTTATCATTTCAGCAAAAAGAAACGATTCCATGTATCGCCCACGCAGTTGCAATAGAAGCAGGGAGGTGACAATGAAGAATGATATTCTTTTGGGCGTTTGTTGTTGGAGGACTTATTTGTGTGTTTGGTCAAGTTTTAATGGACGTCGTTAAATTAACACCTGCCCATACGATGAGTACTTTAGTAGTGACTGGGGCAATTTTTGATGGTTTTGGATTGTATGAACCGCTTATTGACTTTGCGGGTGCTGGAGCAACAGTACCAATAACAAGCTTTGGTAATGCCCTTGTTCATGGAGCGATGGCTGAAGCAGAACAGCATGGTTTAGTGGGGGTCATCACTGGAATTTTTGAAGTAACAAGTGCAGGGATTTCAGCTGCTATTATATTTGGTTTTTTTGCAGCGTTAATATTTAGGCCAAAAGGATAGTGAGGGATTAATATGACAGTAGCTTCACAGGTGAAACAATGTCTTTCTACCTTAAAAGGGATTGAAGCTTCATTAAATACATTTTCGATTGAAACGGAAAACGAAGAAGCACGCAAAGTTTTTCATGAAACGTGTTTAACGACTAGAAAAGTGATTGGTGATGTCGAAAAGAGGATTGGAGAGCTTGAACGAGAAGAGCCTCAATATAACGGCTTCTAGATCGGATGAACGAATGAAAGGAGGGTGCTCAATTGCCAGGTTGGTTAGAAATTGTTATTCGGTCCACCTTGGGGATAATTATCGTTTTGTTTGGAGCGAAACTTTTTGTACGAAAAGCATTAGGCGAGCTTTCTTATTTTGAGTTTATCGCAGCTGCCGCAGTTGCAATTATTGTTGGCGTTGGTTCGATCGCCTTAAGTATTCCACCAGGTCATCTTGTAATCGCTTTACTTTTATGGATTTTAATTCCGTATTTATTTGGTATCCTGTCAATGAAGAGCTTAACGTTTCGAAATATCGTCGGTGGTAAAGGGATTCCGATCATTAAAGATGGGAAAGTACTTGAAGACAATATGAAACAACATCGTTATACAACCGATGAGTTGCTTAGTAAGTTACGGACAAAAAATGTATTTCGGGTTGCGGATGTGGAGTTCGCGGTATTAGAACCGAGCGGTAATCTTAATGTTTTATTGAAAAAAGACTATCAACCATTAACGCCAAAAGATATGCAAATTCAAGTGGCTCCGATCAAGCAGCCAGAAACAGTTATCATGGATGGCAAAATATTAGATGAACCATTATCGACAATCGGCTTTAATCGCAGGTGGCTAGAGCATGAATTAGATAAAATTGGCGTAGCGATTGAAAATGTGTATTTAGGTCAAGTTGATTCTTATGGTGAGTTAACTGTAGATGTATTTGATGATTTGATCGAAATTCCAGAGCCAGTTGAAAAACCATTATTATTCGCAGCGGTTAAAAAATGCCAAGCTGACTTAGAAGTTTTTTCAATGGAAACAGAGTGTAAACAAACAAAAAAAATGTACCAGCGATGTGCTAAAGAAATGGAAGATGTAATGCAAAAATTAAAACCACTGTTAAAATAAGAGGCGGTAGATGGAGTCTGCCTCTTATTTTCTTTTCTATCCTCTACGACTTAAGAGGTGAGATAAACTCTTGCTTTTCTTTTGAATTTTATATCCTCATTTGTTACTGGATATTCCATTTATATTGTATAACTCATGGACAAATTTGTTCATACTTCATTCTCTTTCGCATACACTTGTACAAACTACTATTCAGGCGGGGATTTATATGTACATGAGAAAAAAAGCACTAATATTATATTTATCTATTAGTTTATTATTTTCTACATTTTCATTCTCGGATCAAGGAGAAGCTTTTTCAGTCTCCGCTCAAGGTGCAATTCTGATAGAACAGTCTTCTGGGCGTGTATTATATGGAAAAAATGAACACCAACAAATGAGAATCGCTAGTATTACTAAAATTATGACAGCTATCCTTGCTATTGAATCAGGAAATATGGATGAATACGTAAAAGTTTCAAGCCGAGCGGAAGGGACAGAGGGATCTTCACTTTACTTAAAAGCTGGTGAAAAAATAAAATTAGAAGATTTAGTATATGGCCTTATGCTTCGCTCGGGAAATGATGCAGCTGTTGCTATTGCAGAACATGTCGGTGGTAGTTTAGAAGGGTTTGTTTACTTAATGAATGTTAAGGCACAAGAAATAGGGATGAGTCGAACGGTTTTTTCTAACCCGCATGGATTAGATGACCATGAAGAGCATTATTCAACTGCATATGATATGGCGATTTTAACGCAATATGCGATGCAAAACGAACAGTATCAAAAAATTTCAGCTACTAAAACATATAAAGCTGCTAGAGAAGGGGATGTATACAGTTATTGGCAAAATAAAAATAGGCTATTAACTCAGTTATACAAATATTCAACGGGTGGAAAAACGGGGTTTACAAAAAGAGCAAAACGTACTCTTGTTTCGACGGCAACTAAAGAAGGTCTTGATTTAATTTGTGTGACTTTAAATGCACCTAGTGACTGGCATGATCATATGAATCTTTTTAATTCGGCATTTGATCGTTATAAGCTGGAAACGCTCGCAGAGGAAGGAACGGTTGACGGAATTCAAGATGAGTTTTACCGAGATAAAGTGTATATACCATATACTTTTAAGTACCCGTTAACCGAAGCGGAAAAAGGTGAGGTAAAAAAAGATATTACATTATATCGGCCACCAAAAGGTGAAGAAGCAAGAAATATTTATATGCCCCAGCCTGTAGGAAAGCTATCGATTTCGATGAAAGGTGAAACATTAAATACGATCCCGCTTTATTTTTTAACACCTATTGAGGAGGAAAAACAAGGATTTTGGTCTCGAATAAAGCAAATTTTCTTTCTCACATTGGGAGTGAAAATCATTGATTAATATCATTTGGGTATCCATGCTCGTAATAGGACTTATCTTTGCAGGAATTAATGGAAAAATGTCTCAAGTTAATGAGGCAATCTTTGTAGGTGCAAAGGATGCGGTGACGATTTGTTTCGGTTTAATTAGTATTCTTGTCTTTTGGTTAGGAATGATGAAGATAGCACAAAGTGCAGGCTTATTAGACGGGCTAGCTAAAATACTTAGGCCGATTGCTACTAGGCTATTTCCAGAAGTACCTAGTAATCATCCTGCTATGGGTTATATTCTTTCAAATATGACAGCCAATATGTTTGGTCTAGGCAATGCAGCAACCCCGATGGGAATAAAAGCGATGCAAGAATTACGTAGGTTAAATGGTGACCGGGACGAAGCAAGTCGTTCAATGATTACCTTACTTGCTATCAATACAGCAAGTATTACGCTCATTCCAACGACTGTCATCTCCATTCGAATGAGCTATAATTCTGTGTCACCTACAGAAATTGTCGGGACAACCATACTAGCGACATTATGTTCAACATTAGGCGCAATATTAATAGATAGGTATTTTTATTATCGTCGAACGAGGAGGAGGTAAGTATGGGATGGATAACCGTTATATCAATATGGATCATTCCTATGCTTATCGCTTTTATATTATTATATGGAACTTATAAAAAGATTCCAACTTACGAGACGTTTGTTGAGGGTGCTAAAGAAGGCTTTACGATGGCAGTTTCTATCATTCCCTATTTAGTTGGGATGCTAGTGGCTATTTCTGTATTTCGGGCATCAGGAGCGATGGACTTTATCATTGATTCCTTAAGACCTTTTTTACAAGCGGTTGGAGTTCCTAGTGAAATCGTCCCCCTTGCTATGATACGACCTATATCAGGAACAGGTGCTTTAGGAATGACGACAGACCTAATTGCTACCTACGGACCTGATTCGTTTATCGGGAGACTAGCCTCAACGATGCAAGGTAGTACAGATACAACGTTGTATGTATTAACTGTCTACTTTGGTGCGGTAGGCATAAAGAAAATGGGAGACGCATTAAAAGTAGGGTTATTAGCTGATGTGATTGGAATTATTGCCTCAATCATCATAGTAACAATTGTATTTGGGTGAAAACACTAACATTCGTTAGTGTTTTTTTGAACGAATAAGAAAGTTTAAATTTCGAGGATGTCTAGCTGCAGCGCCCAGCGTCTAGTGGACTTCGCTCCCTCTCCTTACGATAAGTCAACATCGGATCGCTAGCGCTTCTCCGTGTTTCCTTTATCTCATACGGGAGGGCTCCAGTCCATACGCCGCTAAACGGGCGCTTGCGCTTTTCTTGTCTAGCTGCAGGTGTCATCGGCTCGAGGTCGCTTCGGTCCATCAAACGTGTCCAAAAGTCAGGACACTAATTGCTGGCCCTCCAGCGCTTGTCGCCGATAAGCAGACACCTTGCGCTTTTCTTAATTAGACTGATATTTCTTTTGTAAGGTGTAAAAAGTGACAAAAATTTGCCTATAATAATGAAAACTTGAGAATTTGTAAGATAAGCATTAAGATGTTCAATGAGGTGAAAATATGGAACGATTACAAAAGGTTATTGCTCAGGCAGGTGTGACATCAAGAAGAAAAGCAGAACAATTAATAGTTGAAGGAAAGGTAAAAGTTAATGGTCAAATTGTTCGTGAATTAGGTGTTAAAGTTAACGCAAATAAAGATGAAATTGAAGTAAATGGAGTACCAATTGACCGGGAACAACCGGTTTATTTTTTGCTATATAAACCGTCGGGTGTCATTTCGAGCGTTTCAGATGATAAAGGTCGTAAGGTTGTAACCGATTTTATCGAAGTTGATGAAAGGATTTTTCCAGTAGGAAGACTAGATTATGATACGTCTGGACTTATTCTTTTAACGAATGACGGAGAGTTTGCTAATCTCTTAATGCATCCTAAACATACGATTGATAAAGTTTACGTCGCTAAAATTAAAGGCATTCCTACGCGTGAACAATTAAAACAATTAAAAGAGGGAATTCGTCTTGAGGACGGTATAACAGCACCAGCAAAAGTAAAGCTACTTTCTGCTAATAAAAAAAACCAGACTTCAATTGTTCAATTAACGATACACGAAGGAAGAAATCGTCAAGTACGACGGATGTTTGAAGCACTCGGTTACCAGGTGATGAAATTAAAAAGAGAGCGCTATGGATTTTTGGATCTCACAGGATTAACTCCTGGAGAATTTCGTCCTTTAAAACCGATTGAAGTGAAACATTTCCGGGAGATAGCTGTCACACAAAAGTCATAATAAAGACTAAATAACGAGCATGACCATCGTTATAATAAGGCTATTAGATGAAAAGCTTGTCGGGGAAAGTAAACATTTACAAAGTTTTTTTAGTTGTTGAAAAATCTCTTCAAACTTTTTTCATACTTATTTGTAACAATCACATAATCAAAATATTTGTGGGTAATTGGGGGCTTGAGAAAAAGGTGGCAATCCGACGATTTCTACCAATCTCATACCTACTTCTCACTTTTAGAAAGTATATTTTTTAAATGATGTCTAAGGAAAGCGCCCAGCGTTCAGTGGACTTCGTTCACCTCCTACGATAAGTCAACATCGCCTCGTTAGCACTCGTCGTGTTTTCTTTATCTCGATTGGAGGACTCCAGTCCATACGCCGCTGAACGTGCGCTTGCGCTTTTCTTGTGAGAGGGGAGAGAATAATGAAACAAAGGAGACTAATTATTCGTAGCTCCATTTTAGCCATTATTACGATCGCTATCGGATATACGTTTTATATTAATTTTTTTTCTGATCAGTCGGTCGTTCGTGCTGGAGATAAAGCAAAGAATTTCGTTGTAACGGACTTAGTTGGCGAATCAATTGAATTAAGGGAATTAGAGGGTAAAGGCATTTTCTTGAATTTTTGGGGTACATTTTGTCCTCCTTGTGAAAAAGAAATGCCGATTATGGAAGATCTTTATAATGAATATAAAGATCAAGGTATAGAAATGGTTGCACTGAATGTTGATGAGTCAGATTTAGTCGTTCAAACCTTTGTTGATCGGTACAAATTAACGTTTCCAGTGGCGATTGATAAAGGGAGAAGAATTACTGAAGCATATGGTATCCGTCCACTTCCAACAACAATCTTAATTGATGAACATGGCGAAGTTGTTCGTGTGCATACTGGAGGCATGGATGAGAGGATTATTCGAGGATTTTTAGAAGAGATAAAACCGCAATCTTAATGAGGTGTTCACATGAATAAAGTTAAATGCGAATGTGGTCACGTCAATCCATTTGGTACGGGCATTTGTGAGTCGTGTGGAAAGCCACTAGAAGGGGAAAAAGTTGAACTGTTAAATATGAGGTATGAAGGTGTGGCTCGCCGTTCGCAAACCTATAATCGGACGATTATCGATAAAATATGGAACTTTTTTTCATCCGTAAAAGTAGGAATTTGGATTATCGTGATTACACTCGTCGCGTCATCAATCGGTACTATTTTCCCGCAAGAAATGTATATACCACCTACGGTTAACCCAGCACAATTTTATGAAGAAGAATATGGGGTTTTAGGTCAGTTATATTATCAACTTGGGTTCCATGACCTATATGGGTCTTGGTGGTATATGCTATTAATAGCATCGCTAGGAGTCTCACTCATTATTTGTAGTCTAGATCGTGTAGTACCTTTACATCGAGCATTAAAAACACAACGCGTCACTCGCCATGAAAATTTCTTAAAACGTCAACGGATTTTTGGAGTTTCACAGGTAAGCAATGAAGATGAAACCATTGCGCAAGTAAAAAAGAATTTAGCGAAAAGGAAGTATAATGTTTCAGAAGAAAATAGAAACATTGTTGGTGAAAAAGGCCGATTTTCTCGTTGGGGTCCATACGTAAATCATATTGGAATTATTATCTTTTTAATTGGTTGTATGTTACGTTATTTTCCAGGAATGTATATTGACGATTTTGTTTGGATTCGTGAAGGTGAAACCGAAGTGATACCAGGTACAAACCAAGAGTATTATTTGAAAAATGAAAAATTCGTTGTCGAGTTGTATGATGAAGATGATGAAGTGTTTGGAGAAGCGCTTAGAAATTCCGGAGCTAATGTTGTAAAAACATACCAAACATCCGCTGTTCTTTATAAAAAGGAGCCCTCAGATACGATTGGGGCAGAGGGTGAATTAATAGAAGTCGATAGACATGACATTCTCGTTAATGATCCATTTAAATTTGATGGTTATGCATTATACCAAGTCGATTATAAATTACATGAATTAAACGAAATGAATTTTAATTTAATTCATAAAGAAACACAAGATCAAATGGGGAACTTTTCTGTCAATTTATTTGATCCGAAAGCAGAGTATGATCTGGGAGAGGGGTATAAGGTGAAAGTTCGCCATTATTTTCCTGATTATTTTTTTAATGAACAAGGACAACCTGCTAGTAAGTCTAGGATACCAAATAACCCTGCCTTTATTTTTGAAATGGTTTCTCCAGAACATCCAGATGGTGAAGTCAGTTTCTTAGCTATTGGACAAAACTTGGAGCCATTTGGAGAAAATGATTATCAATTACGTTTTAATGGTGTGGAAACTAAACATGTGACGGCACTAACTGTTCGTAAAGATTATACATTAGGCATTTTAATGGTTGGTGGATTAATCTTCATGATTGGACTTATACAAGGATCTTATTGGGTGCATCGAAGAATTTGGGTGCAACGTATAAATGGCGAATTATGGTTAGCTGGTCATACGAATAAAAATTGGGGTTCACTAAAAGATGAAATCGATCGAATGATTAAAGGAACTGAACTTTCCTCACCAGTTGACCAAGTAGCCGAAAAGGAAAAAGAGAAACATCCTAAGGAGGAAATGTAAGATGGCAGCTTTAAGTAGTAATTTATTATTGGTTGCTTTCTTCTTGTATTTAGCATCAACGATTTTCTTTGCTGTCTCGATTACAGGGAAGAAGTGGCGGAATAAACAAGGAGAAATGAGTGGTAACCGTTGGGGAACGTTTGGGTTTATTTCTGCGATCGTCGGATTTTTATTTGCGATGGGTTACTTTATTACACGTTGGATCGTCGCAGGCCATGCCCCTGTTAGTAATATGTTTGAATACACGACCTTTTTAGGGATTGCAATGGGTCTTGCTTTTATTATTATATACGCAATCTACCGTTCTAACATTTTAGGGTTGTTTACAATGCCAACAGTGATGTTAATTATCGCGTATGCATCAGTATTTCCAAGTGATGTATCACCGCTAATTCCTGCTTTACAAAGTTACTGGCTAAAAATTCATGTCATAACGGTTGCTTTAGGTCAAGGGATCTTAGCGATTGGTTTTGCAGCAGGTTTGATTTATTTACTTCGAACGATTGATTACTCAAAAAGAAATAAAAAAACGAGAGCGTTAGAATTTATTTTATATAGTATACTTACGACAATAGGCTTCATATTAATTGGTTATATTTTTAGTGCGCTTAACTATGAAGCGACGTTTTCATATGTTAATGAAAATGAGCAATCTGCAGAAATGGTGTATAACTTACCCGCCCTCTTAGGTCCAAATGAAGGACAATTGTTAACAGAAAACAGAATGAGTCCTTTACTAGATATGCCAGCTTGGTTACGAAGTGATGATGCCAATACGGTCATTTGGTCATTGTTAGCTGGTATAGTCTTATACTGGTTATTACGAATAATAGTAAGAAAGCCAATTGGAGCGGCTTTACAGCCGATTCTAAAAGGAGTAAATGCAGATCGTGTTGATGAATTAAGTTATCGTGCGATTGCGATTGGGTTTCCTGTGTTTGCACTTGGTGGGCTGGTCTTCGCAATGATTTGGGCGCAAATTGCTTGGACCCGTTTTTGGGGATGGGATCCAAAAGAAGTGTGGGCCCTTGTGACGTTTTTATTTTATGCAGCTTACTTACATTTACGGCTTTCTCGTGGTTGGCACGGCGAGCGTTCAGCGTGGTTATGCGTAATTGGCTTTGCAATCATTATGTTTAATCTTATTTTTGTAAATTTAGTCATTGCTGGCTTACATTCGTATGCATAATCTTCGTGAGGCTGACTCAAGGATTTAGAGTCAGCCTCATCATTGTATCTTTTTGGTTATGATAGAAACGTGGTAAAATAAAGTAATATTAACATTTAAAATTAATTAAAGAGCTTATTTGGGGGGAGTCGTCGTATGGAATTTGAGGCTAAAATTTTAGTTGTAGATGATGAGGAGCGTATTCGCCGTTTACTTAAAATGTATTTAGAAAGAGAGAATTATCAAGTAGAGGACGCTGAAAATGGTGAACAAGCTTTAGATATGGCAATAAATAAAGATTATGATCTAATTTTATTAGATATTATGATGCCTGGAATAGATGGCATTGAGGTTTGTCAAGAATTACGTAAAGTGAAAGCAACACCGATTATCATGCTAACAGCAAAAGGGGAAGAAGCAAACCGTGTTCAAGGTTTTGAAGTGGGAACAGATGATTATATTGTGAAACCTTTTAGTCCAAGGGAAGTGGTTCTTCGCGTTAAAGCATTACTACGCCGCTCTTCTTCAACTAAGTTTTTGCAAACGGATACGGGATCAAAAGATATACTCGTCTTTCCACATTTGACGATTGACAATGATGCACACCGTGTCACAGTCGAGGGTACAGAAATCAATTTAACACCGAAAGAATATGAATTACTTCACTATTTAGCATTGTCACCAGATAAAGTATTTTCACGTGAACAGTTATTAAAAGATGTATGGAACTACGACTTTTTTGGTGATCTTAGAACAGTTGATACTCATGTAAAACGATTACGCGAAAAGTTAAATCGCGTCTCACCTGATGCGGCAAGTATGATATCAACGGTATGGGGAGTCGGATATAAGTTCGAGGCAGTGAAAGGGTAATGCTTTGGCGTAGTGTTGTTGGTAAGCTTTGGTTTACGATTTTACTATTAGTTTCGGTCGTTTTGTCTGTATTAATGGTCATGCTACTTCAATATTTTGAAAAGTTTCATGTGGATGAAGCAGAATCTCAGTTGATGAATCATGCTAAGATGGTTGCAACGATTATTGAAGAATATGAAAGTAAAGAAACAGCGCTATCAACGATTTCTAAAATTGCAGAATCATATGAGACAAAAGTTGTTATTATTGATGGTGATGATTATTGGTATTCTGCAAATGAGACTGTAAATGTTGATTTACCGATTGAGACTTTTTATAACGATCCTACCCTCTCTCAAGTGTTTAAACAAGAAGAGCAGGTTGTGAGTCAAGGAGATTTTCCATTTTACTCAAATGGGGTAGAAGTACATACAGAAGTCATGATCGTCGGACGACCTGTTCAAATGACAAATAATACTGGGGCTGTGTTTTTATATCAATCACTTTCAGCTTTAGAAGAAACAACTGGAGAAACAAAAAGAATTATTTATTTTTCAGCAGGGATTGCGATTGTTTTAACGACTATTTTTGCCTTTTTTTTATCGTCACGAATTACTGCACCTCTTAGAAAAATGCGGCAAGCATCGATGGAAGTTGCTGAAGGTAAATTTGAAACGAAAGTTCCGATTTTGACAAATGACGAGATTGGTCAGCTGGCGATCGCATTTAACCGCATGAGAAGAGAATTAAATCGAAACTTGATGGCATTAAATCAAGAGAAAGAGCAATTATCGAGAATTTTAAGTAGTATGGCAGATGGTGTAATAACAATTGATCGGAAGGGTAAAATTGTTGTTACGAACCCACCAGCGGAGCGCTTTTTACAAGCTTGGTATTATGAACAAGGTTTAAATGGGAAGGTCGATAATTTACCGAAAGCAATTAAGAAGCTTTTTCAACAAGTAGTAGCACTTGAAAAAGAGCAAGCAATGGAAATTGATATCCAAGGAAGAAGTTGGGCTATTATTCTTTCTCCGCTATACGATAAAACATTCGTTCGTGGAGCTGTTGCAGTCATTCGTGATATAACAGAGGAAAGAAGGCTAGATAAGCTTCGTAAAGATTTTATTGCTAATGTATCTCACGAGTTGCGAACACCGATTTCGATGTTGCAAGGCTATAGTGAAGCGATTATAGATGATATTGCTCAGACGGATGAAGAGAAAAAAGAAATTGCCCAAATCATCTATGATGAATCATTAAGAATGGGCCGTCTCGTAAATGAATTACTTGATTTAGCAAGAATGGAAGCAGGGCATATCGAGTTGCAAGTTCAATCGGTTAACGCCAAAGAATTATCTGAAAAAATTACAAGAAAGTTCCAAGGCCTAGCGAAAGAGCAAGGGATCGAGTTATCGGCTACGATTAGCGACGATTTAACTACTGCTCAATTTGATCCTGACCGTATTGAACAAGTACTAACAAACTTAATTCATAATGCAATACGCCATACAAATAAAGGTGGAAGGGTACAGTTATCAGTCCGACCTATTGAAAGCTATTTACGGTTCGATATAGAGGATAGTGGTTCAGGGATACCTGAAGAAGATTTACCATTTGTGTTTGAACGGTTTTATAAAGCTGATAAAGCTAGGACTCGCGGGAGATCAGGTACAGGACTCGGCTTAGCAATTGCGAAAAATATCGTAGAGGCTCATGGAGGGGAAATTTCCGTTCATAGTAAAATAAACGAAGGTACGACATTTACGTTTCAAATTCCTCGAAAAACAGAAGATAAAGAGGGAATTTAACGAAAAATCTTGTTTCATAAGGAACAAAAAATCACCAAAAAGAGAAGGTGATCAATTCACCGGTGCACTTTATGGAAAGAAAATTTAAAAGAATTTATCTTATTAAAAGTGAATTTTAACCTTATTTAGCAACGTATTTCACTTCGAAATACAACAAACAGGGTGACTCAACAGCTATGTGTCAGGTCCTCAAGCTCAAAATATAATTGCTGAAATTTGTAGCAGCAACTATATTTTTTGTAAGCGTGGAACGCAGATACTTACTTATGAGTCATCTTTTTTTATTTTCTTTATTTAAATTGTCGCTTTATTGAACTCCGCGCATCATAAGAATCTATCTTTGAAAGCCAGATAACTCACTATTCATACGAAATTCTTCATTTCAATGGTATATAGGACATGGTATCCTCTATATCCTTCATGTGCCAATTATTATGATTACTGAAGCTCATGGATATTGTGTTTTTCGAGTGTTCTTTCAAAAGTGTTGACAATGAAAATCGTTATCATTTATAATTTAATTGAAAATGATTTTCATTATTATTATCGGTGGAGGAATGGATTGTGAACAAAATGAAAAACACTGTCCGAGGTGCTACAGCTGTTTGTAAGGTAGAAAAGGGGCAATACATAGTCGCCATCGGAAGAGAAGGGATTTTTCGTATGATTGACCATCATTTAAAAAGTCTTTTTCCATTTCCTTTTCGTATAGTTAAGCTAATAAGAGTCAGTTCAAATTTTTATGCGGTCGGAGAAAAAGGTGTTTTTCTTAAAAGTAGTGATGGGGGTAAAACATGGGATCACAAGTTTTTACCGACGACAACAACGATTTGGAGTGTAGTTGGTGATGCTTCAGGCTTAGTGATTACTCATGGTAACAATTGTTTATTTTTCTCTTATGATTTTGGAGTGACTTGGAGTCAGGTGAAGCCGTTTGAAAGATTGAGAGAGAATATGCCCTCTATTCGATCACTATGTTTATTAGGACATTCCTTATTCATCGGTACAAAAATTCATCTTAAATATGGAGGGATATGGAAACTAGACTTAAAGAGCTTGAAAATGACATGGATGAAAAAAGAAAAGGATTTTATGGTCTCGAGTTTAGTCGTTTATGAAAAATATTTAATAGCTGCAGGTGGGTCATGCAATGGTACAAAAGGAAAAATTGAGTACTGTTATCTTTCAGGGAGACAATACGAATATCTTTGGAACGAATTAGAGCAGATAGAAAGTCAAGCTAGTTTCTTAGATGTTACCGAGGATGATGGGTTTATATATGCTACTTCATCTCAAGACAAAAAGGGAGTTTCTACGGTTTCACGAGTCTATTTTGAAAATAATATTGTCGTACCGTGTAATACAGTAAAAGGTCACGGTTGGAGAATTGCAAATGATAAACAACATTATGTCGTCGCTGGTCATTATGAAATAAAACATTCAAGTCAACTATACGAACAAGCAACTTTTAGAAACAGTAATTTAAAGCGCGTTTTACATTAATAACTTGAAGGAGGCAATGTTATGAAGGATGTTTTACTGGTTTATGCTAGTATGTCAGGAAATACAGAAGCAATTGCTGATTTAATCGAAGAAGGACTAAAGGAAGAAAAGGTGAATGTAACGAAGGTCGATGTTGTTGATTGTGATCCAAATATGTTAAATGCTTTCGATGCAATCGTATTAGGCGCCTATACTTGGGGAGATGGAGAGTTACCAGACGAATTTTTGGATTTATACGATGAAATGGCAACCTTAGATTTTTCGGATAAACAATTTGCTGTATTTGGATCAGGGGATACCGCGTATGAAATTTTTTGTGGAGCAGTCGATTTACTAGAAGCGATGGTTGAAGAAAGAAATGGTGTAGTTGTTCAACAGGGGCTTAAAATCGAGCTTAGTCCGGATGGAGAAGAAGAAACGTGCAAAGAGTTTGGTAGACAATTCGCTAAGGCTATTAATTTAAAAACGAGCGTTTAAGTTTTATATAGACGTATATTCTATTATTCTGTATAATAAGGTCGTATCTCAATGAATTAAATAATTTATGAACTTTAAGGTCACTTATTGAAGTGTGAAAAGGGAAGTTGGTGAAATTCCAACACGGTCCCGCCACTGTAAGTACTAATATCCTTTTTAGCATACCACTGTCAATTTAGATGGGAAGGTAAAGGAGTGTGATGGTACGAGTCAGGAGACCTGCCTTAAAGTATTGCATAACCTTCGCGGAAAAGGGGAGCAGTGTGATAAGATCTTACTCTTGAAAAAGAGTGACCTTTTGTTCTTTCTGAGAACGACTATTCGAATGTTATAGCATCCGAGTGTTACTAGGTGATCTATTAAACTGAAACCTAAGCTCTCCTTGAAGGAGAGCTTTTATTTTTTTGGCTCTTTTCTCAAAGATTGTTGCTTTTAGCTTTTGGACCGTAAGCCAAGCGGATGCTTGGCTCTTCACGCATAGTGTGAAGGTTTTGAAAATAAAATAGCCGATCAAACAAATGAATTTGTCTTAAAAAGGCTATTTTATTTTCAAAAAACGGTCCAAAAGCAACAAAGTCTACGAAAACAGCCATTTTTTTCTACATAGCTTTCGAAAAAACATTTATTCATTGGATACAGAAAAAGTACATATATAAAAAGGGGTTGGAAATTTTGAAAAAATGGTATATGTGGTTAGTAGCTTCATTACTTATCATTGGGTTAATGACAGCATGTGGTACAGAGAATCAAGAAGAGCCACAAACAGAAGAAGCACCAATAGAAGAAACGGAAGAACAAACAACAGGTGATGAGGAAGCAGCAGCGTTTCCTGTAACCATTGTAGACGCACTAGATAACGAAATCACTTTAGAAGAAGAACCAGAGCGCATTGTTACATTAATTCCAAGTATTACAGAAACGGTTTTTGCTCTTAACGCAGGTGATAAAGTAGTTGGACGTACAGACTGGTGTAACTACCCTCCAGCTGTTTTAGATGTCGAAACGGTTGGTGGAATGGATTTTGATGTTGAGAAAGTGATTTCTTTACAACCGGATGTAATATTAGCTCATGCGTCAGGAGCACATAGTTCAGCTGATGGACTAGACCAATTAAGAAATTCAGGAATTCAAGTTATTATTATCAACGATGCAAAACAAATTGAAGACGTGTACGAAAGTATTGATATGATTGGGCAAGTGACAGGGAAGACGGATCAAGCAGCAACTGTAATTAGCGAAATGAAAAATACGATAGAAGACCTTACTACAAAGGCTGAAGAAATCTCTGAAGGCGAACATGTAAGTGTATGGGTTGAAGTTTCGCCAGAGTTATACACTGCTGGGAAAAATACATTTCTTGATGAAATGTTACAATTGTTAAATGGTACTAACGTTGCAGGAGACCAAGAAGGATGGCCACAATTTACTGAGGAAGACGTAGTTAGTTTAAATCCTGATGTTATTATCACAACATACGGCTATTATGTCGAAAATCCAAGTGAAGAAATTAAAAGTAGATCAGCTTGGCAAGATGTGAATGCTGTAGTGAATGAACGTATTTACGATGTAGAAAATGATACAGTGACACGCTCGGGTCCACGCCTTGCGGAAGGAATGGAACAACTTGCAAAACTTATTTACCCAGATGTTTTCGAAAACTAAAACCTTATTAGCTTATATCGTTTGCTTTGTATTTATGTTCACCTCTGTCGTGTTAGGCATAGCTATTGGCAGTGTACCGATATCCTTTCTTGAGGTTCTTACAATCTTAGGAAGGGAATGGCTTAGCCTACCGATAGCTGCAGTAATAGAACCGATGTATGTAAACATCGTGATGGAAATCCGATTTCCGCGCGTGTTGTTAGCGATGTTTGTAGGAGGAGCCCTTGCATTAGCAGGGGCTGCTTTCCAAGGTTTTTTAAAAAATCCTCTAGCTGACCCGTATACACTAGGTGTTTCATCAGGTGCTGCGGTCGGAGCTGTTGCTGTATTATTTTTCGGGATTACCATACCTTTTTTAGGCGCTTACACATTACCAGTAGTTAGTATTGGTTCAGGTTTTTTTACGCTCTTTTTAGTTATCTATTTTGCACGATTGCTTAATCGTTCAATGGCTGCTCATACAGTTATTTTAGTTGGAATTATTTTAAGTTCTTTTTTAGGTTCGTTTATTTCATTAATGATTGCTTTAACAGGTGAAGAGCTTAGACAAATTATCGGGTGGTTAATGGGGAGTGTCTCAATGAGGGGGTGGAACTATGTGTATTTAATTGTTCCATTCTTTCTAGCAGGATTAGTTATATTACTTATTAATGCAAAAGAGCTAAATGCATTAGCGTTTGGGGAAGAAACAGCTAAACATCTTGGCGTAAATATTCAAGCACGTAAAACGATGATCCTATTCGGAGCTGCAATATTAACAGGTTCAGCTGTAGCCGTATCAGGGACAATTGGTTTTGTCGGTTTAGTCATACCACATTTAACGAGATTAATATGGGGACCAGATCATCGTCATTTATTACCTCTTTCTGTTCTAGTTGGTGGAGGCTTTCTTGTTTTAACAGATCTAGTCGCCCGTACCTTAATTGCCCCAACCGAATTGCCAATCGGTGTAATCACAGCTCTTGTCGGAGGTCCTATCTTTGCGATCATCTTAATCCGACAACGTCATAGATTATAAACTGGATGAATGGAGGGAAACTATGATCTTACAAGTGAAAAACGCTAAAGGTGGCTATGGAAATATAAATATACTAAACGATGTCTCCTTTTCCGTAGAGAAGGGCGAAATTTTTGGGATTCTTGGTCCAAATGGTAGTGGAAAAACGACACTATTAAAGATGATTAGTGGTTTAATTCCTGTGCAGTCTGGTGAAATTCTTCTTCAAAATAAAAGCATTTCTGCTTATGGATCAAAAGAGTTAGCAAGATGGATGGCTGTGTTACCGCAACAATCTGATACATCATTTTCTTATACGGTTGAAGCAGTTGTTCATTTAGGACGCTACCCTCATCAAAAAGGTTGGTTTCAAGTTGCGAACAGCAAGGATAACCAAATGGTAGAAGAGACCATGAAGCTAACAGGAGTTTATCAATTTAAAGATTTACCACTTCACTCATTGAGTGGTGGTGAACGTCAACGTGTCATGTTAGCACGTTCGTTAGCACAAGAACCACAGCTGTTACTTTTAGATGAACCAACAAATCATTTAGATATCTCGTATCAAATGAGTTTACTAGACTCTTTAAAACAATGGTCTAAAGAAAAAGGGCTAACTGTAATTACAATTTTGCATGATTTAAATATGGCGAGCTTATATTGTGATCGAATTTTGTTGTTAGACAATGGAAAGGTATGCTCACTCGATTGCCCTGCCCATGTCATGAATGAAAAAAAATTGCAAGACGTGTATCAAGCGAAAGTAGGGAGACGAGAACATCCATCAGTTCCAAGTCCATTAATCACACTTCAGCCTAAGCAATCGACATCAACTGAGCGTCCGCTCATAAACCGTTTTAAGATTGAGAAAACTCCCGATCTAATAAAGATTACGAGTCCAATCCCGTTAAAGACGTATTCTTCAGCAGTGGTTGGTGCAGGATTTGGCTGGAATACGACTTTTCTTAATAGACATGTCCATAAAGACTATAATTGCGATTGTGTAGAGGAAGAGTATAAACAATATTTGAATCATTTAGGTATAGACTGTGAAGGTTCAGTAGGTATGATGACTGCGGCTGTTTTAGAAGACGCAGCTGATAGAACGTATGCTAATGAGGCATTTATAATTTTCGTTGTTGTTACAGCCGGTGTTTCTAACGCAGTGGACGCTTCAAAGGCTTATCTACAAAAAAATACGTTGCATTCGGTAGGGACGATTAATACGTGGATTTTTATCGAAGGAAACCTAACAGATGCTGCATTTGTTCAAACTGTTATGACGGCAACAGAAGCAAAGACAAAGGCGCTTTTTGATGAAGGTATTAAAGATCCAAAGACACATACTCTTGCAACAGGGACCTCTACAGATAGCATCATGGTCGCGGCTTCACAAACAGGGATAGAGCAACCATATGCCGGAACGATAACCCTTTTAGGAAAATCGATTGCAAGAGCGGTTTATGAAGCAACGAGTGAAGCAATTAAGAGAAATAAAGAAAGAAGGAAAGTCGAATGATGATTGTATACCACTTAATAGCCCTTTCCTTAGCTTTACTTATTGATCGAATGATTGGTGATCCCAGGAATATTCCACACCCTGTTGTCGGAATTGGAAAGTTAATTTCTTTTTTTGAAAAAAAACTAAACGTTGCAAGCAAGAAAAAGTCAAAAGGAGTTCTTTTTTTACTAATTATTATCTTATCGGTATTTTGTATTACTCTTGTTCCAGTTATCTTAGCTTATATTATCCATCCATGGTTAGGCGTCTTAATTGAAGGGATCATTATTTCATTTACGATTGCCCAGCGTAGTTTACGAGAAGCTGCAGAAGATGTATTGAAACCGTTAGAAGAAAGTGAAATTGAGGAAGCACGTTTAAAGCTGTCATATATCGTAGGAAGAGATACTGAACAACTTTCTGAAGCCGAAGTGATTCGTGGGACCGTTGAAACAGTCGCTGAAAACACGAGTGATGGGGTAACCGCTCCACTTTTTTTTGCCCTAGTTGGTGGGGCACCACTTGCAATGCTTTATAGGGCAGTTAATACGTGTGACTCGATGGTAGGTTATAAAAATGATAAATACAAAGATTTTGGTTGGGCGTCTGCTAAGTTTGATGATGTCTTAAATTTTATACCAAGTCGGTTAACTGGATTATTAATGATTACATTTAACGAAAGCTTTTGCCAGCAACAAAAGTCGATATGCTATCGAATTTTATGGACAGATGCTAGAAAACATCCAAGTCCGAACAGTGGCTGGGGAGAAGCGGCTGTTGCTAGTTTACTAGGCATACAATTAGGTGGACAAAATCAATATATGGGCGTTATATCCAACCGTGCTAAAATGGGAGTGCCATTGATGCCTATTTCAGCCATACATATAAAGCAAGCCATCCAAATTATGAATAAATCCGTCATTTCATTTGTATACATACTTTGGTTGATAGGAGGGGTTATTTATGTCGCTACCTAATCATGGGGCAAACCCACATTACTTTGTAAAAGCGTTAGGGTTACAGTTACCAGAACAGGTGATAGATTTTAGCGAAAATGTGAACCCATTAGGAGTACCGCCAATTGTTCAAGTTCAATGGAATCAATACATCGAAACTATTCAAACTTATCCAGACCCATATGCTTCACAATTACGTGAGAAGTTAGCTACGGATTTTAACCTTTCTATCGATCAATTGTTAATAGGAAATGGTGCAGCTGAACTTATTTTACTAATCGCAAATTATTTTCGTGAAAAACGAATACTTGTTGTTGAACCAACATTTTCAGAATATCGAGACGCCTGTCTCACGTATGGATGTGAAGTAGTTCGGTACGAGATTTTTTCAGAAGAGACTTGGGACGTTAATATTGGAAAGCTTCTAGAAGCATTAAATGAAGTAGATGCAATGTTCCTCTGTCATCCCAATAATCCTACCGGAACGACAATGGAACAAGGAACTCTGTTAAGGCTGTTGCAAACGGCAAAAGAAAAAGGTGTAACCGTGATCATTGACGAAGCGTTCTATGATTTTAGCTCCGAGGATTTAAGTATGATGTCTTACATAGAAGATTTTCAAAATTTAGTTATTTTGAGGTCGTTAACGAAGATGTACTCGATTCCTGCGCTTCGGTTAGGGTATGTTGTTGCCAGTAACGCGAATATATCTGAACTGAAAAAACTCCAACAACCATGGAGTGTAAATGGCATTGCTCAGCAAGTTGGATTGGACTGTGTTAATGATCATCAACATGTAATACGGACGAGATCATTTATCAAAGGGGAACGAATGAGAGTATTTCAAATCTTAGGGAAGCTAGGCTACGAGTTTTCCCCATCGGTCGTAAACTTCTATTTATTAAAACCAAAAGGTACAAGGGAAGACTTAAAACCATTGATCATTTTTCTGATTGAGAATGGTGTGATTCCTCGCCATACGTATAACTTTTTAGGACTTGAAGGCAAGTACATTCGTTTAGCCATTAAAACAAGTGAAGAAAATGATTTCCTTTTGGACGTGTTAGAGAGGTGGGCACGTCGATGATCATCTTTATTACAGGAGGAGTTAGGAGCGGAAAAAGTTCATTTGCATTACAAGTTGCAGAGAAAAATGTAACTTCAAACGGTGTGATTCATTATATAGCGACGAGTAGACGAAGTGATTCGGAGATGGAAGAACGAATCAATCGGCATATCAAGGAGCGTCAAATGCGTGAAAAAGTGTATGTGACTCACGAAAAACCTACCCATATTGAAGATTTAATACCGAACTTCAAAAAAGAGGATGTCGTTATCCTTGATTGTTTAACTGGGCTCTTAACACAAGAATTTTTTAAAGGAATTGAAAAAGGGCTTGAGTTATGGAAGGAGCCTGAATTTCTACAACAGTTATATATTCGTCTTTCTAGTACATTTGAAGAATTACAACGAATTCCTATTCCTTGTATTGTCGTAACCAATGAATTGTTTGAAGATATCGTTCCGAATGATGAAAGTACGATTGTTTATATGAAGCTCATCGGTGAACTTCATCAAAATATTGTGGCTCTTTGTGATCAAGCTTACCTAGTTGAAGCTGGGCTTCCGCTATTAAAAAAGAAGGTGGGGTTTTAGATGAAAGGAATTATGCTTCAAGGAACGGGCTCAGACGTAGGAAAAAGTGTTTTAGTAACGGCACTTTGTCGAATACTAGCCAGAATAGATAAATCAGTTACTCCTTTTAAGTCACAGAATATGTCAAATAACTCTTATGTAACGATTGATGGTAAAGAAATTGGTCGAGCTCAAGGTGTTCAAGCTGAGGCGGCAAAGACCGAAGCAAGTGTTTATATGAACCCTATACTTTTAAAGCCACGTAGTAGTATGGATTCTGAAGTTGTTTTATTTGGGGAAGTGTATTCGACTTTTTCAGGCAGAAGTTATCGCGAGTTGTTTTATCAAAAGGGAGTAGAAGCAATCCAACAAGCATTAACTGTTCTTGCAAAAGACCATGAATATATCGTAATCGAAGGAGCGGGCAGCCCTGTAGAAGTCAACTTAAATGACCGTGAACTGGTCAATATGAAGGTTGCTGAAATAGCCGATGTACCTGTCATTTTAATTGCTGATATAGAGCGTGGCGGTATATTTGCTAGTGTTGTCGGTACGCTTCAGCTTCTTTCAGAAGAACAGCGGAAACGTGTGAAAGGCATTATTATTAACAAATTCCGAGGTGATATTAGCTTATTTACGGACGGGGTTTCGTGGCTAGAAGAGTACACGGGAATAAGAGTGGTAGGAGTTATTCCTTATTATGAACATATTTCAATAGAAGGTGAGGATTCTCTTTCTATTCATAATAACTTGATTAAAGGCGAGAGAAAAGGCGAAAATGATTTAGATATTGCAGTCATTGCTCTGCCTTATGTTTCAAACTATACAGATCTCGAACCACTTGCTGAGGAAGCAGATGTTTTTTTACGCTTTGTAAAAGATAAACGAGACTTTGGTCATCCTGATGCAGTTATTATTCCAGGAACGAAAAGTACATTTCATGATTTGAAATTTTTAAAAAGTGCTGGCCTTAATTATGTCTTACAGCAATATATCAATGAAGGTGGAACGATCATTGGACTGTGTGGCGGATATCAAATGCTTGGTGAAGTATTAATTGATGAAGCTGGAACA
This sequence comes from Alkalihalobacillus sp. BA299, assembly GCF_017745675.1. Taxonomy (GTDB): domain Bacteria; phylum Bacillota; class Bacilli; order Bacillales; family Bacillaceae_F; genus Alkalihalobacterium. Next base: position 61,489 of record NZ_JAFLJM010000005.1, read on the forward strand.
GATACAGATGTTATAGGAAATGAAATAGAAGGTCTAAAAATTGCTCCTTTGAAAACATATTTCAACAAGAAAAAAATAACGATTCGTTCAGAAGGAAGACTAGTATCCAATCATTGGGGCTGTAATAAGGCGATAACAGGCTTTGAAATTCACCTAGGAAGAACGATGACAACAGCACAAAGTGTTGAACCATTTCTTATGATTGATAATCGTCCAGAAGGAATTTGTATGAAGGAAGGGAAAGTGGTTGGCACGTATTTTCATCATTTATTTCACAATGATGAATGGCGGGCTTCGTGGCTAAACAAATTACGTACAAAGAGAGGACTTCAAAAGCGAGAAGTCGTAAATCTTCAAGTCATGAGAGATTTAGCGTATGAAAACCTCGCTAATCATGTGGAAACGTATCTTGATGTTGACTATATCATAAATGTTATTGAAGGCTGGAAAATTGAAAATGAGCGATAATCATAAAGTGGGCGGAATCGCCGGACTGATTTTAGCCCTGCAATTGTTAACGACGATTCCAATAAGAAGGCAAGTGCCGTGGACTAAGCAAACCGCTTCTGTTTCTGTTGCATTATATCCATTGATTGGTTTAATCGTTGGTAGTATTGCAATGAGTGCTTCTATTTTAATGATTGAATGGATGTTACTTCCAACAGCTGTGAGTAGTTTTTTGCTATTATTACTCATCGTCTCCTTAACTGGAGGGCTTCATCTTGACGGGTGGATGGATGTTAGTGACGGTTATTTTTCAAGACAGGATCAAGATCGAAAATTAACGATTATGAAGGATTCTCGAGTTGGAGCATTTGCGGTCATTTCTTTATTCTTTTTACTAGCTGGAAAGTATATCTTTATTTTTCAAGTTTTAGAAAGTGCAGAAGCTTATTGGTTTTACTTTTTAATTATTCCGTTTTTTGCTAGATGGTTGATGGCAGGGGCTTTGATGTACGGTAAGCCAGCTCGTGAAGAAGGGATGGCTTATTCAGTACAACAATGTATCATACCACGAACGAAGGTAAGCTTTCATCTATGGGGAATATTTATTTTAATTGGTATAGCTATCTTCTTTTCGAAGTTCATTATTTTGGCTCTTTTGCTAACGATGACTTCGGTCATTCTTTTGCTATGTAGTTTTACTTTTTTTAGAAAACAATTTGGTGGAATTACTGGCGATACATTAGGTGCGTTAGTGGAAGGAGGAGAGGCTGTACTATGGATCGTCGCATGGTTGTTACTTTATTACGGCATGGCTTAACCGATTATAACGAGGAAAAAAAATACTTAGGATGGGCGGACATTCCATTAAATGAAAAGGGTCGTGAGCGTCTTTATTTTCTTAAACAAAATTATATTTATCCTAAGGCTGACCTTGTTGTTTCGAGTAACTTGATACGTTGTGTAACAACTGCAGAAATCCTCTATCCTAACCATTTCGTTAAAAAGGATAGTAGCTTAAGAGAAATCCATTTTGGTGATTGGGAAGGGCAAACGTATGAGCAACTAAAAGGCGATCCACTGTATAGAGAATGGTTAAATAATCCATATGAAGTAGTTCCTCCGAATGGAGAAGCATTCTTACATTTTCGGTCAAGAATTTTGGAAAGTTGGAATAACATTGTTACGGATGCAATTGATCACAGTGTGTCTCAGTTAGTCGTTGTTAGCCATGGAGGCCCAATTCGTTTCATTCTTTCTTATTATGCTTCTATCAAAAAAGATTTTTGGGAATGGAATGTTGCTTACGGTCAAGGCTATTCACTTTGTACTGATGTTGATAGGATAAGGAGGGGGGAACGATGGAATTTATTACAGGAGGCGCCTTTCACGGAAAAAGAAAGTGGGTCTATTCACACTATAAAATAGACCATGTCAATGAGTTTGTTTGTTATAATGGGTATGAGCAAGAAGATATCCTTAAAGGTCTTAATAATGTGCCTGATCGGCACCTTTGTGTCATTTTTGGGATTGAAAGAATTATTAAACGTTATTTTTTATTAAATGATGGACGTGCTGAATTTAATCGATTATTAGAGCAATGGTTGGAATGGGAGCGCATACGAGTAGACCGAACTTTGGTTCTAGTCGGTAGTGAAATTGGAAAGGGAATCGTACCGATTTCTTCAGATGACCGAATGTGGCGAGATTTAGTTGGTTGGTGTTATCAGGATATTGTAAAGCAGGCAAATAAAGTTTACCGGATATGGTATGGGATTTCAGAACAACTAAAATAAATGGGGGAATGTGAGATGCGTTTATATACACGTACAGGTGATGAAGGAAAAACGAGTGTTGTAGGTGGTAGATTAACGAAGGATGATACGCGTGTAGTTGCTTACGGGACTACTGATGAGGTGAATTGTTTTGTAGGGCAGGCGATTACGCAACTTGATCCAGAAGTATTCCAAGATATCATTAATGAGCTTGTAAAAATTCAACATGAATTGTTTGATTGTGGTGGAGATTTAGCAATGTTAAAGGAAACAGAACAACGTCCCTTTAAAGCGAAGCAGGAAATTGTGACGTACTTAGAGGAGAGAATTGACGAATATATAAAAGAAGCACCCGAGTTAGAGCGATTTATTCTTCCTGGAGGTTCTCCAGCTGCAGCAACCCTTCATGTTTGTCGAACAGTGACAAGACGAGCTGAGCGCTATGTTACAAGGCTGCAACGAGAAGCAGAAACGAATCCAGTTGTGCTAAAATATTTAAATCGTTTATCTGATTACTTCTTTGCCATTGCACGAGTTGTCAATCATCGTTTAGGTGTAAAAGATGTAGAATATGAACGAAGTGCAATCGTTTTTCGAGAAGGAAAACGAAAAGAAAAATAAGTCCATGAAAAAAACACGTTTAAATATGACGTGTTTTTTTCATGGACTTATAAAGTCTAACTTAAATAAAAAGACAACCGTTTTCGTCATTATAGGACATAATTTGTGTATTTCTAAGAAAATTTAGAAAAAAATGAAACCATTTAATGGTAAAATACGTCTTATAAGTAGAAAAAAAATTTAAATGATTTTTATTCATTTCTATAATTTTCCATCATACATTAACGAGTGGGAACGATACTTAAGGGGGAGTAAGGTTGAAGAAATACTGGGTCTTTTTTGTTGTTATTTTTGCTTTTACAGTTAGTTTAACTACAATGGTTGCTGCAGAAGAAAAAAGTTCGAGGCAGCATGGCCTAGCTAATAATGAAGTAGAATATTTTAAGAAGCCCATCAAGTGGGAAGTAGCATTGATTGACGAGCGAACTGCTGAACAAGAGGTTATCTTATTAAATGAGTTTGGTTATCTTCCTGATTTAGAACAATTAGATGAGAAATCCTTAGCTAAATTTGCCGCAAAGTTAGCTCGAACGATTGATCAGCCGATGCGTAATCCAACGGTTACTCAAGATGGAACGATTATTCCAGGACAAAGCCAAATAATCCTATCAGAGAAAGAGCTTGTTTCGAAAATTCAACAATTAGACTATCGAGATCGTGAATTGGTTCTACCAATCTATGAAACAGAACCGACTGTATCAGAAGAGGAGTTAGCTGGTATTTTAGATGTTTCGATCGGTACTTATTCGACCTATTTTAACCCTAGTGTTGAAGGAAGGTCTGTCAATATCAAGCTGTCCGCTGAGTCGTTTCAACATTTCGTACTCGGACCAGGTGATGAATTTTCTTTTAATAAGGTAGTAGGACAACGAACCGTTGAGAGAGGCTACAGGGAAGCAAAAGAAATTGTAAATAAAGAATTTGTAATGGGAATTGGGGGCGGTATCTGTCAGACTTCATCGACTTTATATAATGCGATAGATGCTGCAGGACTAGAAGTAATAGAAAGATATAGTCATTCAAAAGAAATCGGATATGTTCCTCCGAATCGAGATGCTACAGTTTCATGGGGAGGGCCAGATTTTGTTTTTACCAATCCGTATAATTTCCCTATTTTATTAAAAACACAAGTTTCATTGAAGTCCGGTAAAATAACCGTCGAAGTGTATTCTTCACAAAATAAAGATCAATTGCTTGCTTCTATTCAATAGTGAAGTGTTAGCTGACTTATAATAGTGTAAATGCTGGCATACAGTTAAGAGGGTCTGTTGTCGTGGAGAAACTTACGGATAACGTATCAATTAGAAGCCCTTGCGCTTTTCTTGTCTAGCTGCAGCGCCCAGCGTCTAGTGGACTTCGCTCCTCCTCCTTACGATAAGTCAACATCGCCTCGAGGTCGCTTCGGTCCATCAAACGTTTCTAAAAGTCAAGACACTAATTGCTGGCCCTCCAGCGCTTGTCGCGATAAGCAGACACCTTGCGCTTTTCTTAATTATGCGGACATCAAGAGTAAGGGGCCAGATTTGTCCCTGATAGCTTTTTTATAGAAAACAAGCAAATTAATGGGGCAAACGGACACTAGGTTCCATATTTGCTAAAAAAGGCCCTATTTTACTTTTCTCCATAGTATTGGAACTACTACCTTAAATGGTAGTTTTTTTACTTTTTTAAGGAAGTTAACATCGTAAGTTGTTCTTTTTTTTCCAAATTCGCATAACGTTTCCACTGTTTTCTAATACTAAGACGAAACTGAAGTATTCGAAGCTAGGAGAAGTGACTATGTTTATAAAATGGCTCGCTAAACACATGCATAGTAATCAGCAACAGCAAGAAACGATTACTTCTGTATTGAATACTTTTCAAAAGTCGTCTGATTTTAGTGTGTATGAACATCAAAATACAGCAGTTCCTTATAAATTGATGTTCTTTTCAACATTAGTGGATCCTGATCGTCTCCATAAAGATGTCCTCCCCTATATTAGTAAGTATATTACTGAGGGCTTAGAAGTTCTTAAGGACAAAATACCAATTGAACAAATAGCAATTACTAGTGATCCAAGAGATATAAAACATAAAGTATTACGAGGGTATATTCTCTTACAACTTTTAGCGGATAAAGAAAAATGTATGCTCATTGAAGCAAGTGTTAATTTAGAACGAGATGTCGGCGTTCCGGAAATTGAATTTACAGTTACGGGCCCACAAGAATCCTTTATTGAATCACTCGATACGAACATTAATTTAATTCGTAAACGACTTCCGCTCCCTAATTTACAAATTAAAGAACTAGAAGTTGGCAAAATAACAAAGTCTAAAGTAGCTATCCTATTTATTGAAGGGATCGCTGATCAAGAAAATGTAAAAACGATGATACAGCGGATTGAGGATATTGAATTTGATCAAATTCTTGATAGCTCAATGTTAAATCAAATGGTTTCTGATAGCTCACTTTCGATATTCCCGCAATTTGTAAATACAGAAAGACCAGACCGTGTGGCAGGTGCTTTGACCGAAGGGAAGGTTGTCATCTTGAGCGCTGGGTCACCTGAATCGTTTTTTGGACCGACGACGCTTATTGAATTTTTTTCATCATTAGAGGATTACTATTTACCATGGCATATTGCGTCATTTGTCCGTATACTTCGTTTTTTTTCGGTTGCTTTTTCGGTGCTAGCTGCGCCAATATATGTTGCGGTTTTGACGTTTCATTATGAGCTTATTCCAAAAGATTTACTGGCAACAATTATATCATCTCGGAGTAATATACCTTTTCCTCCGATTATCGAAGCCTTATTTTTGGAGTTTACGATTGAGTTATTACGTGAGGCAGGGGCGAGGCTTCCGACAAAAGTTGGCCAAACGATAGGTATTGTTGGCGGTATTGTCATTGGACAAGCGTCAGTAGAAGCTGGGTTAACAAGTAATATATTATTAATTATCGTTGCGCTTTCTGCGTTAGCTTCTTTTACAACTCCTGTTTATCAAATGGGCAATACGATACGAATTATTCGTTTCCCTTACATGGTTGCGGCTGCTTTATTTGGTGGTGTGGGGATCGTAATTTGCTTACTCTTTACAATTGCTCATCTGATTAGATTAACTTCTCTTGGTCGGCCTTATTTAGAACCTGTGTATCCTTTACGGATAAAGGATTGGAAAGATGCGTTTTTTCGTTTACCGTTCCCTTTCTTTTCCTCACGTCCCGTCTTAATGAGGCCTAGGGATTCAAAGCGATTTAACTTTTCACGTGCGAAGAAAACGAAGGATATTGATGAATAATGATCTCTGCAATGCGAAAAAGGAAGTAGGTGAGACAATGACATATCCTAAAATAAAGGAAAATTTTCAAGTATCCCCCCATTTGGTATTTTTTATTGTTCATGCCATGCAAATTGGTGTAGGTGTTCTCAGTTTCCAACGAATCATCGTAAAAACGGCTGGATTTGATGGTTGGATCGCAGTGATTATAGCAGGTATCGTTATTCATATTTTAATATGGATGATCTATAACACCTTGAAACCGAGCGGTGGGGATATCGTCTATGTTCACCAGCAATTATTTGGAAAGTGGATTGGCGGTTTTTTGAGCCTGCTTCTCATTGTCTATTTTTTAGGACTAGCTGTTGTTGTGTTAAGAACCTATATTGAAGTTGTTCAAGTATGGATGTTTGCTGAAGTCCCTACCTGGTTTCTTAGTTGTATTGCCGTATTATTTTTCTGGTATTTAATAAGTGGTGGCTTTCGTGCGGTCGTAGGGTTAGCTGTCATTAGTGTATTTCTCCCCATGCCGTTATTTTTACTCCTCGTTATGCCGCTCGAATTTGCTAACTTTATTAATTTACTTCCAATTTGGAAGCATTCGATAATGGAAATGTTGACAGGGGCTAAAGATACAACATTGTCGTTTTTAGGATTTGAATTATTATTAATGTACTTTCCATTCATAAAGCACCAAGAAAAATCACAAAAATGGGCTCACTTAGGAGCCCTTTATACGACTTTTCTATATACTTTCATTATGATTGTGAGCTTAGTTTTCTATAGCGAAGAACAGTTAAATCGAACGATTTGGGCGACATTAACATTGTATAAAGTTGTTGAACTACCGTTTATTGAACGGTTTGAGTATATTAGTATTTCATTATGGCTCATTATTGTTGCCCCAAACATTGCTTTATCGATTTGGGCAGTTACAAGAGGTTGTAAAGAGTTATTCAAATGGAGACAAAAGATTATATTGCTACCAGTATTGTTAGTGGTGGCGGTGGCAACTACTTTTATTGAAGGAAGACAACAAGTCAATCAATTAAATGATTATTACTCTTATATTGGCTTTGGGATTATATTCATTTATATACCAATATTATTCGTTGTTCAGAAACTTTTTCATAAAGTGAGGAAAACGAGAAATGAAGCGGTTTAGTAGTTATACTCTAGTGTTCATGCTTTCAACAGTTTTGTTAACGGGTTGTATTCAAACAAATATTATCGATGAGTTAGCCCTTATTTATGCAGTCGGGTATGATCAAGCTGAGAATAATGAACTTGAAGTTACAGTTACGTATCCGACTTTTATCGAGCAAGGCGAAGAAAGTGCATTACACCAAAAAACAATATCAGCAGTCGGAAAAACAACAAAAGGGGCAACTGATCTAATTAATGCAAAAACACAAAAACCACTGAAAAAAGGGCAAGCACGAGTTTTTCTATTTAGCGATAAAATTGCTGAAGGTGGTATCGAACATTTGGTCGATTCTCTTTATCGTGATCCATCTGTGCCTAATCGTGTTCATTTAGCTGTAACTGAAGGAAAAGCTAAGGACGCTTTTGATGCAGTTGAAGAAGGTGATGATAGAGTCGGGGTATTTATTCCAGATTTAATTGATCAAATTCAACAAAAATCCATTCCGATTACTAATTTACATTTGTTTTTATTTAGTATGTACAATGATGGCAGGGATGCTTTTTTACCACTTCTAAAAGCAGACGGAGAGTTAAAAGTAGTTGGAATAGCCTTGTTTGATCACGATACATACGTAGATAAATTAGATTTAGAGGAATCATTTGTTTTCAGGTTACTGACAACAAAAGGAGTGGGAGGCTCTCAACAATACAGAATCAACCATGACGATAAAGAGGCTTATGTTGTTGTTGAAAATATTACATCTACATATAAAAATTCTTTAATTAAAAAGGGAGATAACCCCACCTTTGACTATCATGTAAAGGTAAGGGGGGAAATAACCGATTCTTCTGATCGGATGAATTTAGATGATCCTAAGTTAACAGCTGAATTGGAAAAACAGATGGAAGAAAATTTAAAGGAAACAGCAACCGTACTAGTTGAAAAATTTAAAGAGAAAGAAATAGATCCTTTAGGATTAGGAGAAAAATATCGAAGTCGAACGAGGGATTGGCAGCCTGAAAAATGGAAAGAATTATATAGTAACATTGAAGTGAAGTTAACATTTGATGTCGAAATTGTACAATCTGGTGCAATTGAATAAGGAAATATCCTTAACGAGACCTTACATCAAATAGATAAAATTTTTGTAATAAAATGGGGCAAGCCTCCATAGTATACATTGTGTGTGACCCTTACTTTACACACATCTTTTTTGAAAATTAAGGAGGCAAACATGTTAGATTTTTTTAAACGAGTATTAATTGCCGTTGCTATTGCGGTATTTATCGGGATCCTATTTATAGGCTCAGCAACTACATATGCAAAATCAATAGAAGAAGATTTAATAAATTCACTCATATGGCCAACTTCAGGTGATGTGTCTGACCATTACGGAACGAGAGATGGTCGTCATTTTGGTATTGATATTGCAGCTCCAGAAGGAACACCGATTGTTTCGATAAAAGAGGGCACAGTTTTTAGATCGTATTATTCCGATTCCTATGGGAATGTGATCTTTGTTAAACACGATAATAAACTAGAAACGGTGTATGCTCATATGCATAAAAGGTATGTAAGTGAAGGAGAACGACTAGAGAAAGGACAAGTTATAGGTACAGTAGGTAATACGGGGCGTTCTTCTGGTAATCATTTGCATTTCGAAGTCCATATTGGGGAATGGAATACAAGTAAAACAAATTCAATTGATCCATTGCTAGTATTAAATGATGAACAAAATTCACTAGTTACCCTAGAAGATGAAGAACTAAAAGAAGAGGATTTTGAAGCGGTACTATCTGCTAGATATCAACTAGTCGAAGAGGCAGAAGAAGAAGTAAGTGAACATAATACATATTCGGATTCAGCGATTAAAACAAAGTCCCCAAATGAAAAACATAATGCTTGGGACGGGGAATTGATTATTACGATCGTAAAAGGAGATACACTATGGAGCTTAGCGCAGAAACATGCAGTAGCAGTTGAGCAAATAAAAGAATGGAATCAACTTACAGATGATATCATTCATGTTGATCAACAGTTAGTCCTTCATCCGAACGAAAATGAGCTCGTTCATGTAGTCCAACCAGGTGAAACACTTCACCATATTGCGAACGAGTATAAAGTTTCCATTACAGTAATTAAAGAAAAGAATGAGTTGAGAAATGATCTGATTTATCCTGGGGATGTGCTTCAAGTTACAAAGTAAATAGAAAAAGAGGCTGACTAAGAGAAGTTATTTCTTTTTAGTCAGCTTCTTTTAATATTATCTAGCTACAGCGCCCATCGCCAAGTGGACTTCGCTCTCCTCGTTACGATAAGTCAACATCGCATTGCTTCGCTTCTGCGTGTTTCCTTTATCTCATTCGGAGGGCGCAAGGGCTACGTCGCTAAACGGACGCTTTCGCTTTTCTTATTTACAGTTCAATTTTATCTGCTAGGGTAATTTCGTCGATTGAACGGACAGCGTTAAGAACTTCATCAGTTAATGGTTTGTCAACGGCAACCATCATAATTGCTTCTCCACCAGCTTCTTTACGACCTACTTGCATCGTAGCAATATTAAGGTCGTGTTCTGCTAGTAATTGCCCCATTTTTCCGATAACACCTAAACGGTCATTGTGTTGGATATAAATAAGGTGTCCTGCTGGGAAGAAATCAACATTAAATCCATTAATGCTAACAATGCGTGGGCCGTATTCTTTGACGTATGTTCCTTTGATTTCAAATGTACGATCTTCACCGTGAACAATTGCGTGAATGATGTTAGCATAGCCATATGCATTATTTAAAGACTTTTCACCGAATTCAATACCACGTTCTTTTGCAATAAATGATGCATTCACATCATTTACTGGCGCATCTACTCGAGCAGAAAGAAAACCAGCCATTAAGCTGCGAGTGGTAATCGATGTTTCAAGGTGAGTAACCTCTCCACCATAATAAACTTCAATTTCCTGTACTGGAGTTTTCATGCACTGTGATAAAACATTTCCCATGGTTTTTGTTAACTCATAATAAGGTTTAACCTTTTCGTAAACTTCTTTTGAAAGTGTAGGCAAGTTAATAGAATTGCTGACAGGATTTCCTTCGAGAAAGCGAACGACTTCTTCTGAAACTTGTGCGGCAACATTTAATTGAGCTTCTTTTGTTGAAGCTGCAATGTGTGGAGTTGCGATCACATTATCAAGTTCAAGTAAGGCATTTTCTATAGCTGGCTCTTCCTCGAATACATCTAAAGCAGCTCCAGCAACATGGCCATTTTCTAAATAGTGTTTTAGGGCAACTTCATCAATAATTCCACCACGTGCGCAGTTAATTAAATAAACTCCTTTTTTCGTTTTGCCGATATTCTCCATACCAAGAATACCTTTCGTTTCTTTTGTTAATGGAGTATGGACAGTAATAATATCGGCATTCGTTAATACTTCCTCAAGTGTAGCTGGTACAACGCCTAGTTTTTCAGCACGAGCTTTAGTTAAGAATGGATCAAAGACGAGCGGTTTCATTTCAAATGCTTTCGCACGTTTAGCAAGCTGTGATCCGATTCGACCAAATCCAACGATACCAAGAGTTTTACCGTGGAGCTCTGTTCCTTGAAATGCTTTTCGATTCCATTCACCAGATTTAATCGATTGATTTGCTTGAGGAATTTTTCGAGCAAGGGCACAAATCATGGCGAATGTATGTTCAGCTGTTGAGATTGTATTGCCATCAGGAGCATTGACAACAACTACACCAGCTTTTGTAGCGGCATCGATATCGATATTATCTACACCAACACCAGCGCGAGCAATAATTTTTAAGTTTGACATTTTTTCGATTAATTCAGCAGTAACAGTTGTAGCACTACGGACTAGAATAGCATCGAACGTGTGCAACTCATCTTCCACTTCAGACACATTTTTTTGGACACAATTCACTTGCTCACTTTCTAGTAGAGGAAGGAGACCTTCCTTACTCATAGAATCTGAAACTAAGATATTGTACATGATTTGACTTCCTTTCTTTTCAACTGGTTCTACTACAACTTGATGGATCATTTTCTCCACTCCTCATTATCCATTCTTTATTTTAAAAGGCTTAGATAAACAGTCTTTTTTTATTCGTTTATGAGCCTAATTAACTAATAATGTACAGCTTTTTAGCAATGGATATGAAACATAAGCTTCATGTTGAAAATTACTTTGAAAGCGCTAAACTAAAAAAACCTCCTGTCCGCACGACGATATGTCGTGAGGGACGGAAGGTTTGTTCCGTGGTACCACCCTCATTTACACACTCATTTGGTGAACGTGCCTCAGGAGAATTTTTCTCTAAAGATAACGGATCATCCGGATACTCCTAATCCGATAGTTCGTTTCAGAGCATCAACTCAGAAGTGCTTAAAGAAACGGTCCAAGCTAGTTCACAGCAACCACTAGCTCTCTGAATTGGTTGACATTTCCTTCTCTTCATCATCGTTTTTTGAAATTTAAGGATCTAATTGTTTGATAATTTACCATATTGCAACGTTTCTGTCAAATGGCATCTTCTTATTTTGATAAAAGGTTCATAAAGTAAAGGTGAGGAGGGAAGTTATGAGAGTATACACTGTTCAAAAAGGAGATACGGTTAGAAAAGTAGCCGTTAAATTTGGAATTAGAGCTTTTGATATCCTGTTATATAATCGGCAAATTATTAATGAAAAATCCTATATTTATCCTGGAGAAGTGTTAGAAATTCCAGAAACCACAAAAGATGCAGCAATTTCCTATTCACCTTTTCAATGTTTATGTGAATATGGTCCTGTGGATTTAGTTACTGATATTCAGTTCTTGAAAGAATATTATCCTAACTACGTTTCAATTGAAACGATTGGTCATTCAGTTTTATCTTATCCTCTAATAAGTTTAAAGATTGGAAATGGCGAGAAAAAAATTTTTTATTCTGGTGGCTGGCATGCTAATGAGTGGTTAACGAGTAAGTTTCTCATGACGTTCATTAGTGAGCTACTTTTGCATTTAAAGAAAAAACAAAGATGGCACGGGTATGACCTTGAAAGACTATTTCAACAAGTTTCTTTGTATATCGTTCCACTTGTAAATCCTGATGGTGTCGAATTAGTTCAACAAGGGATTTATCCAGAGCATCCGATGTATAAAGAAGTACTAACGATTAATAAAGGAAGTCGTCAGTTTGATCATTGGTCGAGCAATATAAGGGGAGTGGATTTGAATCATCAATGGCCAGCAGGCTGGGATATCGAAGCGGATGAAAGCCCTCAACAACCCTGGCCCAGGCATTATAGTGGTACAGCACCATTTACAGAACCTGAAGCTAGAGCGGTGTATGATTTTACACAAAAGCATGATTTTTCTCACATATTTGCCTTTCATTCACAAGGGCAAGTTATCTATTGGGGGTACAGAGGGTATGAACCACCTGAAAGTAAAGAGATGGTTGAACGCCTTTCGCTTGTTAGCTCATATTTACCTATTCATACAGCTGAAAGTGATGGAGGGTATAAAGATTGGTTTATTCAAGAAACCGGGCGTCCTGGCTTTACGATAGAAGTTGGTGTTGGTACAAACCCCCTCCCACTATCCTCCTTTTCTGAGATATGGTCGAACAATGTGTTACTAGCATTAGAAGGTTTAATATTATAATTTCGTTTTCCTAGTACCTTTTAAGAAATAAGCAAAAACGATAAACTGAGAGCTGTTAATAATTGTTGCTAATTCAAAATATTATCGGTACAATTTATTCAGATTACTTTTATTTGAAAGCGTTTCTTTTTAGTTTACAGTAAAAGATAAATAATAAGTGATTCAGGAGATAAGATAGTGAAGAAGGTGGAAATGTGGCAATACGAGAAGTAAAGCCAAAAAAAATATATGAAATTGTTGCAGAGCAATTAATGGATATGATTAAAAAGGGAGAAGTAAAACCAGGTGAAAGGTTAGCTTCTGTTCAACAACTTGCTGAAGAGTTTAATGTAGGCCGTTCTGCGATAAGAGAGGCATTAAGTGCTCTTAAAGCAACGGGGTATGTTGAAATGCGGCAAGGAGAAGGAACTTTTGTAAAAAAACTAGATCTCGATTTAATCGGAAGTATTATTCCAGGTATACAACTTATGCAAAAGGAAGATGTACGAGAGCTTTTTGAGATAAGAAAAGTAATTGAAACGGGAGCAGCTTCTCTTGCAGCCGTCAATCGAACAGATGAGGACCTAAAGGATATGGAGGGTGCTCTTCAAGAAATGCAACAAGCCGAGGGAAATGGGAGTGTTGGCGAAAAGGCTGATGTTAATTTTCATAAGGCAATTGTTAGAGCGACAAAGAATGAGATGTTATCTAAGCTTGTAGGTAATGTTTCAGATGTAATGCATCAATCGATGAGAGAAGCGAGAAAGCTTTTGTTGTATTCAGAACAACGGAGAATGAATCAATTGTACGAAGAGCATTTACGTATATATGAAGCGATTAAAGAAAAGGATCAACAAGCTGCATTTGAAGCAATGATGGAACATATTATTGGTGTAGAACAAGGTTTATTTTCCAAACAAGATAATGAGTAAAAAGGGGTGTTGACTTAGTTGTCAGCCTCTTTTTTAACGAATTATTTAACATTGTTTTAAGAAAAATTTAATATTAATTAATAATCTTTTGTTAAAGTAAAAATAAAAGGCTCTTTTCTCAAAGATTGTTGCTTTTAGCTTTTGGACCGTAAGCCAAGCGGATGCTTGGCTCTTCACGCATAGCGTAAAGGCTATTTTATTTTCAAAAAACGGTCCAAAAGCAATAAAGTTTACGAAAACAGCCAAATAAAAAAAGAAGAGACTGTCATTACGTTCAGCCTCTTCTCTACATTCCTATTCAAATTTTAAAGCGTCACCATCAAATGGCTCATCAGCAATTTTAATTGAATCCGTAGGACAACCTTCAAACGCATCGTTCATGTCGTCTACTAGTACATCTGGAATTTCTACGATTCCTTGGTTGTCATCGAGTGTTACGAATGCGATACCATCATCATCGTAGTCATAAATGTCTGGTGCAGCAGCTCCACAGGCACCACAAGCGATACAAGTGTCTTTGTCAACAATTGTGTATTTTGCCATAATAAATCCCTCCAAGTAGGTTTTAAATTAAGCATTCCTTAGTAATTCCCCTATGTATGATAAGATGCATTAGTCAGTGTTGCCACTGTAAGGAATACAGTTTCTATCTCATATTGTATAGATGTTTGACCAACATTTCAACAGTTAAATCCATTGAGAATTCTTATCATACAAGGGGTCTCGCAGTTTATTTATTGCCGAATACCGCAAAAAATAAACTTCCACATGTTTGTGTTCAAACAGGAGGACAAAAAGATCCGAGAAGTTCGAGGCGGTGCAGTTGCGAGTACCACAGCGTATGCTTTTAATACGTGAGGAACGCAGCAGCAAACCAACGAAGAAATTCGACAGAGACTATTCCCGGACTTTTTGAATAACTTCTTCATGTTGTTATTCACGATTTGTTATTATATAGTTATACCCTATAAATAAAATCAAATGACAAGAGTGGGGAAGATGGTGTCTATAATTTCGGTAATACTGCTATATTTAATATCCGTTTTCAACGGTGATCGTACGATATCTGGAATATATCATTTGCTTCAAGGGAAACGATCTTCGCAAACGATCCAAGATGGACATCTGTATCGATGTTTATTTTTGTTTGGGATATTACCTCGGTTCAAACGAAACTGGCTAGAAAAAGAGTTGGACGATTTGCTCAGTAATCATTATATTATCAAAGAAAAAGAAATGACCTTTAGAATTACAAAAATAGGCGAAGAAACTTTAAAACGTCAACTTGATGATTACCAATTTATTTTTTACATTAATGGATGGAAATATAAAGAAAATTCGAGTGTGTTTTGGTCGAGGCTAGTACTAATTGTACAGTCTATTTCATGTATTAACGATCATAACTATAATTTTTTCCCGGTTATTAAAGATCAGCAAGTAAAGTTGTGGGTCAAGAATCATTTTCCAAAACCAAATGAGCGAAGTCATTTCAGTATGAAATTATATAGCGAGCTATCAACATTAATAAACGACTTATCTAAATTGGAGGCCGAAATTTTTACTTATAAATTATCCGGTTCACATCGAATTGGTCTAACTAATGAACAGTTAGCTACTTATTATGGAAAGGAAAAAATGATGATGGAGCTTATTCATTTGTCAGTCGTCCATCGAATACTTGAACGACTTTACATAGATCGTAAAGACTTTCCGATTTTAAGTTCGATTATTTCTGATTTAAATCGAACGATGCATATGACAAACTCGACACGCCAAACGTATCAAATGATGAAACGTGGACTTTCCATTGAAGAAATAGCAACTAGACGTCAGTTAAAGGTAAGTACAATTGAAGATCATATTATAGAAATTATGTTGGAAGATAAAACAGCTAAACTTGCTTCATTTATTACAGATAAAGAACTAGGACAAATTTTACAAGTGATAAAAAAGAATACAAATCATTTAAAGCTCAGCCATATAAAAGAACAATTACCACGTGAAATTAGCTATTTTAAAATAAGGCTCACATTAGCTCGTCTAACGGACTATAAAGATTAGGTGACCGAAAATGAAGTTAGAAAAGAAATTATATACACATTTTGGATATCAGCAGTTTAGACCTGGACAAAAAGAAGTAATTGAATCATTAATGAATCATGAAAATGTATTAGCGATGCTACCAACAGGGACGGGAAAGTCGATTTGTTTTCAATTGCCGGCGTTATTATTATCAGGGACTGCGATAGTTGTTTCCCCATTGTTGTCGTTAATGGAGGACCAAGTACAACAATTAAAAAGCCAAGGAATAAAAAAGGTTGCAGCGATTAACAGTTTCCTGTCATTATCTGAAAGAAGGGCAGTCATTGACCAACTAAAGCAATATAAAATGATATACATCTCCCCTGAAAGTCTGATGTCAAATCATATTATTGCAGCATTATCTTCAATTAAGGTTTCCCTATTTGTTATAGATGAAGCTCACTGTATTTCGCAATGGGGACATGATTTTCGTACGGATTATCTAAAGCTTGGTGAAGTATGGGAAAAGTTAGGGAAGCCTACATGTTTAGCAATTACAGCAACAGCAACGAAAGAAGTGCAAAGAGATATTGTCACACAGCTAGGAATGTCACAATTCACCCCTTATATTTACAGTGTGCATCGTCCTAACATTGCACTGCAAATTGAGAAGTATAATGATGTAGACAAAAAAATTTATAATTTAGTCAAATATGTAAAAACATTAAAAGGGCCTGCTTTGATCTATGTATCTTCAAGAGCTTGGGCTGAAAATATTACAATTCATTTACAAAATGAGGGAATCCAAAATGTTGCTTATTATCATGGTGGACTCGAAAATGAAGACCGATTGTTAATACAGCAACAGTTTATTAATGGCCAACTGGATATTATCTGCTGTACAAATGCGTTTGGGATGGGGATTAATAAAAGTAATGTACGATATGTCATTCATTTTCATTTTCCACAACATATGGAAGCCTATTTGCAAGAAATTGGTCGTGCAGGAAGGGATGGAGAAAGAAGTTTAGCTCTTTTATTGTACTGTGAAGACGATCGTTTTTTGCCATTGTCATTAATTGAACATGAGCTTCCTAGTAAAGAACAACTGCAAGGTGTAAAAAGATATTTAGAAATGATGGAGTCCAGTAGACTTTTATTAACAAATGACGATGAGCTGTATATTCAAGCACAAATGGGCTTAACCGAAGGGGCTTGGAGGTTTTTGCTCTTTCATTTACAGGAACTGAACGTCATTCATCTAGGAAATGTCAATCAACAACTTATATCACAAGCATTTGTTGTCATTGAACGAAAAGTCGCGGCAAGACTAGAAGAAAAAGTAAAGAAAGTGCAAGAGATGGTCGATTTTATTAATAGTAAGTCTTGTCGCCGAATGGATTATCTGTCTTACTTTGATGAAAAGCTGAAAAATCAACCTGACAATTGTTGTGATCAATGTGGCTTATCGATAGAAAAATATATGAAAAGTAACCACGATCCATCCAGTGATTTACTTAAGCTACTTCCGTGGCAGCAGGAGTTAAAGAAAATTTTTCATCAAAAATAAATTAGGGTGATGGGTATGAATAAGCAAGCAAAAATGATTCAAGAAATGACCGACAGAGAAATCTTACTAAATCTTTATATCACCCAGGCAATCATGTTACTCAGTGCTATCGGCTTAGGTTTTATTTGGATGGAAGACCTATCAGCTGTGTGGCAATTATTTAAATGGAATCCTGCTCAAATTTTCCTTATTGGTGGTAGTATAGCAGCTATTGTTATTACTATTGATTTATTGTTTGAGTATTTCTTACCAAAGAAATGGGTTGACGATGGTGGAATTAATGAAAGAGTGTTTGCTAAAAGAAGTGTCATTCACATTTTTTTTATAGCCGCTGTTGTTTCAGTATGTGAGGAAGTGTTGTTTCGTGGAATACTGCAAACACAATTAGGACTTATCCCAGCTAGTTTATTATTCGCTCTGATTCATTTTCGATACCTTTCTAAAATCATATTATTTACCATGGCAGTCGTTCTGAGTTTTGGACTAGGACTGTTATTTGCGCTAACTAATAATTTACTCGTTCCTATCTTTACACATTTTCTTATTGACTTTGTGTTAGGATTATTTATTATGTATAAAGCAAGAAAACATGTTTTGTAAAACGTATCAATGTTAATGGGGTGGTAGTGTGGCTACAAAATCTTCAATAGACCAGGCGGAAGATTTAAGAAGGCAAGTGAAATTAAGAGAAGATGGTGATGGGGAAATGTCTTCCTTACCACCACGAAGTGAATATCATAAAGTGAAAAAAACAAAAAATCGAAAATTTCGTATTAAGTTCCCGCTAATCCGTTTTTTATTAGTTTTATTTTTAATAATTGTTGTCTTAGCTTTGACATCTCCCATTTGGTTAGAATATCTTTCACAATCATAGTTACCGGTATTAAAACTCGGATTTCCTTCATAAGCATAAGATAAGTACAAGTTGGTATGAAGGAGGTTACGCATGGCATCAAAACAAGAATTTAATAAATATGCTTATGTTTCCGATACGGGCTTAGTTTTGGTCGAAACGTTAATCGAACGAAAAACAACAGAACAAAATGCGGAAAAGCTTTTACAACGAGCCTCATTAGCAACCTTATTATGCCTAGGTTTAGGTGTAGTTTACATTATTTTACAAGGGGCTTCTTTGGACTTTCTAACTTTAATAACGAATGGCTTTCTCTATCTTTATATCGGCTTGTTTCTTATTTGCTCCATATCTATGAAACACGCAAAAAAGAAGTTAGATAAAGCGGAAAAGGAGTATGAGGAGTTACGTTCTGAAGTCATTGATCGACAGGAACAATTATGGGATACGAGAGAGTTATGGGAAAAACGGCATGAGTTATTTATATTCTTAAATGAAGAATATAGCGTGAATTTATTTCATAAGTAAAAGAGGCTGTCTTGCGCAGCCTCTTTTACTCTACAGAAACAATAACTAGCTTCTCATAGGAAAAATTGTCATATAAAATATATTTACATTTACGCAGTTAAGAATGGATGACCAAATAAAGCATTTTGGCTTCTACAATATTCAACACCGTTAATTTGCACTAAATAGTGGTTATATTCTTCGATCCGTCCAAAAGCAATTGTTTGTTTCTGGACTGGACAATAAACTTCGATAGGCAATCCATATTTTATATTAAATTCAATGTCTTCGTTTGTTATTATTGATTTATTTTTTAGTTTATGAAGTAACATTCTGTTCATCAGCTCCTTTCAGCAAAGAATAAAATGAACAATATTGTAAGCGCTTACTTCAGTAATTAAAGTATATCATAAAAGACAGAATTTTCAATAACACAAAAAAAATTAAGACCTTAGACCTGTTTTTTCCTTCATGGAAGAAATAATCACAAGGCTGATTAAATTTAGGTTGAGTTAACGTTACAAAATGCCTCAAAAAAAAGAAAGCCAATTAACTGGCTTTCATCAAAGAGAGAAAAATAAGAGGTCATTTACATTTACTACTTTAACACGTATCTGCGTTAAAGTAAATATGCAATTGTGAATTTTCAAAAATAATTTATTGCATTTACTGTGTAATTACAGTGTTTATATTATTAATGTATAAACTTATTATTTTGTCACATTTTTAATATAAACGCAAGGGTAATATATGCCAATATAAAATTGGGAGTAAATAAAAAGATTGTGGGGTGAGGGTAATGACTGCAACTGCTCTAATCGCAGTGATTGGTTTTACATTCTTAATTTTTGTAGTATGTATTGCCATGGCAATTGCCTTATACAAAGTTGCTGAAGAAGATATTGGATAATGTTTTCTATTAGAAAAAGAGATGGAAGAGGTTGGCTCATGGAATGTAAGGTCCTTATGTAAGGAAGCTTAGATGTGAGTCAACCTCTTCTTTTATATAACAGAAAAGGCTTGAATATAAAAAATAGGCGAATTTTTATTGATTTTGTTTTAATACAGGGGTTGCAATATTTACCGTGTTATAATACAATGGTTTTAACAAAAGAAATAGGGGGAATAAAAAATGACACCAAGCACAGAGTTTTTTAGAAATTTACCACCAAAGCAATGCACTGATTGTGGTGAGGTTATTGACGAACAACACGAATCGTACCTTCATCAATGTGAAAAGTGTTTGCGACACGAAGTAGAGTAAGAGTTAAATAGAAGGTCTTCATTTCATTGGGGAATTGAAATGAAGGCTTTTTATTTTGGGAACCTTGTAGTAATCTTAGAGGCATGAGGTCTTATTTTTGCGTTATGAGGAGAGAAGTATGAGTAAGCATTTTTTGTTTGTATACGGGACATTAAGAAAGCATGAAAATAATTCACAGTTCTTAAAGGAAGCTAAATGTGTTACAGAACAAGCTTGGACAAAAGGTGTATTGTATGATACAGGATGTGGATATCCTGCGATGAAAGCGAGTTCTTCTAAGTATGTATATGGTGAAGTTTATGAAGTTAATGAAGAACAATTAAGGGAAATTGATAGGTTGGAAGACTACAAGGAAAGTAGATCGAGCAATTTATATGATCGAATCATTCAATCTGTATTTACAGATAGTGGGGAATGTAAAGCTTTCTTGTACATAGCGTCTGATCAATTGACCAAATTAAGGCAAGAAATACCGCTTGGTGATTGGAAAGAATATTTATACTATAAAGGTAAACAAACGTACTAACATTTATAGTTATAGGTCAAAAAAAGAAGAATTAGGGCCTCCAGACCATTATGCTGAAGAAATTATTCGTGGTGGTAAAGGCTATTTAAGTGATAAGTATATTCAAAATATCGAGTCCCATATCCAGTCACTATCTAGACGGGTAGATTAGGGAAGAACTAAACTCATAGGTTTGCAGAAAAAGGTGGAAAATTTGCTATGGCTAAACAATTAACGATTGTCGTTCCAGGTGAATCTGTGGATGTCACGATTGAACATTTAAATGCAATAGGAATAATTAATTTGTATTATGAACAACCGATTGAAACGACCATGAATAACAATGGTTACGGGTTTGAATTAAAAGAACATGAGAAAATTGATTTACATATTATTGTGGAAGATGAGCACGACGTGATGGATACATTAAACCTTTTATGTAAGACGCTAAGTATTTTACCTAAAGAGGTCGCTCAAAAGGATATCAATCTTGAATTAGAAAACGTGATTTTTGATGATATTCCTTTAGGGAATGGATGGAAAATACGTTATGGAGAAGCGGTTGAAAACAGACAAGAAAAAACCATTTACCTTGACCCACAAGGTGCATTTGGAACAGGTATTCATGAAACGACACAAGGCTGCTTAAAGATGATTACGGATCACTCATTTGATCGATGTCATGTGCTGGATATTGGAACAGGTTCAGGTGTGCTGGCTATTGCTGCTCTGTTAAAAGGAGCTTCAAGAGTAACAGCGATTGATATTGAACCAGTTGAAAGAGAAGTGTTACATCAGGCTAAATTAAATAATGTTGAAAATGTGAACGTTCATCAAGTTAATATTTTAGAAGAAGGGTATGAATTTCCCGTACAATTTGATTGGACGATTATTAATATTGGAGCGGATGAGTCGGTTAAGATTATTGAACAATATCGTCTGTATGAGCGATCAAAGTATTTTCTAGTTTCTGGAGTGGTTGATTGGAATGAAGAAAAGGTGAAAAATTTTTTTAAAAACGTTGGATTTGAAATTTTTGCTCGAACACAGACGAATGAATGGGTTACTACATTATATCGTAAGCTTTATTTTGTAACCTAAAGTGAGTTTGTGTCGTTTCATAAATGAATTAAAGGTTAATACAATGGTGCCGTTTATTAAACTTGGTTCAAGTTTTGGGGGTTGTTTTATGAAAGATGAAGAATTACTAGCAAAATCTAAGCAAGGTGACGAAGATGCCTTCTATCAATTAATGAAAAAGCATATTTCTACCGTTGAGAAATTTGCTTTTCAACTTGGGGTTCATCCAAATGATATTCAAGATATTACACAAGAAACATTCTTAAAAGTTTATCGCTTTTTGAGTAATCATACACATGGGAAATTTACAACATGGCTTTATCAAATAACGCTAAATGTCGTTAGGGATTTGTATCGGAAAAAGAAGCGGTTTGATCGTAAAACGAAAGCGTATATGAATGAGGCAGCGATCGCTGTTGCTCCAGATTTTGTTGATAATTCAAACCTCCCTGAAGTACATGAGGCGATACAACAATTAGCTGATAAGTATAAACTCCCTGTTATTCTCCATTACTTTCATGATCTATCCTATCAGGAAATTAGTGATGTGTTAGGTGTGACAGAAGGTGCTGTTAAAACGAGAATGTTACGAGGGAGAAAGATGCTTAAGGAACGATTAGAACGGGTAGGTGAAATACTATGAATGATCAAGAATTTGAAAGGTCATTAAAGGAACTTAAAAAAGCGTACGATCAAAAGCAAATTCAATCGTCCCCTGAAGATATAATGAAGTATATAAAGACTAAAGAGACAAGAAAATTTCGCCCGTTTAAGAAATTGCAAGGATTAGGAATAGCGGCTAGTATTGTGGCTGTTTTAGGAATAGGCAGTATCCTATTATTAAGTGAAAACCAAGAAAGCGCAGTCCCAGAGGCCGATACAACCGAATTTAGGGGAGCTGAAACATTTATAGTAGAAGACGAAGCAGCTGATTCAGCTACAATCCATCGCGATGATCGTATTGTCGATACGCTTCTTATTGAGGGGACGGAAGAGGAGATCAATTTAAGACTTTTGGTAGATGAAGAACTTCGTTTTTCGACATATATACCTGAACAATTTGAAGTTGATACGGTATCGGATGAAGAGGGCTACTCAGTACAGGTATTTGCTAACTATACGAATGATCCAGTTGAACCCCCATTCTTTACAGTTTACCGAGCAGCAGGTAACAAACAAGTAACAATGGAGAAGTATATACAGCAAGTGAGAGATGACTATTTGGAGCAAGGTTTTGTTGAGAACGATGAGGATTACAAAACGACTTGGGGTTCGAATGAAGCATTCTTTTTCTTGCATCCAGAAAAAGATATGGCAGTAGCTATTAATCTTTTTGAGATTAATGGAGAAATCTATGAAATTACAGAAACATTTTTTGGGGAATATTCTGAAGGAATAGGAGCTAGGTTAAATTTAATGCAACAGCACTTTCAATGGCATTGATTAGATGATGTATAAATCTATATTAATAACTCTTAGTAATAAAAGAGGGTGACTTAGTCACCCCTTTTTGTATTTATATAATAAAATGTTCGTAAAAATAACACATTTGTGCTACTATTCTTGGTTGATTTTAACAAACTGATGTATTAAAATAGTATAAATATTTAAAAAAATCAGAAAGATATTATTGGGAGTGAGAGAACAAATGACCTTAAGGGAAGAAGCGTTGCAGATGCATAAAATGCATCAAGGAAAGCTTGAAGTAATTTCAAAAGTGCCTGTGCAAAATACACGAGATCTAAGCTTAGCGTATTCACCAGGAGTAGCTGAACCTTGTAAAGAAATTGCTGATGATCGAAGTCGAGTCTTTGATTATACGATGAAAGGGAATACAGTTGCTGTCGTATCTGATGGTACTGCAGTATTGGGCTTAGGGAATATTGGTCCAGAAGCAGCAATGCCAGTAATGGAAGGTAAAGCATTATTATTTAAATCATTTGCTGGTGTAGATGCTTTTCCAATTTGCCTTGACACGAACGATGTTGAAGAAATCATTCGCACTGTAAAGCTTCTTCAACCTACATTTGGAGGAATCAACTTAGAAGATATTGCAGCACCAAATTGTTTTATTATTGAAGAAAGATTAAAAAAGGAAATGAACATTCCTGTCTTTCATGATGACCAACATGGAACAGCGATTGTCACTGCGGCAGGGTTATTAAATGCTATCAAGTTAACTAAAAAAGATTTGTCCCAAATAAAAGTAGTGATAAATGGAGCGGGTTCAGCAGGTATTGCAGTCTTAAAGTTATTGCACTCAATGGGAGTAAAAAATATTATTCTTTGTGATTCAAAAGGTGCTATTTTCAAGGATAGATCCTATGGTATGAATCCTGTGAAAGAAGAGGTTTCAGAGTTTACCAACTTGAATCGATTAGAAGGATCTTTAGATGAAATCATTATAGGTGCAGATGTGTTTATTGGTGTTTCTGTTGCCGGAGCTTTGACGAAAGAGATGGTCCGTTCAATGAACGAACATCCAATTATTTTTGCAATGGCTAATCCTAATCCAGAAATTATGCCGAGTGATGCCATCGAAGCTGGTGCAAAAGTTATCGGAACTGGAAGATCGGATTTTCCAAATCAAGTGAATAACGTTCTCGCATTTCCAGGTATTTTTCGCGGGGCTTTAGATGTCTTTGCTACAGATATAAATGAAGAGATGAAAATTGCAGCCGTTTATGCTATTGCTAGCTTAGTATCAGAGAGTGAACTAAAAGCTGATTATATCATTCCGAATCCATTTGATCCGAGAGTTGCTCCGATCGTAGCGAAAAGTGTTGCGCAGGCTGCATTAGAAACGGGAGTAGCCAGGAAACTGGTGAATCCTGAGGAGGTCGCGACAAGAACACGCAGATTATCGGCGATCCGAGATAATGTCTATTTAAGTTGTCATATTGGTAATTAAGATAGAATATACTCATAAATGAATAGAAAATGATTAGATAAGTGTCTGTGTCCCTCTAAATGAGTGAAATATAGTTGCTGCCTTGAACTAAGGCATCTATATTTCGTTGCTGAGGTGCCAGACGCTTTTGCTTTTCGAGATGTCTAGCGCAAGCGCCCAGCGTCTAGTGGACTTCGGACTCCTCCTTACGATAAGTCAACATCGCCTCGTTATCACTCGCCGTGTATCCTTTATCTCATACGGAGGGGCTCCGGTCCATACGCCGCTAAACGGGCGCTTGCGTTTTTCTTACTTGAAAATGTTAGGAGATGATGGAAGTTGAACAATTGGGTAAGTAGAAAAGTGCTATTATTTATTATTGGTAATGTCTGTATTATTATTTCTTCTCGGACTTTTCCATCTCCAAAGTTATTAACATTTTCAGAATGGTTAGGAGAGTTAGTATTTTCCCCGTTTTCGTTATTGGGGGCAGTGATTTTATTTATAGTAGGTTTTATGGCATTTGCTTTTCTAGTGAAAGCAACAATTATCGAAGTAGTTTATCCTTATATGAAGAAAAGATCAATAAACACTAGCGAAGTTGTAGTAGCCATTATGATGTTAGTCTCATTCTTTTTTCAAGTTGCACTTCATCCATTAACAGGTGCTCTAGCGGTCATTTTTGCTATTGCTTATGGTATAATGGAGGCGAATGAAGGAAAAGTTTATGATAGCGATTCATAAAGGAGAAACGAATGATTGTGATCTTTACTTTTATTTGTAGTTTTGCTATTTTGTTCGGTACGATATTACTCATTTATATGTATAAAGAAGCTTTCGGAAATCATGTGATTGAAACTGAACTTGCTTTTACAAATTTTCCTTTATCATTTGACGGGATGAGGATTTTTTTTATTTCTGATATTCACTTTCGGATCATTGATGAAAGGATCATTGAACGAGTTTCAGGAAAAGTAGATTTAGTAATTGTTGGTGGAGACATAATGGAAAAAAACGTACCTTTTTCAAATGTTGAAAAAAATATTAGTTTACTTCAACGTCTAGGCCCTGTACATTTTGTATGGGGGAATAATGATTATGAAGGTGATTTCAGAAAATTAGATGCTACTTTGCTTGAAAAAGGAGTGCAAATATTAGATAATACAGCAATTACATATGAAAATGGTGGAGAGAAAGTCATTCTTCTTGGGGTAGATGACGTCGGTTGTGATCGAGACCAATTAGATTTGGCGCTGCATGATAGTGATGAAGGATTTCGTTTGTTAATTAGTCATAATCCTAGTATTGTTGAAAAGGTGAGCATAGAACATAATATAAGCTTAGTTTTGTCGGGGCATACACATGGTGGACAAATTCGGATATTTGGCTTTAGCTTGGGTGAACGTGGTGGGTTAAAAAGACATAATAATACATTGCTTTTTATTAGTAATGGATATGGAACAACAAGCTTACCATTACGTTTAGGAGCCCCGGCCGAGACGCATTTAATCACTTTACGTACTTCAAAAAATGATTGCGTTTAACGTTTATTATACAAAGTTTACACAAGTATTTTCCTCTATTATACTTAATGTGATTTTGCGAGACGGTTTGGAGGCAGATAATGTCTTCAAAAGAAGGCAAATATAATATTAAAGCAATTTGTCAGATGGGAAATTTGGTTATCCACTCACTTAAATCGGTAATCTAATCTCTAGAAAAGGTTGTCTTCAAAGAACCATCAGCGTTCCTCTGACATATCTTATAGTAATCATTATGACAACAATCGGTACATTATGCGCATTAACCGTTCAATTAACGGTCTGGGGCGAAAAGCCTTGCACAGGGAGGGTCATAAATGCGTTTAGAGCGTTTAACCATGGATAAAATAAAAATTTTTTTAACTTTTGATGACCTTAAAGAAAGAGGAATGACAAAGGAAGACTTGTGGATGGATGGTCCAAAAGTACATGATCTTTTTCGTGAAATGATGTTGGAAGCCGATGATGAATTAGGCTTTAAAGCGGATGGGCCGGTGGCTGTTGAAGTATTCGTTATGCCAGCCCAAGGTATGGTCATCATTGTCACGAAAGGATCGATAGACGATGAAGAGTTTGAAGATGATTATGATGATGGATATATTGAAATGAAAGTTACACTTGATGAAAGTGATGAAGTCTTTTATGAATTTAGTTGTTTTGAAGATGTCATCGCTTTATCTTCTCGTCTTTTTCCATTTGGAGTTGTTGGTGGAACATTATTTTCATTTGAGAATAAATTTTACTTGAAATTTGAAGAGTACGATCTCATTGGAGTCGATGACGATTCTTTTATCGCATTATTATCTGAATTTGGTAATCCATCAACAGCTACGACATACAGAATTGCCGAGTATGGAAAAAAATTAATGGAATTAGAAGCGATATACCGGCTATACCATACATTTGTCAATCGTTCATAGCGTGCGCTCCTCAAAAGGGGGCGTTTTTTCATGATGTCCAGCTCCAGTCCTTACGTCACAAAACGGACGCTTACGCTTTTCTTTGTCTAGCTTCAGCGTCCAGCGCCTAGAGGACTTCGCTTTCCACTGATCGATAAGTCAACATCGTCTCGTTGCACTCGCCGTGTTTCCTTTATCTCCAAGTGGAGTGCTCCAGTCCTTACGTCGCAAAACGGACGCTTACGCTTTTCTTGTGTTCGTGTTATTATAGTAAAGGTTATGGAAAATAATGCTGTGCTGTGGCAACAACTAAATAGGCGAATATAATGAGGATAGATTATTTTTAGGAGTGATACTCAATATGAAGATTGGTGTATTGTACGGTGGAACATCTGCAGAACGAGAGGTTTCTTTATCTTCAGGCAAAGGAATCATCGAGGCTCTTTCTAAAAAAGGACATGAAGTGGTTGGCATTGACTTTCACCCACAACGCATTAAAGATATTATCGATTTGAATGTCGATATCGTATATATTGGTTTGCATGGACGCTACGGGGAAGATGGGAGAATTCAAGCTCTACTTGAAATGCTAAATATTCCGTATGTAGGATCTGGCGTTTTAGGATCAGCTTTAGCGATGGATAAAGCAAAAGCGAAGACGTTCTTTTACAAGAATGGGATTCGGGTAGCGAAAGAAATGGTTTTGTATAAACATAACTATCAAAAAGAGCAGTTGAACTGGGATACGAACTTTCCTGTTGTTGTAAAGCCGAATCAAGAAGGTTCAACGATTGGTTTAACGATCGCTCAAAATGAACAAGAATTACGAGATGGAATTGAAGAAGCTTTTCGTTTTGATGACACGGTATTACTTGAAGAGTTTATCGATGGCGTTGAGGTAACAGTTGCTGTGATGGGCAATAAAGGCGAAGAAAAGGCTTTGCCTGTCGTCGAAATTGTTCCGAAAAATAAGTATTATGATTATGAAGCAAAATATGCGCCAGGAATGAGCGAGCATATCGTACCAGCTCGGGTAGACGATGAAATTACGAAATTGCTGCAAAAGAATGCAGTTTTAGCTCATCAAGTGTTAGGCTGTGATATTTATTCTCGTGTTGATTTTATCGTACCAAAAGATGGTAGAGAGCCTGTTATTCTAGAAGTAAATACACTGCCAGGCATGACATCAACGAGTCTGTATCCAGATGCAGCGAGAGCAATTGGCTTATCTTATGGAGATATGATTGAAAAGTTAGTGGAATTATCTAAAAATAAATAGGTTATTGACCTAAAAAATGTCTGTTTACCTTAATGACAAGGGGCAGGCATTTTATTTTTTATTTTTTTTAAAACAATGGTGGAAAATGTATATCTTTTTCTTTATAGTTAAAGATGTTAAGTTTAATATCACACACTTATGTTTGATCATATCTTCGAGGTGAATTTCATGGTAGAGAAGGACATGCAGGAAGCTACTAAAGAGAAGGAAAATATGAATGTTTTATTTTCCACGCAGAAAGTAATAAAAGAGGCATTAGATAAGCTCGGTTATGCCGATGAAATGTATGAACTAATGAAGGAGCCAGTTAGAATGTTAACGGTTCGAATTCCGGTTCGAATGGACGATGGTTCAACGAAAATTTTTACAGGGTTTCGTGCACAACATAATGATGCCGTTGGCCCGACTAAAGGCGGAGTAAGATTTCATCCGAGTGTTACAGAAACCGAAGTGAAAGCGTTGTCAATCTGGATGAGCCTAAAGGCAGGGATTGTTGATTTACCTTATGGTGGAGGTAAAGGTGGTATTGTTTGTGATCCTCGTGATATGTCTTTTCGGGAATTAGAACGATTAAGTCGTGGGTATGTACGTGCCATTAGTCAGATAGTAGGACCAACAAAGGATATTCCGGCGCCGGATGTATTTACGAATTCACAAATTATGGCTTGGATGCTTGATGAATACAGTAGAATACGTGAATTCGATTCTCCTGGTTTTATTACAGGAAAGCCAATCGTTCTTGGTGGATCCCACGGTCGCGAATCGGCAACGGCAAAAGGTGTAACGATTTGTATTCGGGAAGCGGCAAAGAAAAAAGGGTTAGATATAGATGGAGCTCGTGTTGTTATTCAAGGCTTTGGTAATGCAGGAAGTTATTTAGCTAAATTTATGCATGATCAAGGTGCAAAAATTATCGGTATTTCTGATGCATATGGTGCATTACATGATCCAGAGGGATTGGACATCGAGTATTTACTTGATCGTCGTGATAGTTTTGGTACTGTCACTAATCTCTTTAAAAATACAATTACTAATAAAGAGCTGCTAGAATTAGATTGTGATATTCTAGTCCCAGCTGCAATTGAAAACCAAATTACAGAAGAGAATGCAGCTGATATTAAAGCAAAAATTGTTGTTGAGGCTGCTAATGGTCCAACAACATTAGAAGGAACTCGTATTCTAACTGAAAAAGATGTTTTAATCGTACCAGATGTGTTAGCAAGTGCCGGTGGTGTGACTGTATCTTATTTTGAATGGGTGCAAAACAATCAAGGGTATTATTGGACTGAAGAAGAGGTTGAAGCGAAATTAGAAAAGGTAATGGTTCAAGCATTTAATAACATTTACAATCTTTCTAGAGGAAGAAAGGTTAATATGCGATTAGCTGCATATATGGTCGGGGTTCGAAAAATGGCTGAAGCTTCTAGATTTAGAGGCTGGGTGTAATTTTGCTAGTCGTTTAATCAACAGTTAGATAATCACCTTAAACCCTTGCATCGAATTGATGCAAGGGTTTATAGTTGTTAGAGATGAAACAAGAGGTGGAAAAATATGATGAAGGATACAGTGATTATTGTTGGTGGAGGCCCTTGTGGTTTAGCGGCAGCTATTTCATTAATTGACCAAGGCTATAACCCATTAGTGATTGAAAAAGATAATATCGTTAGTTCGATATACCGATACCCGACACATCAAACGTTTTTTAGTACAAGTGAAAAGCTTGAAATTGGTGGGGTGCCATTTGTGACGGTGGAAAGGAAGCCGAAGCGAAATCAAGCTCTTTCCTATTACAGAGAAGTTGTTAAGCGGAAAGGGATTCGAGTAAATGCCTTTGAACAAGTTACAGGGGTAAAGAAAAGAGCAGATGGAACATTTTCAGTGATCACAAATAAAAATCAAGGAACTATTGTAGAATACAATTGTAATTATGTTATTATTGCGACAGGGTATTACGATCATCCAAATATGATGGGGGT
Organism: Alkalihalobacillus sp. BA299; assembly: GCF_017745675.1. Lineage (GTDB taxonomy): Bacteria > Bacillota > Bacilli > Bacillales > Bacillaceae_F > Alkalihalobacterium. Next base: position 91,676 of record NZ_JAFLJM010000005.1, read on the forward strand.
AAAAGGTGAAAATCAAGATCATGTGTTTCATTACTTTAAAGAAGCCCACCCGTATTTTGATAAGGACGTTGTCGTTATAGGTGGAAAAAATTCAGCGGTTGATGCAGCACTTGAACTAGAACGAGTCGGTGCAAGGGTAACGGTATTATACCGTGGTAATGAATTCTCAAAAAGTGTAAAGCCGTGGATTTTGCCTGAATTTGTTTCTCTGATCAATCATGACCAAATCCAGATGGTTTTTAATGCGGATGTGACTGAGATTACAAAAAATACGATCGTATATGAAGTGAACGGATCAACCCGAGAAGAAAAGGCTGACTTTGTATTTGCGATGATAGGTTACCACCCTGATCACTCCTTTTTAAACAAAATGGGAGTAAGTAGCGAAAGTGAAACAGGTCGCCCTGTATTTGACGAGGAAACGATGGAGACGAATGTGGATGGAATCTTCATTGCAGGTGTTATCGCTGCTGGAAATAATGCAAATGAAATTTTTATTGAAAATGGGCGATTTCACGGTAAATTGATTGCAAAAGAAATTATACGCAGAAGTGTAAGTAATGCGTAATACTTAGAGTGGCGAGTGAGTAAAAAAATATAATATGATTGGGTGAGATGGATATATGAAAAAGGTCGCTTTAATTACAACAGGAGGAACAATCGCCTCAAAAAAAATTGAAAGTGGATTATTATCATCGGGAGAGCTAACAGGTGAAGAATTAGCTTCACTTTGTCGTTTACCATCTGATATTCAAATTGAAGTACATAGTTTATTTCAACTTCCTAGTATGCATATTGACTTTGAGAGGATGCTTGAATTAAAGAACAAGATTGATGAAGTGTTTGAAGATAAAACGATTAGTGGGATCGTAGTAACACATGGGACGGATTCATTAGAAGAGACGGCTTACTTTTTAGATTTATCTGTTAAAGATCAAAGGAAGATTGTAGTGACAGGCTCCCAGAGGTCTCCAGATGATATCGGTACGGATGTGTACTCGAATCTAAGGAATTCTATCTACGTCGCTGTAGATGAAAGCTTAGATAATGTAGGGACAGTAATTGTGTTCAATGAGCGGATTTGGTCAGCGAAATATGTAAAAAAGGTACATGCTTCCAATATGCAAGGCTTCGAATCATTTGGATATGGCTATTTAGGAATTATCGATAATGATGTTGTAAGTGTATATCAAAAGCCACTACAAAGAGATTATTATCAAATAGACGCAAACCTTCCACAAGTTGAGATTATTAAATGCTATTCAGGAGCGGATGGAAAGTTTATTAGATGTGCGGTTAAAGAAGGAGCGAAAGGCATAGTCTTAGAAGGAGTAGGGAGGGGACAAGTTTCACCTCATATGGTAGATGATATTTCGGATGCTATAAAATCTGGCGTCAAAGTCGTCGTAACTACGAGTGCTGAGGAAGGGCAAGTTCACACTTCTTATGATTATCGTGGTAGCGCCTATGACTTGAAGTTAAGAGGAGTTGTTCTTGGAAAAGACTACGATTCAAAAAAGGCAAGAATAAAGCTGGCCGTATTAATTTCATCCGGTGGAGACATAGAGAAAGGATTTAAAATATAGGTTGTTAACCGAAGATTTAGAGAGGATTGGAAAAAGTTGTTTTCACTCATTACCGCAACCACTGGTCCAGCTATGGCTTTATTTTGTTATTTTTATTTAAAAAACGATGTGAGTAAACAAGCATTGCTTATGATTATTAAATCGTTTATTATTGGTGGACTTTTGGTTTTTCCTATTATGGTCATCCAATATGCATTAGAAGTTGAAGAGGTATTTCAATCGGAGTTTATGTTAGCGTTTTTCGGGTATGCTTTTACGGAAGAGTTTTTTAAGTGGTTTTTGCTTTTTTTCTTTGCGTATAAGCATGCTACCTTTAATAAAACATATGATGGTATTATTTACGGCGTTTCTTTATCATTAGGTTTTGCTTCGGTTGAGAACTTTTTTTATCTTATTGCAAATGGATTACAAACAGCCTGGCTTAGGGCGTTATTTCCAGTAAGTAGCCATGCGCTGTTTGGTGTTATTATGGGGTTTTATTTAGGGAAAGCGAAGTTTTCAACAAAATATCGTCACCGTTTTATTATACTTTCTTTAGTCTTGCCAATTTTCCTTCATGGCAGTTATGATTTAATATTATTGACAATGGATAAGTATATTCATATAACAATACTTCTATTTATGATTGGTCTTTGGACGTTTAGTATACACAAAGTGAAAATTGCAAATTAGTATGAGGGTAAGGAGTGGTAGGTTTGACTGAAAACATAAGGTATCGAGTCGTAATTCGTTGTCCGAAATGTGGAGAAAAATTTATCCTTCGAGGAAGTCAGGGTAAGGATGGAAACTATGAGACTGGCTTTATTCGTTGTGTTTGCGGTAATGAGAAAGACTTACAAGTAGATGCAACCCCAGAGTAGCATCTCTAGTAGTTGTTCGACTTGCCCTTTTTTGTAATAAAAATAAGTAATTCTTATAAAACCTATTGCTTTTTTTGTACAATTCATGTAATTTAGTATCAAGTGAAAATTGAAAAATATATAATTTTCTTATCAAGAGAGACGGAGGGAATGGCCCAGTGAAGTCTCAGCAACCAGCTGTATGTATGACAAGTACAGTCAGGTGCTAATTCCAGCAAGCAACTTGTGGCTTGATAGATAAGAAGGAGCGGAGTTCATAGAAATTGATTTCTTAGCCTTCTTCTTATTTATAAGAAGAAGGCTTTTTGCATCGATATGAGTGGAGGAGAAGCTAATGAATAAAGAACAACTAGAAACGAAATTGGTTCAAATTGGGAATCGCCTGGAAGATCACACAGGCACAATTAATACGCCGGTCTATTTTTCGACAGCGTATCGTCATACTGGGATTGGAGAATCGACGGGTTTTGATTATTCAAGGACGGGTAATCCAACGAGATTAGTATTAGAAAATGCGATTGCTGAGCTGGAAGCAGGGGATCGAGGTTTTGCCTGTAGTTCAGGTATGTCAGCTATTCAAACGGTGTTTTCTTTGTTTAAACAAGGGGATGAAATTTTAGCTTCTAGTGATTTATACGGTGGGACTTATCGTTTATTTGAGAGTGGTTGGAAAAACTGGGGATTATCTTTTACTTACGGTGACCCGAGAGATTTAGAAAAATTTGAACAGCTAATCAATCAAAATACGAAAGCGTTATTTATAGAAAGTCCTACAAATCCATTAATGCAGGAAGCGAATTTAACAAAGTTAGGTCAATTAGCCAAAAAATATGATTTATTACTTATTGTTGATAATACCTTTTATACGCCACTGTTACAGCAGCCGATTATCGAAGGGGCAGACATCGTTATTCATAGTGCATCAAAATATTTAGGTGGTCATAATGATGTTATTGCTGGTTTGATTGTCGGAAAAGGTGAGGAATTATGTGAGCGGATTGCTTATTATCATAATGGAATGGGGGCAATATTAAGTCCATTCGATTCGTGGTTACTAATCAGAGGAATGAAGACTTTAACGTTACGAATGGAACAGCATCAAAAGAATGCACGGGAAATTGCTGCATATTTAGAAAGTCATCCACTAGTGACAGATGTTCTTTATCCAGGACGTGGCGGTATGCTTTCTTTCCGTATTAAAGATGCGAAATGGGTAAATCCATTCTTACAGCAATTAAAATTAATTTCATTTGCAGAAAGTTTAGGTGGGGTTGAAAGTCTGATGACATACCCAACTACCCAGACACATGCAGATATACCAGAAGAAGTGCGTTTTGCAAATGGAGTATGTGATCGTTTATTACGTTTTTCAGTAGGAATAGAAAATAGTCAGGATTTAATTGCAGACTTAGATCAAGCATTTAACCATGTAAATTCATAGAGGAGATGAAAAAAGATGAGCGAACAATTTTCGTTGCAAACGCGCTTACTTCATAATAATCAAAAAGTAGATAAAGAGACAGGGGCTGTAAGTGTCCCGATTCAACATGCTTCAACATTTCATCAATTTGACTTCGATCAGTTCGGTACTTTTGACTATGGCCGCTCAGGGAACCCAACTCGGGCAGCATTAGAGGAAACGATTGCTGAATTAGAAGGTGGCGCGAGAGGTTTTGCTTTCGCATCAGGAATGGCAGCCATTTCGACGGCATTTATGCTTTTATCAAAAGGAGATCATGTCGTTGTAACGACAGATGTTTATGGTGGCACGTTCCGTTTTGTGACTCAAGTATTAAGTCGGCTTGGGATTGAGTATACGTTTGTGGATATGACAAAAATCGATGAGATCGAAGCGAGTATTCAAGAAAATACGAAAGTCATTTATGTAGAAACACCATCGAACCCGACGATGAAAATAACAGATTTAAAAGCAGTGGTAGCTTTAGCCAAAAAGTACGAATGCTTAACATTCGTAGACAATACGTTTATGACGCCAGCGTTACAACGTCCGATTGAACTTGGTGTAGATGTTGTTCTTCATAGTGCAACGAAGTTTATCGGTGGTCATAGCGATGTTATTGCAGGTCTTGCTGTTGCAAAAGATGAAGAAGTAGGAAATCAGTTAGCGTTCTTGCAAAATTCCTTCGGTTCGGTATTAGGGGTGCAAGATTGTTGGCTTGTATTACGTGGTCTTAAAACTTTACATGTACGTATGGAGCATTCTTCAAAAGCAGCATATGAGCTAGCGCTATGGTTAAAAGAGCAGCCAGCGATTGAGAAGGTGTATTATCCAGGGTTAGAAGAGCATCCTGGTTATGGAATCCAAAGAGAACAAGCAGATGGGTTTGGTGCAGTCTTATCTTTCGAATTAACAGATAAAGCAACGGTAAAACAGTTTGTCAGTCAAGTGGAGGTACCCGTATTTGCGGTTAGCCTTGGAGCAGTAGAATCGATTTTATCTTATCCTGCCACGATGTCACATGCGGCAATGCCGAGTGAAGAACGACTTCAAAGGGGAATTAGTGATGGTCTTTTGCGACTATCAGTAGGCTTAGAAAATATTGAGGATATTAAAAAAGATTTCATTCATGCTTTTGAAAGCTTAGCAATCACGAAATAACTAAAAAACTGGCTGTGTTAAGTACTTTGTTGATAATCAACACTACTTTAACAGAGCCTAAAAAATAAAAGGATGGGGAAGGTTATGGCTTTTCTTAATGAGCTAAAGGAACGGATATTAATTGGAGATGGAGCGATAGGAACCCTTCTCTATTCAAAAGGAATTACAGAAAGCTGTTTTGAAAATGTGAATATTAGTGCTGAAGATAAAGTATTCGAAGTCCACCAAGAGTATTTGCAAGCAGGGGCAAATGTCATTCAGACGAATACGTATGCTGCAAATTCGATTAAACTAGCAAACTATAATTTAGAACAAAAGGTAGTAGAGCTAAATCGTAAAGGTGTGGAAATTGCCAAAAAAGCTGTTCAAGGCCTCGATGCATACGTACTCGCTACAGTCGGTGGAATTACTGGCCTGCAAACGAAAAATGTTACTACAGAAGAAATTGATCGGAGTTTTGAAGAGCAGCTTGATGCTTTATTAGGTGGAGATCCTGATGGCTTGTTATTTGAAACCTTTTATAATTTAGAGGAATTAAAAAGTGTAATTACATTAGCTAGAAGAAAAACGGATAAACCGATTGTTGCCCAAGTTGCATTAGGAGATATCGGTGTTTTATATGGTGGTACTCCAGTGAATGAAGCACTTCGTACACTTATTGATTTAGGGGCAAATGTCGTTGGGCTCAATTGTCGTATGGGACCCTATCATATGATCGGCTCTCTAGAAAATGTGCCGTTGTACAAAGATGCCTACTTATCTTGTTATCCGAATGCAAGCTTGCCGGACTATGAAGATGGAAGGTATTATTATCAGTCTAATCCTAACTATTTTGGAGAAAGCGCCTTGCAATTTCGTGATCAAGGTGTCCGCTTACTCGGTGGTTGTTGTGGAACGACGCCTGAACATATTCGTGCCATGGCAAATGCGTTAAAAGGCTATGAACCGATCACAGAAAAAGATATTAAGAAAAAACCGATGGTCATTCAAGTAAGAAAAAACCGAATCGAAAACGAAAAGCCGATTGATCAAATTGCAAACGAGCGAACGGCAGTAATCGTTGAACTTGACCCACCAAAGCAATTGCATGTGAATAAATTTCTTGATGGAGCAAAAGCTCTACATGAGGCTGGAGTAGATGCGGTCACTCTAGCTGATAATTCATTAGCTTCTCCAAGAGTCGATAATATGGCATTAGGAGCACTGATGCAGTCGCAAGCCGGTGCGAGACCATTAGTTCATCTAACGTGTCGAGATCGAAATTTAATCGGTTTACAGTCACATTTAATGGGACTTCACACACTAGGAATGAATCAAGTATTAGCAATCACAGGTGATCCGACGAAAGTCGGCGACTTCCCTGGTGCTTCTTCGGTCTATGATTTAACCTCATTTGATTTAATTTCTTTAATTAAACAGCTAAATGAAGGAATTTCATTTTCGGGAAAATCACTTGGTCAACAAGCGAATTTTACAGTTGGAGCAGCTTTTAACCCAAATGTAAGATCATTAGAAAAAGCAGTCATTAGAATGGAGAAAAAAATTACAGCCGGTGCTGATTATTTTATGACACAGCCTGTGTATTCAGAACAGCAAATCATTGATGTATATGAGGCGACTCGTCATATAAATAAACCAATTTACCTTGGAATCATGCCACTGACAAGTTCAAGAAATGCAGAGTTTCTTCATAATGAAGTACCTGGGATTAAATTGACAGATGATATACGTAAGAGAATGGCGGCTTGTGGTGATGATAAAGAAAGAGCGGAACTTGAAGGGTTAAAGATTGCCAAGTCACTTATTGATACAGCCATAAAATATTTTAATGGAATTTATTTAATTACTCCTTTCCTTCGCTATGAAATGACGGTAACATTAACACAGTATATACATGAACAGGTGAAGCAAAGCAATTCACTGCAAAATCAAATATAAAAGGCTGTGCAAAAGTCCGACAGAAATCTCTGCATGAAACAGCGGGTCTTTCTGTCCTCGTTTTGAACAAGAACGATACTGAAAATAATCTTTGGAAGTACTCCTGACGCTAGAAAGGAACGATTTTATGGGGAAGAGCAAGTTTGAACAACAATTAGAGAAAAAGATCCTTGTACTTGACGGTGCAATGGGTACTATGCTTCAAGATGCGAACTTAACTGCTGAGGACTTTGGTGGAGAGGAGTATGAAGGATGTAATGAGTATTTAAATATAACAGCCCCTCATGTGATTGAACATATTCACCGTGCTTATTTTGCAGCAGGTGCTGATCTTGTTGAAACGAATACATTTGGGGCCACGAATATTGTTTTAGAAGATTATGATTTGCAGCATTTAGCGGAAGAGTTAAATATTAAAGCTGCACAAATTGCTAAAAAAGTAGCAGAAGAATATTCTACACCAGAACATCCACGTTTTGTTGCGGGAGCGATGGGCCCCACGACAAAATCGTTATCAGTCACAGGTGGGGTTACATTTGACCAGTTGATTGAAGCATACGAACAGCAAGTCATCGGTCTAATTAAAGGTGGCGTTGATGTCTTATTACTAGAAACGAGCCAAGATACGAGAAATGTCAAAGCGGCCTATTTAGGAATTGAGCGTGCTTTTAAACAATTAAATGTGAAGCTGCCTATTGTTGTCTCGGGGACAATTGAACCAATGGGTACAACATTAGCTGGTCAAAATATTGAGGCATTTTATTTGTCCATTGAGCATATGGCTCCTACGGTTGTTGGATTAAATTGTGCGACAGGGCCAGAATTTATGCAAGATCACATTCGCTCACTTTCTGACCTTTCTACAACTTATGTGAGTTGTTATCCGAATGCTGGATTACCTGATGAAGATGGTAAATATCATGAAACGCCAGAATCACTGACGAAAAAATTAGCCGCGTTTGCGGAAAAAGGCTGGTTGAACTTAGTGGGTGGCTGTTGTGGAACGACACCAGCCCATATTAAAGCGATGGCCGAAGCAATGAAAGCTTATAAACCAAGACAAATAAATGAGGGGCACCCTCATGCTGTATCTGGTATTGAACCGTTAGTCTATGATGAAAGTATGAGACCGCTATTTGTAGGAGAAAGAACGAATGTTATTGGCTCTCGAAAATTTAAAAATTTAATTGCCGATGGCCTTTATGAAGAAGCGTCTGAAATTGCTCGTTCACAAGTGAAAAAGGGTGCTCATATAATCGATATTTGTTTAGCAGATCCTGACCGAGAAGAAAAAGAAGACATGGAACAATTTTTAAAGTTTGTTGTGAACAAGGTGAAAGTGCCGTTAATGATTGATTCGACAGATGAAGAAGTCATTGAACTGGCGCTAACATACTCACAAGGTAAAGCGATCATCAATTCGATTAATTTAGAAGATGGCGAAGAGCGTTTCGAGAAAGTGGTTCCGCTTATTCATCGCTACGGGGCAGCTGTGGTTGTTGGTACGATTGACGAAGAAGGAATGGCTGTTACAGCCGAGAGAAAATTAGAGATTGCTAAGCGATCCTATGATTTATTAGTTAATAAATATGGATTGCAACCGAGTGATATAATTTTTGACCCCCTCGTATTTCCAGTTGGGACCGGTGATGAGCAATATATCGGTTCTGCAAACGAGACGGTCGAAGGGATCCGCATGATTAAAGAAGCACTTCCTGAATGTTTGACGATTTTAGGGGTAAGTAATGTTTCTTTCGGGTTACCTCCTGTCGGTAGAGAAGTGTTAAATGCTGTTTATTTATATCACTGTACGCAAGCCGGTCTTGATTATGCGATCGTTAATACAGAAAAACTTGAGCGATATGCTTCGATACCAGAAAACGAAAAACTACTTTCTGACAAACTTTTATTTGAAACGAATGATGAAACATTAGCAGAGTTTACGGCTTTTTATCGTGGAAAAAAAGTTGAAAAGAAAGTTCAAGCTTCAAACTTAACGCTAGAAGAGCGGTTAGCTAGTTACATTGTCGAAGGAACAAAAGAAGGTTTAATCGATGATTTAACAAAAGCGTTAGAAAAATATGCAGAACCGTTAGAAATTATTAACGGTCCGTTGATGAATGGTATGGATGAAGTCGGTAGGTTGTTTAATAACAATGAATTAATTGTGGCCGAAGTTCTCCAAAGTGCTGAAGTAATGAAAGCATCGGTTGCCTTTTTAGAGCAATATATGGAAAGAAAATCGGATGATCATGGAAAAGGGAAGATCCTTTTAGCAACTGTCAAAGGTGACGTTCATGATATCGGAAAAAACCTTGTTGAAATTATACTTGGAAACAATGGCTTTAAAATTGTGAATTTAGGCATTAAAGTGACGTCTAATGAATTAATTGAGGCGGTCAAGAGAGAAAATCCAGATGCGATTGGTTTATCAGGATTGTTAGTTAAATCCGCTCAACAAATGGTACTTACAGCACAAGATTTAAAAGAACAAAACATATCGATACCAATCCTTGTCGGTGGAGCGGCGTTAACACGTAAGTTCACGGATAACCGTATTTCACCAGAGTATAAAGGTGTTGTTCTTTATGCAAAGGATGCGATGAATGGTCTTGATTTAGCAAACAAACTTGTAAGAGAAGATGAGCTGAAAAAATTTGAAGAAGAAAAACAAACGAAGCTGCTGCAAGCGGGTGTTAAAGAAACAGGAAATGAAAATAAAGTCGAAACAGTGATCCCGCGTTCAAAAGTGTCTCAAGTTGTCCCAGTAAAAAAACCAAATGATTTACAACCGCATATTTTAAAGGATTACAAAATCTCACATCTTGAACCTTATATTAATTTGCAAATGCTACTCGGAAAGCATTTAGGTTTACAAGGAAAAGTAAGCCGGTTGCTTGCTGAGGGAGATGAGAAAGCTCATTCTCTCAAAGACAAAGTGGACAGCTTATTATTTGAAGCAAAGAATAATGGATTATTACAAGCACAAGGCATGTATCAATTCTTTCCAGCACAAAGTGACGGTAATGATGTCATTATTTATGATCCTAAGGATGAAAAAACGGAAATTGAAAGATTTTCTTTTCCTCGTCAAAATCATGAACCTTACTTGTGCTTAGCAGACTATTTAAGATCGAAAGACAGCGGTGAAATGGATTATGTTGGCTTTCTAGCAGTTACAGCAGGAGTCGGGGTTCGTGATAAAGCGGTGAAAGCGAAGGAAGAAGGGGACTATTTATTTAGTCACTTAATTCAAGCGACAGCTCTTGAATTAGCTGAAGGATTTGCTGAACGTACCCATCAATTAATGAGAGATCAATGGGGGTTCCCTGATCCAGTTGACATGTCGATGGAAGATCGTTTTTCAGCTAAATATCAAGGAGTGCGAGTCTCATTTGGCTATCCGGCTTGTCCTAATCTAGAGGATCAAGCAAAGTTGTTTAAATTGCTTCAACCTGAAAAAATTGGAATAAATTTGACAGAAGAATTTATGATGGAACCCGAAGCATCAGTTACAGCGATGGTATTTGCCCATCCTGAAGGACGCTATTTTAATGTATTGTCTTCTATATAAATTATGAAAGCTTTTTAAGAAAAAGAATGTCGTTTAACGGCATTCTTTTTTTTAAAAGAATAAGAAAGCATAAATTTCGAGGATGTCTAGCTTCAGTCCCTAGCGTCTAGTGGACTTCGCTCTCCTCCATACGATAAGTCAACACTCTCCCGCAGTTATAAATGTATGTCTATTTTGTACCATTTTTTAGGTAAGCCTCCTACTAGAATTGTTAACATTGTCATTTATTACGTGAATTTGTATAAAAAGTAGTCAAATACAAACAATAACCATACAAAATGGTTAGATATCCATGTCCAAGAAAAAGCAACATATTTAAGGAGGTAAAACATCATGAAGAGATTGGCGAACAAGTTAAAATACCCCCTTGTTTCAATATTAAGCTTTATCATCATGTTTGGGGGTGTTTTACAGCCAACAACTCAAGCATTTACAGACCAAGTCATCCAGCGTGGCGCAACTGGCAATGATGTTGTTGAGCTTCAAGCAAGACTTCAATACATTGGTTTTTATAATAGTAGGATTGATGGAGTTTACGGATGGAGTACGTATTGGGCTGTCCGTAATTATCAAAATGAGTTCGGACTCGATGTGGATGGTCTTGTTGGTCCCAAAATGAAGGAAATGCTTGAACGGTCTACAAATTTTGACAAAGATTTTGTTCATCGTGCTTTAAATGAAGGGCGTTCATTCACGCATTATGGGACAACACCGCTACATATTCAAAAAGGGCCAAAAGGAAGTAATGATACAAAAGGGCAAAAAGGACAGCCGCAAGCAAACCCAAAGGCTCGTCAGCAAGCACAGCCAGAAGATCGGTCATCTGGTAGCCCAGGCACAGGGGCACCAGAAGCACCAGACTCTCCGGCCCCAGGAACACCAACACCGGAAACACCTGAAGATCCACAAGCAGAAGAGCCTGTTCCATATGAAGAAGTGCCGGAAGAACAAGGAGATGATCCGAATATCGAAAAAGCGATGAATGTTCCTAATGGCTTTTCAGAAAATGATATTCGTATTATGGCACAGGCTGTATATGGTGAAGCACGTGGTGAGCCATACGTTGGGCAAGTAGCAGTAGCAGCTGTTATTTTAAATCGTATTAATAGTCCAACATTCCCTAATACAGTTTCAGGCGTTATTTTTGAGCCAAGGGCGTTTACTGCAGTTGCTGATGGTCAAATTTGGATGGACCCAGATGAAACAGCGAGAAGAGCAGTATTAGATGCAATTAATGGTCAAGACCCTACAGGTAGTGCGATATACTACTTTAATCCTGATACGGCTACATCAGGATGGATTTGGTCAAGACCACAAATTAAGAAAATTGGAAAACATATTTTCTGTAAATAACGTTTGGAGGTGATTTAACGTGATTCGATCCATTATTATCGGTATTCTTGCAGTAGGTTTAATAGGTACAGCGTATTGGGGTTTTCAAGAAAATAAACAAAACCAAGTGCTTGTTCAAAGTGCAGAAAACAATTATCAAAGAGCCTTTCATGATTTAGTTTTTCATATTGACCAATTAGAAGATAATTTGGGAACGGTCCTTGCGATGAATACACAAAGGCAGCTTTCACCTAAACTTGCTGATGTTTGGAGAGTGACATCATTAGCTCATGAAGAATTAGGACAATTACCACTAGGGTTTGTCGATTTTACGGATACGGAAGAATTCTTATATAAATTGGGGACATTTAGTTATAAAACATCAGTGCGTGATTTAGAAAAATCTCCAATAACCGATAAGGAATATGAAACATTAAAAGAATTATACGAATGCTCTCGAGATATTCAACAGCAGCTCAGAAAAACACAAGCTACGGTTCTTCAACAAGGCTTACATTGGCTTGATTTAGAAAAAGAAGAAATGGCTGAAGACGAACCACTCGATAATGCAGTAGTTGATGGGTTTCATCTTGTTAACGAAAAAGTAAAGGGCTACGATGAAGTTGAGTGGGGTGCTGGATTTTCACAATTAGGCGTTCAAAACGATGAGGATTTAGCTGATAAATTAGACGGCAAAGACATTACAGAAGAAGAAGCAAAGCAAAAAGCGCTTCAATTTTTAGGACTTGATGAAAATGCACCTGTTCATATTGATGAAACGGGTAAAGGTTTAGCCTATTCAGCTTATAGTATAACGATTGATGACCCTGAGCATGAGGCAAATTTCTTTTTGGACATTACTAAAAAGGGTGGCCATCCAGTTTGGGCATTACAGTCTCGTGAAATCAAAGAAGAAAATTTAAGTCTAAATGAGGCAGCTGAAAAAGCAAAAGAATTTCTTAAGAAAAATGATATTGATGGCATGCAGCTCGTCGATAGTAAACAGTATAGTAATATTGGAGTATTCCAATTCTCATATTTAATCGATAATATTCGAGTGTATGCTGACTCTGTCATTATAGAAGTGGCGCTTGATGATGGAGATATAATTGCCTATGAAGGAGAGGATTATCTTCTCAACCATAAAAAGCGTAAGGTAGAAGATCCAAAGTTAACGATGGAAGAAGCTAAAAAATCATTAAATCCTCGTATTCAAGTGATGGAGGATCATGTAGCCATCATTAAAAATGAGCTAGGGGAAGAAGTGTTGTGTTATGAGTTTTATGGCGTCCTTGAAGATAATACATTCCGTATATTTATCAATGCGGATGATGGTGAAGAGGAGTTAGTCGAAAAAATGAAACATGCAGAACCGGTATATGATTTTGCATAATTTTTACAAGAAGAAGCGATTATTTGCTTCTTCTTTTTCTAAATTCATGCAATAATAAAAGGAGAAACATACATATTAGGAGGATTTTTTCCGTTGATAGAAATAGGAACAACGATACATCTAGAACCTAAGAACGAATTAGAGGAATCAGATAGTAAAAATAATTACTTTAAGTGTCGCTTAGTGGATAAAGGGGAAAATTCATTAATTATAGATCATCCGATTAATGAAACTACTGGTAAGTTAGGTTTTTTTTACGAGGGATTTCAATTTAACGCATGGTATGTAGGAAAAGATGAAGCGGTTTATTCTTTTGAAACTGCTTTACAAGGTCGAAAAAGAGGAAATATACCTATGCTTATTCTTTCTGACCCAGGGATTGAAACATATATTAGGATCCAAAGAAGGAATTACGTCCGGATAAATACATCTATAGATGTCGCTCTCCATCCAAAAAGTGTTTCATTTAGTCCTTTTGTAGCGTTAACAATGGATATTAGTGGTGGAGGGGCAGCAGTTACTATACCATCAGGAAAAACATTACCAGAAAGTGGGGAAATTCATTGTTGGTTTGTTCTTCATATGCAATCTGGAGAAATCCATTATATTCCAACGATTTGCAAGATTATACGAGTTTTTAAAACACATCCTGAAGCAAGTGATCGTGTTTCTTTACAGTTCGTTGATATAAAAGACCAAGATCGACAAAAAGTCATCCGCTTTTGTTTTGAAAAACAACTAGTGATGAAGCGAGATCAATAGTCTGTAAAAATATTAAGAAGATTTGTTAATTAGTTGGAATAGTTAGACCTTTGTTGGCTCAATATGGTATGATATGATAGTGATATTAGATTATTTTCCCTTTATTGGTACAACAAATGAATAACTGACAGAGATCGTAGTAGAGGTGTTTTATGAGTCGAAAAAGAAATATTGCAATTGATGGACCAGCTGGAGCTGGGAAGAGTACTGTTGCAAAAATGGTAGCTGAACAGCTAGCGTATTTATATATTGACACGGGTGCAATGTATCGGGCATTGACATACACTGCATTGGAACGTTCGGTTGATCCTGCAGATGGAGAAAAATTAAGGGAATTACTTGATCAAATTTCAATTGTTCTTAAACCTACTTCAGCTGGAACTCTCGTGTACGTAAATGATGTAGATGTAACAGAAGAGATTAGGTCAAGTGGAGTTACGAATACAGTATCAATCGTAGCTGGTCATGAAGAAGTCCGATTAGAGATGGTTAAGCAGCAACAGAAAATGGCGGGAAATGGTGGGACCGTTATGGATGGCAGAGATATTGGTACTTTTGTTCTACCACAAGCTGAACTTAAAGTTTTTCTTACAGCATCAGTTGAAGAACGAGCAAAAAGAAGACATGAAGAAAACATTCAAAAAGGATTTCCCTCTGATTTTGAAAAATTGAAAAAAGAAATTGCTCGTCGTGATGAATTAGACTCCAATCGTGAGTTTGCGCCATTACAGAAAGCTGCAGATGCTGTTGTTATCGATTCAACTCATATGACAATACCTGAAGTAGTGGACAATATTTTACATTTAGTTGAGGAAAGGTTCTGAATTTAATGGATTTATATGTATTAGGCCGCGGTTTGTGTAGAACGTTTTTTTCTGCAACATACCGAGTAGAAACGATAGGATTAGAGAACATACCTAATGAAGGTCCAGTTATACTCTGTAGTAATCATATTCATAACTTTGATCCTCCTTTTTTAGGTTCGTATGTTCCAAGAAAAGTTCATTACATGGCAAAAGCAGAACTGTTTAAGGTTCCTGTACTCGGTCGTGCAGTCTCTGCTGTAGGTGCATTTCCTGTGAAAAGAGGATCTGGAGATAAGCAAGCTTTAAAACTTGGATTGAAGGTCTTAAAAGACGGTGGTGCTCTTGGACTATTTCCAGAGGGAACAAGAAGCAAAGATGGGAAACTTGGAAAAGGGTTAGCCGGAGCTGGCTTTTTTGCCTTACGCTCTGATGCTGTTGTTATTCCTTGTGCAATTATCGGATCTTACAAACCCTATAGTAAATTAAGAGTGATCTACGGAGAACCGCTAGAAATGGAAAGTTTACGTGCAGCAAAAGCATCATCAGGTGATGTAACAGATTACATTATGAAGGCAATTGGAGAGTTATTACATAAACATAAATCACAATAAAGATTTTTTTCTTGGCACAGCTCTTTCACTTAGTGAAAGGTGTAATAAAAAATTAGTAATTATCGTCCCAATGCAGAGGACTTTGAAGGAGGCAATCGTCAATGGTGGAAGAAATGAACAGTGAAATGACAATTAAGTCTTTTAACGTAGGTGACACTATAACTGGAAAAGTTACAAAAGTAGAGGATAAACAAGCTTTTGTAGACGTTAGTTTTAAGGTGGATGGCATTATTCCAATTAGTGAATTGTCAAGCCTTCACGTCGAAAAGGTAAGTGATGTTTTAAACGTTGGAGATGAAGTTGAGTTAAAAGTTATAAAGTTACAAGATGATGAACTTGTATTATCTAAACGTGCCGTTCAAGCTGATAAGGCTTGGGTAGAATTAAAAGAAAAATTTAATAATAAAGAAACAATTGAGGCACAAGTTGCAGACGTTGTTAAAGGTGGACTTGTCGTCGACGTAGGTGTTAGAGGTTTCATTCCTGCATCTTTAGTTGAAAGACACTTCGTAGAAGATTTTTCTGATTATAAAGGGCGCACTCTCCGTCTTAAAGTTGTAGAAATGGAACCGGAAAACAATAAATTAATCTTATCACAACGAGCAGTGTTAGATGAAGAAGTAAACGCTAAGAAGTTATCGGTTCTAAATTCATTAAATGAAGGTGACGTTGTACAAGGTACCGTTCAACGTTTAACAGACTTCGGTGCATTTGTTGATTTAGGTGGAGTTGACGGACTTGTACATATTTCGCAACTAGCTCATCACCGAGTAGAAAAACCTTCTGATGTCGTTCAAGAAGGAGATCAAGTAAAGGTGAAAGTATTATCTGTGGATCCAGAAAAAGAGAGAGTATCTCTTTCACTAAAGGACACTTTACCAGGTCCATGGGAAACAGTTGCTAATGATGTCAAACCAGGTGATGTTATCGAAGGAACGGTTAAACGTCTCGTTTCATTTGGTGCATTTGTTGAGGTGGCTCCTGGTGTAGAAGGGCTTGTTCATATTTCACAAATTGCAAATCGACACATTGGTACACCTCAGGAAGTTCTGACTGAAGGTGAGAAAGTACAGGCGAAAGTTCTCGATATTAATATTAGTGAAAAACGAATTTCTCTAAGTATTCGTGCTCTTCTTGAGGATGATGCTGTTGAAGAAGTCCCAGAGCAATATACAAAACAGGAAGAGGAACATTCGGGGTTCTCTTTAGGTGATATGATTGGAGATCAATTAAAAAAGTATAAGTCGTAGGTGATGATATTGACACTTCGTTCAGTCAGAAAAAATGAACATCTTGTTCATGCGATAGAAACAGGACAAGAAAGAACTCATGGGTTTAGTGATATTCAGCTTGTTCACCAAAGCCTACCAAATAGTAGCACCCAAAGTGTTGATATCTCTACAAATGTCGGCGAACTTACTATGAGTTCGCCGATTTTTATCAATGCAATGACCGGTGGTGGTGGGGACCGTACGAAAAAAATAAATAAGCGATTAGCTGAAATTGCAAAAGTTGCAAATATTGGTATGGCGCTTGGATCACAAATGGCGGCTATCAAAAATGATGAAGAAAAAGATACATACAGTATTGTTAGAAAAGTAAATCCTAAAGGAATTGTGATTGGAAATTTAGGTAGTGAAGCAACGGTTGAACAAGCAAAGGTCGCTGTAGATATGCTTGAAGCCGATGCGCTCCAAATTCATCTTAATGTCGTGCAAGAACTGGTTATGCCTGAAGGTGACAGAAGTTTTATAGGAGCTCTTGACCGAATTGAAAAAATCGTTCATGCACTACCCATTCCTATCATTGTTAAGGAAGTCGGATATGGGATGAGTAAAGAAACAGCTAAAAAATTAGCTGATGTTGGCGTATCTGTTGTTGATGTTGGTGGCTTTGGGGGTACTAACTTTTCAAAAATTGAAAATAAGAGACGTGAAAAGGCGCTTCGTTTTTTTAATGATTGGGGTATCACAACAACAGCTTCTATCGTTGAAGTCGTAAAAAGTCAGCCAGGTTTGAATGTCATTTCTTCAGGTGGTATACAAAATTCTCTTGATATCGTCAAGTCGATTGCTCTAGGTGCATCAGCTACAGGATTAGCTGGTTTTCTCTTGAAAATTTTAATCGATCAAGGTGAAGAAAGTGTCGTTCAAGAACTGGAAGATATGCATCAAGAAATTAGAATGTTAATGACAGCGCTTGGTGTGAATACGATTGCTGATTTGCAAAAGGTTCCCCTTGTCATTAGTGGTCCAACAGACCATTGGCTGAAGCAAAGAGGATTTGCAACAGAGGAATACAGTAGAAGGTAATCAAATTGAAGACAAGCAGAAAAGAGGCTGATTCAGTCTCTTTTTTGCATAGGAAAATTCAAAAGCCGTAATAGTAGTCTGCTATCAAAAAACGTCCCAAGTGGTTTACTTCACTTAGGACGTTAGTAGTCGCGTTATAATTTTTTACTTTGAAGGTTTTGATAAAAATTATTCTTTCTGTCAGCTTCGTTGGCGTTTTCGTGCTTCATCCGGCCCTTCTAGCTTTGTTGCGCCGCTATACTTTAAATCTTGATCTCGGTCAAGTTCGACTTTATTAGACTTCCTTAGTTTTGTCTCTTGACGATCTTTTCCCATTTACTATTCCTCCTTCTTACTATGAATCTTGTGTAGTGTCTCACAGACTGTCTTATTTTATACATCGATGATTAGTATTTTTAGAATTGTACATAATGTTAAAGATAAGGTGGTGAGCGCATGGAGGGGATTTGGTTTATTTGGTTTATGTGGATAAGCTGGATAATATGTACCTTTTATCTAAAAAAATCTAAAAAACGTACGTGGTTAGCCTTTTGGTTACTCGTTCTCATAATTGTATTTAATAAATATATTTCCGTTGCTATATACAAAGTTTCTTTAGGTTATATGATAGCAGCGCTTCTTTGTTATTGGTGTTTATCAAAATATAAGTCATTGACGATTTTATATTTGCTATTTATTTCCATGATTATTACATTTTTATTTGCAGGCCTTCATTTAATAGAACTTTATGATCCAGTAATGTATTTAATCGTTGATAAAAGGTGGGTTATTTCTACTTTAGTTGTTATTGTAACAATTATTTTAGTTAAGGATTTCCGTGGGAGACTTGCAATCTCGATGTCAGGTCTTATTCAAGGTGAATTTTTGTTTAAAAAATTTCTATCGACCATTTATGGGGTACAAACGATTGGAACAGGTACTTTCTTTGATTTAATTGCGTTTTCTTGTGTGTTTATTATTAGTTGGCACATGTTTGAGCAATTCTGTGAGTATATGAGTCATTATGTAAAAAAACTACCTACGACGAGAGGGAAAGATATCCGTGTTTTTCGTTAATACTATTAGTGGATGTCTTACTTGAACTTATGATATTAGAGGCCGTTCCTTTATATCAGTGTGTGAAAAAAATAATCTAATTGTCGAATGGTGTGTAAATTTGTTAGAATAGATTAGTTGTGTTACCAAAATCATCCGTAGGACAATTACAATACAACACTATTCGTAAGTGCAATTATAGAAAGAAAGGTAGTGAGGATATGCCCAAACCAGTGGTTGCCATTGTTGGACGTCCTAACGTAGGAAAATCAACGATCTTTAACCGAATTGTTGGAGAAAGAGTTGCAATTGTAGAAGATATGCCGGGAGTGACTCGTGATCGAATTTATAGTTCAGGTGAATGGTTACATCGCGACTTTAATTTAATCGATACCGGTGGAATTGAGCTTAGTGATGAACCATTATTAGTTCAAATGCGTGCACAAGCTGAACTAGCGATAAAAGAAGCTGATGTAATTATTTTTATTGTAAACGGAAGAGAAGGAATTACAGGTGCTGACGAAGAAGTAGTCAAAATGTTGTTTAAGTCGAAAAAACCTGTTGTTTTAGGTGTGAATAAAATTGATAATCCAGAACAAAGAGAGAAAATTTATGAATTTTATTCTTTGGGACTAGGGGATCCTATACCTATTTCTGGGTCACACGGTTTAGGGCTAGGCGATTTGCTCGACGAAGTAATTAAACATTTTCCGGATGAAGAAGAAGATCCATATGATGAAGATACTATTCGTATTTCTTTGATTGGTCGTCCGAATGTAGGGAAATCTTCGTTAGTCAATGCATTACTTGGTGAAGAGCGAGTCATTGTTAGCAATATTCCAGGAACGACTAGGGATGCGATAGACACTCCATTCCAAAGAGATGGTCAAGAATATGTGTTGATCGATACGGCTGGAATGAGAAAGCGTGGAAAAGTATATGAAACAACAGAAAAGTATAGTGTCCTTAGGTCTTTAAAGGCAATTGAACGTTCAGATGTTGTTCTTGTTGTGTTAAATGCTGAGGAAGGTATTATCGAACAAGATAAAAAAATTGCTGGCTATGCCCACGAAGCAGGTCGAGCAGTTCTTGTTGTTGTTAACAAATGGGATGCGATTGCGAAAGATGACAAGACGATGCAAAATTTCGAACAAAAAATTCGTGATCACTTTTTATTTTTAAGTTATGCGCCAATCTTGTTTACTTCAGCGAAGCTAAAACAACGGCTGCAACATATACTGCCAACGGTTCAAAAAGTGTCAGAAAACCACAACCTACGTGTACCTACAAGTGTGTTGAATGATATGGTTATGGATGCTGTTGCGATGAATCCAACACCGACGGACAAAGGAAAGCGTCTGAAAATTAATTATGCGACTCAAGTAGCTGTAGGTCCTCCAACTTTTGTTTTCTTTGTGAATGAGCCTGAGCTAATGCATTTTTCTTATCAACGTTTTCTAGAAAATCGTTTAAGACAAACATTTGAATTTGAAGGAACACCAATTAAAATTTTCGCTCGAAAGAAAAGTGATTGATGAATTCTGATTTTCTCTGTAGTTTAATAGCAGTTAAACTACAATGTAAGACTACAAAGGATACCTCACGTGTTGTTTCACTTTATCGTTAGTAGGGGAGAGTTGAATGGAAATTTTTATTGCAATTGTCATTTCTTACTTAATTGGTTCAATTAGTTTTAGTTATATTATAACGAAAAAGATTAAAAAAGTTGATATCCGTCAACATGGTAGTGGTAATGCTGGAGCGACGAATACATTACGCGTACTTGGTGTAGGTCCAGCAGTTACAGTTTTATTATTAGATATGGCTAAGGGGATCTTTGCTGTTTTAGTCACATTATGGATTGTCGGTCCTGGCTGGGCACCTGCTCTAGCTGGACTAGCTTCAATACTCGGACATAACTGGCCTATTTATTATGGGTTTCGTGGTGGGAAAGGTGTTGCGACTACAATTGGTGTTATGGCTGCCATCGTTTTTATTCCAGCGTTAATTGGTGGAGTAATTGCAATCGTTAGTATTGCTTTAACTCGGTATGTTTCTCTAGGCTCATTATTGTTTATGGTAGCTACAACGATTGCTACGATAGCATTATCGAACATATATGAGTACCCAATGGCCTATTTTTATTTAAGCTTGGTTGTAACAATCTTATCATTTTGGCGACATCGTCAAAATGTTGTTCGCCTTTTCCAAGGTAAAGAAAATAAACTAGGTAAAAAAGCGACAAGTTGATATTATAAAATAACATTCATAGCTAGGGAGAGATTACGTTTTTCTCCCTCTCTTTACGACTTAGTTCAACGGATTTGAATGTTAGGGGGGTTGTTATATGTCAAAAATAGCAGTATTAGGTGCAGGGAGTTGGGGTACAGCTTTAGCAATGGTTTTAGCTGATAATGGTCATAACGTTCGTCTTTGGGCAAGAAGAGAGGATCAAGTAACAGAAATCAATGAACTGCATACAAATAAACAGTATTTACCTGGGGTGGATCTCCCTCAAAATATTACAGCATTCACAAATATCGAATTGGCTTTATTTGAGAGTGAGGCCATCTTACTCGTTGTACCGACGAAATCAATACGAACGGTTGTAAAAGCAATTCTTCCTCATATACGGGTAGGCGTGCCAATTATTCATGCGAGTAAAGGGATTGAACCATCGTCATCAAAGCGAATTTCTGAGATGATTGAAGAGGAGTTAACATCAGAATATCCAAACCCTGTTGTCGTCTTATCGGGGCCTAGTCATGCAGAAGAAGTTAGTTGCAGACAGCCTACGACTGTAACCGTTTCGTCAATAAATATGGATGCCGCTGAATATGTTCAAGATTTATTTATGAACCAAAGTTTTCGTGTTTATACAAATATTGATTTAATTGGTGTGGAACTTGGAGGAGCACTCAAGAATATAATAGCATTGTGTGCTGGGTTAACTGATGGTCTAGGATTTGGAGATAATGCAAAAGCAGCTCTTATGACAAGAGGGTTAGCGGAGATTGCAAGGCTTGGAATTAAATTAGGGGCGAACCCATTAACTTTTTCAGGACTATCTGGATTAGGTGATCTTATTGTAACTTGCACGAGTGTTCATAGTCGAAATTGGCGAGCGGGAAACATGATAGGTAAAGGAAAATCGATCGATGAAGTACTTGAACATATGGGGATGGTCGTTGAGGGAATACGAACGACAGAGGCTGCGCATCTACTTGCAAAAAAGGTTGATGTTGATATGCCCATTACAAGTGCATTGTACGATGTATTATTCAATGGTAAAAAACCTGAAGACGCAGTTGAAGAATTAATGGGCCGTGTAAAGAAGCATGAAGGAGAGGACTTATCAGGTCTTCTTCCTAATACTAGTAATGGTAATGCTTAGCGGGCCGCTTTTCCTATTTATGAGTAGTCATGCACATGCGAAATTTGGTTCGCATACGATATGATGACAATACTCATGAGGGAGGACAATACATTGTCTAATTTCTTTGATAATATCGAAAAGAAAACAAATGTTAAGCAAGAAGATATTTTTAAACTGGCTCAATCAGTAAGTAATGCTAACCTAAAAGATGAGAAAACAGTTCGACAATTAATTGCACAAGTGGCTCGCCTAGCAAATAAACCTGTATCCAAAGAAAAAGAAGATCAAATCGTAAATGCAATAATTAATAATAACATGCCGATGGATTTAGGCTCATTATCGAAAATGTTTGGTAAGAAATAGGTGGAACAATAGGCTCCTGTGTAAGACAAGAAAGCACCTATAGCATATAATGTAACGAACGGCTATCATGAAGGCTGTAACCCGAGGGTGGAGTATTTAGTCAGGTTGGAGATAGGTGCCCCTATTCTCCAGCTTTTTTCTTTTTGGACAAGTCTTCATCGAAAAGTTTTGCTATGATATAATAGATTTTGTTTATTAAGGAGGTCTGAGAGAATGTCACAAGCGATGATCAATATGTATATATCCTTTTTTGCCATGTTCTTGATGTTTGTTTCAGTTGCTACAGCTGTTTTTAGCAGATTAAAACTAAAAGGGGTATTTAAAGGAATTGTTCTTGCATTTTCTTTTATTTGTCTTATGGTATCAGGTCTCATCGTATTTTTAATTGTAATTGGAGGACCAACGGCTACATTATAAAAAAATAGGATGGATATATTATGAAGAAATTCGACGGAATCATTATTATGATATTAGTAACATTTTTATTAACGGGGTGTCTTTATCCGAGTGAACAGCGAGTAGAAAATCAAGTTCCGTATCCAGATCAATTAATGTCCGTCCAACAGGCAGTTAATCAATATAAAGCTGATACAGGAGTGCTACCGATTCAAAATCGAGAAATGGATACACCAGTCTACCAGAAGTATCCTGTCGATTTTAGACAACTAGTGCCTCGTTATTTACAAAATCCACCTGGAAATTCGTTTGAAAATGGTGGAGTGTATCAGTATGTATTAGTAAATGTCGAAGAAGACGAGGCTGAAGTTAAACTTATTGATTTATCTGTAATGCGTGAGATTCAAAAGTTACAAATGGAATTAAATCAATACATGCGTAAAAATGATTTGGCGCCAATTGATGAAATGATTGATACAGGATTGTTTACACTAAAATTTGATAAACTTAAATACAAAGAAGCACCAACTGTAAGAACCCCTTATTTTGGAAATGAGTTACCACTACTTATTGACAATAGTGGCCAAATCTTAATTGATTATCGGATGGATATTAATATGGCCTTACAACAGTTTGATCACTCTTATTCATATGGTGATGATATTAGAGATGTATTAGTTAAAAATTATCCATTTGTACCCGTATTTTCTATTCCTTATACGATTAATGAGCAAGGCGAACCGGATTATTTTATGGATTTAGTCTACGGAAGAGTAGAACAAACTAATTAAATAAATGATAAGTGGTAGGCCCTTTCCTATTAGAGGGCCTGTTTTTTGCGAGTAAGAAAGTATAAATTTCGAAGATGTCTAGCTTCAGGTGTCATCGGCTCGAGGTCGCTTCGGTCCATCCAACGTGTCTAAAAGTCAAGACACTAATTGCTGGCCCTCCAGCGCTTGTCGCCGATAAGCAGACACCTTCCGCTTTTCTAATGTCTAGCTGCAGCGCCCAGCGTCTAGTAGACTTCGCTCTCCTCCTTACGATAAGTCAACATCGGCTCGATGAATCTCGCCGTGTTTCCTTTATCTCATACGGGAGGGCTCCAGTCCATACGCCGCTAAACGGGCGCTTCCGCTTTTCTTGTCTAGTGCAGTGTATAAATGCTGTGGTATTTTTTATGTGCTAAAGAGTTATAAAGTTTTCTCCCAGTCATATACATACAAGAGGAAGGAGTGTTATGTGTCTTGAAATCTAAAATGCGCTTCTTCTTAACAATGTTAAATAATGAAGTTTGCCTGCACCTTGGAGCACATATGACGTTTTTTTGTAAATATTTATTCTTTTTTTTAGGGTTGTCATATTTTTTGGACAACGACATAAGTATGTAATGTCCAACAATTACGGTGTTAGAATGCAAACTTCTAAATTTATACATGATCGGGAGGGGATCACGTGGAAAAGATTGATATTTTCAAAGATATCGCAGAACGAACTGGTGGCGATATTTATCTTGGAGTGGTAGGGGCTGTTCGAACAGGAAAGTCTACCTTCATAAAAAAGTTTATGGAGCTTGTTGTAATCCCCAACATTGAAAATGAAGGAGATAAAGCTAGAGCTCAAGATGAGTTACCTCAAAGTGCAGCTGGAAAAACGATCATGACAACGGAACCAAAATTTGTTCCAAATACTGCGGTTTCTATACATGTCGACGAAGGCTTGGACGTAAATGTCCGCTTAGTAGATTGTGTGGGATATGCTGTTCCAGGTGCGAAAGGGTATGAGGATGAGAACGGCCCTCGTATGATTAACACACCTTGGTATGAAGAACCGATCCCGTTCCAAGAAGCTGCTGAAATTGGAACGAGAAAGGTTATTCAAGAACATTCGACGTTAGGCGTTGTGGTTACTACGGACGGTTCAATCGGCGACATCCCTCGGTATGATTATCTAGAAGCGGAAGAAAGAGTCATCGAGGAATTAAAAGAAGTAGGAAAGCCGTTTATCGTCATCATTAACAGTGTAAGACCACATCACCCTGACACTGATATACTTCGTCAGGAAATTTCAGAGCGGCACGATGTACCAGTACTTGCGATGAGTATTGAGAGTATGACAGATCAAGATATAAATAACGTCTTAAGAGAAGTGCTCTTTGAATTCCCAGTTCATGAAGTGAATGTAAACCTTCCAAGCTGGGTAATGGTATTAAAAGAAGAACATTGGTTACGTCAAAGCTATGAAGAAGCAGTAAGAAGTACAGTAAAGGATATTAAACGACTACGTGATGTTGACCGGGTTGTTGGACAATTTGGGGAATATGATTTCATTGATCAAGCGGGACTTGCGGGTATAGAAATGGGGCAAGGGGTAGCTGAAATTGATCTTTATGCTCCAGATGACCTTTATGATCAGATTTTAAAAGAAGTTGTAGGCGTAGAAATTCGTGGGAAAGATCATTTGTTACAATTGATGCAAGATTTTGCTCATGCCAAAGCAGAATATGATCAAGTAGCAGATGCACTACGGATGGTGAAGCAAACGGGTTATGGAATTGCTGCACCTGCGATTACGGATATGAGTTTAGATGAACCAGAAATCATTCGCCAAGGATCTAGATTTGGTGTTCGCTTAAAAGCCGTTGCCCCATCTATTCATATGATTAAAGTGGATGTCGAATCAGAATTCGCACCAATTATCGGCACAGAGAAGCAAAGTGAAGAGCTCGTTCGTTATTTAATGCAAGACTTTGAAGATAACCCATTATCAATCTGGGAGTCTGATATTTTCGGAAGATCGCTAAATTCGATCGTACGTGAAGGAATCCAAGCGAAACTTTCACTTATGCCGGAAAATGCACGTTATAAATTAAAAGAAACATTAGAACGAATCATCAATGAAGGATCTGGAGGATTAATTGCCATTATCCTATAAAAAGTAAAAAGTGGTGTCTGGCACCTTTAGCTCACTAAAGGT
Source organism: Alkalihalobacillus sp. BA299 (assembly GCF_017745675.1). Taxonomy (GTDB): domain Bacteria; phylum Bacillota; class Bacilli; order Bacillales; family Bacillaceae_F; genus Alkalihalobacterium. The sequence continues at coordinate 117,613 of NZ_JAFLJM010000005.1, forward strand.
GCCAGGCACCATTTTAGTGATCGTTTTTTTTGCTTTCATAGGTTCCTTATGCTAAAATTTCTTCAGCTTACCTATTGTCATTTTACATAGAGTGTTTTTTGAATGGAGGCATTTATATTGAATAACAATTTTGACTTAGAAAAAATTAAACAAGGTGTCACAATGATTTTAGAAGCTATCGGAGAGGATCCGAATCGTGAAGGCTTATTAGATACACCAAAGCGAGTAGCAAAAATGTATCAAGAAGTATTTAGTGGGTTAAATGAAGATCCAGCCGAACATTTTCAAACGATTTTCGGTGAAGATCATGAAGAGATTGTTCTCGTTAAGGATATCCCATTCTTTTCAATGTGCGAACATCACTTAGTTCCATTTTATGGACAAGCTCATGTTGGATATATCCCTAGAGGTGGAAAAGTAACTGGGCTAAGTAAGCTTGCTCGTGCAGTTGATGCAGTTGCAAAGAGACCACAACTCCAAGAACGAATTACATCAACAATAGCAGATACATTAGTTAGTGAGTTGGATCCTCACGGAGTAATTGTTGTTGTTGAAGCTGAGCATATGTGTATGACGATGCGCGGAGTAAAAAAAACAGGTTCGAAAACAGTAACTTCTGCTGTCAGAGGAACATTTGCTGAAGATTCAACAGCACGTGCTGAAGTCTTATCCTTTATAAAAGGATAAGAATGACTTTATGTCATTGACAAATAGATTTGAATAGGGGATAGTTATTTTATTGAAGCTCTTTATAATAAAGGCTAAGAAGAGGAGGGCTTTTGAATGAGTTCGGCACAGGATTTCATTTTAATTAAGGCAAAAGAAGACGGAGTAAATGTAATCGGTTTAACACGAGGTTCCGATACTCGTTTTCACCATTTAGAAAAATTAGATAAAGGTGAAATAATGATTGCACAATTTACTGAACATACGTCTGCTATTAAAGTGCGTGGGAAGGCCGTTATTCAGACAAGTCATGGTGAGATGGATACTGAAGTGTAGAAAAAGCAGGAAACCCCTGCTTTCTTTTAATATTACTTAATTAAGGTAAAGTTTCCATTATGAAATTGACAGTGACTTTTTGTAAACGTGTTTATTGACGTTTTACAATTATGATATAATATAGTTCGACGTTAATGAATACATAAAAATAAATAGCGCACAAAAGATTAACGGGGGACTTTGATGATGAATGATTTGAATGAACATGTGAACGAGTGTAAGAAAAAATTTTTTTCGATCACGAAACACACATTTTTACAAAAGTATGTACAAAAACCGATTATTGATGAGGACAAGCTTCGATTTATATATGCGATGTTATCTGAGCGAGTACCACTAAAGGATATTAAAGTGTATGCATTATCTGCTATTCTCGTTGATGCAGCATTAAATACACATGAAAAAGTCTCCCTTAACAAAATTAATTCAGACTACGTGAAAAAAAATCGGCAACTCACGGTGCTTGCTGGAGATTATTTTTGTAGTCTCTATTACTCATTGCTAGCAGAAGCTGGTAAAATCTCAATGATCCGAATGTATAGCTTATCCATTCAAGAGATTAATGAATATAAAATGAATATCTATCAAAACGAAGATTTAAGCTTTGCTGAAATTAGAGAAGATATTAGTTCTATAGAATCAGTCTTACTTCAAAATTTAGCTGAACATTTTAAATTACCACATTGGAAGAAGATCATTGCTGAATTCTTCTTTCTTAAGAGAATGCTTTTTGAACGAGACCAGTGGTTTGAAGGAAAAAAATTATCGATTTTACGAGCCCTTTTAAATGATCAAAAAGAGAAAACATACCAACAAACGAAACTAAAGGACGATGAAATTTTAGAAATCCTTAATCATAGAATTAGTGAAGGAAAAGAGCGGATCGAAAAGTATTTAGAAGACCCGTTATTTCAACAAGAGTTTATTTTGAAACAAATGGAACGACTATTTTCACCAATAAATTATAGTGAAAAAGTTGCGGAAGAAGGGTAAAAAATGACACAAACAAAAGAACAAAGAGTACATCAAGTCTTTGAGTCGATTTACAAGAAGTATGATGTAATGAATTCTGTAATCAGCTTTCAACGACATAAAGCATGGCGTAAAGACACGATGAAAAAGATGCAAGTAACAGAAGGTAGTCAAGCTCTAGACGTCTGTTGTGGAACGGCTGACTGGACGATCGCTTTAGCAGAAGCGGTTGGGCCGACTGGAAAAGTATATGGTATAGATTTCAGCAAAAATATGCTGACAGTTGGAGAGAAAAAGGTGAAAGATGCGAAGCTCCCACAGGTAGAATTATTACATGGAAATGCAATGGAGCTTCCATTTAATGATAATCAATTCGACTATGTTACCATCGGATTTGGGTTGAGAAATGTACCGGACTATATGACAGTTCTAAAAGAAATGCACCGCGTCCTGAAGCCAGGGGGTAAAGTAGTTTGTTTAGAAACATCCCAACCAACACTTATCGGCTTTAAGCAGCTATACCTTTTTTATTTTAAGTTTGTTATGCCGATGTTTGGAAAGCTTTTTGCGAAAAGCTATGATGAGTATTCATGGTTGCAAGAGTCAACGTTAAATTTCCCAGGTAAAGTAGAGCTAGCAAAGATGTTTCGTAAGGCTGGTTTTAAAGACGTTGAGGTTAAATCTTATTCTGGCGGAGTTTGCGCCATGCATTTAGGAAAAAAATCGTAAAATATTTAAAGAGAGAAGTAGAATTGGGGAAAATAAAGTGATAAAAAAAATAAAAATCATCATGGAAATGATTAAATTTGAACATACAGTTTTTGCACTGCCTTTTGCATTTTTAGGAGCAGTTGTTGGCAGTATAATGGTAAATGGCTCGTGGCCGACTCTTCATCAGTGGATTTGGATTACTTTAGCTATGGTTGGCGCTAGAAGTGCAGCTATGGCATTAAATCGTCTCATTGATGAAAAAATTGATAAGCATAATCCAAGAACAGCTGACCGTGCAATACCTGCAAATCTTATTTCAAAAGTAGAGGTCATTGCATTTACTATTTTATCTTTTGCACTTCTAATTTATTCTTCGTATCAATTAAATGTACTCGCTGTCTATTTATTGCCGATAGCCGTCTTTTTCCTATTTATCTATTCTTATACGAAACGATTTACATGGGCTTGTCACATTATTCTAGGTATTACAATTGGAATTGCACCTCTTGGTGGCTGGGTAGGAACGACGGGTACACTACCTTGGGTTGCGGCATTCTTATTTTTGGCCGTCGTGTTTTGGATTGCAGGGTTTGATGTGATTTATGCTACACAAGATGCGGACTACGATAAAAAAGTCGGCCTCTATTCCATTCCTAGTTTTTTTGGCATTAAAAAAGCGCTGCAAATTGCAAGAGGACTTCATGTATTAAGTTTTTTTTCCATGTTAGCGATGTTTTTCGTCAGTCCTTTAAGCTGGATTTACCTGATCGGTGTTGTGATTGCTGGAGTGATTATGGTGTACGAGCATTCGATTATCTCAGAGAATGACTTATCCAAAGTAGGTGTCGCATTTTTTCCAATGAATGGAGTAATAAGTATGGTCATGTTAGTATTCACTATAGGAGACTTAATACTATGAAACAATTTCGTGGAATTTTTACGGTTGGTATAACAGGAGCAAGTGGTGCCATTTATGGGGTGCGACTCGTTCAAGAATTAATAAGACAAAACTATAAAATCCATTTAATTGTTACAGAGGCCGGCTGGCAAGTTTTTCGTGAAGAGTTAGGTCTTGACACGACAAATCGAATTGAAGTTATTCAAAAATTGTTTGGTGAAAATTGCGAACAATTTTCATATCATACTTTGCAAGATTATACAGCGCCAATTGCAAGTGGCTCCTATCAAAATGATGGAATGATTGTTATTCCTTGTTCTATGGGGACGATGTCTGGAATCGCTCACGGTTCATCAAGAAACTTGTTGGAACGAACAGCTGATGTGATGTTAAAAGAAGGACGACCGTTAATTATTGTCCCTAGAGAAACGCCGTTGAATCAAATTCACTTGGAAAATATGTTGAAAATATCAAAAGTAGGTGGCAAAATCTTACCGGCTATGCCTGGTTTTTATCAATTACCGAAGTCAATGGATGACCTAATTAATTTTGTCGTTGGTAAGGCACTAGATAGTTTAGGTGTAGGGCATGAGCTCTTTACCCGTTGGGGGGATAAAAAGTGACATTAATTATTGGGGAAATTTCGTATACGAATATTTTGCCGACTTTTTATTACTTAGATCGTGAAAAATTAAACGATCTAGATTGTCGATTTGTTCCACAGATTCCAGCTGAGTTAAATCGTGGAATGGCCATTGGAGCAGTGGATGTAGGTGGGATTTCATCCTTTGCTTATGGAGAAAATTTTGATCGCTATACACTATTACCGAATTTATCTGTTTCTGCATACTCTCGAGTAGGGTCACTATTTTTATTTTCAAAAATTCCAATTGAAGAGCTTAATGGAAAATCGATTGCCTTAACATCAAGCTCAGCGACAACCGTTCATTTACTTAAAATAATTTTAGAACGTTTCTATGAATTTTCTGTCCAGTATAAGGTTATGAAGCCTGATTTTGAATCGATGCTCGAAAACCATGATGCATGTCTTCTTATTGGGGATGATGCAATTAAGACAGTGTGGAATAAATCCGATCAATACTATATGTATGACATCGGTCAACTTTGGTATGATCATACTGGTTTACCGATGACGTTTGCTGTATTTGCGGTAAGAAATGAGGTACTTCAAACAGAACCTGAAAAATTAAGTGTGTTGTATCAACAGCTTATCAATAGCAAAATGAAAAGTATCGATTTACGATTCCAACCAATGATTAAAGATATAAAAAATAATTTTGGTGGAACGCAAGCTTTTTGGGAACAGTATTTTCAAGGATTATCCTATGACCTAAATGATCAAATGCTTCAAGGGTTAAATTATTATTATCAATTAGCATATGAATTAGGTTATTTGAAGAAAAAGGTACAAACAATTTCATTATGGAGTGCTTTTGACCATTGTCATTCCATGTAGTTTAGGGTGGAAGAAATGAAATTAGCTGACATTTATTATAAATTACAAAAGGATATTAACATCATTGAAAAAGAATTAGAGGCGACAGTCCAAGCTGAACACATTATTTTAAGTGAGGCTTCCACTCAACTTCTAAAAGCCGGTGGGAAACGAATTCGTCCCGTTTTTGTTTTGTTAGCAGGGAAATTTGGTGATTATGATATTCATTCCTTAAAAAACATTGCCGTTCCTCTAGAACTTATTCACATGGCGTCACTAGTTCACGACGATGTCATTGATGATGCGGAAACTCGTCGTGGAAAACGAACAGTGAAAGCTCAATGGGATAATCGTATAGCGATGTATACTGGGGACTATATTTTTGCTAAAGCACAAGAAGTTTCAACTTATTATGATAACCCGAGAATACATCAAATACTAGCTAATGCGATGATGGAAATGTGTATAGGTGAGGTAGAACAAATACGTGACCAATACAACTGGAACCAAAACTTTAAACATTATTTACGTCGCATTAAACGGAAAACAGCGTTACTCATTGCAGTGAGTTGTGAATTAGGAGCAATTGCAGCAAATACTCCTGTATATATACAAAAACGTCTTCATTATTTTGGGTATTTTGTCGGGATGAGCTTTCAAATTACCGATGATGTCCTTGATTTTGTAGGCACAGAAAAGCAATTAGGAAAGCCTGCTGGTGGGGATTTGTTACAAGGTAATGTGACATTACCTACTTTATATGCGATGGAGCAAGACAAGGAGATTAAGCGAATAGTCATGGAGACGCTCGATGATCCGTACGTTGATAAAGTAGACATGAAGAAAGTGTTAGACGTTATTAAAAGTTCCGGGGGAATTGAATACTCTCTTACGATTAGTGATAAGTATTTAGAGAAGGCATTGCAATGTTTAAAAGATTTACCTAACATTGATGCGAAAAAATATTTATTTGAAATCGCAAAATACATAGGGAAACGAAAGTTTTAAAAAGTGTCTATTGAATGATGGTGATTTAAGTAGCATAGTGTCAGGCACCTCAACCTCATAATAAGTTGCTATTATAATTTAGTAGCAACTTTTTTGTATTAAAACGAGGCGCGCAAACACTTATGAGTTAACCTCATTATTATTTTTCATAAATTTTTCACTTTATTGTATAATTCGTCCAAATTTGATATAATCGAAAAGGCTTTTACATAACATGAAAAATGAGAGGTAGGGTTTTATAATGGAAAGAACGTTTTTAATGGTTAAACCAGACGGAGTTCAACGTAACTTAGTTGGGGAAATCGTTTATCGCTTTGAAAAGAAAGGTTTTAATTTAGTTGGTGCAAAATTGATGACGGTTACAAAAGAGCTTGCTGAAACTCATTACGCTGAACATAAAGAGCGTCCTTTTTTTGGTGAATTAGTAGATTTTATCACTTCCGGACCAGTTTTCGCAATGGTTTGGGAAGGGGAAAAAGTAATTTCTACAGCACGTACTATGATGGGAGCGACTAACCCTGCTGATGCAGCACCAGGAACTATCCGTGGTGATTTTGCAGCACAAGTAGCAATGAACGTTATTCATGGATCTGACTCTCCAGAAAGTGCTGTTCGTGAAATCGGTATCTTCTTTAAAGAAGAAGAATTGAACTCATATGATAAAACGATTAGCAAATGGGTATAAAAAATAGTGAGAAGGCTTCTTATAATTAGAGGCCTTCTCTTTTTATTGAACTAGGAAATTATAAAAGCGTGAGAAAGAGCTTCATTTATACGAGACGAGATGTAAGTATTGCTTTTCGCATTCCTAATTCTAAAATAATCAGAATTGCTTGGGGTTAAACGGGAGTCTTTTGCTTATCTATATATCTATCACTTTGTAACTTTTTGTAGTTTTATCGGGTGATTTGTGATAAAAAGAAATATATGAGTTTGTTGTAAGAGGGGACAACTTGAGATGAATTGTGATTATATTCCATTTATAGATAATGTAAAAAGAAAAACTGGCATTGATCTAAACCTATATAAAGAAGCACAAATGAAACGTAGGTTAACATCATTACGCGAAAAAAAAGGATATAGTGACTTTACTAGTTTTTTTCAGGCAATGCTAAAAGATGAAAAATTATTCGATGAATTTTTAGAGCGTATGACGATAAATGTATCTGAATTTTATCGGAATCCGAAACGATGGGAAGTTTTGGAAAAGAAAATTTTACCGAGGCTACTAAAGGAAACCTCGCGTCCTAAAGTCTGGAGTGCGGCTTGTTCTACAGGAGAAGAGCCATATACACTTGCTATTATTCTCAGTCATTTTATACCACTATCTCAAATTTCAATTTTGGCAACCGATATTGATCGAGCAATTTTAGAAAGAGCAAAAGTGGGCTTTTACACGGAGCGTTCGATAAAGGATGTTCCAAAAGACGTGCTGCAGAAAGCGTTTAAGAAAGATTCCATTGGGTATACGATCCAGGATGAAATAAAAAAGGCAATCAAATTTAAGCAAGGAAACCTTCTTGCAGATCGCTTTGAAACAAACTTTGATTTAATTGTTTGTCGGAATGTTATGATTTATTTTACGGAAGAAGCCAAGCATGAATTATATCAGAAATTCAGTGCAGCTTTAAGACCTGGTGGTGTGTTATTTGTAGGCAGTACTGAACAAATCTTTAATCCACATATATATAGGTTTGAAACCGAGGATACATTTTTTTACCGCAAAAAATAGTAGAGTACATAAAATTAAAAGGCTCTTTTCTCAAAGGTTGTTGCTTTTAGCTTTTGGACCGTAAGCCAAGCGGATGCTTGGCTCTTCACGCATAGCGTGAAGGTTTTCAAAAAACGGTCCAAAAGCAACAAAGTTTACGAAAACAGCCAATTAAAAAGAACTCGTGGTAAAGTTGGGTATTATATAGAGTAGATATTAGATGAAGGTTACTGCGTATAACAGCCAATAGGAGTGAACATAGGGTTCATCTTTATTTTTTGAAAATTTTCTGATAAACTGAAACTTCTAATATTATTTCACCATGGATAGTCGTTATGTGTTTTAGAGAAAAATTTAAAAAGACAAAAAAATAAAGTTGTGTTATAATTTAGTGCATAAAAGCGTTAAAGAGAGAAAAGGTTGGAGGAGGAGTATACATGAGATACCTTACAGCTGGAGAATCCCACGGTCCACAGTTGACGACAATTATTGAAGGTGTGCCAGCACATCTAGATTTAGTATCTGAAGACATTAATATCGATTTAGCACGTAGACAAGGTGGCCATGGACGAGGACGTCGCATGCAAATCGAAAAAGATGTTGTTGAAATTTTAAGTGGAGTTCGTCACGGGAAAACGACAGGAGCACCAATTACACTCGTTGTTGAAAATAATGACTGGAAAAACTGGACGAAAATTATGGGTGCTGAACCATTAACCGAAGAAGAAGAGCAAGAAATAAAACGTAAAGTAACACGTCCAAGACCTGGACATGCTGATTTAAATGGTGCGATTAAATATGGGCATCGTGATATGAGAAATATATTAGAGCGATCATCAGCTCGTGAAACAACGGTTCGTGTTGCTGCTGGTGCTGTGGCCAAAAAAATTCTTAAAGAATTTGGCATTGAAGTCGGTGGCCATGTCCTTGAAATCGGTGGCGTAAAAGCAGAAGCTACTTCTTATACGTCAGTGGCGGATTTAAAGGAACGTTCAGAAGCTTCTCCAGTTCGTTGTTTAGATGAAGAAGCAGGACAAAAAATGATGAACGCCATTGATGAAGCGAAAAAAGAAGGCGATTCAATTGGTGGGATTGTGGAGATCGTTATTGAAGGAGTTCCAATTGGCCTTGGCAGTCATGTCCATTATGATCGAAAGCTAGATGGAAAATTAGCCGCAGCGATTATGAGCATTAATGCTTTTAAAGGTGTTGAGATTGGAATTGGCTTTGAAGCGGCTCGTAAGCCTGGGAGTCAAGTACATGATGAAATCCTGTGGGATGAAGCGAATGGATACACTCGTAAAACGAATAACCTTGGAGGGCTAGAAGGTGGAATGACAAACGGTATGCCAATTGTCGTTCGTGGTGTAATGAAGCCGATTCCGACTTTATATAAACCACTTCAAAGTGTCGATATCGATACGAAAGAACCTTTTGCTGCGAGTATTGAACGTTCCGATAGCTGTGCAGTTCCTGCCGCATCGGTAGTTGCAGAAGCTGTTGTAGCTTGGGAGATTGCAAATGCACTTCTTGAGAAGTTTGGAAGCGACCGAGTTGATGAAATTAAGGAGAATATCGAACGCCATAATGAGCAAGCGAGGTTGTTCTAATGGAACAGTTACACATCAATACATCCTCTAAGCAATATTCAGTATGGATTAGTGAAGGTATACGCCTTAAAATTTCTGAATACCTTCCTGATTCATTAAAGCAAGCTTTAACCTCTGTTTTAATTATTACAGACTCACATGTAGCCCCTTTATATTTAGATGATGTGAAAAATGGGTTAAGTAAAGAGGTAAAAGTTTACGAATTTATCGTTCCTGCCGGGGAACAGTCGAAATCGTTTCAACAATATTATGAGCTACAAACGTTTGCGTTAGAAAACAGTTTAGATCGTAACTCCCTTATTATTGCTTTAGGTGGTGGAGTAATCGGGGACTTAGCTGGTTTTGTTGCTTCAACCTATATGCGAGGTATACCATTTATTCAAGTGCCTACTACTTTACTAGCTCATGATAGTAGTGTCGGTGGTAAAGTTGGCATAAATCATCCGCTAGGTAAAAATATGGTAGGTGCATTTCATCAGCCGGAAGCTGTCTTATATGATCCGGAAGCGCTACAAAGTTTACCATTGCATGAATGGCGGTCTGGATTTGCTGAAGCGATTAAGCATTCTTTAATTTGGGATGCCTCATTTTATCAATGGTTGAAAGACTACATTTATGATTTCACACAAATTAAAGGAGAATTAGCTGAACAGCTTCTCTTGCGTTCGATTCGTGTGAAAGCTGCGGTTGTTAGTGAGGATGAAAAGGAAACAGGAATTCGTGCGATTTTAAATTTTGGCCATACATTGGGTCATGCGATTGAAAAAGAGCTCGGATATGGAAAAATGACACACGGTGAAGCAGTAGCGATCGGTATGGTATTTGCGATGAAGTTAAGTGAAAGCTACTACGGGATATCATTACCAGTAGCTGATGTAAAAGATTGGCTTACAAAATTAGGATTTACAACAAATGTACCATCAAATTTAGATGCTAATCAATTATTACATACGATGAAAAAAGATAAAAAAGCCCATAAAGGTATTATCCGTATGGTGCTAATGAAAGAACTTGGGAGAGTAGAGGTTATTAGCGTTGATGAAGAGCTGATCAAAGAGATGCTCTTAAAGGCTATAAAGGGGGAGTAGAAATGATAAGAGGGATACGCGGAGCAACAACAGTTGAAGTAAATGAAGAAGAAGTTATTTTGGATGCAACAGAAAAGTTACTCGAAGAAATGATTACGAAAAACCAAATCGAGCCAGAGGGTGTTGCTCAAATTATAGTAACCGTTACTCATGATTTGACTGCTACATTCCCAGCTAAAGCATTGCGACGTTTTGAAGGCTGGAAGTTTGTTCCTATTATGTGCGCCTTAGAAATTCCAGTACCAAATAGTTTACCCAAATGTATCCGAATAATGATCACAGCCGATACAGATATACCTCAAGCAGAAGTTGAGCATATTTATTTAGGGAAGGCTGTTATGCTTCGACCGGATTTACAATTGACAAATAATGAAGATTCAAGGTAAGATAATAGTAGTTGAGATGAGAGTTAGATTAGTTAAGTTGAGTCGGATTTCTTTATATTATAAATATAAAGAAGCTTTTAGTTAAAAATTTGATTAGTAGAGCTGAGATGAGAATGAATAGTTGAGTAGAGCTGAGCAGAGGGAGTACGTTTATTAATGATACCCTTAAACTGTCAGTTTAAGGGTTTTTATATGATATGAAAAACCGTAATTTTAAATAACTTTCCCCGAGACCTTCTCGCATTCATTTTCACTCATAATCATAAGGAGTGAAAACGATGTTAAATACCTCAGTCGCATCTTTTTTAGAGGATGCAAAACAATTTAAGACAGTCCCCGTTATTAACCATTTATTTGCAGATACGTTAACACCGATCCAAATTTTCCGACAGTTAGAACAAGACGCTGTCTATTTACTAGAAAGTAAGGATGAGCAATCGCCTTGGTCTAGATTTTCATTTATTGGAATTTTTCCGAAATTATTTTTATGTAATAAAGGGAAAGAATTCTATGTTAAAGAGCAAGACAAGGTCATACATCATTCAGCTTCATTCCAACAGGCGTTTGATTACGTAACAGAGTATGTTGATGTAAAGCCGTTAAAACTTCCTATTCCATTTCATAGTGGTATGGTTGGATTTGTGTCATATGATGCTGTTGAGCAATTTGAGCCGGTCCTTGCTAAAGAGGAAACGAACAAGGAAACGATTCACTTTATGTTTTGTGAACTGGTCATTGCCTATGATCACCAGAAAAAAGAAATGTATCTTATTTCTCTTCCAAGGTCAGGTAAAAGTGATGAAGAAAACAAAACCATCTATAATAAAACGGTTGACACGATGAAAAAGGTCGTTGAGCAAATGATGGCCGGTTCTAAAGATAAGCGTGTATTACCACCTCCAACTTATAAAGTTGATGTATCCTTTGATAATGTTCGGTCGAATTATAAAAAAGAGCAATTTCTTTCAGATGTAGAACGAATTAAAGAATATATTCGTTCAGGTGACGTGTTTCAAGCAGTTTTATCCCAGCGATTTGAAGTAGATATCAATGTATCTGGATTGGATATTTATCGAGTGTTAAGTATGGTAAATCCATCTCCTTATTTGTTTTATATCAAAATTGGTGACAACGAAATTATCGGAAGTTCACCAGAGCGACTTGTACAAATACAAGACGGGCATATGGAAATCCATCCAATCGCAGGAACGAGACCCCGTGGAAAAACAGCAGCTGAGGATGAAGCTTTAGCTAAAGATTTATTAGCAGATGAAAAAGAACGAGCCGAACATTATATGTTAGTTGATCTTGCTCGAAATGATATTGGACGGGTCGCAAAATATGGTTCAGTTGAAACGCCTGTATTATTAGAAGTAGGAAATTTTTCACATGTGATGCATATCATCTCGAAGGTAACGGGGCGCTTACAAGATGGTACACACCCTTTACAAGCCTTTTCTTCATCATTTCCTGCAGGGACGGTGTCAGGAGCACCGAAGATTAGAGCAATGGAAATTTTAAAAGAAATTGAACCGACAGAGCGTGGCATCTATGCAGGTGCAATTGGTTACTTTGGGTTTGATGGTAATATTGATTCATGCATCGCTATACGTACATTGGTGATCAAAAATAAGAAAGCCTATGTTCAAGCAGGAGCTGGAATTGTAGCAGATTCTATCCCAGAAAATGAATATGAAGAGACGAGAAATAAAGCGAAAGCCCTTTTACATGCGGTTCAATTAGCAGAAGCAATGGTTAAAAAGAATGCGGAGGAGGCGATTAGTAATGCTTAAAGAGATGTTGCAAAAATGTATTCAAGGTGAAGAGTTAACGGAGCAAGAAGCGAAATCAGTGATGGATGAAATAATGTCAGGAGCAGCTACACACAGTCAAATTGCTAGTTTACTCACTGTTCTCCGCTTTCGAGGCGAGTCGTTAAATGAAATGGTCGGATTTGCAAAGTCAATGAAAGAGCATGCTATATCGATTCCGCACAATGAAAAGGGAGTCATTGATACTTGTGGTACAGGTGGGGATCACGCAAAGACGTTTAATATTTCTACGGCTACAGCGATTGTTTTATCCTCCCTTGGTGTAACGGTAGCAAAGCACGGAAATCGATCTGTCTCTTCAAAAAGTGGTAGTGCCGATGTTTTAGAAGAGTTAGACATTCAAATTCAAACAACTCCAGAAGAGGCAGCCAATGCGCTTAGGGAAAAGAAAATGAGCTTTTTATTTGCACCACTTTATCATGTAGCTATGAAAAATGTAGCGATTCCTAGAAAGGAAATAGGCTTCCGCTCTATTTTCAACTTATTAGGACCATTAGTGAATCCTGCGAATGCAGAAGCTCAATTAATGGGTGTGTTTGATGAGAAATACGGTGAACTAATGGCAGAAACATTACGAGAGTTAGGAATAAAAAGAGCGATGCTAGTAACGGGTGCAGAAGGGTTAGATGAAATCTCAATTAATACAAATACATTTGTAACGGAATTAAAAGACGGAAAGCTCTCGAAGTATGTTCTGACACCAGAAGATGTTAGATTGCCTCGGGGTCCACTAACCGACATCCAGGTGAATACACCTAAAGAAAGTGCACAGGTGATATTAAATATTTTTCAAGGCGGTAATAATGAAACTGCTCGAAATATTGTCGCTTTTAATGCAGGAGCGGGCCTTTATGTTGCAAACAAAGTTTCTACCATAAAAGAAGGTGTTGACGAAGTTTTAAAGGCACTATCTAATGGAACAGTATACGATCAATTTATCAATTTACAAGAAGAAAGGGTTGGAAGTGTCGATGCTTAAAAAGATTATTGAAACAAAAGTGGAAGAACTTGATAGATTAATATTACCTTCAGAAATTTCAGTAGAGCGGAAATCACTTTATAAGCACCTCTCTCAACCTAATCGAAAAATTGGTTTAATTGCTGAAGCCAAAAAAGCTTCACCGTCAAAAGGCGTAATAAAAGAAAATTTTAATCCTGTTGAAATCGGAAAAGCTTATGAAGTTGCTGGAGCAGATGCGATTTCGGTGTTAACGGACGAAACGTATTTCCAAGGACATCGAAGCTATTTAACTGCGATTAAAGAAGAAGTGGACATTCCGATTTTACGTAAAGACTTTATTATTAGTCCATTACAAATTGAAGAAAGTGTTCGAATTGGGGCGGATGCGATTTTATTAATTGCAGGTATCTTTGAAACAGTAAAATTGCAAGAACTATATACAATTGCTTATGAAAAAGGGCTAGAATGCTTAGTAGAAGTCCATTCTAAAGAAGAACTAGAAGAAGTGCTCTCAGTGTTCACACCCAAATTACTTGGAGTCAATAATCGTAACTTAAAAACCTTTGAAACTTCATTAGAACAAACTGAATCATTAAGCTCATTAATTCCAAATGAAAGCTTATTTATTAGTGAAAGTGGTATTCACAGTCCAAATGATGTAGACCGTGTATGGAAAGCAGGAGCAAACGGGATATTGGTTGGAGAGTCGTTAATGAGGGCGACGACACCACAAGACGGAATTAATGCTCTATTTGGAGGAGAAGCGGTTGCAAACAAAGCTTAAATATTGTGGAAATCACTCATTACAAGATGTACAAAATGTCGCCAGCTCCAATGCAGACTATATTGGCTTTGTGTTTGCTGAGAGTAAGAGGATGGTTCGAGCTAATGTGGTAGCTAGCTGGCTTGAAAATGTGAAAACCTATGATAATAAAAAAATTGTTGCTTTGTTTGTTAATGCATCGGTTGCCGAAATCGAAAAAGTAGTTTCTTTAGCTCCTATCGACATCATTCAATGTCATGGTCATGAGACTCCAGAAGAAGTTCAAGCATTGCAGCAGAGGGTGAACAAACCGATTTGGAAAGTTATTCATCATAAAGATGAAGCATGGAATGACCTGCAAAACTATTCGCCTTATGTCGACGCATTTATCATCGATAGTAAAGTAAAGGGGCAATGGGGCGGTACAGGGAAAACCTTTGATTGGAGTCACATTCCTAAATATATTGAACAAGGAAATTTACTTCAAACCCCAGTCTACATTGCTGGAGGAATTAACCCAACGAATATTGACCAATTACTAGCTTATCGTCCGTACGGTATTGATATTTCTAGTGGTATAGAATATAACGGAATAAAAGATAAAACGTTGATCACACAGATCGAGGAAAGGATAAATCATTATGATCGCAAACTATCCAGATGAACGAGGAAGATTTGGACCATTCGGTGGCAAATTTGTCCCAGAGACGTTAATGAATGCCGTTGAAGATTTAGAGAAGGCACTAGAGGAAGCTTTACAAGATCCTACTTTTTTTGAAGAGTACCATCATCATTTACAAGAGTATGCAGGTAGGCAAACCCCTGTAACCTACGCAGAAAACATTTCTAAAGAGTTGGGTGGAGCTAAAATTTATTTGAAGCGTGAAGATTTACTTCATACAGGCGCACACAAATTAAATAATGCAATCGGTCAAGCCCTTCTTGCTAAACGGATGGGTAAAAAGAAAATTGTTGCTGAAACGGGAGCAGGACAACACGGAGTAGCGACTGCGACGATTGCAGCCCGCTTTGGCTTAGAATGTAAAGTGTTTATGGGCGAAGAAGATATCGAACGGCAAAAATTAAATGTATTTCGAATGGAGTTACTTGGTGCAGAAGTTATTCCAGCCTCATCTGGAAGTAAAACCTTAAAAGATGCAACTAATGAAGCTATTCGATATTGGGTTGGAAATGCTGAAGATACATTTTATTTAATTGGATCGGTTGTCGGTCCGCATCCATATCCAAAAATGGTGCGAGAGTTTCAAAGAATTATAGGCGACGAATCAAGAAAACAAATGTTAGAACTAGAAGGACGTTTACCAGATGAAATTGTCGCATGTGTTGGAGGCGGAAGTAATGCCATTGGTATGTTCTATCCGTTTTTAAATGACGACGTCAAATTAATTGGTGTCGAAGCGGCTGGTAAAGGAGTAACAACGACTCAACATGCTGCTACGATTACAAAAGGAACGAAAGGCGTCATTCATGGTTCGCTTACCTATTTACTTCAAGACGAGAATGGACAGATTATAGAGCCTTATTCTATTTCTGCAGGGCTTGATTACCCAGGTGTTGGACCTGAACATGCTTATTTAGCAAGTATCGAGCGAGTATCCTATGAAGCTGTAACAGATGATGAAGCACTTGAAGCTTTAAAAAAATTATCAGTAACAGAAGGGATTATTCCAGCAATTGAAAGTGCGCATGCTTTAGCTAAAGCGTTTGAAAGAGCCAAACAGTTAACAAGTGATCATATTATTCTCGTATGTTTATCGGGACGAGGCGATAAAGATGTTCACACGTTAATGAAAGTTGAGCGAGGTGAACAAGGATGACGTTACGATTTGAACAATACGTTCGCAAGCAGGATCAAGGGTTGTTTATTCCATTTATAATGGCAGGAGATCCGACACCAGAAGTAACGGTAGAGATCGCTTTAACACTACAAGAAGCAGGGGCACATGCGCTTGAACTCGGAATTCCTTATTCAGATCCTCTTGCGGATGGACCGGTCATTCAACGAGCAGCAAAACGAGCGCTAACTCAACAAATGTCACTAGAAAAAGCATTAGAGCTTGTCCCGCTTATGCGTGAAAAAGGCTTGGTGATCCCAGTTATTGCGTTTACGTATTACAATCCTGTCCTTCAATTTGGTGAACAGCAATTCATGAAAAAAGCGAGAGAATGCCAGGTCGATGGTTTGCTCGTTCCTGATCTCCCTTATGAGGAAAGTACTGAACTTGCTCAGTTATGTAAAGAGAACGAACTTCAACTTATATCACTAGTTGCTCCTACATCGAAACAAAGAATTGAAAAAATCGCACAAAGTGCTCAAGGGTTTATATATTGTGTCTCTTCTTTAGGAGTAACAGGGGTGCGAAATGAGTTTCACCCTAAAGTGTATGAGTTTTTAGAAGATGTGAGAGCAAATAGTAATGTTCCAGTTGTAGTGGGATTTGGTGTTTCTAACAATGAACAAGTAAAACAGCTCGAATCTCATTGTGATGGGGTTATCGTTGGAAGTGCAATTATTCGTGAGATTGAAAGTGTAGAGCAACAGCTGAAGGATGAAAAATTAAGAAAAGATGGACTTGATCATATAAAAAGATTTGTTCTTTCACTTATTTCGTCGTAACATAGGAGTATAGATTTTCACTTATATTATAAAAGTATAACTTATACTATTAAAGTAGAGGCTGACTCATAAGTGCAGGCGCTTCACTCGTTCATGGATTGAACGGAGGTGCCTGTCGCTTTGCTTTTGAGTCAGCCCCAACTTGTATCATTTTACAATTACATAGAAAGAGGTGCTAACAAGTGAAAGCAAAACAACAAGTGATAGGACTGCCTGCTTATAAGCCAGGAAAACCGATTGAGGAAGTTAAACGTGAATTAGGGTTAGAGCGAGTTGTTAAACTTGCATCAAACGAAAATCCATTTGGAGCATCGAAAAAAGTAGCAGAAGCGATTTCAAATAATGCGGCTAATACAGCGATTTATCCTGATGGTTATGCTGCAGAACTACGAAATAAAGTTGCACAATTTGTAAATGTACAACCAGATCAGCTTATATTTGGAAATGGTTCCGATGAAGTCATTCAATTGCTATGTCGGACATTTTTAACGCCGGATACGAATACCGTTACTGCTGATCCTACTTTTTCACAATATAAGTTAAACGCAGTCATTGAAGGTGCTGAAGTTCGGGAAGTTCCGTCTGTTGATGGGGTACATGATTTAGATGCGATGCTTGAAGCGATTGATGAAAATACGAGAATTGTTTGGGTATGTAATCCGAACAATCCATCAGGTACATACGTTAATGAACAAGCTTTTAAATCGTTTTTATCACGTGTTCCAAAAGATGTACTTGTCGTTTCTGATGAAGCCTATTATGAGTATGTGACAGCTGTAGATTTTCCAGAAACTGTTCCGTTATTAGAGCAATATAATAACTTAGTCATCTTACGGACGTTTTCGAAGGCATATGGAATGGCTGCTCTTCGCATTGGTTATGGCATAGCAAATGCGGAAGTCATTTCACTTATTGAACCCGTTCGTCCACCGTTTAACACGACAACATTTGCACATGCAGCTGCGATGGCCGCTTTGGATGATCAACAATTTATAAAAGATTGTTATGCAAAGAATAAAGAGGGTATCCAGCAGTACGTTACTTTTTGTGAGAAATACGAGCTCAAATATTACCCAACTCAAACGAACTTTCTATTAATTGATTTCGGCATCCAAGGGGATGAAATTTTTAATTATCTATTAAAGAAAGGGTATATTATTCGTTCAGGGAATGCGCTCGGTTTTCCTACATGTGCACGAATAACAGTAGGGAGCCAGGAAGAAAATGCGGGTATTATTCAAGAGCTCTCAGTTTGGCTTGAAGAAAGAAAAGTGAACTCTGTAGGCTAGAAGGAGATTGTGACGTGGAGAAACGTAAAGTATTTGTTATCGGTCTTGGATTAATCGGCGGCTCTATTGCATTAGCAATAAAAAGAGAACACGAAGTCCACATTGTTGGATATGATATCAATGAACACCAAGTAAAAATGGGTCTTTCTTTAAAAGTGATTGATGATGTAGCCGATTCAATCCGAGCCGGGGTGAAAAATGCAGATCTAATTATATTAGCAACACCAGTTACAAAAACTGAACAATTAATAGAAGATATTTCAACCTATGAATTAAAACCTGGTGCAATCATTACGGATGTAGGAAGTACAAAAAAACGTATTTTCCAAAGTGCAAATTGCCTGCAGGAAATGGACGTTACATTTATCGGTGGGCATCCTATGGCTGGCTCTCATAAAAGTGGTGTCGAAGCAGCGAGAGCGCATTTATTCGAAAATGCTTTCTATATCCTAACACCTGTTGAGCAAACAAATATGAATAAAATCATTCAGCTGCAAAATTGGTTAAAAGGAACGAGAGCTCGGTTTATCGAAATGTCACCTGAACAACATGATCGACTCGCGGGTGCGATTAGTCATTTTCCTCATATCGTGGCTGCCAGTCTCGTCCACCAGGTTGCAAAAATAGAGGAAGAAGATCCGCTAGTTTCACGGCTAGCAGCTGGAGGCTTTCGAGATATAACGAGAATAGCATCAGGTAGCCCTGTCATGTGGCGTGATATTCTAATTCATAATAAAGACAGCTTGATTGAGTTGTTAGATAAATGGCAAGAAGAAATGAACTATGTTAGAGTGCTTATAGAACAAGAAGAAGACGAGAAGATCCGGCAGTATTTTGACCACGCGAAGAAATTTCGTGATGGATTACCGATTCACAAAAAAGGTGCTATTCCTGCGTTCTATGATTTATATGTAGATGTCCCCGATCATCCAGGGGTTATTTCGGATATAACTGGTATTTTAGCTAAAGAAAATATTAGTATAACGAACATTCGTATTATTGAGACGAGAGAAGATATTATGGGTGTCCTCAGGCTCAGCTTCCGTTCAAATGAAGATCGAGAAAAGGCAGAGATGAGTTTGAAATCCCAGTTGTATGAAACTAATGTAATGGAGTGAGAGAGAAGTGAACAATAAAGTAGAAAAAGTGACTGGTGGCTTAAACGGAACTATAAAAGTACCAGGAGATAAATCAATTTCTCATCGTGCCGTTATGTTTGGAGCGATCGCTAATGGAACGACGACGATAGAAGGATTTCTTCCTGGTGATGATTGTTTAAGCACAATTGATTGCTTTCAAAAATTAGGCGTTCAAATAGAAGCCAGTGGTGACAAAGTAAAAGTTGACGGTAAAGGTTGGAGTGGATTAGTTGAGCCGACTGAAATTCTCGATGTTGGAAATTCAGGAACAACGACTCGATTAATGCTAGGAATTTTAGCTACACGACCTTTTCATTCGGTGGTCATAGGTGATGCGTCGATTGCGAAGCGACCGATGTCAAGAGTTACTGAACCATTACGACAAATGGGGGCGACTATTGATGGACGTAACAATGGGGATTTGACTCCATTATCAATCCGAGGTGGTCATACAAGTGGAATTGATTTTACTTCTAAAGTGGCGAGTGCTCAAGTGAAGTCATCGATCTTACTTGCCGGATTACAAAGTGAAGGGGTTACAAGTGTAACGGAACCCCATTTATCACGAGACCATACTGAAAGAATGCTCCAAGCTTTTGGTGTGGACGTGCAAAGAGAAGGACTGACCGTATCTGTAAAAGGTGGACAAGAGCTTACCTCACAACATATCGTTGTTCCAGGAGACATTTCTTCTGCTGCATTTTTCTTAGTTGCAGGTGCAATTGTTCCTAGTAGTCGTATCGTTCTTGAAAATGTAGGGGTAAATCCTACGCGTACTGGAATTATAGATGTTTTACAGCAGATGGGTGCTAATCTTGAATTAATGAATGAAAGAGAAACAAATGGAGAGCCTGTAGCTGATCTTGTAATTTCTACTTCTGAGCTTCAAGGATGTGAAATCGATGGAGATATCATTCCACGATTAATCGATGAAATTCCAGTTATAGCAGTATTAGCGACACAAGCCCAAGGGAAAACTGTGATTCGTGATGCAGAAGAACTTAAAGTGAAAGAAACGAATCGAATTGATACGGTCGTAAGTGAATTAAAGAAACTAGGAGCAAAGATTGAAGCGACAGATGACGGCATGATCATAGAAGGACCTGTACAACTTCAAGGAAATACGGTTAATAGTCATGGAGATCATCGTATCGGAATGGCAATGGCCATTGCCGGATGTATCGCTAATGGTAATGTTACTGTTGAAAATAGTGGGGCCATTGCTGTGTCATACCCTAATTTCTTTGAGCATATTAACAATTTAAAATAATATTATGCTAGCTTCATGAATGTCTGAACTCTCAATGCAAGGTGTAGATGTATTCCGGTTTGTATGCAACTGCATCTTGCTGTAAAAGTTTTTTTCATTTTTTTAAGAACTGTATAAATAATTTAGGCTCTTTTCTCAAAGATTGTTGCTTTTAGCTCTTGGACCGTAAGCCAAGCGGATGCTTGGCTCTTCACGCATAGCGCAAAAAACGGTCCAAAAGCAACAAAGTTTACGAAAACAGCCATAATTTATATTTTTCTGATTTTAGGTATTGACTTTGTCAGTATTTTCTATATAATAAAAATTAGCGTATGGTTTCTCTCCACTCCTATCCATACTAATAGACTTTTTAGCGTCTTGCTAAACCTATTTGAAAGCGTTTACGTTTTCGAATAGGTCTTTTTTTTGCTAATACGCTTCTATTATTTTGTAAGCATTAGGTTAGAAATGGTTAGTAATGAAAAATTGGAATGTTTTTATCTGCCTCCTCATAGCTTGTCTATATAAGGAAGGTGGGATAGTGATGAAATACATTCTTGCAGATGCTAAAAGAGAAGAAGGTAATCCATTTCAAAAAAAATCCTACTACATTGAGAATGACTCAGTATCTTATGTAAATGATAAAATGGACAAACTTCAATTCACACGAATAAATTTGACTGGATTTACTTTGGCTGCTGGACATATTATGAATGATTTCAATTTAATGAATTTCGATCACAAAGAAGCATATAAAATGCGGTTTAAACGTTTGATTGAAAAAGGGTGTACGACGATTATTACGTATCCTTATGTAGATGAAGTTAATGAGCTAAAAAAGAAGCTAAGATTGGCTCGTCATAAGCTTATTAACAGCCCGATTGATTTTGTGATCGGAATTCAAACGTCAATTCACAGCCTAACACCGTTACTAATTCGAAAATGTAGGCTTGAAAAAGTGCCGGTCATTATCGTGAATATTCAATCACTTGACGACATTACAGGGGTTGCTTGGGGAAGAATTAAAGAAGCAATGCTTACTTATCAGCTATTAATCATTCCGCAATGGACAGAAACGTCACTGACAAGGAAGTTGGAGGAAAAGCTTGCTGAAGTATGGGATATGATATCTAATCAATATCGAATTCCAACGCATTTTCCGTTTCCGGGTGAACACGAACCATTACCAAAGGTTCTTTCGAAAAAAATTGGCCTTTACCCAAGGAAAAGTGAACTGATTGTTGGCAGCCATGTAGATTATATCTTATTTCAAAATGGTGAAACAGAACAAGATCCTGATCCTATCATACCGATCGAACCAGCAGTCGTCGTATTACGGGGAAAAGTATTAAAAGCTGGTGATTACGTATACTTCAAACCAGGCTTTGGCAGAGAGGTACGTATCACGTTACCTAGACACTTTTTGCCGATTAGTGAGGCGTTTAAGAAAGTTATAGATTATTGAAATGTTGTCAATAATGCGTAATGATAGTGTAATCATCAAAAGAGATTTTTTATTAATAATTGTGCTACCATCATAATAAAATTATGGTGGTGTTTTTATTTACAAAATGTCATGAAAATAAGATAGTATAAATAGGATACCTTTCCTGAGGTAAGTCGAATTAAAATGACGCTGATGCACCAAATTTTAGTAAGTGATTGAGCGGGAGGCTTTTATGCATAAGATTGTTGAAGCAGTACAAAAAATAGAAAATGGTAAAGTTGATCAAGGTCTGGCACAATTAGCTGAACTAGAGAATACAAGTAACCATGAAACAAAATTCGAATTAGCAGAAACCTATTATTCGTTAGGACATCTTGAGAAAGCGAAGCAAATGGTAGATGACTTAATGTTACTTTACCCTGATGAAGGGGAGCTATATACATTTTCTGCAGAGTTGTTAATTGACTTGGATCAAGAGGATGAAGCTATTGAAATGCTTTTAGAGATTAAAGAGGATGATCCTGCGTATTTGAGAGCACTTTTGTTGTTAGCGGACTTATATCAAATGCAAGGTTTAGATGAGGTGTCTGAGCAAAAATTACTCATGGCAGTTGAAAAAGCACCAGACGAGCCAATCGTATCATATGGATTAGGTGATTTTTACTTAGCTAGAGGAGATTTTCAAAAAAGTCTACCACATTTAAAGAAGGCCTATTACGCAAAGGTCAAATTGGATGGGATGAATATTGCTTTACGTTTGGCTGAAGCATATAGTGGTACAGGTGAATATGAAGAAGCCTTAAAGCTTTATGCTGAGGGCCTGGATCAACAATTAGACATACATGCATTATTTAATTATGGGTATACGGCGTTTCAGATTGAACAATATGAGCTTGCTATTGAACAATTTAATACGTTAAAGGAGCTTGATCCTGAGTTTAGTAGCGTGTATCCTTACCTTGCCAAATGTTATGAAGCACTTCACCGCTTTGACGATGCACTCAAGGTAATTAAAGAAGGGCTGAATGTTGATCAATTTAATGAGGAACTTTATGTTCACGGCGGGAAGTTAAGTTTTAAAATGAATAACAGTAATCAAGGTGAAGCATATTTAAGAGAAGTGATTGCAATTAATCCAAGTCATTTTGAAGCGGTGCGAACGTTGGCGGCATTTTTAAAACACGAAAATCGTTATGATGACCTTATTGACTTGATCGAACATTTAAAAGATATAGGTGAGGGTGACCCTGTATTAACATGGTATGAAGCACTTGCTAGATATGAAAGTGACGAAATGGATAAAGCGAAAGAATGCTTCGATGCTGTAAAAGTCGATTTCGGTGAAGATGCTGACTTTTTAGAGGAATATGGAAAGTTTTTAATGGAAAACGGTGAGCGGATTGAAAGTCTACGTGTCCTTAAGCAGGTAATAACAATAGATGATACTCGGTTACACATTAAAGAGTTAATTAATTATTTAGAAGAAGATCTACAGTAAATTTGTTCTCATTAAAGGATTTGAATGAGGATATGAAGAATAATTATATACATAAGATCCTTTCTGGTTGTCGTGTAGATGTGAATAAATGTATTAGCCTTTCGGGGAGGGAATCAGGATGAGCAGCACAATTTCAGTTTACGAAAAAAAAGAGTTTTTACGTTGGTTTCTAAATGCCTATCAGTTGAAACGAAGAGAGTGTGCATGGCTTTTAAATTACTTAATTAGTGATGAAAACTTAATGGAAAAAGTCCATTTCGTTGAAAGAGCTGAATTTTGTCCGAAAGCATTAATTATTTCTACGACGGACGTCGATCATGTCCCGTTTAGTTTTCATAAGCAAAAACATGTAACGATGGATGCAGAAAAAGCTTTTCACGATATTCGATTGAATAATAATGAGGAAGTCTATATTCAGTTGAATTTTTCAAACGCAAAAACGAACTCACATTATGTTGCTGTCCTTGAAGATAATCCGTTCGTGCCAGATAACGAAATGGCAACTTCTGATGCAATTCTAGCCGAGATTTTTCTTGATAAAGCGTTAGCTTCATTTCGAGAAAAGCAGTGGTACGAAGAAATTAATGAGGCATTAGACAATAGAGATGAAAAAACATTTAATAACTTAACAAAGAAGAAATAAAAAGGTAAAGCTGATTTATAAGGGTTTGGTTAGTCTTTAGAGAGTAGCTAAAACCTATAAATCAGCTTATTTTATTTTCGTTTGTTTTTCGATAAGATTAGATAGTAATAAATACTTTATTAGTTGTTAGGAGAGAGTAATAGATGAGATGGTTAGCTAAAGAGATGGACACTTATTTACAAGCAAAAGAATATGTGGATACTGCGATTGTTCCTTTGATCCCGATTAACTGGCAAGAAGAAATAAAATCTACTGTTGCCATGGGAGAGTTTATTTCGATTATTTCCAGTGAGCTCGAACGTCAATTCCAAGGTAGAGTGATTGAGTTTCCTCCATTTACATATTTAAAAAGTGAGAAGGATAGTAAGATGGAACGACTAAAAAGTTGGGAAAAGGAGCTGAAGGAAAATGAAATTAACCACATTATTTTTATCACATCTGATTTTGAATGGGAGCAAGTGAAACAGGATTTGACAGAAACTCTTATTTGGCTACCTTCGATCCCTTTAGAGCATATGGATCAAAAACATAAGATTGATGTGATAGAAGGGCAAATTAAGCAGCTTATTCCCTTTTTGACAAACAAGTGGCAAAATCGTTGATATTCTAAAATGCGACAGATTTTGACTTCTGAAAAGATTGACATTGAAAGAGTAGTTAGCTATCATGAGTATGTCCTAGTATTATATGTGTTAAATTATGTCCGGATGGACTTAACTTACAACGTAGGGGGGGAAAGAGAGTGAGTGAGAAAGATCATAAAGTATCAAGACGTCAATTTTTAACGTATACGCTAACAGGTGTTGGCGGTTTTATGGCTGCAGGTATGATAATGCCTATGGCTCGTTTTGCGTTAGACCCTGCTTTAAAAGTTGGAGCTGAAGGTGATTTAGTAGCAGTTGCACAAGTGGATGAAATTACAGAGGAACCACAAAGATTTAACTTTAAATTTGAACAAGTTGATGCTTGGTACACTTCTGAAGTAACAAGATCGGCGTGGATTTTCAAAAAAGGTGATGAAATCATTGCCTTATCTCCAACTTGTACACACCTTGGCTGTACGGTTGACTGGAACACAAATCCAGACTATGAAAACCAATTTTTCTGTCCGTGCCACTTTGGTCGTTTCGATTTAAATGGTACGAATATAGCTGGAACACCACCAACACGACCACTTGATGTGTATGACTTAGAGGTTAGAGACGGTACAATTTATTTAGGTAAACCAATTCGAAGAGGATAGGAGGGGCGTAATTCATGTTACAAAAAATTTATGACTGGGTTGATGAGCGTCTCGATATTACTCCAATGTGGCGTGATATCGCAGATCATGAAGTGCCTGAGCATGTTAACCCTGCCCATCACTTTTCAGCGTTTGTTTATTGCTTTGGTGGGTTAACATTTTTCGTCACAGTCATCCAAATTTTATCTGGTATGTTTTTAACAATGTATTATGTTCCAGATATTATTAATGCTTATCATTCCGTTGCATACTTACAAAATGAAGTAGCTTTTGGTGTAATCGTTCGTGGAATGCATCACTGGGGAGCTAGTTTAGTAATCGTAATGATGTTTTTACATACGTTACGTGTATTTTTTACAGGATCATATAAGAAGCCTCGTGAATTAAACTGGGTTGTAGGAGTACTTATTTTCTTCGTTATGTTAGGACTCGGTTTCACAGGTTATTTATTACCTTGGGATATGAAAGCGTATTTTGCAACTGTAGTAGGCTTGCAAATCGCTGAAGCAACACCAATTATCGGTGGATTTGCGAAAACTTTACTTGCTGGTGGAGAAATTATTGGTGCAGCAACGTTAACTCGTTTCTTTGCGATCCATGTATTCTTCTTACCGGGTGCTCTCTTAGGGTTATTAGGAGCTCACTTTTTCATGATTCGTAAACAAGGTATTTCAGGACCGTTGTAAAAATAAAAGACAATTAATAAAGGAGGGAAATCGATGCATCGTGGTAAAGGGATGAAGTTTGTTGGTGACTCTCGTGTTAAAGATATGCAACATAGAAAGCCCAACATTCCGAAAGATTATTCTGAATACCCAGGTAAAACGGAAGCGTTTTGGCCGAACTTCCTTTTAAAGGAATGGATGGTTGGGGCGGTATTTTTAATCGGTTATTTATGTTTGACTGCTGCTCATCCATCGCCATTAGAGCGTATGGCTGATCCGACAGACTCGGGTTATATTCCACTTCCTGACTGGTATTTCTTATTTTTGTATCAATTATTAAAGTATGAATATGTTTCTGGTGATTATACTGTACTTGGTGCAGTTGTTATTCCTGGGTTAGCGTTTGGTGCTTTACTATTAGCTCCATGGCTAGATACTGGGAAAGAAAGAAAACCATCGCGACGTCCTGTTGCTACAGGTTTAATGCTTTTAGCGATTATCGCTACAGTTTACTTAACTTGGGAGTCTGTTGACCAACATGACTGGGAAGCAGCAGCTAAGCAAGGGGCGATCATTGAACATGAAATCGATGATACAGCAGAGGGTTACGAAATTTATGCGTCACAATCATGTATTGGGTGTCACGGTAACCAAATGGAAGGTGGCTCTGCCGGTTACGCCTTATTTGAAACTGGATTATCAGTGGATGAGATTAAAGAGATCGTGACCAACGGACGTGGAGCAATGCCCCCTGGAATGTTTGAAGGTTCCGAGGAAGAGCTTGAAATCCTTGCTAAGTTTATCGCCAATGACGGACAAGCTGAATAATTACGATTGATGAAAGCTGACTTTTTAGTCAGCTTTTTTTGAAAGGTTGAAATTTGTTGAAATGATGAGTTTCCCTTAAAAAGGATTATTTATTCGACTAGTGTTTAATCAAAGGCTTTGACAGCACTAGTTTGTTATCTGTTAGAAATCAAGGAGTGTTTTATATGATTTCATTTCTTAAAATGTTTCGTCACCCACTTATGCTTTATATGCTTGTCATTATTAATTTTTTTGGAACAATTTACGGTTATTACTGGTATAAAGATCAACTAGCTGCTACACCGACACATTTTTTATTATTTGTACCAGATAGTCCAACGGCTAGTTTGTTTTTCTTATTTGCATTGCTTGCTTTTATCATAAGAAGAAATCTGCCGCTTGTCGAGGCTTTTGCGGCGGTGACTTTAATTAAATATGGATTATGGGCGGTCGCCATGAATATTGGAGCGGGGCTAACTGGTTCAGAGTTAGGTTGGCAAAATTATATGCTGATTGCTTCCCATTTAGGGATGGCCTTACAAGCTGTATTTTATTTACCTTATTACCGAATTAAAGGGTGGCACCTTTTGATTGTTGCTCTTTGGACTTTACATAATGATATCATTGACTATGTGTATAATATGCACCCATACGTTTCTTGGAGTCTCCAACCTTATATCGATCATATTGGATACTTCACTTTTTGGCTTAGCGTATTTTCGTTATTCATTGTTTATTTATACGGGGTTAGGGATGACCGTTTAAAGCTCTCGTTACGATAGTAGCAAGTATAATACGTAAACAAAAAGTGTCAACGTAGCAAATCACAGCTGGTTTATTTAGAAGTTTCGAATGATTCACCGCTATTCAGATTTATTATAAAAACTTGTCCTAAATTGGTCTACTCTTGTCCACCTATTCATAGATTTAGAGTAGATGAAGGAGGGACCGAAATGCGCTCGTTTTTACTCATAATCATATCCATTTTGATCTTAAGTATGCCATCATATAGTTATGCTACAGAACATAAGGAGTATTGGAGTTCTTTAAATGATACGTCTGATAAGGTGTTACAATTAGTAAAACAAGAAAAATATGAAGAAGCGAAACAATTGTTAGATTATTTTTCAAAGCAGTTTCTTTCAATAGATCATCAACAATCATCTTTATCGATGAGTGATCTTCAAATCATAACGAAATCATTTGAACGAGCGATGGAATCAGTTACTGCTGTTTCAATGAATCACGTTGAGCGTGTTAGACTGGCGACTGAATTTAGACTGGTTGTTGATGCATTAGCAAGTCCACATCATCCTCTCTGGTTAAGCTCAGAACAATCCATTATGAAATCATTGAATGAATTAAAGGGCACGATGCAGCAAAAAGATGCACAAGCTTTTAGACATAAAGTCAATGAGTTTTTACGTTTATACCAGATGATTCGCCCTGCTTTATTAGTGAGTGTAGAAGGTGAGCAAGTTCAAAAAATAGAATCACTTGTACAATTTATGGACCGCTATGGCACTGATATGATTCATGATACGAGTATGCAGAAACAATTATTTGTCATGGAAAAAGAGTTCCAAAATTTGTATCAGCAAGTTAAAGAAGATAGTGCAGATCCTTCGCTCATTTGGGTTATGCTAACGATAGGAGGGATGATCATCATGTCATTATCCTATGTTGGCTGGAAAAAGTATCGTGC
The DNA here is from genome assembly GCF_017745675.1 of Alkalihalobacillus sp. BA299. Lineage (GTDB taxonomy): Bacteria > Bacillota > Bacilli > Bacillales > Bacillaceae_F > Alkalihalobacterium. Next base: position 146,334 of record NZ_JAFLJM010000005.1, read on the forward strand.
AGAAAAACGGCGCGTCAAAGAAAGAAATCATTAAATTTCACTTTAACCAATGTAGAAATGTCATTAACTCGCCATAATATAGCTTGTTTATAAATTGACTTTTTTTGATATATAAAATAGAATTATTATTAATACGACTTATACATCGAAAGGTGAGTTGATGAAATGGGTTTAGGAGCGTTTATAGTTTATTTTGCGATTATCTTAATCATTCCGCTTTGGGCGCAAAGAAAGGTGAAGTCTGCATATAAAAAGTACTCTCAAATAGGAGCTTCATCCGGGATGACTGGTGCGCAAGTAGCACGTAAAATATTAGATGATAATGGATTATATGATGTATCTGTTGAACCAGTACGTGGGGAGTTAACTGATCACTATGACCCACGCGCAAAGGCAGTTCGTTTGTCAGAAAAAAACTATTACGGAAATTCGGTTGCAGGTGCTGCTGTTGCTGCTCATGAAGTTGGCCATGCCATTCAGGATGCTGAAGAATATGCATTTTTGCGTTTTCGGCATGCGTTAGTTCCTGTAGCAAACTTTGGGTCTAATACTTCTTTTATTATTCTTATAGCTGGTTTTATTATGGGGATGTCTGGATTAGTTCTATTAGGGATTATTTTTATGGCTGCTGCTGTACTTTTCCAACTTGTTACGTTACCAGTTGAATTCAATGCAAGTAGTCGTGCGATGCACCAAATGGTCTCTACTGGAATTATTCGTAATAATGAAGAACGTGAGACAAGAAAGGTACTAGATGCTGCAGCATTAACGTACGTAGCTGCTGCATTAGTAGCAGTGATGGAACTTCTCCGCTTTGTATTAATGTATATCGGGATGAATAATGACGACTAATAATAGAAAAATTTTTCTTATAATTTAACTTCAGCGATCAATCAAAAAATGAGGGACATAAATCACAATTCGATTTATGTCCCTCATTGATTTATTATTTTCTCCTCAAGAACCGAACCCTTTAATATATGTGTCACGTAATATTTCTATGTTTCCAATGGTTTTTTGTCTTCATCTAGAGTAAAGCCTTCCCCAATCACATCTTGAACATCATTAACGGTGACAAATGCATGTGGGTCGATTCGTTCAACTAATCCTTTTAGGCGGATTAATTCATTTCTACCGACAACACAGTAGAGTACTTCTTTTTCAGAACCGGTAAAACTTCCCTTTCCTTTTAATACAGTAGCCCCTCGATCCATTTCTTTTAAGATAGCACTCGCAATTTCAGGAACATGGTCTGATATAATAAAGGATGCTTTTGCAGAATAAGCACCTTGTTGAATAAAGTCAATTACTTTTGCAGCAATAAATACGGCTAATAAAGTATACATCGCTTCACGGTAATTCAAATAAAGTAGTGAAGATGCTATAACGAATGCATCAAAGAGAAACATCGTTTTTCCCATACTCCAGCCAATATATTTAAAGCCTAATTTTGCAATAATATCAACGCCGCCTGTCGTTCCCCCGTAACGAAATACCATACCGAGACCAACTCCGATAAATACACCAGCAAATAGAGCAGCTAGCGTCATATCATCATGAAGAGGTAATGAAATGATTGGATAACGTTGGAAAATATATAAAAAGAGTGAGACACTTAATGTACCAATTAAAGTATAGATAAAAGTATGCCTGCCTAATATGTACCATCCAACGAAGAATAATGGAATATTTAGTAGTAAGTTCGTAATGGCCGGATCAAAGTTAAACATAAAAAATAGGATTAAAGTAATTCCGGTAAACCCACCATCCGCTAAATTATTCTCCATATTAAAATATACGAGTCCAAAAGAAAGAATGGCAGATCCAAGAAGAATAAAAACTACATTTTTAAATTTTATGCGATAATTCATTTTATACGTCCTTTTCCTCCTTTTTGAACACGTATTCTATTATTAGCATGTTTACTGTATCGAATATTATAATGGATATGAAAAATTTGGGCAATTGTTTATTTAATTGTTTAAGTCTTCGAAAACAATACAAAAAATATTTTATGTTGTAAAATAAGCTTCAATGCGATAAATATTTGTCAAATGCTCATGAATTAGCTAACATGAACATAAGGGGTGTTGAGAATGGGAGAACGTAGCTTAAAAGATATGCAATGGGAAGTTGATGCATACATAAGTCAATTTAAAGAAGGTTATTTTAGTCCATTAGCGATGCTAGCGCGGATGACAGAGGAGCTAGGTGAATTAGCACGCGAAGTGAATCATTATTACGGGGAAAAGCCGAAAAAACATTCCGAGGATGAACGCTCAATGGAACAAGAAATGGGCGATCTTTTTTTCGTACTTATATGTTTTGCCAATTCTTTAAATATTAATTTAGATGAGGCATTAGAACTAGTTTTAGAAAAATTTAAAACGAGAGATGCAAATCGTTGGACGAGAATTGAGGAGGAATCATAATGGCAGAGGAAAAAATCAAAATCGTAATTGCTGGTCCTAGAGGGAATATGGGAAGTGAAGCAGTAAAAATGGTGACGTCAACCGACCATTTTCAACTAGTTGCAGTTGTCGATTCAAAAAACAATGGAAAATTATTAAAAGATATTGACAGACAACCTACAGTTGATATTCCAATTTATGAAGATTTAGTTGTCTGTCTAGCTGAACATGAACCACATGTATTGATCGATTTAACAGCACCAAAGTTCGGTCGAAAACATATGGAAATTGCATTTGATCATGGAGTTAGACCTGTAGTAGGTACGACAGGGTTTACGGAACAAGATATCGTTGAATTACGTAACATAGCTGAAGATAAGAAATTAGGAGCAATTATCGCACCAAATTTTGCAATTGGAGCTATCTTGATGATGAAATTTGCCCAAGCAGCGGCTAAATATTTACCTGATGTTGAAATTATTGAGAAACATCATGACCGGAAGCTTGATGCGCCATCAGGAACGGCATTAAAAACAGCGCAGTTAATCCAAGAAGTGCGTTCTTCAAAAGTTCAGGGACATCCAGAAGAAAAAGAAGAATTAGAAGGGGCACGAGGAGCTAATATTGATGGCATGCATATACATAGTGTTCGATTACCAGGACTAGTTGCTCATCAAGAAGTGATTTTTGGCGGTCAAGGACAAACGTTAACGCTTAGACATGACTCGATTAATCGTACATCATTTATGCCTGGAATTCAGTTGTCTGTAGATACAGTAATGAAAATAGATACATTAATTTACGGATTAGAAAATATTATTGAATAGGGGAATTCAAATGAGAATAGCATTTATCGCACATGATCAAAAGAAAACAGATATGGTTAATTTCGTTACGGCTTATGAACAAATTTTTAAAAAACATAAACTATATTCGACAGGTACTACCGGAAAACGGATCATGGAAGCCACTTCCTTAACAATTAACCGTTTTTTATCTGGCCCATATGGAGGCGATCAACAAATTGGAGCGCTAATTGCTGAAGATAAAATGGACCTTATTATTTTCTTTAGAGATCCATTAACTGCTCAACCTCATGAACCAGATGTAAGTGCACTTCTGCGACTTTGTGATGTTCACTCTATACCGCTAGCGACGAATATGGCTACGGCTGAAGTGTTAGTGAAAGGAATTGAACGTGGAGAACTGGAGTGGAGAAAGGAAAACCTGAGCCCTAAGGCCTAGAAAAAGTGAGGAGACATATGAAACTAAAAATTGGAATTAGTTGTTATCCTTCAGTCGGAGGCTCTGGGGTTATCGCAACTGAATTAGGGAAGCTATTAGCAGAACGAGGACACGAAGTTCATTTTATTACATCAAGTATGCCTTTTCGACTAGATAAAATTGATCCTAATATTTTCTTTCATGAAGTAGAAGTGAACCAATATTCGGTATTTAAACACCCTCCTTATGATTTATCTTTAGCAAGTAAAATTGCTGAAGTAGCAAGAAGACAGAAATTAGACTTACTTCACGTCCATTATGCAGTTCCTCATGCCATTTGTGCCTATTTGGCGAAGCAAATGGTCGGTGAACATTTGAAAATCGTCACGACATTGCATGGCACAGATATTACCGTATTAGGTGATGATCCTTCTTTAAGTGAGGTCATTCGATTTGGAATTGAACAATCCGATACTGTTACAGCTGTCTCCAATGATCTTGTTAAACAAACGCGTGAATTATTAGATGTAAATAAAGAAATTGAAACGATTTATAATTTTATTGATGAACGCGTGTACTATAAACGTGGAACTACAAATTTGAAAAAGCAATATCGTATTGAGGATGACGAAAAAGTGATTGTTCATATCTCTAATTTTCGACCTGTAAAACGTGTAAAGGATGTTATATTAAGCTTTGCAAAGATAAATGAACATCTTCCATCGAAATTACTTTTAATTGGAGATGGGCCAGAGTTAACAATTGCATGTCAACTCGTCAAAAAGTTAGGGATTGAAAAGGACGTTATGTTTTTAGGAAGTCAAAAAGATGTTGCTGAAATTTTAGCGATTTCCGATTTACTACTCTTACTGTCTGAAAAGGAAAGTTTTGGTTTAGTGGTATTAGAAGCGATGGCATGCGGGGTTCCAGTTATCGGGACAAACATTGGAGGGATCCCCGAAGTAATAGAGCATGAAAAAACAGGTTATATTTGTGAAGTAGGCGATATATCAGCGATTAGTGATAAGGCGATTACTTTATTAACCGACGAGCAGCTTCATAAAAACATGGTAAAAAACGCCTATCAAAGAGTGTTAAATCACTTCAGTTCAAAAGACATTGTTGATCAATATGAACGAATTTATCACTTAACTCTTAGCCGATAAAGAGGAGTAAAAAGTATGGAACCTGCGTTTGTAATTGGATCAAAAATCATTGGAAAATTAAAACAAGCAGGTTATGAAGCTTATTTTGTTGGTGGGGCAGTAAGAGATGTTTTATTACACCGTCCGATTCATGACGTAGATATAACGACGTCTGCATCGGTTGAGATCATTGAACACCTTTTCAAAACTACAGTTCCTCTGGGAAGAGATCATGGTACGGTCGTTGTTTGTCTCGAAGATCATTCTTTTGAAGTAACGACGTATCGGTCAGGTCATGAAAAAGCAATTTCATTGTTGGATGACTTACAAAAAAGAGATTTTACTATGAATGCAATCGCTATGACCGAAGATTGGACGGTCGTTGATCCGTTTCATTTTCGGTCAGACCTTGATCGTAAGTTAATTTGTGCAGTCGGAAACGGAATGGATCGATTCACTGAAGATCCTTTACGGATGCTGAGGGCTTGTCGTTTCAGTAGTCAGTTGAATTTTCAAATTGAGACGAATACGTTACAATCGATTGTCCAATGTCGTGGTCAAATTGAAAATGTTGCTGTTGAAAGAATTGTTTCAGAATTTGAAAAATTGTTAACTGCGACTTTCTTTACTCTCGGACTCAATTATTTGCTTAAAACAGGCTTAGCTTCATATATTTCGATTTTTGAAAATAAAGAGGAAGTACTAAAGAACCTAGTAGCCTTAAAGCTTGACAGGTTACAGTCCGTTGAGGAAGTATGGACAGCCTTTTTATTTGTCGATCGGAATGAAAGTGATCACATGATGTTTCTTAAGTGTTTAAGAAAGTCTAAAAAGATTTTAGCTTATGTTCATCTTTTATATATAGGGCTTAAGAGATATAAAACCGAAGGGTTTTCCAATAAGTTAATTTACGACCTTGGTCTAGATAATAGCTTGAAGCTTCGGAGGTTAATTTACGTACTAATACATTCTGATCCTTTACATTCAGAACAAGAGCTTTATAGTAGGTATGCTGAGCTTCCTATTAAAAGCCGCCATGATTTAAAAATTAATGGACATACACTTATACAAGTTTTTCATAAGAAACAAGGGCCATGGATCAATGAGCTTTTAGAGAAAGTTGAACAAGCTGTGTTAGCACTTGAAGTTCAAAATGACCATCGAGAAATATTAGCTTGGCTAAACGAAAGAGAGGGTTTTAAATGATGAAGGAGAAGCTTTTAGAGATGCTGTCAGAAGATGAGACAGGCTTTGTATCAGGGGAAAAAATCAGTAACCATTTAGGATGCTCAAGGACGGCGATTTGGAAGCATATTGAGGAGTTGAGAAAAAGCGGTTATGAAGTAGAAGCTGTGCCACGAAAAGGGTATCGTATTAAAAATAGGCCCAATACGATTTCACCACATGAAATTAAAGTTTATTTAAACACAGATCAAATCGGTCAAGAAATAACCTATTATGAATCATTACCTTCTACTCAAGAAATTGCCCATCGCCTCGCACAAGAAGGGGTAGAGGAAGGTCATGTCGTGTTAGCGGATGAACAGACATCAGGAAAAGGAAGATTAGGTAGAGTTTGGCATTCGCCAATTGGGACAAGCATTTCGATGAGTATTATCTTACGTCCGAAAGTTTCTCCCCAAAAAGCGCCACAATTAACATTATTAGCAGCAGTTGCTGTTGTAAGAGGGATTGAGAAGACAACGGGACTACAGTGCAGTATAAAGTGGCCGAACGATATCTTACTAAATGGAAAGAAAATTGTTGGGATATTAACAGAAATGCAATCAGAACCTGATTATGTGCATTCTGTCATTATTGGAATTGGAATTAATGTCAATCACAAACAAGAACAGTTTTCGTCGGAGCTTCGTGAAATTGCAACCTCACTGGCTATTGCTAAAGGAGAAGAGGTTAGTCGAGCAAAATTGATTAGTCATGTGTTCTTTGAATTAGAAGCTTTATATCATCAATATTTACTCGAAGGCTTTAATGTAATCAAACCATTATGGGAAAGCTATGCGGTAAGTCTTGGGAAACGGATTGTTGCAAGGACGATACAAGGTGTTATCGAAGGGGTAGCTAAAGGGATTACAAATGATGGAGTGTTATTATTAGAGGATGATGAAAAAGTTATTCACCACATTTATTCAGCAGATATTGAAATAAAATAAGGCTCTTCACGCTATTACGTGAAGAACAAAGTTTAAAAAAGGGTTTAAAATAAAAAAAAGTTGTCACAAATCTTCTACAATTTGTTATACTCTTTTTATGGGCAGTATCCATTAGAACTGCACCTTATGGATAAAACTACTTATAAAGTAGTTTAAAAAGGGTGACCAACTGAACTTTTAAACAACTTAAAAACAATCTAATGTAGTCTGCCTTGATCCAATCAGGACTGGGACAGAGGGATGAATCAAACCGATCAACTGTGCAAACAGTTTGAATTCATATTTTTTTATGAATCCTTCTATTTCCTAGTATGGAAAGAAGGATTTTTTTGACTTCCTAGACTTCTTCGGTTTATTCAGTTTCCTCTAACTAAAAAGGAGGAGTAACGATGAAAACGTCAACTGATTTTAAGAAGATGAAACAAGCAAATGAAAAAATTGCAATGATTACAGCATACGATGCACCATCAGCAAAATTAGTAGAACAAGCAGGAGTCGATATGATTTTAGTAGGTGACTCTTTAGGAATGGTCGTGTTAGGCTATGACTCAACTGTACCAGTCACGCTAGAAGATATGATTTTGCATACTCGAGCTGTAAAACGAGGAGCGACACAAACCTTTGTCGTAACGGATATGCCGTTTCTTACTTATCATAGTTCGATTAGTGAAACGATGAATCATGCTAGACGCCTTATGCAAGATGGTGGAGCTCATGCCGTAAAGGTTGAAGGAAACGGTGAAGTCATTCATACGATTGAAAGTTTAACTAAGGCAGGTGTTCCTGTCGTTGCCCATTTAGGGTTAACCCCTCAGTCTGTAGGTGTACTTGGTGGCTATAAAGTGCAAGGCAAAGATAAAGAAAGTGCAAACGAACTAATAGTAGATGCAAAAAAAGTAGAACAGGCAGGAGCAATTGCTCTCGTACTTGAATGTGTACCAAAACAGTTAGGTGAATATATTAGCAAACAGTTAACGATCCCTGTTATAGGAATTGGTGCTGGTGCGGATACAGATGGACAAGTGTTAGTTTACCATGATGTGATTGGCTATGGTGGAGGATTTGTTCCTAAGTTTGTGAAAAAGTATGCGGACGTTTCACCAGTTATTCACCAAGCAGTCTCCAACTATGTGACAGAAGTGAAAAACAATCAGTTTCCAGAAGAAAAACATACGTTTACTATGAATGAAGAACATCTCTCGCACCTTTATGGAGGCGTAAAATAGAAAATGAAAATTGTTGAAACAGTAGAAGAGTTACAGACGATCATAAAAAAAACGAAAAAAAATGAAAGCGTTATCGGATTTGTCCCGACGATGGGATTTTTACATGAAGGCCATTTAAGTCTCGTTGAACAAGCAAAAAAAGACTGTGATTTTGTTGTGATGAGTATTTTTGTTAATCCACTACAATTTGGCCCGAATGAAGATTTCGATCGTTACCCGAAAAACTTTGAGCGAGACAGACAGCTTGCTAACAATGCTGGAGTTGATCTTTTATTTTATCCTAATGTAACTGAAATGTATCCGACAGAACCAGCGATGAAAGTCATTGTTCATGAAGGTGTTGATGTTCTCTGTGGAAAAAGCCGGCCGGGACATTTTGATGGGGTAGCAACCGTTGTCTTGAAGTTATTTAATATGGTAACACCTGACCGTGCCTATTTTGGGATGAAAGATGCTCAGCAAGTGGCCGTGATTGAAAAGCTAATCCGTGATTTTAATTTACAAGTGGTACTCGTAGGCTGTCCGACGCTTCGTGAAGAAGATGGTCTTGCGAAAAGTTCACGAAATGTAAATTTAACAGCTGAAGAAAGACAAGAAGCTTCGTCAATATACAAAAGTTTACAACTTGCAAAGAAACTCATTTTAAATGGGGAACACAAAGCTGCACTTATTAAAGCAGAGATGACTACTTTCTTGCAAAAGAACAGTTCGGGAGCAATTGATTATATTGAGCTTTTATCGTACCCAGATTTACATCAACAAGAGCAATTGGAAGGAAAAGTGATCATTGCCATTGCCCAACAATATTCAAAAGCCCGATTAATTGATAATATCGTATTAGAGATTTAATAAAGACTAACGTTTTTTACTAAGTGGGGAGACCAAGGAGGAAAAACAATGTTTCGTACAATGATGAAATCGAAAATACATCGTGCTCGTGTCACTGAAGCTAATTTAAATTATGTCGGTAGTATTACGATAGACGAAGATATTATGGATCAAGTCAATATTGTTGAAAATGAAAAAGTGCAAATCGTGAACAATAATAATGGAGAACGCTTTGAAACGTATGTTATTGCTGGTCCAAGAGGAAGTCGGGTTTTCTGTTTAAATGGAGCAGCTGCTCGCCTTGTTCAAGAAGATGATGTCATTATAGTCATTGCTTATGCTCTTGTTGCCGAAGAGAAAGTATCAACACATAAACCAAAAGTTGCCATTATGAACGAAAAAAATGAAGTAGTTGAAATGATTGGAACTGAGCCTGCTGCTACTGTATTGTAAGCCAACTATTACTAACATAATCCCTTCTTATTAGATGAAAACTGATGGATAACAGCATCTAATGAGGGGGGATTTTTTATGCAAAAAATAGAAATTAAACAGTGGGAAGCCATGATAAAACAATTAAAAAATAATTGGCATAAAATCGGGGAAAATGAACGAAATGAGTATATTAACGAATTATCGAAGCTAAATGAAGCTGTTTTAGATAAATGGGTACAAATGGATGAAGAGTTACATTATTTAAAAAGTGAAATCAAAAATTTTACAAATGAGTGTACTCAGTACTCATCAAAAGGTACTTCATATTTCGAATTAAATTTATATGAAAATGCAATCGAGGAATTTCTTCAAGAAATACAGAGTGAGGGTCATCCAGTCGTAAAATTATTTCTCGCTTATTCCTACTTATACGTTCAAAATTATGACAAAGCAAAAGAATGGTTTCTTTTTTTAATCCACAGTAAAGAATCCATTTGGAGTCAGCATTTTGCATATGTTGGCCTCGGTTGTCTTATGGCTCAACAAGGTAAATATGATGAAGCGATACCCTATTATGAAAAGTCATTATCTCTTACCAACAATTCAGATGTAGTGTATAATTTAGGAATGTGTCACTTTTTGCAGAAACAACCAAAGTTGGCGTTACCGTATTTTAAGGAAGCAATCGAGTTAGTTCCAGAAGATGGAGAAGCTTATTATTTTCTTGGGCGCTGTTATTTAGAGCTAGAAAAATATGATCAAGCGTGTCAAACCTGGATTACAGGGCTACAGCTCGTTGAAACTCGAGGGATGTTACAAACCTTAGCTTACGAAATGGAGTGGATGGGATATTACGCTGGAGCCATCCATTGTTATAAAAGACTGTTAACGCTCGGATATAAAGATGTTGAAATTTACCATGGGTTAGCATGGAATTATGGATTACTTGATATGCGCCAAAGTGCAGATGAGCTTTTTATGAATTTAATTCGAGAAAATCCAAATCATGTAAATTGTTGGGTTTCGTACTTATGGTTATTGCAGGCATGGGGTGAGAAAGTAAAATTCGAAAAAGTACGATCCTATTGTCACCGATTAAACATTTCTCATCCATTGATAGAGCAAATGCTATAAATCGTGTAGTCATATTAGAATAGTCCTCGAGAGGTGAAACTCGTGATTGAAACACGTTTTGTCGTTGTAGATATAGAAACAACCGGACATTCCGCTGAGCAAGATAGAATTATTCAAATAGGTGCAGTGTTAGTTCAAAATGGGGAAATCATTAAACGTTTTACTTCCTTTGTCAATCCGCAAATGAATATTCCTTCTTTTATTGAATCATTGACAGGGATCACAGATGACATGGTTGCTCTTGCACCTACATTTGAACAAGTGATTCCTGAGCTACTTCAGATGTTGGAAGGTTCATTTTTCGTAGCGCATAATGCCCAATTTGATTTATCATTTTTGCAAGCCCAGCTCGATGAGGTGGGTTATCGTTTATTCCAAGGTCCAGTAATTGATACAGTAGAACTTTCTAGATTACTTTTACCAAACGAAGAAAGTTATAAGCTTCAGCAGCTTGCTGAAAGTTTTAACTTCCAGCATGATCGCCCACACCAAGCAGATAGTGATGCAGAAGTCACAGCTTTATTATTGTTGAAAATGCTCAGTAAACTAGAAAATTTACCGCTTATTACTTTACAAAAATTAAAGGAAATTACCGCTCGTTTAAAAAGTGATTTCCATGATTTATTAGAACCGATTATCACTCGAAAGCTTACGAGCTATAGTACGGACGCGGACTTTGGATATGATATTTATCGGCAAATTGCACTTAGAAAAAAATCTGTTGCGATGGATACTGATCAGGGGCTAGAACTGCCACTGCTCTCAGGTTTTGTAAGCGAAACTTTTACAAATAGTGCTGAAATGCATAAAATATTTCCGAATTATTCAGTTCGTCAAGGCCAGCTGAAAATGATCGCTGCAGTTTTTGCTGCATATGAAAGTCGAAGTCATTTGTTGGTTGAAGCAGGCACAGGAACAGGAAAGTCATTAGGTTATTTACTACCGTCGATCTTTTATGCAAAAGCCGAGAAAAAACGTGTTGTAATTAGTACACATACGATTCCTTTACAGCAACAATTATTAGATCAAGATATTCCCAAATTAAAAAAGCTGTTACCTTTTCCGTTTCGTGCTGCTTTATTAAAAGGCAGAAACCATTATTTATGTTTAAGAAAGTTTGAACAGCGTCTCCAAAATCATGGAGATGATAATTATGATACGTTGTTATCAAAAGGACAAATCTTAATCTGGCTTACTGAAACCTTGACTGGTGATGTTGAAGAATTAAATCTTCCATCTGGGGGTCGTAGTTTCTGGCATGAAGTTCAAAGCGAATCAAATACTTGTTTAGGACCTCAATGTCCTTGGTTTTCGAGATGTTTTTATCAACAGGCTAAAAAAGCAGCCCAAACAGCAGATCTTATCATTACGAATCATGCGCTTTTATTTACAGATGTCGCAGAGATGCAAACGATTATTCCTAGTTATTCTCAAGTAGTGATTGATGAAGCACATCATTTTGAAGATGTAGCAAGTAATCATTTAGGGGTGTCAATTGACTTTCACAAGCTTGCTTTTTTATTTAACCGTCTTGGAACAACAACTCAAAAAGGCTATGTCCAAGCAATTTTATCAATAACAGAAAAATATGGGTTAAGTTTAATCGTTGATAAAAAATCAATCGAAAAGAAAATTGAATCGGCAAAGGTTGAAATTGATGAGTTATTTCGAATGCTACATAGTTATGTATTAAAAATGAAAAAGTCATCCTCCACTGAAATTGGACGTTTATCTTATCGGTACCGCGCACCTAGTGAACAAGGCACGCTCTGGCAATGTATATTAGAGTGTTCGTTAAGAGTTCATTCGTTTTTCATAGAACTTACTCAGCTGTTGGAACAATTCGTATTAAGCTTGACTGAAGTCATGGATAACTTTTCTTATAAGGAGAAAGGGACGCTGAATGACTTCCAGGGACTAATCACTCATTTTAATGAAGTAAGGCAGAACATTGAGCAGCTTCTTCTTGAATACGATCCTAATGCTGTATATTGGATGGAGATTGAGGAAAAAGGAGCAAAAAATGCTACTTATTTATATAAAAAACATATTCATTTAAGTGAAACATTAGCCGATCAATTTTTTGCAAAAAAAGCCTCCGTTGTTTTAACGTCAGCTACTTTATCGGTAAAAGGAGCATTTGCTTATATGATTGAGAGGCTAGGCTTAGCGGATTTTGGTCCAAAGACACTTATGCTGCCATCACCATTTGATTATGCAAATCAATCGAAATTATATATTCCAACGGATACATTTAATATTAATGAACAATCAGAACGTTTTATTGAAGATATTGCAGATAAAATTATTAAGTTAGCCCAAGTGACAAAAGGTAGAATGCTTATATTATTTACGTCCTTTGTTATGCTTAAACAAACGTATCAAAAAATAAAAGAAGTGATGGGAGAAGAAGAATTTTACTTAATAGGACAAGGAATTAATAGCAGTAGTCGTTCGAAGCTAATTAAAACGTTTAAACAAAGTGACCAAGCGATATTATTTGGAACGAGTAGCTTTTGGGAAGGGATTGACATTCCAGGAGAAGACCTAAGCTGTTTGGTCATTGTTAGGCTTCCTTTTTCACCTCCTGATGATCCTGTTTTACAAGCTCGTTCTGAACAAATGAAGCTTGAAGGGAAAAATCCATTTATGAATTTAGCTCTACCACAAGCTATTTTAAGGTTTAAGCAAGGAGTAGGTCGTCTGATTCGTTCAGAGCAAGACCGTGGGGTGATCGTTGTCATGGACCAAAGAATTTCAACAACTCGTTATGGAAAAATGTTTATTCACTCGATTCCAGACATCCCTGTAATTAAGGCAAATACGGATGAGTTACTGTTCGAATTAAAAGAGTGGTATAAAAAATAGCCAATATCATCATAAATGAAGGCGAAGCATACATTTAGTTTTAGTAACATAAGTTTGGGTGGATTGTTACAAACTAAAACAGCTAATGGAATTATTCGGAGGTTTTCGCGTATGCAGATGCTTATTAGATGGCTAGCATGCTTCTTTTTTTGCATGTTTTTATTAACGGGGTGCCAAATAGTCTCAGTGGTAAATACGACGGATCAACTCGAGGTTGAGTTCTCCCTTGAAAAAGATGAAATTGCCTTTACGTATTTTGACCTTCCTAGTGGAGAGGCGACATTAATACAATCAGGTCAAGGTGGAACGGTTTTAATCAACACAGGTCATCCATCGTCGCAAGTTGAATTAGCAAAAAAACTACATATGTATCATGTCGATGACATTGACTCCTTAATTATTACGAATCATAGTGAAGAGTACAGTGGAAATATTCAGTGGCTTGCAGACCATTATCAAATTTCATCGATTATTGTTCCACAGGCGGTAAAGGGAGCACTTGAAGATAATCTCATTCGTGGGAAAGAAAAATTAACAGGCTGGAAAGAAGGAGAAATACATGAAATTCTTCCAGGTCTAAAAACAGAAGTACTTTTTACCGGTGGAAGTAACGATTATGAAGCAGGCTTAGTTCTTTTATTTTCGTATGGAGAACATCGGACTTTGTATATGGGGATTGCTAATGCAGAAGTGGAGGAGCTACTAACGTCCAAGTATGATTTAAAATCGACGATATTAAAGGTCGGTGATTTTGGTAGCTCTTACGGAACATCACAACAATTTTTGGAGAAGGTGGATCCGCAAGTCGCGATTCTTTTTACACTTAAAGGTAAGCGCCCGAGTGAATACGTTTTAGAGCGATTACAAGAAACATGGATTGACGTTTACCAAACAAATAAAATGGGAGCTGTTTCCATTAAATGTACGCCGGAAAATTATGAAATCTGGACCGTACGTGCAAGTAAGCAGGATTTTAAAGTTGCGTCGTCAAATAAATAATAATTATTTAACTAGTAATTTTTTTTAAAAGAAAGGATATTTCAATAGTATGGACAAAGTTTTTTATAACGGAGTCATTATTACAGCAGATGAAGAGGATCATGTATATTCCTCTGGCTATGTTCACGTGAAAGATGATCATTTTTTTGAAGTCGGTGATGGGTTTCCTCATCATATTCCATCTCAAGATACAGAGTTTTATAATTTAAATGGCAAGTGGCTTGTCCCAGGACTTATAAACACGCATGGTCATACACCGATGACACTTTTAAGAGGACATTCGGATGATTTGCCTCTTCAACGGTGGCTAAAAGAAAAAATGTGGCCGATGGAACAAAAATTAACCAGGGAAGCAGTTATAGCAAGTTCAAAATTAGCTATGGTGGAAATGCTCAAATCGGGTACGACAACATTTTTGGATATGTATCATCTTTATCTTGACGATATTGCAAATATTGTGGATGAGGCAGGGATGAGAGCTGTTATTACACGTGGAATTATCGGGTTATGTTCTAGGGAGGAACAAAAAGCAAAGCTAGATGAAGCCCTTTCAATAGCAAGAAACTGGCATGGGAAGGGAGAGGGGAGAATTACTGCTATGTTGTCCCCGCATTCCCCTTATTTATGCCCTCCTGATTTTATTGCCGAAATTGCTCATGAAGCGAGGGGGCTCGGATTACCCGTTCATACTCATATGTCTGAAACAGCTCATGAGGTCGAAGAAAATGTTAAAAAGTATGGTAAGCGCCCTGTAGAACATTTATGGAGTACTGGCTTTTTTGATGGAAGTGCATTAGTCGCCCATGCTGTACATGTAAATGATGAGGAATTAGATATACTCGCACAGCACCGAGTAGCGGTTTCCCATAATCCGATGAGTAATTTAAAGCTCGGCTCAGGAGTCGCGCCTATTAAAACTATGCTTAACAAGGGAATTACGGTTTCAATCGGTACAGATAGTGTCGCATCCAATAATAATCTTGATCTTATTCAAGAGATGAGAACGGCTGTTTTATTACAAAAAGGAATAAATCAAGATGCTACTGCAGTAACAACAGCCGAAGGTATTAAACTTATTACAGCAAACGGCGCTAAAGCTTTAGGACTTAACGAAAAGGTTGGTTCGATAAAAGCAACGAAGGAAGCAGATTTTATTATTCTAGAAGCACATGCCGCCCATTTGCAGCCTGAAATTAATGCAAGTTCACATTTCGTTTATTCAGCAAGTGGCCAAGACGTGCTAGATGTATATGTAAAAGGTAAGCAACTCGTCAAAAACAAACAATGTTTATTACTTGATGAAGAAAAGATTGCTTTTCAATGTAATCAATTTTATCAGAAGATGATAATGTAAGAATGAATAAATCCTGTATCATAATAGACACAGGATTAATGAGGTGTGAGTTGGAGTTATTTTTTTTGATAAACTGTTCATGACCCGCGATTAAGTAACGTTGGAAATTGGGTTTGTCTTAAACTACAACCGATAGTTTTTACTTTGTTTGGACGTACCGGAGACGAAAGAGAGAACCATTCTTTTTCAATTTGATACCTTTCTGCCGTTGAAAGGTGAACATGAGGCCATTGTATTTGATTGTTTTTCAATTGCCACTCCTCCTTTGTGGGAGCTTAAGTATAGTATGTCCTTCAAATGTAGCTGTATGTTTAGTAATCGTTGCACGGACAGGAAGAAGTTAAATATTATTTGGAGGAATAGAATATGGATCAGAAGGTGGTTGTATTATCTACCGTAAAAATTGAGAAAGCCCCAGACGTGTATAAAATTGTCGATGCACTAAATCGGACACTGAAGGAAAAGGACCTTATGTTTGGGCTAGCACTCGATGACGAAGACACAAATAAGATGGTGTTTACCATTTATCGAACCTAAAGATTGGTGATTAGTTTATGCAAAAGTGGGTTATAACAATTGTATGTTTGCTTATCCTTATCGGAGGAGGTTTATTTGCATATTTTTATCAAACAATACGCTCTTCGATTAATGAGCAAGAGCAACTCGCAGTTCAAAGAGTTTTAAGTGATACGGACATAACAACGGTTGAGGAAGTTTCAATTTATCATGGTACTAAACCATATACTGTCATTTTAGGCCAAAGTAAGGAAAATCGCGTCGTTGCTTGGGTTGGAAATGAAGAAGAACGTATTATCGTAAAAAATGCAAAAGACGGATTAAGAAAAGAAGAAGTAAAGCAATTTGCATTAGCCGAGTTAGCTCCTAAAAAACTAATTGCTATACGTCTTGGTATGGAAAATCATTTACCTATTTATGAAATTACATATTTAGATGAAAATGATCGGTATACGTTTTACTACATCACATTTGAAGATGGTACATTTGTAAAACGATATAGTTTAAAGGCGAAAGATTAAATTGAAATCATTGAATTCTTCAGATAACGGTTGATTCATGTTTTCACAATGATTATAGTTATAGTGTGTATTTCTAAAGTAGAAGAGGAATGAGGAGGACAAAATGAAGCTAGCTAAAAGAGTTTCTACATTAACACCATCATCGACGTTGGCGATTACAGCAAAAGCGAAAGCATTACGTGAACAAGGTCATGATGTCATCGGATTAGGAGCAGGAGAACCAGACTTCAACACCCCACAATATATTATTAATGCGGCTGTTAAGTCAATGGAAGAAGGGCATACAAAATATACGCCATCTGGCGGGCTTCCGAAATTAAAAGAGGCAATTATTGGAAAATTTAAAGAAGATCAAAACATTACATATTCAGCAAATGAAATTATCGTTTGCTCTGGAGCAAAGCATGCACTTTATACCCTTTTCCAAGCGATCCTTGATGAAGGTGATGAGGTTATTATCCCAACTCCATATTGGGTAAGTTATCCTGAACAAGTGAAGCTTGCAGGTGGAAACCCAGTTTATATTGAAGGAAAAGAAAGCAATGAATTTAAAGTGACAAAGGAACAATTAGAGGGTGCAATCACTGAAAAAACAAAAGCATTTATTTTAAACTCACCAAGTAATCCAACAGGATCTATGTATAGTGAAGAAGAGCTACAGGTAATAGGTGAAGTTTGCTTAAAGCAAGATATCCTTATCGTTTCAGATGAAATTTATGAAAAACTTGTCTATGACGGAGCAAAACACACATCAATTGCTCAACTTTCAAACGAGTTAAAAGAACAAACAATTATCATCAACGGTGTATCTAAATCCCATTCAATGACGGGCTGGAGAATTGGTTATGCAGCAGGAAATGCTGAAGTCATTAAAGCAATGACCAACTTAGCAAGTCATAGTACATCCAATCCAACGGCGAACGCACAATTTGGTACAATCGCAGCTTACACAGAAGATGATGGCTCTGTAGAAAAAATGCGGCAAGCATTTGAAGAGCGACTGCACACCGTGTATGAGCAGTTAGTTGCAATCCCAGGGCTTTCATGCGTTAAGCCTAAAGGGGCATTTTATCTATTCCCTAATGCAAAAGAGGCAGCAACAAACTGCGGGTACGACAATGTGGACGATTGGGTAACTGCTCTATTAGAAGAGGAAAAAGTAGCCCTCGTTCCGGGGTCTGGCTTTGGAGCACCAGAAAATGTAAGACTATCCTATGCAACATCGCTTGAAGCCATTCAAGAAGCATTAACAAGAATCGAACGATTCATTGAAAAGAAAAGCAAATAGGGATAAGACAAAAGGTTGATCGATCCATTTGGGTGGTCAACCTTTTTTACTGTAATATATTCAGTATTTTTAATTGCCTAGGTGCCCGCTGAAGGAAAAAATCAGGAGAATAAAGTCATCATCAAAGGGAATAAATGCCATAATACTTTAATAACTGCATGAAAACTTGCTCAAGATTAGTAAAAGCTAGTATAATGGTTGTTGGTATATATACAATTTATACATAGAAAGATACATATATTTTTGGAGGGAAAATAGTGAATAAGACGACGATTTCAAAGGTCGGACACTTTGTCGGACAAGAAGTCAAAATAGGTGCGTGGCTTGCTAATAAACGTTCAAGTGGAAAAATTGCTTTCTTTCAGCTAAGGGACGGCACAGGTTTTATCCAAGGTGTTGTAGTAAAAGCAGAAGTTGGAGAAGAGATTTTCTTAAAAGCTAAAAATATAACTCAAGAATCATCCCTGTATGTAACGGGTGTTGTCCGCGAAGACGAACGAGCTCCATCAGGTTATGAATTAACGGTAACAAATGTTGAGGTTATTCACGAAGCAATTGATTATCCAATTACACCGAAAGAGCACGGAACAGAGTTTCTAATGGACCATCGTCACCTTTGGTTACGTTCTAAAAAACAGCATGCGAACATGAAAGTACGTAATGAAATAATTCGAGCGACGTATGAGTTCTTTAACAAAGAAGGTTTTGTAAAAGTCGATCCACCAATTCTAACAGGGAGTGCGCCCGAAGGTACAACCGAATTATTTGCAACGAAATACTTTGATGAAGATGCATACCTTTCACAAAGTGGACAGCTCTATATGGAAGCTACAGCTATGGCACTTGGTAAGGTGTTTTCCTTTGGTCCAACATTTCGTGCGGAAAAGTCAAAGACGCGTCGTCATCTCATTGAATTTTGGATGATCGAGCCAGAAATGGCTTTTTATGAATTTGAAGATAATTTAAAAGTACAAGAAGAATATGTTTCTTATGTTGTTCAATCGGTGTTGAAAAATTGTTCGATTGAATTAAAAGCGTTAGGTAGAAATACGAGTAAGCTTGAAAATATCGTTGCACCGTTTCCTCGTATTTCTTATGATGATGCGATTAAACTTTTACATGAAAAAGGGTTTGATGATATCGAGTGGGGTGATGATTTTGGTGCACCTCATGAGACTGCAATAGCTGAAACGTACGACAAACCTGTATTCATTACGCATTATCCAACGAGCTTAAAACCTTTTTATATGCAACCTGATCCAATAAATGACAAAGTTGTATTATGTGCTGATATGATTGCTCCAGAAGGCTATGGAGAAATAATTGGAGGCTCAGAACGCATTCATGATTATGAGCTACTTGCCAAAAGAATGAAAGAGCATGATTTAGATCTAGATGCATATAAGTGGTATGCGGAATTGCGTAAATATGGCTCGGTTCCGCATTCTGGTTTTGGGTTAGGTTTAGAGCGTACAGTTGCATGGATATGCGGAGTAGAGCATGTTCGTGAAACAATTCCATTCCCAAGATTACTTAACCGTTTGTACCCGTAAAGAAAAGCGAATGTCACTTTGTCAGTCCAGACAAGCAGATATTCTGGCAGGCTAAAAAGGACAGTTAAATAGAAAGGATGTAGGAATGGGTCAGATCCCAAAGTCAATCTTGATGACTATGTGATCTGATCTTTTTTTGAGGCTCTTTTCTAAAAGATTGTTGCTTTTAGCTATTGGACCGTTAACCAAGCGAAAGCTTGGTTCTTCACGCTTTGGCGTGAAGCCTTTGAACATAAATCAGCCAGATATTCATCAAAGATGTGATGAGTAGCTGATGAAAGGAAAAACTGTCGAGTAATGCCAAATGATGTTGAAGGGGTTCCGTGTTATAATGGGTGTTGAGGTGTTTTTATGAAAAATCGTTTTATAATGCAATGGATAACTGAAGGTCAGCTTTCAGTGCCAAAGCTTTTACTAAAAAATTATCGGAAGATCGGTTTAAATGAGGAAGAATTCGTATTGCTACTTCAAGTGTATGACTTTTTGTCAGATCATCATCCGTTTCCGACTCCTGAAGATTTATCAGAGCGAGGACCTTCTTCTTTAGAATGTTCTAGAATCCTACGGCAATTGCTGAAAAAGGGATTTCTATCCATTGGAGAACATGTAGATGAAGACGGGATTTTATTCGAATCCTATAGTATTGAACCGCTATGGGAAAAGTTAATTCATTTTATGACAAACGAACAAATAGAAAAAGAAAATGTAACGAAACAACAAGAAGAGTTTAACATTTATTCGGTGTTTGAAAAGGAGTTTAGTAGACCCCTTTCTCCAATTGAATGTGAAACACTAGCGATGTGGCTCGATCAAGATCATCATTCACCAGAAATTATCCGTGCGGCACTCCGAGAAGCGGTTGTTTCTGGAAAATTAAATTTCCGCTACATTGATCGGATTTTATTTGAGTGGAAGAAAAATGGAGTTCAAACGTTGCAACAAGCGAGAGCTTACGGAGAGAAGTTCCGTAAATATCAACATTCTAAACAACCGACTCAAGAAAAACGAAAAGTAGAGCCGTTCCCTACCTATAATTGGTTAGAGAAATAATGCTGGAGGTCAACGAACGATGCTTACGAAGAAAGACATTCAATACGTACTTGAAACGATGGGGGAGATGTTCCCTGATGCGGAATGTGAATTAACGCATTCTAATCCGTTTGAACTTTTAATTGCTGTTGTATTATCTGCACAAGCTACGGATGCACTTATTAATAAGGTTACCCCGGATTTATTTGCAAAATACAAGAAACCTGAAAATTATGTTGCAGTGCCTATAGAAGTGCTAGAAAATGATATTCGTCGGATTGGGTTATTCCGTAGTAAAGCAAAAAATATCAAAAAACTATCACAATCATTAATTGAGCAATATAACGGAGAAATTCCAACTGAACGAGACGAGCTAATGAAGCTAGCTGGTGTAGGACGGAAAACAGCGAATGTGGTCGTTTCAGTCGCTTTTGACACACCGGCGATAGCTGTTGATACCCATGTAGAGCGAGTGTCAAAACGGTTAGGGATTTGTCGTTGGAAAGATAATGTGCGAGAAGTAGAAGAAACATTAATGAAAAAAATTCCGAAAGAACAATGGTCGGTTACACATCATCGACTCATTTTTTTTGGTCGTTACCATTGCAAAGCTCAGTCCCCACAATGTGAAATTTGTCCGTTGTTAGATATTTGTCGTGAAGGTAAAAAACGTATGAAAGTGAAAGGAGGAAAAGGGTAGAATGGAAAAAAGTTACCCTATTCCGACTTCTTTTTGTGTATTTCCGTTTTATGTAGAAGAAACTAATTTTAATTTGAACAAAACGAGAGCGAGGCAATCCGTATTATTTTATGAGGATATGTTAGAAGCGTTAAATGTACCAAATTCAAAACCGTGGCTAGCACCTCAAAACTATGTACCTGAACTTTTTCAACAATGGAAGCAAATAAATCTACATTTAAGTGATTTGTATAAAAGAAGAGATCGTCAAGCGGCTAAACCTTTAATGATCCAGCAAATCGCCCAATTGATTCAAGTGATCTTTTGGACAAATGGGGTACCTGTTGCTAACTTAGATCAATTAAACTGTATTTTAGATCAACTTCAATATAAGCCAGTAAATAGTAGTGAGCGACTATCTTTTATCGTAGCTGAACCTGATCATTTTCAATCTTATAATCAATTGAAAGCGTTATTTGAGGAAGCCGAAAAAATGTACTATAAAATAATAGCTAAAAATAGGCAATAATCAAAGAGCGCTATTACGCGGTGCTATAATTCACATAGGACATGATAATGAAGATGATTTATTTAAGTGTAACTTGTGTTTAGTTCGTTAATGAATTTAAATACGATCTTCTCATTTTTTAGAAAATTCGTTATAGTAAAAGGGATAAGGATGGTGTGGAGACATATGACAGTTGTAAAAGAGAAATTGAAAATAGAGTCAATCCCTTTCTCGCAAGAAGAAGAGTATCGCCTTGAAAAATTAACAGAGAAACAAGATAAGAAAACATTTGAAATCGCTTTTTGTGGACATTTTTCTGCTGGAAAGTCAACAATTTTAAATACTTTACTTGGGGCAGAAGTCTTACCGACAAGCCCGATTCCAACTAGTGCAAATATTATTGGTATTAAAAATGGTGAGTTAGGCTTAACGCTACATACGAAAGACGGCGGGCAAAAGCAATGGAAAGGTGAAATCCCTTGGACACAAGTACGTGAGTGGGGGATGAATGGAAATGAAATATCCAATATGGTTATAACGGCACCTTTACCTTTTTTAGGAAACACCAGCTGTATACTTGATACGCCTGGTGTCGATTCAACAGACGAATCGCATGAAGCGGTAACAGTGGACCAACTATATACAACCGATGCAATTGTATATGTTATGGACTATAATCATGTTCAATCTGAAACGAATCTATATTTTTTAAAACAGCTTTCACTTGAGAAGAAACCGATTTATATCATCATTAACCAAGTTGATAAACATAATGAGCAAGAAATCCCATTGTCCGTTTTTCGGAGATCTGTTCAGGATGTGTTTGGTCGCTGGGAGATTCGTCATTTAGGTTTGTTTTTTACGACGATGAAAAAACCAGATCATCCACTAAATCAATTTAGGCAGTTTGAAAAAACAATAAAATCACTTTTATATCATAGTGACAGTTTATTAACCGGATCACGTTTACGTTTAGAACAAGGCTTTTATCAAGCGGTGGAAAATCGTCTGCAAGAAGACAAACTAGAAGCCGTTGATCACTTACTAGCAGAAATGAAAGAGAAAGGCTATGATGCTTCTCAATTAGATGAACAGCAACATTTAACGGAAAGGCTAATGGAAGTTCGCCAGTATGATAAAGCAATTTACAAAGCGTTTGACGATGAATTAGGTAGTCTTTTTAAAAATGTAATCTTATTTCCATATACGACAACTGATTTAGCTCGAAATTGGATTGAAAGTATTCAACCTGGATTTAAAGTTGGTTTTTTATTTTCAAAGAAAAAAACACAAGAAGAACAAGGAGAACGTTTAAAACGACTCGTTCGTGACTTGCAGGATAAAGTTAAAACGCAATTATTGTTCCATGTTCAAGCTTATTTTCAAAAGATTGATCGCACGAAATTAACGAACGTTGACAAAGTAGAAACTGCAATCAATGAGTTATCTTTTGAAGTAACCGATGCATTATTAAAAAAGAATGTAAAGTCAGATCATGCAAGTCGGGATTACGTATTTGCTTTTACGAATGAAATGACGGCAATTATTGTAAGAGCTATTCGAAACAGGGCGAGAGAGTTAACAGATTTGCAAATAGAAGGGTTAAAAGAGACGTATCGTGAGGAAGAAGAAAAGATTAAAATCCGTTTAGCTACGTTTAAGGATATTGAGGCATATGTCGATGAGATTAACAAGGTAAAAGCAAATTTTGATACGCTAATTGAGATTGTTCAAGATTATTTACAAACGTATCCACCTGAACGAGAGTACAATGAAGAGCTAACGAAGGCTTCGCAAAAAATATATCCAGACAACTCAGAGAATGGCTTTGCGAATGTCATTTTACCAGAAGATGGTGTCATTGATACGAGTTGGGAAGTTGTCGAAGAAAAATCAGAGATCCATTTTTCTGAAGAAGAGACATTGACTTGGTTACAATCCATCAAAAACGTGCTGAATCAACACCAAGATCAAATGATTGTTTCTCATGAGCGCAAGCACTTAGTTGATCGTATTGAACGTTATGAAAATCAAACGTTTATCATTTCTTTGTTTGGTGCCTTTAGTGCTGGAAAGTCTAGTTTTGCTAACGCTTTATTAGGGGAAAATATTTTACCAGTTTCACCTAACCCAACTACAGCTACTGTCAATACAGTGGAAAAGTCTACAGCCGATCACCCTCACGGTACAGCAAAAGTAACCGTTAAATCTGAGGCTACCTTAAATGATGAAATCCAGGCAGTCAGTGAGCAATTAGACATGTCTCTTGATTTAGAACGACTTGTCAAATGGAAGCCGAATATGAAGGAGTACGTTTCAAGCTGGCAAAAAACGTACGCAGAGTACTTAGTAACAATTCAGAAAAGTATTGCATCGACTGACTGGAAGCTCGGCAGTGAATTTACTGCGACTCACGATGAAATGCAGTCGCTCGTGGCTGAAGAAAGTAAAGCGTGTTTAATTGAAAAAGTGAATATTTATTTTGATAGCCCTATTACACAAAAAGGAATTGTACTCGTTGATACACCAGGTGTTAATTCAATCCACGGACGTCATACGAATGTTGCTTTCCAGCAAATGCGCCAGTCTGATGCGATTTTCTACTTGACCTATTATAACCATGCCTTTTCTAAAGCTGATCAGTATTTTCTTCAACAGATGGGGAAAGTCAATGAAAGCTTTGGTCATGATAAGCTTTACTTTGTTATAAATGCGGCCGATTTAGCGAGTAGTGAAGGTGAGTTAAACGGAGTCCGCAAACACGTCTATGATCAGCTCAAGCGTAATGGAATTGAACGTCCGAGGCTTTATCACTTATCGAGTAAAGAAGGGCTTCATGCAAAAAAGCAGCAGCTTGATACTGAAACCACTTTTGCAAGGTTTGAACGTTCGTTTTATGAATATACGATCCTAGAACTAAAACAGTTAAGTGTGAAAATGATTACAGATGAGCTCCAGCAGTTTACAAATAAGCTTAAAGATAGTATTTCTTTTATGAATGAAGAGGCAAATGAACAAAAAGAAAAGCACGAAAAGCTAAAACAAACTGTAAATAAAGAAATGGACCATGTTCAAAACACGTCGTTCGCGTTTGCATTAAGAGATATTTTATTAGAATTCGATCAACTTGTTCTTTATTTACGTGACAGAATGCGCTTTGTTCTCAATGATTATTTTGCTAGTGCGATTAACGTAGCTGTTTTAACTGGTAATAGTAAAAAAGAACTCCATGAGCAGTTAACAGGTGCCATAAAAGAATGGCGAGGTTTAGGAGAATACTTTTTAAAGCAAGAGCTAGAAGCAACTGTTATTCGCATGGAAGAGAAAGTGAAGGAACGAGCGAAAAAATGGCTTGATGAACAAATCACGATGTTGAAAAAAGAGTTACCCTACATTTATTGTGAAGATGAAATTCATCTACCAGCGATTTCTGTTGAATTAAAAAATATGACATTATCATTAGATACGAAAAAATATTTACCGTTTTTGAAAACGAAGAAAGATTTTTTTGAGAACGGTGTAGTGAAAGAATTTAAAGAAATCATTGTAGCTGATGTGGTAGAGAGCGCAAGGGACGTTATTACTAATAGCGCCAAAAAGATGTCCAATGAATTTGAACAAAAATTACAAGTTATTGAACACGAATTAAAACAACGGTTAGTTGAGTCGATACAAAATGAAATAAATCGCTTCGAAGCGTTGTTCGATACGAAATCAAAATCAGCATTAATATCTGAATATGAAGAATTAAAACGGTATGTTTCTCACGTTTAACCCAACGTCAAGATTTGCACTTCAATAGATTAGAGATTGAAGTAAATTAAAATTAAACGAGAAAGAGGCTGATCTTTAGATCAGCCTCTTTCTCGTTTAATCTCGTTCTTTTTCTTTCTTCTTCTTTTCGATATCCAACACTGCTTCTGTTAAAGATGTTGATGTACTTGTTGCTGTATCTTCTTCCTCTTTCTCTTCCTCTATCTCTGTTTCTTCTTCAGAATCTGGCTCTGGATCTGGGATTAAGTCAATTGGTAATTCCAGGTCTTCATCAGTAGGGGATTCTTCTGGTGGTTCAGGGTCTTCCTCAACTGGTTCTTCAATTTCAACTTCTGGAATGGAAACTTCACCTTCAGCAGGATCACTTTTTACTTCAGGACTTTCATCAGCGACTGCAATAATTTGGATACGGTATGTTGAACCTGGTGTTGGACTTGTTATAATATGTTGCATATCCTTTGTCTTCATAATCGGCTCGAATCCACCATCATCGATACTTTGCATAATGTTAAATGTTACAGCATCCTTTAGGTCACTCGGATAATCCCAAGTTAGCATAATTTGATCTGAATCTTTGTTGTATGCGACTGAAAGGTCTGTAGGTGTAGGAATATGTTGGTACTCCTCAGACACTTTAGTTGGTTCTGTCCCTTTAACAAAATATTCGTACACGATTTCACTTTTTGGTGTAAAAGGACTCGGTAATAACCCTGTTTTTCGCTCTATTCCGACTTTAACAACGGAATCAGGCTGATTGAAGTCAGGTGTTTCAATCTGCTTTGAAACTTCTTCCATGATTACTTTAAAAATTTGCTGTGCTAGTCTACGATCATTTCCAATAAGGTAATTTCCTTCACCTTTACGATCATACCCTGTCCAAACGGCTGCTGTATATCTTGTTGTGTACCCAGCAAACCAAACATCTGGAACTCCGTTGGCAGGTATGTTAAATGTATTTTTATCTTCTGCACTAAAATTCGTTGTTCCGGTTTTTCCTGCAAGTGGTAAACTAGGAATATTGGCATGCGTTCCAGTTCCGCTAGTAACAACAGATTTCAGCATATCGCTTATCATAAATGCTGTATAGTCACTCATAGCAACAACTGGATCTGGTGTCAGCTTAATAACACGTCCATCTGGAAACTCAATTTTACGAACAGTATGTGGTTCGATATAAATTCCTTCATTACCAAACGCTGCATAGGAGCCAGCTAAATCTAAAGTTGATATTCCCGTTGTAAATCCACCGATTCCATATGGCTCGTAAATTTGATCATTTTCAAATGGTATGCCAAGTGTTTTCGCAAAATCTCTAGCGTTATCCAATCCAACTTCTTGCAACGCTTTAATAGCTGGAATATTTAATGAGTCGGCTAAAGCTTTTCGCATCGTAACTGGGCCCGAATAGGAGCGATTATGGTTACGAATTGGTGTTCCATCTGAGTAATTATGTGGTTCATCAACAATGATTTTTCCTGTCGACCATTTAAAATGCTCAATTACAGGACCGTAATCTAGGACGGGTTTAATCGTAGAACCTGGTTGTTTCTTAATATCAGTTGCAAAATTAAAACCGCGTTTTACTTCATTTTGATGTCGACCACTACCGATCGCTTTAATTTGACCAGTAGCTGTATCGATCAAAGTCACACCTGCTTGAAAGTCCTCATTATCAGGATAACCTTGTATAAATTCATCGGTCTGTAATACTTTTTCTACATGTGATTGAGCATTTCGATCAAGTGTCGTATATATTTTTAACCCAGCAGTATACAGGTCACTCGTTGTAATTCCTTCAATCGCTTCAACCTCTGTTAACACTTGATCGATAAATGCTTGATAAGGGCTTTCTTCACGTTTGGCTGGATTAAGTTGATCAACAACTGAAACGGCTTTTGCTTGTTCTGCTTCTTCTGCCGTAATTTTTCCATGGCGTTCCATAAGACTAATGACCGTATTTCTACGTTTTTCAGCAGCTTCAGGATTTTTTAATGGATTATAATAATTTGGGCGTTGTGGCAATCCAGCAAGTAGAGCTGCATCTGCAATTGTCAAATCTTCTAGGTTTTCTTTGTTAAAATACGTAATGGCTGCTTGTTGAACACCGTAGGCGCCATTTCCAAAATAAATCGCATTTAAATACATTTCTAAAATTTGATCTTTTGAATATTGTTGCTCTAACTTAATCGCCAAATATTGTTCTTGAATTTTACGTGAAATTGTCTTTTCAGGTGACAAAAATAAGTTTTTAACAACTTGCTGTGTAATTGTACTTGCACCTTCAGCACCAAATCCACCAGTAATATTAGCAGCTACAGCACCAACCATACGACGGACATCGACTCCGAAGTGTTCTCGGAAACGAATATCTTCGACTGAAATGAATGCATTTTCGACAAGCTCGGGAACATCGTTAATATTTACATATATTCGATTTTCAACTGCTTCAAGTAGAGTAAAAGATTCATCATTCTGATCATAAATTTCAGTGGACTGAGCAAGCAATAATCGCTCCTCGTCTAGCTGTGGTGAAGAAGCGATCATAGAAAATACGGTAATCCCGCCAGCGATAACAAGGACAGAAAAAAATACTGCAGTTGCGATGAAAAGCTTCTTAAATAACCCTTTTTTCTTTTTATTAGGATTCGTCTTCGTTTGCTCTTTAGCACGACGACGACCTGTACGTGTATTCATATTATCACTCATTTTTGTTCTTCCTTTCTAAGCTTTACGAAAGAATATAACCTAACTTTTATTTTATCTTTATATATGGCTCTTTTCTCAAAGATTGTTGTTTTTAGCTTTTGGACCGTAAGCCAAGCGGATGCTTGGCTCTTCACGCATAGCGTGAAGGTTTTGAAAATAAAATAGCCGTTTAGACAAATGAATTTGTCTTGAAAAGGCTATTTTATTTTCAAAAAACGGTCCAAAAGCAACAAAGTTTACGAAAGCAGCCTTATATATTAACGATTTTTGTGAATGTTTGGTTACATTATGATTGAAAATAAAGTAAATCAACCACTTTTAAATAATCAATTCTAGGATGAAATTCTTGTTCAATTAAATAACCAAGCTGAGCAATGTCAGCTTTTGGGATCGACTTGCGTCCACTCTTTTGTTTTTCATAAAAGTCAATTAAATGCTGGGCATTCAGATAATAAACTTCGTCTAATGACGTAAATCGCAAAATAATAAAGCAGATACCTTGTTGAGCAATGACTTGTTTCATATGATCAATCTGATGTAGGTGAATATTTTGCAACGGAAAGGACGTTTTATTTTTTGTTTCTTTTGCTTCAAAATCGATATGTCTTCCGCGATAGACACCATTATAATCTGTAGTCGAAGGTTGTTTAAAATAAGCTTCTTTAATGACAGCAGCACTTCGCTTTGGATAGTCAACTTGTACAATTTGTAAAGGAGTCGGTTTTTTGTGAATCACAGCAATTCCACGACTTAAATAATAGGCATTTGTATCATTTAAATCTTCTTCAAGTGTCATCCCACGATTACTGAATGTTTCGCTTTTACTAATTCTTGAACGGTTAACGGGTGCGGAGTACTTTTTACCGTTAGGGTATCGTATAGCCAATGTAGATCAGCAACCTTTCGTTCAAAGAGTATGTCTTTATTCATCATGTTAGACTAAAAGAAGTCATATGATCAAAAAATTTCATCACATTATCATAACATAAAACAAAGAATCAGAGAAGATGAAAAGGTGAGTGCTCATGGTTCCTTATGAAAGTCAAATGGTACGAACCATTCAAGCTAGAACACAAGCTGCTAATCAAGATAATATAAGTAGAACGATTTCGTACTTGAATTATTATAAAAGAAATAAAGAGATCTGGTGGGCTCTCTTAGCCAGTATGGTTTCTCGTAACGCAGGTTGGAACATGACAGATTTAAAAAGTAACTGGTATAAAAACATGATGACCCCAAAATATAGTTACACATTATTTTTAACATTTGAACGTGCCAATTGGCTTATTTTTTCAGACGCTTTCCCACAATTACTCATTTATGAAGTGTCCAAGCTTGAAAATAAACCACTTTTTCATTTATTAAAACATTTTGGTGTTAGTGAATTTATGGTTAGAGAATGGGGAGTATTCTGGGAGAAGGGGGAATTAGAACGACTATGTACAGCACAAATTATTAATGAACAACATTTAATTCAACAACCTGTTATTGAACATCCCTTTTTCTCCAAATTTGTATTTAATACGCTACCTTACTTTTTAGTCGAGCACCTTCATTTTAATACTGTTTTATTTCCGGCGCTTGAAGGGAATTTATATGGATTTAGTGTGCAACGATTTAAAAAGGTCGATCGACGAATTGAGTTAGGGAAAAAATTAGCCTGGTTACTTTTTAAGTCTGACAAAAGCTCGGACATTCAAACCTTTGCGCTTCAGATTGAGCCAACAGGTTCTAGACGAGATTATGAAAAGTATTTAAAGTGGCAAACTACAAAATGCAGTCCGATCCTTAGGTCTGTTTATCGACCGATATTACATCAAAAAGATAATGATAAAGATTGGTCTTTATCGGTAAAAAACCTAGATCGTTTTTTTTATAGGTGGGAGTATCCAAGTCGCGATTTTATTTTGACTAACTGGTATCAACATAAGATGCTGGAATTATTTTTAGCTATGAAATTTGAACAAGCGATTGTAAAAGCGCTTCGTTAAAAGTAGTGGAGGTATGTGGAGAAAAACGCTTGTTTACTTTCAAATAGCATACTTGTGGTCCGCATAAGCAAACAAGAAAAAAGGCTGACATTGCGTCAGCCTTTTTACCTCTTTTTACCTTATTCAGCAGGTCGATTTGGTCCCGTTAATTTTTTGTCTCCATAACCTGGAGTGCCTGGATTTTGTTGGCTTCCTGGTTGTGCTGTTTGTTTTTTCATTTCTCGTTTATTGTTTTTAGCCATTGTTTACCCTCCATATTTTTATTCCGGAATAGTATTTGCTAATAAGACAAAACCATACATTAGAATATAAAAGAACGACTTAATTTGGAAGATCGTCACTTTCTTTGACGAATAAAAACTAGTTTTGTCAAGGGTGAAGGGAAAGAAAGAAAGCACTTCGAATAGTAAACTTAAACTAAAGTGTGATGGAGGGATTTCTAATGGAAAATGTATTAAAAACTAAGGAAGTGTCTGATCTATTAGGTGTTAATCCAACGACGGTTCAAAGATGGGTCAAGTATTTTAATATTCATTGCCAAATGAATGAACATGGACATTATTTATTCCAAACACCACATGTTGAAATATTAAAGGAAATTCAAGGGCAATTAAGTGAAGGTAAGAAAATGAAAGATGTCATGGTATCGAATACGAGCATGATTCAAAAAGATGAGCAGTCTGACGAAATGATTCCGACCTTTAAATATGAACAAAAATTAGAACAGATGATGGAGCGGATTGAGGAACTTGAGCAAAGACTTGCTTCGAAAGCAGATGATGTAGTAACGTATCAACTTCTTAATCATCGAAAAGAAATTGAAGCTATGAGCAAAAGCCTTCAGTCGATCGAACAAAGATTAGATGAAATGGATGAAGTTATAAAACAAAATATGACAATCCCTATAGAAGAAATGCCACAAAAAAGAAGATCATTTATGCAAATTTTTTCATTTTAACTCTTTTTTGATATGATGGTCATGAGGTGATAGTCATGACGCATGAAGAATTAACAAAGTTAACAGAGCTAACAAATCAATTACGCCAATTTAACAATGAGGGGAAACAACAATATATAACTCATACGATCAATGAGGGCTTTACTGCTGATTTTTATACAGACGTAAAGCCTTTTGCTGATCGTGTTTTTGTTGCCGCGAGTGAATGGAAACCCTTGGCTGAACAATGGGTGAAAGAGTATAAACCTAAATATGTTTATCCGATGCAACTGTCTAATGCTTATGATCAATTATTAGAAACGTCTGTTGCAGCTTTTCAGAAAGATACAAAGTCAAAACGTTTTTTAGAAACGATCAAGTCTATCGATTATATTTTAGAAACGATGGTTATTCAATTTCAGCACCCCAATAAGTAAGAAGTATGTTAATATGAAAGAAAACTCTGAATGGAGTGATTGGATGAAAAACATTGTAGACTTGGAATGGCTCAATGGTCATTTAGAAGATCCCCTTGTTCGTATTATAGATTGCCGGTTTCAATTAGGAGATCCACAGCATGGCTTCAATGCATACATAACAAATCATATTCCTGGTGCTTTTTATTTTGATTTAGAAAAAGATTTATCTAGTCCTATAAAAGCACATGGGGGTAGACATCCTTTACCAGATGTACAACAGTTGGCAAGAAAATTATCTGCTGCAGGTATTGATGAACATGTAACGGTTGTTGCTTATGATGATCAAGGTGGTCCATTTGCGTCGAGACTATGGTGGCTATTAAAGTATTTAGATCATTCGAAGGTTTATGTATTGAATGGAACGTATAGTGAGTGGAAAGAAAAAGGATATGCGATAACCGATCAAATTCCAGAAATACCTGCTCGTGAATTTAAACTGAACATCAATTCTTCTTTACTCATTGACCGCCAAGAATTAGTTGAGAAACTAAAGTCGAACAAAGAAGAAATCCAATTACTCGACTCAAGGGAAGAAAGGCGCTACCTTGGTTTAGAGGAGCCTGTCGATAAAGTAGCTGGTCGTATTCCGACGGCCCGTCACTTTTTCTGGAAGGGTAATTTGGCACCTAATCAAAAATGGAAAACAGTTGCAGAACAAAAAGATCGTATAGAACGACTAGATCCGGACAAAGAAGTTATTGTTTATTGTGGTTCTGGTGTTACGGCATGTCCGAATGTATTAACGTTGAATGAGGCAGAATTTCCGAATGTACGGCTTTACTTAGGGAGCTGGAGTGACTGGATTACATATGATGATTATACGATCGAAAAAGGATAAAAAAATGTGGTGACAGGCACTTTCACTGCTTTAATGTAGTGAAGGTGCCTGTCACCGTGAATTAATTTTGCAATTTTCGGTGCGGGAGTTTCCATTGAAAAGAGACGGATAACATACGTAAGGTGACGATCAGAATAAAAAGTAAAATCAATCCAGCTGTCTCTTTGACAATATGAAGACCTATACCAAAACCTGCTAACATCGTCCACGCAATGTAAATTTCCTTTTGGAGAAAAAGTGGTTTTCGACCAGCTAGAACATCACGGATCATACCTCCACCGGTACCTGTTAATGCAGCAGCAACAACAATCGCACTTAAAGGATGCCCCATATTAGCCGCATACATCGCTCCTTGAATTGCAAAGGCTGCAAGTCCTAAAGCATCGAAGAACATTCCCCATTTGATCCAATGATTCACCCAAAGAACAGGAATAAAAAATGCGATCGTCATCACAATGATTGCGATTGTAAAAAGCGAACCCTGTTCCCATAATGCAGAAACAGGAACCCCAATTAGTAAGTTACGAATTGCACCGCCACCAAAAGCTGTGACTAGTCCTAAGATATAGACTCCCATTAAGTCATAATCTTCTTCCATGGCCACTATGACCCCACTTAAGGCAAATGCAACCGTCCCAATTATATTTAAGATATCCCAAGCCATGACCACGGCCTCCTATCAAATGGCAAATAAGCTCGCTAAAAAACGAACGCGAAAGTTCACGCTCGTTTTTTAAATCCTTTTTATGTAAGGAAACGTTTTAATTGTGATCAGAAAAGTTTAAAAAAATCATATAAATGAGAGTAACAAAAGAAAGTATAGCTAAAGAAAATATTAAAAGACCAGATGGTTCAGCAGCACCTTCAGCAGCCTCTCCTCCGCCTCCTCCTGCAGCTAATACAGTAGAAAATGGTACAAGAAATACAGTGAATAGGAACGCTGTAAGCATAGTTAATTTTTTCATCATTTTCGATCCACCCCTTTTACGCATATTATGACAGAAGACTTCCATCAGTACAAATAAAACTAACATTTACATTATAGAATTCTCCTTAGCGTTTCGCAATATAATTTGCTTTGAAAAGATTTTTCAAAGTAGTGAACTTATGATAAGATGTTAAAGTATATTTTTACGTTCGGTAAACATGGTCTTAAATTGAAAAAGATCGTTATTTTTAACGTCAGAAAGGGAATACACGATGGGAAAAATTAACATAGAAGATATCATTATTGCAAATCAAACGTTAAAAGATGTTGTTGTTCATACACCTTTACAGAAAGATCAAGTACTTTCAGAAAGATATCAGTGCAATGTGTACTTAAAAAGAGAAGACTTACAAGTCGTTCGATCATTTAAAATTAGAGGGGCATATTATCAAATTCAAAGTCAACCAAAAGAAGAACTCAAAAATGGTGTCGTCTGTGCAAGTGCAGGAAATCATGCACAAGGTGTTGCCTATTCTTGTCGTACTCTTAAAATCAAAGGGAAAATCTTTATGCCTTCAACAACCCCTCGTCAAAAGGTGGATCAAGTAAAATTTTTTGGGAAAGAATTCGTTGATGTGATGTTAACTGGAGATACGTTTGATGATTCATTTAATGAAGCTATTAAGTATAGTACTGAACATCAAATGGCGTTCATCCACCCTTTTGATCAAGAAAAAATTATTGCTGGACAAGGAACTGTCGGTATGGAAATAATGAATGACATCGACGAAAAAATTGATTATTTAATTAGTTCCATTGGTGGCGGAGGTTTAATCTCCGGGGTAGGAACCTATATCAAGAGCATTAGTCCAAAAACGAAAATTATTGGTGCTGAACCAGCGGGTGCACCAGGTATGAAAAATTCGATTGAAGCTGGAAAAGTTGTAGAACTTGAAAAAATTGATAAATTTGTTGATGGAGCTGCGGTTAAAAAGGTAGGACAACTTCCATTTGAAATATGCCAGCATATTCTTGATGATATTGTACTTGTCCCAGAAGGGAAAATTTGTACGACAATCCTAGAACTTTACAATCAAAATGCGATTGTCGCAGAGCCAGCTGGAGCAATGCCAATTGCTGCATTAGATTTTTATAAGGATGATATTAAAGGGAAGACCGTCGTTTGCGTCGTAAGTGGTGGAAATAACGATATCGGTAGGATGCAGGAAATGAGGGAACGGTCTTTGATTTATGAAGGTTTACAGCATTATTTTATCATTCAGTTTCCGCAACGAGCTGGGGCTCTAAGAGAATTTATCGAAGATGTTTTAGGACCAGATGATGATATTACACGCTTTGAATACACCAAAAAGAATAATAAGGCTAATGGCCCTGCATTAGTTGGGATTGAATTAAAACGAGATGAAGATTACCACTTATTAATCGAACGTTTAAATAAAAAAGGCTTCGAGTATGATGAAATAAATAAAAATGAGAGTTTATTTAATCTACTCATATAAAATAGTACTTGGCGTATAGTTTAATGGTAGTATAGTACTAGATAGATATGAGTAGGGGAGGAAGTAAAATGTCCGAACATAAAGGAATTTTGCTTGAAAGCGGTACGAATGAGTTAGAAGTAATTGCATTCTCTATTGACGAAGGTATATTTGGAATTAATGTATTAAAAGTTCGAGAAATTATTAATCCATTACCTATCGTAAAGGTGCCAAATAGTCATCAATATGTCGAGGGGATTATTAGGTTACGTGATGAAGTCATTACCGTAGTTGATTTAGCCAGAGTAATAGGTTTTCCCCCTTCACAAGACAGTGAAAGAGATAAATTTATCGTTGCAGAACTGAATCAGATGAAGGTTGCATTTCATGTTCACAGTGTGTCAAGAATTCACCGGATTTCTTGGGAACAAATTGAAAAACCTACGGAACTGTCAAAAGGATTAGAGGCGTCAACGATCGGAGTTGTAAAAATGGATGAACAAATGATCCTATTACTAGACTACGAAAAAATTGTTGTGGATATTAATCCAAATTCAGGGATTAATGTCGGGTAAATAAAGACGATCTTCGTTTAAATGTATTACCAGTAGTTATTTTCTCATCATTAATTACTGGTGATTTATACCATAAAGGGGTAAGAGTCGGGGCAGATGCTCAAGTAAGTAAACCGGAAAATGTCGAGCTTGTTCATATTATTTATTAAATTTTTAATTTAACAAATATAGAGGATGACTTATCTGTAATTGCGAGTCTTGCAATTATAGAAGCATCGAGTCTTGAATGGTGCCTGGCACCATTCTTTTTTTTTTTTTGATTGGATAGGAAAAGGCAATAGATTTTTAATCTGAGGCTTACTTTATTCATTTTTTTTAGGTGCGTAAAAAGCTAACATATATATATTATTTGAAAATTTACAGTATTGCGATTTATAAATATTCATTCATATGCATTGAAAAGTTTACTAGATTTGCGTATTGTTAATAGTAGAAAGATAGATAGGAGGAGAGTATTTCCTTGATAGATTTAATAAAACGTTGGTTTATCATCATTGTTGGATTATTTATAACTTCTTTTGGGTTAAGAATTTTAGCTATACATCATTTTACATTTGGCGGCACAGCGGGTGTTGCGACAGTATTAGAATTTTTATCAGATTGGTCGTGGGGGACTTTATTTTTTCTTGTAAATTTGCCATTTTTTATTATTTCCATTCAAAAGTTAGGAATGAGGTTTACAATCTCAAGTCTTATGTCGATTACAGCGATTTCGTTTATTAGTGAGTGGTTTCATATATTTCAAGTTACTCCTTTCTCAGACTGGCTTGCGACAATTGTTGGTGGGTTATTTATTGGGATTGGGGTTACGCTTGTGTTAAATAATGGTTCTTCACTGGGAGGAATTCACATTTTAGCTTTATATTTAGATCAAAAGTGTAAGATTAATCGTGGTATAACGATTTTTGCAAGTGACTTTTTAATTATCTTTTTAGCAGGAATGTTAGTTGGATGGTCGAATGCGATCCTTTCTGTTGGAGCTATTTGTATAGCGAGCTCAATTATAGGACGTTACAAAAAGAGTCCAATTAATGAGAGTAAAGTTCAAGAAGAAGAAGCTAAGTTTTCATCAATATCATCACAAACGCAAAAAGCAGAAGGTTGACCCACAGTCTCCTTCCGCTTTTTTTCGAAATTTCAACCAGAATTCTTCTTCCTTAAATTTCGCGGAAGGTTTTTAAGTAATGGGTAGTCACTTTAGTGTTCTTGCTCCAAGATAACGTGTATTCCAGTAGGAAATGTCCATATTACTAATCGTTACACCTTTTGATGAGCTTGCATGTATAAATTGTCGGTTACCGAGATAGATACCAACATGGGACGGACCGGATTTATAGGTTGTAAAAAACACA
Organism: Alkalihalobacillus sp. BA299; assembly: GCF_017745675.1. Lineage (GTDB taxonomy): Bacteria > Bacillota > Bacilli > Bacillales > Bacillaceae_F > Alkalihalobacterium. The sequence continues at coordinate 183,305 of NZ_JAFLJM010000005.1, forward strand.
AGATCACCAGGCTGTAGGGTTGAGGTGGGTGAACTAGCTCCCCAGATCGATGTGGTTGTTCTAGGTATTGATTTGCCATGTTGTTTATAAACGTATTGTAAAAAGCCACTACAATCGAAGCCGGATCGGGTCGTACCACCCCATTTGTAAGGTGTGCCGATGAGTGATTTGGCAGTGGAGATGATAGATGAATTGTTTTGAGCAGGGGAACTTTTTTCTTGTTGCTTTGATTTATTTTCAGAAGGTATAATAGCTTCTTCGTTAACTGTAGTTCGAGTTTCTCCAGTCGTTAATGATCTTTCAACTTGTCTAGTAACGTTTTCTGATGGTATGACTGTTCGTTCCTGATGCACATTTTGCGCTGCTCTTTTTTGTAATCCTTTTAAATAGTCCTGATAATTTTTCTTTTGTTTGTCGCTTGTAAGGTGGCCGATCGTTTCTGGACCTGCTACACCATCTACATGTAGATGATGAGCGCTCTGATAATGCATAATAGCAGCTTTTGTCTGTGGCCCGTAAATCCCATCAATATGATTATAATAACCTAAAATAGCGAGCTTTTCTTGAATCATTGTAACGGCTTTACCTTTATCATCGACCCTAATTGTAAGTTCAGTAGATAATTCACTCATTTTCGTTAATGTTTTGGTTGGCTCTGCCGAGAGAAGTAAGGTGGTGGTATCGTTCATATCTTCTGTGTAAAAAGTGGAGATGTTGTTCGAATGATTTAGACTTACCGTATTATAAACATCAGTATGTTCATGATATAGATGGTTTAATGTTTTCTTTCCTGCAATACCATCTGCTTTTAAATCGTGTGCTCTTTGATAGTCTCTAACAGCCTGTTTTGTTAGTAGTCCGTACAAACCATCAACATGACCTTTGTAATACATAAAAGTGGATAAGAAAACTTGTAATTGTGTTATTGCTTCTCCTTCTTGACCAAAAAGTAGTGTAGGATGGACCTGGTTAACATTTTGTTTTACATTCACATTAGGTTCGATTGCTAGTTTTTCACTCATGCCTAAATTCATAACCGAACTTAAAATGACTGAAGATACAAGCACTGTTCCAGTAGACGGTTGAGATAAACCCATCATTTTCCTCCTAAGTTATTTGGCATTATGAATTAGTTTATGAATGATCATTACGATTAGAACAAGGGAGGTTTGTCTTGGTACTTTATTACTATAATCAAAGGCTTTAGAAACCAAAATCAACCTAATATCAACATTGTACTTAAGCACAGCCGAATCTAAAAATTTGGGGCAAGCTTAATTTGAAAATATAGAAGTTAACATAGTAAAATGAAACTTCATACAACGACTAATAATGGTAAGAAAAAGTAACTGTGTTAGCCGAGTTAGATGATGTTCAATCAATGTGGAGGGAACCTAGTTGGAATTTCATTTTTTAGGAACAGGAGCAGGTGTTCCATCAACGAAACGAAATGTAAGCTCGCTCGTTATTCGTTTTTTACAACGAAATGGGAACTTATGGATGATTGATTGTGGTGAAGGGACGCAACAGCAAGTTTTACATTCATCCGTTAAGCTTAGTAAGCTTGAAAAAATATTTATTACTCATTTACATGGGGATCATATATTTGGCTTACCAGGTCTACTTGGAAGCAGATCTTTTCAAGGGGGTACAACACCTTTAAGTATCTATGGACCAAAAGGTATTCGATCTTTTATTGAGCAAAGCCTAGCGATTTCAAAAACAACCTTGCTTTATCCAATCCAAATCCATGAGCTAGAAGATGGAATTATCTATGAGAATGAAGCCTTTACTGTTCGCTGCTCATTATTAGATCACGTCATGCCATCCTTTGGGTTTCGTATAGAAGAAAAGTCACAGAGCGGAGAACTATTAGTAGACAAATTAAAAGAAAAAGGAGTAACACCTGGTCCTATTTATAAAAAACTTAAAGCAAAAGAGAAAGTGCAGTTACCTTCTGGTGAGTGGATAGACGGTATTGATTTTGTTGGACCGGATATTGAAGGAAGAATCGTTAGTATACTAGGCGATACTAAGCCGTGTGAAGCTGCCCTTCAGTTAGCACAATCTGCAAATGTACTTATTCATGAAGCAACTTTTAGCAAAGAACATGAGGATATGGCTCATCAATATGGTCACTCTACAGCATATGATGCTGCAAAAGTAGCAAGGGATGCAAAAGTAAAGACATTAATTTTAAACCATATTAGCGCCAGATATGAAGGGAGATCCTATATTTTGGAGGAAGAAGCGAAGGACATATTTTTGAATACGTATGTAGCTTACGATTCCTATGTACATCATTTACGTCATAATAATCATTGATAACAAATGAGTATCACCCACTATTAAGAGCCCATTCTATAATAATAAGTGAAAATGTTATGCTGATAGGAATAAAACAGGTAAAGAAAAGACAAATTAATACCATTCTATTTTGACTGTATTAGAGGAGGAGAATGGTGTGGCAATTCATCAACAAGTTGACTTTTTTTTATTAAAAGCAAATGAAGTGATTGAACAGGCACAAGAACAATTAAATTTAGGTATGCAAGTTCAAGAAGGGGACGCAGCTGATTATTCAAATGCACAACAACAATTAGAGGAGATCCACCAAGAAATTGAGGCATTATCAAGAAGTGCAACTGCTGAACAAAGAGATCAATTAGAGAGGGCGCAACAACGAATTCGCCAAATGCAAAATCAAATGATATTACAACGATCTGATTATTAATAAGAAAGAGGCTGACATCATCAGCCTCTTTCTTTGTGAGAGTGAAAATAAGCTTACGGCCCGATTTCCAGGACCTATCGCTTTTCAAATTACCAAGTGTATGAAGCACCAACGATAATTAACAAGATGAACAATACAACAATTAGAGTGAAACCACCGCTATAAGTGTGTCCCATTCTAAGCACCTCCTTAAAAGAATTCACCTTACAGTTATAGGCTATGATTGAATGAAGCCTATTGTTTGGGCGATCCCCCAGAAATTTCTATTTTTTTGTAAACGGAGTTATAAAGAGTAAGACAATTAACTTATAGCTAGCACTAAATACTTGGTTACCATCAAAATCTTTGTTAATAAATTAGAGGAAACTCAATTAAAATATGGTATTGTATTAGTAATTATTGTTTAGGTGGTATGTATGGTTGAAATTTCTAAAAAACAATTAATACAAATGTTAGGAAGCCAAGTAGGGGTATCATTTATTTACTTTTATTCACCTTTTTGCGGGACCTGTCAATTAGCGACAAAAATGTTGGAATTGATTTCGACTGAAATACGCCCAACATTACATATTAATAAATGTAATATTAATGCAGTTCCTGATGTTGCCCAGTCATTAAAAATTAAAAGCGTTCCATTACTACTCATTTTTAAGAATGGCCAAATTGCTGAAGAGATCTATGCCTTTCGCTCGATTGATTACTTAACTCATGTTCTTGAGCAATATTAATAGAGATCGTGTAACAGTAATCATTTGATTTTAATGTTTTCACTATAGTATGATGATTTTATATGTAAAGAAGGAATGGAAGGGGAAATTATAAATGTCAATGTCTTATGAAGAATATATGCGCCAGGTCGTTCAACCGATGCGTGCAGAATTAACAAATGCAGGGTTTAATGAATTAACAACAGTTGAAGAAGTGGAAAACTTTATGGAGAGTGTTGAGGGAACGGCACTTGTTGTCATTAACTCTGTCTGTGGTTGTGCTGCTGGGTTAGCACGACCTGCTGCGGTTGTGTCCCAAAATAACGATAAAAAGCCAGACTATTTTGTTACTGTTTTTGCTGGGCAAGACCGTGAAGCAACTGCAAAAATGCGTGAATATATTACAGGTTATGAGCCGTCTTCACCATCAATGGCTCTATTTAAAGGCAAAGAAATTGTTCATTTCATCCCGAGAGAGCAAATTGAGGATCAGTCTGTTGAAAGTATCGTTGCTAACTTAACAGCGGCGTTTAATACTCATTGCTAGCCAACAAGCTACAACCGTAATTCTTAATAAGGAACTAAAAATTACCGATATATTTGGGGATTGTGCTTCATTTATTGAAATAATGAATGGACTTTCAAAAGTATTGTAAGGCTGTGTTGATAGGGGCGCTATTAACACAGCCTCTATTTTTCTCCCGTTTAACTGGCGCTAATACTCTCACTTTAAGGCTTTACGGAAAGAAAAAGACAAAGAGGGAGATAAGCACATGGTTAGAACAGTTTCTTTCAATATGGTAGCATAGGATTAAATGAAAATGGTCAATTAATAATTGAAAGGATGAAACATCTTGTATATAAAAACGATTGAACCAACACCAAGTCCAAATACGATGAAATTAATTCTTTCTGAAACCTTAACATCAGGGAAACGTAATAACTATACAAAAGAAAATGCTACAGACGCACCAGAGTTTATTCAAAAGCTCTTTTCTATTGAAGGAATTAAAGGAGTTTACCATGTGGCAGATTTTATTGCATTGGAAAGAAATGCAAAGTTTGACTGGAAAGAAATTCTTCCAAAAGTTCGTGAAGTCTTTGGTGAAACGGCTGAAACTGAAAGTAACCAACAAGTAATGAAAGGTGGTGAACAATCCTTTGGTGAAGTTCGTGTTCAAGTGCAAATGTTTAAGCAAATACCTATGCAAGTGAAAGTAACCGATGGAGAACGAGAAATTAGAGTCGGTCTACCTGAACGATTTATGACAGCTCTTCAAAAAGTCCAATCTGAAAATGATAATGTTGTTTTAGAACGTAAATGGGTAGAGCAAGACGTCCGTTACGGAGAGCTAGAAGAAGTTGCTAACACGGTAGCAGAGGAATTCGAAGCCGCTTATTCAGAGGATCGATTGAACCAGTTATCAATTGAACAAAATTCATCTCAGCCTGTTAAAAAGCAAAACCTATATAAAAAAGTGACATTAGAGATGTTAGACGATCCAGATTGGAAGAAACGTTATGAGGCACTTGACCGAATGGATCCGACAGAAGAAGATCTACCTGTTCTATTAAAAGCGTTAGGAGATGAGAAAGCTTCGATTCGTAGGCAGGCAACAGTTTATTTAGGAATGCTAGAAGATACGGGACTTGTATATTTATATAAAGCTTTAAAGGACCAATCTGTAACGGTTAGAAGAACAGCAGGAGATTGTTTATCTGACATCGGTAATAAGGAAGCAATTCCTGTTATGATCGAAGCATTAAAAGATGAAAGCAAGCTCGTTCGTTGGCGTGCAGCGATGTTTCTTTATGAAGTTGGCGATGAGCAAGCTTTACCGGGATTATATGAAGCAAAAAATGATAGTGAATTCGAAGTGAGCATGCAAGTGAATATGGCCATCGAAAGAATTGAAAAAGGTGAAGAAGCTAAAGGATCGGTTTGGAAGCAAATGACCGATGCCGTTTCTAAAAAAGAAGAATAAGATGGCTTGTTCCTGCTTGGAGATGAGAAAATCAACTTCTCAAGTCAAGCTTTTATGGAGAAATGTTCCAATTAGTGAGCTTTCACGGTAAAATAAAGGTAGACAGTGAACAGGAGGTTTTCCAATTGAATAAAGAAGAGTTAGTGCAAGTCTTAAAAGAAAGAAAGTTAGAAGATATTGTTGAAATAATCGAAGATGCTGAAGAAGGTTATTTAGAAGAACTGGAACTTGTTGAGTCGTTAGGCTTAGTCCACGATGAACAATTAAATACAAAAGTTATTGAGTTACTTACAGCATTAGGTGTGAAAATAATTTATGTCACCGATGATGAGTAACACTGACGCTTTGCCGAATCGCTCGGCTCCAACTCAAGCAATTACAAAAACAGCATTAATCGTTTGGAGAATTCGGACGGCTCTAGAATCTATCTTAGTTGCCTTGATTCCGATCGGTTATGGTATTTTAATGAGGTATGTCCCAATGCCTACATGGATGTTATACGTACTAATCTCTCTGTTCGTTCTCTTTTTTATCGTTTATGTTATTATTGGTCCGTATCTGCGGTGGAAAAAGTTTAAATATGAAGTGTATGACGAGGAAATTGAAGTGCAGTATGGTGTTATTATTGTAAAAAGAACCCTGATTCCAATGATAAGAGTTCAACATGTCGATACAGAACAAGGCCCACTTTTGCGAAAATTTGGTTTGGCTGCAGTTACAATTTCAACGGCAGCAACAACCCATCGTATCCCAGCTTTAACGGTGGATGTTGCCGATGAATTAAGAAATCGAATTGTTAAATTAGCAACAGTAGCTGATGATGATGAATAAACAGAGTTATCGTCTTCATTGGTCAGCCATACTTATTTCATTTGTTACTTCACTTAAGCATTTGATCGTCCCGGTCCTATTCGGTCTTCTTTTTGGAAGAACAAATGATACGATGCTTTTTGGAACGTATTATGTTTATATGATTTTAATCGTTTTACTCTTTTCAATCTTACATAGCACATTGTACTGGTTGACGTTTCGATACGAATGGGTAGAAGGTGAATTGCGCGTGAAAGAGGGAGTTCTAATAAAAAAACGGCGGTATATTCGTATCGAACGTGTACAAAGTGTAGACCTCTCATCTGGCGTTATCCAGCGCATCTTCGGTTTAGTTAGTGTAAAAATTGAAACGGCGGGTGGAGGTAACGAACCGGAAGTTCATTTAATCGCTATTAGTAAGGACGAAGCGATAAGGACAAAAAATTTTCTATTAAAAAAAGAAAGAATGAGTGTCGAGAATAGTGATGATCAAAGTGAACATGTACAAATCGTAACATACCGCTGGGTTCTTACTACTAAAGATTTAGCTATTGCATCGGTTACTTCGAGTGGGGTAGGCATTGTTCTCACAGCAGTCATAGCTTTATTTCCACAAATAGAACAGCTGTTTTCAATTACGCTATTTGAAGAATTTATTGATTTCTTTTTGGGAACTTCGTATGTGTTAGTTTTATTTTATAGTTTATTTATTCTAGCTGTAGCATGGCTTATTTCAATTGTCATTACCGTATTTAAATATGGGAACTTTTCCATCGAAAAAGTTGGAAATGAATTAACGATAACTAGAGGGTTACTAGAGAAAAGACAACTGACCTTACAAACGGATCGAGTGACAGCGGTTCGAGTCGTCCGTAACATTTTCCGGCAGCCTTTTGGTTACAGCGCCGTATATGTTGAAAGTAAAGGTGGAGGGACAAATGAAGAACAACGATCGACGGTGTTATTTCCGTTAATTAAGCATCGTGATATTAATAACGAATTAGCACTTTATCTACCTGAATACTTGATCGGTGACGAATTAATTCGGGCCCCTAGACGCTCGTTGATTAGATTTCAATTTCGGATGGTATTTTTCCCGGCTCTAGCATTTCTTGCGTTCGCTTATTTTTTTTCGGAAGCTATCTACTTTAGTGGAATTCTACTGTTACTCTCGTTACTTGGTTATATGCAATATCGTGATACAGCGATTGCATTTCAGTCGAATCAAGTTATGCTAACGTATCGTACATTATCCAAAAATATTGTTTTAATTCGAAAAAATAAGGTGCAAAGTGGAGAGATAACTTCTTCACCGATGCAGCGGTATCGTTCGTTGACGACTGCTCGTTTGTCCGTGCTATCGAGTTTATTTGGCAAAACATTTTCAGTTGTTGACTTAGATCAAAAGACGGGGCATGCATTATTAGCTTGGTTGTCACATAGTAAAAAGGAGTGATAGGGCATCACTCCTTTTTATATAGTTTAACCGGCGCTAAGACTCCCACTGAATGAAATTTCACTATATCATTTTCCCGAAGTATACGAATTGGTGTATGTGACGATTGAACGCATTCCTGTGGTGGATGTTAATTCAAATCGGTCGTAAACGGTATCGGTACCGGGGTTTAATTTCCGTTCATAATGATGTTGAATAACGATAATTTCATTTTGATCTTGATACGTAATAAAGTTCGTTCCAATGAATTCTTTTTGTTCAGATGAGAATAAGAGCTGTCCAACTAACGAATTGTGGCAGGTGACGACTTGTTTATGTGTTAATCCATTCGTTTTTAAAAAATGTTCGAACGATTGAAGAGCCGGTTTATCTAGTTCATTCAAAAATAATTGATACGGCTCAAGGTGCTTTTTATTTAATCTTAAAATTTTTCCTTCCTTAAGCTTATATTTTTTCCCCGATAGAGCTTCAAATGTCCAATTAGAGTAATAAGATCCTTTTGTCCAACCGCGGCTCGTTTTTAATTCAAATTCAAACGGACATCCTTCAAGTGGTACTTCCTTTCTATGAATTTCTTCAATTAGAATAGGACTGTTATTCCTATTTTCAAGGGTGTAGTATAGATACTCTATATTGTCTACTTCCGTTGGTGTTTCTACAACAGACAAATCATTAATGATGGCTGACGCTTCGATTGGATTGACTTGGTGTAAGTAGTCGGCTAATGCTTCATATAGTAGTAGATTCTGTTGACCAAAATTTAATACACTTTCAAGTTCTTTTGAAATAGCTGAAGTCAGTCCTTCTTCATATGTCATAACGGTTGGCGCATCATATTCTACTATTTTCGAACCAGCAATTTCAATCATTTCTCCTGCTGAATAAATAGGTAAACCAAGTTCTACACCGTTTTTAAAAGTAGGTTTTGGTAGCGTGTGAACAGAGACAATTTTAACTAGCCCACGCCACGGTTTTCTAGGTGCGGTAATGATTTGTTGAAGTTCTCCGACGTATTGTCCTTGTTGATTTTCAGTTATAATAACTAGATTTCCTACTAGTGCTTCTGCTTTTTTTCGGTCCATGGTTAACCTCACTTTATGAATATAGTATAGAAAAATGATAGATCGAATGATTACACATCAATTTTATCTGATAAATGCTGTTGTGTAAATTTTGTTTATAAAATTCCAACCATTGAATAAATTTTTTTATCCGATGTAAAAAAGGCTAACTTTTGTTAGCCCTCCCATGAATTAGCGATTTTTTTTCGCAAAGTAGTCCGCAATGCCCATTGCACATACTGATGCATCTAATTTAATGAATTCATAAACAGGGTGTGTGTCTTTAATTTCGAGCTTTTGTAGATCTTCTTGAACAGCGGTGTATAGTTGATCAGCAATCCAGTGATGATCTTTGCCTAATTGTTCAGATTTTTCACCAATTTCTACGAAAAGTGGTAACCATGATTTAATTTGCTTGTACACTTCTTCCACATCTCGCGCAACATTAAAATGACCAAAGTAAATACAATCTACATTCAGTGAATAAATTTTTTCTAATGAATCTAACATCGCATCAGGCTTGAATTGATTCGGTGAAGTAGAAGGTAAATACAATTGAATTCCAGTATCCTCAAGAATTTGATTATAATTTACTCCAATCGTATCACCTGTAAAAATTCCGTTACTAACCGGATCATAAATACTAAAGTGATGATCACTATGCCCAGGGGTGTTATAGAAGGTAAGTTCGCATGTTTCACTTAAAGCTAATGTTTCTGTGTCTTCTTTAATGATAACTTTGTCTTCAGGAATGGGTAAAATCGGGTCAAAAAATCGGTCAAAATCATCGCCGTAAACCGCTTTTGCTCCTGAAATCAGGCGTGATGGGTCAATTAAATGACGTGCTCCTTTTGCGTGTACGACCACTTTTGCATTTTGGCAATCATTTAATAGTAATCCTGCACCACCAGAGTGATCTAAATGAATGTGAGTGACTATTATGTATGCAATGTCATTAGGATCAATTTCAAGCTCTTTCAGACCATTTAAAATATGTGGAACGGAAAGACTTGGTCCAGTTTCTACAATTGCAATTTTTTCATCTTGAATGACGTATGTACCAGTTCGGTAAGGTAGGCTAAGATCAAATCCATCGATAAGATGAATTCGGTTTCCTAAATCAAATATTTTTTTTGTCATGGTTGTCTCCTCCTTGTTTTATCCACCACACTAAATGAAACCCCTTACACTCGAGTTTATAAGAAGGGTTTATCGATGTAAAGCAGTTTAGCTTTATTTTTGTATAAGATCTACAAAATACATACGATTAGAGAAAAGAATGACTTATAAGGGCATCTCACCTCTAATCGTTCCGTTCATTCGAATATCTTAAGTAATTAAGCTTTAATAAATGCTCCATTCGCTCGACACGTGCTTTTTCCAGATCTTCTTTTAAGCGGATAAGTGTTAGCTCCATTTTTGATAAGGCTACAAATACGTTTTCACGTTGTTCTAGTTTGTTTTCTGGTGATAATGAAAGGAAGGTATGAATTAGATTCGGGATATCATCGTTTAACATTCGTTTCACCATATGTCTTTCTTCGATTTCCAGTAATGAGAATTCGGGTAAAAGAGCTTCTGTGTGATCAATGATATGTTCTAACCGTTTTTCAATCAATGGATCAATGTGGAGCTTTCTCGTATGACTTATTAATCGATTCGTCTCAATAACTAAGCTTTTTACTTGATCATTACTTTTTAATTGATTGATTCGCGACGGATAGTTTGCTTCTTTTTCGTTTTGAATAAGCTGTCCGAGTAAAGCGTCATCTAATTTATCGATTTTATAAAACAAATTTTGCGTATAAGGCGATTTTTTCACACTTCGGACGTAGGTTTTCTTATCTTTCGTATAATGTATCGAAGCTTCCTTACACTTTCCAACTCCATGGTCTGCTTTGAAATGTTTGCGGTAACACTGAATATAAATGCGCTTTTTAAATTTCGATTTTGAGTAATACGTATCGAAAATAATAAGGCTAATCATTTTCTTTTTTATTTTGACTGTGATGACATATTCGTGGTGCTTCTTTTTAACGGTTCGATTTTTACTGTATTTACTAGACTGTTGGATGACGTGCTCAAGGATACGCTCTGCTTCGTGTAATGTATACAATGTGGCTTCCTCTAATAAAATTTCATCTTGGACGGGACGTAGTCGATCGGGTAAAATATTTTCTATCCAAGGAATTTCAAGTAAACGATTTAGCATCGCTTTCGCTCCTTTTACTCAATAAGCAAAATGGGTGATGTTATGGAAGTAACTTTGTCTTCATTCGGTTGTTTAATTCATCCATTTCTGCAATAAACCGCTTGCCGCTGTTAATAATTCGTTCATTTGATTGCTCGGTTAATTGGATAGCAGAATAGACATCTTCATATGCCTTTTTAAATGATTCGAGGGCAATCGCCGGCTCTTCTAGTGTTTTTAATGTTTGTTCAGTATTTTCTTTAAGCATTTGTGCATTCGTTAGTAGCATCGATTCGGTTGCTTGATTGACGTTTTGTACGGCTTTGATGACTTTTTGTTGATTACCTAAGGCGAGTTGAATAGAGGCCGTAACGGTAATAATATTTTTCGTCATCGTAATCGCGTTAAAGATCGCTTCTTCAAGCTTATCATTGTTTTCAATAATTAAGTCAATGGAAGCGACGGATTGTTGTAAAACCATGATCGCTTGTGACATATTTTTTATGCGTGAAATGACTTTTTGTTGTCCTTTTTGTAGGGCAGTAGGGTTATCCTTCCACTCTTCGGTTGTCATTTCGGCTTCAAGCATTTCATTTAGCTGTTTACCAATTTCAATTTGGTCATTTAAGCTTGAAATTCTTTCTCTAGCAACAACTTTTAATTGCTGAAGCATGAGAGAGTCTTCTTGTAGCTTGTCTTTACCGTGCAGTAGTCCCTCAATGATCTTCTCGATTTGTGATTCGACGGTTTGATATTTTTTAGCATACTGTTCAATCGGACTCCGACGAAGTAGTTTGTTGACCACCTTTTTGAGTTGTCCTTCTTTTAAATAATCTGGTTCAAGTTCGCCAACAACTTCTTTTAATTGATGAAGCTGTGCAGGGAGGTCATTATTCGGTTGTGAGAGCATTTCTTTTACAGGACGTTTTAAGGCTTCAAGGGATTCTCCAGCTTCTTTTTGTGCGGATTCGCCGAGTCCACCGATTTTATGTAATACTTTATCTACATCTTGTTCTTTTTTAAACATGTCAAGAAGTTCTTTTAATACGGTATGTTTATCTGTCATACATTTTCCTCCTCTTCCGTTCAAGCACGATTAGTAGTTATTTAAAAAGCGGATAAACAGCCAAAGAAAATGGCCTGCTATTCTTCGCCGTGGACTTTTTGAACATCCTATATAAGTTACGATTGGCACATAATAAAGTTTCATACTATACTATGCCTACAAAATTATACCAATTTCTTACCTTTTTCTACAAGGAGGACTACTATGTGTTTAATTAATTTTGCCTATAAAAGTCACCCAGATTATGATCTTATTTTAGCTGCGAATCGCGATGAGTTTTTTGCTCGACCAACAAAACAAGCAGATTATTGGACAGACGTTCCAGGCTTAATTGCAGGGAAGGATCTTGAACAAGGTGGAACGTGGTTAGGCATTACGCAAGACGGAAGATTCGCAGCATTAACAAATTTTCGTGAAGTTAGGGAAAAGCAGCATGAACGTTCAAGAGGTGAACTCGTACTTGATTTTTTAAATAACAATATTTCCTCTGAAGAATACTTAAACAAAATAAATGAAAAAAGGGATGAATACTTAGGCTTTAATTTGTTATGTGGTTCTGTTGACGAATTATATTATTATTCTAACCGACAAAATGGAATTGAAAGAATAGAGCCTGGTGTACATAGTGTTAGTAATGCCCTTTTAAATACGTCCTGGCCAAAAGTAGAACGCGGCAAAGCATTAGTAGAGGAGACGCTTAAGGAAGATGGTAATCTTGTAAAACGGTTATTAGATGGACTTACAAATGATGAAAAAGCAGAAGAACAGCATTTACCTCAAACAGGGGTCGGTGTAGAGTTGGAAAAACATTTATCACCAATGTTTATTAAAATGGAAGGCTACGGTACGAGATGCTCTACGGTAATAACTATTAGCAAATCTCGACAAGTAACGTTTTGTGAGCGAACCTATTTGCCCGGGCATGAAGGATATGAAGACCGTTTATTCCAATTTTCAGTGGCTAGTAAGAGTGGAAATGAGAATAAGTAGTTAAATCTGTCGAGACAATTGTATCCGTTTATTCGTCATTAATCCGTCTAAAAATCAATGTTTATAGGACCAATAACCTATGTTACTATTACATTTATACAAGTTGTTTAAAATAGGTTGGGGGAAGATGATTGATGATGAAAAAATGGTTCTTAATCATTTTTGCGTCTGTAACATTAGGAACGGTATGGAGTATTGTAATTTTTCAACTCGTAACAGGACAGGAAACAGTAATGCAGGGAAGGGTGCTATCAAGTCTCGAGCGAAACACTTTAGCAAAGCAGAAAATGGGTTCATTAGGGAATTGGGATGCTAAAATTGTAAGGTCCGTAAAGTTATCGGATCAACCCATTCACATTTCGAAAAAAGATTTGAGTAAAATCGATTTTAGTGATTTTGATACATCCGATGGTGTTCCTATTGATATCATATTAAAGCGACTTGAGCTTGAAAAATAGTTAATGCGTTACAAACGACGAATTATTTGATAAACTAAAGATAGATTGTTAGGAGTTAGAAATATGGATCCAGCTATGGTTATTGTTTTATTAGGAATTGGTTTTTTCCTATTAACGGGAGTGTTTGGTGGCTTAGGGTTTTACTTTATGATGAAAGTAAATAAGCGATTAGCCGCAACGTTTTTTACGATAGGCTTTTCATGTATCGCTATTTTTATTATTACTTTGTTTTTATTTTTATAATGGACGACGAAATTAGAGCTGCATCTGCAGCTTTTTTCAGTTGTACCACAGTTTTTATATATAAATATAAATCTAAGTATTTGTAAAAACAAATTAGGAGTTAAATATGATTAAGAAATGGGATATAATTATAGGATCTGCCTGCTTTTTAACGGTGGCATTGTATTTAATATCTGTGTTTTATTCTAGTTCACTATTAAATGTAACCTATAGTTTTTTAGCAGCTATTTTACTATTAGTTGCATTACCATTTGTGAGAAGGAGCACAATCATTATTACCATTCCATTATTAACGATCGGAATGGTGTTGTTTTTTCAAGCAAGGGTCGATGCAACAGCTTTTTTATTAGGATTTGGCTATAATATTAATTTACTTTCACTATTTTTACTCGTGCCTTTAATTGGAGTATTTATTTCTTTAGCAGGATTTTTAACAACCTTGAAAATGCGTATTGAACAAATGGAGAAGGAAAAAAGCGGAGAGTCACACCCTTATCGATTAGGGTTTCTCTTAACGGCAACGATGGGAGCAGTACTGAATTTGGGTTCGATGGTTCTCGTTCATCGAATTATTGAAGGAAGTTTATCCAACTTTTTACGAAGAAAAATGGTGATGATCCTACTGCGTGCTTTTGGCTTTTGTATGTATTGGTCGCCCTATTTTGTGAATGTAGGTCTTGTGTTAGTACTTTTTGATGTATCTTGGATGTCGATCGGATTATATGGTTTAATCATTGGAATTATTTATGTGTTGATCTCTATTGTCTTTTTTCCGAGATTGTCATTTACAAATGATGAGGAGCATATTCAATCTAAAGCTTCAATAAAGGGGCTGCAGAAAGAACTTCCTTCTCTACGATTATTGATTATTTTCGGAGTAGGTTTATTTGTAAGCTCATTCATCTTAGAGTTATTATTACCTGTCAATATGTTAACAGTAGTGTCTTTATTAGGTTTCTTCTATCCACTGTTATGGGCTATTTTTTCAAAAAATTTACAAGAATATATTCAAGAGCTTTTCGTATATGTAAAGGAATGTTTTTTCCGTTTAAAAAATGAAATTGTTATTTTTGTTAGTGCAGGCTTTTTTGGCGCAGCCCTTTCAGTTACGGGAATTGGTGATTATGTATCTCAAATGATTTTATCTTTATCACAAGGGTACATTTATGTGATGTCTTTAATTGTTATCTGTTTTGCGATATTATTATCTTTATTTGGAATTCATCCTGTTGTCATTGTGATTGGAATAGGAAGTGCATTATCACCACAGCTTTTCTCCGTTAGTTCTGAGTTTATGGCTATTCTCTTATTAATAGCCTGGACGTTAGCGACGCAAGTTTCACCATTTTCTGGTTCTGTTCTTATGGCATCTGGTTTAATGCGTCATTCATCCATTGACATTGCGAAGAAAAACAGTCAATTTGTTCTCGTCTGCATGATTGTTCTGGCCTTATTCCTCTGTTTGTTTCATTGGCTACAGCTCATATAAAGGGGAGAGAAACTTGAATAACGAAAAATCAAATATACTTATTTATTTATTGCTTATGGTTGTAATGGTCACTTGGGGAATGAATGTCGTCTTTATTAAAATGCTTGTTAGTGCTTTTCCGGCGGTTACGATGACGTCATTCAGGATTTTTTTAGCAGGGGTCGTTGCGATGTCGGTATGCCTTTTTATAAAGAGATTAAGAAAGTTTACAAAGCAGGAGTGGAAATATATACTTGTTTCAACAATATTCGGAGTGATCGCTCATCACTTTTTCTTAGCCTGGGGATTAACTAAGACTACTGCATCAAATGGTGTTTTAATATTAGCATTATTACCTTTAACTACGTCTATTTTAGCTTCAATCCTGTTAAAGGATCAGTTAACTAGGTTAAGGATCATTGGGATCATTTTAGCGTTTTTGGGGGTCAGTTCAATTATTTTACAAAGTGGAGAAAGTCTTGCAACGATGAATGTTGGCGATATCTCAATCTTCATTGCGATGTTCGTTCAAGCCCTTTCCTTTATCTATATTAAGAAAGGGACGAATACGATTGACTCAAGAGTTATGACTGCAGTAATGCTCCTAATTGGCGCGAGCTTCCTGTATGTCATTAGTTTGTTCATAGAGCCATCTGGCACTCAGCAGATGGTAAAGCAAACGGGCTGGATCTGGGGAATATTTTTAATTTCATCGATTATTGCGACAGCTCTCGGGCATTTTTTATTCAACGCAGCGATTCATCGACTAGGGGCAGGGCAAACAGCAGTATTCAATAACTTTGTACCGTTTTTTGGGCTCATTTTTTCTGCACTGTGGCTAGGAGAACAAATTACATTATTACAATTAACAGGTTTTGTTTTTATCGTTTTAGGGGTTTTATTAGGTACAGGGTTTATTGATGAATATGTATCAAAACGAGCGAAGAAGAAAAAGACAGTTCAGAAAGTAGGATAAAAACACCGGAGCGACTTTAATCACGTTGCTCCGGTGTTCTGTTTACCCCACGTTGTAGGAAACTTCAGGGAAAATGGTCGCTTGCAATTGCTGTTGTTCTTCCTCTGTTAACGGGACGAGAGGAAGACGAACCGAACCGACTGTAATACCTTTCATATTTAACGCTGTTTTTACAGGAGTTGGACTTGGTGCAGTAAATAAAGCTTTCATAATCGGAAGTAATTGACGATGCTGCTCAGCTGCATCATATACGTTTCCTTTTAAGAAACTCGTTACCATACTTTGCATTTCATTTCCGATGATGTGAGATGCGACAGAAACGATTCCTGTTCCGCCGATGGATAAAATTGGTAATGTTAAGCTGTCATCTCCACTATATAGACTAAAATTACTATCGGTTTCGGCAATAATTTTTGCCATTGCTTCTAAATCACCGCTTGCCTCTTTTGTCGCAACGATGTTAGGAATTTGGGCAAGGCGAATTGTTGTTTCTGCTGAAATATTAACGACACTACGACCTGGAATATTGTAGATCATAACAGGAAGATTTGTTTGTTCAGCGATCGCCTTAAAGTGTTGATACAGTCCTTCTTGAGAAGGTTTATTATAATAAGGGGCAACGAGCATGATGCCATCGACACCGATTTCTTCTGCTTGTTTTGTTAGTTCAATGGAAGCTGCTGTATTATTTGATCCGGTTCCTGCAATAACAGGAATTCGGCCGTTAACAACTTCAACAACGTGTTTAAATAGTGTAAGCTTTTCTGTCGTTGTTAATGTCGGTGATTCTCCAGTTGTTCCTGCAACGACTAATCCATCCGTTCCATTTGAGATGAGATGGTTTACTAATTGTTCTATTGCTTGTAGATCGACATTTCCATATAGATCGAACGGTGTAACCATCGCAGTTAAGACTTTTCCAAAATTCATTATAGTATCCCCCTTAGTGCATTACTAATTCTAATCACAATAAAAAGCAACAATGAGAGCTGCTCATTGTTGCTAGGAATGACAATTAGACTTTGTTCCTTGCGTAAGATAGCCCTCCATATAGTAATTGTACTATATGACAGTTCTGCATTTATTCAATACAGAACCAGCCTTTAGTGATATGAGCACCTTAGACTTCGGCAAATCCCCCTTTCAGGCAATGATCAAAAGAGCTCATCCTCCTCCCATTGCTTACTTATGGTCTTTGCACCTCTATCCTCACTTCAATTAGAAGTAAAGAATATTCATTTGTTGTGTCTACATTAACAAATTGTAGTATGGATTGCAATGGTTAAAAGGAAATTTCTTTTGGTTTTATATAATTTATTTGTCTAGCTCCGGACGCAATCGGCTTCCGCTTTTCTTTTTGTCTAGCTGCAGCGCACAGCGTCTAGTGGACTACGCTCTCCTCCTTACGATAAGTCAACATCGCATCGCTAGCACTTCTGCGTGTTTCCTTTATCTCAATCGGAGAACTTTAGTCCATACGTCGCTAACCGGTCGCTTCCGCTTTTCTTTTTTCCTTTAGTTTACAGGATTATTATAAAGAAAAAAATTAAACGATAATAAAGAAAGGAGAGTGTTCTGTGAGAAAAGAATGGTATTGCTATTTGTCGTTTACAATTCTTATTGCTTTAGTTGGATGTTCAACGGGCATGGGTACTCAAGATGAACCAGTACCTGTTGAAGTGCAACAAGTCCCTGAATTGGAGTCTCGAATAGATCATACAGTTGGTGACCGAAGTCCATTTACAAGTAGGCCGTGGATCGTTTCAAGGAGTAATACAGGGCATGGAACGAACACCCGAACCGATAATGTTGATTTTTATGAATATTATTACGGGAACACCAACAAACAAATTTCAGAGAAACTAAAACAATTAAATGAAGTAGAAGATGCACATGTTTATATACAAGGAAGGGTCATTTTAATTGGTGTTTTAGCTACAGAAGAATGGGATAAGAAGCTTGAAAAAAAGGTAAGGGAAGCAGCATTTTCACAATTGGGAAATAATCAAGCGGATGTTCGTGTCATTCATGATAATGAGAATTTTTCTGAATTTCAAAGACAGGTATTGAATATTAGAGAAAATGTTCCTTATGAAGAAGGAGTAGATGCAGAAAACTTTATGCAAGACTTTGGGAGAATATTTCAACGTCCATTTGAAAGGAACAAGGTAAGAGACTGAACTATAAGTGTCAGGTCGTATATTACGTAAATAAGCATATTTACTCATCATTTGCTTGATAAAGACCTGGCACTATCCAGGGAATTCAGTCTCAGTAATTAGGTTCATTATATTTTGACTTCTTTTTTTTCGGCTTCAATTTGGCCGTCTGCATACCCGAGATGATATGTACTTCTAATTATACGTTCCATCTCTTCTTGTGTTAAATAAGACACTTTAACTCCATCAATAACTTGAAGACGCATTAGAATCTCTTGACAAGCAATTTTTACCCCGTCCACCGATACAACTCCTTACACTTTGAAGTAGAAGAAAGTATTTTATCACCAAAGGTGTTAACTGTATATATGTAGTGTTAAAGATACTTTTTATTATAGCTATGGAAGCTGATAATGGCAAACAAAAAATAAAGTTACTTAGCAATTTTGACTGTATAAGATGAAGGCTGTTGAGCTAAGTTTAAAAGCTTGTCCAATTCTTGGCTACATTTCACAGTTGCTTCTGAAGTATATCCGTACTTCTCAGCTAATAAGATCATCTGGTTTCTTTTACGTTCAATCGCATACAATAACATTTCTTCCACTCCAATTTTTCATCAATATTAATTTGTGTAAATTTTCTATCATTTGCCTATTAAGGACAGTCTGAAATCATTTTACACAAAGATTATTATACTCATATTTTAAAATAATGAAATACATTCCCTAAAAGTAGTCATGAACTTTAAAAAAAAGCGGCGTTTCGACAAGTTTTACGGTATTTTGCAATTGGCATTTCATGCATACTTTTAAAATATTTTCCGAAGACTTCTTTTCATAAATCAACAAAATGTACGCAACTTATAAGTAAGTAGAAAGGAGAATGAATGATGAAAAGACTACTGTCGTTTATCGTCTTGTTTCTAACTATTTTAGCGATGTTCTCCGGATGTGGCGTTGTCGAGCAAAAACACCCTATGGGGGCAAATCATTATCGAGATGAAGGCTTTAGTGGCTATGGAACTGAGCGAGCAAGGTATTTGGAAGGGCCAGCTAGCGATATGATGGTTCCTGATAGTGCCCCAAAAGGAAGGACTGATCGTGCGCAACTAATAGCTGATGACAATATGTACTATACGAGTGAACGTAATCTTGGGTTTAAAAGTCAAGGTCTTGATTGGGGTGGATCAAGTGTTTATAACAACGCTCCTGGTACAATCAAAGATAAGTACATTCTTGGGGATCGTCCACACTTAAGACGACAACAAGTCCAACAGCAAAATCAAAACTTGAGTAAAGAAGATTCTGTTCGAAAGCATGTGATGTCGATTGAAACCATTGATGAGGTTTATGTCTTTTCGCATGAAGGTATGTTAGTGATAGGAATAGAATCATCAGAGCAAAACCGTCCGAAGCTGATACGTGAAGTAGAAGAAGCCATTTCAGAAATTGTTGACCTTGAAAATGTACGGATTGCAACGGATCGAAGAAATGTAAACCGCATCCGTGCTATCGTAGAAGGTGAAGAAATTAAATAATGGCTGGAAAATAATAAGTGACAGACGCCTTTACCAAATTAACGCAGTGAAGGTACCTGTCACCCTTTTTTTATTTTATTCCGTTTTCTTCAAGGATACCTCTGTATTCTCGTTCCATTGATTTTAAAGCAATAATACTATTTTCGTAATATAATCGGGCTCTTCTAAAATGAATGTCATTATTTACATCCATATTCTCTAGGCTTGTCATGAGTGAATCTAATTCAATAAGCGTACTTATGTGAACTTTATGAAGGTTCTCGAATTCTTTTGGGTAATTTAGATTGAGTATGTACTCACTCCAATCTTGAGCTGTACGTACATGTTCAATAGCTTTTTTAGCGTCGTTTTCGGTTGGCTGCTCTATATAAAATAATTCATTTAAGTTCTCAAGATGCGTATATAGCTGATTTAAGTAAAAGCCAAATTCTTCAGCATAAGAGACAATGGATTCAGAAACGTCACGTCTTGTTTTATTTTGATCTTTATTTGAAGGGTGGATTGGCTCAATTCCATCAGTTGTGAGCATTTGCTGTTTTTCAATGCTTTGCGTAATATCTTCAGGGCGATCTTGGCATCCTACAGCAACTAGCATACATATTAACAAGATAATAATAATTTTTTTGATCATATTCATAAGTTCTCCTTTACAATAAAAATATAATGCCATTCATTGTCATTTTCTTCTTCGATTATTATCCTTTTACCAGTACAATTTTATACATAGTGAATGAAACAAATTAACAGGCTGAAGGGGATCCAATAGTAGATGGGATTGAGCTTACGTACTCCGAATAAAGCTAAAAAATGGTGTTATTGACGATTGAATGGAAAAGTTCAATTTTACATACGCTAGCAGAATAAAGGTATAAAAAGTGTCGAGCGGGTCAGGACTTAACAGTTGCGATGGAAGAGGTTATAGTTAGTTGATGTGATCATGTTCCTTTTTGTCTTTTTCTGGTACTGGATCAAAACCCCCAGGATGAAACGGGTGGCATTTTAAAACTCTTTTGATAGTGAGCCAGCTTCCTTTTAGAGCCCCATGTCGTTTAATCGCTTCTAAACCGAAATGGGAGCATGTTGGATGAAAGCGGCAAGTTGGTGGTTTTAGTGGGGAGATTATTTTTTGATAAAAGTAAATGATGCCGAGCAATATCCATTTCATGTCGTGTACCTCGTTCTACATTATTTGATTACTATCTTATCATACTATTAACAAAAACATAAAAACGTCTGTTTCCCATTCGCAGAAACAGACGTTTTTAAATATTATTAAATATAACGGCTTCATCATCCTTCATTAGCAAACCTCCATTAATTACCCTACTTGCTGAATCGTATGTTGTGATTGTTCAAATAATTGATCGATTTGATCTAACGTCATCGAGTTGACAAACTGATAAAAATCTAACCTACTTTCAATTCCATATTTCTCACAATTATTTAAATATAAGAACCACACATGTCGATACTTTTCAGTTTGACACATTTACGACCGCCTCCTATTTATTCTGTTTTATAACAGTTTTATATCTTATAACTATACTATAACAGTATAAGTAGGTAGTCAACTGTATTTGTTAAAATAGGCAGAATATTTAACTAAATTAACTCTCTTTTACGGTTTGAAGATAAGAAATAACGGCTTCGACATTATTTTTTAACGTTAACCCTTTACTTTTTAATGCTTTTTCATGGTAGGTATTAAACGTTTTTGTTTCTAATTGAATCGAGCGAGTCCAATTTAATAATTGTTTTTGTGTATGGTCATCAAGCTGTTGTTCGATTGAGGAACAAATAAACGAACGACAGGTTGCATTTTTATAGGAAGGTAAAAGAGAACACCCATTTTTCCGTTCGAAAAATTGGCAGATCGAATAACTAAGCTTTAAATCGGCCTTTTCAATCGAAGAAAGCTGATCTGTATTTTGTCTTTGAAAACGAGGATGTACATGTGCGTGAATAATAATGTGATATTCAGATACAGTACGGTTTGGGTTATTATATATATTATTAATAAAGAAGTCAGTATCATTTTGTTTGACCATTCGATGGATCTCAAAAAGGCTAATAATAGGACTATAGCTACAGCAACCGACAGTAGGAAGACTTGAATGTCCCGGTTGGAAATATGGATCACTACAGCTTAAACAAGCCGAGCTCAAGATTTGCTTATTTTTTTGATCGTACTCAATCATTTTTTTTCACTCCAAAATTAAAAAAATACGCAACCAATTGTACTATATTTTGTATAAAAAGACAGTATGCAGTTATTAAGTAAATGATATAAAAAGTTACCAATGCTGCTTTTGCGGACATCTTGAATAATATAAAAACGCTTAGATGAAGCGTTTTTATTGACCCTGGTGGAGTTTAGTTGTGTGTTGGATTTTTCCTAATAAAAGCATACAAATCGGTGCTACGATTGTTACGATCCCGATGACCATAAAGGCCATTCCCCAGTTGAATTGATCGAGTACATATCCAAATACGATCGGTGAAAAGATTGTTACAGTAAACCCAAGAACAGATTGAACACCGAGAGCGAGCGCAATAACATCTGGATCTGATACCTCAGTAATCGATACGTTATATATAGGAGAATCTGCGACAATTGTAAACCCGTACACAATGGCTAAAAGAAGCATTATTATAATCGGCAGTTGGATGAACCAACCGATTGCAATGGAGCAGAAGATACTGATCACTAGAAAGAAAGTAGCAGCTTTCACGCGACCGATCCCATCAGATACACGACCACCAATATATGTAGCTACCCCACCAATCATTATCACTAAAGCACCAGCAATATTACCAAATCGAATCGCCGATTCTTGTTCAAAGCCTTGTTGAAGGAAATAATAAACAAGAAACGGTCCAATCCATGCCCACATTGCATACAATTCCCAGCAATGCCCTGCATACCCCCCATTCACGAGTAAATTAGGCTTTTTGAATACACGTTTGATTTTCTTTAAATCAAAAGCACTTCCATTACTACTCGGCATCGGAGGAATCTTAACAAAAAATACAATTAAGCTCGCAAGTAAACAAAAAGTAGACGTTATAAATACGACCCCTTGCCAGCCAATCATTTCGATAAAAAGTCCAGAGACGAGTAAGGAAAATCCAGACCCGACAACTAAGGATCCGACGTATACTCCAAGTGCTTTTCCTCTTTCGGTTGCGGGGAAAAGCTGTGAAAGGATCCGCATTCCTGGGACATAAATTCCGGCAATTCCAATGCCACTAATCGTTCGTAAAATAAGCGTAGTCCAAAACCCTTGAGCAAAAAAGCATAATAGAATGCCGGAAATAGCAGCAATAAATGCCCCGTATACGAAAGATTGCTTTGGATCATATTTGTCGCTCATAAAACTATAAAAAAGAATGGCGATAACATAACCTAAGTGAAAAAAAGCGATAATAATTCCTGACTGTGTTGAAGTGAGGCCCCATTCAGCTTCAACGACAGGGAGTACAGCAGAGAAATTAAACCATACTTGCATCGCTAAAAATTGTGCGATTGAAAGTAACCAAAGTATTTTATAAGAATTCATTTTCGAGCCACCTTTCATTAAACCATTATAGTACAAATAGGACTGACATTAATAGAATTACTTGATGGGTATCACCAAGTTAAATGGATGTGTCCAAATGTAACAGAAGTTCAGTTAACCTAATAAAAAATATGAGGTATAATAGAGTTTGTAGATTTAAAACTGAAAGTGAGTGTTCATTATGGGTCGTAAGTGGAATAATATTAAGGAAAAGAAGGCGGCGAAAGATAAAAATACGAGCCGAATTTATGCTAAGTTTGGTCGTGAGATTTATGTTGCCGCTAAGCAAGGAGAGCCAGATCCGGAAGCGAATCAAGCGTTAAAAGTTGTTCTTGAGCGTGCAAAAACGTACAGTGTTCCGAAGACGATTATCGATCGTGCGATTGAAAAAGCAAAAGGCGGATCTGAAGAAAGCTACGATGAGCTTCGCTACGAAGGTTTTGGACCAAATGGATCGATGATTATCGTTGATGCATTGACAAATAACGTAAATCGTACAGCAGCAGAAGTGCGTGCAGCTTTTAAAAAAAATGGAGGTAATATGGGGGTTAGTGGTTCGGTATCTTATATGTTTGATGCAACGACTGTTATCGGTGTTGAAGGAAAAACAGCAGATGAAGTACTTGAACTTTTAATGGAAGCTGATGTCGATGCAAAAGATATTTTAGAGGAAGAAGATACTGTTATCGTATACGCAGACCCTGACCAGTTTCATGAGGTGCAAGAAGCGTTCAATAAAGATGGCATTACCGATTTTACGGTGGCAGAGCTAACGATGTTAGCGCAAAATGATATTACGCTTCCAGAAGATACCAAAGAACAATTCGAAAAATTAATAGATGCATTAGAAGATTTAGAGGATGTTGGACAAGTGTACCATAATGTAGATTTAGGTGAATAATAAGTTGGATTAAAAAGCTTACTTTTGTGTGTAATGGTCATACAAGGGTAAGCTTTTTTAATAATGTGTAGTCGGTAACTCAATAACATCGCTTAATTTCATAGAGTTTTGATAAACTTAATCTAACGTTCCTGATAAAGTATAGAGCCATATTTTTTTAGTAAAACCATGGATTCGGTGGGGATGATATATTTCTATGGCGTTTGCTATTACAACATTGGATTTAACGGGAATGTTTTTCTTCAAGGTATGACAAGCAGATATTTGATATTCTTCGGGGTAGGCAAAGGTTGGACTGAAAGGTACTAAGACTTCAGCATATACTGTGGCATAAGTACACATCTCTGTGTGAGGTTTTTTTCTACTTGATATGTTTTGAACAGAAAAAATGTTTATTTCATGATGATAAAACCGTTCAAATAAGTGTAATAAATGTTCATTAGCTTCATTAACTGTTAATTCATAATTACTACGTGATGGCATCAAGACATTGGCTTCACATAATACCTTACATTTATACAATTAAGTTCACCCCATGCTCATTAATAACTTTAACTTCATATTATCAAAGTTGTCCAATGATGTTAAATAATAGCATCTTTTTTTCAAAAAACAACGCTTTTTAGGAAAGCGCAAAAAAAAAACACGAACAACGTCCGTGTCAAAAGAAAATCTATATAAATATAAAGGAGGGCAAATTGGATTTGACTCTATTTTATCTTTTTTACATTGCATAAGCGTTACAAAATATTTACATTCTGATCAAAAATTTAAGATGAACCTAATCGGTTTACCCTCTATTGGTTACCTCATAAATAGCAAATTTTAAGTAATCTCCTTCATCAGCACTCAGGAGTTTAGGATGGTCGTACCCTGCACCACTCCAATAAATTTGACGAAGGACTTTATGTGCATCAAAGGCAGCATCTTGCACCATTTCTTCAAACATATGTCCATGCACATGAAATGAACAACTGGCAGTTACAAAATAACCCCCATCTCGAACTAGTTTAAGGCCGTTTAAATTAACATCTTTATAGCCACGCAATGCTTTTTTTACAGCATGACGTGATTTTGCAAATGCAGGTGGATCGATGATAACGACGTCAAATTCAGTTCCTTTTTGAACTTCCTCACGTAGGTAATCAAAGGCATTAGCGACAATAAAGTCGACGTTTGTAAAACCGTTGAGATCAGCATTCTGTTTTGCTGTAGCAATCGCATGGTCTGAAATATCAACCGCTGTTACATGGTGCGCTCCATATTTACAAGCATTTAACATGAAAGAACCAGTATGCGTAAAGCAATCTAGAACAGTTGCTTTTGGGGTAATTAACGGTTTAATTGCTGCACGATTTTGTCTTTGATCGAAAAAGAATCCTGTTTTTTGTCCGCCTTCAATATCAACGACGTATTTAACGCCATTTTCTTCGATTTCAATTTCTGTTGACCCTTCACCATACCAGAAGCCTTTTTCTTGTTTGAGTCCTTCTAACTCTCGTACATAAACATCGTTTCTTAAATAAATGGCTTTTGGTTGGAAAACGTTAAGCAATGCTTCTAAAATAAGCTCTTTTCGCACTTCCATTCCTAATGCCATATTTTGAACGACTAACGTATCATCGTATTTATCGACAATTAGGCCTGGCAAGAAATCGGCTTCACCGTATATCGCACGGCACGAACGAACATTAGGAATAAACTGTTCACGATGTGCCCATGCTTTTTTCACTTTTCGATCGAAAAAGGCTTGATCGATGGCTTCGTCTTTTTCATAGGATAATATCCGAACGATCATTTGAGAATTTGGATTTATAAATCCTTTTGCTAAGAAAAAATTTTGATGATTATAAACATCAACGATATCACCTGGTTGATAATCACCTTCAATAGAAGCTACTTCACTTTGATAAACCCATGGATGTCCTTGCTCCAATCGTTTTTTGCGCTTTCGATTTAATACTACTTTTGCCACATTCTCAACTCCAATTTATCCTGGTGTTTGAACTTGTCTTCAGTATAACTGTTGGAAGTCCACATTATGTATTACCCTACATATCATACATAAATCCCCTTTCATTTACAATGAAAGGAGAGTCAACAAAAGGTAATAAACTACGAAATAGGATAAGAGAAGGCAGTCGTAAAACTAAGTAGAATGGAATAATCAAAGAGAGGGATAGGTACCCGCTAGAGGGTAAAATAGGAAATATGAGTAAATAACATATGTCGACCACCCGATGTGATAAATAAATACGCAAAAATAAATGATGACAGCAAAAGCTAATATTTGCTTTACGATGCCACTAGAAATAACATAAGGAACACAAATAATTAAAGAGATAGGGAGGGCAATCTTAATGAGGTAAAATAAAATGACACTTTTATCGTATATGGAATTTATGATAGGGTTCATTTCAGAGATGACAGCTTGACGTAATCCAATATCTGTAAATATTGCATCAGCAATAGATAGCAGCAAAAGGCAACAGGTTAGTAAATAAGGGGTTCGGTGTTGAATGATATGGTTAACCACGGGTAGGCACATCCTTCAATAGTATTCTTTATTAAGAATTTCGTTCTTAATAAAGAATACTATAAATTAAAGAAAAGTGAAAGAAAATTGAAAGAACTGAGCTTAAAAGGGTACGAAAAGACCTTTATCAAACAGAAGATGATTCAAATGTATGTGTTATGGGTATGACTGTACGCTTTGAGTCAGTTTTTTTTATTATTGAATTCGTTATAACTCATACGTTTTCAGGCGGAGTATCTATTGTTAGTAAAATTTGGTAAAATGAAGGGAAATCCAGAATATTGAAAATGAGAGGAGATGTCTATGGATAATCAGATAAAAAAAGTAGTCAGGTTAATTACTATATCCTTTATTTTTCTAATATTAGTAAGTTGTTCGGAGGAACTACCGACGCCAGAGGATGCATTAAGTGAGTTTGCAGCGCATTGGGAAAGTGGAAATTATGAATTAATGTATGGTTTACTTTCTTCTGATGCAAAAGAAACCATTTCAAAAGATGAATTTGTTGAGAGATATACGAATATTTATGACGGAATTCGTGCAGAAAGCCTTTCTGTAACGACTCCAACTAGAGATCCTGATGTAGAAATCGATAAAGCAATGACCGAAGTGATCCTCGAATTTGAACAAGCAATGAACACTGTCGCAGGTGAGCTTCGGTTTTACTCGACAGTTGATTTACGATTAGAAGAACAAGATGAGGTGAAAGAATGGAAAATCGATTGGACACCTGCGATGATTTTTCCTCCACTAGAACAAGGAGATGAAGTGAGGGTAAAAGCTTTAATTCCTGAGCGGGGAGAAGTCTTCGATCGAAACGGGGTAGCACTAGCAAAGAACGGGAGCGCACTTGAAATCGGTTTAGTGACTGGCAGAATGGAAGGACTTGAGAAGTATACGGTTACAGAGCTAAGTAAAGCTCTCAATATGTCAGAGAAGGTCATTGAGAATGCGTTGAATCAATCGTGGGTGAGACCTGATGTTTTTGTTCCAATCAAAACAGTACCAAAGGATCAATTGGACTTTGTTAACGAATTACGGGGAATTTCTAAAGGTGTAACCTATCGTGAAGTTCCAGCAAGAGAATACCCTTTAAGTGAAGCAGCGGCTCATTTAGTCGGATATATTACACCGATTACTGCTGAACTTTTAGAAAAGAACAAAGACAAAGGATATCATACGAATTCGTTCATTGGGCGAACCGGACTTGAAAGTTTATATGAAGGTCAATTAAGAGGAGAAAAAGGCGCTGTCATTTTTATTGTCGATGAAGAAGGGAATCAAAAAGATATACTTGCAAAAAAAGATGCTGTTGACGGGAAAACGCTCCAATTAACGGTTGATAGTCAAATTCAAGCGGTGATTTATCATCAGCTAAAAAAAGATAACGATGCAGGAACGGGTGTTGCTCTTCATCCAATATCCGGAGAAGTTTTAGCTCTAGTCAACGCTCCAGCTTATAATCCAAATGAATTTGTTTTAGGAATTTCTACGGAAACATGGCAAAATTATAACGAAGATGAAAATCGGCCTTTGCTTAATCGCTTTACACAGGCATATGCACCAGGTTCAACAATAAAAGCGTTGACAGCAGCTGTTGGTCTCAAGAATGGTTGGGATCCAAATGAAAAGCGCAAGATCAATGGATTAGGTTGGAGAAAGGATCCGTCTTGGGGGAGTTATGAAGTAAGACGCGTGAAAGACCCTAACCATGATGTGAATTTGTCAGATGCACTTGTTTATTCAGATAATATTTATTTTGCGCAAATGGCAATTGAGATAGGGGAGAATTTAGTTACAGAAGGCTTTCAGGCTTTTGGATTTGAGGAAAGTGTTCCGTTTGAATACCCATTGAAGATGTCTAAAGTTGCAAATGACAAAATTCAGTCTGAAGTTCAATTAGCAGATACAGCATATGGTCAAGCTGAATTGTTAGTCAATCCATTGCATATGTCGTTAATTTATACTGCATTTATTAATAGTGGAAATATTCCAAAGCCACTCTTATTTAAAAATGAAGACCCAATGCTATGGAAGGAAGATATGATTAATGATGAACATGCAGACCGTATTCTTTCAGACCTTTCACAAGTTATTGAAAGTCCCAGAGGTACAGCATCAACGGCAAAAATAGAAGGTATCCCATTAGCAGGAAAAACAGGTACGACCGAATATAAAACAAATCAAGCTGAACTAGGAAAAGAATTCGGTTGGTTTATTGCGATGAATACGGACAATCCTGAACTACTCGTTCTAATGATGGTTGAGAACGTGGAAGGTTCCGGAAGTTCCTATGTCGTCCCAAAGGTAAGAGAAGTGTTTTTGCAGGTATTAAAAAAATAAAAATTTACAAGGATTTCTCTATATGGAGAGGTCCTTTTTAAAAGAATAAGAAAGAAATACGCTACTTTAATGAGGAAGTTTAAATTTCGAGGATGTCTAGCTACAGCGCCCAGCGACTAGTGAGACTTCCCTCACCGCCGTACGATAAGTCAACATCAATTCACTAACATTCATTGTGTTTCCTTTATCTCCTGCGGCTCAGTCCAGTCCATACGTCGCTAAACGGGCGCTTTCGCTTTTCTTGTCTAGCTACAGCGCCCAGCGTCTATTGGACTTCGCTCTCCTCCTTACGATAAGTCAACATCGCCTCGCTAGCACTCGCCGTGTTTCCTTTATCTCATACGGAGGTCTCCAGTCCATACGTCGCTAAACGGGCGCTTTCGCTTTTCTTGGTATTTACATTCATTTTTTTCTAGGATGCAACGCAATATTTTAGTGTATGATCTGTTATTTTTCGTGAAAAATAACAACAGGGAATGGAGAAACAATAGTGATATGCGGTTTAATCCAATGTTGTTTCTTTTCAACCCATAGTCCCGATATTATTAATAAAAGGAGTCGTTCACTTTGGAACAACAATGTTTTTATTGCAATAGTGAACTAGAGGAAAACAACTTTCAATATGCTTCTTTTATACAAGATAGTGATCATGTTGAACAACCACTTTGTAAAGAATGCTATAAAGAGTGGCTAGCGGGAATTAAAGGGTAATGAAAAGGTAAGAGGCTAAATCACCAAAGTGTCAAGTACCTTCATACAATGTAGTGTACGTAAAAAGCACTCTGTATGTTTAAAGGAAAAAACACATAGTGAGTTAGCCTCTTTTTACTGTTTTCATATTACAAGCATGATTACGCAAAAAGTGAAATAGTTTAATGTAAGGGCTTGCAAATATAATATCATACTGGAGGGAATAAAATAGTAGCGAGGTGTAGCCATTGAAAAGAATACAATATAGTGATTTATCTATAAAATTAGATAAACAGCAGCTAGATCGACTGATTAAAGGCGTATTAAGTATGAATTATAGTATTTTCTGGGGATTTGACAGGGGTAAAATGATATTGAATATTTACTCTGCTGAAGCAAATCATAAACTAACAATGGTGAAACATAAACATTTTCTTGAATTGGTTGAGGTCGATATTAAGTCTGAAAAAATGCTTCAAAACTTAGATCAATGGGTGTTCATATCCCAAGAAATAAAACGAAAAGAACAAGGTGACCGAATGAGAAAGGAGCAGGATATTTATAATCGTATTGATCAATATTTAATGGACATGAGTGATTATATGAAGAATGGTGATGAAAAAACGGTTGAACATATAAAAGCGAAATTAGTTGAGCTTAATCAAGAGCTTTTAAAATTAAAACAGGGGCGTTAATCGATGGACCTGGCACTGAATATAGTGCTTTTTCTTTTGGTATTTTCATTTGATAAGGTAAACTAATGTAGAGCTTTTCAAATGATAAATTCATTTAAAATTTGGACAAGCACTTTCAATAATCGGTAATAGAGGGAATGAGGACTAGCATGATATAGCTGTTATATATTAGAATAAATAATAGTTATAGGTAAAGAAATAGAAATCTGAAAAAATGGTATGTCTTAGAAGGAGTGGGAAAATGAAAGAGCAGCTAACAATTATAGAAAATACGAATAGAAAACCGAGACTAGCAGATGATCAACTTGCTTTCGGTAAACAATTTACAGATCACATGTTTGTGATGGATTATTCAATTGACGTAGGATGGCATGATCCTCGAGTTATTCCATATGAGCCGATTACTTTAGATCCGGCAGCGATGATTTTTCACTACGGTCAAACGGTCTTTGAAGGGTTAAAAGCATATCGAACCGAGGATGAGCGGATTTTATTATTCCGACCTGAAAAAAATTTCCAACGCTTAAATCGATCGAGTGACAGATTAAGTATTCCAACTTTAGATGAAGAACTAGTACTAAGCTATTTACAAGAATTACTACGAATTGATCAAGACTGGATTCCAACTACAGAAGGCTATTCTTTATACATACGACCTTTTATTATTGCTACTGAACCAAATCTTTCTTTAGCTCCATCTGGTACATATCAATTTTACATCATTTTATCGCCCGTAGGTTCTTACTATCGTGAAGGAATTAATCCAGTTAAAATTTTTGTAGAAGAAGAGTTTACACGAGCTGTGCGTGGTGGTACAGGGATGGCTAAAACGGCAGGAAATTACTCAGCAGCGTATATTGCCCAGCAAAGAGCAACAGAAAAAGGTTTTTCTCAAGTTCTGTGGTTAGATGGCGTAGAGAAAAAGTTTATTGAAGAAGTAGGTAGTATGAACGTTTTCTTTAAAATCAATGGAGAAGTCGTTACTCCAAAACTAAACGGAAGTATTTTAGAAGGGATTACAAGGTTGTCGATTATTGAACTTTTAAAAGATTGGCAAATTCCTGTCGTTGAAAGAAGAATTTCCATTGAAGAAATATTCCAAGCCCACGAAGAAGGCAGACTAGAAGAAGTATTTGGTACAGGTACAGCTGCGGTCGTTTCTCCAGTAGGAGAGCTTACTTGGAACAGTCGTCAAATCACAATTAATAATAAACAAACGGGGGAGCTTGCTAAAAAGCTTTACGATACTTTAACAGGTATTCAAACAGGTAAACAAAATGACCCTTATGGTTGGACAGTAGAAGTGGAAAAATAATGGCTTGTTAGGATGCTGACAGAGGTGATTTTAAGTAGTTCCGACACTGTGGAAAAAAGCTAAAATAGCAGGTTAAAAGACATATGAAAACATAAGAGAACTAGCAAAGGAAATAACAATCATTTAGCTTATTAAGACGCTTAGATTTAAACGTCTAAGCGTTTTAATCTTATTCAAAGGCCCTAAATTAATATGCAATTTAGGATGCTTCAAGTTGATGCGTTATTCCTTATGTTTGTTTACGACAACAGAACACTTATAATAAAATGTACCTTTTTTTATAAAAAAAATGATAGAATGTATGAAATATTAGAATTGTTTGTATTTTATTGTAGAATCCAAACGGCTGATATAGTAAAATATCCATAAAATAGTAGTGAGTTTGACTTTGCATTCCTATCAATAATGAAAGGTTATGGAAGAAATGAAACTAAAAACAAAGCTATATCTTGGATTTGGATCAATTCTATTAATTATCGTTTTTTTGAGTATTAATGGTTTTTATACGATGCATCAACAAAAGGATCATATGAATGCAATCGTCAATGAAAACTATGAAAGATTGAAGCTCATAGAATTACTAAGAAATGAAATTAATACGACAGCCCGAGAAATTAGAGAACTTTTGTTAATGAGTGAGGATGCGGTACTAGAGGATCACATTAGTATCATTCAAAAGTCGCGAGTAGCATCAGCTGATTTATTTTTACGAATCGAAAGTATTCCTCGTTCCGTTGAAGAAAGTAGTCATGTCGTTTCACAACTTAAAGAACTGAATACCATCTATTATGAAGTCGTTAATAATGCCATACAATACGCTATAGAAGGCGATCAAGATGCTGGGATAAAAGTTCTGATTGACGATCATCGTGAAATGAGAGCTCAAATTGTAGAAGGGTTCGATAAATTAACTCAATTAGAAGAAAGTGCAATGCAACAAGCGCTTTCTAATGCGGAAGCAGACTTTCAATTTACGGTGCTCTTTTTAATCAGTCTTTTTATCGTCGCAGTAATAATTGTTATTGGTATTACGATTTCAGTCGTGCGAAGTATTACAAAAAGTATTTATAAAGTTCGAGATGTGATAACAAGTGTGCCAGGTCATGTTAATGAGCAATTACCTCGAATTGAAGTAAATTCAAAGGATGAAATTGGGGAAATTGCAGAGGCGTACAATGAAATGGCACATGCATTAGAAGACTACTCTAAACAAGAAAAGGATATAAAAAAGTATTTAGAAAATGAGAATTGGATAAAAACTAAGTATTCAGACATTATGAAGAAGTTTCAAGGACAACAGAATTTACAGCGGTTTGGGGAATTATTCATATCGAAGGTAGCATCTTCTGTTGATGCGACATACGGTGCATTTTATACAAAAGAAGAAGATCAAATTAATCTTATTGCCGGCTATGCCTCAAATCAGAACGAACGAGTCGGTAAAGAAACGATTAAGCTTGGGCAGGGGTTAGTAGGACAATGTGCACTAGACAATAAAGTCCTACATATTGAAGATTTGCCTGAAGGTTACATTTCTACGAAGTCAGGGCTTGGCGAAGCGTCACCGACATCATTAGTGATTTTACCGGTTGAAATCGAAGGTGAAGTGCTAGGAGTATTTGAGTTAGCTAAGTTTGAAAGGTTTTCGTCCTTGCAAATGAAGCTACTAAAAGAAGTAAGTGATTCATCGGGTGTGATTATTCATCGAATTATTAATCATATGCAAATTGAAAAGCTCTTATCTGATTCGCAAACGTTAACTGAAGAATTACAAGCACAGTCTGAGGAATTACAGCAACAACAAGAAGAACTGAGGTTGACGAATGAACAGCTGCATGTACAATACAAAAATTCAGATGAAAAAACAAAAGAGCTTGAGAAAATTAAGCGCGATCTAGAAGAAAAAAATAGAGGAATTGAATTGAGTTCAAAATATAAATCAGAGTTCTTAGCGAACATGTCACATGAACTTCGAACCCCTCTTAATAGTATGTTAATTTTATCACAAATTCTTTCTGAGAATGGCGAAGGAAATTTAACTGAGAAGCAAATTGAATATGCACTGACAATCCATTCGTCAGGTAGTGATTTACTCGACTTAATTAATGACATTCTCGATCTATCAAAAATTGAATCAGGGAAAATTGATGTTTATCCAGAACAGGTTCTATTAAGTGATGTAAAAGCATTTGTAGAACGTCAATTTAATCCAGTAGCACGGCATAAAGAATTAGATTTTAAAATTACGATTGCTGATGATACACCGAAGGTTATTTTTACAGATGATCAAAGATTAAAACAAATATTGAAAAATTTATTATCAAATGCATTTAAATTTACATCAAGAGGTTCAGTCAATCTACGTTTGAGCAAAGGTCATGATGATATTCGTTCTAAAATTGTCTTTTCAGTAGAAGATACAGGCATAGGTATTCCAAAACATAAGCAGCAAGAAATATTTGAGGCCTTTTTTCAAGGGGATGGTACGACGAGTAGAAAGTATGGCGGAACGGGTTTAGGCTTATCAATCACTCGTGAACTTTCACAATTGCTAGGCGGGTATGTAACGATTGAGAGTACGGAAGGAAAAGGAAGTACATTTAGTCTTCATTTACCTGATTATTATGAATTATCAGTAATTAGAAAATCGATGACGGCAGAAGTAGCTGCAACTCAAGAAAATAATGTTATAGTTATTGATTCACCTCATACTGATGATATGAAATTAGAAGTATCAAATGATGTCGACCCTACAGAAAATAACAACGAACCTTTTGAAAACAAAGTCGTTCTTGTTGTCGATGATGATATGCGAAATGTGTTTGCGATCACAACAGCACTTGAAATGCAAAATATGAAAGTGTTATTTGCTGAAAATGGTATAGAGGCACTTGAAATCATTAATAGCGACTCAACGATTGATATAGTCCTTATGGATATTATGATGCCAGAAATGGATGGATATGAAGCGATGAAGAAAATACGAGAAAGTGATGCATTTCAAGACTTGCCGATTATTGCTTTAACAGCCAAAGCGATGAAAAGTGACAAAGAAAAATGTATCATGGCTGGTGCGTCAGACTATATAAGTAAACCAGTAAAGATGGATCAATTATTGTCGTTAATAAAAGTATGGTTATATAAGTGAGGAAAAAATGCCAATGAGAATTTCTTCTGAAGATATAGAGGTGGATGTTGAAAAAATTGAAATTGACCTATTACTAGAAGGGATTTATCGTCATTACGGATTTGATTTTAGAAACTATGCCCTCTCTTCGGTCAAACGTAGAGTATGGCACAGAGTCCGTACTGAACAATTAAACACGATCTCTGAATTACAATCAAAGGTATTGCACGATCCAATGGTTTTAAAAAATTTATTAAACGATTTGTCCATAAATGTAACAGAGATGTTTCGTGATCCTAGTTTTTTTAAGGCGTTTCGAGATAAAGTTGTTCCTACTTTACGCAATTATCCTTTTATACGCATATGGCATGCTGGCTGCTCATCAGGTGAAGAAGCTTATTCGATGGCAATCTTACTACTAGAGGAAGGTCTTTATGATAAAACGAAAATATATGCAACAGACATGAATGAGGATATATTGGATAAAGCGAGAGAAGGAAAAATTCCTTTAAGTCATATGCAGCTTTACACAAAAAACTATCAGCAAGCGGGTGGGCACAAGGAATTTTCTGAATACTACACTGCACATCGTGATTATGTCCTTTTAAAGCCCTTACTAAAGAAAAATATCGTGTTCGCCCACCATAATTTAGTCACAGATCATTCCTTTAATGAATTTCATGTGATCATTTGTAGAAATGTGTTAATCTATTTTAACACTGCTTTAAAAAATAGAGTTTATGATCTTTTTTTTCATAGTTTAAGTGATGGTGGTTATTTAGGTTTAGGAAATAAGGAAGCGCTCACAAGCGGTGATACTTCACACTTTTATCAAGAAATTGATAGGGAGGAGAAGATTTATATTAAGGGAGTAACTAAAATCGTCTAACTTCTTCACTCTTCAATAACTATACTCTAGATTGCCGAATAACATAAAACTACTAAAGGAAACCGAGGGATAAAGATATGGTGAATGGAGAGAGAGTAGATATATTAATAGTAGATGATCGACCTGAAAATCTAATCGCATTAGAGGCTGTTCTTGCGTCACCTAATTATAATCTAGTAAAAGCTGACTGTGGGGAGGAGGCTTTAAAATACGTTCTCCAATATGATTTTGCAGTCATTTTATTAGATGTTCAAATGCCAGGATTAAATGGATTTGAAACGGCTGAATTAATTAAGCAGCGAAAAACATCGATGCACATTCCAATCATTTTTATTACAGCTTTAAGTAAAGCGACTGAACATGTTTCAAGGGGATATTCAGCTGGTGCAGTTGATTATATATTTAAGCCATTTAATCCCAGTCTTTTGCGCAGTAAGGTCGAAGCATTCGTAGAAATTTATAAAAATAGAAAAGAAATTGAATGGCAAAGAAACGTATTAGAAGAGCAAACGTCGGACCTTAAAGAAAAATATTTTAATTTAGAAACAATTATTGCCGACAAAACGAAAGAGTTGCTTATAGCAAATGAAGAATTGAAAGTTTCACAAGAAAGCTTTCGGAAAATTTTTCATAGCAGTCCTAATTTGATGGCGATGAGGTCAGTTCAAAGTAAATGCTATTTGAAAGTGAATAAAATTTGGTCTGAATTTACTGGATATGAGTTTGATGAATTGAAACATACTTTTGAGAATTTACTACATATTCAACCAGCTTTTCCAGATGATTTCGCATCTGATAATGAGCCTTTAGATCTAAAAGAGGGCCTGTATAACTATCAAGTAACGTATGTAACGAAAACGAACGAGACAAGAAATGGTCTACTTTCCACAGAATTAGTATATATCAATGGTGAACCGTGTATTATAAGTGTCATAACAGACGTCACAGAAACATTAAAAATGCAAAAAGAAATTACTCGTTTAGATCGTTTAAATTTAGTCGGCGAAATGGCTGCAGGAATTGCACATGAAATTCGTAACCCGATGACAACGGTGCTTGGTTTTTTACAGTTATCGAAAAAGCAACAAGAATATCCAACACCTATCGAATATATCGATTTAATGATTGGAGAACTAGAGCGTGCTAACGGAATTATAACGGAATTCCTTGCATTAGCTAAAGATAAGGCGACTGACCCTCGCCTTGAAAATTTAAATGATATTATAAATGCCCTACATCCTCTACTTCAAGCAGAAGGGATGTTAGGCAATAAAGACGTGAAACTAGATTTAGAAGATTGCCCGCTTCTTTACATTGATGAAAAGGAAATTAGGCAGCTCATTTTAAACATAGCATTAAATGGACTTGAAGCGATGCCTTTAGGTGGACAATTAACAATTCGAACGTATGTGCAGGGTGACAAAGCGGTTTTGAATATTAACGATGAAGGTCCTGGTATCGAGCCTGAGGTCCTAGAAAATATCGGGACTCCGTTTTTTACAACGAAAGAAAAGGGGACTGGTCTTGGTCTAGCGATCTGTTACAGTATTGCAGCAAGGAACCGGGCCAACATCGAAATTGATACGAGTCCAAAAGGAACTACATTTATTGTGACTTTTCAACAAAACTTCAGAGTATACAAAGATACAAATAGCGCAGCGACGCTATAGTTTTAATCAAAAAACATAATCCATTAGGGTTATGTTTTTTCGTTCGTTAAGGAATAACAATAGTATTGATAAGGTTGTTTATTGAAAGGGGAAGCGTATTGTGAGTTATGTTATTGGTTTAGATATTGGTACAACTAGTACAAAAGCCGTCCTGTTTACAAAGGCAGGTCAAGTGGTAGCTGAATGTGAAGCAGCATATCGTGTATATCACCCTGAACCATCTTGGGTTGAACAAAACCCTATTGAAATAGAAGCTGCAGCAATAAAAGTTTTGAAGACCATCGTAGAAAAAGCAAAAGCTTCAGGTGGTGACATTGCTGTCGTAGGAATTTCTTCTGCAATGCATTCACTCGTTTGTATGGATGAAAAAGGAAATGCAATTTCGCCATCGATCACATGGGCAGACGGAAGAAGTGTCCAACAAGCTGAAGCCATGAAAGCAACAAACGGGGTCGACATTTATTTGAAAACAGGAACACCTATCCATCCGATGTCACCATTCATAAAATTAATTTGGATGAAAGAAACAAATTATTTACCATATACGAAAGCAGCAAAATTTATTTCAATTAAAGAATACATAATAAAAAAATGGTTTAATCAATATATTGTCGATTACTCAGTAGCGTCTGCAACAGGAATGTTTAATGTACATACTTTTAAATGGGATGAACAGGCGTTAGCCATTACAGGAATTCATAAAGAACAGTTATCAACTCCAGTGGAACCTACCTATGTATGTGAAGGATTAGTAAATTATGTAGTGTCAGAAACCGGTCTTCGTTCAGATATTCAGTTTGTAATCGGTGCGAGTGACGGACCGCTCGCTAATCTTGGAATCGGTGCGATATCACCTGGAGATGTTGCCATTACAGTGGGTACGAGTGGCGCGATTCGCCAAATGGCTGCAAAACCTCATACCGACGAGTTACAAGAGATCTTTTGCTATTGTGTTACAAAAGGTGCATGGATCATGGGAGGACCAACGAATAACGGCGGAATTGTTCTGCAGTGGTTAAAAGAGGTCGTCGGTGAGCATCAAATGTATCTGGCCGAACAACAGGGGGAAAGCGCTTTTGAACGTTTGGTACAACTTGCTCATACAGTCGCTCCTGGTGCGAATGGATTACTTTTTTTACCATACTTAAATGGTGAACGTGCACCGTATTGGAACGCAAATGCTAGAGGAAGTTTTATTGGATTAACTTTAGCTCATAAAAAAGAACATCTTATCCGTGCTGGCATGGAAGGGGTCATTTTTAGTTTACTGACAGTCAGTGAAGCTTTAGAAAGACTTGCCGGTCCAGCGAAGAATATTTTCGCAAGCGGTGGCTTTGCTAGGTCGCCACTTTGGTTACAAATGTTAGCGGATATCTTTGAACAAGAGATCCAGGTTCCTAAAAGTCATCAGAGCTCAGCTTGGGGAGCAGCTTGGATGGGATTAGTCAGTATAGGTGAAGTGAAGTCGCTTACAGAAATTGCAAATTATATTCCAATGGAAAAGTCATTTATTCCAAACGATGCTAATCGTAAACTCTACCAAAACTTATATCATACCTTCAAACAACTTTATGAAGCATTACGCCCACATTATCAAGCGTTAAGTAATTTTCAAAGAAGGCATTAAGGGTTGGCAGTTAAAATTCCTAATTTAGCTGGATTGGTTGAATTAGGAATTTTTGTGTGGGGAAAATTAGAAAATAGAGCATTATCACATAAATGCAATTGACCTCTTATTTGCTTCGAAAATGTGAATTAATACCGATTTATTCTTTAATACATTACAGACTGGACAAACTGATAGTACATAAACTTTTATAAATAAATTGGATGGGAGATGAAACTCATGGATATTTATTTTTCTCCAGAGTTAAATAAACAGGATGCTCAAGTTTTAAATATTGTCGATCGTGATGATCAAGCAATTGGGTATCTTGCATATATTGTTGACGATAAAAAAATTTATGTGTATGGTCATTTAGCTAACGATGGAGTGTACGAAGACTTCAAGGATTTAGTGAAACCGTACATAAAAGGAATAACGAAATTAAAGGAAGATACAGAAGTATATAACTATTTATCGGTCGGTGGAAAAAAAGTAGAGCTTTCCGAAGAAAAGAAAAAATGAGGAGAAATAAGTCTAAAAGGAGGCAGTTAGGTGACAAAAAAAGGAAGAAATAAGAAGGTGAAGGTTACCAAGGAGTCATTCAAGTGACCGAGAGAGGAAAATAGGGGGTGATGGTACTAAGGAGTCAATTTGATGCCATTGAGAGGGAGACCAATCGGTTAGTACTATAAGCCTTCTATATTTATCCCCTTTCAATGTAAGTTTGTATTTATTTCGAAATACGAAATATATTTATTATATATGAAAACTTAATATTTTACTAATAATGAAATAACGAATTAGTAGTTGATAATGTCAAAAACCAATCTTTTTTTACGTATTTAGATAGAATAATAGTCCGATATTCCTAGGCTTTAATTGTAGATAAGCATAATCCGAGATAAATCGTGCTTCTTTTTAATTTATAAAAGGAATGGAGAAAATTAGGTTGTTATTAGAAGTTTTGTCACCTAGAAGGAGTAGGGCATAGGTCTATCTAATAGTGATGTAATAAATACTCAATGCCTGATAAAAAATAGAAGGGAGCGATTTATGTGGGAAATGATATTAATAAATATTCGACAAAAGAAGTTTCGAAGTTATTGAAAATACCTGTCGGCAATTTGAGAAAATGGGAAAGGACCTTTGATGGGCTGCTTTATGTGCAAAGAACAAAAACAGGTGCAAGATTATATACGGATTATGAAATTGATACATTAAAGAAAATTAAACTTTTAAAAGATAAAAATATAAAAGATGACGATGTAAAGTATATTCTCGAAACGAAGATCGAAGTAGAAGTCGACGACTATAACGAGGAAGTGGCAGACGTAGAGGAAGATTATAAATATGAGACCATTTTATCCTTACAACAAGAAACGGTTGAAAGCGTAGAAAAATTGACAAGCTCGATTTTTACATTTAAGGATGAAATGATTCAAGAAACGAAAGAGGAGATCAAAAACGAAGTAAAGAAAGAAATTAATTCTGGTCATCATAAAACGAGT
Source organism: Alkalihalobacillus sp. BA299 (assembly GCF_017745675.1). GTDB lineage: Bacteria > Bacillota > Bacilli > Bacillales > Bacillaceae_F > Alkalihalobacterium. The sequence goes on from NZ_JAFLJM010000005.1 coordinate 223,986, forward strand.
TCTCTCGTGCAATCCTATTCGCAAATGATGCTAGACACTGCAGATCAAGCAAAGGAAGAATTACAGAAATTAAGACTCGAAATTGAACGTGAAAATGAAGAGAAGCTTTTTATTCATCAAAAATTAGAAGAGCGAGAAGTACATTTCCAAGAATTTGTACAACAGTTTAGAGAAACGGCAGCAGCTAAACAAGATCAATCGTTAAAAAGAAAAGTAACTAAATGGTTTAGCCAATTTTCCAAAGACAAAAAAGAAGATTATTGTTGATCAAAAATTTTAGCTCAAGCTCTTCTATTAATGGTGTTATTATGTAAAGAATCAGGTAGAGGTTATACTCAACCTGATTTTTTTATGGTAAGAATAATTTAAATCAATATTCAAATTCTAATAATTTAGTTAATTATTGAATATTGTGTAAATTAGAGGTATAATTTCATATATACCTACTAAACTTCTTTAGATGTAAGCGTTTTATTTTTCTATTTAAAAGTAGAGATTAGGAAGGAGGCTATACGTGGAAACGTTAATTATTAAAACCTTTTCTTTAGGGCAGTTACAGACGAACTGTTATGTAGTCACCGACATCAACGAGACATTTTGTATGATTGTCGACCCTGGTGAAGAGCCTGATGATGTCATTGAATATGTCAGGGACAAAAAAGTAGACTTTATTTTTCTAACCCATTGCCATCATGACCATATTGCTGGATTGAACAAGATTAAACAACATACGAATGCACCTGTTGCCGTCCATCATACAGAAGCAATGTGGTTAACAACTCCTTCTCTAAATCTATCTGAAAAACAAGAAACCCCCATCATATGTAATTGGCCAGATATTCTATTAAATGGCGAAGAAATGCTTAAATGCGGACCTTATTTATTGAAAGTTATCCATACGCCAGGACACTCGCCCGGAAGTACTTCCTACTTACTAGAAAACTATCTATTTTCAGGAGATACGCTGTTAAATGGATTAATAGGTCCTACTGAAATACCATTCGGCAATCGCAATCAAATTAAAACTTCAGTAAAAGAAATATTGTTTCAATTAGATGAATCAATTCAGGTTTATCCAGGGCATGGTCATACTACGACGATTGGTCATGAAAAAAAGTATAACTTATTACCGAATCTAAAAGTCTTTCATTCTTAAAGAAATAGAATGTGAACAGAAAAGAAACCTAGTTAAGGAGGTGTTTGAATGGCTAGTAAAATGAAAGCTGCCGTTTATTATGGTCCACGAGATCTTCAAGTAGAAACGATTGATATTCCAGAAATTGGGGACAGTGATATTTTACTGAAAGTAAGCGCTTGTGGTATATGTGGATCTGATGTACATAGTTACAGTACTGGATTGTATATTGCTAAGGGGCAAATTATGGGCCATGAATTTTCTGGTGAGGTCGTTCAGGTAGGAAGAAATGTCCAAAACATTGAAGTGGGTGAAAGAGGGACGGGGTTTTATAGTGGTGTTTGTGGAACCTGCTTTTGGTGTAAAAGTAAACAATATACACTTTGTCCTGAACTGTTTAAAGCATCGACAGGTTACGGACTTCCTGGGGCTTTTGCGGAGTATGTAAAAATTGCAAATGCCAAAGCTGGAATGAATTATTTTAGAGTGCCTGATGAAGTCGATGACATTACCGCTGCAACAATTGAACCCGTATCCGTTGCGGTATACACCGTCGATCAATGTAAACCGAAAAAAGAAGATCAAGTCGTCATCCTTGGCGCAGGACTCATTGGAAATGCGGTTATGCAAGTGATGAAAGCGATACCTGTTCATCAAGTTGTTGTGACTGAAGTTTCGCCATTAAGACTAGAATTTGCAAAAAATGCCGGGGCTGATGTCGTTATTAATGCTCTTGAGGAAGATGTGTTAGAAAGAGTGAAGGACATTGTTGGTGTTGGGCCTTATCACTTTAACGAGGGTGCGATGGCAGATATCGTCGTCGATGCAGCAGGTGCTCCGTCTGCAGTTGAACAATCATTTGAAATCGTTCGTAGTGGTGGGGTTATCGCTTTTGTTGGATTACCAGAAAAAAAGGCATCGATTGATACGACAAAGATAGTCCATAAAGCTCCAAAAATCCTCGGATGTTTAGGTGGTGATATTAAAAAAGCTATTCAGTTATTAAAAGAAAAAAAAGTTCAGACGAAGTCGCTTGTTACGCACACATTTCCAATTGAGCATGCGAAAGAGGCATTTGAGACACAGATGAATGCCAAAGACGCAGTGAAGGTTATGATTGATTATAAAACAAATTAAAGTTTTTTCATTTGATTTTCTAAAAAAGGAGGAAATGGTTTGAGACTAAAAGATAAGGTAGCAATCATTACGGGGGCGGGAAGTGGGCAAGGGAAAGCTTCCGCAAAATTGTTTGCAAGAGAAGGAGCAACTGTCGTCATCGCTGAGTGGAATGAGGAAAATGGAAAACAAGTAGAAGAAGAGATTAATAGTGCAGGATATCAGGCACTTTTTGTTCAAACTGATGTTTCAGATGAAGAAAATGTGAAAGCGCTAGTAGATGAAGTGATGAGTCGCTATGGAACAATTGATATTTTATTCAATAATGCAGGGATTGGTTTTTCCTCCAAATCGAAGGTTACGATGGCATCGATATTAAAAACGCCATTTGATGATTGGAATAAAGTATTAAATGTTAATCTTAGTAGTGTCTACTTGATGTCAAAATACGTTCTGCCAATTATGATTGATCAGAAAAAAGGAAGTATAATTAATAACTCATCTTTAAACGGGATCATTGGTGTAAAGGGAGCAGACGCCTATTCAGCTGCAAAAGGTGGTGTGGTTGCTTTAACAAGAGTGATGGCAGTAGATTACGGAAAATACAACGTGAGAGTCAACTGTATTTGTCCTGGTGCGATTGATACACCAATGATTGCAGAAGCTCTACAGAATAAAGAAATTGCAAATAATTATGCAGCTGGTCCGCTTCGTAGAGTTGGACAGCCAGAGGAAATCGCTTATGCCGCATTGTTTCTTAGCTCAGATGAAGCGAGTTATATTACAGGTCTCATTATGCCAGTAGATGGCGGCTGGAGTGCTCAATAATATTTTGGAAAATTGAAGGTACGTATAATCGTAACAAGAATTTTCCGAATAATCAATAAAATAGTAATTTCGACCGTTTCTCTTTTGAAATGATAAAAAATAAAGGAGTGAACATGAATGGCACAAATTTATAAAAAAGACATTGATGTATCAAGTTATTCGAAAGAAACGTTACATGATTTTTATCGAACAATGATCAAAATTAGAAAGTTTGATGAGCATTTAATTCGTTTAATGCAGGAAGGTAAGGTGTCTGGGTTTTATCATTCAGGTATTGGTTCAGAAGGATTATCTGCTGGTTCGATACGAAATGTTTTACGTGATGAGGATTATATTTTTTATAACCATAGAGGATGTAACCAAAAAATTGCAAAAGGTGTACCTTTATCCAAATTGTATGGTGATTTTTTAGGGACGATTGAAGGAACGACGAGAGGGTTAGGTGCAGGGATCGTTCATAGTGCGGATGTGTCACGAGGAGTATTAGGTCAAGCTGGGACGATTGGCTCGCAATTTAATATTGCGGTTGGAACCGCTTACTCAGCTAAAATGCAAGGAAATGATCGTGTAACACTGTGCTATTTTGGGGACGGTGCGGCATCTCGAGAACCACTGCATGGTTCACTGAATTGGGCAGGCATTTACAAGCTGCCGATCGTTTATATTTGTGAAAATAATGAGTACGCGATTTCATGTCATCACACTGAAACTCACTCTGTAAAAGAACATATTGCCGATTGGGCAGATGGTTACGGAATTCCAAACTTTGTTGTGGATGGAAATGACACATTACTAGTCAACGAGATTGTAAGAGAAGCAGTTGAGCGAGCAAAAAGAGGAGAAGGTCCAACATTTATTGAAGCGAAAACCTTCCGTCACCGTGGCCATTATGAAGGCGATCCTTATGATTATGTGGCCCCAGAAGTGTTAAAAGATTGGAAAGAAAATAAAGACCCAATTAAGAACTTCACGAAACAACTAATTGAACAAGGTATAAGTTCAGAAGCTGAATTTGTAGATATTGATCATTCGGTTGAAGCTGAAATTCTAGAAGCCATTGAGGTAGCAGAAAATGCACCGATACCAGATCCGAAAAGAATTTATGAAGGGTTATTTTCATAAGGAGGGAAAGTCATGAGAAAAATAAATATGCGACAAGCGATTATTGAAGCATTAACGGAAGAAATGGAACGTGATCCAAAGGCAGTGTTGTTTGGTGAGGACGTAGGTAAATTTGGTGGCGTTTTTGGAGCGACTAAAGGGTTACATGAAAAATTTGGTGAGCGAGTTTTTGATACACCGATTGCAGAGTCTACTATAGTTGGAGCTGCTTTAGGTATGGCACTAACAGGGCTTAGGCCGATACCTGAATTACAGTTTGGAGACTTTGTCGGGATCGCCTTTGATGAAGTTTATAATAAGTTGGGGAAATGGCGGTGGATGCACGGCGGAACGATGGATGTACCTGTGACGTTACGATTACCAATCGGAATTGCTGGGGGAGCAGGACCAGAACATTCTCAAAGCCCACAAGCGTTGTTCATGCATGGACCAGGTTTGCATATTGCAATCCCATCTACTCCATATGATGCAAAAGGGTTATTAAAAACAGCGATACGTAATAATGATGCTGTCCTCTTTTTTGAGCATAAAGTGCTTTATGATATGAAAGGAGAAGTCCCAGAAGAGGAATATTTAATTCCTTTAGGGAAAGCGGATGTCAAACGTGAAGGTGCTGATGTAACGATTATAGCTACCGCATTACAAGTTCATACCGCCTTAAATGCAGCCAAAACATTAGCTAATGATGGGATTGAAGCTGAGGTTGTTGACTTAAGAACGTTAGCACCTCTTGATAAAGAAACGATCTTAAACTCTGTTAGAAAAACGGGACGTGTCGTTATTGTTCATGAAGAGCCAAAAACAGGTGGTTCTGGGGCAGAAATTGCCGCACAAATTTCGGAAGAAGCGATGTTTGACTTACAAGCACCCATTAAGCGAATTGGTAGTCCAGATGTACCGATTGCACAAAGTATTGCATTAGAACAATATTATCGTCCAAGTGAGCAACAAATTGTCGATGCGGTGAATGAGTTAATGGAATACTAGGAATCTAATATTCTAAAATAATATATTTCTGAAAATATTGACTTTGTATTAAAAAGTAATTTAGGTGAGGAGTGGGAATATGAAGGAAGTCATTATGCCGCGATTAGGTGTAACAATGCAAGCAGGAACAATAGCCAGTTGGTTAATTGAAGAAGGGGAATATGTTGAAAAAGGCGACTTTTTATTTGAATTAGAAACGGAAAAATCGACTGTTGAAGTTGAAGCACAGGAAAGTGGAGTGTTAAAAAAAATATTAATTCCAGAGGACGAAGAAGTATCCATTAATACCGTAATTGCGATTATCGGTGATGAGAATGAAGAAATTGATTTATCCAAGTACGAAAACAAAGAATGCACACAAGATTCAGGGGAAAATAATCAAGCGGAAAATCAATTAGCTACAGCTAGTCAAGTCATTGAAGCTCCTAGTACAAATGATGGTCGAGTTAAAATTGTACCACGAGCAAGAAAACTTGCAAAGGAGCTAGGAGTAGCAATTGATACGGTCGTTGGAACGGGTAAAGATGGACTCATCACTGAAAAAGATATACGAAGTGCAACAGCGTCACCTGCAAATGAATCTGTAGACCTAAAGATTAAAGAAAAGATAAATTTGAATAATGTTAAGAAGAAAATGTCAGAAAACATGTTAAATAGCTGGAGAAACATCCCACAATTTACACAAGTGGTTAGTGTAAATATGGAAAATGTTTTAAAGGTAAAAAAAGAGCTAGACGGTGTTACGATCAACGATATTTTAGTAAAGACAGTAGGAAATACAGTTAGTGAGTATCCGATCGTCAATAGTAAGCTAGAAGGAAACGAAGTCCTCGTTTATGAAGATATAAATATCTCGGTGGCAATAAATAGTGAGCAAGGGCTAGTCGTCCCTGTCGTTAAACATGTAGAGAAAAAATCTGTAAATGAAGTGTCAAAGGAGGTGAAAGCATTAGGTAAAAAAGCGCAAAACAATGAGCTTTCAGTCAATGACTTCGCTCATGGAACGATTACCGTTTCTAATTTAGGAAGCCTGGGAATTGAAACAGGTACACCGATTATTAATATGCCACAATCGACGCTTGTTTTTGCAGGAGCAATTATAAAGAAACCAGTTGTCAATGAGCACGATGAAATCGTAGTGGCACCGATAATGAAACTATCAATAAGCTATGATCACCGTTTTATTGATGGGGTAGCTGCTGCTGAGTTTACGAATCGCTTAAAAAATGCGTTAGAGACATTGACGATCGAACATCTTTAAAAAGTATCAAAAAGACACTAGACTCAAAATTCACAATTTGACTCATAACATTATAATTCTGGACGATAAAATTTCATTCTGCAACAAAATTCTTTGGCAGATACTAAAAAAAGAGGCTGACACTTTTAATAAAAGTCAGCCTCTCATCATCGTTTTGATAGATTTGATAAAGTAGCTATTTACGCTATTTTCTAACAATCCGTAATAGGTAATCTGAAAATGCTTCAGAAATTTCCTCTTGAGTTTTTCCACCTTCTGGAGAGTACCATTCTAAGATCCAGTTCAATGATCCTAAAATGAGTAATCGTAAAAGCTTGACATCCACATGGTCAAATTCACCTGATTCAATTCCTTCTTTGATGATTTTATCAAAATACTTTTCATATTCTGACCGTTGTTCTAAAATGTCAGTTAAATATTCTCCAGAAAACTTTTGTTCTGGTTTATCCATTAAGCTAAACATCGCTTTTTCGCTTGTCGCTAAATGAATATGGGAAACAATTGCAGACTTTAATTTTTCGAGTGCTGTCAAGTCGCTATTAATAATTTCTTCAATTTTTTCATTACTTTTATCTATCATCATTCTATGACATTGAAAATAAAGGTCTTCTTTATTTTTAAAATAATAGTACATAGAACCTTTTGTCATTAATAGCTTCGTTGCGATATCTTCCATCGTCGCACCGTGATATCCTTTTTCACTTAATACTTCAGCTGCGGATCTTAAAATTTCTTCTTTCTTTTTTTCGATTTTTCTTTTTCTTAAAGACATATAGATAAACCTCCTTTTGGTAGTCCTTTATCGTCAGGAATTTATAGTTATGAGTGAAGAAGATTACTTTACGAAACATTGTTCATCTTCCATGAAATAAAGTCAACCTTATACATTCTATCACAACTTATTATTATCATTATACATAAATTTTTGAATAATTACATTATTTTTTGAATAATAAGTCAAAAAATAAACTATTGTAATAAAAACTGAAAATTGTTATTATTAAAATAAAATAAATAATTAAAAAAGAGGTCATTCATTGGTTTCGATTATGTTTAAATTTTGAACCTATCAATCACTTAGGGGATGGCTGGAGGTAAAGTAATGACAACAAGTTGCTTAGAAATGTCACGAGAACTATTAGTAGGTGAGTTAATTCGTAGAGCGGCACATAGAACACCGAATCAAATGGCTTTTCGTTATAATGAAAAATCGTTAACTTATGAGCAGTTAGAAAAAAAGACACTCCATTTAGCTGGATGGCTGCAAGCGTCAGGTATTGGAATTGGAGATAAGGTAGGGTTTATTTTCAAAAATGAGCTTGCTTTTGTCGAAGTATTTTTCGGTATTGCTCTGTCAGGAGGTGTTGGGGTTCCACTGAACTTTAGACTTGCTGCAGAAGAATTTGTGTATATTATCAATGACTCGGATATGAAAATTCTTATCATCGAAGAGGAGTATGCAAATGTTATTGAAGCTATTCAATCAAAGCTCCCGAGAGTGGAAAAAGTGATCGTAGTTGGAGACCCTTCAACTAGTACATTTATTTCGTATGATACAATTTACAAAACGAATGCGCCGTACAATTCTATATCAGGAAAAGTTACGGACGATGATGATTGTATGATTGTCTATACATCAGGTACTACAGGTAGACCTAAAGGAGCCGTTCTTACAAACAAAAACCTAGTGATGAATGCCCAAAACTTAGTATGGGAATTTGAATTAGATTTTGGTTTTAAGCAAATCATCGTCACGCCATTGTTTCATGTTGCAGCTATTTCATGCTTGTTAATCGGTTGTAGTGTAAATGGAACAACGGTCATTCAGCGTGAATTTGATGCAGTCAATGTATTAAATACAATAGAAACAGATAAAATCAATTCGATCTTCTTAGTTCCTGCGATGTGGAATACGATTTTGCAAATTCCTAACCTTGCCGAATATAACCTTTCTTCCATGCAAAAATGTATGACTGGTGCAGCAATATGTCCAGCGGAAATTAAAAAGAAAATCATGCATTACTTTTCCAATGCGGGTATTTATGATATTTTCGGTCAGACCGAAATGAGTCCAAGTACGACTTGTTTACATCCTAAAGATTCGATTCGGAAAACAACTTCTGTTGGTAAACCGATCATCAATGTTGAAGTACGGGTTGTTGATGAAAATATGAATGATGTCCCTATTGGTGAAATTGGTGAAATTATCTACCGTGGTCCGACGTTGATGAAGGAATATTACAAAAAAAGAGAAGAGACGGAAGAAGCGTTTTCTGGTGGATGGTTTCACAGTGGAGATTTAGTTCGAATGGATGAAGAAGGGTTTATTTATGTTGTAGATCGTAAAAAAGATATGGTCATTAGCGGTGGAGAAAATATTTATCCAGCTGAAGTTGAAGCTGTACTTTATAAACATGAAGACATCCTAGAAGCTGCGGTTGTTGGTGTTCCAGATATCGATTGGGGTGAAAGTGTAAAAGCTTACGTTGTCTTAAAAAAAGGTAAATCGCTAACAAAAGAAGAAGTGATTATACACTGCAATAAGTATTTAGCCTCTTATAAAAAACCAAGAATGGTAGAATTTCTAGATGAACTACCGAGAAATACTTCTGGTAAAGTGCTAAAACGAGTTTTAAGAGAAGATCAAAATGTTCAGTCGAAATGTCCCCCATCCTTGTAAAGACTCTGCTAATTTATAATATTAATACTGACATAATTATTATCCGATTAATACCAAAATAATAGATGTAATATAATAGAATAATAAATTTAAATTAATATTCAAAAAATAAACACTTGTAAAAATATCTGACTGTTGATATTATTAAGAAAAAGTTATATGAAAGCACTTACATAAATGGTTGATTATGTAGGTTACTGACTAGCGGTCATTCATTATTCATTGGAAAAGAGGTGTTGATTTGACGCTACCATTAGAAAATGTTCGTGTATTAGATTTGAGTCGATTATTACCTGGTCCATTTTGTACATTAACACTTGCAGATTTTGGAGCAGATGTCATTAAAGTGGAAGATCCAAAAGTTGGTGACTATGCGCGTTGGTATGAACCACAAGTCAAAGGACAAAATCAAATGTTCCTTTCTTTAAATCGAAATAAGCGAAGTGTAACCCTTGATCTTAAGTCTGAGAAAGGTAAAGAATTATTTATACAGCTAGTTGAAACGTCTGATATTTTAGTAGAATCGTTTCGACCAGGAGTCATGGACCGTCTCGGATTAGGCTATGAAACGTTAAAAGACATTAATCCAAAAATAATATATTGTGCAATTACAGGGTATGGCCAGACTGGTCCGTATGCCCAATACCCTGGACACGACCTTAATTATTTGAGTTATGCTGGGTTAATCGACCAGCAAGGAGAACAAAAAGGAAAACCGATTTCAGCAGCCGTGCAAATTGCAGACATCGGTGGAGGTGCACAAATGGCTACAAACGGAATCCTACTTGCACTTCTTGAAAGGAATAATTCAGGCAAAGGACAGTTTGTAGATATTTCGATGCTAGATGGGTCGATATCGTGGCTCCAAACGTTGTTACCAGATTACTTAGCGTCGAAGCATGTCCCAGAACGAGGGGCATCCCCTCTGAACGGCGGGAAGGCTTGCTATGAAATTTATGAAACGAGAGATCACCGTTATTTATCAGTAGGGGCACTTGAGCCTAAGTTTTGGGTGGAATTTTGTAAGACGATTAATAAGGATGACATAATTCCGCTTTTAGATGCACCGCTTGAACAGCAAAATAAAATGAAAATTGAAATTCAAGCGATTATTCAGCAAAAAACATTGAAAGAATGGACCGAGATTTTTGATGGAGTCGATGCATGTGTAGCTCCAGTATTAAATTTTGATGAAGTCATTGAAAATCCCCAAGTGGTCCATCGTCAACTGATTAAGGACATTTACGACTCGAATTTAGGAGAAATTCAGCAAATAGGAGTTCCTATTAAACTTTCGGAAACACCAGGGGAAATCCGCTTCCAAGCTCCTAAACTAGGAGAGCATAACAATGAGATTTTAGCTGAGCTAGGATACTCTAGCGATGAAATTAGACAACTAAATATATGATAGGTTACTCAAAAAGTATTTCAGAAAACGGTTTTAGGAACGGTTTGTTCGGTCTCTTTTTATCCTTCTTTTTGAGCTTAAATATTATATAACGGGGTGACGTTGGATGGGAATGGTTAAAAATCATTTTGAATTTTGGCCGAAAAGAGTGTCGAAATCATTAACAATTCCAGTAACGAGTTTAATAGATAACCTGGAAGTTTCTACAAAAAGGTATCCAAATAAGACTGCCATTCACTTTTATGGCCAAGACATTACGTATAAACAATTACTAGAAGAAGTAATGGGAAAAGCTCGCTTTTTACAAAATGAATTAAATATATGCAAGGGCGAGCGTGTACTCCTTTATATGCAAAATTGTCCTCAGTTTATTATTGCTTATTATGCCATTTTGAGTATAAATGCAATTGTCGTTCCTATTAACCCAATGAATAAAACAGAAGAACTTGCTTACTTTATCAAGGATAGTGAGGCAAAAGTAGCGATTTTAGATCAATCGTTACTTGAGCAAGTTCAGCCAATTATACATTCCTCTTCGTTAAACCATGTGATCGTATCTGAGTATTCGGACTATGCACAGGCTGCTTCGGAAGTGTTGGGAATTCAAGCTCGGACAGTTTCCGTTGATTTTAACCAACCGTATGTCACTCCGTGGGATCACGCCACTTCTAACTTAGAAATAATCAATCAATCTTTTGATTCAAACTTGACGGCATTAATTATTTACACTTCAGGTACGACTGGACATCCTAAAGGGTGTATTCATACGCATCAAAACGTACAAGCGAATATTTCAGGTACAGCTATTTGGGGGAATTATACTCCACAGACTGTAGCTTTGACTACGCTTCCTTTATTTCACGTAACTGGAATGGAACATTCGATGAATACAACGATACAAGCAGGAGGCACGATCGTTCTCATGATGAGATGGGACCGAGACGTGGCAGGTGAAACGATTCAGAGATTGGGCTGTACTCATTGGGTTAATATAAGTACGATGATGATTGATTTTTTATCCAATCCAAACTTACCACAATATGATATTTCCTCACTACAAGTCGTCGGTGGAGGAGGAGCGCCATTACCGAAGGCAATCGGAGAAAAGTTATACAAACTGACTGGCATTGTGTATGCAGAAGGGTATGGATCAACAGAAACGATGTCACAAACCCATTTTAATCCTCTTGACCGTCCGAAATTGCAATGCTTGGGCATACCATTCTTTGATGTGGATGCGAGAATCATAGATAGTGAGACTTACGAACAACTAGGTACCAATGAAAAAGGTGAGATCATCGTTAATAGTCCTCAGCTATTTAAAGGCTACTGGAATAAGGAAGCCGAAACAAAGGAAGCTTTTCTTGAAATTGATGGAAAAACGTTCTTTTTGACTGGAGATATTGGCTACTTTGATGAAGAAGGCTATTTTTTTATCGTGGATCGTAAAAAAAGAATGATTAATGCTTCTGGATTTAAAGTGTGGCCAGTTGAAGTTGAATCAATGATGTATATGCATCCCGCCATCAATTCGGTATGTGTGATTGCTTCACCTGATCCGAGACGAGGAGAAACCGTTAAGGCGTTGGTCGTTTTAAATGAAGGACATAAGAACATAACGGCAGAAGAAATCATTGATTGGTGTAAAAGCAAGATGTCGAATTATAAGTATCCTAGATTGATCGAATTTGTGACTGAATTACCTATATCAGCTTCAGGGAAAGTGCTTTGGAGACATCTTCAAGAACAGGAATTTTCAGTGAAGGGAAGAGGGATATGAGTCAATCCGATCGTAATGAAGGTTTTAGGATGAGTGAAATCGTAATTGAATTACGTCATAAAGTACGGGCTTTTATTGATGAAAAAGTAATTCCAGAGGAAACGGTTATCGAAGAAGGAGGGATAGAAGGAGAACGAGTATTAAAAGAAATACAAGATGAGGCGAAGCAAGCTGGTTTATGGGCATTAGGATTACCGAAGGATATCGGTGGTGGCGGTTTAAAGTTTATGGATTACGTCTACATCAATGAAATCGTTGGCCGCTCAGAAGCTGCTATGTTTGTGCTTGGAACACATACTGCTCAAGACTCGACGATGCTTAATATGTTTGGTACGAGAGAGCAAAAAGATCGCTGGCTCTATCCAATGGTTCGGGGAGACATTTTTCCTTCAGTTGGATTAACGGAACCAGAAGTGGCTGGCTCAGATCCTACTCTTATACAATCGACTGCGTATTTAGATGGGGATGAGTGGGTGATTAATGCACATAAATGGTTTACAACGGGTGCAAATAAAGCAGCATTTACGACGATGTTTTGTGTAACGGAACCGGATGCCGATCGTCACCATAGAGCTTCAATGATAATCGTTCCAACGGATACACCAGGCTATGAACTTGTTCGCGTTGTTCCAACGATGGGGCATAGTTCAGGAAATCATTGTGAAATCCGTTTAACGAATGTACGTGTGCCAAAAGAAAACCTTTTAGGGGAACGTGGTCATGGATTTGTAATAGCCCAAAAACGTTTAGGTCCAGGGCGGATATACCACAGTATGCGCTGGCTCGGTCAAGCCCAAAGAGCATTTGACCTCATGTGTGAGCGGGCGCTGACTCGATTTGCTCATGGATCTTTACTTTCAGATAAACAAATGATCCAGAAGTTTATTGCTGATTCTGCCACTGAAATTCAATCAGCACGTCTGCTCACCTTTGAAGCGGCTAGAAAAATCGATCGTGGTGAAGATGCCCGCGTAGATATTGCTATGATCAAAGTGTATGGCGCAAAAGTTCTGCATGATGTCATTGACCGCGCGATACAAGTTCACGGTGCTCTTGGGGTGACTTCCGATACTCCCCTAGAAAAAATGTATAGAGATGCACGGTATGCCCGTATTTATGATGGGCCTGACGAAGTACATACTGCATCGATTGCACGCCGCATCCTCAAACAATATAAACAGGGTGAGAGCTGGGATCCTGCAAACTTTTAATGCTCGTGAGGATGGATTAATAAAATGGAGGAGTTGTTACTGATGAGTGTGCCTGCTGTACTTTTTGAAGTGGAGAACGGAGTGGCGACGATTACATTGAACGAACCGAAGCACATGAATGCGCTTTCTAGTTCTATTATTGAAGGTTTACAAAATTCAATAGCTAGAATAAATGAAGACTCAGAAATTCGTGCCGTTGTTCTAACGGGTAGCGGCAAAGCGTTTTGTGCTGGTGGAGATATTAAGACGTTTCCAGATAGCAGGAGCAACGCGGCTGTTTCTAGAAACTATATGAAATTTGGATTGCCATTTTTAGTAGAGTTAGCACAACTGGAAAAACCGATCGTAGCTGCTGTCAATGGTTATGCTGTCGGCGCTGGATTTAGTATTGCGATTGCTTGTGATTTTATTTTAGCCTCTAATGATTCAACATTTGCGATGTCATTTAATAAAGTTGGACTAGTACCGGATCTAGGCGCATTATACCACCTACCACGAATAGTCGGAATGGCTAGAGCGAAAGAATTGGCGCTTACCGGTCGATCGATTACTCCGCATGAGGCGAAGGAATATGGGATTGTCCTCGAAGTGCTTCCACAAGAAGAGCTATTAGAAAGAGCGAAGGAGTTGGCATCGACACTTGCAGACAGCGCAACCCAAGCTTTAGGTTTAACGAAGCACATTTTAAACAGGAGTTATGAATTATCTTTAGAGCAAGTACTGAGAGAAGAAGCGATGGCCCAAGCGATTGCATTTTCTACTGATGATCATAAAGAAGGAGTAACATCATTTTTTGAAAAAAGAAAGCCGGTTTTTACGGGAAATTAAATATATCTAGTTAAGAAGGGTGTGTTTCCATTGAGAAGTTGGTTAGTAAAAGAACACGGTAATCCAAGTGATGTGTTGCGTTTAGAAGAAATAACCAAACCGAGTATCGATCAAAATCAAGTGTTAATCGAGGTTGAAGCCGTTGCTTTGAATTTTTTTGACATTTTACTCTGTCAAGGCAAATATCAAGAAAAGCCGCCATTCCCGTTTACCGTAGGTGCTGAAGTGTCTGGGAAAGTAGTACAAGTAAATGAAGGAAGTAAATTTCAAGTAGGTGAGCGGGTTATCGCATTACCAAAACTACCAGCCGGTGGTACAGCTGAATATGTAGCGGTTGATGAGCAGTCAATTTATCCGATTTCCTCATCGATGTCATCTAATGAAGCCGCATCGATGTTTATCACGTATCATACTTCTTATTACGCGCTACATCAACGAGCGAATATTCAACCAGGAGAAGTACTGTTAGTGCATGCAGGTGCAGGAGGAGTCGGTTCAGCAGCAATTCAATTAGGAAAAGCTGCAGGTGCTTATGTCATTGCGACAGCTGGTGGAGCAGAAAAAACAAAAGTGTGTAGAAGTCTAGGAGCTGATATCGTTATTGACTACTTAACAGAAGATTTTGTTCAAGTCGTCAAAGAAAAAACGGACGGTAAAGGAGCGGATGTTATTTATGACCCAGTAGGTGGAGAAACCTTTGATCGTTCCAGAAAATGTATTGCTTTTGACGGTAGAATTTTAGTCATTGGCTTTGCGGGCGGGAATATTCCGAATGCGCCGACTAACCATATTTTAGTGAAGAATTACTCCGTGGTTGGTGTTCACTGGGGACTATTCTCCAAGCTGAAACCAGCTGAAGTTCAGCAAGAACATAACCAATTAATGAAATTATACGAAGAAGGAAAAATTAATCCCTTAATTTATCGTGAGTTTGATTTTGAAGAAGTACCTGAAGCATTAAACTTACTGGGTGATCGTAAAACGTGGGGGAAACTGGTTGTTAAATTATAACGAGTAGTATAGCTGACTCCACTTCGATTTGCAAGTTTGATTAGGGTAAATACAGAAGAAAAGAGGGGTAAGGAATGAAAGCAATTGTTATTAGGGAGATCGGTGGGCCGGAAAAGTTAGTACTAGAAGATGTTCCAACTCCAGAACCGAGCCGTGGAGAAGTCGTGATTCAACTTCAGTATGCCGCGATGAACCGACGGGATGTTTTTGTTAGAAAGGGTCAATATCCTGGAATTAAGTTTCCTGCTACACCAGGTGCAGATGGGGCAGGCGTTGTGTATGCAATAGGAGAAGGGGTTTTAAATGTTGCATTAGGAGATGAAGTTGTCATTAACCCTGCACTCAATTGGGGGGACAATCCAAGATATTATACGAAGGATTTTTCGATTGTTGGTGTACCTACTAATGGCACACATGCGCAGTATGTAAAGGTTCCGGCTGAAAATGTATTTCCAAAACCGCAGTACTTAAGCTGGAAAGAGGCGGCAGCACTTCCATTAGGTGGTTTAACAGCGTATCGAGCCCTTTTTACAAGAGGAAATATACAACAAGGAGAAACGGTGCTCATACCGGGTGTTGGAGGTGGTGTTGCAACCTTTCTTGTACAGATGGCCGTTGCAGCAGGAGCAAAGGTTTACGTTACTTCGGGTGATGATCAAAAGATTGAAAAAGCCAAACAATTGGGTGCAGTAGACGGTGTGAATTATCGTACAGAAAACTGGAGTAAGCAGTTAAGAGCGATGATTGGAGAAGGTGTAGACATAAGTATTGATACGATCGGCGGCCCAACCTTCAATGAGTTAGTTACATTAGCTAAGCATGGGAGTAGAATCGTGACGTTTGGTGCAACTACCGGACCTGTTCCAAATTTACTCATGCCGAAAGTATTCTTGAAACAAATTGATATCTTAGGGACAACTATGGGGTCGCCAGAAGAGTTTCAACAAATGCTTTCTTTTTACGAAAAACAACAAATTCGGCCTGTTATTGACGCTACATTCCCGCTTGAGCACATTGCTGAAGCACATACGTATATGGAAAAGGGTAACCAGTTTGGCAAGATCGTCATAGAGATTCCGAAATAAATGAGTCTCTATGAGATGATCGCTTCCGAGGATTGCAGCCATTGAAATACGAAGGGAGACGAAATTTGCTTCCTACATAATAAATAATAATGCTACAAATCAACATCTATTTCTATAACGACTTTAAAGGAGTAGATCAGTATGAGCTCAACTGAACTGTTATCGTCTCGCCAACAATTAGTCGGGGGATTACTAAAGAGTGCAGCTTACCAAACCCCAACGAAAGAGGCATTTGTCTATGAGGACCGAAGAGTGACGTATGCGGAACTTTACGACCGGGCGACGAACATTAGTCACTGGTTAAGGAAGCAGGGCCTAAAGCAGAATGATAAAGTAGGGTTTATTTTAAAAAATGGCCTTCCTTTTGTAGAAATCTTCTTTGCTACTACGTTAAGTGGGGCAGTAGGAGTGCCGATTAACTTTAGACTGAAGCAAAACGAAATAGAATATATTTTACAAAACTCAGAAACTAAATTTCTATTTATTGAAAAAGAGTATATCGAAGTAGTTGAGGCAATCCGGCATAGACTAGAAGACTTAGAGAGTGTTGTGGTGGTTGACGAAATCGATCATCATCCAGATATGTTTGCTTATGATACGACCTTTTCCGAAGTCGAAGAAGATCTATCTCCAATTAATATCAATGAAAATGATGGTTGTATGATCGTCTATACGTCAGGCACAACAGGGCGTCCAAAAGGTGCAGTCCTCACTCACAAAAATTTATTTCAAAATGGCATGA
Source organism: Alkalihalobacillus sp. BA299 (assembly GCF_017745675.1). Lineage (GTDB taxonomy): Bacteria > Bacillota > Bacilli > Bacillales > Bacillaceae_F > Alkalihalobacterium. The sequence goes on from NZ_JAFLJM010000005.1 coordinate 241,180, forward strand.
ATATGATCTGGGAATTTGAGTTAGACACCTCTTTTAGATTTTTACTCGTCCCTCCATTATTTCATGTCGGCTCGATGTCCTTTCTAATTCATACTTGTTTAGTGAAAGGAACTTCCGTCATTCATCGAACTTTTCAGCCAGAGCTTATTTTACAAACGGTTGAAAAAGAAAAGATTAATAGTTTATTTCTCGTTCCTGCGATGTGGAATTTTCTTTTACAAGTTCCAGGAATCGAAAAATATGATCTTTCCTCATTACAAAAATGTATGACAGCTGCAGCCATTTGTCCCTTAGAGTTAAAGAAGGCAATGATGCACCATTTCCCGCACGCAAGCATTTACGATGTATTTGGTCAAACGGAAATGAGTCCTTGTACGACTTGTTTACACCCGGAGGATTCACTAAGAAAAACGACATCGGTTGGAAAGCCAGTCATAAATGTTGAAGTGCGAATCGTGGATGAACAAATGAACGACGTACCTGTTGGTGAAATTGGTGAAATCGTTTACCGTGGGCCGACGTTAATGAAAGAATACTATAAAAATCCAGAAGCTACAAAAGAAGCTTTTTCAGGTGGCTGGTTTCACAGTGGTGATTTAGTGCGAATGGACGATGAAGGATTTATTTACGTTGTCGACCGTAAAAAAGATATGATTATAAGCGGTGGTGAAAATATTTATCCTGCTGAAATCGAAGAAGTGTTATATACCCATCCCAAAATACTAGAAGCCGCTGTCATTGGTGTTCCTGATACCAATTGGGGTGAAAATGTCAAAGCCATCGTCGTAATGAAGCCGAATGAAACGATGTCGGTGCAAGAAGTAATTGACTATTGTGCAAAATACTTAGCCTCGTATAAAAAACCAAAGGTCGTTGAATTTTTAAAAGAGCTACCAAGAAATGCGGCTGGAAAAGTATTGAAAACCGCATTAAGGAGTGAATAATGATGTCAAGTAAAAGCGTATTAATAACAGGTGGTGGAAAAGGATTAGGTCGTGAAATTGCTTATAAGTTCGCTAAAGCAAATTATCACGTTTTGATTAACTATTATCAAGATGAAAAAGCAGCCAAGTATACAGAAGACAAAATTAAAGAGGGAGGAGGAACTGCGACAATAATCCAAGCAGATGTCGGTCAACTTGAAGAAATTGACCGGATGATTAAGCAATTACCTCCAATTGACGTTTTAGTCCATAATGCGGTTTATGCCAAAACGAGTTCGATTACTTCGATTACAAGAGAACAGTGGGAACGAACACTCACAGTTAATGCTTCGGCCTTGTTATATTTAGCTCAGAAAGTTTACCCGCATATGCGTGATCAGCAATTTGGACGAATTTTTACGATTTCAAGTATCGGAGCAAGTCGTGCTGTTCCGAATTATACTAGTGTCGGTGTTTCTAAAGCAACGATGGAAGCACTCATTAAGTATTTTGCTGTAGAGTGGGCTAGCGATGGGATAACAGCGAATATCGTTTCTCCAGGGGCGATGAATACAGAAGCGTTTCGCTCGATTTTTCCTAATGCAGAGGAACGATTAAATGCAATTGCTAAAAAAACACCTGCACAAAAAACAGTTTCACTAGAAGAAGTAGCTGACATGATCTTAAACTACTGTCATCCGAATATGAGCATGGTGACAGGACAGGTTTTGCGGATGGATGGTGGCTATTCATTGACTGTTTAAAGAGGATATCGTTCAAATTATTTTTTAATCTACTAATAGAAAGGAAGAAGACCATCGATGAACCTTTTCGATTTATCAAATAAAGTAGCCATTGTTACAGGAGGAAATCGTGGCTTAGGTCGCTCTATGGCATTAGCACTTGCAGAAGCAGGAGCGGACGTTGTCATTGTTGGAAGAGATGATCAATTAAATAAAAAAGTAGTCACTGAAGTGGAAGAACTCGGTCGACAGGCGTTAGGCTTATCAGTTGATTTACGAAATGTAGAAGCAATTCAGCAAATGATTGCAACCGTTAAAGCTCAATTTGGGAAAGTTGATGTTTTGGTAAATAACGCTGGCGTTTCTAGTACTAATTTTGCACTTGAAGTCACGGAGCAAGAATGGGATCAAGTCATGGATTTAAATGTGAAATCATTATTTTTCTGTTGTCAGGCAGCAGGGAAATTGATGAAGGAACAAGGATTTGGAAAGATTATTAATCTCGCATCAGTAGCTGGTGCTGTAGGTGATGTTGGCATAAGTCCGTATACGGCGAGCAAGGCGGCGGTGATCAATTTAACAAGATCATTGTCACTAGAATGGGCGAGATACGGTATACAAGTAAATGCGATCGGCCCTGCTTATATTAAAACCGATATGAATAACGAAGCACTGGAAAACGAGAAAGTTTTAAATAAAATTGTTGGTAAGACGCCGTTAAATAGGCTAGGTCAACCTTCTGAATTATCAGGAGCAGTAATTCTACTCGCATCAGACGCAAGTAGTTACATGACAGGACAAACCATTTTTGTAGATGGTGGATGGTTAGCGCAATAAATTAGAAACTAAAATTAAATCATCCTTAGTAGTTTGATCGGTAGTCTGCCATGGATAAAAACTTTTTATTAACTTACTAAAGAGGGTGATAATGAGTGACGAATAACCAAAACACATCGATTGAAACGACAAATGAAATACATTGGGAGAAGGTAGAGAAGTACATTCGTCGTCATATACAAAACTTGAGTCAAGACCAAATGAGGACGAGAGCCTTTTCAAATGGATATTCGAACCTTACGTATTTTATTGAAATAGGAGAATGGCAGGGCGTATTAAGAAGACCTCCATTTGGCCCAATTCCTCCAAAAGCTCATGATATGGAAAGGGAATATCGAATATTAGAAAAGGTCTACCCGGTATTCTCCCTAGCGCCTAAGCCGTTACTATTTTGTGAAGATCCTGAAATAATGGAAAGACATTTTTATGTGATGGAAAAGAAAAATGGTGTTGTATTAGATCATGACTTACCAGAAGTCTATGAAAAAACGGAAAGAACAGGAAAGTTAGTGTCTAAAGCTTTTGTCGATACACTTGTGAAGTTACATGAGATTGATATAAAAGAAGCAGGATTGGATTCGATTGGTCGACCTGATGGCTATCTGGAGCGTCAAGTTCATGGATGGATCAAGCGCTATCAAAATTCTAAAACTGATGAAATACCAAATGTGGAACAGGTTGAAAAATGGTTGATCGACAATATCCCTACTTCTCCTGCTCCAACGATTGTCCATAACGATTTTAAACTAAATAATATGATGTATTGTAGTGATGATCCTGGGAAAGTTGTTGGTGTATTTGATTGGGAAATGTGTACGATTGGCGACCCACTGACAGACTTAGGCTCAGCTGTTGCTTATTGGACGCAAGCAGGTGAATCTTTATCCGGCTTACCTTCTGTTACGGGGCAACCGGGCTTTTATTCTCGTAAGGAATTGCTAGAAGCATATGCTCGAAAAAGCGGGAGAGACATCTCCAATTTTGATTTCTATTTAACATTTGCTTTTTATAAAATTGCGGTTATTCTCCAGCAAATTTATTATCGCTGGAAGATTGGCAAGGCGGATGATGCAAGGTTTGAAAGTTTGATTATCGGTGTTCGTAATTTATTTGAAAATGCGACGCTTGCAAAGCGAAAAGAGTTTTTACGGTAGGAATTACTAATTAAAGCGACGTGGAAGCATGAAGGAGGAACTAATGAGTCAAACGATAAAATGCGACATACAGGATCACATTATGACGATCACACTCCATCGCCCTGAACGAATGAATGCATTTAACACCGTAATGCTTGAAGAGCTTGTTGCTGCATTTGACCGTGCAGATGAAGATGATTACATTCGCGCGATCATCATAACTGGAGAAGGAAGAGCATTTTGTGCGGGCGCTGATTTAGATAACGGTAGCCAATCCTTTACAGGAGACGTGCAGGATACGGAGGAATTCCGTGATACTGGTGGGATCCTTAGCTTACGAATTTACGATTTGAAAAAGCCGATCATTGCCGCAATCAATGGAGCTGCTGTTGGTGTTGGCATTACGATGACGCTTCCGATGGATATAAGAATTGCAGCAACAACTGCCAAGATGGGTTTTGTTTTTTGTCGGCGCGGGATTGCACCTGAAGCCTGTAGCGGCTGGTTTTTACCTCGTATTGTTGGGATTAGTAAAGCAAGTGAATGGGTGTTAACCGGTCGTGTGTTTTCTGCGCAGGAGGCGTTGGATAACAAACTCGTGAGCCAGGTTGTTTCACCTGAAGAATTATTACCAACCGCACAAGCCATCGCTAAGGAGATAGCCGAAAATACGTCAGCAACTTCTGTGGCGCTCTCACGGCAATTATTATGGAGAATGCTTGGAGCTAATCATCCAGCACGATCTCATGAAATCGAATCAAAAATGATTCAGTGGTCAAGCGCCCAAGCAGACGCAAAAGAAGGTGTTGCTTCCTTTTTCGAGAAAAGGCAGCCGGAATTCAAATTAAAGGTGAGTAAAGATATGCCCTCCTTTTATCCGTGGTGGTAAGAAGCTACCTAAATGAAACGTAATCAATGAGACATCTCAACAATAGCAGTTACAATTGATAATTATTGTAATTGCTTTTGTTTTGTCTGGAAACTAAGGGTGGAAATTAAATCCTTTATGCGATATTGCATTTTGGTGTTTTCTTAAAAAACCATTTATAAAATAAGTGAGAAAGGTAATAAGAGGTCCATATTGTAACAAAACTCCAGTACCAAGCCCATTTTTTGTATCGAATTAATTTTGTATATTTCACCGCAATCATTTCAAAAGAAGTAATAATGGATGTGTATAAGAAATAGTATAAAATTATTCGTCCTTTATTGCTTTTTTTAGGAAAGTAAAGGTTGAAAAGTACTGCTATTGCCGGAAAAATTAAATATTCAAACAGAAAGCTCGATTTGTTAGAATGCTTAAAAAAATAGCGATATGGATATTTTATTAAGCCTTTTTCAACTACGAGTAAACCGAAAAACCATGTAATGACTTGATGAAAAAGAAAGGAAACAAATGCTTGCCGAACTTTTTGTTTTGGTACATAAAGGATCAAAAGAAAGATGATTATAAATGAAGATGAAAATATAATACTTTTTTCCAACTTATAGTTTTTCATCAGTAGCTAGCATCTCCTTTCACTAGGAATTTTTTTGTTTCTTTTTATCCCTAGAATAAATTCAACGGTTTTAGTAAAATTATCCCTTTTCACTTTATGGTTTTTATTATTACCACTTGAACTGAAACTTATTTGCGAATGCAAATAAAAAATGTCGAGTAGCTTCAATTGAAGCTACTCGACGTTTTTGTTCTTTTAATCTAATAGCATGTTTTTTGACTTTTTTATCCATTGAGTATATGTTTCTCCAATTAATTCTGTACTTAAAAATGAAGCTACTTCGATAAACTTTGCTAGGTCTTCTTCGGGGATTTTTTCTAATATGCTAACAATTTGTAAATCAGAAGACTTCACATGTTCATCAATAAACTCTTGTATAATTTTTCTACCAGATTCTGTTATCGATAATATTTTTGTCCTCGAATCTTTACCACTTTCAATTTGAACTAAACCATCCTCATTTAGTTTGGTTAGTTGACGGAATGCATTTGAAATATTCGTTTGAGCAATGTAGGTAAGATCAGACATCGTCATTTCCGTGTCAAAATACAGGATCCACAGCGTGCGGAAACTAGGGAAGGTAATCCCGTATTTTTTTAGAATACGGATTAGATCGTTTTCTAAGGCCGAATTTAAAGCCCTTATGTATCCATGTGTTTCATAGCTTTTGGCAAATCGTTCTCTCATTGAACTCAAAAGATCACCCTGTTCCTCAATTCCAGTGTAATTTTTTGGCTCTTTTCTCAAAGATTGTTGCTTTTAGCTTTTGGACCGTAAGCCAAGTGTATGCTTGGCTCTTCACGCATAGCGTGAAGGTTTTGAAAATAAAATAGCCGTTCAGACAAATAAATTTGTCTTGAAAAGGCTATTTTATTTTCAAAAAACCGTCCAAAAGCAACAAAGTTAACGAAAACAGCCAATTTTTTTAATACTAGACATTTCAATGAAAAAAATTTCCTGTTATTGGAAAATGTATAATTATTATGACCATATTTTCTTTCTTTAAACTTTTAAGAACTGAAAAGAGCTTCGATAATAACCTAAAAGTCTGTTAGGTTATTATCGAAGCTTAAAACGATTCGTATTGCTATAGTATTCCTCAAAGCTACTTTTTTGTACGACTAAATTCTTCCTTAACCTTCGTTAATAGCTCAGGTTTTGTTAATATATCAAATGCAGTATTGGCCATACACTTTGCACCAAGTATTAAGCCTTCAAAGCCTTGATTACTCATAGCGGCCTCGCGGAATTCGTGCGTATGGCACGCATGCGGTTCGTTGCAAATTTGAATATAGGGATGGATTGATGGGACGACATGACTTACATTCCCCATATCCAATGAGCCGGCAGAACCTTTTTGATAAATCTCTGATCGTTCGACACCTAATTGCAAGAGATTTTCAGTGAAAGAATTAGACAACACCTCGTTGGTTCTCATGTCATCATAGGAAAATTCATAATAGGATGTTTCTAGCTTGGCACCTGTTGCTAAAGCTGCTCCCTCGGCACAGCCCTTTACTTTTTCGATTAATTGATTTAAGTAAGTACGATGAGCAGCACGGACGTAAAATTGAGCAACTGCATAATTAGGTACGATGTTTGCAGCTTTTCCGCCTTCTGGTATAATTCCGTGAATACGAACATCTGGAGTAACGTGCTGTCTTAATGCATTGATTGAATTAAAGGTTTGAATAACTGCATCTAGGGCATTTATTCCTTCGTGTGGAGAAGCGGCAGCATGGGCTGCTTTTCCGAAAAACTCGAACTGAATGGCGTCCATAGCAAGTGAAAAACCACTTTCTTCATGACGGTGAAAAGGGTGAACCATCATTGCGACATCTAAATGATCGAAGATGCCTTGCTCGGTCATCGTTACCTTTCCCCCACGTGTTTCTTCTGCAGGTGTACCATAAACATACACTTTTCCACCATAGTTTTTAATAACTTTACTTAAGCCAATGCCTGCTGCAACAGCCATCGTTCCAATGAGGTTATGCCCACAAGCATGTCCTAATTCTGGAAGTGCATCGTATTCCGCCATAAAAGCAATGCTTGGACCAGGAGCCCCACTATCGAAAACAGCTTCAAATGCTGTGGCAAGTCCTGCTGTTCCTAATTCTACTTGAAAGCTGTGGTTTTTTAGTTCATCAGATAATATTTTCGAAGCTTTAAACTCTTCGTGTCCTAATTCAGGATTTTCACCAATATATTGACTAATTTTATAAAGTTGCTCACGAATTTGCTCGATTTCTTGAATGATTAGCTTTTTCATATAAAAACCTCCATAAAACACTAGATTTGCATATTGTATCATGCAGTTTCATTACCTTAGATAATAATAAAGTATTTCGCATTGCGAAGTAAATAGTTTTGTGAGAAAATAATAATAAATAAGTAGGAGGTAATGATATATGTTTAAAGAAACGTGCTGGTGTAGTATGAAGTTTATATAATAAACAAACGGTGACAGGCAACTTAAGTACTCTAAAGGTGCCTGTCACCGTTATTTCCACTCTTATTTATTTTCATTCATCACATCCTGTGTTAGGCTTGAATTATCGAAACTTTCGGATTACTTAAAGTGAGCCTCAATTTGAAAATTAGCGAAAGGTGTGTTGATCATTAATAATTTTGAAAGAGATGGATATAGTGTTTATCCAATTATTATTCCCGCCAACCCTGGGCTTTTGACATATAACTTCTTCCTCGTTAAACATAATCAATCACTCACACTCATAGATGCGGGAATACCTAGTGATAGCTGTTGGGAAGGGCTAATGGAAACGCTTGAGAAAAACGGATTTTACCTTCAAGATATAACAGAAATTTTATTAACGCATCATCATATTGATCATGTAGGAGTTGTGAATCGAATTACAGAGCAACACCCTATTCCGGTTTATGCTCATCCACTTGCCATTCCGAGAGTCAAAAGAGATCCAGAGTTTCTAAATACACGTATCGCGTTTTTTGAACAATTTTATCAAGAAATGGACTGCGGGGAAGAAGGTGCTAAACAGGTCGACTATTTAAAAAAATCAGTTGAAAAAAATGCTCATTTGAAATTAACGGCTGCAATTTCCCCTCTTGAAGAAGGAATGCGCATTTTCGACTTTTATGTGAAAGAAGTGCCTGGGCATGCCCCAGATCAAATTGCCCTTGTTGATGAAAGAAGAAGATGGTGTTTTGGTGGAGATCACTTAATTCAGCATATTTCGAGTAATGCGCTCGTTGAACCGGATTTTATGAATCAGCGAATCCGTTCGTTGGTCGATTATAAACAATCATTGAAAGCATTTATGGATTTAAATGTAGACCTTGTTTTTGCCGGTCATGGTGAAATGATCGAGGACCCAAAACAACTTATTGAAATGAGATTATCGAGAATTGTAAAGAAATCTGAGAAAATTAAAGGTTTAATTCAATCTGGAATTTCTACTGGTAGCAAACTCGCCAAGCAGCTTTATCAAAGTCAATATCAAAAACAATTTTCACTCGTCATGTCAGAGGTTGTCGGTCATTTAGATGCTTTAGAGGCAGATAAGCAAATTGAGAAGCAAATGAAAGATGGAGTTTGGCATTATCGGGTTGTTTAAAAATATTTTCAATTAACACCTGGTGATTTTCAGATGACTGACTTCCTAACAAGGTATTTTCTTTTAAGAGGAATATCGAGTAAGGAAATGAAATAAAAATTACATGTATAGGGGCTAATGTAGTCATTTCTTAAACGTTCACTCTTGTCCTTGATTAATACAAGCTACGAATTAGTATAACCCTCAAGTACTATCTGAAACATGAATATCAAAAAACAATAAAAAATATATATTTATGACATGTAGACCAACATTGTTTTTTGTTGGTCTTTTTCCTTGTTTAAATATATAGGTAAAGGAGGTAGCAAAAACTTTTAAAATTTTTCTTATTAATATGTAGTGTTCTGTTACTTTTTGTAGCTTTGTTTATAAAATAAATTTGTATTCTTTTTAGGTATAGATGAATGAAAACGCTTACTAAAAGGGGGGAGGAGGAAATCAAGCTTGTTAATCGATTAAAAAAAGGAATAAAGAGGTGATAATGATGGTGGAAAATATTATTAATTGGGGAAATACCGTACTGTGGTCGTATATCTTAATCGTTATACTCGTTAGTTTAAGTATTTATTTTACAATTAGAACAAAATTTGTTCAAATTACGAATCTGAAAGAAATGTTTAAATTAATGAAAGAAAGTTCTTCGACTAATAGTGGAAAGAAACAAGTTTCATCATTTGGTGCATTCTGTATTAGTGCTGCATCAAGAATTGGTACTGGTAATCTAGCTGGGGTTGCAATTGCCATTACATTAGGTGGTCCCGGCGCTATATTTTGGATGTGGATTATGGCGTTATTTGGAGCTGTATTAAGTTTTATTGAAAGCACATTAGCACAAGTATATAAAGTGAAAGATAAGAGTGGCTTTAAAGGCGGTCCTGCATATTATATGGAAAAAGCTCTCGAGAAAAGATGGTTAGGAATATTATTTGCTCTCTTAATTACGTTTTGTTTTGGACTAGCCTTTAATTCAGTTCAAGCAAATACAATATCAGCTGCATTTGAAGAAGCATTTGGTATTAATCGTATTGTAGTAGGATTGATATTAACGGTTATTGTTGGATTTATTATCTTTGGTGGTATTAAACGTATTGTCAAAGTATCACAAGTTGTTGTACCAGTAATGGCACTTTTCTATCTTATTATAGCTACATATGTTGTGATTGTGAATATTGAGGAGATTCCGAGTGTAATTAGTTTAATTGTGTCAAGTGCATTTGGAATAGAGCAAGCTATTGGCGGTGGTATCGGTGCTGCTATTATAAACGGAGTAAAGCGTGGCTTATTTTCTAATGAAGCTGGTATGGGTAGTGCGCCAGTAGCAGCCGCAACAGCTAATGTAAGCCATCCAGCAAAACAAGGTTTTATTCAAACGTTAGGTGTTTTTGTGGATACTCTAATTATTTGTAGTGCAACAGCCTTCATTATTCTATTAGCTGAAATTCCTAAAGAAGGAATGGGAGGCATTCAAATTACTCAGGCAGCACTAAGTAGTCACATTGGTTCTTGGGCCAGTATTTTTGTTGCAGTCGCGATTCTATTATTCTGCTTTAGTTCAATCGTTGGGAACTACTATTACGGGGAGTCAAACTTAGAGTTCATAAAAGAAAATAAAACGATTATCTTTGTTTTCCGTATAGGCGTATTAGGGATGGTTGCATTCGGTTCGGTATCGAGCTTGAGCATGGTTTGGAATTTAGCAGATCTTTTTATGGCATTAATGGCAGTCGTCAACTTAATTGCTTTAGCACTAACAGGAAAAATTGCCATAGCGGTATTAAAAGATTACTTAAATCAGAAAAAAGAGGGAAAAGATCCAGTATTCTATGCTAATAACATTGAGGGGCTTAAAAATGTAGAATGCTGGGAAGAGGAAAGAATAGAGGAGCGTAAAAAAGCATAATTCATTCCTATTGATTCGTATCTATAATAGGAGCGATATCAAATGGCCTAAATTAAATATCCAGACAGCAGTTTATTTGAAAGGTATTGGGAAAATGGGGCGAGAGAGGCAAGGCTAGCAACTTACGCTAGTTCTGCCTCTCTATAAAAAATTCTTGTCCATTTTATTATAGGTATGATTGATAAGCGGCCTTACTCCTTCGTACCTGTTGTGGAATAATCTGTGATGGTTATTTCCACACTGTAGTTGATGTGAACGTCACTAAATGTTTTATCCCAATCTTTTTTGATCTTTTCCCATACTTTAGGATGCTCGATTCTCAATCGGTTTCCGAATCCAGCAACATCTACTTGGTATTCTTCTTGCATTTTTTTTAATACATTACTCACCAACCGCTCCACTTCTTTTTCTGCGGCTTTTTCCGTCTTCTTTAGAAATTCGCTTTCAAAAGCATTTCCCGGCCAGACCCAATCTTCGACCAACCTTCCCTTTGATTCTATTTTCACATCAAAAGAGATGTTTTCTCCATCAAGATAAGATGTAATTTTGCTTTCTATTGACTCTGCCTGATAAACGATCAGCTGATTTGTCTCTTCATCGAAGCTTTTCACCGCTCCACCTTCTCCCTTTCCTGTTATCCATGTTATGCCATCTAATTCCTCTGCATTTAAAAAACCATGCAGTTTTTTTGTCTTTCCATTGATCACGGCCCCTCCTGCAAACTTTACTTCCCCCTCTATTGCAGACACCGTTTGTAGGAGGAAACTGGAATCTCCCGACAGATATGCATTTAACTTCGCTTGAGTCACTGGAGGCAAAATCCGGGTTGTCATTTTTTCGTTCTCTGAGATTTTAACGAGGTGAAACGCCGGAATCTCAGTTCTTTTTGCTTCCAAAGCGTCTCTGGCCTTTCCTTTGGCAATAAAATAAATGACGCTTTCTCTTAATTCATGGGAACGGATATACTCATTCATCAGATTTAGCAGATTTATGTTACGAGCTAACTCTTCGCCAATTACCACTACTTTCAGATGTGAACCGAGAGGGATATGTTCATCTATCAATGTGAGTTCAAGAAATAACTGATAAACGGAGTCTCCAGTAACAGAAAGATTTTCGTAAGCCTTTTGCTGTCCTCCTCCTTCTTGTTGTCCTCCCCCAGATGCTTGTGGGACAACATTTTGCATGGTAAATGTGAACAAGTTTCTTTTTTGATATCCGCCTCCTTCTTTCTCAAACTCTTGCTCATGTGGAGAGGGTTCTCCCATATCTAACGCTTCACCTACATTGATGGACAGCTCTTCAATGTCTCTCTGATCCCAACACCCTGTAAGAAACAGGAGGAAAATAACTAACAGTGAAATGAAAAGGGATTGTACATTGTTACGGCTTTGCATCATTCTTTCCCTCCTTCAATTTCGAAACAACGAGAAGCAGCAGCGGCAGTGCACCAAATAAAAACAACGCGGCATTGCCGATCATATCCCCGAGTGTATGTACGTCATTCGTATTTTTCGGAATCATAGCAATGATATAAATAACAGGAAGCAAGCCATACATAAATGGATGAATGTTCTTTTGGAAGAGTTGGGCCAGCCCCAAAGCAGCAGCATAGTAGGTAATGGTGAAGGTGGAAAATATTTGCATAATCCATATCACGAGCAACAAAGATTCAAACCGTTCAAATATTAAACCAGTGATTTCAAAACTTCGTATGAGATCAAACGTCGGCCATGTTCTCATTATCACTCCATCGACGGATAACGCTCCGATGACCATGACGACGGTTATCACGTAAAAGAGCACGGGAATGCCTATTCCAACTAGAACGACTTTTACTGCTTTGTTTGGCTGTTCCATAAACGCCACAAGGATCAACATGATTTCAAAACCTGTATATGCTTGAGCTGTTGTCTTTACCCCTTTTAACACTGGCATGACCCCCAGCCCTAATACCGGGCGGAGATTATCTATCTCAAATATTCCGAAGCTCAAATAGGTAACCAGTAAAAAAATAATAATCGTAATGGGGAAGATGATTTCAAACAGGCGGGCGATCGGGTTTATGCCGCCAATGATCAAATAGAGACCTATCCACATAAATGGCATGGTAATAGCCCAGATCGGTGTCTTATCCAGCAAATATAATTCTGTTACTTCTGCCAGCACTCTGACTTCTAATGCAGAAGTAGTAAAAAAATAAACAATAATAAGTAGACTAAGTAACCAGCCCGACCATTTCCCTACAAGTTCTTGGCTGTATTGATAAAAGGTTTTGTCGGGAAACTGTTGGCTTAATTTCACAATGATCACTCCTGCAATCATCGCAATCAGACCGCCCAAAATAACGGCTATCCAGGCATCTGGCGTCTTCACGTCCTCCACAGTTACTCTTGGAAGAGTGAGGATCCCTATTGCAACTATAAAATTGATGATGACGACAACTGCTTGCGATGTGGTAATTCGGTCTTTTGGACTGGCAATCATCGCTGATCCACTCCTTTTTGTAGTGAGCTATCCTTTGCGTATGGAATCTATCGTATGCATCATCTTCGGACGACGTTTCATCATCTGGAGCGGCATACGTACCATAAAGTCTTTCCAGTCACTTACTCGATAAGGAACAGCCGGACTGACATAAGACACACCGAAGCTTTTCAGTTTTACCAAATGACTCATAAGCAAGAGGAGAAACAGAATAACCCCGTACAATCCAAACACAGCAGCGCTAAACATAGCCACAAAGCGAAGGATGCGCAACGTAATCCCTGCACTATACTGAGGGATGGTAAAGGAGGAAATGGCGGTTACCGCTACGACAATCACCATCACCGGGCTCACAATGCCTGCTTGAACGGCAGCTTCACCAATGATCAGACCGCCGACAATCCCCATTGCTGGGCCAATCGGCTTAGGCAAGCGCAGCCCGGCTTCCCGCAAAATTTCGATGGCTATTTCCATAATCAGTGCTTCGATAATTGATGGAAACGGAACACCTTCTCTTGTTCCTGCAATGGAAATGGCTAAATTGGTCGGGATCAATCCTTGATGAAATGAAATAAAAGAAATATACATCGCTGGCCCCAATAACGAAACTAGAGCTGTAAAAAAACGTAATAAGCGAATGACCGTGCCGGGAATCCAACGGTCATAATAATCTTCAGGTGATTGCAACAGCATGCTAAATGTAACTGGAACAATTAAGGCAAACGGCGACCCGTCCAACAGGATTGCTACCCGGCCTTCCATTAAAGCGCCCATGACACGGTCAGGGCGCTCCGTATTCTGTACTTGCTGAAAAGGGCTGAGGTAATTATCTTCGATCAGCTGCTCTACATAGCCTGATTCCAGTACATTATCAATGTCGAGTTTCCTTATCCTTTTCTTTACCTCTTCCACTAATTCTGGATCAGCTACATCTTTAATATAGGCAATAATAAGTTCTTTTTTTGTACGCTTTCCTACTTGGAATTTTGTTATTGATAAGTTCTCATTTTTACCATTGCGTCTTAAAAGGGCGGTATTATCGCTTAAATTTTCATTGAAACCAATCCGTGGGCCTCTAACCGATTCTTCTGAAGCTGGCTCTTGAATATCCCGTGTTTTTCCTTTCATTGTACCGAGAACTAATACATCCGACGACCCATCAATTAAAAGTGCAGTCGAACCTATTAATACTTCTGACACCAAATCTTTAATGTTTTCTACTTCATTTAATTGACTAATGGAAAGGACATGATTTTTAATAAAATCTAATGAAATGGTCCCTTGCACCTGTTTCTCTTCATCGGAAAGATCTAACATCAGTGATTTCATAATATGTTTGTCGATAAGATCTATATCTGCTAGCCCGCTAACGAAAAAGATTGCCGCCCGAATGCCCGTATGCCCTATGTTAAACTCGCGAAAGTGCACATCCGAGTTATGACCTATTTCTTGCCTGACAAGTTCTAGATCTAAGGTGAGATCACCAGTAAAATGACCTGTTGAAACTTGAAAAGGCTTGGATTCCTGCTTTTTATCACCTTGAATGGCCCTTTTTATTAGTCTGTTCTTTAATTTCCACCTTCTCATTCTCATCACTCTTCCTCTAATGTGCGGATCCAGTTAAAAAATTTCGAAATAACAAATGGAATGAAAAATGTAATAAAAGCTTGTATGAAAACGATCCAATCTGGAAGATATGAAACTATCGCTTTCCACATTTTAATCCCCCTATAATTGCCCCATGCCAGCAGCTGACACCACCCAAAACGTTTGTGAAATTTTGTTGAAAGTTCAGGTGAGCAGAGAAAATTCGATACTTCATTTTAAAAAAACTTACTCTTCTACTAGTATTTGTTAACCATTTTGGTTATATGCTGAAATTTATAACAATCTGAATTATTACAATCCCTTTCTGTGGCCAAAGGTCGGACTTTGAACACTAAGCGATGCTTTTTATCAAAAAAACGATTTTCTGTACACTAAAAATATCGGCTTTTATGCTTTCCCTCCTTCAATCTCGAAACAACGAGAAGGAACAGTGGCAGTGCACCAAATAAAAACAACGCGGCATTGCCGATCATATCCCCGAGTGCAAATAGGTCATTCGTATTTTTTGGAATCATGGCAAGGATATAAATAACAGGTAGCAAGCCATACATAAATGGTTGAATGTTCTTTTGGAAGAGTTGGGACAGACCCAAAGCAGCAGCATAGTAGGTAATGGTAAAGGTGGCAAATATTTGCATAATCCATATCACGAGCAACAAAGATTCAAACCGTTCAAATATTAAACCGGTGATTTCAAAGCTCCGTATGAGATCAAACGTAGGCCACGTTCTCTTTGCCACTCCATCGACGGATAACGCTCCGATGACCATTACGACGGTTATCACGTAAAAGAGCACGGGAATGCCTATTCCAACTAGAACGACTTTTACTGCTTTGTTTGGCTGTTCCATAAACGCCACAAGGATCAACATGATTTCAGCAGCTGTATACGCGAGAGCCGTTGTCTTTATTCCTTTTAGCACTGGCATGACTCCCAGCCCTAATACCGGGCGGAGATTATCTATCTCAAATATTCCGAAGCTCATAAAGGTAACCAGTAAAAAAATAATAATCGTAATAGGGAATATAATTTCAAACAGACGGGCGATCGGGTTTATGCCGCCAATGATCAGATAGAGACCTACCCACATAAATGGCATGGTAATTGCCCAGATCGGTGTGTCATCTAGCAAATATAATTCTGTCACTTCCGCCAGCGCTCTGACTTCAAATGCAGAAAGTGTAAAAAAATAAACGATAATAAGTAGACTAAGTAACCACCCCGCCCATTTCCCTACAAGTTGTTGGCTGTATTGATAAAAGGTTTTGTCGGGAAACTGTTGGCTTAATTTTACAATGATCACCCCTGCTATCATCGAAATCAGCCCGCCCAAAATAACGGCTATCCAGGCATCTGGCGTCTTCACCTCCTCCACAGTTGCTCTTGGAAGGGTGAGGATCCCTACAGCAACTATTGTGTTGATGATGACGACAACTGCTTGCGATGTGGTAATTTGGTCTTTTGGACGGGTTATCATCGCTGATCACTCCTTTTCGTACACTACATCTTTTATGACTCGGAGCCAATTGTTAAAAGTTCAGATGAATAGGGATAAGTCAGCTTTTCATATAAAACCCCTGACTTTTTTGCTAGTATTTGCAAACCACTTTGGTTATATCCGGAAATAAAAACAATCGGAACTATTACAATCACATTCTGGGCCAACGCTTGGATTTTGTACACAAGTGATTTTTTAAACCAAAAAAGCCAATGTCCTGTATATTAAGGACGTTGGCTTTTTTGAAGTATTAAAAGGTTTACTACTTAGTAACAGAAAAGTGGGGTGAATCATTATTGAAAACATAAAGGGTTTTGTTATTGTTTGCTTATGTTTTTTCTCGGTTTACTCCTCTAACATGAGTCGTTTTGCTTCAAAATATAAGGCTTGAATAAATTTTTTTACGTTAATTCGTGTAGTTGAATAGGTTGGTTTTGACTCATTTTTTAACTCTGTCATCTTTTTACGAACCATAGTAAAATCAAAAAAGTGAGATGCATACTCTTCAAATTTAGGGTTTGAAAAATCTGTGAGTCCTAAAGAAGCTAAATGTTTTAATGACTGATAAACTGCTCTTCGTACACGTTGTTTAGAAGCTTTTACTTCTCTACTCAAATCCTGCTCATCAGCTGGAACATCAAGCTTTTTATTAGCTAAATTCTCAAAAATATCTTTAAGGGCTGGCATTCCTTCTTCAAAGGTATATTCCTTCTCATAGTTAAATAAAAAACATAAAATATCAACTAAATCTTTACTGCCATTTTCACCAGCAATCCCTAATTCAGATAATAGGTATTGACCATAAGTTTTAATATCATAAGTAGTTTCACTTTGATGAGGTTTCGTATCGATATGAAGTGCAATATTTAAAGATTTTTGAATGTCATAAATTGATTTTTCTAAGAGAAGGTGTTTAATCACTTTTTGGATAACAGCTAACACCTCTATTTTATTAACCGGTTTTATAATATAGTGTTCAATTCCAAGTAGGTAGGCTTCACTGATTAGATCCTTTGACTCTATTTGAGAAATCATAATGATTTTGCCTTTAAATGTTGGAGTAATATTTTGAATGGTTTCGAGACCATCACAATTAGGCATCAATAAATCAATTAATAAAATGTCTACCTGTTTTATATTTAATGTGTCGCCGTCCAATGAACTACCATCACTTGACTCACCAACAATTTTTCCTAGATTTTCATCCTCGATCATTTGAGTAAGCATAGAACGAACCGTCACATCATCGTCAGTTATATAAAAATTCATCCGATTAACTCCTTTTCAACCAAATTTTCAATTGGCAATGTAATCGTAAAAATAGTCCCCTTATGATTAGGACCATGATTATGGGTGACTTTTCCATTTAGCCGCCCAACCATATCTTTAACATAGGTTAACCCTATACCAGTAGAGGGGTTACCAGTATTATCAAATTTTGATGTAAAACCAGGGTTAAAGATGATATCTTTATATTTTTCTGGGATGCCAGGTCCGTCATCTTCAATGTGAAATTTAAGAAAGTTTTGCTGCCTGCTTATATATATTTTGATCGTACCTATTTCTTGAATTGCTTCTACTGCATTAGCCACTACATTATTAATAATAGATAGAATAGTATACACATGATAAGACCGGTGAACATCTTGAATAATATATTCAAGATCAATATTTTTACCTAGTAAACAAGCATATTTTTTATTTGTTTGTGCAATGATTTCCATTAAATTATTAATATTAATATAATCAGTGAAGCTTTGTTTTGAAATAAGTTCTGATAATCCAGCATAAATTCTTTGATTATCTTTTTTTATTTCATGCACTTCACCTGCGATTTGGAGTAATTGATGAATGACTTTATCAGAACTTTTTATTTTTTTTTCTAGATCATCAGTGCTACTTTGTTTCATTTCCTTGTATAGACCAAAAGATTTTCTTGTAATATCTTCAGCGGTTTGTAGTGTCTTTTTTAAATGAATAGATTCTTCGTATAAATTCGAAATAAGCAATAGCATATGTTCATTACGCTTTCGAACCTCTACCTCACGTGAGCGAGCTTCATACAGTTTCATCATACTAAATACACCTAAAACAATAAAACTATGTGAAAGTGCAATAAAAAAGATTTGAGCAAGTGAAGCCGTAGTTATTGTAACCCCTAAAACAAAAAATTGTGCAATAAATTCTGCAAAGTCTGCGATGATTTCAATGATTATCCCAAACACTCCAATGACTATAGGTTGGTCATGAAAGCGATTAACTTTGACTAAATAAAAAATAAAAGCATAAGTGAAGTAAAAGAAAAAAGTAGGGTAATGAGATTCAAAAGAAGATAACCAATTAAAGTCTTGATACATCATATCTAGTAGAATACGAAAACCTACAACAAGTATAGCTGTTAAAAATCCTGGAATGATTGCAGGTGTTTTTCTCAAAAATAATAGGGAAAAGAAAAAAGCTGGTGGACCTAAACTAATACGAAACGCTTCATTAATAGGATAAAAGTTTATTTCACCTGCTAATGGTACGAAAAGAAGCATTAATACTATAATAGTATAATCTTTCCATAGATAAGGACTCATTTTCATAGATGTCACTTCCTGATCTAAAATTAATATTCATTAATTCTTTTTTTTCCTGTTAATAAAGCTCTATTTTTTTGTGATTTTTAGACACGTTCATGTGCAGGGTTTCATCTCTTATTTTTCTTTATATATTGCCATAAACCTTAAACAATAGAAAGTGTATATATAAAATTTATTTATAAATATTCATGAATTCATTTCTATTTATTTGTAGTATTTTGTTTTTTTTCGTAGCTTAAATTATAAACTAAATTACAGCTTCTTAATATAGGTTTGTAAGCGTTTACGAGGGGGAAGATATGGATAATCATTTATCAAATGAAAGTACTTTGCTACTTGACTTCAAGGAGGGAAGATATCTAGAAGAACTGATCACGCATTATCGTTCACTTGGTCTTAAAGGTCGATGTGCCGACTATATTCCTGCTTTAGAAAAGTCTAATCTAACGGCATTAGGATTTTATATTATGAATTCAAATGGATGGGAGCTCAAGTCAGGAGATTGGGAGGTTCCTTTTACTTTACAAAGTATCTCAAAAGTGATCAGTTTTATCGCTGCATGTTTAGACCGTGGAATATCTTATGTTTTAGAGCGAGTGGATGTAGAACCAACAGGTGATGCGTTTAATTCTATTGTTCGTTTAGAAATGCATAAAACTGGAAAACCATATAATCCGATGATCAATGCTGGAGCGATTACAGTTGCGTCTCTTCTTAACGGAGAAACACCAGAGGAAAAATTAGAATCTATTTTTAGGTTAATAGAAAAAATGATTGGGAAGCGTCCTACTATTAATGAAACTGTCTTTCATTCTGAATGGCAAACAGCTTATCGAAATCGATCTTTATCTTATTATTTAAAAGCGACAGGATTTTTAGAAACAGAAGTTGAAGAAGCGTTAGAAGTTTATTTAAAACAATGCTCGATAGAAGTGAATACAAAAGATATCGCGAAAATTGGTTTGATTCTCGCCAATAATGGATACGACCCAATTTGTAAAAAACGAGTCTTTCCTGTACAAGTAGCAAAAATAACGAAAGCTTTAATGTTGACTTGTGGAATGTATAATGCATCAGGGAAATTTGCAGCCTTTATTGGAATACCAGCAAAAAGTGGAGTTTCAGGTGGGATAATGGCAGCAGTTCCCGCTAAGGACCGAAAAGAATTACCTTTTCAAAATGGTTGTGGCATTGGTCTTTATGGACCTGCTATAGATGAGTTTGGGAATAGTCTTGCTGGTGTTGAGCTTTTAAAGCATCTTGCTCAAATGTGGGATCTTAGTATTTTTTAAAAGGGGCTTATCGTTTTAGAGGATGGATTTAAATATACTATGGAAGGTGTTAAAAATGATTCAAGAAATTCATACAATAGTTAGTCCTTTTAAGGGGACAATTGAAAAAGTTTTTATTAAAGAAAATTCATATATCTATGAGTGGGAAAAATTATTTTTAATTAAATCCTTTGAGGGGGATATAATGGAGATATCCATAGGTGCAAGTGGTATTATTACCTCTCTTTGTGTAAAAGAAGGAGATCATGTTTCAACTGAAAACATTTTAGCTCATTTAAAAGATGATTTATTGATAACTGGTAGTGATTAATGCTTTCCACTATATAAATAAGAAAGCGGTATTTACAGATTATTCTAGTAATCTTTGCTTCTTTGTTTAAACCACTTTCCTTTGGGTAGTTTTATGCTAGAAAATTGTAAACCTGAGGAGGAATATGAATGTTTGATTTTGCAATTGTTGGTGGTGGGATTGTCGGTCTTTCTGTTGGAGTTGCTTTATATAACAAGTATCCAAATGCGAAGGTCTTATTATTGGAAAAAGAAGGTTGTTTGGCAAAGCATCAAACCGGTCACAATAGCGGTGTGATTCACTCAGGAATTTATTATAAACCTGGCAGCTATAAAGCAAAGTTTGCTCGAGAAGGAAGTAACCTAATGGTTGAGTTTTGTAATGAGCATCAGATTGACCATGAGATTTGCGGGAAAGTCATTGTCGCTACGAACAAAGAGGAGTTACCATTATTGGAAAAACTGTATGAACGTGGGTTACAAAATGAATTGAAAATCAAAAAGGTGAGTGCTGAACAATTAAAGGAATTAGAACCACACGTCAATGGTTTAGCAGCTGTCCATGTCCCAATGGCAGGGATTGTAAATTATCAACAAGTTAGTGAAAAGTTTGCACAGCTGATCGAAGCGTCAGGTGCCAAGATTTCCTTAAATACGAGCGTAGAAAATATTAATGAAGCGAACGACTGTGTTACGATTGAAACAAGCAAAGGTACATTTAAATCAAAACTTCTTATTAACTGTGCTGGTTTACATAGTGATCGAATTGCCAAATTAGCAGGGTATATTACGGATATGAAGATCGTTCCGTTTCGAGGAGAATATTTTCAATTAAAGCCTGAAAAACGCTATCTCGTTAAAAATTTGATATACCCTGTTCCAAACCCGAAATTTCCTTTTTTAGGCGTACATTTTACGAGAATGATAGATGGCACAATCGAAGCAGGTCCTAATGCCGTTCTAAGCTTAAAACGCGAAGGGTACTATAAAAAAGATATCAACGTGAAAGATATTATTGAAGTCCTTACCTATCGAGGTTTTTGGAAACTAGCAAATAAACATATGAAAGAAGGGCTTGAAGAAGTCATTCGCTCCTTTAATAAAGCCAAATTTGTTGAAAGCTTACAGCTATTAGTTCCAGACATTCAAGGTAGTGATCTCGAACCTGCACCTGCTGGTGTTAGAGCTCAAGCTTTAAAACCTGATGGTCGTTTAGTTGATGATTTTCATATCATTATGGGTAAAAAGTGCATCCATGTTTGTAATGCCCCGTCACCAGCAGCAACGGCGTCAATTCGGATTGGGATAGAAGTCGTTGATAAAATCAGTAAACGAATAACATTGCATTCATTAGTAGTTTAAACGAGAAGGATGGTTTAATAGTTTTTAAAATTCGAAATATTTATTGACACCCATCTTTTTTTCTTTTATAATTTAGATATATAAGGAAAGTTCATCTTTGTTTGACAGTCTCGAACAAAATCGTGAGCTTACATTTTAAGTAATAATACCTAAACAAAATAGTAAAGCTGAGTAATTTACAATGACTCTATTTCCGTAGAGCAGATATGTAATCAAAGCCAGCTGTATTATGTCTATTCATAATGCAGTTGGCTATTTTTGTTTCTCAAATTTATTTATGAACTTTCAAGAAAGGAGGCAGTAATAATGGGTGCTTTGACGGGAATTAAAGTTCTAGATTTAACGAGAGTACTAGCAGGTCCCTATTCGACAATGATTTTAGGTGATTTAGGAGCAGAAGTTATAAAAGTAGAAGCCCCAGGTGGGAGTGATGATACAAGGTATTGGGGACCTCCTTTTAAAGGGACAGAAAGTGCATATTATTTATGTGCTAATCGAAACAAACGCGCAATTACGTTGAACTTAAAAACCGAAGAGGGCAGAGCGGTTTTAAAAAAACTCATCGAACGATCTGATGTTGTGATCGAAAATTTTAAAAGCGGAACGATGGAGAGGTGGGGACTTGGTTACGACGAGCTGAAAACCCTTAATCCTAAGGTCATCCACTGTTCAATCACAGGGTTTGGTCAAAATGGACCGTATCAAAACCTGCCTGGCTATGATTTTATTATTCAAGCAATGTCTGGATTAATGAGCATTACTGGAAGTGAACAATCAGGACCTATGAAGGTCGGTGTGGCCATCTCGGATATTATCACTGGCCTCTATGCAAACATCGGTATTCTCGCCGCACTGCAAGAGCGAGCCCAATCAGGTGAAGGGCAAAGCATTGATATTTCATTATTTGATTCGCAAATTAGTACGTTAGCCAACGTAGCAAGTAATTATTTAATCTCAGGCCATATTCCAGGGTTATTAGGAAATCAACACCCTAATATCGTTCCGTATCAACCGTTTCCAACGATGGATGGAGAAATGGTCATTGCGGTCGGTAATGATAGTCAGTTTAAAAGATTGTGCAGCTTGCTAGGTTTAGAGCATTTCGCAGACGATGAGAAGTTCGCAACGAACGCGAAACGGCTAGAAAATCGGGAGCAGTTAGTTGAGCAAATTGCAGCACAAATGGAAACGAAAAACTCTCAACAATGGTTGAAGCTCCTGAATGAAAACGGGATACCAGCGGGACCGATTCAAAATATGGAGCAAGTATTTAATGACCCACAGGTAAAAGAAAGAAATATGGTCATTGAGATGGAACATCCTACAATAGGGAGTATTCCATTAGTAGGTAGTCCGTTAAAGCTATCTCGAACTCCAGTAGAAATTCGTTCGCATCCTCCGATTGCTGGAGAACATACGGAGGATGTGTTATTAGAACTCGGTTATTCCATTGAAATGATTGAAAATTTTAAACAAAATCAAATGATATAGGGGGAATTTGTTATGATGAATTTTTCGTTTTCAGAAGAACAAACGATGTTAAGAAAGATGGTTCGTAGTTTCGTAGATAGAGAGATCAATCCGTATATCCAAGAGTGGGATGAAAAACAGTATTTTGAAAGAGGTATTATGAAACGTTTAGCAGGCCTCGACTTAATGGGTGTTTGTATTCCTGAAGAGTACGGTGGAAGTGGAATGGACTACAACTCACTAGCGATCGTATGTGAAGAGTTAGAAAGAGGAGATACAGCTTTTCGTACCGCCGTATCGGTACACACAGGATTAAATAGTATGACGCTCCTGCAATGGGGTACTGAAGAGCAAAAACAAAAATACTTAGTACCACAAGCAAGAGGGACAAAGGTCGGGGCCTTCGGACTAACCGAACCTAATGCAGGTTCGGACGTAGCGGCACTGCAAACGACTGCAGTGAAAGACGGTGAAGACTATATTTTAAATGGTTCAAAAACATGGATTTCCTTATGTGATGTTGCCGACAATTTCCTCGTATTTGCTTATACGGATAAAACGAAAAAGCATAAAGGGATATCTGCTTTTATCGTAGAGCGTGAATGGCCTGGTTTTTCATCAAAAGCGATCAAAGGGAAATTAGGAATTCGTGCAGGGAATACAGGAGAAATTTTCTTTGACAATGTGAGAGTACCGAAAGAAAATCTGCTTGGTGAAGAAGGGGAAGGCTTTAAGATTGCGATGTCTGCTCTAGATAATGGTCGATTTACAGTCGCAGCCGGAGCTTGTGGAACGATTATGGCTTGCCTTGAAGAAAGTGTGAAATATTGTCATGAGCGAAGTACATTTGGTAAAGAGATTGGAAAACATCAATTGGTTCAACAAATGATCGCTAAAATGGAAGCAGGTCTACAGATGTCCCGTTTATTAGTTTACCGTGCAGGGTACTTGAAAAACGAAGGGATTAGAAATACGAGAGAAACGTCATTAGCGAAATGGCAATCATGTGACTTCGCCTTAGAAGCGGCCAATGATGCCGTACAAATTCACGGAGCCTACGGTTTTTCAAATGAATATCCAGTCGAGCGCTTTTTGCGAAATGCGAAAGCTCCTGTAATATATGAAGGAACGAGAGAGATCCATACGGTAATGCAAGGAGAATATGTGCTTGGCTACCGAGAAGATAAGCCTCTTTCCAAAACGTTACCAGCTTGGCCATTTGAAAATCAACGAGAAGCGGCTATAAAATAATAAATTTATAACTGACCCTAGTTCCGTTGTGAAAATCGTGAAAAAAGAAATACTTTTATATGAGGTTAACGAACCAGGGTCTACTGTCATCAATAAATATCGCTATTTTACATGTATAGGGTAGTCCGCTTCAATTATTAGAAATTTAAACTCAAACTCTTTTTCTATGTAGGATGCTTCACTAGGTTATTAGAATTCCTAAATGTAAAGGGATTCTTTTTTTTGATTTATTCTACAGAATCGCTACGCTTGTAAGCAGGGAAACGACAGTTGGAAAGGGAATACATTTTTATCCCGCTTAACTGGCGCTAAGATTCCCACTTCAAGGTTTTAAGGAAACAAGAAAAGCTAAGTGGGATATAAGCGCCAGTAACAACCCGATTGGTTCAACTAACATTCAGTGGGGGGGAAGGAAACCCCCCCACTGAATGAAGTTTCACTTTATAAGATATTCGTTTTGAGAGGAGTAAGGTAATGTATCGTCCAAAAATTATTTTTATAGCAGGTCATTCTCGTCTGCCACAAGGAATGGCTGCCAAAAGTGTATTTGAAACACTAACAGTTACTGCTGAAATAGAGTCAAAATATGGTGTTATTCTTGATGCTTCTTGCACCTTGGCTACTGAACATGGTCGGCAGTACATCGGTAATCTATTAAAAGGGTTTAGCTTAAAAGATGGTATCGAAGAGCCAATTAAAAGTATACAGCTACAATATCGGGGGAAAGCGGCCAATGCAATAGTAGCAGCATTAAAGGACTTACATATACAATTTAAACAATTAGAAGAAGAGACATTTTAAGAAAAAATTAAAAGTTGAAATAGGGGAAACAGGTGCTTCGGTATCAATTCTTCCCATAACGATGAAGTAACGATTGTAGTTATTTTGATTATTTGCCATAATGGATAATGAATATGTTAATACTCGTTTTTTACATGAAATAGAACTCTAGAAGGTAGGTAGTTTATGTCGGAGCAAAATATTACGAGAATAGATTTAAATGGGAAGGAACTCATCTTAATAGGAACTGCCCATGTTTCCAAACAAAGTGCAGAACAAGTAAAAGAAGTGATCGAGGCGGAGCAGCCTGATTCAGTATGTGTTGAACTCGATGAACAGCGCTATCAGTCGATTGTCGATAGTAATAAATGGAAAGATATGGACATCTTTAAAGTGATTAAAGAAAAGAAAGCATCCTTACTTTTAATGAATTTAGTGATATCCTCTTTTCAAAAGCGCATGGCGAAGCAGTTTGGTATCAAGCCTGGTCAAGAAATGATCCAAGGGATTGAATCAGCAAAGGAAATCGATGCGGAACTCGTATTAGCAGATCGCAATATACAAATCACCTTCGCCCGCATTTGGCATAATATTGGCTTTTGGGGAAAGGCCAAGCTTCTAATGGAGATTTTTGGTAGTATTTTCAATAAAGAAGACATCTCAGAAGCGGATTTAGAAAAAATGAAATCACAGGATATGCTCGACTCGATGCTTCATGAGTTCACCGTGTCCTTTCCAAAATTAAAGGTGCCGTTAATTGATGAGCGTGATCAATATTTAGCGCAAAAAATTAAAGAAGCTCCTGGCAATAAGGTTGTTGCTGTTTTAGGTGCGGCACATGTTCCTGGTATAAAAGAAGAGATATATAAAGATCATGACTTAGATGCGATTTCGCAGCGCCCACCAAAATCAAATGCACCGAAAGTCATTGCTTGGATGATTCCAATATTTATTCTAAGTATTATTGGGTATACATTTTATGCAAATCCTTCCATAGGAGTGGATCTGACGGTAAGTTGGATTCTTTGGAATGGAGGCTTTGCTGCGCTTGGAGCTGCGATTGCCTTTGGGCATCCTTTGAGTATTCTTACTGCTTTTATAGTCGCTCCGATAAGCTCATTAAACCCGTTACTTGCTGCTGGATGGTTTGCTGGGTTTGTTGAAGCTTATATCCGAAAACCGAAAGTAGGAGATTTTGAAAACTTGTCCGACGATGTTTTTACGGTTAAAGGCTTTTGGAGCAATATGGTAACACGCATTCTTTTGGTCGTTGTCTTGACGAACTTAGGAAGTGCGTTAGGGACGTTTATTGGTGGAGCCGATGTCATTCGTATGTTTATACAGAACATCTTAGGAGCTTAATTTTAAAATATTGCATTATATTAGGAAGTGGAACGTGATTGCAGTGTCTTTCCTAAAGGCTCTTTTTTCAAAGATTGTTGCTCTTTGCTTTTGGACCGTAAGCCAAGCGGATGCTTGGCTCTTCACGCTACGCGTGAAGCTTTTGAAAATAAAATAGCCGTTCAGACAAATAAATTTGTCTTGAAAAGACTATTTTATTTTCAAAAAAACGGTCCAAAAGCAACAAAGTTTACGAAAACAGCCTTCCTAAAACACGAGTAGCATCTGTTACAGGTGCTACTTATTTTTTCTAAAAAAGTGCTATAATATAAACTAGATTACTAGCAGGAGGAAGTTTAACTTGGTAAAGCCGTTTGTAAAGTGGCCAGGAGGCAAGTCTGCCGAACTGGAAATCATCCATCAATATATGCCGAAAACAATGAACAATTATATCGAGCCCTTTTTAGGTGGGGGAGCATGCTTTCTCTCGATTAAAAAAGAACGATATCATCAAGCTTATGTTAATGATTTTTCAAGTGAGCTGATTGCATTATATACATTGACAAAAGAAAAAAATGAGTTGTTTCAGCAATATTTACAGGAAATATGGGAAGTATGGAGTTTTTTTGGAATGTTGTCCAATGATTATTATGAAACACTCCGACGCTTCTATCAGCAATTTAAAAGTAACGAAATTGATAAAGAACAATTAAAACAAATTATTAATGAAATGATTGAAATTAAGCGAAATGAAATTGCATTAGGAGTACAAAATAGTTTGAATATCAATTTTGAAAGGTTAATAACGGAGCTAAAAAAATCACTCCTATCAAAATTCGGTAACACTAAGAATAACGAATTAAAAAAAGGCGACCTGCCAGAAGAAGATTATCGAAAGAACTTTGAATCCAGTATCAGGGCAAGTGTTTATACGTATTATCGCTATCTTTATAATGAGAGGGTAAAATATAATCTTAATCAAGAAATGCATATTGCTTTATTTTTCTACTTACGTGAATTTTGTTATTCGTCAATGTTTAGATATAATAAGAGCGGTGGTTTTAATGTTCCTTATGGTGGAACTTCGTATAATAGTAAAGCATTTCATCATAAAATCGAGTACTTATGGAATGACGAACTGCAGGAAATTTTAAGTCGTACGAATATATATAATGTCGACTTTGAGAAATTTTTACAGGGAATTCCTATTCATGAAGAGGACTTTATCTTCTTAGATCCGCCATATGATAGTGATTTTTCGACGTATGCTAATCATTCGTTTGCAAGTCATGATCAAGAGCGGCTCGCGGAGTACTTATTAAACGAGTGCAAGTGCCGTTTCATGCTAATTATTAAAAATACCGACTTTATTTTTAATCTTTATAATCAGCCTGGTATCAATATTATTGGCTTTAACAAAGAGTATAGCGTAAGTTTTATGGATCGAAATGATCGTAAGGTAGAACATATCTTAATAACGAATTATTAAAAGGTAGAGCAGCTTAGTCTCTACCTTTTTTATTGGTAATGAATCCAATATCCCTTGTTTCCAATTTTGATTTTTCGTTTTACTTTGTTTAGTATTCATCTAAAGGTCGAGATCCCATCGTTCTTCGATTAATTTCGTTCCGGTCCATTCTTCATTTGGTTTTTCTTCAGTTAGTTTAAAATTATATTTTTGGTAAAGATAGCGAGCCGTGTGCAATGTGCTTACTGTCCATAAAAATACATGCTGATATTTTAGTTCTTCACAGAAATTAAGGGCAGTCTCCATGAGTTTTTTCCCAATGCCCATGCCCTGATAATTTTCATCCAAAACAAACCATCTTAGCTGTGCTACTGTATCACTGGACTTCGTAATTGCAATCGAACCGACGATTTCACCATTCACTTCAGCAACCCAAAGCTCTCCTCTATCGGTATTAATCATAAATTCTGTTAAACCTTTCATGACGTAATATTCAAACATCCGACCGAACTTATATGTCTTATCATATAACTTTCCATGAAGATAGGCGACGTATCCAATATCACCGGGTTGACATGGTCGAATGACGACTTCTGATTGGGAAGAATGTTCTTTCGAGTAAATTGATTCGATTGTTTCCATCGCTATGACTAGCTTAGATAGATCATTTTTTGATAAGTTTTCAATCATCTTATTTACCCCACGATTAGCATTTTCAACTAAGTCTTGGAAAATTTCTTTGCCATATTCAGTTAGATAGAGAGAATGCTGACGTTTATCCACTTTTGACTGTTCTTTTATGATGATATTTTCATCCTCGAAACGTTGGATAATTCGACTCATATAGCCTCGGTCAATACCAAGATTTTCTCTGACTTCAGTTGCAGTACAACCATTTCTGTAATTGATTTCAGTAATAACCCGTGCCTCCGTTAATGGAAAAGGTTGATTATAGATTGCTTGATCGATTTTGCCTAGAACATTTGCATAATACCTGTTGAATTTTCGGATTTTCTCTACATATTGGGTTGATTTCATGGATAATTCTCCTTATTATTCAGTAAATTAACACTAACTATATTCTATCCTTTTATAGTTGACTCAGTCAACTATAAAACAAATACCATATACAGTTTGTAAATCAAAGGGAGTGAGTCAATAATCTTTTTATTGAATCTGAAATAGCGAGGAAACATAAAACATCGATGGTATGGTACGCTAGCATTAATAGAGTGGACTAAAGGAGGAGTAAAAGTGAGTAATTATACCGAAAGAGAAATACTTGCTGTTGCTATAAAAATTTTAGAAGAATCGGGGGAAATGACGACGACAGAGTTAAAAGAAGCCCTTATGTTCGATATGAAGCCAGATGGTAACGATTTAGAAATCAACATGAATCGCAATGACACGAAATTTGAGCAAAAAGTAAGAAATATGATCTCTCACCGAGAAAACAATGAATTGTTGAAGTACTGTGAATATCGAAGAGTAGGCCGAAATGGCATTTTAAGATCTAGGTCTTTACCAAAATTAGAACGAGAAGGAAATGATAAAAAGGAAATTGCTGAACGAAAGGAAAAGAAGCGACGGTTTCAGGCAAGAAAAGTGAACTTTGATGAGCTTAATATGAGAAATAAAAAGATTGGGTTAATGGGGGAGGAGTTTGTTCTTAAAATTGAAAAAGAAAGACTCAGTCAAGAGCTAAATGAAAAAGTGATTCATATTTCCCTTGAAGAGGGGGACGGGGCAGGCTACGATATTTTATCTTATGAAGAATCAGGAAAACCAAAATTTTTAGAAGTAAAAACAACAACAGGTCAGAGGGAAACACCGTTTTACTTAACGGAAAATGAAAAAGCATTTATTGAAGAGTTTGGAAATGAGGCTGAAATCGTAAGGGTTTACGAGTTTGATCTAGAGACAGGTACCGGCAAAATTTTTAGGATGAATGGAGAAAATTTTCTCGCAAGCGTAAATTTGCAATCAGTCGCTTATAAAGTTACATTAAAGAAAAACTGAGCACAGTGGTAAAAAGTTACAATCAAAAGGAAAGAGAGCCCCAAAAGGCTCTTCTTGTGAGTGTTTAAGGAGAAAGGATGCAGGTGGACTTTCGTGCTAATTAGTAATAAGGTTTAACAAAAGCTGTCCCAACAATGATTAATAAAATGAACAGAACAACGATTAACTCAAAATTATTATCTTTTTTGTGTTCATGACTCATGAAGGTTTCACCTCCTAAATACACAGGATTACTATATTTTATGCCTTGTCTTTATGAATGTGTAGACGAACTTCATCCGGTAAAAAACCATTTTACGAAAGGATATGTTGACCGTGTATTAAAAGAAAAATTGATGATAATTTTAAAACAGAGATAAAGGTTATTTAACGATCGAAACAGAATATTTGAATTTAAGGTTAGTGTTTTATCTGTGGAATAATTACATTATGTTCATCCTTTAAAGAAACATGTAATTCCAGATCACGATTTATCGAGGCAAAAAAGACATTCTTTAGTTCATTTACTCCTTGATTAGATAATTGTTCCTCTAACCATGTTTGA
Source organism: Alkalihalobacillus sp. BA299 (assembly GCF_017745675.1). Classification (GTDB taxonomy): domain Bacteria; phylum Bacillota; class Bacilli; order Bacillales; family Bacillaceae_F; genus Alkalihalobacterium. The sequence goes on from NZ_JAFLJM010000005.1 coordinate 271,808, forward strand.
CTCAGTTTAAAATCCCTTAAGATATCCGAATAAATGGTTCCCTCTACGATGATTGGAAGAGCAACCATAGATGTTGGCTTTATAATCTTCATATCTTCTAAACGGGATGTTTTTCAGTTTTCTTTAATACGCTCAAAGCTCCATTTGCTTCAATAATTGCTGTTTCAACTTCGCTGATGTCAAATACGTTTTTTTCTCTAAGCATTTGAAGTATGTTATCGATAGAATAACGAATTTTTTTTAGGTTTTTATCGAGAAACTTCCCATTCTGAATTACAACAGTGGGCTCAAAGGTAAGTAATCTCCCTATTTTACGATTGGTTATTTTCCAGTTGGTAATGACCCTTTGAAAAAGAGCAATAATAATAATAGCTACTGCGGTGGGGAAATGTTTTATACTAGGGTCTGCGATGTCAGCACCAACAACAGCTCCCAATGTGATAATAATTAAATAATCAAATATTGGCAACTCACCAATTGCACGTTTTCCCATATAAAGGGTCATAAACAAAAGTAAAGGTAAAATCGTAACGATTCTTCCTAAAACCAAAAGTGAGTCTGACAGAAATTCAAACATTGTTTGTACCGCCTTTTTTCTATAAATTTTATGCTAATTATTTGAAGTAACATTTGTTTCGAAATTTCTTATGCTATAGTTGGAAATATTTATGTGTTTAGTTGATGAGGTGGGATATTATGTCTATCGTTGAGATGACTGTTCGTTGTATATTATCTTTTGTTATTCTTTATAGTCTTTGTAGAATTTTAGGAAAAAAACTAATTTCACAAATGACATTTTTTGATTTTGTAGCAGGAGTAACATTAGGTTCAATTACAGCATCTTTAATATTCAGTTCAAATATTGCCAGAAAGTTTAGATTCGTTAGGTAAAGATGAAAAGTGGCTTCATTCGATTTTACAAAAGTTTGGTTTAAAACACGTGAATGAGGTTTCGATTGCCCAAATCGATCAGCTAGATAATATTTTTATAGATAAAAGAAACGATAATCAGTCACTATAAGGTTGGAATGGATATGAGATTGCCTTGAATTAAAAATGAGGGATTATATTTATGAAAAACAATTTCTTAGACCAATTTTATACAATAGATCCAGTTTCAGGTGACTATATAATCGAAATAGCTTTAAAGGATTATGATGATGTATTTAATACATGGGATTCTTCTATATATAATATTAGGGACCTGGATTCAAGTCTAAAATCTTTTCTAGAAGAATTTTCGTATGAGATTGATTCACAAAATAAAATAAAGTTGATTTTTGATCTCCAAAATGCAAAAAAAGATATTAAAATGGAAAAAAACATTGAAATTGGAGTGCGCAATCATTTTAATTATCGTCACTATGTGATAACAAAGCAAACTACCCAAAATCGAAAAAAATCGGCTGTTTATATTTTGGTGTCCATTATGTTTACGATATTATCTACTTATTTCCAATTTTCAGAATTGAATAAACTAGTTCAAAAACTCATTTCACTGAATTTAACGGTTGGAGGTTGGGTGTTTTTATGGGAGGCATTTTCACTACTGTTTATGCAAAGTAGTGATTTATCAAAGAGAAGGAAGCATTACAAAAGAATTGTGTCCGCTCCAATCATGTTTAGATACCATTAACGGTAAACCCTAAGAGCTAGCTAGCTAAAATTAGCTAACTCTTAGGGGCTTTTTATTTTTTAGTGATTGATTCGTTTTTGATGAAGAGTTTTTAATTAGTGACAATATTAAAATCATTCCAATGATACAAGCGGTACCAAGCCATTGAAAAGCTCCAAAAGGTTCTGTTAACCAAAAGACCGTAGTTAATACAGCTGCTAGTGGCTCTAAACTACCTAGAAGGCTTGTTTCTTTAGGTGAAAGACTTTGTAAACTCTCGATATAAAACCAAAATGCAATCATTGTTCCGAATATGATAACGAATAGTAAGTATAAATAAGCTTCAGGTTGGATGCTTGTAAAGTCCATTTGCCAAGGTGGATGGAAAAAACTTAAAGCAAACCCACCGATAATCATAGCCCAGCCAACGATAACAAGGGAGTCATATTGCTTAAGTAGAGGGACAGCATATAAAGTGTAAAACGCTAATGCTAATCCAGAGAAAATTCCCCAAACGATTGCCGAAGTTGGAACAGATAATTGAGTGAGTGAGCCGTTTGTTAATAAGAAAAAGCAACCAATTAAAGCAAGAGAAACCGATAAAAAATCTCGTCGTGTTAATACCGTTTGTTTACGTGAAAGTAAATAAATAATAATCATTGCAGGTGCTAAATATTGTAATAATGTTGCAACAGCAGCATTTCCATGTTTAATAGATGCCATATACGTGTATTGAACTGCTAGCATGCCGAGGAGCCCGAAAATTATTAGTTGAACACCCGTCTTCTTATTTTTCCAGACACCAAGTATTTGGGAACGATCCTTTCCTATAAATTGAACGGTTAAGAGTAATAATCCAGCGATGAGCAAGCGAGTTGTAACAAGCCAATTTACATCGATTGCGAATTGTTGAAAGAGTTTTTGTGCAACTGTGCCACCCACACCCCATAATATCGCCCCCGTTATAACGAGAAATAATCCTGTTTTTCTAGTAGGTCTATTCATGATTGTTTTCCACCTTTAAATATCATAATAGTATTATAATAAATGAAAAATTAGTTTGAAAATCCTCAAATTGAACGGAAAAATATAAGTATATTGAGGTGATGACATTACAGATAAAAATTTCAAAATTGACGATAGCTAGTATATAAAAAACAATTTTCCATTCATTTACATAAGTAATCATAAGGCTTTTAGAACATACTTTTCTTAGGAGGCGATAAAATGTTAAATATTTTGCGTTTATTGGTTAAAATACTAATTCCAAAATGGGTTCATTTTATTGAAAAGTTACAATTAAACCTAAATAGCTTTTTCTACCTCCTTAAATTGAATCGATATTAAGATAAAAATATCATTCAATACAACTAGTTCCTTAACTTTAGGGAACTGGTTTTTCTTCTTCACAATTAGTTACATAGTAAAGTCTTGGTACTTAAATTTGTTGTACAAAAAAATCAATAAAAATGGGAGGGAGAAAAATGAGTAAAAGTGAAATTCAGTTAACAACTTCAGAAATAGCTAGCCTTTGGGCTGGTTATATAAATAATACATCGTCCACTTGTTTAATGAAATATTTTTATAATACCGTTGAAGATGAAGAAATAAAGCAGATTTTAGAATACTCACTTGAATTATCTCTTCTTTACACGGATGAGATTAAACGGATATTAGAAAGGGAAAACTTCCCGATCCCACATGGATTTACAGATCAGGATGTTAATGTAAAGGCTGCTCGATTATTTACGGATATTTTTATGTTAAATTTCGTTAAAAGTATGGCTAAAGTAGGTTTAGGTACCTATGCGTTATCTCGAAGCTTATCTGCTCGACAAGACGTACGAGAATTTTATAAAAAATGTATAGAAACCACTATGGAATTGGATGATAAATCCCTTCATCTAATGTTAAATAAAGGGATCTTAATAAGATCACCATATCTACCATTCCCTGATCGAGTTCGTTATGTTAAAAACCAAAGCTTTATGAATGGTTTTTTTGGAGAACGCCGGCCTCTAGCTGTTCAAGAAATTTCTAATTTATCAACAAATCTTGACTTGAATTTAATGTGTGAAAGTATGATGACAGCTTTCGGTCAAGTCGCCGATTCTGAAAAAGTTCGAGATTTAATGTGGAAAGGAAGACAAATTGCCCATAAACACGTCAGGATTTTTACAAAAAAATTAGTCGATGATAATTTACCAGCTCCTTCATTATGGGATACCTCAGTTACAAAGTCAAAGGTTGCTCCTTTTTCAGATAAGCTTATGTTATTTATAACTACATTTTTAGCCGTTACTGGTATTGGTGATTACGGACTTGGGGTTGCATCAAGTATGCGACATGACCTAGCTTTTACGTATATTAGACTTACTTCAGAAATTGGGTTGTTTGCCGAAGAAGTTGCTGATCTTATGATTGAAAACGGATGGTTAGAAGAACCGCCACAAGCACCAAATAGAGAGAAATTGATAAAAGAATAAAATAAAACGTACCGCTGTGATGCTTAAATAACAGAATAATATTAAAATTAAAAATGCGCTCAATCAGTGGGCGTACTTTTTAGATTTGAGAAATACTACAAAATTGCGTTGGTCCGATCCCAATATATGCATGAAACAACTTAGGATATTTTTGGATTAAACACATATCTATAATCGTTCCCAAAGAATAACGTTACATTTAAACGGTATTTATTATTTCATAATGTTTGATTTGCGCAACTTGATAAAAATACGCTTCATAGTGAAAACGCTTAAATATTAATATATTTTTAATATTAAATTAACAATTTAGTTTTATAATAAAATCGATATTCATTATCATATTCAGAGTTGGAAAAGGAGTTGAAAAAATGGGAAAAACGTTAAAGCTCTCATTAATTTTTGCACTTATTGTTTCTTTTTATGTACCTATTATCGAAACTAAACAGGAAGTACATGCTGAAACAACACGTAGTGTAGTTATTAACGAAGTAGCTTGGATGGGTACATCATATAGCTATAATGATGAATGGATTGAATTACATAATACGACAGGTTCAGCAATTGATCTTAGTGGGTGGACATTAAATGCGACAGATGGATCACCTAATATCAATCTTTCTGGTAGTATTGCTGCTGGAGGATATTACATATTAGAGAGAACTGATGATGACACTGTTCCTGGTGTCAGTGCAGATCTTATCTACTCAGGTTCTATGGAAAATGGTGGAGAGATTCTTGAATTAAAAGATTCTGCAGGTAGTTTAATAGATAGCGTAGATGCTTGGTATGCAGGAGATAACACTTCAAAGGCTACAATGGAAAGGATGGATCCTCTTCTAGTTGGTACCGATTCTACAAATTGGATTGATTCTACAGGGGTTTATGATGGAGGTTATGGTACTCCACGAGCAGTAAATACAAATGCAGATGGATGTACGGATCGAACAGAACATATAAATAATGTTTCTGAAATAGAGGGTGCTATTAATGTTTACTTTAATAAGTGTGCTGATACTTCATATGCATCATCTGGAAATGATGCAAACTATAATATTAACCTTGAAGACAGATTAATCAAGCGCTTAAATGAAGCAACAACAAGTATTGATTTTGCAACCTATGAAATAAATTTACCTAGAATTATAGATACATTAATAGCAAAAGCAGAAGAAGGAGTAGATGTGCGTGTTATTGCCGATGCAAAAGATGCAGATGATCCTCATTATGCTGAACGTTTTCAAACAATGCGCCTATATGTAGAAAAAATGGTTCGAGGACAGGATGGAATAATTGGAACCGAAGATGATATTTATGTATTCTCTGACTCTCCAATGTTTGCAGTTGAAGATAGTACAGTAAGAACTGATTTTGGCTTACCTTCAACACCAGATGATTTTCCCTATGTAACGGTTACAGTTGGAAGCGGTGACGTAACAGGATATTTATTTGTAGATGCAGAAGAAAAAAGTACAAATGCTTACTATAGTCCTGGAACACAAATGCATAATAAGTTTGCTGTTATTGACGACCGTTGGGTATTTACAGGAAGCTGGAACTTCACTGTTACTGGATTATATGGTTCTGAAACGAATATGGAACAAGGAGTTTTAGATGGTAACCAACAACATGTTGTAGAAATCAATTGGCCAGAGCTAGCCGATATCTATGAGGTTGAATTTAATGAGATGTGGGGCAGTTCTACATTATCTTTTGATAAAGTAAATTCTAACTTTAGTACGCGTAAAACGGATAATACAACACATGTTGTTGATATTAACGGTAAAACAGTAGAAATTTATTTCTCGGCTGGTGATGATGCAGTTGGTAGAATGAGAGAATTTGTTAAAACCTCAGCAGACATTAATACATACTTTACAATTTTTGCATGGAGTGACCAAGGGTTAGTTGACGAATTAAAGTACTTATGGGAAGGTTCATATAATGACCTTGAAGGGACTTTAACTGGATTTGATATAAAGGGTGTTTTTGACGAAAGCTTCTGGAACCAGTGGTGGTCTGCAAGTGTAGATATGACAGGACGTACTGCCTCACAAGAGAGTGAAAATAACCCGAATACTCGCTGGGCCAACCCTGCTCCGGTTTACCAAGATAATGAATCTCGTAAGCTTCATAGTAAGACGATGTTAATCGATGTAGATACAAGCAGTGACCCAACTGTTATAGTAGGATCAACTAACTGGAGTAACAATGGTAATAACATCAATGATGAAAACCTATTATTTATCCATGATGCGCTCATTACAAATCAATTTTTACAAGAGTTCAATGTAAGATATACTCTAGCTGGTGGGACAATAAACTAAAAAATCATAATGATGAAAGGTTGGAATTGAAATACTGACCTATCATCGTAAATTGATGAAAGAGTAAGGAAAATGATTGAAAGACATATTTTATAATTCTAATGGAGTACTTTGGATTAACAGGAGTTGTCTTGGGGACAGCTCCTATTTATTATGTCTTAAATGGAGTAAGGGCAGAAATTAAGTACACTCATTATGCAAATGTCGAATGCTTATGTCGTCCCATACGGCTGCTTCGGCAGTTTTTTTTCTTTTTATTAAAGTAATTATCTTAGGTTTCTAAACATACTCCTTTCAATCATTTTTCATATATATAAAATGATAGAAAAAAGGGGAGGTGTTGGAAAAATGCCATCAAGGAAAAGAGGATTTGGATTATGTATATTTCCTGGATATAAGTGGTGTGGTCCAGGTTGCAGTGGACCAGGTGCCCCGATAAATGATGTGGATGAGTGTTGTCAAAGACATGATCAATGTTTAAGTGCAGGACGTTCACGATGTGAATGTGATCGGAAGTTTCTTCATTGTCTCCGTCCAAAAGTAAATAACTATTCCGACAAGGGACGAAAGGCGGCGATCATGTACGAATACATGAAATTTCAAACGTTGTTCACTTGCGGTTTTAGCAGAAGAAGATAGATAATAGGATTCTAGTTAACTATCGATTCAGTGTCAATTTTGTTGTACAAAAAAGATAGGAAAAGCAGATTGTGTTACTGCTCACCTATCCTTTTTTTAGGGCAGGTTAGTAATTTGAATGGTAATAATTAGGGAACAATCCAGATCCTTGTCCGAAAGGGTATCCATGATGCCAGTGGTATTCATGGTGATGAATTGGTGCTGGATGGTGTTTTTTTGTAGCTGGCTTTGCTTTTACGTATTGAACGTGTTTATTATCATATTCGTCAAAATAATCATGGTGGACTCCTAGTTGGGGATGTGTGGCGTATCCATACCCATAATTTGTGCTCGGCTGGAAGTGTCCGTAGTTTAAATATTCAGGATAAGCGGTAGGATGATGTCCAAACGATCCTTTATACATAGTGACGTTATGCCAGGAGGGGCTTTGGTTAGGATAGAAATGGTACCTTTGATCAGCAGGAGCAAATGGGTATATGCCTTGCAATGAAGCTGCATACATGTAATATCACCTCCCTCAAGATATTAGCTATTGTATTGATTGTCACTTGGAAATGAGCCTATCCTCATCGAAAATAGGCAACCTGACTAATGCTTATATTGTAAAAAATTAACGCTACCAGTTTTATGTTGATAATTAAAAATGGTTGTAAATTCGGGCAAGGATATTTTTACAGTCCTCCACTACCAGTTGAAGAGGTTGAGATCCTATTAAAGAAGCAACTAATATAAGTTGCAATAGGAATTGGACAACATTGATCCAACAGTCTTAATCAGGAGCAAACCGTAGGGGATGAAGTTAATCCCCCACTGATGTAGTTTCACTTCATGTTAAGCGAATGTCATATTTTTGTAATAGATCACTTAAGGCAAGTCTTTCATTACCAGCTCTACCAACGATAGGAGTCGCAGTAATTAACGAATTAATTATCGCTTCTTCCGTCGCTTCTCCAACCGCTCGGAAGGCGAGATCCATATCTTCTTCATGAATAGTTGGAATGGTGAGACAGTGGCCTGGCTTATCATGAGGTATTTTCGTTGCAGTTGAAAAACCGATGGCAATATCACCACTCCCATTTGAAATAATAGAGCCTGTACGTGCTAGCCCTGTTACCGTTCTTTTAATAATACGATTTAGCTGCCGCTCTGATACAGGGAGCTCTGTTCCAACGATAAATATAATCGACCCTTTATCTCGTTCTTCTTGTGTTTGCATCATCGCTTCATTTATTTCAATACCAATGTGCCTTCCGTTTATGGTTAGATCACTCAGTTTTCCAAAATTTGGATAACACGAGAACACCCATTGTGTATATGCCATGGTTTAACTCTATCCGACGTGAAGCACTCCCAATCCCCCCTTTTAAGGAGTAACAAATCATTCCAGTCCCAGCTCCAACCGTTCCTTCATTAAATTCAGACGAGGCATTTTCGATGGTTCGTATTTTACTAAAATGAAAGGTACTAAGAACTCGGACCAGAAGGTGAATCTAAAAGACAACCTTGTTTCTGCAATGGGTGGGCTAATAGCCATGTGTATAATCAGTTTGATTGCGGTTCCATTTGGATTTCCAATGGTTCTTGGTCCAATAGGGGCGAGCTGTCTACTTGTATTTGCAGCTCATGCCAGTCCATTTTCTCAACCGCGTCACATATTAGGCGGGCATTTCATTTCAACGATCGTTGCCTTATCAATATGGGATATTTTAGAAAAACGCATTTAAAACGATTGGGCTTACACTGGCAGCAGTGTTATTTTTGATGGTAATCTCAAAGCTTCTTCACCCACCAGCAGCGGCAAGTGCTATTGTAGTTATTAATACAGAGGCTGGTTGGGGCTTTTTGTTAACGATATGTATAAGTGCTTTACTACTAATCGCTATTTCTGTTATTTATAATAATTTGTTCAAAGATCGACAATACCCTAAACAGGGGGTGTAAATAGAAGGCTCTTTTCTCAAAGATTGTTGCTTTTAGCTTTTGGACCGTAAGCCAAGCGGATGCTTGGCTCTTCACGTATAGCGTGAAGGTTTTGAAAATAAAATAGCCGTTCAGACAAATGAATTTGTCTTGAGAAGGCTATTTTATTTTCAAAAAACGGTCCAAAAGCAACAAAGTTTACGAAAACAGCCAATTAGAATGAGGGGGATGCCGGAGTGGGTGAAAATAAAACCGGTTTACGATTACTTTTATTAAAAAAAATCTTCCTTAGAGATACGGATGAACATCATGAGCTGTCGATCAAACAATTAGTTGAAAAGCTGGATGTAGAACTTGGCTTAGAAGGAAGCGTCGAACAAAAAGCAGTGAAAAGATATATTAATACTCTAAGAGCTTCAGGATTTGAGGTCATCGAAAATGTCGAGAAGTTCGGGGAAATTTTTTATAGTCATCAAGATCGGTTATTTGAAAACTATCAATTAAGACTACTTATTGATCCGATTCTATCTGCACGATTTATAACTGAAGAAGAAAAAAAGCATCTTGTCATCAATCTTAAAAAGCTGACGAGTAAACATACGGCGAAAAGTCTACCTGACCCGATCGTCTACCATCAATCGATTAATAGTGATTATCAATTAATAAAGGTACATATTGACACCATTCATACCGCAATCTTTGAAAAGAAAATGATTACGTTCCAATATGGAGATTTTACGATCGATAAAGTGTTTCAATTGCGACATGGTGGTGCCTCCTATCAGGTTGAGCCACATGCTCTCATTTGGGAGTCCAACTTTTATTACTTAATCGGCGACGATATTAAGTACAACAAAGCAAAAAATCCACGAAACTATCGCTTAGATCGGATGAGGAATGTCAAGATAACAGACGAAAAATTTATAGAAAAAACGAGAGATCTTAGCACATATGTGCAAAATTCTTTTCATATGTTTGGTGGACAAGACGACTGGATCATGCTTCAATTTAAGCTCGATCAAAATGTAGTAAACGGCGTCATTGATAAGTTTGGAATTGAAGCAGATTTAAGACAAGCCGATGAACAAACTTTTATCTTGAAAGCAAAAGCCAAAATTAGTGCAGGCTTAAAAGGCTGGATCCTTACATGGGGTAGTAAAGTGAAGGTGATTTCACCACCATCACTTGTAGCAGAGATTAGAGAAGAGACACGGAAAATAATAGAAAGGTATGAGGAGTAGGGTGTACTGAGAATGGTGCATCTTTGGAGTGATTGCGTTAGCGGTAACAGTAGGTTCTTCTTGTATGATTTATTAAAAACTTTAAAAGAGTGGTTGCATATTTGGAAAACATGCTGTAAGATATAAGAAAGCGTATACAGAACGGGTTGTTACTGTTAGATCAGGCAAAACCGATTACTTGCTAAAAGTATGGTTTTGTCTTTTTTGTGATTGGAGGTGAAAAAGTGAAGATTGAAAAAATCTTAAACAACAATGTAATAGTCTCAATTAAGGACAAGCAAGAGGTTATCGTCATGGGTCGTGGTATTGCATATAATAAGCGGACTGGTGATGATATAAACGAAGAACAAATTGAGAAGATCTTCACTTTGGAAGATGCAGATATCACAAAGAAATTTAAGACGTTAATCGCTGACATTCCAATGGAATATATGGAATTGTCAGAAAGAATTATTAATTACGCAAAAATCCATCTTGGAAAGAAGCTAAATGATAGTATTTATATTTCTTTAACCGATCATATTCATTTTGCGATTGAGCGTTATAAAAATAATTTACCAATTAAAAATGGACTGCTTTGGGAGACTAAACACCTCTATAAAGAAGAGTTTGAAATTGGGATGGAAGCATTAAATATGATTTGTGAACAGTTTAATGTAATTTTACCCGAAGATGAGGCGGCTTTCATAGCTCTCCATATTGTGAATGCTCAGTTGAATGAAGATATGACAAATATTGTAGATATGACGAAGGTGATTCAAGATATATTAACGATCGTTAAATACCATTTTAGGATGGAATTTGATGAAAGCTCGTTAAATTATTACCGTTTTATTACGCATTTGAAATTTTTCGCTCACAGATTAGTTAAAGGAAATCATTATAATAATGAACCCGAGGACGATCTCTTAAACGTCATTAAAAATAAGTACCCTGAAGCGAATAAATGCTCAGAAAAAATAAGAAAATTTGTAGAAAAACAGTATCATTATGAGTTAACCGATGAAGAAATGCTCTATTTAACGATTCATATTGAAAGAGTTGTAAAAAAATAAAATAAAATTCTGTTTTAGGATTGTAACTGACAAGGCAAAACCTAAATTGAACTTTCGCGAATGAAAGTTTCAATTTAGGTTTTTTTCTTTGAAGGGAGGGATTATTATTGAATATCGCCATGAAGTAAATACTTTTAAAGAGTTGAATTATACAGTAATTATTATTAAAACTATTTCTACACAACATGAACAGGAGGAGAAACAATGAGTTACGAAGCATTAGCAAAAAAGATTTTACAAAACGTTGGTGGAGAAGAGAATATTTCGAGTTTGGTCCATTGTGCAACTCGATTGAGATTTACATTAAAAGATACGAATAAAGCAAATAAAGAGGCATTACAAGCAACAGACGGAGTATTAAGTGTCGTTCAAGGTGGTGGCCAATTTCAAGTCGTTATTGGGTCACATGTTGGGGAGGTTTATAAAGAAATCATGAAGATTACCAATATTGGAGCCAATACTGATTCCTCTAATGAAACAAAGGGTTCTATAACATCACAAATTTTTGATGTAATTTCACGAAGTTTCCACCCTTTATTAGGTGCACTTGCAGGAGCAGGGATGCTTAAAGCATTGTTAACGGTTTTAACAATGGTAGGTTGGTTGTCGCCAGAAAGTGGGACATACTTTATCTTGTCTGCTGCTGGAAACGCTGTCTTCTTCTTTCTTCCTATCTTTTTAGGAATTACGCTTGCGATTAGACTTGGCGCAAACCCTTATGTCGGTGGAACAATTGGAGCAGCACTTCTTGAGCCCAATTTGACAGGTTTATTAGCTGATGGAGGAGCAACATCGTTCTTAGGAATTCCTGCGATTATCGTCGATTATTCCTCAACGGTTTTCCCAGTTTTTATTGCGGTGTGTATGTATGCTGCGTTTGAAAAAATGATAAAAAAGGTCATTCACAAAGATTTACAAATGTTTTTAGTACCGATGTTATCACTTGTTGTTATTGTTCCTTTAACGGTAATGATTTTTGGTCCATTTGGAGTTTATGTAGGAAATGGAATTGGAGCCGTCATTGGGTTCTTAGCTGAAAGAAGTGGTTTAATAACTGGAGCAGTGATGGGAGCTAGCTGGACGTTCTTAACCCTATTAGGATTACACTGGGGACTTGTTCCGATTATCATTGGAAACCTTGCTGCAGGCGGAGATCCACTCGCTTCTATGCTTTCGGCGGCAGTATTCGCTCAAATCGGTGTAGCACTAGGTATCTTCTTTAGAGCAAGGGACAAGAAGCTTAAAGCGTTGGCTGGTTCAACGATGCTACCAGGGGCGTTAGCTGGTATCACAGAACCAATTCTATACGGTTTAATTCTACGGTACAAACGAACGTTAGTCTATGTAGTAGGTGCTGGTGCCATCGGTGGAGCAATTAATGGAGTGCTCGGGTCAAAAGCAGTGGTGTTCAATTTCCCAAGCTTCCTCTCAATTCCTGCCTATTCACCTATGGGATTGCATGCAATTGGTGTTTTAGTCGCATTTTCATTAGCTGTTCTAGTAACAGTTTTCATAGGGTTTGAAAATAAAAACGAAAAAATTGTAAAGAATGAAACCGTAGCAGCTGGAGAATCGGTAGTTGTAGAAAAGCATTTAACGAAAAAAGAAAGCATTGTTAGTCCAATCTCTGGGGAAGTAAAAGCGCTTAGTGAAGTGAGTGATTCTGCCTTTGCATCCGAAGCAATGGGAAAAGGAATTGCCATTGAACCTTCAGTAGGAGAAGTGGTATCACCAGTCAATGGAACCATTTCAGCTGTTTTCCCAACTGGACATGCAATTGGTATTACATCAAATGATGGAGCAGAAATTTTAATTCATATTGGGATTGACACAGTGCAGTTAAATGGAAAATATTTCTCGCCTCAAGTAAAGCAAGGCGATAGAGTTAAACAAGGCGATCTTTTAGTGAATTTTGACCTTGATAAAATTAAAGAAGCTGGTTTCGAGGTGACAACTCCTGTCATCATTACGAATACAGATCGCTATATTGAAATCGTGGAATCAGATAAGAGAAAAGTTCAAGCGAAAGAAAGCTTATTAACACTTCTTGTGTAAGTTTATCAAAGGGGAAATAATGCTTCACCTTTCCCCTTTTTTACAAAATATAAAGAATATGGTTTAGGAGGAATAACAGATGGATGTATTAACAAAAAAATTTCCAGAAGGATTTCTATGGGGAGGCGCTACAGCTGCAAATCAATTAGAAGGTGGATTTCATGATGGGAATAAAGGATTAAATATTGCTGATGTTCTTCCTGGAGGAAAAGAGAGATTAAACGTATTAAAGGAACCAGGTTTTAATTTTGAAATTGACAAAGAAAAATATAGCTATCCAAACCATGAAGGAATTGATTTTTATCACCGCTATAAAGAGGATATCGCGCTATTTGCTGAAATGGGCTTTAAAGTATATCGTATGTCGATTGCGTGGACGCGTATTTTCCCAAATGGCAATGAATTAGAAGCAAATGAAGAAGGGCTAGCTTTCTATGACCGTGTGTTTGATGAATTACACAAGCATGGTATTGAGCCAGTCGTAACGATTTCTCACTATGAAATGCCATTAAACCTTGTTAAGGAATATGGCGGTTGGAGAAGTCGTGAAGTTATTGGGTTCTTTGAACGTTACGTTAACTCCATTTTCAATCGTTACAAAGATAAAGTGAAATACTGGATGACGTTCAATGAAATTAATAGTGCCTTACATTTCCCGATTATGAGTATGGGATTCTCGATTGAAAAAGAAGAAGATAAATATCAGTCGATTTTCCAAGCATTCCACCATCAATTTGTCGCTAGCAGTATTGCAGTAAAAGCATGTCACGAGATCATTCCAGATGCGCAAATTGGATGTATGATTATTTTTGCCCCTGTTTATTCTTACGATTGCAATCCAGAAAATGTGATGTATGCCCTGCAAGAAGAGCGTATATTCAATTATTTCTGTGGTGATGTACAAGTCCGTGGTGAATATCCTGCGTACATTAAGCGATTTTTTAAAGAACATAATATAAAGCTTGACATTCAAGAAGGCGATTTGGAATTAATCAAGGAGCATACGGTTGATTACATCGGCTTTAGTTACTACATGTCGCTTACGCAGAAAAAAGACAAAACAGGTCTTGAAAATACTCCTGGTAACCTTCTTGAAGGAGTAAAAAATCCGTTTTTAAAAGCAAGCGACTGGGGCTGGGAAATCGACCCAACTGGTTTGCGGATTACGTTAAATAAACTTTATGATCGTTATGAAATTCCACTTTTTGTCGTGGAAAACGGTTTGGGAGCGTACGACAAGGTCGAGGAAGATGGCTCTATTCAAGACGACTACCGTATTGATTATTTACGCAACCATATTGAAGCGATGCGTGAAGCGGTTGTAGATGGTGTGGAACTAATGGGCTACACAAGCTGGGGTTGTATCGATTTAGTCAGTGCGTCAACAGGTGAATTCTCGAAACGTTACGGCTTCATTTACGTCGACAAGCATGACGATGGCAGTGGTACATTAGAACGTAAGAAGAAAAAATCTTTCTATTGGTATAAAAATGTAATTGAAAGTAATGGTGAAGCTTTATAGATCTTTTAATATGATTAAGGGGCTAAGATCTACCTCCAGTACTTTAAGAAATTCATCATTCTTTTGAGATTTATTACTCAAAAGAAGGCATCTGCTTAAAACAATGTGAAAGTTGCTGAAAGGATTCTCTTCGTGAGCGGAGAGGGTCCTTTTTTATTGTATGGTAAGATATTATAATTAGAAGAGCTTCCCTTATCTGTTTGCCTATTTCGAGTTTTTAAGCGTTTTACTCTTCATGTTGGTAAAACTCGACCTGATATGGGTGAAGGGTGTAAAGAAAAAATAGACTATAAATTTATAAAGTTCATCTGCAGCACGTACTTTCCTCGAAAGAAAAAAATGAAAGTCTAGATACCTTTTAATTATCGAAAAATCAAGCAGGATATTGAAAATGGTGCTTTAACACCAGGGCAACAATTACCATCGATAGTTGATAATTTTACCGGTTAGGTTTTTTTATGAATAAGGGTTTACGAATAAGTGAAAATGTATTAAGATAAACTTAGTCGACAAGAGGTCAGACATCATACGTCATACAAGGATTAATAGAAGAGGTTTTGTAAAAAAATGGGTTGGTTTCTTAAATGGAAATATTAACTTATTTTTTTGATGTAATGATAGATAAAAAGAAGGAGGTCTATAGGTTATCAATAAAATTGATAGAACTACTCTATGAATTAAAAGAGCAAGTAACTCAATTATTATAAAGCCTTCATTTACTATTGCATTAATTGTAAGCGTTTTAATAAAGTTCTTATCATTCATTATTTTTAGAAATTTAAAAAGTTAAATACAGGAGAGAGGGTCGTGGTTATGAATTTATTATGGGGTATTTTAGGAATTATTACTGTTTTTGCAATTGCGTTTCTATTTTCAACTAATCGAAAAGCTATTAATCTACGAACGATTATAGGTGGTTTAATTATTCAGTTATCATTTGCTTTTATCGTTTTAAAATGGGATGCAGGGCAAGCTGCTCTTCAATGGTTAACGATGCGAGTGACGGATGTTATAAATTATGCAAATGAAGGGGTCAATTTTCTTTTCGGAGGCTTGTTTGTAGAAGAAGCTAATGTTGGATTTATCTTTGCATTCCAAGTGTTAACGGTTATTATCTTCTTTTCTTCATTAATATCAGTGCTTTATTATATCGGTGTCATGCAATGGTTAATTAAGCTACTTGGAGGAGCACTTTCTAAAGCACTAGGGACTAGTAAGGCTGAATCGATGTCAGCAGCTGCTAACATTTTTGTTGGACAAACTGAAGCACCACTTGTTGTTCGTCCTTATTTAAATAAAATGACAAAGTCAGAACTATTTGCTGTAATGACAGGTGGACTTGCATCTGTTGCTGGTTCTGTATTAATCGGATATTCATTATTGGGAGTCCCACTTGAGTATTTATTAGCAGCGAGCTTCATGGCTGCACCTGCTGGCTTAATTATGGCAAAAATGATTATTCCTGAAACTGAAAAATCAAAAACATCGGATGAAATTATTATTGAGCGAGATAAAGAATCAGCAAATGTAATTGATGCTGCGGCACGTGGAGCGGGTGTTGGGTTACAACTAGCACTAAATGTTGGTGCTATGCTTCTTGCGTTTATTGCTTTAATCGCATTAATTAACGGATTGCTAAGCGGTATTGGTGGTTGGTTTGGCTTTGAAGGCATTACGTTGCAGTCCATTCTCGGAATACTTTTTGCACCAATTGCATTTGCTATCGGTGTTCCTTGGTCAGAAGCAGTTGCGGCTGGGAGTTATATTGGACAAAAGCTCATCTTAAATGAGTTCGTGGCTTATGCTGCGTTTGCACCAGATATTCCACAATTGACAGATAAAACGGTAGCAGTCATTAGCTTTGCACTATGTGGATTTGCTAATATCAGCTCTTTAGCTATTCTTTTAGGGGGACTTGGTGGACTTGCTCCAGAGCGACGTAGTGATATTGCACGTTTAGGTTTACGAGCTGTTTTAGCAGGATCTCTTGCATCTTTATTAAGTGCAGCTATTGCTGGTATGATGATATTTTAAATGATGTAAAAGTGTTAGCGTTATACTGTCTTACAGTTTTAGCGCTAGCTCTTATTCATAGGCTGTTTTCGTAGACTTTGTTGCTTTTGGACCGTTTTTTGAAAATAAAATAGCCTTTTCAAGACAAATTCATTTGTCTGATCGGCTATTTTATTTTCAAAACCTTCACGCTATGCGTGAAGAGCCAAGCATCCGCTTGGCTTACGGTTCAAAAGCTAAAAGCAACAATCTTTGAGAAAAGAGCCTATTCATAAAAGGATACTATGCTTGAACAAAGGGATATAAAAATATAAATGATTAAGGGAGAGTTCGATTTTAATGAAGGAATTATTGTTGAGTGTATTAGCAGGGGTTATTATCGGTATTGTATTTAAAGTAATCCGCCTTCCACTACCAGCACCACCCGTTTTAGCAGGGGTCCTTGCTGTGTTTGGAGTGTATGCAGGAGGAATGATTGCTAGCTGGTTATTTAGAATATAACACTTCTGAACACCAGTCGAGTTAAGAAGCCAACAAAAAATTAGTAAAAAGACTAGGACACAATTTTAAACTCCTAGTCTTTTTTACAAATAACTGTGGCTATTGATGTATGGGAGTTCGGTGTTTGCTCATGTGCTCTAACTTATTTTAAGTATTTTTGTTGAACCAAAGTGGCTCGTTATCATCAACATCACCATTATAGTTAATAAAAATCTCTTCACCTTTTTTTATATCCTTGTAAGCATAGTAGTCAAATGTATGGTTGTCAAAATTTATTTCATACGTCGCATTCGGTTCATACGAATGATTGAACAGCATCCCGTAACCTAGAACGATTGCTGTGTGGTTAATCCCATATTCATACACATAATCGCCAAGTATTGTTTTTTCAATATATTCGTGCTGTTCATTAGGGTAAGGGACAACAGGTGCTTTATGGAATAGCTGTCCTTTTGGGATATTTTCAGTTGCAAAAACACCTCTATTAAATTCACCTTCACTAATATTCGAGTTCTTTACTTCAATCATGTTAGTCACCTTCGCATTCTGCTTTATTGATTTTATTCATTAAGTCCATTTGAATGTAACATTACAAGTCACAGACGACAATATAAAAGTCTTAAAAGATGCTGTCTATTTTAGTTTTTCATTAGTATCTTTTGAATTATAAGACTTATTATGATGAAAATATCAAAAATTATAAAGACGATAATGGTGCGAATGGTTAATGTTAAAAGGTGCCAAGGTTGGAATAAATAAAATAGTATGGTTTTTTACAAAAGAATATTGTAGTATTGTGAATATTAGAATTGAAAAGAGTGTTCAAAAAAAGAGATCAAGTCTTTTTTGGAGTGAATTTGAACAACTTCTTGAAAAAGTGACGAAAAGTGTAAAAGGGGGAGAAGTAATAATGTTTGAGAAAATCTTATCAAGCATTGGCATCGGCTCTGCAAAGGTTAATACAGTGCTTTTGAAAAAAGATATTGAACGTGGAAAAGTAACGAAAGGCGAAGTTCATATATTCGGAGGTAAATCGGAACAAAAAATATCAAAAATTTATATTCATGTTGATTCCGAATTTCATAAAAGTGATGATGACATGACCGAATTTCGTAATATCACAGAGCCTATTGTAGAAATCGAAATTACGGATGTGGTAACGGTTTCCCCTCATGAAGAAAAAATAATTCCGTTTTCTTTTATTTTGCCGTACTATACGCCGATTACATTTGGGAAACAAAAAGTCACGTTACAGACAGAACTAGATATTAATTTTATCAATCATCCAGTTGAAACTAATGATTTTAACGTTACTGATCAGTGGCTAAATGAAATATTAAGTTATTTAAATATGTGTGGGTATACACATACTAATATAAGCGGTGTTTGTAGACACAAAACAACCGTTGATAGCACTCCAACCCATTGTTTACAAACTTTTAATTTAGTAAATGATAAAGGGATGAAAGTTTATTTTGTCGGAAACGAAAAAGATATTCATATCTATGTTTATAATAAGGATCGTGTTCTCCACCATCCGATTTATAGAGATAGAGATTTACAAGAGCAATTGCAAGAGGTCGGGCAACTATTAAAAGCGGATGGGATTTGATTGTATCTCCACTAGGATTACTGTAATTAGTGTTTTGAGCTTGTATTTTTGTAACTGATATGGCTGATAGTTAAAGAATTCAACTCATTTACAAAAATAAAAAGAGTATCCTGCGAATACTAAACGGCTTCGCGGGATACTCTTTAACGTTGAACATAATTTGAAGCAGGTTATTAAATGAATCAACGAAGCTTTTTTACTGTTACCTTCGTTTTACAATTTAAACAATATGCCGATAAGAGAATAGATTATAACGGTTGAAAATAGGATCGTCATATGAATCAGTGAGAAAATAAACAATGATTTTGCCCATTTTTCTGAATCCATATTTCTATACCCATAAATACTTAAAATAAGCCAAATAATACCTAAAAGAAGCGCGACTAGCATAAGGCCAAGACTAAGTGACCCTAAAAGAAAGCTTGTCGCAATTAAAATGATTAAATAAACATTAGTCTGTAAATATGTTCTTCGTATACCTTTAACTACTGGGAGCATCGGCACCTTTGCCGCTTTATATTCTTCGTGTTTACGAATAGCGATCGCATAGAAATGAGGCATTTGCCAAATAACTGCAATCACAAAAAGGCCTAGAATAGCAGGGTGTGTAATATCTGGATAAATAGCAGCCCAACCGATAAGAGGTGGCATTGCACCAGAAATACTTCCAATCTCGGTATTATATATTGTCTTTCTTTTGCTCCACATCGTATAGGGAATGACATAAAAAAACAATCCTAGAAAGCCTAGGAATGCGGCTAGCGGCGTTGCTAGTGCAAGTATGACGATTCCAGCGATCGACATAGAGATGGCAAGCCATAATACGGTCTTAAGCTTAATTTCGCCAGTCACCGTTGGCCTTATTTTCGTTCTCTCCATTATAGCATCAATATCTCGGTCATATAAGTTATTAAACGCCCCAGCAGCTCCAATAACTAATATCGACCCGACTAAAGCAAAGATAATATCTGGAATTTTTTCAAACAAGCTATATTGATACGTGTATAAAGCCAATGTCAAACCAGCAAACATTGTAATTAGATTCGATTTAATAATTCCAGTTTTAACTGTTAGAGCCAAATTTTTTAAAAGGCTCTGTCTCGGAGTCGTTAGGTTCTCTTCCCCTCGCATTATTTCCCTCTTCCCTTTTACTAGATGATCAGATGCGACCATACTCCAAATGAAAATAGTATGAATGAAAGAAAACTTTTACAAAAAAACAATTCATTTGAAACTAGTAGGAATTTATATACTATAGGGAATATTAATGTTATCTGGTGTAGTTGTCAAGAGAATGGGAGAGATTGATCAGAAGAAAGGTTTAAGTCATAATTAAATCGTTTATTCACATGAAGATTTGAAAACAGAATTCTGTAAAAAGGTTAAGAATTATCTAAAAGTTGGTAGCGATTTCGGATTGACGCTTCTCGATTTTTGCTTTAAAATGAGAATTAATATCAATGAAGATGAGTATTATTCTCAGTGGCGGAGGTTGTGAAATATGAGCTATTCGATTAATGGTTTTCATGATTTTTATACGATTCTTTCTAACGAACGGAAAATTGGTGGAGTTATAGAAGCGGAAAATATTAAACTAAGAACTGGGGAGGTATTTGATTACCCTGTTTTTACAAATATTGACTATTCTGGGTCTGTTTTTTACTCAGTCGGTTTCATTACAGATAAAGGTATTCGTATGATTGTCCATGTAAATGATATTAGTATGATAACATCACCACTTCATAAAAAAGTAGCTATGGTTAATAATGAATATTACAAGCGATTGAAAATGAAGGAAAAATTAAAGTACTTAAAAAGACTTTATAAGGCAGATCAAGGTGCTTTTACAAAGCCATTCTTAGAAGAAGCAAAATTAATAGTGGAAGATATTGGTGTAAAACCTTTGGAGAACGATCAAGAAATTGATCAAGAGTTGATTTTCAAGATCAGTAATAAAGTTATTAAAATTGCGTAATAACGTTCAAAAATGGTGTCAGGCACCTTTACTGTCCTAAAGGTGCCTGACACCATTTTTTTTAGAAATTTAATATTATAAAGTTATTGACCTAATGAAAAGACAAGGATATAATAATCATTGTTAGTAATGATAATCAGTCTCATTTAAAGTAGGAGGAATTTTTAATGTCAATCACATCACATTCATTAACAAGAAGTAACATTTTTTCGTTACTTGCCATCTTTTTCGTATCTTTACTTATTTTAGCTGGTTGTGGGAATCAAGAAGCACCAGCTGAGGAAAGTGAAGGAACAGAGCAAACAGAACAAACAGAAACACAGGAAGAAGAAACTGCTTCAGATAGTGTTAGAGAAATTACACATGCAATGGGAACAACAACAGTTGAAGGAACACCAGAAAGAATCGTTACACTATATCAAGGAGCAACTGATGCTGCCGTAGCATTTGGTGTAACTCCAGTCGGTGTAGTCGAATCTTGGGTACAACAACCTGTGTATGATTATTTAAAAGCTGATTTAGAAGGTGTTGAAATTGTTGGGTTAGAAACTCAGCCCAACTTAGAGGAAATTGCAAAGTTAAATCCAGATTTAATTATTGCATCAAAACTACGTCATGAAGAAATCTACGATCAGTTATCTGAAATTGCACCAACAGTTGCTCATGAAACTGTATTTGCATTTAAAGAAACGGTAGAATTAATGGGAACAGCAATGAATCAAGAGGAAAAAGCAAATGAGCTTCTTTCAGATTGGGATGCTCGAGTAGCTGACTTCCAAACAAAAGTACAAGAAAAATTAGGTGAAGAGTGGCCTTTAAATGTATCTATTCTTAACTTTAGAGCAGACCACGCTCGTATTTACTTTACTGGGTTTGCTGGATCAATTTTAGAAGAGCTTGGATTTACACGTCCTGAAAATCAACAAAGTGAAGAGTGGGGAGTTCAATTAACGGATAAAGAAAGTATTCCTGAAATGAACGCTGACGTATTCTATATCTTTAATGAGGACGATGAAGCTGTTCAAAAAACATTTGAAGAGTGGACAAATCATCCATTATGGAGTAACCTAGATGCTGTTCAGAAAGAGCAAGTTTATATGGTAGATGAAGTAACTTGGAACATGGCTGGTGGGATCATTTCTGCTAACATGATGTTAGATGATATCTACGATCGTTTTGAGTTAGAAAAATAAATGTTTTAATGAGCAAGGTTAGGAGGGAGCGGTTTCATTCTTCTCCCTACCCTTGCTTTGTTTTGTTTTAAAATAGTCAGTAACAGAAAGAGGAAGAAAATGACGACTTTATTTTCCCGTATACCGAAAACAGTAAGTTTACTTCTCGTTTTTTGCTTATTTATTATTTCTTTTAGTTTAAGTATTGTACTTGGAAAAACACCGATTCCATTAGAAATGGCAATCGATGCTTTTTTAAACTACGATGAGACAGTGACTGAGCATGTCATTATTACAACTTCCCGTCTTTCGAGGGCAGTGATTGCTACTGTTATTGGAGCAAGCCTTGCAATTTCAGGAGCGTTAATGCAAGCATTAACTAGAAATCCGCTAGCAGCGCCAGATATATTTGGTGTAAATGCTGGTGCATTATTTTTTATTGTATTTGCGGCGACTTTCTTTTCGATGTCTTCATTAGTCCATTATATGTGGGTAGGGTTTTTAGGAGCAGCGGTTGCTGGAATTTTAGTGTATGTCCTTGGCTCGATTGGTAGAGACGGGCTGTCTCCTATTAAGATTGTATTGGCAGGGGCTGCAATAACGGCTTTATTTGTATCCTTTACACAAGGTTTACTAGTGATTAGTGAACAAAATTTACAAAGTATCTTGTTCTGGCTAGCAGGATCTGTAGCAGGAAGATCAGTAGATATGTTATTACCTATCTTACCTTTCATGTTAGGGGCAACGGTAGTAGCGATGTTTTTAGGAAGGGCTGTAAATATTCTTATGTCAGGTGAAGACGTTGCGAAAAGCTTGGGCCAACGTACGATACTCACAAAGATATTTATCGGGATTGTTATCATTTTTCTAGCTGGCGGTTCTGTTGCAATTGGGGGCGCCATAGGTTTTATCGGCTTAATAGTTCCACATATGGTTCGTGGTTTAATTGGAGTTGATTATAGGTGGGTTATTCCTTTTTGTGCTTTCATTGGAGCGAGTTTGTTACTTTTAGCTGATATCGCTGCACGCTTTGTCATTATGCCACAGGAAATGCCTATTGGGGTTATGACTGCGATGATTGGGACTCCATTTTTTATTTATATCGCTCGTAAGGGGTTGACAAAAAGTGAGTAATTATGTTTTTCGAAATAAATCAGGTTCGATCTCCTTTCAAGTTTCAAAAAAAGCCATTGCAATTATATCAATTTTATTTTTCTTTTCATTATTTTTATTTATTCTTGCACTTTCAACGGGAAGTACTTGGATCCATCCATTTGCTGTCGTAGCGCAAATTCTTGGCTTAAATAACGGAGAACATGAATTTGTTATAAATACTCTTAGACTTCCGCGTGTTCTTCTTTCCTTTCTAGTTGGGGTTGCATTAGGTGTTTCAGGTTTAATTTTACAGGGGATTGTCAGGAACCCGCTAGCCGCTCCCGATATTTTAGGAATAACGGGTGGAGCAGCAGTCGGAGCTATTTTTTTTATTGTAAGTTTTTCAGGGATAATTAGTATGAAATGGCTACCTGTAGCTGCTATTCTCGGCGCTGCTTTAGTTTCTATTATTATCTATTTATTATCGTGGAAAAAGGGTGTAACACCTATACGTTTAGTCCTCATTGGGATTGGTGTCGCTGCTGGAATGAAAGCACTAACTACGATGATGATCGTATTAAGTGAAATTACTGTGGCAAGTAAAGCATATCTTTGGTTAACAGGAAGTGTTTACGGTGCGAATTGGAATGATGTATATGGTATGCTCCCATGGGTACTCATTTTTATTCCACTTACTTTATTTTTTGCAAGGATTGTAAATGTCAAAGAACTAGGTGATGATGTGGCTCTAGGTTTAGGAGTTAGAGTACAATTTTATCGCTTTCTTTTATTATTTATTAGTGTTGCATTAACGGGTGCTGCTGTAGCATTTGCGGGTGGAATTGGCTTTGTTGGTCTCATCGCCCCTCACATTGCAAGAAAGTTAATCGGTCAATCATTTACAGCGCTAGTCCCTATTTCAGGATTAATAGGGGGACTTCTTGTTGTCATAGCAGATGTTGTCGCTAGAACAGCATTTTTACCGCTTGATATTCCTGCGGGGGTATTTACCGCTGGTATTGGGGCACCATTTTTTATTTATTTGCTATTTAAAAAGCGAAATATGTAATGGGGATCGCCCTACATTGTGAAGAAGTTGAGTGGACGAGTGTATTCACAAGGTAAAACAGGATAGATGATGCTTATGAAAAGGTGGAAGGTGACTCATAAGTGTCTGCTCTACTGTGTAGTTACTAAGTTTAAAATTCTTTATTATGCTTAAAATATAGTATAATATATGCTAAAACAAATGTAGGTGATGTTCTGTTGAAGACTGTAATAAATATCAATGTAAAAGAAACCGATATTGATGATTTAGGACATGTGAATAATAGTATATATGTTTCTTATATAGAAAAAGGACGTAGAGACTGGTATCAAAAGGCTGGCTTCGTATTTGATGAAAAACAAAGTTTAGGTACTGTTGTATTAAGGCTCGATATTTTGTACCTTCAAGAAGCTAGGTTAGGAGATTCGCTTAAGATAATCACTCGGCCGGTTCGATTAGGAAATAAGAGCTTTGTTTTGCATCAAGACATCTATAATCAATTGAATGAACATATTACAGAGGCTACAGTTACATCGGTTATGTTTGATACAGTTCTTAGAAAAAGTACCCAAGTCGTGGCTGAAATTGCACGTCATTTTGAAGGTTGTTAAAACAAATTTAATTAATTAGTAGTAGCAATATAAGTGTGTGCTGTTAAAGGTGGTATTTTGGTGGGGATCAATGACATCATAGTCTATATCATGGTAGCTTTCCTTTGTTTAGGTGCAATTGATAAATGTATAGGTAATAAATTTGGTTTAGGTGAGAGGTTTACGGACGGGTTTAAAGCCATGGGTCCTTTAACATTAGCCATGGTGGGCATTGTATCTTTGGCTCCGGTGGTTACTATGATCTTAACGCCAATAATCGTTCCAATATATAATCTAGTAGGAGCAGACCCTGCCACTTTTGCCAATATTATATTAGCTCTTGATATGGGAGGATATGCTCTTGCTCGGGAAATGTCTCAAACTGCCGATGCTGAATTATTTGCATGGGTCTTTTTAGGAACGATGATGGGCCCAACCATTGTTTTTACTATACCTGTAGCTCTAGGAATTATTGAAAAAGAGGATCAACCGTATTTTGCAAAAGGAATACTTCTAGGAATCATCACGATTCCATTAGGATGTTTAGTTGGTGGAATGGTAGCTAATTTAAGCTTAAACATAATCTTAATAAACCTAATTATTCCAATTATTTTTTCAATCATAATTTTGGCAGGATTATGGAAGCTTCCAAATCATATGATAGGAGCTTTTCGGATTTTCGGAAAAGGAATTGAAATTGTGGCGATCATTGGATTGACTGCGATTATCATTGAAACTTTAACGGGGATAGTCGTTATACCGAATATGACTCCAATAGATGAAGGGATTATGATCATCGGTCTGATAGCAATTATGCTAGCAGGAGCATTTCCTATGGTTACCTTTATGATTAATGTGTTTAATAACTATCTGATTAGACTAGGTAAAATATTAGGTATTAGTCAAGTGGCCACAGCTGGTCTTGTTGCTTCATTAGCTCATAATATCCCTATGCTATCAATGTTAAAAGAGATGGAGCCACGTGGAAAAGTGATTAATGTAGCATTTGCAGTTAGTGGGGCTTTTGTTTTTGGTGGGCACCTTGGGTTTGTTGCTGGGATGAACAAAGAGATGGTTTTTGCGATGATCGTTGGTAAGCTTGTAGGTGGAATCACAGCTGTTATTCTTGCTAGTTTGGTAACATCCACTCATGAAACGTCCACAATAATAAAATAAAGACGGTGTAACCAAAGGAAGAGTAAAAGTAATGCCATTCATTTGAATGATTTAACAGTCCAAGGCCTGCTGAAGCATATTCAAATAAAGCAACGCCTATGAATAATATGAGGAGGATGATCAACTTAAAGAAACGATTCACAATAATCTTCATAAATATCTCCGTCCACTTCTGTATCATTTTTTTGTAAATAATAAAGATCCGTCCAGTCGCGATACCAATCTCCTTTTTCAGCTGGTTCATGTTCAACATCTTTCCAAACAAATTGTAGCTTTGGACTGTAGATCCGCTTGGCACCAAGTCTTAATTTGCAGTTTATTGTTCGTCGTTTAAAAAGCTCACTAGGCAGTGATTCGTTAATGTCATTAAAGATCTTTGGCCAATAATCCCTTCTTGAACCAGTATGAGGGTGCGTTAAAGACCACTGGTAAATGTGATCGTAAAGTGTTTCGTCAAACAGCAGTTCATACAATCGTTTGCCTAATGAAATTCGGTCATGTAAGGACGAGAAATGAAATATACTTTGCCCGATCACATCCACTTCGTTCTCTTTTTTATAGGGGAATAAAATTTGGTTTTAGCTAAATGGCTCCTGTATTTTAAATTTGAACGTTTCTAGCACTGTTTTTTGGAAGAATCGGTTTTTAATCACTCTTTTTTCTAAATAACTTTGTTCATTTATGACTAGTCCAATCGCTAATGTGTATTTATCATTGGTTCGCCAAAAGTAATTCCACAGGGCGTACATAAACTTTGAAACATCAAAAGATGGTAAAAGATGAAAGAGGTTGGTTTGTCTTTTCACACTTTCTCGATAAAGTAGCATTTGCGGAAAGACATCTTGAAATATAAGCCAATTACCTTCGCTCTAAAAACTTGAAAAACTCCTTCCTTCCTTTCTTGACTTGATAGTACTCGTGATAACAAATCTCCTTTTAAATCCGTCATGTTCCAAGCGCCATTTCTAGAAACCATATGACCTAATAATGCCCAATGGATTTCAGGAAACGTTTGATAAAACTCAAGATAAGCTTGAGTTCGTGTGACATTGTTTCGATTTTTTTGTCCGGTTTCGCTTTTAATTTGATCAATAAGGAATTGTTCATCGGATACATGCTGTTCAAACATTGTTGGGTAGGTAAGTTTTTTTAACTCTTTTTTTAATTTTTTTAGATGTTGAGGTAGCTTTTGAGTAAAACACCGCTGTTCTTTCAAGCCGTTCACCCCTTTTTGACCTTATAATGAAATTTTTATGTTTCAGCTGATGAAATATGAATCATATTAGATAAAGTTCCGATGAGAGGAGCTATTTCTGAATTAACTTGGATTTTAATAACGAATTGGTACCGTAAAAGTGGAGGGTGTAACAACAGATGTACCTTTGATGCTCTCTAATATTGCAGAACTATATTTTAAAGGTATAAAATACCAATATAATGACATTTACAAAGTAAAAATTAGAGGAGCAAAACAGGTGAGTGAGAAGAGGATTCTTAGATTGATTTTACGTGTGTCGATTGTGCTGTTTTTAGTCACTGTTGTTGGTTTACTGATTTATTTTACGTTTAGGTTAGCTTATCCATTTATTATTGCAGCTGGATTTGCTTTCCTTTTGAATCCATTAGTAAATCTCTTAACTAAAAAACTGAAAATCCCAAGAGGTCTATCCGTATTAATTAGTATTCTATTATTATTTGGAGTATTGGGCAGTATCATTTTTTTATTAATCCTTAAAATTATTGAAGGAATTGAATATCTCTCTCTTCAAATTTCAGGGAATATTGAAACAAGTTTAATGTATATTAATAGTTTATTAAATCAAAATGTTATCCCATTATGGGAAGAGATTAATCAGCTATTTAATAACCTAAATAATACACAGCAAGTAACGGTTCAAGAATATATTCAGGAATATGGTCTTGAATTGGCTACATTTCTTGGGAAGGTTGGACAAGCACTGGCTAATGGACTATCACAATTTATTAGTGTTTTACCGATTACCATTACGGCAATTTTGTTTATTTTAATTGCGATGTATTTCATTAGCAAAGATTGGGATCGAATAGGAGAATTTTTAAAAGGGGCGATTCCTCCAACCTACTATCAAAAAATGCAGGATATCAATCACGAATTAAAGACAAAAGTAGTTGGTTTTTTCATAGCCCAAATCATATTAATTAGTTTGTCGTTTGTAATCATTATTGTAGGGTTCATGATCCTTCAAATAGAAAATGCTTTAACGATTGCGGTCATCGCCGCCGTATTAGATTTTTTGCCGTATTTAGGGACGGGGTTAATTTTTGTGCCTTGGATCATTTATTGTTTGATTACTGGAAATTACTTTTTGGCATTCGGGTTAATGATTTTATACGCTTTAGTCCTTGTTCAAAGGCAGCTTGCTGAACCGAAAGTCCTTTCTTCAAATTTGGGAATTAATCCGTTGGCGACTTTAATCTCTCTTTTTATTGGCTTACAGCTTTTTGGATTTGTTGGTTTAATTATTGGTCCTGTTACATTAGTGATTTTAGTGGCGCTATACCATGCCGGAATATTACAAGGGATTGAGTTATTTATTAAAGGAACGAATGAAAAATAAGAAAGGTAAGTTAAGTGTTGGGGTAAAAAAAAATTAATAAAAAAGGTAAATTAAAGGATGTTGAATACTGCATTGTGGTTAGGGTTAGAACGATTATGATTACTGGTGATCATAAAATAACGGCTTCTGCTATGATAAGAACGAGTGTTTGTGATAAGTGAGGTGAGTACGTTGCTAGTCAAAAAAGCATTTAAATTCCGTATTTTTCCAAATGAAGAACAAACTGAACAAGAAGGAAAATAAGTAATATAATTCTACTATATTAGTATTGAAGAAAAGATAAAAAAATTTTAGAAAAGTATTGCGTTATCTTACTATATTTGATATATTATTTCTTGTCGCTTCTGAACGACACAATGATTTATCAGCAAAAATTATTTTCAACTTCAGCTAAAAAGGTGTTGCAGATAATAAAGAAACATGATAAATTATTGAATGTCGCTCTTAAAAAAAGCGAAAAACAACAACTAATAACTTACCAAAAATTAGTTGTTGATTAAAAGTTGATAGCGTGGTAAGATATATTTCCTGTCGCTAACAACGACATCATAAGTTCTTTGAAAACTGAACAAAAAGCCAAGCGAAATAAAGAGATACATGATATCTCGTCAATGTTTTAAAACGTCACGTTTGTGACAATGAGCTTAATCAAACACTTTTATGGAGAGTTTGATCCTGGCTCAGGACGAACGCTGGCGGCGTGCCTAATACATGCAAGTCGAGCGGACCAATTAAGAGCTTGCTCTTAATTGGTTAGCGGCGGACGGGTGAGTAACACGTGGGCAACCTGCCCTGTAGACTGGGATAACTTCGGGAAACCGGAGCTAATACCGGATAATCATTGACACCACATGGTGTCAATGTAAAAGTTGGGATTTCCTAACACTACAGGATGGGCCCGCGGCGCATTAGCTAGTTGGTGAGGTAACGGCTCACCAAGGCGACGATGCGTAGCCGACCTGAGAGGGTGATCGGCCACACTGGGACTGAGACACGGCCCAGACTCCTACGGGAGGCAGCAGTAGGGAATCTTCCGCAATGGACGAAAGTCTGACGGAGCAACGCCGCGTGAGTGATGAAGGCCTTCGGGTCGTAAAGCTCTGTTGTTAGGGAAGAACAAGTGCCGTTCGAATAGGGCGGCACCTTGACGGTACCTAACCAGAAAGCCACGGCTAACTACGTGCCAGCAGCCGCGGTAATACGTAGGTGGCAAGCGTTGTCCGGAATTATTGGGCGTAAAGCGCGCGCAGGCGGTCT
>NZ_JAFLJM010000050.1 GCF_017745675.1 Alkalihalobacillus sp. BA299
GCTTAGAAGTGAGAATGCCGGTATGAGTAGCGAAAAGAGGGGTGAGAATCCCCTCCGTCGAAAGCCTAAGGTTTCCTGAGGAAGGCTCGTCCGCTCAGGGTAAGTCGGGACCTAAGCCGAGGCCGAAAGGCGTAGGCGATGGACAACAGGTTGAAATTCCTGTACCACCTCCTCACCGTTTGAGCAATGGGGGGACGCAGTAAGGTAGGGTAAGCGCGCTGATGGATGCGCGTCTAAGCAGTTAGGCTGGTAAGTAGGCAAATCCGCTTACCATAAAGGCTGAGCTGTGATAGCGAGGGAAATGTAGTACCGAAGTTCCTGATCCTACACTGCCAAGAAAAGCCTCTAGCGAGGTGAGAGGTGCCCGTACCGCAAACCGACACAGGTAGGCGGGAAGAGAATTCTAAGACGCTCGGGAGAACTCTCGTTAAGGAACTCGGCAAAATGACCCCGTAACTTCGGGAGAAGGGGTGCTCTGTTAGGGTGTATGCCCGAGAGAGCCGCAGTGAATAGGTCCAAGCGACTGTTTAGCAAAAACACAGGTCTCTGCGAAGCCGCAAGGCGAAGTATAGGGGCTGACACCTGCCCGGTGCTGGAAGGTTAAGGGGAGTGGTTAGGCGTAAGCCGAAGCTGTGAACCGAAGCCCCAGTAAACGGCGGCCGTAACTATAACGGTCCTAAGGTAGCGAAATTCCTTGTCGGGTAAGTTCCGACCCGCACGAATGGTGTAACGACTTGGACACTGTCTCAACGAGAGACCCGGTGAAATTATATTACCTGTGAAGATGCAGGTTACCCGCGACAGGACGGAAAGACCCCATGGAGCTTTACTGTAGCTTGATATTGGATTTTGGTACAGCTTGTACAGGATAGGTAGGAGCCGCAGAAGCGTGAGCGCCAGCTTACGTGGAGGCGTCGGTGGGATACTACCCTGGCTGTATTGAAGTTCTAACCTCGAACCGTGATCCGGTTCAGGGACAGTGTCAGGTGGGCAGTTTGACTGGGGCGGTCGCCTCCTAAACAGTAACGGAGGCGCCCAAAGGTTCCCTCAGAATGGTTGGAAATCATTCGCAGAGTGCAAAGGCATAAGGGAGCTTGACTGCGAGACCTACAAGTCGAGCAGGGACGAAAGTCGGGCTTAGTGATCCGGTGGTTCCGCATGGAAGGGCCATCGCTCAACGGATAAAAGCTACCCTGGGGATAACAGGCTTATCTCCCCCAAGAGTCCACATCGACGGGGAGGTTTGGCACCTCGATGTCGGCTCATCGCATCCTGGGGCTGAAGTAGGTCCCAAGGGTTGGGCTGTTCGCCCATTAAAGCGGTACGCGAGCTGGGTTCAGAACGTCGTGAGACAGTTCGGTCCCTATCCGTCGTGGGCGTAGGAAATTTGAGAGGAGCTGTCCTTAGTACGAGAGGACCGGGATGGACACACCGCTGGTGTACCAGTTGTTCCGCCAGGAGCATAGCTGGGTAGCTACGTGTGGACGGGATAAGCGCTGAAAGCATCTAAGCGTGAAGCCCCCCTCAAGATGAGATTTCCCATTACGT
>NZ_JAFLJM010000051.1 GCF_017745675.1 Alkalihalobacillus sp. BA299
GGTGCTTACCCCTAAAAGTTAGAGTTTTATTATGCAGCTGATTGGCTGGAGTGAGTTCGATATTCAACTGGACTCATCCCAGCCAATTTTTCTTTTGATCGTTCATGGTTATACCAGTAGATATATTCTTCAATTCGTCTTTTTAATTCTTCATAGCTTACCAATTCTTCCCCATAATACATTTCTTGCTTTAAGATCCCAAAGAAGTTCTCCATCGAAGCGTTGTCTGCGCAGGTTGCTTTACGTGACATGCTTTGGAATACTTTATTCTTCTTTAATGTCCTCACCCATTGGTTGTGCTGATAATGCCAGCCTTGATCGGAATGGATGGTGGTGCGATAGGTTGCACGATTCTTTATTATCTCTATCGTTTCTTTTAAAGGTTCCATGACAAGATCTAACGTTGGACGTTTCTTAATTTCATAAGCAACAATTTCCCCGTTATAAAGGTCAAGAAACGGATTGAAATATAACTTCTCTTCGCCTAGACACTTGAATTCTGTAATGTCGGTTACTAATTTTTGAAGAGGAATAGGTGTACTAAAACGGCGTGATAATCGGTTCTTCGCTACGTTTCCAACGTTCCCCTTATAAGAATTATATTTACGGGATTTTCGCATAAATTTCACACATTTTAATCCCAATTCTCGCATGATGCGATACACTTTTTTATGGTTGATGGAATGACCTAATTTCTTTAATTCATTAGTTATTCGCTTATAACCATAACGTTCATTAAACTTTTTAAATAGATCTGTAATGATTTCTTTTAAGTTTGCGTCCGAATCTTCATTGCCAGAATTTTTCACTTGGTAATGGTAAGTTGCTTCTGGGATGCCCACGATAAGGAGAATATCTTTTAATCGGAATCCTTCTTCTTTGAGTTCGAATGCGACCTTTGCTTGCGCTTTTCGTGGAAGGCACTCGGATTTTCCCGAAAAGCTCTCAACTTTTTTAAGTATGCTACTTCTAGCCTTAGTAATTCATTCTCTCGTTCTAATTCTTCTTCACGTGTCAGTTTTTTATTTTCGTTTTTCTTTTTGTTTGGTTTTTTAGACATAGAAGGTCGCCCCTTTGACTTTAGGTTCAGGCCTTCTATTCCTTGTTCATTAAATGTTTTCATCCAGCGGTGAATTAATGAAGGATTGTTCAATCTAAATTGATTAGCAGTTTCCTGATAAGAAGCACCTGTCTCTATCATAAATTGTATCGTATCTAATTTAAATTGAATAGAATAAGCTTTGTTCACTTTTCTTCGCTTTAATCCCTCAATTCCTTGGATCTTATAGGCTCTTACCCAATCTTGTAATGGTGTTTGAGAGGGCATATTGTATTTTTTCGCCAATAATTTATATCCAAGTTCTCCATGTAAATACTCAGTAACAAGCTTTATTTTAAATTCCTCACTATATTTGGCCATAAAAATACCCCCAAAAGTTAGTTTTCTACTCTAACTTTTGGGGGTCGGTACC
>NZ_JAFLJM010000052.1 GCF_017745675.1 Alkalihalobacillus sp. BA299
TGAGCCAGGATCAAACTCTCCATAAAAGTGTTTGATTAAGCTCACTTCCACAGGATGTGGTGGCTTCGATGTTGCGAACAGGACGTTCGCGTTCTTAATCGAAGATCATTCATCACTGTGACGTTTTTAAAACATTGACGAGATATCATGTATCTCTTTATTTCGCTTGGCTTTTTGTTCAGTTTTCAAAGAACTTTTTAGTGTCTTAAAAGCGACTTCTCTATCTTAACAAGATACAAAATAGATGTCAACACTTTTTTAAAAAACATTGGTGGAGCCTAGCGGGATCGAACCGCTGACCTCCTGCGTGCAAGGCAGGCGCTCTCCCAGCTGAGCTAAGGCCCCTTAATTGAATGGTCGGGAAGACAGGATTTGAACCTGCGACCCCCTGGTCCCAAACCAGGTGCTCTACCAAGCTGAGCCACTTCCCGTAATAATGGTGCGCCCTGAGAGATTCGAACTCCCGACCTTTTGATTCGTAGTCAAACACTCTATCCAGCTGAGCTAAGGGCGCAAATGGTGCCGAGGGCCGGACTTGAACCGGCACGGTAGTCACCTACCGCAGGATTTTAAGTCCTGTGTGTCTGCCAATTCCACCACCCCGGCAAAGCAGACATTTATTTGGAGCGGAAGACGGGACTCGAACCCGCGACCCTCACCTTGGCAAGGTGATGTTCTACCACTGAACTACTTCCGCGTTTTGTTTGGTGCGGGTGAAGGGACTCGAACCCCCACGTCAAAGACACTAGATCCTAAGTCTAGCGCGTCTGCCAATTCCGCCACACCCGCATTATAAATGGTGAGCCATGAAGGACTCGAACCTTCGACCCTCTGATTAAAAGTCAGATGCTCTACCAACTGAGCTAATGGCTCAAACAAAACATATTATATTTCTGGTGCCGGCGAGAGGACTTGAACCCCCAACCTACTGATTACAAGTCAGTTGCTCTACCAATTGAGCTACACCGGCAAACTAGGTATTAGTACTTAGATATAGAAGGTTGGATTAATTGTAAAGCTTCTAAGAAAGACTCTCTAACTTCCTACTTCTAAGTTTTTAACGTCTAAAATGGTGGAGGATGACGGGCTCGAACCGCCGACCCCCTGCTTGTAAGGCAGGTGCTCTCCCAGCTGAGCTAATCCTCCATACATATGCCTAGCGACGTCCTACTCTCACAGGGGGAAGCCCCCAACTACCATCGGCGCTGAAGAGCTTAACTTCCGTGTTCGGCATGGGAACGGGTGTGGCCTCTTCGCTATCGCCACTAGACTCTACGGAT
>NZ_JAFLJM010000053.1 GCF_017745675.1 Alkalihalobacillus sp. BA299
GCGGATCAGCATGCCGCGGTGAATACGTTCCCGGGCCTTGTACACACCGCCCGTCACACCACGAGAGTTTGTAACACCCGAAGTCGGTGGGGTAACCTTTTGGGGCCAGCCGCCTAAGGTGGGACAGATGATTGGGGTGAAGTCGTAACAAGGTAGCCGTATCGGAAGGTGCGGCTGGATCACCTCCTTTCTATGGAGTATTTACTCTAGTCGATGCATACTTCGGTATGTACGCTTTGGTCTTTTTTGTTCAGTTTTGAGAGAACTCAAAACTGTTTGATTAACTTTTTGCATCTGCGTCTACGAGTGTAGCTTCGAAGTGAGCTTCCTCGATGCAAGGCAGCATGAAGTATAACACAGACGAATGTTCAAGGTGTGATTGAAGTCAGTCGCCTTGTTCAGTTTTGAGAGAACTACTCTCAAAAAATACCATTGAAATTCTAGATGATTTGTTATAAGATATAAGAGTCGCTTTTGAGCTTGCTCAGAAGTTATTTTTATCTCTAGAAACAGTTGTTCCTTTGTTTACGAGTAATGCTTGCTGACTGTTGTTAGCTTCTACGGAGCAAAGCAGCACGAACTATCATCAAAAAGTGCTACAAGATGTGATTGAAGTCAGTAGCTTGGTTCTTTGAAAACTGGATAATGAATGCTAGAAAAGACATCAAGATTTCACTGGGTTGCACAATGTGTAACCAAGAGTAACTTGAGTCGTCAAGAATTCAACAACCTTTATAAAAATGTAAATGCAAGTGAGAAGCAAGGAGTACGAGGCGGCAAGTTTTCGAGTAGCGGAGTGTACGTTTAAAGGGTACATGAGCAACTAGAGAGAGCGCAGCCAACGAAGTAATCCGCCGCTTATCATTTGTCGATCAGAGATGAATTAGAAACAAGAAGATCGAGGAAACGAGCTTTAAAGCAACGGAGCGTATGTTTAACGGATACGTGAGTAGCGCTGAAAGCGAAGTTGACGAAGAGATTCGACGTTTATCATTCATCGAATTTAAGAGACAAATTAGAAGCAAGGAGTACGAGGCGGCAAGATCTCGAGTAGCGGAGTGTACGTTTAAAGGGTACATGAGCAACACAGAGAGCGTAGCCAACGAAGTAATCCGCCGCTTATCATTTGTCGAATGGTTAAGTTATGAAGGGCGCACGGTGAATGCCTTGGCACTAGGAGCCGACGAAGGACGGGACGAACACCGAAATGCCTCGGGGAGCTGTAAGTAAGCTTTGATCCGGGGATATCCGAATGGGGGAA
>NZ_JAFLJM010000054.1 GCF_017745675.1 Alkalihalobacillus sp. BA299
GCGGATCAGCATGCCGCGGTGAATACGTTCCCGGGCCTTGTACACACCGCCCGTCACACCACGAGAGTTTGTAACACCCGAAGTCGGTGGGGTAACCTTTTGGGGCCAGCCGCCTAAGGTGGGACAGGTGATTGGGGTGAAGTCGTAACAAGGTAGCCGTATCGGAAGGTGCGGCTGGATCACCTCCTTTCTATGGAGTATTTACTCTAGTCGATGCATACTGCGGTATGTACGCTTTGGTCTTTTTTGTTCAGTTTTGAGAGAACTCAAAACTCATTCTCTCTTAATTACAAGTTGGCTAAGGGCCTATAGCTCAGCTGGTTAGAGCGCACGCCTGATAAGCGTGAGGTCGGTGGTTCGAGTCCACTTAGGCCCACCATAAAATTGATTTAAATATAAAATATGGGGCCTTAGCTCAGCTGGGAGAGCGCCTGCCTTGCACGCAGGAGGTCAGCGGTTCGATCCCGCTAGGCTCCACCAGAAAATACCGTTTGAAATTTAAAAGTTTCTGTTGTATGATATAAAAGCTACTTTTGGTAATAATGAAAAGTGACTTTTATCATAAGATAACATTTGCTCCTGCGTCTAGTCTACGAGTGGCGCTGACAATATTAGTTTCTCGGAGCAAGGCAGTACCATGTATCATCAAGATGTGCTACATGCTGTGATTGAAGTCAGTAGCCTGGTTCTTTGAAAACTGGATAATGAAAGCTAGAAATGACATCAAGATTTTACCGGGTTGCACTTTGGTGTAACCAAGAGAAACTTGAGTCGTCAAGAATTCAACAACCTTTATAAAAATGTAAAGGCAAGTGAGAAGCAAGGAGTACGAGGCGGCAAGATCTCGAGTAGCGGAGTGTACGTTTAAAGGGTACATGAGCAACTAGAGAGAGCGTAGCCAACGAAGTAATCCGCCGCTTATCATTTGTCGATCAGAGATGAATTAGAAACAAGAAGATCGAGGAAACAAGCTTTAAAGCAACGGAGCGTATGTTTAACGGATACGTGAGTAGCGCAGAAAGCGAAGTTGACGAAGAGATTCGACGTTTATCATTCATCGAATGGTTAAGTTATGAAGGGCGCACGGTGAATGCCTTGGCACTAGGAGCCGACGAAGGACGGGACGAACACCGAAATGCCTCGGGGAGCTGTAAGTAAGCTTTGATCCGGGGATATCCGAATGG
>NZ_JAFLJM010000055.1 GCF_017745675.1 Alkalihalobacillus sp. BA299
CTGCAACCACCAATAAATCTCATTATGCTTTTGCTTTTTCCTCAATCAAGCCTACTTTTAGTAATCCTTGACGAATTTCCTCTACATCTTCTTCAGATAAAGGTAAAACAGGACGTCGTGCTAGGGAGCTGCTAATTAATCCACGTTGATACATGGCTTCTTTCATACGTAAATGAGAAGTCGAAGAAGGCTCATCCATTTTGTAAATCGCATGCTTTAATTCGAAAATACGGTCATAGACTTCGTTAGCTGCAGCTAAATCTTGGTTATTCACGCATTTTACTAACTCTGCGATTAGGTCTGGCACAAAGCAACCAAAACCAACAAGGGCACCATCAATGCCTTGAATTAAAGTAGGCAGTAGATATTCATCATGACAAGTTAATAGTGCTACATCTGGAGCCTGTTGTTTTAATGCCCTAACATCCACTTCATATTGCGCCATGTCTCTTTGTCCGACTTTAACAGCTACAACATTTGGAATTTTAGCCATTTCTAATAATTGCTCAGTTGTGTACGATGCTTTTGTCCACGTTGGATACTCATGAACAACAATACCAATGTTGATCGCTTCCGCTACGTCTTTGAAAAACTCAACCGTTGATTCTGGCTGCATACCAAATCGGATCCATGAGTGTGGCGGCATAAGTAGGATTCCTTCTCCACCTGCTTTTTCAACTGCTTGAGCATGTTGGATCGCTTCAATTGTTCCCTCAGCTGATACACCAGAAATGACTGGGATTCGACCTTGTAACTCATCAGCCGCAATTCGTACAGCTTCCGCACGATCTTCAGGAAGTAAAGTCATAATTTCACCTGTATGTCCGTTTACAACGATACCATTAACGCCTTCATGACTCGCTACCCAACGAACTAACTCACGAAATCCTTGCTCATCAATTGAATAATCCTCGTTAAATGGGATAAGAACTGCTGGAAATACACCGCTCCATTTTACTTTGTTTTTCATATTAAATTCCTCCTAATTGATTAATAAGTTTATAGTAAACGTTTACGTAACACAATAGTATAATGATAGCGCTTTTTTGTCAATA
>NZ_JAFLJM010000056.1 GCF_017745675.1 Alkalihalobacillus sp. BA299
TGTACTGCACCCCAAAAGTTAGAGTGAAATCTAACTTTTGGGGTGTTTTTAATGGCTAAATATAGTGAACAATTTAAGTTAATGCTAGTTAAAGAATATCAAGCAGGAAAACTAGGATATGACCTTTTGGCTAAGAAGTATGGGATAAAAAGTAGTACTGTCATTAAGAGGTGGGTAAAACTATATGAGCAATTCGGAAAGAATGGATTACTAAGAAAGAGGGGGAAGGAAAATTATCCTGTTCAATTTAAACTGGATGTATTAAGATTTATGAAAAGAACAGGTTCTTCAGTAATGGAAACAGCTCTTCACTTTGGGCTGACAAACCCCTCTATGATAACTGCTTGGAAAAAGACTTTGTTAGATGGTGGTGTTGAAGCCCTGGATAGATCGAAAGGACGGTCACCTATGTCTAATAAAGAAAAGAACGAAAGAAACAAAAAAGAAATGACGTATGAACAAAAATTGGAGAGAGAAAACGAGCTTCTTCGTTTAGAGGTAGAATATTTAAAAAAGTTGCGTGCTTTTCAGATGGATCAGGAGAGCTATCTCGAAAAGCACAAGCAGCGTTATCATTCGAACTCAAAGAAAAATTCAAATTAAAGGATGTTTTACACATAGTCGGTATTCCTGAATCCTCCTACCATTATCATATAAAAATGATGAAAAGGGAAAATCCAGATCAAGAACTTGAAGAATGCGCTCAAGCCATTTTTGATGAAAATGATGGCAATTATGGTTATAGGCGTATCCATTTGGAATTGAAAAACCGCAGTTTCAAAGTCAATCATAAGAAGGTGCAACGCATCATGAATAAACTTGGACTTAAAGGAGATAAGTTCAGAAGAAAATCACGCAAGTATAGTTCTTACAAAGGAACTATTGGAACTGTTGCTAAGAACCGTATTAAGCGTCGTTTTTATACAAATGTGTGTCATCAAAAACTAGCAACAGATATTACAGAATTTAAGTGTTCAGACGGTGTAAAACTGTATCTCAATCCAATTATGGATATGTTCA
>NZ_JAFLJM010000058.1 GCF_017745675.1 Alkalihalobacillus sp. BA299
GGCATTCACCGTGCGCCCTTCATAACTTAACCATTCGACAAATGATAAGCGGCGGATTACTTCGTTGGCTACGCTCTCTGTGTTGCTCATGTACCCTTTAAACGTACACTCCGCTACTCGAGATCTTACCGCCTTGTACTCCTTGCTTCTAATTTGTCTTTTTCGTTTTAAAAAAAGCTGCAAATTTCTTCGTCAGTTTTGCCCCTGCGGTACTCACGTATTATTGATACGATCCGTTCCTCGGGACTTCACTTCCTCGAACTCCTTGCTTCTTTTAAAACTTCTAAGTTTGTCAGAAATACTTCACTTCTATACAAACTTTTCATCTTACAAAAGGTTTATGAATTCTTGACTTATCGAGTTCACTAGATGTATTTACATACATCCCGGTAAAACTCAATGTCTATTTGTTGTTATCTAGTTTTCAAAGAACAATCTGACGAATGATAAGCGGCGGATTACTTCGTCGGCTGCGTTCTTTGCGTTGCTCATGTACCATTTAAACGTACACTCTGCTACTCAAGAACTTGCCGCCTCGTACTCCTTGCTTCTTGCTTCTAATTCGTCTTCAAATTAGAAATAAAGTTTATAAAATTGAGAGTTGAAATTCTCTCAAAACTGAACAAGGCGACTGACTTCAATCACACCTTGAACATTCGTCTGAGTTATACTTCATGCTGCCTTGC
Source organism: Alkalihalobacillus sp. BA299 (assembly GCF_017745675.1). Taxonomy (GTDB): domain Bacteria; phylum Bacillota; class Bacilli; order Bacillales; family Bacillaceae_F; genus Alkalihalobacterium. The sequence continues at coordinate 687 of NZ_JAFLJM010000058.1, forward strand.
ATCGAGGAAGCTCACTTCGAAGCTACACTCGTAGACGCAGATGCAAAAAGTTAATCAGACAGTTTTGAGTTCTCTCAAAACTGAACAAAACAGCACAAGCGTCAAACAACCGAAGTTGTCTGTCGACTAGAGTAAATACTCCATAGAAAGGAGGTGATCCAGCCGCACCTTCCGATACGGCTACCTTGTTACGACTTCACCCCAATCATCTGTCCCACCTTAGGCGGCTGGCCCCAAAAGGTTACCCCA
>NZ_JAFLJM010000059.1 GCF_017745675.1 Alkalihalobacillus sp. BA299
TCCTTGATTTCTTTAATAAGCGGTTGATGTGTAAACCAAGTATCCATCAGAACATAAGAAGCTTCAATCCCCGTGTTCATCGCACGTTGAATCATCGCTGGAATCTGTTCAGGTGCGGATTGTAAAGCTTCTAGACGTCGCTTATAACCAGAACTGCGTTTATCAATTTTATCTGATATTCCGTTGATGATACTGTTTTTAGAGCTCAATAAAGAAAAGTCTACAGGCATAAACGTTGTACCGTCAGACCACCCAAGGGTAAGCATACGAAAACCTTTGTAAAAACGCATTTTTTGAGAAGCATGGTCAAAACAACGCGCAAGGAGTTCAACCGATTTCCTTCGATTTTTATCATAGGAAGAATCGTCAACAATCAGTACTTTGATACGCTCATGATTCGTCAGTTTACTTACTTTTTCAATCGAGTGTGCGCTTAATAGAAGTAGAAACCTTCTCCACGAGTAAGTTGAACGGTTTAAGAAACGGTAGACCGCATCTTTAGCTGGAATATCCGTAGATTTCTTGCTTTCAAGAGTACGAAACCAGTTTTTGTTTTCAAAGATCAAACAGAAAATAAGCTGAAATAAATAAGCGCAAGAAAAGCCAAATGACTTGGTAATCCCAGCTTTTCTAAGATGTTTGAATACTTGTAATTCTTTAAATGTAGATTTTATTTCATTTGGTAGTTGCTTAGTTTGGTCATTATTCGATATCATATAGAGGACACCTCTTCTGTATGGTATGTGGTTCTCGACAAATCAACTATACCAAACAGATGGGTGTTTTTTCATGCAAATTTTTAGTGTCAATGTAAGTATTTCAATGACGTCAGCAACTACTACTTGTTGAACTTATTGAACTTTTATTGGTGCGAAAGTTGAGTTATTAA
>NZ_JAFLJM010000006.1 GCF_017745675.1 Alkalihalobacillus sp. BA299
GATAAGTCAACATCGGATCGCTAGCGCTTCTCCGTGTTTCCTTTATCTCCTGCGGTTCAGTCCAGTCCGTACGTCGGTAAACGGCCGCTTCCGCTTTTCATGTCTAGCTGCAGCGGCCACCGACTAGTGAGACTTCCTTCACCGCCGTACGATAAGTCAACATCGGATCGCTAGCGCTTCTCCGTGTTTCCTTTATCTCCTGCGGTTCAGTCCAGTCCGTACGTCGGTAAACGGCCGCTTCCGCTTTTCATGTCTAGCTGCAGCGGCCACCGACTAGCGAGACTTCCTTCACCGCCGTACGATAAGTCAACATCGACTCACTTTTTCTAATTTTAACGTAACAAATAAAAGAAAGCTAGAGAAGCCATTTTACTGTGAAATGTGTTTTTTAATTACTAGGCTAGAGTGATCAGTTTATTCATAAATTGGTGAGGGGTCTCCAATGCTTTATTACTAAGATATATTGCATATTCTAATGGAAGCTCTCTAGAAGTAATATCTTCTTTTTTTAATTTGCCTTGTTCAAAAATTAATCTTCCAGGTTTTGAATTGGCTTCAAATAGCCAAACTTGCCCATTTTCGTCCATTCCTAGGTCAAAGCCAATTTCTCCAATGCAGCCTTCTAATTGCTGCTCTATTTCTTTACTTAATATTATGGAAGCTCGCTTCAAGTCACGTACCTGCTCTTTTGAAAATAGTCCGTTTTGACAAAGCTCTTCAACCGACAACACTTCTCCTCCACGGTGAATATGAGTCGTCACACTTTGCCAGCCAGCCTTTTTGGCTGCAATTGCACTTACTTCCCACTGTCCATCTATATTTTTATTTGTATGAATTCGGAAGTCGAGTGGATGTTTTCCGATTTTTAAAAGATCAATACCTTGTTGAACAATAATATCATTTAAGCCTTGAGAGAACTCATCACGTAATAGCCTTTTTAAGCTAGAGTATCTTCTTAAACGAAGCTTTTCTTCCTCATGGAAGCGACAATAATAATAAGGCTCATCAGGGAGTTTAATGATTTGTTTGATTTCTTCACCGTGACTTCCTTCAATCGGTTTCAGATAAAGGTGTTTATATTTTTTTAATAGCTTCTGAACTTCTAGGTAGTTTGGTTTGTTTAAGCTTTCAGGTAAATAATGTTGAACTTTATCGACCGTCGATAGTTTTTGATATACCTCCCATTTATTAAAAAAGCTAGGGTTGAAATATGGGATTGCATAATCGGTTTCAAATTTTACTTTTGCCGATTGGATAACCTCAAGGTTTTCGGTGCGCCGGTTTGGAATTCGGTTATAGATTACATTTGGAAACGGAACGGTCATTAATGTCCAGCTTCCTTTTTCTAGGAAATACCCATTAATTTCTCCGTTCTCCCAGTTGATATGATGATGACCAAACAAGAAGTAAAAACCACCAATTTCATCTTGGGTTCTTAACATTTTTGTATACTGTAAAGTTCTCTGTCCTAACGGGAACTGACTTGAAGAAGTAAAGCCTGCTGTAAAAATGCCAATCAGAGGCCCAATCGCTAAACATCCGTTCTGATAAAAGAGATGAATGGGCTTTTCAAAGGGAATACTCAATTCTTTGTATAGGTTTTCTGATAGAAAGATGGTATGTTCACATTCTTCGTTTTTCTTAATCTGGCAATGCACAGTTTTACTTCCAAATGACAATTCAATTGAAGTATTCGTATTAAGTGATCTTTGACCTAGAAATGAAGGGGGTAACTGGACAATAGAAGCATCATCGAAACTTCTTTTTAATTGAAATGATTGTTTCATTAGGAGCACTCCTTCACTCAATTTTTATAAACAGAAAAAAGGGGCAACCATTTCTTTTTTTTTACTTTTTCGATATGATGGTTAATAGTGTATATTAGGCATTTGTTGATAGCGTATAGTATGTAAATGACCAATTTTTTGTGAATAGATGAGTTGTAGGAGGTTAGTTAGAAAGTGAAGGATGTCCTTTTAGTTTTGATAATGATCGTCATTGGAGCAATTATTGGTGGGGTAACTAATTCTTTAGCTATTAAGATGTTGTTCAGACCCTATAATCCAATATACATAGGAAAAAAGCGAATTCCGTTTACACCCGGTTTAATTCCTAAAAGAAGAGGAGAATTAGCGGAACAATTAGGGAAGATGGTTGTTCAACACCTCTTGACTCCTGAAGGGATACAACGAAAGTTGCTTGATGAAACGTTCACACATGAAATGAAGCAGTGGGCTCAAAAGGAAGTCGCCTCATTTTTAGAAAGTGATACGACATTAAACGATTTATTGGCTCAACGTTTTGGAGTGGAAAATGTACGAGATACACTCGAAGTAAAAACTGAGCAATGGATCAAAACTAGCATAAAGACTTTTTGCGTTGAAAATAGACAACGACCGCTTGACCAATTGTTACCTAAGAATTGGTCAAGAAAATTGGAAAAAACCATTCCGAACTTAACCCAATTTATATTAGAAAGAACAAAGGATTACTTTCAAAATGAGGATGGTAAAGAGCGATTAAGTCAAATGATTGACCGATTTTTAATGGGAAAAGGAACACTAGGAAATATGATATCAATGTTTTTAGGCAACGATCGATTAGTCGATAAAGTTCAGCCCGAGATCATTAAGTTTTTAAATGATGAAAGTGCACAGAAAATGATTGAGTCAGTATTAAGAAAAGAGTGGAATAAGCTTAAAGAAAAACCACTTTCTTACTATTTAAATAAAGTAGAGGAAGAGGAAATTATTTCATTTATAAAAAAAACAGTAGTAGAGCGTGTTCCAGTGTATCGCTGGGTGGTTGAACCATTAAATGACTGGACAAAACCGTACGCAGAAACAATCGTTCAAAACTGGATCCCTAAGGTAGTTGACATGGCTGGTTTAGCATTAGTTTCACGTCTTGAAGGGCTAATGCAAAAACTTAATTTAGAAGATGTTGTAAAAGGACAAGTGGAAGGCTTTGCTGTAGAACGTCTCGAAGAAATGGTCCTTTCGATTTCAAGAAGAGAATTTAAAATGATTACTTATTTGGGGGCACTTCTTGGGGGAATGATTGGCTTTATTCAAGGTATAATAGTTGTTTTTTTATAGATTGTACATTAGTGTTTAGTTAATAATTTATAAAAAATCAACATGAGAGATGAAATTGAACTCATATTATGGTAGAGTCGGTAAATACCACATTGAAGGAGGAGTTATTATGGCTAATATTTACGATATAGCACATGAACTTGGAAAAACGATTAAAGAAAGTGATGAGTTTAAATTATTAAAACAATTGCATGTAGAAATCGAGAAAGATCAAGCAGCAAATCAAATGCTTGAAAATTTCCGTAAAATGCAAATGGAATTACAGCAAAAGCAAATGCAAGGAGTGCAAATTTCTGAAGAAGAGGCACAAAAAGCACAACAGCTATTTGAATTAGTGCAACAACAACCAATCATTTCAAAGATGATGGAAGCAGAACAACGTTTAAGTGTCATCATTACAGATATTAATCGTATTATCACTGAGCCATTAGAGGAATTGTACGGAAATCCTGAGCAATAAGAGCTCTAATAATATGTGTTTAAAAAGCAGAGCCAGACTTTTTTGAACAACAGCTAAAGAATGTTCTATTCTAGCCCCCGTTTTCATAGTCTTTACTATAACGTATGTCACGTTCTTAGTAGAACAATGAGAAGGGGGATTTTTGTGGCTTACCGTCTATTAGCTCTAAATATTGATGGGGTTCTTTTACGCTCTAATGCTCGCCTTAGTCGACAAACAAAAGATGCGATTGAATTCGTCAAAAGTAAAGGTGTATATATTACATTAGCGACTGATCGACCATTTCCAGCTGCTAAGAGAGTTGCGAAGGCCTTAAAATTAGATTCATGTTTAATTACACACGATGGTGCATATTTAGCTTCAGAATTGGATGAACCTATATTTGAAAAACGAATTCATGAAGATAAAGTGTTTCAAATTGGAGAAATACTTGAAAATTATTCTTGTCACGTACGCCTTCTTCATGAACGATATGGAATTGGTAATAAATTACGAAGCAAAAGTCAGCTCATGGCAAAAATGACGATAGGACTCGGTGATCCGTTATTTTATCCAGTCACTTTTGTCGATTCAATTTGTGATTATATTTTAGATAATCCAATTGCACCACCGAAGATTCAAATTCAGTTTTTAGAGCAAGATCAAAAAATAGAAGCTATTGAAGAAATAGAGAAACAAGTAGGTAATATCAATGTTATAGAAGGTCAACAAGGACGAATTAGTATTGTACCTGAGGGTGTTTCGAAGGTAAGAGGACTCCAACGTTTAGGGCGTGAACTTGGGATCGGGTTAGATCAAGTAGTAGCAATTGGTTCAACCGAAGAGGATATAGATCTTATTACGCAAGCAGGTTTGGGAGTAGCGATGGGAAACTCACCAAAATCAGTTCAACAAGAAGCAGATTGGGTGACTCGTTCAAATGATATGCATGGTGTAGCGTATATGGTTCGTGAAGTGTTTCGAAAGCAGTTGAAAATCGAAAAGTAATAGCATTAGTATAGATAAATTTAAATAAATGAGGCGGACCTATTGGTCTGCCTCATTTATTTAATTACAACAAAGTATAACTGTTACAGTTAGAACCCTGTCTAGCTACAGCTTAGCGGTGAAAAAGTAATAGCTTTCCAGCTCTTGTTAATCGATGAGGGTGCGCACTATAATTTGCTTCTGCTAGCTTTTGCTCCCCTATCCGTTTCGCTTCCTCATCACTAGCTGCTTGGATGGTTTCATTTAATAATTGTTCACCCGATTGATTGAAAACAGTTAAATAATAGTCTGCCATCATAACCCACCTCTAATATATTATTAGACTTGTAATCATATTTTAAAATTAAACGCTTACATATTCAAGTGAAAATGTATTCAAAACTTTATGCAAACGCGTGAAAGTTAATAGTAATCTATTAAAGAAGTCGTTAAAATTTCATATAGAAGCTTTGGCTTATCGATTATCTTTGTCACCATCTTTATCCGTTTAGTTATTTTACCGTTAACAATAAAGCAAAGCCGTAGGAGCTTAAACAAATAGAAGACATAAAAAGTGAGGGCTGCCTCGTTTTTTATTTAGGAACAGGATAGAACGTGTGTTCACTTTTTGTTATAATTAATAAATATACCATTATTTCCTATTGGGTGGTGAAATGATGAGACGATTGCGTTTTATTCATACAGCAGATTTACATTTAGATAGTCCATTTAAAGGCTTGACTCATTTACCTGAGTCGTTACTTCACCAAATACATGAAAGCTCATTTCAATCGTTTCGGAAAGTGATTGATACGGCAATACAAGAAAATGTTGATTTTGTCATTATTTCAGGAGATTTATATGATAGTGATCAAAGAAGTTTAAAAGCCCAACTGTTTTTAAGAAAAGAATTTGCACGTCTTGACGAAGAGAATATCCCTGTATATATAATTCACGGCAACCATGATCATTTGAACGGGAAGTGGGTCTCTGTTAACTGGACGAAAAACGTTCATGTTTTTTCTAGTGAAATAGAGTGTAAACACTTTGTTGCTCGTAATGGAACTACAGTTCATTTATATGGGTTTAGTTACCGTGATCGTGAAGTGTTCGAACGAAAGGTTAGTTTCTATAAAAAAATAGCTGGAGTAGATTATCATATAGGTCTTCTTCATGGTCAAGAGCAAACTATGTCAGGTCACAATCCATATGCACCATTTCATTGGCGAGAATTGGAAGAAAAAGAGTTTGACTACTGGGCTTTAGGGCATATTCATCAATTGACGCAACTAAAGCCTTCAATTTTCTACCCGGGAAATATTCAAGGTAGACATCGTAAAGAAACAGGAAAAAAAGGATGTTTGCTTGTTGAAATAGTTGAAAAAAAAGATGTAAATGTACAATTTTATGAAACAGCTCCAGTAATATGGGGAACGATTGAAGTTTCAATTAACAAAATTAAAACCGCAGAGCAATTTTTTTCATACTGCGAACAAGTTATTGATAATCAGCGTTTAATAAATAAAAACACGATGTTACACCTTCATTTTACTGGTGAAGGGTCAGCTTCAGAAATTATAGATGAGGCAGGTCAAATGGAGGAGTGGATTGAATACGTTAATGGAGAGCAAGAGTACGAAGATGGTTTTGTATGGATTTGTTCATATGAAAATGACACAAAAAAGAAATGGGATATAAATGAATTAAAAAAACAGGAGGACTTTTTAGGTGACATTACAAGAGTAACCGAACAATTAGTCGAAGGATCTTATGAAGATGTAAAAGAAATTCTAAAAGAATTATATCGTCATCGTAAAGCTAGACATTTTTTACAGCCACTGAACGAAGAAGAGTATAAGAAGCTTATACAAAATGGACGAGATGTACTTTTAAAAGAGCTGTTAAAGGAGTGGGGTTAATTGAGAATTACCAAGTTACATATTTATGGATTTGGAAGGTTTTACAATGTGCACATTGACCTCTTACCCTCAGCGTTACAAGTAGTTTATGGAGAAAACGAAAAAGGAAAATCCACGATAAAATCGTTCATAACAACGGTGCTTTTTGGGTTTCCGATGAAATCTCAAGTTGGCGCACACTACGAACCGAAACAAGGGACAAACTATGGTGGTAAGCTATTTTTAGAAACGAAGGACTTAGGGGAAGTAACAATCGAAAGACAAAAAGGGAAAAATGGTGGTAAAGCAATCGTCTATTTCGCAGATGGCTCAATTGGTGGAGAGGATACATTACATCAGCTACTAGGTGGTATGGATAAAAGTTTGTTTACAGGAATATTCTCTTTCAGTGCTAGCGACCTTCAAAAAATTGAGCAACTAAAGTCAGATGAATTAAACCGATATTTGCAAGGGGCGAGTATTTTAGGAAAAGGTTCATTAATCGAGTTAGAGAAAAAACTGGAAAAAAATCAACAAGAGCTTTTTAAACCAAGTGGAAAAAAGCCGATTCTTAATGAGAAACTTCAACGGCTAGAAGATATTCGTCATAAACTAAGAGAAGTTGAAGGACAGCTTTCTCAGTATGACGAATTACTGTCGCAAAGAAAAAATTTAAGCTATCAACAAATAGATGTAGACAAGGACATCAATCGCATAAAGGAAGAAATAAGGGTACTAGAAATTCTAAAAATCATGAAGCCTTTATATTTTAAAGAAAAAGGCATTGTTGCACAACTAGAGCAACTTCCGTCTGTAAACGATTTTCCATTACATGCAGTCGATCAAGTAAAAGATAGTTTAGCGAAAGAACAAACGCTTAGAGAACAGATAAACGAATTAGAAGGAAAGTTAGTTGAATATAAAATGCGGTTGAAAGACATTGCTTTAAGACCAAACTTTGATCAATTAAAGGAACAATCCTTATTAATCAATGAGAAATCGTTTGAATATGGTAAGTTAAAAGAAGAGCTATCGAATATTGAATTGGAGATACGTAAAGTAGAGCAATTAATTACTGATCAAACAGAAAGGTTAGGTAAGGATTGGAATAATGACCTCATTCTCCAAACACAAACTAGTTTAACAGCAAAAGAAGAGTTGAAAAAGCTCGCTAAAAGAGAAAGAAAGGTTCACTATGAAAGAGAACAACTAGAAGTTGAGCTTAAAACAAAGTCGATGCAACAGGAACAAACCAAACGTACTATTCAAGAAATTCTTTCACAATGTCTATCTGATGATGATGAACATAGATTAGAGCAACAAATGTTGAAAGTGAAAGAAGACATAACTAGAAGAAAAGAAATCGAACAAAATATCAATTGGCTTAACATTCAGTCGAAAGACTCTATTAATAAGAATAAAAACAGCTGGTTGTTTAAATGGATCGCTTTATTTTTTCTTGGGGTGAGTGGGTGGCTAATATCTACACAGCAATGGATTCCTGCTTTACTTTCAATCATTTCAGCTATATTCATGATTATCGTAGGTAGTAATACGAAAAAAAGTGAGAACAATCAGTTGCCACAAAAAATAAAGGAGTACAAAAAAAAGCTAGATCAACTCCAAACGACTCTAGAACTTGAAAGAGAAATGGATCGCATTGATCACATTGTAAACGAAAATGTTGCTAGAAAAAATCAGCTAGATTTATGGATTAAACAAAGTTCTCAAGAGGAAAATGGATATAGATTATTATTGCAAGAGTTTGAAATATGTGAAAATGAAAAAGAGCTCATTCATAATCAAATAACAGAATGGTGCAATAAGTATCAATTTGTCCATTATGGAAATTGTGAGCATCTATTAGAATTGTTTGGTCTCATTGTTGAAGTGAAACAAAACATCAACCATAAAAATTATTATGAAAATAGAAAAATAGAAATCGTTGAAAACCTCAATGAAATTGAAGAGTTAGGTCGTAACATTGCAGCAGAGCTCGAAATTGATGAACATGTTAGCTTATCTGTTCTTGTGCATAAAATAGCAGAGATCGTAGAGATGGAACAAAAGAGTAGGTTTGAGTATAATGAGGGCCAAAAAAATATTAATATGATCGAGCTGGAGTTGGATGCTCTTAAACAAAAAACTCATTATTTGAAAGATGAACGTTCAAAATGGATGATGAAAGCGAAGGTAAAAAACGAAGAACAGTTTTTTTATTATGCAAAAGTCGCTATTGATAGACAAGCACTTGAAAAGGAATTGTTATTGTTACGTTCACAGCAAGCGCAAGTTAAACCAGATCAGTTCACATTAGAACAAGTGAAAGGCTTATTAGATCAAGACAATACGAGTATTCTAGATCCATTAAAAACGTTAACTGAGCAATTAAAGCAAGCTGAAGTTCAGCAATCTACTTTACAAAACAAGCTTGGTCGCATAGAGCAAGAAATTGAACAATTAGAAACTGAAGAAAGCTATTCCCAGCTTCGTCAAACCTATGAAATAAAAACAGATGAATTTCAAGCGGTAGCTAAAGAGTGGGCGACAGTTCGCATAAGTCAACTTATTTTGAGTAAAGCAAAATCGATCTATGAAACAGAAAGGCAGCCTGTTGTGATTCAAAAAGCGAAGGAGTTGTTCTCTCTTATGACAAATGGAGAGTATGTCAATTTAATTGCACCTGTATCAGAAAATGCATTTATTGTTGAGCGTTATGATGGTATGCGTTTCTCTCCAGACGAGTTGAGTCAAGGAACAGGTGAACAATTGTACTTATCGCTAAGACTGTCACTTGCTTTAGCTTATCAAGCGCCATCTCCAATGCCGATCATTTTAGATGATATAATGGTAAATTTTGATGATGAGAGAAAGCAAAATACTAAATATGTTATTGAGCAAGTAGCCGAAAATCATCAGATTCTTTTCTTCACATGTCATCAGCAAATTAAAGATCTGTTTCATCAAGAATTAACGATGGTTTTGTCATAGTCATGTTTCTTTATTATAGGATGTAGATTTGATAAAATATCAATGTACCATTATGATACATTTGTTGGAAACTAGTATTGAGGAATCCTGCTTAAGAAGAGTAGGATTTTTTCATATCATAATGATTGTAATAAAGGACACCTTGTAAATCCTAGGAGGGATGAAAGTATGAGTAAGTTTATCGTATATTTAGTTGAAGATGAAGAAAATCTTTCTCAAGTATTAAAAGCGTATTTAGAAAAAGAAGGTTGGACTGTAAAAACATTTAACAATGGAGATGCTGCTGTTCAAGCCATAGAAGATAAACCGCATTTATGGATATTAGATATTATGTTACCTGGTACAGATGGTTACCAAGTGTTAAAGGCGATTAAAGAACACGGGGACACACCTGTTATCTTTATTTCAGCTCGAGATCAAGATTTAGATCGAGTATTAGGATTAGAAATGGGTAGTGATGATTACCTAGCCAAACCATTTTTACCACAAGAATTAGTGATCCGTGCAAAAAAATTACTTTCAAGAATTTATGGTACAGGTCAAACTGAACAACGGAAAATAGAATTAAATGATTATTTAATTGACCCGATTGGAAGAACAGTAATCGATAAACACGGGTCAACCGATCCAGTAGATTTAACGACAAAAGAAATGGATTTAATTTTATTGTTAACAGGAAAAGTAGGAAAAGCTTTTTCGCGTGAAGAAATTATTGAACATGTGTGGGGAGAAAATTATTATGGATCTGAACGTGCAGTTGATGATGTAGTAAGACGAGTTCGAAAGAAGATGCCTCGAGTACATTTAGAAACTTTATATGGTTATGGATACCGCGTACTATCGTCATGATTAGAGTTAATTTAACCCAAAGAATTTGGCTGTCTTTTATTTCATTAATTGTACTTGTTGGACTTTCTATAATTATCATCTACCCGATTTCTATTAAAGGAACACTAACTGAAGAAACGTATCGGATTATTGAACAGGAACAAGCACGCTTTGCGAATCCGTATAGTGAGTATTTTACTCCGCCACAATCAGAAATTGATTTTATCGAACGGCGAGAAGCGGAACGGTCAGTGGGGCACTTGTTTGTTTTAAACCAATATGGGACTCTGCGAGGAGACCCAGTTCCGAATGAAGTACTCCAAGAAATGGGGGAAAATGCGTTTACACAAGAAAGCACGAGAGGCCGATACGAATTAACATACGGTGGTGCGACATTATTTTATGTCATCACTAAATTAAAAACAACCAACGAAGAAGCTTATCAAATTTCCTTTATGTGGGATACGTATCGGGATCGGATGGTTAACCGACTTTGGGAACGATTGCTTTACATTTTATTACTTACGAGTGCATTAAGTTTATTGCCAGCCATTTATTTAAATCATTATTTAAGACAACCACTAGCCGTATTAGGTAATCATTTTGAACAAATAGCAGCACGTAATTGGCAGGAGCCTTTCAAATGGAAAGGCGATGAAGACTTTCAAAAGCTATCTTATCAGTTTGAACGAATGCGTCAAAATTTGATGCGTTATGACCGGGCACAAAAGACGTTTATTCAACATGCATCACATGAACTAAAGACACCGATCATGGTTATTAAGAGTTATGCTCAGAGTGTTAAGGATGGTATACTACCAAAAGAGAATATAGAAAGTACGATGAATGTCATCCTTGAAGAAGCGAATCGAATGGAACGTCGTGTGAAGGATATGTTGTATTTTACAAAACTAGACTCTTTAAAAGATGAGGATCCGATTCGAGAAGAAATTTCGTTTGGAGCGATAGCCTTTCACTTGGAGGAGAGGTTCCGTATTCAGCGTGAAGATGTGACGTTTATTATTACAGGAGCAGATATTAAATTCAAAGGAGATAAAGAACAAATTCAAGTTTTATTAGAAAACTTCATTGAAAATGCGCTTCGCTATGCCGATCAAAAAATCTATATAAAAGCTGAGAAGAAAGAACAATCGGTAAAATTAACTGTAGAGAATGACGGTGAACCAATACCCGCAAACGATGTGCCTAATATTTTTACACCATTCCATAAAGGAAATAAAGGACAATTTGGTTTGGGGCTAGCTATTGTAAAACGAATTGCTGAATTACATGGTGGTTATCCTGGTGTTGAGAATAAAGAGCAGGGTGTTTGTTTCTTTGTCATATTACCACAGGATGATGTTAAGAGGAAAAGATAAAAATAAAAAAAGAGGAATAATGTGATGAACTTTGATAACAACATTGTTATTGCAGGTAAAATCACATGTCCTTATAAAATAGGGTCTTTTACGCAAACGATACACTAAAGTGAATAAACAATATGATATACTAAATGAGATAAAATTGTTGAAAGTGGTGGAATTATGAGCAAAGGAATTGTCCACTATCGAACAGGGGATTCTTTAGATAGTTATTTTCTAATTAAAACAGCAACAAAAGGTATAGCTAGTAATGGAAAACCTTTTCTAACCTTAATATTAAGTGACAATACTGGAGAAATAGAAGCCAAACTTTGGTCCTGTTCACCTGAAGATGAAGTAACATTTGTAAGCAAGGAAATTGTTCATATTATTGGTGAGCTTTCTGAGTTTCGAGGAAGAAATCAATTAAAGATTAATAGTATTCGTCCAACAACGGCACTGGATAATGTAAAAATAGCTGATTTTATACGTTCGGCACCAGTTTCACCAGAGGAAATGCTTGAAAAGATTACTCAATATATATTTGATATGAGGAATGCTAATATTCAACGGATTACTCGACATCTATTGAAGAAACATCAAGAAGTATTTCTTGAATCACCAGCCGCAACTAAAAATCATCATGAATTTGTTTCAGGTTTAGCGTATCATGTTGTGTCGATGTTGGATTTAGCAAAATCAATATCAATGCTTTATCCTAGCCTAGACACAGATTTACTCTATGCTGGAATTATATTACATGACTTAGGGAAAGTTCGAGAGCTCTCGGGTCCAATTGATACAGTTTATACTCTTGAAGGAAAGCTACTTGGCCATATTACAATTATGGTCAATGAAATAGGTGAGGCCGCTCAAGAGCTTGGGATAAATGGGGAAGAAGTGATGATCCTCCAACACCTTGTCCTTAGTCATCATGGAAAAGGCGAGTGGGGGAGTCCAAAACCACCATTAATACGTGAAGCTGAAATTCTGCATATGATTGATAATATTGATGCAAAAATGAATATGATGGACCGAGCCCTTGAACGAGTGGAACCAGGTGAGTTTTCTGATCGGGTCCAAGCTCTTGAAAATCGCTCACTATATAAACCATCATTCCATGACAGACCGTTAGATTTATAATTCAACGAACTCGGAATAAAAAGCTTCCTTCCAAGCAGTAAAATAGACATAGAAAAAAAAGACAAGCATAGATTAGTAGAAAGAACTGTTTAAGGAAGGGAGATTTTAATGAAAAATAAGCAAATACAAATGATAGTCCTCGTATGTATTGGTCTTTTTCTTTTCTTTGTTTCTGGACTTGATTTTTCATCAGTTGTATTATTGAATGCGGATCCATGGTGGATGTATTTTGTAGTCTTGGGAATATTAGTAAGTGCCTATTATTTTATGAAATATTCGATAGAAGATAAAAAAATTGATGAAGAATTTATTGAAAAAGAAGGACAAGTGTTTATGGAGCGTATCGAAGAGGATCGTGCAAAAAGAAGAGAATATAGTGAAAAGCCATAAGGAAGCTATCCTTATGGCTTTCTTTTTTAATTCCCTTTTGGTTGATAATTAGCAGTATGATGCACCTACAATGATTAATAAGATGAATAGAACAACGATTAAAGTAAAACCACCGAATGCTGGTTTAGGAGTTGGACATGCTGACATTTATACCATCCTTTCAATTACTAATTAATGACTTATACAATAACCTATGCGAGAGGATAGAAGTTGGTCTAGGCAAATGTGGAAATAAAAAAATGCAGGTGAAGCATTTGCTTTACCTGCGGCATTTCAATTAATTAAAAAGATCTTTAAATTGTGGATCATTTACTTTTAAGTTGGCATCATTATACAATTCGTCCATGACTTCATCATAGGATTTCACTATCACACGTTTATCCGTGACTTTAATAATATGGAAACCGTGTTCAGTTTCGACAATGTCACTAACTTCACCGACCTCTAAATTGAAGGCAGCTTCCTCAAACTCTGGAACCATTCTTCCTTGTCCAAAGAAACCAAGCTTTCCACCTTTTTGAGCAGAGCCTGGATCAACAGAATGCTCAGTTGCCAGTTCCTCGAAGTCTTCTCCAGCATTAATTTTTTCAAGTATTTCTTTAGCTAAGTCTTCTTCTTTAACTAAAATATGACTAGCTTCGACTTCAATTGTAGATTCATCTATATTTTCTGCATCAACTTCTTCGATATCTTGAGTCATTAAGTCCTGAATAGCAAGTCTTGAGATAATAAAGTCATTTTTAAATTCTTCGATCGTTTCAACAGGTAAGCCGAATTGTGTTTGAAGGATTTGTAATAGTTCCTCATCTGTTTCAACACCAAATTCTGCTTTAAAAGTATTAATCTCTTCTTCAACGGTAGCTGGATCAATACCTGCATCTGCAATAACTTGATTTAAAATTTGCTTTTCAACCATTTCTTTTAATAATTCATTACCATGTCTATCTTTTAATTCTTGAAGGAATTCCTCTTCTGTAACTGTTACATTTGTTCCTTCAACAATTGTTCCACCTTGTGTACCATTATTAGCACATGCTCCTAATAATAGCGCACCAGACAAACTAAGCGCTAAAATGCTTTTTTTCATCATGCTTGTCCACTCCTCAACCGTTTATGTTTTCAACATTTTTTCTTGCACAATCTTTACTATAACACAATCTTTAATGAAATGAAAAAGGTACAAGGCTTTTAAACCACTATCAGAATTAGTGCAATCGCCCAGTACATTCAATTGTTTCGTGCATAGGATATGGTAACGAAGCAATGAGGAGGTGTTTTAGATGTCTCACGCATATTACGGTGGCTTCGCGTTAATTGTGGTGTTGTTCATCTTATTAATCATCGTTGGTGCAGCTTGGTGCTAAAAGAACGACTTTTATAGCCTAAACCTAACTTAATCGGATCGACAGGTGAAACTTGAGTTAATTAGAGAGAGCCTATTTAAAATTCAAAAGGAGGATGGCTTATGTCAGGCGGATACGCTGGTGGATTTGCGTTACTTGTCGTCTTATTCATCCTGTTAGTAATCATTGGAGCTAGCTGGGGCTACGGTTACTAATAATGGAATAAAAAGGATGGGGCATATAGCCTCATCCTTTTTACACTTTAGGTGTTTTCCTTTTACTTATTATGTAAATAGTATTTTTACATATGTTGATGTTAACAAAATGGTAATGAGAACATTTATAGTACGAAAGACAACTGGTTGTCTTTCTTCAGGAATTTCTTTTTGCAAACATAAAGCATTCGTCATAGAATTAAAAATAAAAAGGATAAATAAGGCAAAAATAGCAAATATAAAAAGCATATATGAGCCCCCAATATATTTAATAAAAATAAGATGGACGTAACGTAGCAAGTTCTTATAAAATAACTTTAACAAAAGATGAGTAAAAAAGATAGTTGTTCGCCTGAAGAACAACTCGAGTGAAGATTAGAAAAAATTGTAGGTGGTGTAGTTTGAAGAAAACTGTTAATTGGAAAGTTAGTTTTTTAGTTTTAGCAAGTTTCAATGTAATTCTATTTTTTTCAGTCGGAATTTTATTTTTAATGCTATTATCTTCCATTGACCAAGACGAGGGTCAAATGATAGATGAAACTAAACCTGAAGCCAACTTTACGATTAAAACGACGCGAGACGAATTAAATCAACTCATTGCCTTAAAGCTTAAAGAACAACCGAAACAAGTTGTGACATACCATGTTTTTTTGACAAATGAACAAATCGAACTGCGAACAGCAATACCAATATTGTCTAGAAATATAGAAGTCCAAGTAAATATGATTCCAGAAGTTGCACCTAATGGAGATTTATTATTGCATATTTCCACCTTATCAATGGGCCAACTTCAATTACCACAGCAAATCGTACTTCAGATGCTCACAGACTTTCTTTCATTTCCACCATATGTAAATTTAAACCCTACTGAACAAACAGTGCATATTGTGATGTCAGAAATAACGGAAGTAGAAAATATATTCTTCTATTTTGAAAAATTTGATTTACCAAATAATGAGATTGAATTATTAATGAAAATCGAGTAAATGTGAGGCTGACACATAAGTAGTTTCGCTATGAGTCAGCCAACACTAAATCATTCCTACTAGCCAATAAAAATCTATCGTTAGCAAAATTATCATTAGCTAGCTCTACTTAATAAAATATGAAAACCGTCATAATGATCTTCAATAAACGATGATTTTGGTGCTTTAAATAAGTGAGTAACATAAATAATATCGTATATACTAAGTCCAAAATTGATCGCTGCAAAAATAGAGAAATAAGGTAGATGTTCAGGTGAAAAAATCGACCCGATAGTTGCAAATACAGTTATCGTTAATAATGGAAATAAGGCAGATGTAATACATAGCCTTTTGGTAATCGTATTTGGAATAAAGCAATACAAAATAGGGAATTTCTGTGTTCTTTTTATCGTTAATTTAGCATACTTCCCACAAAGCCAAATCGGTACGCAATGTAATAATTTATGGAAAATAGTGATTAATATAAGTCCGCCGATAAAAGGGATCACCCCGTATTGATTTATACTTGTTACT
The DNA here is from genome assembly GCF_017745675.1 of Alkalihalobacillus sp. BA299. Taxonomy (GTDB): domain Bacteria; phylum Bacillota; class Bacilli; order Bacillales; family Bacillaceae_F; genus Alkalihalobacterium. The sequence goes on from NZ_JAFLJM010000006.1 coordinate 16,193, forward strand.
TCAATAAATGAACTTAAGAATAAATAAAAAACAAGAAAAAATAAAACTCCAGAAGTAATTGAGACGATAGTAAGTCGAGTGTGACCAAAGTCACGAGCAATATTAACAGATTTCCAGCAAAACAAGGTGAATAGCACCTCCTTAATCTATTTGAATAATTTACGATGAATTCGCTAGAAAATCAATAGGTATGACAAAATAATTAAATATTCTTTTTTTATTGACAAATAAATTTTTTAGTGAAAAGTAGGTGATGAAGGTGTATGACGAGGATTATTTTAAAAAATTACAATTTCAATATAGTCTGTTATTAAAGATGATTGATAGAGAATCTTATCCATTTTATGCACTAGCACTTGAAAAAAACTTATCAGAGGATGAAGTTGAGCAAGTATTATTATTGTGTCAAGAACTACAAAAAGAATACGAGGAGCAGTGTGAACTTGGTTTTGTTCATCATACACCACTTCTCGTACATTTTGTTGGTATGCTTCCCGAAAAATTAAATTTAGAGGATACATTGAGTGCTTTAAAAGCACAAGATTTATATTCTGATCTAATTGAAGTGTTACAAAAGGCTGTAAAAAGGATTGAAAAGGAATAACCAGCAACCGTGCTTACCTAGTTTCTGCAGGTTGTTGCGGCTTTAATATTCCATCTTCATCAGTGAAGTCATGTTCAAATTTGTCTAATGTTTTTTCAAAAATGTCCATAAAATCATGACCATAAATGTGGCGAACAATACTCATTAATTCAGAAAACTCAGGAAATTTACCATATAAGTCTTTAATTGGCAATGCTCCACCATAAATGCTATAAGTTCCTGGGTTGTAGCATTCTAGAGTTTTTAGAAGTAGCTTTTCACCATCCGGTGTTAAATAAACATAGGTATTCCTTTTATCATTTTCTTTTTTCGAGAATGTTAGTAAACCACGCTCTTCTAGCTTCTTGGAAAAATTGAAAGCTGTTGAAACATGCATAACTCCGAATTTCGCTATATCAGAGATTGAAGCCCCCTCTAAGTGATAGGCAATCCACAAGATATGATGTTCGTTAATGTTTAAGTCAAAGGGTTTAATCCATGACTGCCAATCTTTTTCAACAGACTTCCACAAGGCCTTACTTAGCTGAGCAACCTTGTGGCTAAACATTATTGACTGCTTAATAGAGTAAGGTACGTTATGGTCCATTGTTCTCCCCCATTACTAATATTATTTTTATACTATATTTTCTTTATATTATGACAATAAATTGTATATTAATAAAGAGAAATTTTAATTTTTTTTAAAAAATCCGATAATTTCATGAATTATTATTCATGAAAGCGTTTAAATAATGAAATGATTACCAGCGTCGACTACTTTCAACTACTTCTTGTAACCTATTAATTTCCTTTTGGAGTTGCTTTAGAGCAGGCTCTATTTCTCGTTTCCAATCGTCGACAGAGTCTTTTACGTCTTGTGAAACGATTTCGATTGCTTCTTTACTTATTTTTGCTGTTTCAGAAAACTGTTTTTTGAGTGAAATAGTTTGTTCTTTTGTTTCGTCTAAGTTTTTTTTAATTTTAGTAACAGATTCGGTAAGTGAAGCTTGTACTTCTTGGCCTGATTTAGGTGTGAATAATAGAGTTGTAATGCCTGTTACCACGCTACCAAAAATCACTCCATAAAATAAAGGTTTGAACTTCATATAAATAACCTCCCATTATTAAATAGTAGGAAAATATATTAACTATCAACATATAATGGTTAAAATACAAAATTGAAATATTTTATAATTTGTGTTCATGAAAAGCCAAAGAAATTTAAAAAGGAGGCTTTACAATGAGTGGATTAATATTTGCTTTTTTTGCATGTGCAATCTTATTCCTTTTTAGTACGGGTTATATATTCCTCCGAACTGTAAAACGTGCCCAAGATAATGAGGAAAGGAAGAATTGGAAACGATATGGACTTAGGCTAGGTTTCTTTTCGTTCCTCTTCTTAGGACTTGCAATATGGCTATTAACTTCATATTATTAATTATTTTTAACAAAGCACCCCCAATGAATGGAAGGTGCTTTTGGTTTAAGACAAATTATTGATTGTTTTTAAATGTGATCATAAACTGACGTAATGCCTCACAAGCTTCGACTGGCACAGAATTGTAGGTTGATGCTCTGCAACCTCCTACTGAACGATGGCCATTAAGACCAACAAAACCTGCTGCTTTTGCTTCAGCTAAAAACTTTTTATTCAGCTCTTCGTTTGGAAGGTTAAATGTAATATTCATTAGAGAGCGGCTGTCTTTTTCAGCATGCCCACGATAAAACCCAGAACTTTCATCAATGACATCATAGATTAATTTTGCTTTTTCAACATTTCTATTTTCTATTGCTGCTAGTCCACCTTGTTCTTTTACCCACTCCAATACTTTCGATAACATGTAAATAGCAAATGTAGGAGGGGTATTATAAAGTGAATTTGCATCAGCATGAGTCGTGTATCGAAGGATGCTTGGAATATCTTGACGTGAATTTTCGAGTAACTCTTTTTTTACAATAACAACTGTTACACCTGAAGGTCCTAAGTTCTTTTGAGCCCCAGCATAGATCATCGAAAAATTCTCAACTTCGATAGACCGGCATAAAATATCGCTTGACATATCAGCAATTAAAGATGTATTTTCTAATTGTGGGAATTTATGCCATTGTGTACCGAAAATTGTATTATTGGATGTAATATGGAGGTATGCATCATTTTTATTAATTGAAATTTGTTCCACATTAGGAATGGAAGTATACCCACTTTCTTTTGTTGAAGCGCCGATAAATGTTTCACCAATTAGCTTTGCTTCCTTTAAAGCTTTTTCAGACCATGAACCAGTTAAAACATAATTTCCAATTTCTCCTTCTTTTAACAAATTCATTGGAATTTGTGCAAATTGAAGGCTTGCTCCACCTTGAAGGAAGAGGACTTCATAGTCGCTAGGAATTTGTAATAATTCTCGTAACAAGGATTGAGCTTGTTGGTGAACGCCTTCATACTCCTTACTTCGATGGCTCAGCTCCATTACAGACATTCCAGTTTGCTTAAAGTTTACAAGTTCTTCTTGAGCTCTCTTTAAAACCTCTAACGGTAATGCAGATGGGCCTGCATTAAAATTGTACGCTCTCTCCAATTCTTTCACTCCTTTATCTCTTTAAAACATTAATGTTTATATTACTCCTATACTATCACGGCAAGGGTTGTGTTTCTATTATTTTTTTAATTATTAATAAATTTGCCTTTAATTGAAAAGTGAGAATGAGACTGGTGTTCAGCCTCATTCTCTTACCTATTTAATTCCGGCTGAAATGGAAGTGGCTATTTCTTGTAGTTCTTCGAATGAATATTGACTGCTATTGTCTTTCCATACAGCCCCAAAGCCATCGCCTTCTCCATATCTAGGGATGAGATGAATATGATAATGGAATACAGTTTGTCCAGCAGCTTTACCGTTATTATTAACGATATTTAATCCGAGTGGGTTGAATTGTTTCTTAATTGAATTTGCAATCTTTGGAACGACTGAAAAGAGGTGAGCAGCAATTTCCTCATCCAATTCAAAAATATTTTCCTGATGAACTTTTGGTATGATTAGAGTATGGCCTTTTGTTACTTGACTTATGTCCATGAATGCTAAAACATGTTCGTCTTCATAAACCTTTGCGGCAGGAATTTCGCCCTGAACAATTTTACAGAAAATACAGTTTGGATCATAATTAGTCATCGATTATCCTCTCTTTCACTTTTGGTACTTTTTACTATATGTAAAGAATAACGTGTAAAAGTATTGGATGCAACAACATAACAAGAGAACAAAAAGGAAGTAAACAAAGTAAAATAACCTGTTATAAAACAGAATGAAAAATTATTGAATTAATTATACAGAATATAGACACAGACTGAGTGGTTTGTTATAATTGTTTCGAAGATTAAAAAAATATAAAATATTTAGTGTGGAGTAAAATGATGATAGGGGAGGAATTAATATGCACGTACCTTTAGTTTTAACTCAATTTTTAGACAGAGCCGTAAGTCTTTATGGAGAGAAAACCGCAATCATCGATGACACAAGAGAACTAACGTATAACCAATTAAATGAAAGAGTGAATCAACTTTCACATGGATTGAAAGCGCTTAATATCAAAAAGGGTGATAAAGTAGCATATTTAGCACCCAATACAATTGAAATGCTAGAAGGCTTTTACGGTGTGTATCAAGTTGGAGGGATAATGACTCCGTTAAATACACGTCTTAAGCCAGAAGACTATGTTTTTATTCTTAATCATAGTGAAAGCCAAGTTCTATTTGTCGATGAAGAACTTTATCCTTTAGTTGAACCAATTCTCAGTGAATTAACAACGGTTAAGAAAGTTATTGTTCACGGAGCTACTAAATCATATGAAAACTGTGAAAGCTATGATGAATGGCTAAGTCAATTTCCATCTTCAGTTTTTGACCGTATAGAATTAGAAGAAACTGATATTGCTAGCTTACTATATACGAGTGGTACGACAGGTAATCCTAAAGGAGTATTATTAACACATCGTTCCAATTATTTACATGCTTTAAGCGTACAACATCACTTACGAGTTTCTGACGAAGATAAATTGCTTCATATTTTACCGATGTTCCATGTGAATGGATGGGGTTCACCATTTTACTACACAGCAAATGGTGCTACTCAAGTTATGCTTCGTAAAGTAGACCCTAAAGTTATTCTAGAAAAGGTTCAGAAGCATAACATTTCGATCATGCACATGGCTCCTACGGTATTAAATATGATTTTTGAAGAGTACAATCAATCTAAACCATCTATTGATCAAGATGTTCGAGTAGTTATTGCTGGTTCTGCACCACCGCCTGCATTCGTAAGACGAGTAGAAGAAGATCTCGGGTGGGAATTTTTACAAGTTTACGGTATGACTGAAACATCACCACTTATTACAGTTTCTCGTATTCGTTCACACCTTAATGATTTACCAATCGAACAGCAATACCGTTTAAAGGCGAAAACAGGATACTCAATGATTGGTACACAGGTTAAAGTAGTTGATGAGAATGGTGATGAAATCCTACATGATGGTGTTGCAATTGGAGAAATTGTCACTCGTACAAATGGTGTTATGGAAGGGTATTTAAAAAACCCTGAGGCTACAGCGGAGACGATTCGTAACGGTTGGCTGCATACAGGTGATATGGCTACAGTAGATGAAAACGGCTATATTGAAATTTGTGATCGGAAAAAAGATGTCATTATTAGTGGCGGAGAAAATATTTCTTCCATTGAAGTTGAAGGTGTTCTTTATGACCACCCTGCAGTACTTGAAGCGGCAGTCATCGCTGTTCCACATGAAAAATGGGGAGAAGCTCCACATGGAGTAGTTGTTCTTCGTGAAGGACAATCTGTTTCTGAAGAAGATTTAATAGCATTTTCGCGTACAAAACTAGCTAATTTTAAAACACCTAAAGGAATTACATTTACAGATGCCCTACCAAAAACAGCGTCTGGTAAAATCCAAAAGGTTCAAATACGTAAAGAGTTCTGGGGCGAGCGTACACGTCTCGTTAACTAATGAAGGGCTGGCACAATTTTCGTTGTGTCAGCCTCTTTAGTTTTATGATATTCGATTTAAGAATATTATCTGATACAATAAATACAATAGGATAAAAAAGGAAGGGATATAACGACGTGGGAAAAGTATTAGAAGTAACTAACTTAACAGGTGGTTATCATGCGAGTAAACCTGTTCTTCATGATGTTAATTTCTCGGTTCGATCTGGAGAGATTGTCGGATTAATTGGTTTAAATGGTGCAGGGAAGAGTACAACCATTAAACATATATTAGGCTTAATGGAACCAATTAATGGTAAGGTAACCATTGATGGACAATCGTTTATCGAAAATCCGAATGAGTATCGAGCTACGCTAGCTTACATACCTGAAATTCCAATTTTATATGAAGAACTTACATTATGGGAACATTTAGAACTCACAGCGATGGCTTATGGTATTGAGGAAAAGACACTTCAAATGAGAGGTGAATTATTACTTAAAGAATTTAAAATGGAACAAATGAAACGATGGTTCCCTTCTCACTTTTCTAAAGGTATGAAACAAAAAGTAATGATTATGTGTGCGTTTCTCGTCAACCCTAGTGTATATATCGTGGATGAACCGATCGTTGGATTGGACCCTGTTGGGATAAAATCATTTTTAGACTTGTTAGTTGAAATGAAAGGAAATGGAGCAAGTATCCTTATGTCGACACATATACTAGCAACAGCTGAAAAATACTGTGATCGCTTTGTCGTCTTACACAGAGGAAGAGTCATTTTATTTGGAACTTTAAACGAATTAAGGCAAAAATTAGGTATTCCAAATGGGAGTCTTGATGATATTTATATCGAAGCGACGAAGGATGAAAGCCAATGAAAGAGGTCGAACAGTTATGGAGCAGTCGTTTAAAAAGTTATTGGGAAGTGGCGATAAGATACCTACGTCTAATTGGAAATAGTGGATTTTTATTCACAATCTATTTATTGATTATTGTTGGAAGTTATTATTACCGTCACTTTTTAGATTGGCTTCCTGAAACATTTCCGGCAGTATTGTTTTTTGTTCTCGTCAGTATGTTGCTATTAACAAGAGGTGCAGTGAGGACATTTGTAAAAGAAGGAGATTTAGTATTTCTATTACCAATGGAAGGAAAGCTACAACCTTATTTTCGCTCATCGATAATTTATTCAGTTATCATACAGAGCTCTTCCATGGTTATTATATTATTTTTGTTAGCACCAATATTCGCAGAGCGAATCAATCGTTCTTTTTCATCTTTCCTATTAGTGTTACTCTTCCTCATTGGAGCAAAAATATGGAATTTATTATGTAACTTTGAAGAGCAACGGCTGACATCACTACAGGAGAGAGTTTCTCATATAATTTTACGTGCTACCATAAATAGTACATATGCTTTCTTTTTATTTATTGAAGAGGGGTTGCTCTTTTTACTTGTAATAGCTGTAATTATGATAGGTGTTTATTTGATTTATTATCGTAAACTTCAATCGAAACATAGTATAAAGTGGGAGCAACTATTATGTATTGAAAATAAAATGCTCACTCATTTTTACCGGATTGCTAATCTGTTTACTGATGTACCTAAATTAAAAAGTTCAGTTAAAAAAAGGAGTTGGGCTAATCCCATCTTAACTATGATAAGATATCAAAGTCAGAATACATTTGATTATCTTTATACGAGAGCGTTTTTTCGTTCAAATGATTATTTTGGAATATATATCCGACTTATCATTGTAGGTACGATCGTACTTTTAGTTTTACCTGAAGGAATAGTACGTTACCTTTTATATTTCGTCTTTATTTATATGTCAGGATTGCAGATGTCGACTTTGTGGAAACATTTTTATAAAGCTATATGGGTTGAGTTGTATCCTATTGGCAAGAAAGCAAGACAACAATCTTTCTTCAGGTTAGTATTTGTTCTTCTTTCTGTTAAAGCTGTACTACTTGTTGGACTATTATCTTTATTTGCAGAAAGAATGGGTCTCTCGCTTAGTCTTTTACCACTTGGTATTGCTTTTGCTTATATATATAGTTTTCATTGGATGCATAGAAAGTTGAGAGTCAGTTGAAGTGACCCTTAAGGAAGGACGATGAAAATGGTAACGGATGATAGAGTAAAAGATGAACTTCGCAGCTGGCAAAAAAAGATGATGAAGCGTCAGTCAATGACAGGTCGGTTAGCGAAGCGGCTGCAAACAAAGGTGAATCAGATGATCCCTGAGAAAGTCCATCAAGTTGTAACAGCAAGTATTAAAAAAATGGTACATGCTACTTTAATTGGTTCAGAGTATACGACCTCTGTCAAACTTATTAAAAATAAAACGTTTGAACAGCGTGAACATTTAGTAGATGAAGCTATTAATAAGTATAAAAAGGCAGCTGCAGTTGAAGGGGCCGGAACTGGCGCTGGTGGGATTTTATTAGGAATGGCGGATTTCCCTCTATTATTAGGTATTAAGATGAAATTTCTTTTTGAAACAGCGAGCTGCTATGGATGTGATGTGAATAACTTTAGGGAACGATTATTTATCCTTTATTTATTTCAATTAGCCTTTTCAAGTGAGGCGAAACGAATAGAAGTGTACGAAATTGTTTCGAACTGGGAGGAATATGTACAAACGATTCCGACAGAACAAGCGTATTTAGAGAATATTAATTGGAAAGAGTTTCAACTGGAATACCGTGATCACATCGATTTAGTTAAAATGCTTCAGCTTATTCCTGGGTTTGGAGCCATCGTTGGGGCCGCAGCTAATTATCATTTTTTAGATGTTCTTGGTGAAACCGCCAAAAATGGATATCGTATGAGAATATTAAAAGAATAGTTGCAAAATACGTTGTAGCAACTATTAAGGAATACAAGGAGCGTTCCTATACTATAGATACGCTCCTTCTTATGAAGTATACTTTTGTTATTTATTACGTTAATATTAAATTAGAAATTCCTATAGACCTTATTCGTCTTCTACTAAATAGTGTAATGTGATATGCCCTAAAGTTTTAGCTGCGATTAGCATAGCTCTTTCATCAAAGTCGAATTTTGGGTGATGATGTGGATAAGCAACGTTCCACTCTGGGTTTCTAGCTCCAGTAAAGAAGAAAGAACCTTTAACATTCTGAAGGTAATAGGCAAAATCTTCGCCACCCATTTGTGGTGTCATATTTTCAACTTCGTAAACTCCTGGAACTTTATTCGCGATTGTCGCTACAACTTCAGTTTCTTCATCATGGTTCACCACTGCAGGATAGCCTCTAAAATAATGATACGTAGCTGAAGCATCAGCAGCTAAAGTTGTACCATCTACGATCCTCTTAATCTCTTGTTCCATTTTAGTACGAATATCTTCATCAAATGTTCTTACTGTACCAATTAATTTGGCAGAATCAGCAATAACATTAAAAGCATTTTTAGCTTCAAATGAACCAATGGAGAGTACGGCTGCTTTTAATGGGTCTACTCTTCTACTTACAAGCTGTTGCAAGTTTGTAACTAGCTGTGATCCAATAACAACGGCATCTTTTGTTAAGTGAGGCATCGCACCGTGTCCACCTTGGCCATGAATTTCTACTTCAAATCGGTCTGCAGCAGCCATGATTGGTCCTTTTCGATATTGAATTTTTCCTAAAGGCTCAGTTGCCCATAAATGAGTGCCGAACACATAATCTACACCGTCGAGACAACCGTCTTGTATCATCGCAATGGCCCCACCTGGAGCGTATTCTTCTGCATGTTGATGAATAAATACAATTGTTCCAGAAAGCTGTTCTTTCATACTATTAAATACTTTAGCTAAACCAAGTAGAGTAGCTGTATGTCCATCATGTCCGCAAGCATGCATAGCCCCATCTACTTTTGATTTATAAGGAACATCTTTTTCATCTTGAATCGGTAAGCCATCAAAATCAGCACGAAGAGCAATCGTTTTACCCGGTTTACTTCCACGAAGAATAGCTACTACTCCTCTTTCGCCGACATTTATTTTTACTTCATGTCCAAGCTTTTTATGGAATTCAGCAATGTATGCTGGTGTATTTTCCTCTTGAAATGAAAGCTCAGGATATTGATGTAAGTACCTTCTAATATCGACCATTTCTGAATATACGGAATCTAAGCCTTTGTTAAGTTGTTCTCTCACGGTTATCACCCCAAAACTAAGAAAATGGCATTCTTAATATTATATTTCGATAAATGAGTGAAATATTCCTTTATTTCTAAAGGGGTTTCTATTTAACAGGGCAGTTGTCTTCCACTTAAAAAACGAAAAAACCTAAAGGAAAAGCAAAGCTTTAACCTACAGGTTTTTTACACAAAGCCAAGTATTTGCTAGTCGGAGCTAAACAAGATTCTGCTAATGTTTTTAAATAGTTAAAGGTTGAATATTTGGAAACGGGAGAAGTATGCTGCAATTGCTGCAAATTTCCCAGTAAATAATAATATTCCGAGAATGATCATAATATATCCGCTTACTTTTTGAATTCTAGGAAGTATTCGGTTGAGTTTTCTCAGCTTGTGTAAAGAACGAGACCATAATAATGCAACAACGATAAATGGTACACCTAAACCCATTGAATAAATAAAAAGCATAAACATTCCTTTAACCATTGTTTCTGATTCCATCGCTAAAAGAAGAATCGATGAAAGGACAAGACCGATACATGGTGACCAGCCGGCGCCAAAGAATAAACCGAAGAAGACTGAGTTAGCAAAGCTTGTTGATTTTTTTGGAGTCCCCTTTAAACGCTTCTCACTTAATAACATGGAAATGGAAATAATACCAGCCATTTGTAAGCCGAAAACAACAATAATAATACCGCCGATTTGTTGAATTAATTGCTGATTTTCAAGGAATATACGTCCGACAAATGTTGAAGAAGCCCCAAGCATAACAAATATGATAGTAAAGCCTAAAATAAATCCAATACTTCTTGAAAGGATGAGTGACCGGTCGGCTTGGATTTGATTTTCACTCACTGACGTTCCTGTTAATTGCGCTAAATAAGCTGGAACTAATGGGAAAATACAAGGAGATAAAAATGAAATAACTCCTGCAAAGAAGGCTAACCATATTGTGATTTCTGACATATTTTCACCTCGATTAAAGATTCCGCTATAAGAGGATTTACTCTCACCATTAAATACTCTATGAAGACGAGTATTCAAGTAATACCGTCATTATAACTGATTTTCCTCAAATGAAAAAAACGAAACGTCCTTACAATATAATGATATTTCGTAAATGTGTAGGATTTGTGAAATTGGTCAGAAAAGTGGTCCGTCTTAAGTCCGAGAGTAAAACCGTTCTCATGCTCGTTATGTACGACATTTAGAGTGTTTACAATAAAGGAAGTTAAAACAAAGATTGCCATGGTTTAGTCAATTAATTAACTGTCTAAGTGTAAAAAGAGCTTAGACAGTTTTTTTTACGTTTGAAACTATATTATAATGGTACGTATTAGGATTCGACAAAGGTGATGCGAATGACGAAAAAACATTTGTTTTTAAGTGGCGCAATAGTATTTTTAGCTATAGGCTTGGGCTTTTTAATGTATTTAACAATCATATTAGCAGGCAATTATGTCGTCGATGATAAAAAATTAGTGATGCACAGTTCATCATCATTAGTAGATGAAGGAGGAAAGTTGTTAACGAAGTTATTTATTGAAAATAGAGAAATTGTTTCGATACAACAAGTACCAGAACATGTTGAGGAAGCGTTTATAGCGATTGAAGATTCTAGGTTTTATGATCACCAAGGAATTGACTTTCGTGCCATTACTAGAGCTTTGTATCGTGATATATTAACAGGATCTAAGGTAGAAGGTGGAAGTACGATTACTCAGCAGCTCGCAAAAAACACTTTTCTAAGTCATGAGAAAACATTTTTGAGAAAGACAAAAGAAGTTCTGATTGCGATGAACTTAGAACGGAAATATAGTAAATCAGAAATCTTAGAGTTTTATTTAAACCGTATATATTTTGGTCATGGTGCGTACGGTATTCAAGCAGCAGCTAAGCTTTATTTTGATAAAGATGTAGAAGAGTTAACCATTGAAGAAGGTGCATTATTAGCAGCCCTTCCAAAAGCACCAAATGCGTATTCCCCAATTACTTATCCTGAACGAAGCAAACAAAGAAGGGATTTAGTTTTAAGTATGATGGAACGAAGGGGATATTTATCACCAGAAGAAGCTGTTAGGTTACAGGGTAAAACAATTTCTGTTCTACGAAATAATGTGAATAAAAAAGAGGAGTATTTGACTTACATTGATATGGTGCTAGACGAAGCAGAACAGAAATATCAAATTTCGAACGAAGAACTTTTAACAGGTGGCTATACGATTGTTGTACCGATGCATGCCGATCTTCAAAAAAGTGTGTATGAGAAGTTTCAACAAAATAAACATTTTCCAAGTAAGAATCCAAATGTCGAAAGTGCGATCGTTCTAATGGATGTTCAAACAGGTGGGATACTTGCAGCTCAGGGAGGAAGAGAGTATGTGAGTAAAGGGATTAATCGAGTCAATGCGAAGCGTCAGCCAGGTTCAACTATTAAGCCTTTAGCTGTTTTCGCCCCAGCACTTGAAACTGGACAATATCATCCATATTCGATGTTGAACGATGAAATAGTAGACTATGATGGGTATGAACCGAAAAATTTTACGAATGATTATAAAGGCGAAGTACCATTAGTTGATGCACTAACGTATTCAATGAATGCACCTGCTGTATGGTTATTAAATGAATTAGGAATAGAACGAGGGAAGGCCTATTTAGAACAGCTTGGCTTAAGTACAGAAGATAATGGACTAGCAATTGCATTAGGTGGTATGACAGAAGGTTTTTCTCCGCTACAATTAACGAATGCTTACCGGACGCTTGCTAATCATGGAAAATATTCTGATCACTATTTTATAAAAGAAATGTATGATCGAAATGGTCAGCTCATTGGCGCTTCAGAAGTAAAGGAACATAAAGTCTTTTCAGAGCAAACGGCTTGGTACGTAACGAGAATGCTCGAGTTAGTAGTTAAAGAGGGTACCGGTACGAATGGTTTTACGAATGAACCGTTAGCTGGGAAAACGGGAACAACCTCATTTAAAGGGGTAAGTGGAGGCGTGAGGGATGCATGGTTTGCTGGCTATACACCAAATGTCGTAGGCACCATTTGGATGGGATTTGATAGGACGACCGAAACATCATATTTAGAAGGTGGAAGTAGTTATCCTACAGCATTATTTAAAGAAATTTTGAACGATTTACCGAACGACCTTAAAAGCACTAGTTTTATCAGATCGATGGCAGTCAATGATCTAGAACCTCCTATTCAACTTGATAAAGTTTCAGACCTCAGTGCTTCTTTAGTTTTTGGAGGAAAACGATTATTAAGTGTAAAATTAACGTGGACACCTTCTGATGATGAACGAACTCGTTATCATATTTACGAGGTTACTAATGAACATGGTGCCAAAAAGATTGGCTCTGTTGATGGAAGTGGTGAATATTTTATAAGAAGTATTAATGTATTCCGATTACATGAGTATTTTGTCGTTCCTTATGATTATTTAACAGATAGAGAAGGCCCTGCTTCAAATGTGTCGGAAGTTTCTGGTCCATTTGGATTTTAGTATTCTCAAATAAAAAAGTGTTAGGCTGTATATAAATACGGCTGACACTTTTTTATTATATTTTGTCAATAAGTCCTAGATATTCATCAATTTTTTGACAGTTTGTTTAGGAGTATATACATTGTAATTTGTGGGATTTATAGTAAAAGAGGACAAAAAATGATTTTTACCATAGAATGATTTACAATAAACTTCGTATCGATTGATTAGGAATCAGAAAGGTGTGCAGGAATGACTACACAATTTAATGATAATTTTTTAAGAGCCTGTAGAGGAGAAAAAACAGATTATACACCAGTTTGGTATATGAGACAAGCTGGCCGTTCACAACCAGAATATCGTAAATTAAAAGAAAAGTACTCATTGTTTGATATCACACATCAACCTGAGCTTTGTGCTTATGTAACGAAGCTTCCGGTTGACCAATATAATAATGATGCAGCGATTCTCTATAAAGATATTATGACGCCATTACCAGCAATAGGTGTTGACGTTGAGATTAAATCAGGGATTGGTCCGGTCATTGATAACCCGATCAAATCAAAAGAAGATGTAGAAAAGCTAGGGACGATCCAACCTGAAGAAGATGTTCCTTATGTTTTGGATACCATTAAAATCCTAAGGGAACAACTAAATGTTCCACTTATTAGTTTTGGAGGAGCTCCGTTTACCTTAGCGAGTTATATGATTGAGGGTGGGCCTTCTAAAAACTATAATAAAACAAAAGCATTTATGTATGCCGAACCAAAAGCGTGGCATCTTTTGATGGAAAAGCTTGGAGAAATGACGATTACATATGTGAAGTCACAAATTAAAGCAGGGGCTCAAGCAATTCAAATTTTTGATTCTTGGGTTGGAACTTTAAATGTTCAAGATTATCGATTATTTGTAAAGCCTGTGATGACAAGAATTTTTGCTGAGCTAAAAGGGGAAGGTGTTCCACTGATTATGTTTGGTGTTGGGGCGAGTCACCTAGTGAATGAGTGGAATGATCTCCCATTAGATGTTGTTGGCTTAGATTGGAGGCTTTCAATAACAGAAGCACGTAATAAAGGTATAGATAAACCTGTTCAAGGAAATTTAGACCCTGCGATCCTTTTGTCTCCTTGGGAAGCAATTGAAGAGAAGGCAAAGAGTATACTTGATCAAGGAATGGATCATGCACCAGGACATATCTTTAACCTTGGACACGGGGTTTTTCCTGAAGTAAATCCTGACACATTAAGAAAACTCACTGCATTTATACATGAATATAGCAGTACTAAATAATTAGGAGAATGGGGCTGTTAAAGGATGTCTAAACGAAAAATAGGACTTCTTGTGATGGCATATGGCACCCCTCGTAGTCTTGAAGAGGTTGAACCATACTATACACATATTCGTCGAGGCAGAAAGCCATCTGAAGAAGCACTAGAGGAATTAACTTCACGCTATGAAGCGATTGGTGGAATTAGTCCGTTAGCTAAAATTACAGAAGCACAAGCAAAAGGACTAGAAGATGAGATGAATAAACGTTTTGATCATCTTGAATTTAAGGCGTATTTAGGGTTAAAACATATTGACCCTTTCATTGAAGATGCAGTCGGACAAATGAAAGAAGATGGAATTGAAGAAGCGATTAGTATTGTCTTAGCCCCACATTATTCAACATTTAGTGTGAAATCTTATAATGGTCGAGCTCAAGAAGAGTCAGAAAAAGTTTCTGGGCCAGCAATTTATAGTATTGATAGCTGGTATGCTGAGCCGCTTTTTGTTGAGTATTGGGCGACACAAATTAAGCAAACAATGATGAACATAGAAAATAAAGAGGCAGCTATTGTGATTTTTTCAGCACATAGTTTACCTGAGAAAATTCTTCAATCTGGTGACCCATATCCAGACCAACTGCAAGAAACAGCAGATCTTATTGCAGCAGCTGCTAATATTAAAAATTATACAATTGGGTGGCAAAGCGAAGGAAATACTCCAGAGCCATGGTTAGGACCAGATGTTCAAGATTTAACGCGTGATCTTTATGAAAAGTCGAATTATCAATCGTTTGTATTTTGTCCTGTTGGCTTTGTTGCAGATCATCTTGAAGTTCTTTATGACAATGATATTGAATGTAAAATAGTAACTGATGAATTAGGTGTCAATTATTACCGACCAGAAATGCCTAATGCAAAGCCAGAATTTATTAGCTGTTTAGCCAAAGTTGTGACGGAAAAACTTAAAGAGAAAGTACGTGACATTTAGTGGTAAATGAACAGAAAAAAAGAGTGGCTATTATTGGAGGGGGAATAACGGGTTTAACGGTGGCCTATTACCTTCAGAAAGAAGTGATGAGTAAAGGCTTAAACTTAGAATATCAATTGTTTGAGTCTAATCAACAGTTAGGCGGGAAAATTCAAACCGATTATTCAAACGGATTTGTTATTGAACGTGGTCCAGATTCCTTTCTTGCTCGAAAACAAAGCGCAGCAAGATTAGCGAAGGAAGTAGGGTTAGAAAAAGAACTGGTTTATAATGATTCAGGACAATCATTCGTTTTAAAGGGGGATGAACTGTATCCTATTCCAGGTGGTGCAATTATGGGAATCCCAACAAAGGTAGCACCATTTGCGACGACAAAGTTGTTTACACCATTAGGAAAACTTCGTGCAGCAGGCGATTTGTTTATCCCTAAAACGAGTTCATCAAATGAAGATCAATCTCTAGGACAGTTTTTTAGAAAGCGGTTAGGAGATGAAGTTGTTGAAAATTTAATTGAACCGCTGTTATCTGGTATATATGCAGGGGACATTGATCGCTTAAGCTTATTGGCGACTTTCCCACAATTTCATCAAGTGGAGCAAAAGTATCGTAGTCTTATTTTAGGAATGAGTAAAGCGATGCCCAAGCCGACAAAACCTGCAAAGACAAAACAAACAACTAAGTCTAAAGGAATGTTTTTATCGTTTAAAGGTGGTTTACAATCGTTAGTGGAAGGGATTGAAAACCATTTAGATGAAGACGCTGTTAAAAAGGAGACAGGTATCGAGCGAGTAGAAAAAGTAGAGAGCAATACAAGCTTACTTTTACGAGTGGCAATGTTGAGCTGTTTGACCATGTAATCTTAACGACTCCACATGAAGTGACGGCAAAGTTATTAAATGAATATCATCAGACGATCGCTCCATTAAAAGAAATCCCATCTACTTCTGTAGCTACTGTTGCTATGGCATTTCCAC
Organism: Alkalihalobacillus sp. BA299; assembly: GCF_017745675.1. Lineage (GTDB taxonomy): Bacteria > Bacillota > Bacilli > Bacillales > Bacillaceae_F > Alkalihalobacterium. The sequence goes on from NZ_JAFLJM010000006.1 coordinate 32,635, forward strand.
TATCAAGTATTAAAGGTGAACTTGGTGGAACAGGATTCGTAGTTACTAAGAAAAGTGGCTATTCGATTACAGCTTGTACATGGACACATAAAAAGTGGAAGCACTCGGCTCCTGATGGTTATGCCCTTCTCCGCTGTTATGTCGGTCGTTTTGGCGATGATGAAATTGTAAGTGAGTCGGATGAGGTGATCCTTTCAGCAGTCAGAAAGGATTTAAAAAAGATCATGAATATCGATGAACATCCAGAGTATCAAAGTATTAAACGGTGGAACAAAGCGATGCCACAATATATTGTTGGTCATCAGCAAAGAATTGAGAAGTTTCAATCGAATTTAGCCAACAATTTACCTGGAATACACGTAGCTGGGGCAGCATACGAGGGCTTAGGTCTCCCAGATTGTATTGACCAAGGTGAAGCTGTCGTGAAGAAAGTCCTTGAAATGATTTAAAATATAAGGCCTCTCTAATAGCGTTCAAAAACGTTTATTAGAGAGGCTATTTATTATGTCACCCACTTCTTTTATTTCAAGAACACTAGTAAAAGAGGCTGCCATTAAAGTAAAGGCAGCCTCACTCATTTTTTTATTAGATAAGCATGTAGAAATTTCGAGAATGTCTAGCGGAAGCGCCCACCAACTAGCGAGACTTCGCTTCCCCTCCTTACGAGAAGTCAACATCGGCTCGATACCTCTCGCCGTGTTTCCTTTATCTCATACGGTGGGGCTCCAGTCCGTACGTCGGTATACGGGCGCTTCCGCTTTTCTTATTTTAAAAGTTCTTCAAGTTTTGAAGTATCGACAAAGCCTGTTAGATCAGGCTCTTCTTCAATAAAGCTTAATTGGTAAGAAGCATCGGCCCAAGCTTGTAGTGCTTCTGGGAATGTATTAGTTGTAACTACCATACGTTGCCAAGCACTTTCAAGAACACTTTCAGGTAAACGTTGCTGTGTTAAATTATAAAGAGCATCATTAATTGTCTTTAACGTATCTTCAGTATTTTCATGAGTATATTCAACCGATTGGATGTGTCCTTTTAATACAGACTCTACGATTTCAGGCTGTTCTTCTAGGAAACGTTTAGAAGTTACTAGAACTACACTTGGTAGAGTTTCACCTAAAAATACTTCGTCCCACTCAGCAACAACTTTTGCACCTAATTCTTCAACAAGGTACGTTCCCCAAGGCTCTGGAGCTGCAGCAGCATCAATTTGCCCTTGTTCAAACATAGCAACCATGTTTGCAGGAGCAACACGTGATTGATGCTCAACAGTACCACCTAAGCGGTTAGATTCAAGGCCAAGATCCTGTAGCATAATTTCTAACTGAACGTTATGAGTACAACCATTACCAGGTGTACAGAATGATTTCCCATCAAAGTCAGTAAGTTCTTCAATACCTGCATCATCGCGAGCAACAATTAAAGTGGCTCCATTAGCTGCTGCACTTATAACGACCACATCCCCACCACGTAAAAAGTAGTTAATTGCAGGACCTGGTCCAACGTATCCGATGTCTAAAGTTCCAGCGTCTAATGCATCAATAAAATCATTTCCATTAGGGAAGTCTCTGAAATTTGCTTCTACATCCCCTAGTTCATCCTGGAAAAAGCCTTTTTCCTTCCCAACTATACCTGCAGCGTGATCAAGGTTTGGAAAATATCCGATTGATACACTATCTGCAGAAGAGCCGTCACCTGAAGTGTTGCCAGTTCCACAAGCTGTGAGCATTCCAACCAAGGCAATACCTGCAAATGCTTTTAATATTTTTTTCATTTTGTTTCCCCCTAGAACTATTTTCTTTAATTATAAGAAAGTGATATCCGCTTTTCTTATGTGTTTTTTGATAAACCAAAGCGAGTTAAAACTCGTTTTTCGACTCTATTAAAAATTAAATATTCTACTATTAAACCAATTAATGAAATAATGACCATGATTGCGATAACTAAGTCCATATTGAACATATCTTTTGCGTTAAGAAGTGTACGTCCTAATCCGCCTGTACCAAGTAGTTCCCCGGCCATTAATGCTCGCCATCCGAAAGCCCATGCAAGTCTAGCGCCAGTTAAAGCAGATGGTATAGAAGCTGGGATCATAACTTTCCATACGAGTTCGGATCGATTGTATCCCATCGTTCGTGCAGCTCGGATAAGGAGCGGCTGAACATTTTTAATTCCCATTCTTACGTTTAATGTCATTGCCCACGTTCCACCTAATAATACGATAAAGATAATAGCGAAATCACTACCGGCAAAAAACATTAGTGCAATTGGTAACCAAACAATACTTGGCACAGATTGAAGGGCAATTACAAGAGACCCCAATGTTTCGTCTGCAACCTTTGATCGGGCTAAAAGAATTCCAATAGCAGTACCAATGACTAAAGCAATTGAAAAACCTATAGCAATTCGTTGAATACTAGTTATTAACGCATGAAATAAAATTCCTGTTTCAAAGAAGCCTCGATATAACTGTGTTAACGTTCCACCTGGTGATGGGAACATCATTACAGAGAAGAATTGATAACTGAGGTTTAATCTATATGTGATCTCCCAGATTGCGATTAGTACCATAAAGAAGAGCAGCCTTCTTACTATTGTAGTCATCTCCCATCTCCTCCCTCATGACTTTTTCGATTTCACCAGCTAGATGCCCCATAATTTCTTCTTCAAGTTTCAAAAATTCAGGACTCGCTTGCTTTCTAGGCCTAGGTATATTTACGTCAAATGTTTTAATAATACCGCCGGGTCTAACACCCATTAAGACGATACGATCTGATAAAAGGATAGCTTCTCGAATATTATGTGTTACAAAGAGGATCGTTTTTTTTGTTTCTTCCCAAATATACTGAACTTCTTTGTGTAGCATTGATCTTGTTTGCTCATCTAAAGCCCCAAAAGGTTCATCCATTAATAGAATTTTCGGGTCCATCGCTAAAGCACGTGCAATAGAAACACGCTGTTTCATTCCCCCAGAAAGTTCATGAGGATAGGAATTAACAAATTTACTTAAGTGCACGAGTTTAAGATATTCGATCGCTTTTTGTGTAGCTTCTTCTTTATTCATTTTCTTTTTTAATGCAAACATGACGTTTTCAAGCACCGTTAACCAAGGCATTAGTGCTGCTTCCTGAAAAACAACCCCACGGTCAGGTCCAGGATTTGTAATGACTTTGTTGCTAATTTCAACAGTCCCATTTGTCGCTTGATCTAGTCCTGCAACAATATTTAATAATGTAGACTTACCGCATCCGGAAGGACCGAGCAATGATACAAATTCTCCCGATTTTAATTCAAGGTTAATATTTTCAAAGACTGTGTAAGCTGTTTTATCTTCTTTGTTATGGAATGTCTTGGCCACATTTTTAATTTGGACTTCAGCCATTGCACAGACCTCCTTCAACTGACTTATTTTGTAATTCGTGATAAATCATATCTTTTTAGTCGGCTTTAATCATGTTGTTAGTATATGACTTTAATTTTTGTCTGTCAATACTTATTTAGAACATTGTTTTTGGTAAGGACGAGACCTAACATGTCGGTCTTTGGATATCGAATAGTCCACCTTGAGAATGGCTATCTAACGAGGAATAAGACCGAAAAAATGAGAGTTGGACCGATATAACTGGAATTAGACTGATATAATTGGGGTTAGACCGATAAATCCGGAGTTAGACTTACTTATATATTAATTATTTAAACCAAAGCCTTTGTTGTTGATGTAATTGGTGGTTTAATTCATATAACATGGCTTCAATTTGTTGTTCGGTTTGTTGTATTTGTTGTTGGACTTGAGGAATAGCTGAATTTTCTTCCTCTTTAAGTTGTTTCATTAGTTCTTTTAATTTGATTTCAGCGTCAATCATTAATTGTGGGTTTTCAGCCTTAACTTGTATTGCTTGTAAAGCCTTTTGCATGGCGAGAATTGACTGATGGATGATTTCGTTTTGTGGTTGGGGCATTTTTTAGTCCTCCTTATGCTCTTTTTTATTAGTATGGATTAGTTAGAAAAGATTATTTTAGTTATTAATTTATTAAGGCTTATATCCTAGGTTATTATTTCAAATAATTAGAAATTTCTGTATAATAAAACTGGAGGGGACAATATGAGCCAATTATTAAAAACGTTTTAGTGATTTTTACATGTATAATTTCAACTTCACTTTCATTTTATATGTACATATATTTATTAATGGACTTAATTCTTGGTATCTTTTGCAAATAAAAAGAAACATACGTGAATTTTTGCTATACTGTTTAGAGCATAGTAATGATAAGGTGGAGTACAGGCATGACAAAACCAAATGAAATAATTAATATTTTACGTCATTCTCGGCATGATTGGTTAAATGTAATCCAATTGATCAAAGGAAACCTTGCCTTGAATCGTCCTGAACGAGTCGAAGAGATTATTCAATCTGTCATACAGCAGTCTCAAAATGAAAGTAAGCTATCCAATTTAAACATACCAGTGATTGTTGCGGATTTATTAACTTTTAATTGGGAAAACCATGGGTATAAACTAGAAATAGAAGTTATTGGTGACGCAAAAGATTTAAGTCATTATGAGCAGGAATTGCATGAATGGTATTCTCAGTTCATGCAACTTCTTGATCAATGCTGCGATGAAGGTACAGAAAATCACTTATTGATTACATTTCAACTATTAGTAGATGAAACAAAATTAATGTTTGATTATCAAGGACAGTTCAAAGAAATTTCATTAATTAATTCTTGGTTGCAGTCCCGATCATCAGAGCTATTTTTTATTACTGAAGAACAAGTTTCAGTTAATGAATTGTTTTTTGTTGTAACGTTGAAATAATTAGAGGTGAGAACAAGATGTTTGTAGATAAGGTTAAGGTTTATGTTAAAGGTGGCGACGGAGGTAATGGTATGGTTGCCTACCGCCGTGAAAAATATGTTCCAGATGGTGGTCCAGCTGGTGGGGATGGCGGAAAAGGAGCAGACGTTGTTTTTGAAGTCGAAGAGGGATTACGAACGCTTATGGATTTTCGGTATCAAAAGCACTTTAAAGCACCTAGAGGAGAGCATGGGCGTCCTAAAAATCAACATGGGAAAAATGCTGACGATTATGTAATCAAAGTTCCTCCAGGTACAACAGTCGTGGATGATGACACGAAGGAAGTGATCGCGGATTTAACGCAACATGGTCAACGGGCAGTCATTGCTAAAGGTGGTCGCGGAGGACGAGGAAATACTCGGTTTGCAACGCCATCCAATCCAGCACCAGAAATTGCCGAAAATGGAGAACCAGGTATAGAAAGGTATGTAACGTTAGAATTAAAAGTTCTAGCTGATGTCGGTTTAGTTGGATTTCCTAGTGTAGGTAAGTCTACACTTTTATCTGTTGTTTCTGCTGCAAAGCCTAAAATTGCTGATTACCATTTTACAACCCTCACTCCAAACTTAGGTGTTGTCGAAACTGAAGATGGTAGGAGTTTTGTAATGGCAGACCTACCAGGATTAATTGAAGGAGCTCATTCTGGGGTGGGATTAGGTCATCAATTTTTAAGACATATTGAACGTACGAAAGTCATTGTACATATTGTTGATATGTCTGCGCTTGAAGGTCGTGATCCTTATGAAGATTTCTTGAAAATTAATGATGAATTAAAACAGTACAACATGCGTCTGTTGGAACGACCGCAAATAATTGTTGCCAATAAAATGGACATGCCAGATGCAGAAGAAAACCTCGAGAAATTTAAAGAACAGCTACAAGAAGATCTTCCGATTTTTCCAATATCAGCTTTTACAAGGCAAGGTGTGAGGGAGCTTCTCTTAGCGATTGCAGACAAAGTGGACAATACGCCTGAGTTTCCACTATATGAGGAAGTACCTGACCAAACGAGAGTATTGTATCGACATGAAAAGAAAGAAGATCCATTTATTATTACACGAGCGGATGATGGTTCGTATGTTATTTCAGGCGCCGATATAGAAAAATTATTCAAAATGACTGACTTTTCACGGGACGAGTCGGTTCGTCGTTTTGCAAGGCAGTTACGTGGAATGGGAGTAGATGATGCATTACGTAAGCGTGGTGCAAAAGACGGGGATATTGTTCGTTTATTGGAGTACGAATTTGAGTTTGTTGAATAAGCTATTATAAGAAAGCTGCCTGGTGCAAGGCGGCTTTTTAAGTTGTTAAAGCGTAGTTAAAAAGTCTTTCCTTGATGAGAAAAACTTTTATTTTTTAGAATGTCTGTTATTATAAAAAAAGCTGAAAAGGATAATGGGGAAATTACCATTGTCAAAAAGTTCTAACAAATTTATAATGATATAATAGCTTTAGATGGAATGGGTGGTGGTACGATGTCCAAAGGGATTGAACAATTTTACCTCGTTCGTGAAGATATGTTAACTGAGGCGATGCAAAAAACATTGGAAGCGAAAGAGTTATTAGAATCAGGTAAAGTGAAAAAAATTAATGAAGCTGTGAAAGAAGTTGGCTTAAGCCGAAGTGCATTCTATAAATATCGCGACGGAATATACCCTTTTCATAAAATGGTTAAAGAGAAGATTATCACCTTATCCATTAATTTAGAGGATCGTTCAGGAACTTTATCCCAACTACTTTCCATTGTGGCAGCTTCGGGGTGTAATGTATTAACGATTAACCAAACGATCCCATTGAAAGGAAAAGCTAATATTACATTATCTTTAGATACAGTTTCTATGAAAATAGAAGTAAGTAAGCTTATTGAATATATTCGTGAACTAGAAACTGTTGTAAAAGTTGAAATTGTTGGATCAGGCTCTTAACAGAAAGGAACGGTGTACTAAAGTGAAAACGATTGGATTTTTAGGACCAGCTGGAACATTCACAGAAATGGCTACAATGTCAATTTTTCCAGAACTAAAACGAAAAGAATTTGCAACTATTCCAGCATGCATGGATGGTGTTTCTAAAGGAGATGTGGATGCCGCAGTTGTTCCATTAGAAAATGCAATTGAAGGCTCAGTAAATTTAACATTAGATTATATTATTCATAAACATCAACTACCAATCGTTGGGGAAGTCGTCGTACCTGTTGAACAACATTTACTTATTCATCCAAGACATATAGATGATTGGAAATCTGTTAATACAATATATTCTCATCCACATGCAATCGCTCAATGTCATGAATTTTTAAGAATGGCATTACCGGATAGTGAATTAAATTATACAAATTCAACAAGTGCTGCAGCAAAGTTTATTATGGAAAATCCAAACCTTAAAGCAGCAGCGATTGGTAATGAACTAGCAGCGAAAACGTACAATCTATCGATAATTGAAAAGAACATCCATGATTACGAAAATAATCGAACACGTTTTGTTGTTTTATCTAGAAAACAGGAGGATATCATTACGCCACATAATATAGGCCATAAAACGACGTTAATGGTAACACTACCTTCTGATTATTCAGGAGCATTACACCAAGTTTTAAGTGCATTTTCATGGAGAAAGCTTAACCTGTCTAAAATTGAATCACGTCCAATGAAAACAGGGCTAGGTAACTATTTCTTTGTCATTGATGTTGAGCAAAAGATGGATGAGATATTAATTCCAGGTGTAATTGCTGAACTAGAAGCATTGGGCTGTGGAGTTCGAGTATTAGGTAGTTATCCGTGTTTTACAATTACTTCTAGGAAAGAAAAAGAAGAAGCAGTCAAGAGACCAATTTAATGCAGTAAGAAGGAAAACTGAAATTAAGTATATGTTACAGGATGAAGTTATTTGACGACCGTAGGCTATAGATGCAAATACGGTCGTCAAAGCTTAATACTTCTGTTAATTTAAGGCTATTTTATTTTCAAAATCTTCACGCATAGCGTGAAGAGCCAAGCATCCGCTTGGCTTACGGTCCAAAAGCTAAAAGCAACAATCTTAGAGAAAAAAGCCTAATTTAATAAAAAACCTCTTTGTTTTAAAGCATTAACCGCCGCTTCGATATGTTCCATTCGATCAGCTTCAATGGTGTGAAGATGTACACCTTCAGTCAGTTCAGAAAGAAGTAAAGCTTTCGTATCACGCATTTTTGTCATAAACTGAATCACGTCGTTTCGGTTATTTAACATTAATGATCCTGTCAGATCACCGTAAATAGGATGTTCTATCATTACATCTCGAATGGTAATACGGTGATCAACAAGTAGTAAAAGTTCTTCTTCCGTTTCTTCAGGAGTGTGTTGACAAGCAATCACTTGTTTCACAGTTTGTTCTTCTTGAGTTGGTTTGATATACATATACCCTTGTGCGGTAGCTAATAAAGGATGATTTCTAGCTTTTAATATAGAAATATCCTGAACGATAACTTGGCGGCTGACCCCAGTCTTTTCAGCAAGCTCATTCCCGGTAATTGGAGCTGTTGATGATTTTAACCAGCTTAAAATTAACTTCCTACGTTCTTCTCCTAATATTTTTTTTGAAGTCATTATTTTCCTCTCTTCCTAGTAATAAAAGTTTTCTATAATATCGTTGATGGCTTTGGCGATATAATGAATATGATCTTCAGTTGTATCTACCCCGAAAGATATTCGAATCATTTCTCTTGCTTCGTCTAGATTTTTTCCCGTTTCTGTCATTGCTTTTGAAGGAGCAGTTTGTCCAACTTTGCAGGCACTACCTGTGGATATAGCAATCCCTCGCCGATTACATTCAAGCATCATATATTGTCCTTCAATTCCTTTTATACGTAGGCAAAGGTGATGCGCTAATCGCCTTGTCGGATGACCTTCAAGAATGACTTTTGATGAATCAATAGAGGATAAAAACAATTTCTGTAATTGCTCGAAGCGTTGTAATTCATTATCCATTGATTGAATAGAGTCCGTTGCTGCAATTGTAAAAGCTGCAATACCAGGTACGTTTCCAGTGCCTTGACGGAATCCTTTTTCTTGTGAACTATTGGGAACAGATGCTTGCCATGAGATGTCAGGAGATAAGTAGACAGCACCTACTCCTTTAGGACCGTATATTTTATGTGCTGACATCGAAACAGCCGACAGATGAAAAGCCTCTACGTCAATTGGGATTTTCCCAAAGGTTTGGACACAATCACTATGAAATAATACATTTTTACACTTTAATAATCCACCGATATCCTTCATATTTTGAATCGTTCCAAGTTCACTATTGGCATGGCCGATTGAAACAAGTATCGTATTCTCATTAATTTCTTGCTCTAATAGTTCAAGTTCCACTTCTCCATATGAATTGACGGGAACAAACGATATTGTAAAACCTTCCTCTAGTAAAACATTTAATGAATTAATTACGGATGGATGCTCGATTTTTGTTGTAATGATATGGTTTCCTCTATGCTTATTTCCTCTTGCAATTGATAAAAGTGATAAATAATTACTTTCTGAACCACCACTTGTAAAAAAAATGCCTTCTTTTTCTGCTTGGATCATCTTTGCTATATCTTCTCTTGATTGCTCAAGCAAATGATTTGCCATAGTACCGTAATCATGAAGGCTACTCGGGTTACCGAAGTGTTCCTTTGCTACTTTTGAGTAGATGGTTAATGACTTTTCTGACATAGGAGTTGTAGCACAATAATCGAGATAGATCATTTATAGAAACCTTCTTTCAGATGAATTTCGTCATTTTCTAAAATATAACACTGATCTAAATATAAAAAAACTCTTGTCACTAGTTTAAAATTATGTAAAGATAGGTGTCAAGACAGATGTAAATGACTAAGGGGGTCATTTAAATATGAACGTATATACTTCAGATGTCATTATTGTAGGAAGTGGACTTGCTGGATTAATGGCAGCTGAACTTCTTTCTTTCCATAAGAATGTGATAATTGTCACAAAGTCTGAGATAGAGCATAGCAATTCAATGTTAGCTCAAGGCGGAATAGCGGCAGTAATTGATAACGAAGATGATTGGAGAGATCATTTTCTGGATACAATTCGAGCTGGCTGCTATTACAATAGCGAGGATGCTACTGAGCTTCTTGTAAAGCAAGGTGCCTATATGATTGAGAAACTAGAAGCACTTGGTATTCAATTTGATAAAAACAAAGATGGTAAGTACGTACTAGGTCAAGAAGGAGCGCATATGAAACGGCGAATCCTTCATGCAGGTGGAGACGCAACAGGGAAGGAGCTCACCTCAAAATTGATCTCGAGAGTTAAACAACATGTTCCTATTCATGCCCATGTGGATGCTATTGATCTAATAGTCGACAATAATCGGTGTATTGGTGTCATGTGCATAGATGAAAATCAACAGGTTGTCCAATATTTTGCAAAGCATATAGTATTAGCGACAGGTGGAGCAGGACAACTATACTCCGTCACTTCTAACGATTCGTCCATTACTGGGGACGGAATGGCACTCGCTTATCGTGCAGGAGCACGTCTTGCTGATATGGAGTTTGTTCAATTTCATCCAACGATGCTCGTAAAGGATGAAAAAGGAGCGGGCTTAGTATCAGAAGCCGTGAGGGGTGAAGGGGCCAGGCTTGTTACTGAAGACGGTAAGCTATTAATGGAAGACAAGCATGAGCTTGGTGATTTAGCTCCTAGAGATGTTGTAGCAAGAGAAATTTATCAAAAGGTCTCACAGAAGCAAAAGGTTTTTCTAGATATACGTTCGATTAAACATTTTGAAAAGAAGTTCCCTTCAGTAACTAATCTCTGCAGAAAAGCAGGAATTCACATAGAAAAAGGGTTAATTCCAATTGCTCCTGGGGCCCATTTTGTAATGGGGGGAGTAGAAACAAATGCACAAGGAAGAACATCTCTTAATGGTTTATATGCTATTGGAGAAGTTGCGAATACAGGAGTGCATGGAGCCAATCGGTTAGCGAGTAACTCGCTATTAGAAGGTATAGTATTTGCCAACGAACTAGCACAGACGATCGTTCATGCTAAAGAAAACGTATTGAAACCAAGAATGAGTCCCAACGTTAGTAGTATCAAAAATTATTCACATCCACTACCAACCAAGAACGAAATTCAAGCAATAATGTCTAATTATGTTGGGATAGTGAGGACAAAAGAAAATCTATTACAGGCCATGCGCTGGTATGAGTTGTATAAACCTCTCATTCAATCGAAGCAATATTACGAGCTTACTTCTGAAGAGCACACGATAAGAAACATGCTGACAGTAGGATATTTAATTACAGCTTCAGCCCTTTGTCGAAAGGAAAGTCGTGGTAGTCACTTTCGCACAGATTTTCCGCTGTCCAATGAATGTTGGTTAAATCAAACGGTTTATTGTTCCATTAACAAGAATGGACCGTTTACGCTAAGCAAAAAAGACTTTGTTAGTAATTTTGTCATTTAGGGGGGACTAGCATGAATGATCTTAAAGTAAAAGAAAAGCTCCAGCAGTTTTTTATTGAAGATATCGGTGAAGGTGATATTTCAACGACTACGATTTTTACTGATGATGATATACAAACAGGTAAATTTGTCGTTAAAGATGAAGGAGTCATTGCAGGCTTAAGTATTATAAAGCTTGGCTTTGAAACACTTTGTTCCAATGTAGATGTTCAGATTAATTACACGGATGGTGATAAAGTTCATTTCGGATCTTGTGTTGCACAAGTAACTGGTCCAGTAAAAACTTTATTAACAGGAGAACGAGTGATATTAAATTTACTACAACGTATGAGTGGAATTGCGACATTTACAAGACTAGCGGTTGAAACATTAAACGATAAGCATACGAGGATCTGTGATACAAGAAAGACTACGCCAGGTTTACGAATGTTTGAAAAATTTGCCGTTCGATGTGGGGGTGGATTTAACCACCGCTTCGGCCTTTATGACGGTGTAATGATCAAAGATAACCATATAACCGCAGCAGGTGGGATTACACAAGCTGTTAATAAAGCAAAGGCAACTTTAGGACATATGGTGAATATTGAGGTTGAAGTTGAAACAGAGGATGAAGTATTAGAAGCAATTGAAGCGGGAGCACATATTATTATGTTTGATAATTGTCCACCAGATATTATGAAAAAATGGGTTGAACTAGTTCCTGCACATATTGTAACTGAAGCATCAGGTGGAATTAAAGTCAGTAACCTTGCTAATTATCGAAATGTAGGGGTCGATTATATATCACTCGGTGCATTAACACATTCAGTTAAATCATTAGATATAAGCTTTAATTTACAAGGGGGTAAAAAAGGATGAGTTTATTAGAAGTAATGAGCACAACCCAAGTTCTACCAGAAAAATATCGACAAATGGCGACGGAAGAAATGGAAAATAGAATTCGTGAAATAAAAGCAGAATTAGGCGAAAAACTGTTCATACCAGGACATCATTATCAACGAGATGAAGTGATTCAGTTTGCAGACGCAACGGGTGACTCCTTACAACTGGCACAAATCTCTGCTAAAAATAGTAAAGCTGATTATGTCGTTTTTTGTGGGGTTCATTTTATGGCTGAAACAGCAGATATTTTAACAGATGAACGTCAAGTTGTTGTTTTACCAGATATGCGTGCAGGCTGTTCGATGGCAGATATGGCTGATATAAAACAAACAGAAAAAGCGTGGAAAGCATTAGAAAAGGATTTCGGAGATACGATACTCCCTTTAACTTATGTAAATAGTACTGCAGCAATTAAAGCGTTTTGTGGTCGTAATGGAGGAGCGACAGTAACTTCTTCGAATGCAAAAAAAATGGTTCAATGGGCTTTTACTCAAAAAGAACGAATTTTATTTTTACCTGATCAACATTTAGGTAGGAATACAGCGTATGATTTAGGAATTCCACTTGTACAAATGGCAGTATGGGATCCATTAGCAGAAAAGCTTGAATATGAAGGTTCTCTTGATGAAATCAAAGTAATTTTATGGAAAGGGCATTGTTCGGTTCATGAAAAGTTTACGGTTGAGAATATTCAAGAACTACGTGAAAATGATCCTGAATTCAAGGTTATCGTTCACCCTGAATGCACCCATGAAGTTGTTCAATTAGCAGATGATGCAGGATCTACTCACTATATAATTGAAAAATTAAAAGCAGCTCCACCTAATAGTAAGTGGGCAGTAGGTACAGAAATGAACTTAGTTCGTCGTTTAGGAAATGTCCACACGGATAAAACAGTTATATCATTAAACCCGAATATGTGTCCTTGTTTAACGATGAATCGCATCGATCTACCTCATCTATTATGGTCTTTAGAATCGATAGTAGAAGGTAAGCCAATTAATCAAATTAAAGTTGAAAATGATGTAGCGAAGGATGCTGTAATTGCATTAGAGCGTATGCTACAACGTGTATAACTATTCAAGAAGGAGATGAAGGAAAATCTCCTTCTTTTTTTACAAATAAAAATTTTTAATACATACCATGTTAATTTATATGGTATTTTTTGTTATTTTTATGTTAGTTGCACTTACATAAATGGGCGCTTTTTACTCTTTAGATCAAAAATTGTTATGGAGGGTACTAATTCTTTATCTCACACCAGGGAAATACGTTTCAGTTATTCGTGGTAATAGGACAAGGTTTGGACGCATAGATTGACCTTAGAGAAATCATTTCGTCCATTTATTTAATTTAATAAAGGATACTAAGTTAAGGAGGGACATTTATGAAGATTCATATCGTTCAAAAAGGCGACACGCTTTGGAAACTCGCCAAAAAGTACAATGTTGATTTTGAACAACTGAAAGCGGCCAACAATCATTTATCTAACCCAGACATGATTATGCCAGGAATGAAAATTAAAATTCCTACAGGAAGTGTTCCAGTTAAAAAAGAACAACCACTGGATTCTCTTGTTGGAATGGCAAAAAAAGAAGCTCCGATTGTCAAAAAAGAAGCACCAGTAACACCACCAGTTAAAGAAAAACCTAAAGTAGCACCAAAGCCACCAGAAAAGCCAAAACAAGTGCCAATGCCAGAAATGCCACCAATGATGATGCCTACTGCTCCACCACCACAGCCAATGACTGCTAAGCAAATGCAAGAATTTAACATGAATTTTAATATTTACAAGCCGCAACCATACCAACCACCAAAACCTAAAGAAGCACCAAAGCCACCAGTTGCTCCTAAGGCGGAAAAGCCAAAAGAAATGGTGAAGCCTGAAATGCCTAAGAAAAAACCCGTTATGCCTAAGGAACAGCCAAAGATGATGCCACATATGCAGCCAATGGTACCTTGTCCACCATATTACCCAATTTCACCAGTTTTACCAGGGTGTGCACCTTGTGGTAGTGGGAATCAGTGGCTTTATGGTCAACAACAAAATATGGCACCATATTATGGACAGCAAGTAATGCCGGGAATGATGCCTAGTTATCATATGCAACAACCATACCAAATGGCACCACAACAAGGCATGTCATATCCATCACCACAGCACATGGCACCGCAACAAGGCATGCCATATCCATCACCACAGCACATGGCACCGCAACAAGGCATGCCATACCAACCACAGTATCAAATGGCACCACAGCAAGGTATGCCATATCAAAAATATACAAAACCAGATATGAATAATTACGATCCAAATACACAGCCAATAGAGAATGTGCCGGGTTGGAGTGGAATGAGACCTTCACAACAAATACTAGGGATGAATCCATACTATAGTATGCCAGGAATGATGCCAGGCCCAAGTCAACCAATGGGAGCACAAATGCCTCATCAGTTTCAAGAGTTTGATGATGTAGATGATTAAAATGAGGTGCAATTATTATGTGAAGAGACAGTGTTTTAGACTGTCTCTTTTTTCTGTTTTTTCTACATTTGCAATGTGTCTCATTATCATTTTAATCTTTGTAAAATATCCCCTTATTTAGTAAGCCTTGTTTTACTTTATTTCCTACATATTAACAGACTAAAATAGTTCACTAAATGCCACTCTAAGTGGTGAAAGGAGGTTATCAAATGCGAAAATTCGCTATTACAATAACTGCAGCAACAATGATTATAGGTGGTTTAGCTGGTTGTGGTGTTGACAATCAAGCAAGGGATATGGGTGGAGCTGGTGCCGCTAATAGAGAAATTGGATACAATACAATGGATGCAGGTAGATATGGTGCTGCTGGAACTGGCGCTGCCGGAACTGGTGTAAATGGCACTGCTGATTACAGAGGCGGCTGGCTTGGACGAGATGCTGGTACGACTGGTGCAGCTGGTAGGAATGTAACAGGTGCAAGATGGACGGGTGAGGGCCCGATTACAGATATGTTTACACCAAACCGGCGTACTGCTCGTCAAGGAATTACTGGATATGGTGTGCAGCAAGGTCGAGGTAATGGCATTCGTGGTGGACAATTAGGTGTGAATGATCGTGGTGCTGAATTAAATGGAACTGACAATACCATAAACCAACGTTTAATGCGTGGAACAGGTATCGGTGGTGCAAGGTTTACCGAACGTGGAATGGCTGGAAGAACCGGTATGACTGGAAGAACTGGTATGACTGGTGCTGGAACTACAGTCCCTCATGGAACGTTGGATGATCAAGACGGCATGCGTAGAGCAGGGATCCGTGGACAAGCAGGTACACGTAATGGTACTACAGGGATTACAGGTGGAAACCGTGAAGGTATGGTAGATCAACGTGGCGTATTACGTGGTCAAAACCGTACAATGAGAGGTCAAACTACAGCTAATTACCATCGTGGTTATGACGGAAAAACCGTACAACAAATTGAACGATCTGTTGAGAATATGGACGGTGTTAGAGACTGTCGTGTTGTCATAAATGGTGATGAAGTTGTAGTTGCAGTTGAACCTTCTCAAACAGGTACGAACCAAGGTCAAATAGAAGAAAAAGTTGAGAAAAATATTGAAAAAATGGTTCGTGGTAAAAATGTTCATGTTGTAACTGACAGGGATGCATTCACAAGAGTACGTACAATGGATGATCGTTTGCGTGGTGGAGCTGCATTTGATGAGATTGGAGCAACATTTACGGAAATGGTAAGGGACTTAGGACGTGCAGCTGGTCGACCATTTGAACGTACACGTGATTAGTTAATATAAGAACAGGAGATCTCTTCTCCTGTTCCATTACATAATGGGTAATATTATTGCTGAAGATTATAGATTGGAACTAATTTCATACTACACGGATAAAAGCATTTATTCATGGCAATGATAGACGATGAATATATGCTTTTATTTTTTATATGGTGGTGATCATTATGAAGGGCGGTCAAATCATTAAAAAGTGTACAAAAAGAAATATGGTTATAGCTGTCCTATTTTTGTTAAGTTGTGTCTTACTTTTAGGGTTTCAAACGGAAACCGAAAAGACGTTTCAAGCTCATGCACCGAAACAAGCAGCTACTGTATTAAAAACAAATCAGGATGAAAAATTAGGACCTAAAACGATTCAGGTGATATTACAACGAGTATACTTAGATGGAGAAATAAGTGAAGAAATTGTAGAAGAAACAATATGGTCTATGGAGGACTTTTGGGCTTTTTATGACGAGTGGTTACTTATTGATCAAAATGAAGAAAAAATTCTTTTTAAAAAAGAAATAGATGACATATCCCCTTTACTAAAGATCAATGGTTATTTTGGTATTTCTGAAGATGGTGTATTAAATATTTATGAAGGAAAGCCAGAAGAAAGAAAGATCATACAATCTTTTTTTCAGATCAATACGAAAAAATTAAAAAGTCACCATGAAAATGAATTAAAAAATGGAATTCCAGTAATGTCACGAGAAAATTATCAAGAAGTGATAAAAACATTTAAAAAATATGCAGTAACTGAAATGTAAAAGACGTGGAACTTTCACGTCTTTTTCGTTCTTTTTTCCACTTTCTACTACAGAGCTTTCTTTACACTATATGAAAGGATATGGATATGATAAAATAGAAATGCATGTTCGTTTTTTAATTGGAATTAAAGGGAGCGAGTTTTTTGTTTGATTTTATTCATGGAAAAGTGGAATTTATAGATATTCAATATATAGTCATTGAAGTAAACGGGATAGGCTACCAAATTCACTGTCCTAATCCATATATTTTTCAAAAAGAGATAAATGAACAATGTAAAATTTATACATACCAACATGTACGAGAAGATTTAATCCGTTTATATGGATTTAAGACAAGAGAGGAACGTCATTTATTTGAAAAGCTATTAAATGTTTCTGGGATTGGGCCAAAAGGAGCTTTGGCCATATTGGCATCCGGACAGCCGGAACAGCTTGTTAATGCGATTGAAGAGGAAGATGAAAAGTACCTTGTGAAATTTCCTGGAGTAGGTAAAAAAACAGCTCGACAAATTATTTTAGACTTAAAAGGTAAATTAGATGAATTTGCCCCGAATTTATTTCAGCAGGATGTGTCTAAAGTATTTAGTAAAGAAAGCAGAAGCAGTAATTCAAAAGAGCTAGATGAAGCTGTGGAAGCATTAAAAGCACTTGGTTATGTCGACCGAGAAATAACAAAAATTGTTCCACAGTTAGAAAAAGAACAAACAACAACGGATCAATACATTAAAAAAGCGTTACAATTGATGTTAAAGCAATAGTAAAAATTGGGGGGGAGGGACAAATCGTGGAAGAACGTATTATTTCTGCGCAATCGCAGCTGGAGGAAGACATGATTGAGGGGAGTCTCCGTCCACAACAATTTTCTCAATACATCGGACAGGAGAAAGTGAAAGAAAACCTTAAAATCTTCATAGAAGCTGCTAAAATGCGTCAAGAGTGTTTGGATCATGTACTTTTATATGGACCACCTGGACTTGGTAAAACAACTCTCTCAGCTATTATTGCTAATGAAATGGAAGTACAAATGAGAACCACTTCAGGGCCCGCGATTGAAAGGCCAGGTGATTTGGCTGCTGTTTTAACGGCTCTCGAACCAGGAGATGTCTTATTTATTGATGAAATTCATCGTTTAAACCGAGTCGTTGAAGAAGTACTGTATCCAGCTATGGAAGACTTTTGTATAGATATTGTGATTGGGAAAGGACCAACGGCCAGGTCAGTACGTCTTGATCTCCCACCATTTACATTAGTTGGGGCAACGACAAGAGCCGGCTTATTAAGTGCTCCTTTACGAGATCGTTTCGGTGTGTTATCTCGACTTGAATATTACAATGAAAAAGAACTTGCACAGATTGTCATAAGAACAGCCGATATATTAGAAGTAGAATTAGGAGAAGATGCAGCTTTAGAGATTGCGCGACGATCAAGAGGGACACCAAGAATTGCTAACCGCCTGTTGCGACGCGTCCGAGATTTTGCTCAAGTACAAGGAGACGGAAAGATCACAGCACCATTAGCACATCATGCGTTAGAGCGTCTTCAAGTGGACCGTTTAGGATTAGATCATATTGATCATAAATTATTAATGGGGATTATTGAAAAGTTTCGTGGAGGGCCGGTTGGTATTGACACGATCGCAGCGACCATTGGTGAAGAACCAGATACTATTGAAGAAGTATACGAACCATATTTACTGCAAATCGGCTTTTTACAAAGAACCCCGCGAGGACGTGTAGTCACTCCACTAGTGTATGACCATTTTAATATGGAGGTGCCAGAAGCTTGAGCAATATGCCTAAGTTATTAATAACCGTTGGTGTCATATTAGTAATTATAGGAGTTTTGTGGCAGTTAGGTGGAAAAATCTTTCCGTTCGGAAAGTTACCAGGAGATATTTTAATAAAAAAGGAAAATACGACTTTTTATTTTCCAATTGTAACTTCGATTGTTTTAAGTGTTGTTATTTCACTTATTTTATTTATCATCGGCCGTTTTCGTTAAGTTGTACTTGTGTTTAAGATTTCATTTATGTATGCTAATAAATATTGACATTTGATCATTTTGAAAAGGAACGATGGAATGAATGTAAACGACTTTGATTTTTACTTACCAGAAGATTTAATTGCACAAACTCCTTTATTAGATCGAACTGCTTCTCGACTACTTGTGCTAGATAAAGAAACAGGTGAAATACAAGACGCCCACTTTTACGACATCATAAATTATTTAGCTGAGGGGGATTGTCTTGTCTTAAATGATACGAGAGTTTTACCTGCCCGGTTATATGGGGTTAAAGAAGATACAGGTGCTAAAGTTGAATTGCTTCTTCTTAAACAATTAGAAGGAGATCAGTGGGAGACATTAGTTAAGCCTGGAAAGAAAGTAAAGGAAGGAACTACACTTCTTTTTGGCGATGGAAAACTTCGTGGAGTATGTAAAGAGGGCCTTGAACATGGTGGTCGTATTATTGAATTTATTTATGACGGGATATTCCATGAAATATTAGATGCTCTAGGAGAAATGCCATTGCCGCCTTATATTAAAGAACAGCTTGAAGACCAAGATCGTTATCAAACTGTATTTGCTAAACATCGCGGTTCTGCCGCTGCACCAACAGCAGGACTTCATTTTACCGATGAATTGTTAGTGAAACTCCGTGAAAAGGGTGTGCATATAGCGTTTATTACACTCCATGTTGGTTTAGGCACGTTTCGTCCTGTTAGTGTTGACAAAATTGAAGAGCATGAGATGCATGCGGAGTTTTACCAAATGACAGAAGGAACAGCATTACTTCTTAATCAGGTTAAAGATCAAGGGGGTAAGGTAGTTGCTGTTGGAACCACTTCTTCGAGAACGTTAGAAACCATCGCTAATCAATATGATGGGAAATTTGCGGCTTCGTCGGGGTGGACCAATATTTTTATTTACCCAGGCTATACGTTTCGCGGTATTGACTCGTTGATTACAAATTTTCACTTACCTAAATCAACACTAGTCATGCTTGTTTCAGCCCTAGCAGGTAAAAATAACATACTTTCAGCATATGAACATGCTGTCCGAAACAAGTATCGCTTTTTTAGTTTCGGTGACGCTATGTTTATAAGAGAAGGGGGGCAACTTTAATTGTCTGCCATTACATATGAATTAATAAAAACATGTAAACAGTCAGGCGCGCGTCTTGGTAAAATCCATACACCCCATGGCGTCATAGAAACACCGATTTTTATGCCAGTAGGAACGTTAGCAACAGTAAAAACGATGAGTCCAGAAGAATTAAAGGAAATTAATGCTCAAATTATCTTAAGCAATACATACCACCTATGGCTTAGACCTGGTCATGATATAATTAAAGAAGCAGGTGGGCTTCACAAGTTTATGAATTGGGATCGACCGATATTAACGGATTCTGGTGGCTTTCAGGTCTTTAGTTTAAGCGATTTGCGTAAAATCGTAGAAGAGGGAGTCCATTTTAGAAATCATTTAAGTGGAGAAAAGCTATTCTTAAGTCCAGAAGGTGCAATGGAAATTCAAAATGCGCTAGGACCAGATATTATGATGGCATTTGATGAATGTCCACCATACCCTGCAGAATATGACTATATGAAGAGTTCAGTCGAACGCACAAGCCGCTGGGCAGAGCGGTGTTTAAAGGCACATAATCGACCGGAGGACCAAGCATTGTTTGGAATCGTTCAAGGTGGCGAGTATGAAGAGCTTCGCAAGCAAAGTGCGGCTGATCTTGTCTCATTAGACTTTCCTGGCTATGCAGTTGGTGGTTTATCTGTTGGAGAACCAAAAGATGTGATGAACCGAGTTCTCGAATTCACTACTCCGCTTCTACCGCAAAATAAACCTAGATATTTAATGGGGGTAGGATCACCTGATGCTCTTATCGATGGTGCGATAAGAGGAATAGATATGTTTGATTGTGTATTACCGACTCGTATTGCTCGAAATGGAACATGTATGACAAGCACGGGACGTCTCGTTGTTCGTAATGCGAAATATGCCCGGGACTTTAGGCCGCTGGATGAAAACTGTGACTGCCATGTTTGTAATAATTACAGTCGTGCTTATATTCGTCACCTTGTCAAATGTGATGAAACGTTTGGATTTAGACTTACCTCTTATCATAATCTCTTTTTCTTGTTAAAATTAATGGAGCAAGTGAGACAAGCTATTCGGGAAGACCGTCTTCTTGATTTCAAAGAAGAGTTTTTCGAAACGTATGGTTTTAACAAACCTAATGCGAAAAACTTTTAAAGAGGAAGTTCAAAAAGTATATTTTGTAAAGGGGGGAAATGAGTATGGAAATGTTAGGCACTATTTTACCATTGCTACTGATGTTTGCAATCTTCTGGTTCTTACTAATTCGGCCACAGCAAAAGCGTCAAAAGGCAATTCGTGAGATGCATTCAAATCTGCAAAAAGGTGATAAGATTGTCACGATTGGTGGCTTACACGGTGTCATTGATTCGATTGACGAAGACATCGTCGTTATTCTTGTAAATGATAATCGTAAACTCACATTTGACCGTAATGCGGTTCGTGAAGTAGTAAACCCTGATTGATGTACATAAAGAGGCTGACTCTCTAGAGGTGTTAGGTGTCTTCATTACACATTTGTGTAAATGAGCGAACCTTCACATAAGGAGTCAGCCTCTTTTCTTTCCAGAATTTAAGCGTCAGTATTACTAATAGGGCGCATTTACATCTCCTACTTTGCTAAATTGACCCCAATGATTCCTCCAAAAACGGATGAGACTAAATAACCGCCATGGTATAAGTATTGCTCCGTTGTAAATCCTGAATTGTACCCTAAATATTGAATAAAAAACGTGATTGCTGTAAATAAAAGTGCAGTACCAGCTCCTACAATCCATCCTTTTTCCTTTGCTTTAACCCCTGATATCAATCCTCCGATGAATAGAGCTAAAAAGGAAACAATAAGAATGAACCAATTAAACGAAGCTTCGGTTAAAGAACTAAAAGATAAAATTAATGAAATGATAAAACTAAATGCTATAGCAATTACTAATATACTGACAAGGCCATATAGCATTGATCCAAACATTCCACGGTATGCCAAAGAAACCTCTCCTCTCACCTTTCTTTTGTATGATTAATATAGCTTATTCATGCTTGACCCAACATAGAATATAATTTAAAAAAAATGACATTTCAAACGCTTGTGCAAAGCTTGAATAGCTAGGCACCGGCTTGGTTATGATCCAAATAAATGATAGCGACAATTTGTTTAGGTAAAAGTTTTGAAAATTGAGATTTTTGATTTGTTTAAAAACAAACATGATAAGGACATCCCTGTCATAGGATGATAGAAATAAGAGGAGAGGAAAATCAGCATGGAAGTGACCTTAGCCTTTATCATTTTTATCATCAGTTACATATTCATTATTAGTGAAAAAATAAATCGAGCGTTAGTGGCATGTGTTGGTGGAGTGGGAATGCTTTTCGTTGGGATTATTGACTTAGACGGAGCTTTTCTTCAATATATTGACTGGCATACGATTTCGTTATTATTAGCGATGATGATATTAGTTTCGATTACTAGTCAAAGTGGTTTTTTTGAATATATTGCACTCCATGTGGCAAAGTATGTAAATGGAAGACCGATTCCATTACTTATTTTAATATCATTACTTACTGCTTTTGGTTCGGCATTTCTTAACAATGTGACAATGGTCTTGTTGGTCGTTCCAATTATTTTGACGTTAACAAAAATTCTAAACCTTAATGCAGTGCCTTTTCTGTTATCTATCATATTGGCCTCTAATATCGGTGGCACAGCAACATTAATTGGTGACCCACCAAACCTAATGATTGGTCAAGCTGTAGATCATTTAACATTTAATGATTTCCTGATTCACCTTGGACCGGTTGTGTTAATTATTTTCATTGTTGTCATGCTTGGACTTGTATTTTATTACCGTAATTCTTTACAGGTTTCAAAAGAAGATCAACTTAAACTAGCCCAAGTTCATCCAAAAGCGTATTTAAAAGATAAAGTTCTTTTATTGAAGTCGATTTCTGTACTAACCATTACTACCTTTGGGTTTATTATCCAACCTTTACTGGATGTGGATATTACAAGTATTGCAATGGGTGGAGCCCTTCTTTTGATGTTACTTACATACGAACAACAAGATGTAGAAGAAGTGTTTCGGTCTATTGAGTGGGTAACTTTATTCTTTTTTATCGGATTATTTATGCTTGTTGGTGGAATAAAAGAAGTTGGTTTAATTGATGAAATTGCCAAATCCATTATTTATTATACCGAAGGAGATTTACCGAAGACTGCACTTTATATTTTGTGGGGGTCAGGTATTTTATCTGGATTTGTTGATAATATTCCTTTCGTTGCTGCGATGATCCCAGTGATTCTTGAATTTCAAAGTTATGGCATGACAAACTTAGATCCTTTATGGTGGTCACTTGCATTAGGAGCTTGCCTTGGAGGGAATGCTACATTAATTGGAGCAACAGCCAACGTAATCGTTGCAGGTCTTGCAGTTAAAGCTAAACAATCGTTTAGTTATCTGGAATTTTTAAAGGTAGGAGCACCGGTTGCGCTTATTTCCTTTATAATTTCCACAATCTATATTTATTTTCGCTATTTAATTCATTTTTATTAGTGTCAAATCATCAGGTTTTTTTAGAAATACTCAAATGCTTAGTATATATATATATCTAGATAAAAGTCTGATTGGGCGTGTTGCCAAAAGCTTCATCTCATTTTCTAATGAACTTAAGCAAAAACTACAGTTAAGGATATTTGCAATAAGGGTGATTGTCTTACTTCCTTTTTTGCAGATTCACCTAAAGTGGTGTGTAAGATGAGATGGAAGGAGGCGCGATCAAATGGACTATTCAACAATTGTTTTACGGACGATATTTATCTATTTCATCATTCTTTTAGTTCTTCGTTTTATGGGAAAGCGAGAAATAGGTCAGTTATCCGTGCTTGATTTTGTCGTTTCCATTATGATTGCAGAATTGGCTGTTATTTCAATTGAAAATATTCGTGCACCGATGCTACATACAATCATTCCAATCGTCGTCCTTTCATTAATTCAAATAATGTTTGCGTTTATTTCATTAAAAAGTGAAAAGCTTCGAAAGCTTGTAGACGGAAAGCCTTCTGTCTTAATTAACCAAGGGAAAATTGATGAAGGAGAAATGCGTAAACAACGTTATAATTTTGATGATTTACTCATTCAGTTAAGACAAAATAAAGTCAGTAAACTATCTGACGTTGAATTTGCAATACTGGAACCTTCTGGTAAATTATCGATCATTGAAAAAGATGAAGACCAACAAAATGGTAAACAATCGAGATTACCACTGCCGCTTATTCTTGATGGAAAAGTGAATAAGGAGCATCTTGAACAAATAAATAAAACGCCACTATGGTTAAGGCAACAACTCCGTAAACTTGGATATCGAGATGTAAAAAAAATATCATATTGCGCATTGCATGATGATGACACTTTTTTTATTGATGAAAAAGATGAAAAATAATCATTGATATAACGATACTATACACCCAAAATATAGAAAAATCGATAGGGCTTATAGATTTGAAGAAAACATATCGGATTAGGTACATTCGTACAAGCATTAGGCCTCGTCAGTACGTTGCACCAATCCGACGATCGACTGGGTTAGGTGGGTTTAGTTTTGGCTTTTTTGGTGGAGGTTCTGGCTATGGTTACAGCTATGGCTATGGAAGTGTAATTCCAGTTGCATTAGCTGCAATAGGAGGATTTGCATTAGCTAGTGCATTTTTTTTGTGGTAATAATACGGTGTCAGGCACCTTTAACGCGATTAAGAGTTAAAGGTGCCTGACACCGTTCTTATTCTTTCGTAAACGGCGCTAACCTTTTTCCGATTAATGGAATACGAACGATTTCTTCCCTTTTAATAAGTCCAAATGCAATTAATAAGATAGCGTAGAATATTCCAACAATACTTATTGATAATAATGTTTTAATTAGTAAGCCCATGGATAAAAAAGCATGTTTATATAAGAGCATTCCGATAACCCCTGTTACAATCATAGCGATGAATGCTTTTACGATTTCCCTAACATGTAACGTAAAGCTTATCGTTTTAACGACGGAGGCAAAGTGTAGCATCGTAACAAGGACCATTCCAATGACAATGGCTAAAGCGGCCCCCATAATTCCTAATTCTGGTCGAGTAGCAAGTACGAAGATTGCGGCTGTTTTAATAACGGCACCGAATAAGCTGTTCATCATGGCTGCCTTGGCTAAATTTAATGCTTGAAGAGTTGCTTGTAATGGCCCTTGGAAATATAAGAATATGCTAAACGGTGCCATAATTTGAAGGTATACTGCGGTAGTAGGGGCGTTATACATTAATGACATGATTGGACCTGCAAATATATATAGGATAACAACCGAAATTCCTCCTGAAATAAGGGCTAGCCTTAATGCTTGATCTAAACGGTGGTTAATTAATTGATATCTTTTTTGTGCAGCTGCTTCACTGATGGCTGGAACGAGCGAAACAGATAAAGAATACGTAATAAAGGTCGGGAGTAAAAGGAGTGGGATGACAAACCCAGCCAGCTCCCCGTATTGCTTGGTGGCAACAACCGTCGCTACCCCAGCAATTGCTAGACTTTGTGCAACAACAATGGGTTCAAAGAAAAAGGAGATGGAACCGATCAGTCTACTACCAGTTGTTGGTAAAGCAATATTCATTAGTTCATTAAATGTCGTCTTACCTTGGCGTAAATAATTCATAAACCCTTTTCGGATTCGAATTCGTTTTTTCGTTTTAAACATAAATAACATGTAAAGAAGGGAAGCAAGCTCTCCTATCACGACCGAAATCATTGCTCCAGCAGCAGCATATTCGACCCCATATGGCAAAAAGGCACTTGTCATTACAGCAACGAGAGTAATTCGGACGACCTGTTCAATGACTTGAGAATAGGCGGTAGGGCGCATATTTTGTCGGCCTTGGAAGTATCCCCTAAGTACACTTGATAAAGCAACAATGGGTACAATCGGTGCAATTGCAATTAATGGGAGGTAGGCACGTTCATCAGTTAATAATGTTTTAGCAATGATCGGAGCAAATACAATCATTGCCGTTGTAAAAATCGCGCTTAAAATACTTGTAACTGCTAAAGAAACAACAAGGATCCTTTTTATTTTTTTTCGATCTTCTCTCGCTTCAGCTTCGGCGACGAGCTTCGAAATCGCTACTGGTAACCCTAACTGGGTAATCGTAATCACGAGTAAAAGTGTCGGGACAGCCATCATATACAGACCAACACCTTCAGCTCCCATAATTCTTGCAACAACAATTTTATTTATAAATCCTAAAATACGAGTAATAAGTCCAGCTATTATCAAAATAACAGTCCCTTGTATAAAGGTTTGTTTTGACATGTCAGAAGCCCTACTTTCTAAAATTGATCTATGTCTCATCTACATTCATTTATATGCACGAATGGTGGTCAAGCATGACAAGTTGTTAAGTGAAAAATGAACGATAAAATAAATTGACATATCTGTTAGAAAGTGAGAAGATGACTTTTGATTTCATTTATTTTCATAAAGAATACAAGCTGTACATAAATTGAACTATATCTATTTTGTTAAAGGGGCTTCATTATGTTTGAGTGGAAAAACTTGTTTCGCGGAATGATGATTGGTATATCTGACCTTGTCCCAGGTGTAAGTGGAGGAACGATAGCGGTAATCTTAGGGATTTACGATCGGTTGATTGCCGCTATTAGTGGTTTTTTTAGTCGAAAATGGAAGGAACATATCGGGTTTATCGTACCATTAGCTTTAGGTACCGTTTTAGCTATTTTTTTATTGAGTCATCTCATTAAATGGTTATTAGAATACTACCCGCAACCAACATACTTCTTTTTTCTAGGCTTAATTGGTGGTATCATCCCTTATTTATTCAATAAAATAAATTACAAAAGCACGTTTCGTGCACTCCATTATTTAGCTTTACTAATAGCAAGTATTGCAGTTGGTTCCACAGCCTTTTTTGTAGAAAGAGAAAGTCAAACGTTAATTGAGACCGTGACAGTTTCTTCGGGGTTGTTCTTATTTTTCTCAGGGTGGATTGCAAGTATGGCTATGTTACTACCAGGGATTAGTGGATCATTTGTTTTATTATTACTAGGAGTTTATCATTCTGTTATTCATGCAGTAGCCGAATTAAATTTTGTCATCATCCTACTTGTAGGTGCTGGTGTAGGAGTTGGACTGATTGTTAGTAGTAAAATCATCCGAGTTTTACTTAATAAAGTACCAGTTCTTACTTATGCGATCATTATTGGGATGGTAATTGGTTCTATCGTAGTGATTTTCCCTGGTATTGAAAATCATCTTTTGTTACTTCTTATAAGTATCGTAACGTTTATTTTAGGCTTTTTTGTCGCAGCGTTTTTTGGAAAGATGGAAACAGGTCGAAATAAAAAACTGTCCTAAGGGCAGTTTTTTTGTATAAGTCCTGATTATAAAAAACTGTAATAGTTTTTTAGTGAGTAAAAGGTTTATAATGGAAAGTAGGGGAAAGGAGAGTAAATCGAATGAAACAACAGTTTGAAGTTTGGAAAGATGACGTAATGCCTGCTCTACAGAGTAAGGTGGAAGAGTTCCATATGCTAGGGTATAACAAAGCAACAAAGGATCAAATCTGGAAAAGTATCATTTACAAGTTACGTAAGAAAAAGGAGTACATCCATTTACATGAGTTTGTTAATGTTATCTTAACCCTTCGTGCCCCAGAGTATATGAATTACTTGACGGTTGAAAGTTATAATGCTAAGGATTGGTTCGCTAATGAAGGGGTGTTAGAAGACTTAGTAAACGAAGGAAATTAAATTTTGATCTGATACGGCACACATAGTCACTCTGGTTTTTTATTAGAACATAGTGACATGATATATAAGCAAATTGACATGGAAAAAGTATCATCGCTATAATTGAACTATTGCTAATTTGTGGACAAGTATTTTCCGTTGTGATAGTTAAGGAGGAAGTTCGTAGTATGGTGAAAAAAGGTCGTATTTTTGCTTTTTTTCTCATTGTAATTATTCTTGGTGGTTTAATAAGTACGACCATTATGGGAATTGCAAAGGAAATTAAGTTAGGTCTAGATCTCCAAGGTGGGTTTGAAATTCTCTATCAAGTGAAACCTGCTGAAGAAGGGGATGTTATCAACGAAGATGTTTTAAATGCAACAGTAAGTGCTCTTGACCAACGGGTTAATGTTTTAGGGGTTTCTGAGCCATACATAACGATTGAAGGGGAAGACCGAGTTCGTGTTCAGCTAGCTGGTGTAGAAGATCAGCAAACGGCAAGAGACCTGCTTGCAACGGAAGCTCAGTTAACGTTCCGTGATGTTGATGATGTTGTGAAATTAGACGGGGCAGACTTAAAGGAAGGTGGTGCAAGAGTTACCTTTAATGATGCCAATCAACCTGAAGTTGCAGTAACCCTTAAAGATGCCAATATGTTCGGAAATGTAACTCGAGAAATACTCGACCGAATGCCTCAAGGTGAAAACCTTCTTGTTATCTGGTTAGATTATGAAGAAGGTGATAGCTTCTTTGAGGAAGTGCAAAAAGAAAACCCTAAATTTTTATCCGCACCAACTGTAAGACAAGTATTAAATACAACAGATGTTGTTATTCAAGGAAATTTTACAATTGAAGAGGCTACGTTTTTAGCTGAAGTATTAAATGCAGGTGCGCTACCTGTCCAGCTTGAGGAAATTTATTCGAACTCTGTTGGTGCATCGCTCGGTGAAGAAGCGATGAAAAACACGATATTTGCTGGATTTATTGGAGTTGCGCTTATTTTCTTATACATGCTAGCTTTTTACCGTTTCATGGGAACGATCGCGATTATTACCTTATCGGTTTATATTTTCCTTGTTCTCGTGATTTTTAACTGGATGAATGCTGTACTTACTTTACCAGGAATTGCAGCTCTTATCCTCGGTGTAGGGATGGCAGTAGATGCTAATATTATTACCTATGAACGTATCAAAGATGAAATTCGCTCAGGCAAATCGATTATGTCGGCATTTAAAGCAGGAAGTAGACGGTCTTTATCTACCATTTTAGATGCGAATATTACGACTATCTTAGCAGCGAGTGTTCTATTTTACTTTGGAACAAGTTCCGTTCAAGGTTTTGCGATCATGTTAATTGTGAGTATTTTAACTAGCTTTGTAACAGCAGTTTATGGATCTAGATTATTATTAGGATTATGGGTTACGAGCCGAATTTTTAATAAGAAGCCTCGTTTCTTTGGAGTAAAGGAGAGTGAGATCAGTGAGCTTTAATTTTCATGACCGAACGATTGATTTTGTTCAACATCGTAAGAAGTTTTTCATCTTTTCTTTGGTCGCGGCTCTAGTTGGTGTGATCTTACTTTCAACGGTAGGACTCAACCTTGGAATCGATTTTGAGAGCGGTTCGAGGGTCGAAGTGTCTACAAATGAATCTGTTACTGCTGAACAAATTTTAGCTGATTTTGCTACTATAGGTGAAGGCTATACTCCTGATGATATTACAATGGCAGGAGAACAAAATAATCTTGTTCACGCTCGTTTTATCGGTGTTCTTGACGCAAATGAAATTGCAGAGATTCAAACTTTTTTCAATGAAAAGTATGGGTCAGAACCTAATGTAAGTACGGTTTCACCAATGGTTGGTAAAGAACTGGCCCGTAATGCTTTAATTTCTGTATTAATTGCATCCATTGGAATTGTTATCTATGTTGCGATCCGTTTTGAATGGCTTTACGGTATTGCTGCAATTGTAGCCTTGTTTCATGATGCATTCTTTATCATCGCAGTTTTTAGTGTCGTACAGTTTGAAGTTAATGTTCCGTTTATTGCTGCTGTCCTCACGATTGTTGGTTATTCAATCAATGATACGATCGTTACGTTTGACCGTATTCGTGAAAATTTGAGTAAGACAAAACGTGTAAAATCGTTTGATGATTTAGCAAAAATTGTTAATGTCAGTTTAACGCAAACATTAGCAAGATCGATTAATACGGTAATGACGGTTGTATTAGCTGCAGTAGCGATTTTCATTTTTGGCGGTGAGGCGATTCGCTCATTTGCATTTGCATTAGTTGTCGGCTTAGTTGCAGGGACGTATTCATCGATATTCTTAGCTGCTCAGTTATGGCTTGTATGGAAAGCTCGTCAATTAGAAAAAGGAAAGTTTAAAAGTCAGCCGAAAGTAGATGAAGTTTAAATACTTAAGGTCATGGTGCATACCATGGCCTTTTTATTGGTATAATTTACTTATGTGCCCTTTTTTATAACTCAGTCGAGGAGACACATATTTTGTAAGTGTTAATATGATATGAGAAGGTGAAAGTATGGATGAGGATATTCGCTATGAAAAAGTGAAGATGGGTGCATGGATTGGCATAATCGGTAATATCGTGTTAGCGGTTCTTAAAGGTATCATTGGTTTCATGTCAAATAGTCGTGCGTTAATTGCAGATGCCGTTCATTCTGCATCTGATGTTGTAGGGTCAGTCGCAGTGCTGATTGGCGTACGTGCAGCGAAAATGCCACCTGACCAGGATCACCCATACGGTCATGGAAAAGCTGAGTCCATTACTGCAATTATTGTGGCAGTTCTTCTTTTTTTAGTTGGAGTAGAAATCGCGATTGATGCAATTAAGGCTTTTTTCGAACAGATTGCCGTTCCAAAGATTATAGCAATTTATGCTGTTATTTTTTCGATTGTTGTCAAGGAAATTATGTTTAGATATAAGTATCATTTGGGAAAAAAATATAGAAGTGAAGCGTTAATAACAGATGCTTGGCATCACCGATCTGACGTTTATTCATCAATAGCAGCTTTACTGGGTATTGGTGGTTCTATATTAGGAGGAACTATAGACGTTCCTTGGCTTGTATATGCCGATCCGGTTGCAGGACTATTTGTATCGATATTAGTGGTCAAGATGGCGTGGCAGCTCGGGAGTCAGTCTATTCACAATACGTTAGATCATGTCCTTCATGATGAAGATACGATAGATATGAAAAAAGCAGTCGCCTCTGTTGAGGGGGTATTAAATGTTGATGAATTTTTAGCAAGAGAACATGGTCATTATGTTATCATTGACTTAAAGATTGCCGTTGATCCTGAAATAACTGTGAAGGAAGGCCATTCGATTGGTAAAGCAGTAAAAAGAAGACTTCTTGAAGAAAATTATGTTCACGATGTATTAGTACATATAAATCCACATGAGAAAAATGGGGAGGTGTCTTAAATGAAAGGTCAGTGGGGATTAATCTTAGGAATTATAGCTGCACTTATTATTGCTATCTTTGCAGTTATCAATGTAGAAGCAGTACGTGTTAATTATTTATTTGGTACAGCGGAATGGCCGTTAATTCTAGTTATCATCGGTTCTGTACTTATGGGTGGTATTATAGTTGGAGCTGTAGGAATGGTAAGAGTTTTTCAGTTACAACAAGAAATTAAGCGGATAAAACTAAAACAAAGTAATGCACTGAAGAATGACACTTCTGAAACAACTGCGAAAGAAACAACCCGTCATGACGGTGAAAAAGAAAATGTCCAGACAACTACACTAAAGGACTAATAATTGAATACAAATGAAAAACGACCATAATATTATTCATTGCCCCTCTATGACCCCTCTTGTATAATAGGTAGGTCAAGGGGTGTTTTTTTATGCTTAAATCAAACAAAAGATGGAAAGTAGCACAGCTAGAACAAGCTAAAGTAAATCAGTTGATAGAAGAGTTAAGTTTATCATCAATTGTTGCAAAACTTCTCGTACTACGTGGGATTGACACAGTTCAAGCTGCAAAACGTTTTTTATATAAAGAGGAAGTAGATTTTTACGATCCGTTTTTATTACATGGAATGAAAGAAGCTGTTGATAGAATTAGAGTAGCGCTTTCAACTAAAGAAAAGATTTTAATTTATGGTGATTATGATGCTGATGGCGTAAGTAGTACATCAGTGATGATCTATTTAATGCGTGAGTTAGGTGCGAACTTTAACTATTATATTCCAAACCGCTTTACAGAAGGATATGGTCCAAATGAAGCTGCATTTCGTCAAGCGAAGGCGGAGGGGTATGATCTAATTATTACAGTTGATACAGGAATATCGGCTGTTCATGAAGCTGAGGTTGCTAAAGAGATCGGGATCGATTTAATCATTACAGATCATCATGAAGCACCGCCTAAACTTCCCGATGCTTATGCGATTGTTAACCCGAAAAAACCAGGGTGTACATATCCTTTTAAAGGCTTAGCGGGAGTGGGGGTTGCTTTCAAAGTGGCACATGCCTTACTTGAGGATGTACCTACTCATTTACTAGATATAGTAGCGATAGGAACGATTGCAGATCTAGTACCGTTGGTAGATGAAAATCGATTACTTGCTAAAAGGGGAATTGATGCACTACACCGAACAACGAAGCCAGGATTAAAAGCGATAAAAAAAATAGCTGGTATCGACGGACAAGTGTTGAATGCTGAGCATGTAGGTTTTACGATAGGTCCTCGTATTAATGCAGCAGGACGCTTGGAATCGGCCGACCCAGCAGTTGAATTAATGATAACCGATGACGAAGTAGCAGGTAAAGAAATGGCAGAGGAAATCGATCTGCTGAATAAACAAAGAAAAGCGATCGTTGATGAAATAGCAAAAGAAGCGATCTTACAAGTAGAAACGGAATACCCGTCATCAGATAATCGCGTGTTAATTGTCGGAGGGGAAGGCTGGAATCCTGGAGTTATTGGTATTGTAGCTTCTCGTTTAGTCGAGAAGTTTTATCGACCAACGATCGTTCTCAGCATTGATAAGGAAAAAGGGGTAGCAAAAGGGTCTGCTAGAAGTATTGAAGGATTTGACATGTTTGTAAACCTTTCAGAAAGTCGAGATATTCTTCCACATTTCGGTGGACATCCTATGGCTGCTGGACTTACTATGCAAATTGAACATATTGAAGAATTAAGAAGTCGATTAAATGCTCAAGCAGAGCAATTGCTGACAGAAGAAGATTTTATACCAATCACAAAGGTTGACCTCGTGGCGACGTTAGATGAAATCTCATTAGATGTAATTAACCAGCTTGACGAACTCGCTCCTTACGGTATAAGTAATCCCATTCCTAAGGTGTTGATTGAAGATGTTAGCATCGCGCAAGTGCGTAGAATTGGTAGCGATGAAAATCATTTAAAGGTACTGTTTGAACAGGATGGAACGACGTTAGATGGAATTGGCTTCCAGCTCGGTTATCTTCATCCTGAAATCAATCCAGCAGCGAAAATCTCAGCAGTAGGTACGGTATCGGTTAATGAGTGGAATGGTCATTGTAAGCCACAATTATTTATTGAAGATGTTCGAGTGAAGGAATGGCAGTTATTTGATTGGCGGAATGCAAAAAAACTGTTAGAAAATATTCAAGACTTACCTAAACAAAAACGGAAGTTAATTGCATTTCAACGTTCAACGGTGGATAAGCTAGGATTAGAAACGATAAAAGATGAAATTTGTCTTGCTCCGGCAGAGGAAGTTCATTTAGTCGATAAATATATTGTATTACTCGATTTACCTAATTCAATTAACCAATTAGAAGAATTACTTTCCGTGATAGAAGGTACTCCAGAACGGATATATTCTGTTTTTTATCAAGAAGATTCACATTATTTTTCAACCCTTCCGAAAAGAGAACATTTTAAATGGTATTATGCATTTTTAAAGAAAAAAGGAATTTTTAATATTAAGAAATACGGCCAACAACTTGCAACACATAAAGGTTGGTCTAAAAACACAGTTGATTTCATGACAAAGGTGTTTTTTGAATTAGATTTTGTTACAATTGAAAATGGAATTATTAGCCTGCACCCTACCCCTTCTAAAAAAGGGCTCGACGAATCTGAAACGTATCAACGGATGACAGAACAGTCGAAGCTAGAGCAGCAATTTTTATATTCTTCATATTATGAGTTGAAGCTCTGGTTCGATCAAGTGATAGAACAGGCAAGAAAAGTTAAGGAGTCGGTATAACAGATGGATTTTAAAAAATATATTACGATTGTAGAAGACTACCCAAAAGAGGGCATTCGTTTTAAAGACATTACTACATTAATGCAAGATGGAAAAGTATACAAAAAAGCAATTGAAGAACTATCAAATTATGCTCGTGAAAAAAACGCTGACATCATTGTTGGTCCAGAAGCACGTGGATTTGTTGTTGGTTGTCCGATAGCTTTCGCATTAGAAAAAGGCTTTGTTCCTGTACGAAAAAAGGGAAAGCTTCCTCGTGAAGTGATTTCAGTGGATTATGGCTTAGAGTATGGAAAAGATAGCTTGACGATTCATAAAGATGCTATTCAAAAAGGTCAACGAGTTCTTATTGCCGATGACCTTCTTGCAACTGGTGGAACAATTGAAGCAACAGTTAAAATGGTTGAACAATTAGGTGGAGAAGTTGTTGGGATTGCCTTTTTAATTGAACTATCGTACTTAGATGGAAGAGACAAGCTTAAGAACTACGATGTTTTTTCTTTAACACAATATTAATATAATAAAAAGGCTGACTCATAAGTGTCTGCACTCCTCTCCTCGCAATTACACAAAATATAGTTGCTTTATAGCAACTATATTTTGTGATTGAGGTGCCTGACATTTTTCACTTCGCCTTTGGTTCACCATATTCCATCCTTTACTTTATCTATCGTCTCCTGAGTTAGTTGCATATAGAATTGTTTTTCAATTAACCTTTTTTCAGTCTTTTTTGCCTCTTAATGCCCTCGTTTTTTATTTCACGGCTATTTTTCAAGAAGATCGTCAAAAATAAAAAAGAATTCGACATTTTTCGTAATATATCTTTACACATCTAGGTTACTTAATGATAATATAAAGAAATATAGAAAAAATGGGACCAATTATGAGTAGGGATAAAAAGGTGATTCCATGACGATAGATCAATTATTTGAAAAAGCAGAGCGCTATCTTTCAGAAAAAGATATGACGTTCATAAAAAAAGCATATGCATTTGCTGAAGATGCACATAGTCATCAGTATCGGAAATCGGGTGAACCGTATATTCATCACCCGATTCAAGTCGCTGGTATTTTAGTCGAGCTAGGAATGGATCCAGATACGATTGCAGCTGCTTTTCTTCATGATGTAGTAGAGGATACAAATGTGACCATTGATGAGCTGAAAGAAGCTTTTAATAGTGAAGTCGCGATGCTTGTTGACGGAGTTACGAAGCTAGGGAAAATAAAATATAAGTCAAAAGAAGAACAACAAGCTGAAAATCATCGAAAAATGTTTGTTGCGATGGCTAAGGACATTCGTGTAATTTTAATCAAACTTGCCGATCGTCTTCACAACATGCGAACATTGAAACATTTACCTCCGGAAAAGCAACGTCGTATTTCTAATGAGACGCTGGAAATATTTGCCCCATTGGCGCATCGTCTAGGGATCTCTACGATTAAATGGGAGTTAGAAGATACAGCGCTTCGCTATTTAGATCCACAGCAATACTATCGAATTGTTAACTTAATGAAAAAGAAGCGGGCCGAACGAGAACAATATATCGATGAAGTTTTAAAAAAGATAAGATCAAATTTAAATGATATTCATGTTGTGGCAGATATATCAGGCAGACCGAAGCATATTTACAGTATTTATCGAAAAATGGCATTACAAAATAAACAGTTTAATGAAATTTACGATTTGTTAGCTGTTCGAATTATCGTAAAGAATATAAAAGATTGTTATGCAGTCCTTGGTGTTATTCATACGTGCTGGAAACCAATGCCAGGACGGTTTAAAGATTATATTGCGATGCCAAAAGCAAATATGTATCAATCGCTACACACAACAGTAATCGGACCAAATGGAGACCCGCTTGAAGTGCAAATACGTTCTGAGGAAATGCACCGAATTGCAGAATTTGGGGTAGCTGCTCATTGGGCATACAAAGAAGGAAAACGCGTCACGCAAGATGATGAATCCTTAGAAACGAAATTAACATGGTTCCGAGAAATTATTGAATTTCAAAATGACTCACAAGATGCTCAAGAGTTTATGGAGTCGCTGAAAATTGATTTATTTTCTGACATGGTATTTGTATTTACTCCAAAAGGAGATGTCATCGAACTTCCGCGAGGATCTGTTCCATTAGACTTTGCTTATCGGATTCATTCTGAAATCGGTAATCGCTGTATCGGAGCAAAAGTCAATGGGAAAATGGTTCCACTAGACCATGCACTTAAGACAGGCGATATTATAGAGATTATGACTTCGAAGCACTCGTATGGTCCAAGTCAAGATTGGATTAAGATCACACAAAGTTCTCACGCGAAAAATAAAATACGGCAATGGTTTAAGAAAGAGCGCCGAGAAGAAAATGTTTCTAAAGGTCGTGAAGCGATTGAAAGAGAAATTAAGGCTCTTGATTTAGATCCAAAAGTTGTAATGACAGCTGACAATCTGGCTGAGGTGGCTCATAAGTTTAGCTTCGCAGGGGAAGAAGATATGTTTGCTGCGGTTGGTTACGGTGGAATGAGCCCAAAACAAATTGTTAACCGATTAGCTGAGAAGTTTAGAAAAGAAGCTGGGCAAGAACAAGAGGAACGATCTCTTGCACAAGCTGTTGCGGAAGTTCAAACATTAGCACCGAAGAAAAAAACGAGTACAGGGGTAACAGTTAAAGGAGTTGATAACTTACTGATAAGGTTATCGAAATGCTGTAACCCGGTTCCTGGTGATGACATCATTGGCTACATTACAAAAGGGCGTGGTGTATCGATTCACCGTACTGACTGTCCTAACGTTTTAGCAGAGGAAGCAAAGACACGTTTATTGCCAGTTGAATGGGAAGCTAGTCATCTAGAAAATAAAAATTACAATGTTGATATCGAGATCACTGGATTTGATCGAAACGGCCTACTAAATCAAGTTCTTCAAGCAGTGACTGAATCGAGAACGACGATAAACGCAGTTTCTGGTCGTTCAGATCACCGAAATAAAGTTGCAACAATTCATATGACGATATTAATTCAAAATGTCGATCACTTGCATAAGGTTGTTGAAAAAATTAAGCAATTACCACACATTTATTCGGTACGAAGAATAATGCATTAAAAGATAGGAGTTTGAGCATTAGCATGAAAGTCGTTTTACAAAGGGTAAGTGAAGCTTCAGTTAAGGTAAAAGAAGAGGTTGTCGGGAAGATTAATTCTGGCTTAATGCTACTTATTGGTATTACTCATGAAGATACAATTGAGGATGTTGAATATATTGCAGAAAAAATTGTGAACCTTCGCATATTTGAAGATGACGAAGGGAAGCTGAATCTTTCATTGTTAGATGTAGGTGGTCAAATTTTATCGATTTCTCAATTCACATTATATGGAGATTGTCGTAAAGGGCGCAGACCTAACTTTATGGGAGCTGCAAAACCGGATCTCGCTGAACCTTTATATGAAACATTCAACGAACAGTTACGTCAAAAGGGTGTTCACGTTGAAACGGGAATATTTGGAGCAATGATGGATGTACAGCTCACCAATCAAGGTCCAGTCACTTTAATTATTGACAGTAAACAAAATTAACATAGTTTTTCTTCTGAACCTGTAAGAATTAGTTCATTTTTGGTTATGCTAGTTCTTAATGTTATTAGGGAAGGAAGATTCTATGCGAACAAGTATGAAGCAAGAAGGTAGCGGAAGAAATGAGCACCAGCTATTTCATGTGAACTTTCATGATTTTGTAGAAAAAGAACATAGTAGTACAAGTATGGAATTAGCAGATGAATTTGGATTAACCTTAAGAGAAGTCAAACAATTAAAAAAGAGACTCAACCGGAATTGATGAAGTTTTAAAAAAATGTTGACAGATTTATTAAACATTCGTATGATAAAAAACAAATGCAAAGACCGTATACACCGATGATGGAGAATAGTAATTAAGGTGGCACATGTTAAGAGAGGAAATGTCGTGGCTGTAAGCATTTCTACATGGACCTTAATGAATGAACACTCCGTAGGTTTTTTTCTGAAAGCGATCATGTTAGTAGGAAAAAACGTAAGCGAGGCGTTAACTGCTTAAAGTGGAAGCTTAGGCTTCAATAAGGGTGGCAC
Source organism: Alkalihalobacillus sp. BA299 (assembly GCF_017745675.1). Classification (GTDB taxonomy): domain Bacteria; phylum Bacillota; class Bacilli; order Bacillales; family Bacillaceae_F; genus Alkalihalobacterium. Next base: position 70,582 of record NZ_JAFLJM010000006.1, read on the forward strand.
CACGGGTATAACTCTCGTCCCTGATTGATTTTTGATCAGGGGTGGGAGTTTTTTTATTTTCTAACAGAAATAGATGTTAGCTGTCGATAGTATAAAAAAGCTCTGGAGCATTGATGATAAACCAAGCTATTCTAATGGAAATTTAAGTAGGAGGATCATGATGAATATACATATCCCTAGAGGAACACAAGACATTTTACCTGGAACTTCAGAGCTATGGCAATATGTTGAAGCAAAGGCTCAAGATATTTGCCGTAGGTACAATTATAGAGAAATTAGAACACCGATATTTGAGCATACAGAGCTTTTCCAACGAGGCGTTGGTGATACGACAGATATCGTTCAAAAGGAAACGTATACGTTTACCGATCGTGGCGATCGTAGTATTACTTTACGTCCAGAAGGAACAGCATCTGTCGCACGAGCGTTCGTTGAAAATAAATTGTATGGAAACCCTGGACAGCCGACCAAGCTGTATTATATCGGACCGATGTTCCGCTATGAGCGGCCTCAATCCGGAAGAATGAGGCAATTCGTTCAATTCGGGATTGAGGCGTTAGGAAGTGCTGATCCAGCCATTGATGCCGAAGTGATGGCTCTTGCGATGGAATTTTATCGGGAATTAGGATTAACCGGCTTAAAGCTTGTAATTAATAGTCTTGGTGATACAGAAAGTCGAATAGCGCATCGTGAGGCATTAATTAAGCATTTTAAACCGAGTATTCATGAGTTTTGTTCTGACTGCCAACAGCGACTTGAGAAAAATCCACTACGAATCCTAGACTGTAAAAAAGATCGGGATCATGAGCTTATGGCAACTGCACCTTCCATCTTAGATTATTTAAATGCAGAGTCTCTCGCATTTTTTGATAAAGTAAAAAATCATTTAGATGCAATGGAAATACCATATGTCGTAGATCCAACATTAGTGCGCGGTCTCGATTATTACAACCATACAGCTTTCGAAATCATGATCGAAGGTGAAGGCTTTGGATCGATTACGACTTTATGTGGTGGTGGGCGTTATAACGGTCTCGTTGAGGACATTGGTGGACCAGAAACACCAGGTATCGGTCTAGCTCTAAGTATTGAGCGCTTGCTTATGGCATTAAAAGCAGCAAATATTGATATTCCAATTGAACAATCGATTGACTGTTACATCCTTACTTTAGGTGAGGAAGCGAAAAATAAAGGTGCTAGCCTTTTATTTGAACTACGTAAAGCAGGATTATCAGCTGAAAAAGACTATCTAGATAAAAAAATAAAAGCGCAATTTAAAGCCGCAGACAGGCTAAAAGCAAAGTATACTGCTGTATTAGGTGAAGAGGAATTAGCTGCTAATAAAATCAATGTGAAAGAAATGAGTACTGGAGAGCAAGTAGAAGTTTCACTAGAGAAGTTTATTTCTTATATGCAAGGTCAATTAAAGGAGGAGCAATAATGATAGGGAGAACACATCATTGTGGGCAAATATTAGAGAACATCATTGGAGAAAGAGTTCAATTAAAAGGATGGGTACAAACACGACGCGATTTAGGACAAGTCATTTTTATCGATTTACGGGACCGTTCAGGGATTGTCCAAGTCGTTTTTAATTCAGAGGTATCAGCAGAAGCGCATGCGATTGCAGACCGCGTTCGCAGCGAGTATGTGCTTGATGTAGAAGGAACAGTTGTAAAGCGTGAAGCTGAGACAGTAAACGAGAAAATTCCAACGGGAAAAGTTGAGGTACATGTTGATAAAATTACCATTTTAAACGCATCGAAACCACTTCCGTTTCAAATTGAAGAAGGTACAGATGCTTCAGAAGATGTTCGTTTACGCTATCGTTATTTAGACTTGCGACGTCCTGATATGCAAAACATCTTTACATTACGTCATAAAACGACGAAATTAATTCGTGATACGCTCGATAGCGAGCAATTTTTAGAAATGGAAACACCGATGTTAACAAAGAGTACACCAGAAGGAGCTCGTGATTATTTAGTACCGAGTCGCGTGCATCATGGAGAGTTTTATGCTCTTCCTCAGTCACCACAACTTTTCAAACAGTTATTGATGGTTTCAGGGTTTGAACGTTACTATCAAATTGTTCGTTGTTTCCGTGATGAAGACTTACGTGCAGATCGTCAGCCAGAGTTCACTCAAGTCGATATTGAAACATCGTTTATGGATAAAGAAGATTTACTTGCGATGATGGAAAACATGATGGCAAAGATCATGAAAGAAATCAAAGGTATTGATATTACAACGCCGTTTCAACGACTTACTTACGATGAAGCGATGAATCGTTACGGGTCAGATAAGCCAGATACACGTTTTGACTTAGAGCTATCTGAATTAACTGAGGTTATGAAAAACTCACAATTTAAAGTGTTTGCTAATGCCATTGGTAATGGTGGTATCGTCAAAGGGTTAAATGTAAAAGGAGCTGCCACAAAACTTACTCGTAAAGAAATTGATGACCTTGCAGACTTTGTAGCCATTTATGGAGCGAAAGGCTTAGCATGGCTTAAAGTTGAGGAAAACGAGTTAAAAGGACCTATTGCGAAGTTCTTAAGCGAGGAAGAAACGGTCGGTATGCGTGAGGCGATGAACGCTGAACCAGGTGATTTGTTGTTCTTTGCTGCTGATAAAAAGCAAGTTGTATATGATAGCTTAGGGGCATTACGTCTAAAGTTTGGAAAAGATTTAGACCTAATTGATAAAACGAAGTTCAACTTCTTATGGGTTGTAGATTTCCCACTCGTTGAATTTGATGAAGATGCTAAACGCTACGTCGCTCTTCACCATCCGTTTACGAGCCCTAAAACAGAAGACTTACATTTGCTAGATACTGATCCTAGTCAAGTACGTGCTGAAGCCTATGACCTCGTGTTAAATGGTTATGAACTTGGTGGTGGATCACAACGTATTTACCAACGTGAAGTACAAGAAAAGATGTTTAGTACTCTAGGCTTTTCTGAAGAAGAAGCAAAAGAGCAATTCGGCTTCCTATTAGATGCATTTGAATATGGTACACCACCGCATGGAGGTATCGCATTAGGTTTGGACCGTCTCATCATGCTTTTAGCAGGTCGAAATAATTTACGTGATACAATTGCGTTCCCTAAGACAGCGAGTGCGAGCTGCTTACTAACAAATGCACCGAGTACTGTAAGTGAAGCACAATTACGTGAATTGAATTTATCAATTGTTCCTAAAAAAGAGGAAGAAAAAAAAGTTCAAGTATAATTAAAGATTGACAAAGATCGATTATTCGAATTATAATCATAACTATTAAAATTCGAATAAATACGTAGACAATATAACTTATCACGAGAGGCTGAGGGACTGACCCGATGAAGCCCGGCAACCGGTTTGTATGCCAAGCAAACAAAGGTGCTAATTTCAGCAGAGCAATGGGCTCTGAAAGATAAGTGGAGGCGTTTTTTTAAAAAAACCTTTCCCTTATCCGGAGAGGTTTTTTATTTTTTTCTTGCTTAGTGAAAAGTAGTTGCTGAAATGGACGTGAAAGTAAATCAAGGCGTTTTATGCATTCAGATTAGGGGGAAGATGTATGTTGAAAATTGGAATCATCGGGTTTGGGACAGTTGGTTCAGGTGTTTATGAGCGTATCCTAAGCTCCCAAAAAGAGTTAGAAACAGCTTTGAAGAAAGAAATTCTTGTTAAAAAGGTTTTAGTTAAAGATCATGGTAAGGACCGAGAGAATAGTAGTGTAACGCCATATATAACAAGCGATGCTGCTGAATTTTTTGCCCTTCAATATGATGTGGTATTTGAGGCGATTGGCGGCATCGAACCTGCTAAAGGATATATCACCAATCTCATCAAGGCAGGGACGTCAGTTATTACAGCGAATAAAGAGCTCATTGCGAAACACGGAGAAGAACTGGAGGCGTTAGCTAATAAGCATGGTGTTTATTTAGGTTTTGAAGCAGCTGTTGGTGGGGGAATTCCTATCGTAAATAGCTTTAAAACATTATTTACAACAACGCCAATTCATTCGGTAACTGGCATATTAAATGGTACGACGAATTATATCTTAACAGAAATGAAAGAAAAAAATCGCCATTTTAATGATGTATTAGCTGAAGCAAAGCAATTAGGCTATGCAGAAGCTGATCCAACAGACGATATTGAAGGCTATGATGCATTGTATAAGATCAGAATATTAAGTCGACTAGCGTTTAACGTTTGGCCAAATGAACAGCATTTTCACTGTAATGGTATAAGTAATATTGAAGATGAAGCACTCGAATTTGCAGAAAAAAACGGATTAGCGATTAAGCTCATTGCAAAGACATCTAATGAAGGTGGAACGATTCATGGCTTTGTATCACCTTCATTTGTTACTCAATCACACCCTCTTTATAATATTAATGGTGTAACGAATGGTGTATGTATTGATGGGAAGACGATCGATCAGATTATGATGAGCGGACCAGGTGCAGGAAAGCATGCGACTGCTAATAGCATGGTCGAAGATTTTGTACTACATGAACAGTTTCAAAATTTTGCAAGGCAGACGATTGGGCAATCAAACAAAGAGTTAAGCAAAGGAACGGAGGTTGTTATCTTTGTAGGAGAACATGAAGAAAAACAAGTAGCTTCTCAACTACTTGCTATTACAGACCAAATTAAAACGGAAGATGTTCTAAATGGAAAAAGAGCTCTTATTGTGACGTTAGCACCAGGAAAGACATTGAGTGATTTACAAGCTTCTATTCAAATACAGACGTATCCTCTTTTAGGAGAGCTAGCAATTAATAAAATCGCTTTATTTTCCTAAAGTTATCGATAAAGGATATAGGGTCTGTTTTAACTAAAGATGGTATGACACCTTGATTGGTGTGAAGGTATAAAAAGCCGATCTCTTTTGTTACCTTTCGATAAGAGATATCAAACACATTCTCGAGTAAAAACTCTTTTTCTTTTAACCGAATTTTATCAGAGTAAAGCTCAATGTCGAAGTTTTTTTCGATGGTATACTTTTTAGTGAATTCTATTTTTTGTTCAACTTCAATACAATTATGAGTTGAAATGAGATCCATTGAAAACATCCTTTTAAAAAATTAGGCTCTTTTCTTAAAGATTGTTGCTTTTAGCTTTTGGACCGTAAGCCAAGCGGATGCTTGGCTCTTCACGCGTAGCGTGAAAAACGGTCCAAAAGCAACAAAGTTTACGAAAAAACAGCCAAAAAATTAATATAATTAATGTAGCATAGCTTATTTAAATTTGCAAAAGAATACATGATAGAAAATTCAGAAAAATGTAACTTTTTTTCTTGATCAAGAAAAATTTTTATGCTATGATTTCATTAAGGTAAAATAAGAGTCCTAGCGTGTTTGTAAGCGACTGACAGTTTTGAGCCAACACTTTTTTTTCGGGAGTATTAAGTCTTCTTTTGGAATACATGCCTTGATCGCTGAGGACGTATGAAGAAAGAAGCTAGGCACCCACCTGCGAGAGCAGGTTCAAAACTAGGGAGTTACGGCACTTTGGGTCTCTTATTTTTTGTGTATCGTCTTACAATATAAGATGAATTTCAAAAACAACAAAGATTATCGAAAGCAGTGAAAAATTAACCAAGCTGACTCAAATATCAGTGTCAAGCATCTTGAAAACGACAAGTTGCAGCCACAAAGAAGCAACGATGTCGTAAAAGGAAAGGTGCCCAAACACTTAAGAGGCGGCTTTTTCTTATGTAGATCAAGCTTTTGGTGCATAATAATGAATGTAGTTATTATTCGATCATAGATTTTTCTTTATAGCTATGGTATATTTTACCCCGATTGCGTTTATAGGTATAATCAGTATATGAAACGAGCTTACAGATCGTATGTGTTGGCATAGTGAGAAAGGAAGAGGTAAGATGTTGTATCAATTTTCAAGAAACGAACTTGCAATTGGAAAAGATGGTGTCCAAGCATTAAAAAACAGTACAGTTGCAGTATTAGGTGTCGGTGGAGTAGGGTCATTTTCAGCAGAAGCCCTAGCAAGGTCTGGTGTAGGACGCCTTGTCCTTGTAGATAAAGATGATGTCGATATTACAAACGTTAATAGGCAAATTCATGCACTAATATCTACTATCGGTCAACCTAAAGTGGAGTTAATGAAAGAACGGATAAAGGATATCAATCCTGATTGTGAAGTAATTGCTTTAAAAATGTTTTATACAGAAGAAACGTATGAGCAGTTTTTTGACTATGGGCTAGATTTTGTTGTTGATGCTTGTGATACTATTACGTATAAAATTCACATTATAAAACAATGCTTGCAACGGAACATTGGTATTATATCAAGTATGGGTGTTGCCAATAAAATGGATCCTACAAGATTACGAATTGCTGATATTTCTAAAACAAGTTACGATCCTATTGCAAAAGTGGTTCGAACAAAGCTACGTAAAGAAGGCATTCATAAAGGTGTAAATGTAGTTTTTTCAGACGAACGTCCGGTTAAAATTCGAGAAGAAATCCGTAAAGAAATCGTACCCGAAGCTGCTGAAGAAGGGCCTATTCGGAAGGCGAAGCTACCACCATCCTCTAATGCTTTTGTTCCTTCGGTTTCAGGACTTATTATGGCAGGCCATGTGATCACGAAAATTTTAGAACAAAATAAGATTCTTATAGAACGATAAATTGACTTATTCTTAGGCGGTTTAACAGTTTTCAAGATTAATTAATATTTTTTTGGTAATACCTCGGTGACTTTACTGACCAATCTACGTAGATTGAGTCAGTTTTTTATAGTGTTTTTTTAATTTTATAAAAAATTAGAAGTGGAATTTTAAAAAATATATTGAATAATGTATGAACATTTTTTATAATGAAAGCACTTGCAGTTAATTAAACATCTGATGACCGGAAGATAAGATAATAGGATGAGATGTTAGGTTATCAGGGGAGTATGAGGGGGAGTTTGAATAATGAGTTTAGGAGCTTTATCAGTTTTAGCATTAATACCAATTTTAACGGTCTTACTATTTTTAGTCATCTTAAGATGGCCTGCTAAACGAGCAATGCCTTTAGCATTTTTTGTAACCGTTTTAATTGCATGGTTTGTTTGGGATGTTCCAACAAATCAAATCGCAGCTGCTAGTACTAGAGGTCTAGTTTCTGCAATAGAAGTATTAATTATCGTTTTTGGAGCGATCCTTCTTTTAAATGCTTTAAAGGAAAGCGGTGCCATTCAAACAATACGTCAAACATTTACGGATGTGTCACCTGATCGTCGAGTTCAAGCGATTATTATTTGTTGGCTATTTGGTTCGTTTATTGAAGGAGCTTCTGGTTGGGGGACACCAGCGGCTATTGCAGCACCATTGTTAGTAGCCATCGGCTTTCCAGCAATGGGAGCTGTTATTGTAGCTTTAATTATTCAATCGACACCAGTTTCTTTTGGTGCAGTTGGTACGCCGATCTTAATAGGTGTAAATTCAGGATTAAGTGAATCGACGATTGTTCATGAGACGGCTTCAAGTCTTGGAATGACTTTTGATGCATACATTCGTGCAATCGGTGGAGAAGTTGCTATTATTCATGCGATGGTCGGGTTATTTATACCGCTCTTTATGGTTACGATGTTAACTAGATTCTTCGGGAAAAATAGATCAATTGTCGAAGGTTTAGCAATTTGGAAGTTTGCAATATTTGCGGGTCTTGCGTTTACTATTCCATATGCAATAGTAGCTAATTTACTTGGACCTGAGTTTCCTTCCATGTTTGGTGGGTTAATTGGGTTAGCTATTGTAATCCCAGCAGCTAAGCGCGGCTTCCTCATACCTAAGAAAACGTGGGATTTTGAAGATAAAGCAAGTTGGGATCCAGATTGGACAGGCCAATTAAAAGTATATAATCAACCTACAGGAAAGAAGATTACTCCTTTTATGTCGTGGTTACCTTATGTAATTGTTGGAGTAATTCTTGTATTCACACGTATTAATTCATTACCATTTGGTGACTGGTTAAAGTCAGTTAAGTTTACTGCTACAGATGTTTTTGGTACTACAATTACATTTACTAGTACACCTTTACATTTACCAGGGACGATATTAATTTTAGTTTCATTTATTGTATTCTTTATGCATCAAATGGATACAAAAGCATATGGACGCGCTGTTAAAGAGTCGTTTGGCACGGTGGCTAGTGCTGCACCTGCATTACTTTTTGCAGTACCAATGGTTCAAGTTTTTATTAATTCTGGTGTAAACGCTTCAGGATATAGTAGTATGCCTCTTGTTTTAGCAGAAACGGTTTCGGTCGCAATAGGGGAAAATTGGCCTGTTGTGGCTCCTGCCATTGGTGCATTAGGGGCATTTGTCGCAGGAAGTAATACGATTAGTAATATGATGTTTTCATTGTTCCAGTTTGGAGTAGCTGAAAATATTGGTGTGACAGCTTCAACGATTATTGCTTTACAAGCAGTGGGTGGTGCAGCTGGGAACATGATCTGTGTTCATAATGTTGTAGCTGCTTCTGCAGCGGCTGGACTAATTGGTAAAGAAGGAAATATTATTCGTAAAACATTAATACCGACTGCATTTTACGTGTTCTTTGCAGGGGGAATAGGCTTCGTTCTTATTAATGGCTTTGGATTAAATATTGGTACATTGATGGTACTAACCGTTGTTGCTACTGTCCTTTTTGCCTTTTATAAAGGGAGTAAGGAAAACCGTCGCGGAAAAAAAGAAAATAAAGCTGCTTGATTTAAATGATTTAATTTCAAGCTCCACATTAGTTGTGGGGCTTGAATCTTTTTTCTTTTCCTATTAAATTTGTTATATAAGTATATTCATCTGATGACCGGATAACTAAGGAGCTGAAATATATGAAAGTATCATTATTTATCACTTGTCTTGCTGATGTCTTTTATCCAGGAGTCGGCAAAGATACCGTTGAAATATTAGAACGTCTTAATTGTGAAGTCGTGTTTCCAGATAACCAAACATGCTGCGGGCAGCCTGCCTATAATAGTGGCTACCATAAAGAAGCAAAAGAGGTTGCAAAACATATGATTGAAACGTTTGCTTCATCTGATTATGTCGTGTCACCATCAGGGTCCTGTGTTTCCATGATACATGAATATCCTCACCTTTTTAGTGACGATGCGATCTGGAAGGTAAAAGCTAACGCATTAATGGATAAAACGTTTGAATTAACGCAGTTTATAGTCGATGTACTTAAAATTGAAGATGTTGGAGCATCTTTACCAACAAAAGCGACGTATCATACGTCGTGCCATATGACACGTTTATTAGGCGTGAAAGATGCTCCAATGAAGTTGTTAGAGAATGTCGAAGGACTTGAGTTTGCAAGCTTACCAAATAAAGAAACGTGCTGTGGTTTTGGTGGTACATTCTCAGTAAAAATGGTGCCAATCTCAGAACAAATGGTTAATGAAAAAATAGAGCATATAGAAGAAACGGAAGCTGAAGTATTGGTTGGTGCTGATTGTGGCTGTTTAATGAATATTGGTGGTCGGATCGAGCGTCAAGGAAAACCAATCAAAGTGATGCATATCGCACAAGTTTTAAATAGTAGAAAATGAAACGTACAAGGTGGTGAAACGTATGCCAATGAAAATTAGTGATGAACAATTTTTTGGACGGGTTGAAAAAGGATTGAAAAATGAGTTTATGAGAAGCGCCATGGTTTCGGCTCAGGAACGTTTAAAAAATAAAAAGTTGGAATCCCAGGAAGAACTCGGTAACTGGGAGGAATGGCGAAATCTTGCCGAAGAAATTCGTCAGCATACATTAGAAAACTTAGATTACTATTTGGAGCAATTAACAGACAATGTCATCCAACTTGGCGGAAACGTCTTTTTTGCGCAAACAGCCGAAGAAGCGAATGAGTATATTACAAACATCGCGAAACAAAAAGAAGCCAAAAAAATCATTAAATCAAAATCGATGGTGACAGAAGAAATAAGTATGAATGAGGCGCTTGAAGCCCTAGGATGTGAGGTAATTGAGTCAGATCTAGGGGAATATATCTTACAAATTGACGATCATGATCCACCTTCACATATCGTCGCACCTGCTTTACACAAAAATAAAGAACAAATTCGTGATACATTTCAAGAAAAGCTTGGATACACTAAGTCATCTAAGCCTGAGGAGTTAGCTTTATTTGCAAGAGAACAGCTTCGCGCCGAATTTTTAGCAGCAGATATCGGCATAACAGGCTGTAATTTTGCGGTAGCAGAATCGGGAAGTATTTCACTTGTTACCAATGAAGGAAATGCAAGGCTTGCTACATCTCTACCGAAAACACAAATTACTGTTATGGGAATGGAACGCATTGTACCTACATGGGAAGAACTTGATATTCTAGTAAGTATGTTATGTCGCAGTGCAGTCGGACAAAAGCTTACAAGCTATATTACAGGATTAACAGGCCCGAAAGACGAAGGGGATGTCGATGGGCCAGAAGAGTTTCATCTTGTTATCGTAGATAACGGTCGTTCTAATATTTTAGGAACAGAATTTCAATCAGCCCTTCAATGTATACGCTGTGCCGCTTGTATTAACGTTTGTCCAATATACCGACATATTGGTGGGCATTCTTACGGTTCAATTTACCCAGGCCCGATTGGTGCGGTATTGTCACCATTACTCGGAGGCTATGACGATTATAAAGAACTTCCTTATGCATCAAGTTTATGTGCAGCATGTACTGAAGCCTGTCCAGTGAAAATTCCACTTCATGAACTCTTAGTAAAACACCGTCGCAATATCGTTGAAGAGCAGGGTAAGGCTGGGTTTGGTGAAAAGCTAGCAATGAAAGGCTTTGCGATGGCTGCCAGCTCGCCGAAATTGTATAACATGGGATCAAAAGTAGCGCCGACAATGATGGGACCATTTGCCAAAGAGGGGAAAGTAACGAAGGGGCCAGGCCCGATTAAGCCATGGACAGATATCCGCGATTTTCCAGAGCCAAGCAAACAAAGCTTCCGCAAATGGTTTAAGGAACGGAAAAAGGAGGAGAACGAATAATGGCTAACGGAACGGTTTACAACAAAGAGAAGTTTCTAAACCAAGTAGCTAAGAGCCTTGGACGACAGCGCCAAACGAAGCCTGTACTTCGCCCGAAATGGAAGCATCAGCCACAATGGGACGTCTATCAAGACCTTTCACAAGATGGATTGCTTGAAGTATTAAAGGATCAATGTACTCGTATTCATACGGAAGTGGCTATGGCTACCATAGAAACTTTAAATAATGTATTAGCTAAGGTTGTGGGTAACTACCAGGCAGAAACGATTGTGAGCTGGGCTGACCCACGCTTTACAGAATACGGAATAGATCAATATTTTGAGCAAGCAAAAGCTACTGAAATCGATATTCATATCTGGGATACAAGTAAAGGAGAAGAAAACGTAAAATTAGCTGAAAAAGCGGATATTGGCATAACGTTTGCGGATATGACTCTTGCTGAATCTGGAACGGTTGTTTTACTAAGTGATAATGGAAAAGGAAGGTCGGTAAGCTTGCTACCGAAGTATTATGTTGCGATTATTCCGAAAAGTACGATCGTACCTCGAATGACACAAGCAACGTACTATATTCATCAGCTTCAAGAGGAAACAGGTAAAGTTCCTTCGTGTGTGAATTTCATCTCGGGTCCAAGTAACAGTGCCGATATTGAAATGAATTTAGTCGTCGGGGTTCACGGACCTGTAAAAGCAACGTATATCATTATAGAAGATAAATAGAATTAAATGAATCAGATTTAGTACCAAGAATGCGAAGACGGTGAAAATCGAGATCTTTTTTAATACTTTATTTCTGAAAATAAGTTAAATATAAAGTAAAAGAAGCAACAGAAGAAATGTTCTGTTGCTTTTATTTTGCTACTTTTTCTAAATTTCCGTTTTTATCCATTCGGAAAGTGGCATTAGACAATGGCTCTTCTTCTTGTAAAATAGCCATACGTCTAGCACGGTTCATAATTTGAATAAGTGACTGATAGTCCTCTTCAATCGTTTTGTGTTCATCCTTTATCGCCTTCAATTCTGCTTCTAGCTCTTTATTCTGCGTTAATAGTTCGAGATTTTCTTTTAAAAGTTTCTCATTCTCTTTTTTTAAGTGATCTGCCGGTAGTTGATTAGAAGTTAGAGAACGAAGATACGAAATAACCGTTTCGATATCTAAATTATCGAGATTTAAAGGTTGTGCTGGATTAACAACAGGGTAATACAAAGATGCATTTCTTACAGGTCTGCGATTTGTTGCAAATGCCGCTGCTCTTTTTCTTTCTTTTCTTTCTTTTTTCGCTTCTTTAATTTGTTCTACATATTTTTGGCGTACGACTGCATTCCAGCGAAATCCACAAGCTGCTGATGTTCGGTGTAATTCGTCACCAACCTCATCAAATGCAACTAACTGTGTACTTCCTTCTCGAATGTGACGTAAAACCGTCTCTGCTAATAAAACATCATCTTCATGTGACCAAGCATCTTGACGAACTTTCATTAAATCATCTCCTTATCTTTCTTGGTTATAAGTAAATTCATATTTTAGTGAAATTTACTACTACTATTACCAAGAAATCTAGGATATATACATTCATGTTTAAAAAAATACTAGTGTTGTGTTTTTCATTTGAAGATAAGAAAGTTTTTCTAATTTGCAAAGTGGAACAGAATGATATATATAATAGAAATATTAATATGAAGAACTATTGTCAAATGACACGTAAACTCTGTATCTAAAATGTTGAATATTGAATTTTTGTTTTTGAAAAATAGATCAGTGGAACAGAGACTAATAGATTAGACTGGAATTTTATTGTTGGAGTTGATTTTAGTGGATAATTATTTAAGAGAACCACTAGCTTATCGAATGCGTCCTAGTACGCTGGGTGAAATCGTCGGACAAAAGCATATTGTTGGTGAAGGAAAATTACTTCAACGAATGATTAAATCAAATCGACTATCATCCATTATATTGTATGGACCACCTGGGACAGGAAAAACGACGATTGCAAATGTAATTGCCCAGCTGACGTCATTACCCTTTCATGAAATTAATGCTGTTTCTTCAGGGAAAAAGGAAATGGAAGCAGTTGTACAGGAAGCAAAGTTACTCGGTAAGTCAATATTATTCGTGGACGAAGTGCATCGTTTTAATAAGAGTCAACAAGATTTTTTGCTTCCGTATATGGAGAGTGGACTGATCATTCTTATTGGAGCAACAACAGAGAATCCCCATTTTGAAATAAATAATGCAATTAAATCTCGCTGTACAATATTAGAATTAACTCACCCTCAACCTGAAGAAATAAAAGAGGTGCTTGAAAGAGCACTATACGACGACAAGAAAGGTTTTGGGAAGCTTGATTTCATAATTGAAAATGGTGTACTTGATGAGTTAGCACTTCATTGTGGTGGTGATATTCGATTAGCACTTAACGGGCTAGAAATTGCTGTATTATCTACAGAGCCAAATGAAGATGGTCAAATTGAAATTACATTAGAAATTATTAAAGAGTGCTTGCAAAAGAAAAGTCTTCATTACGATAAAAAAGGCGATCATTTTTACAACATTATTAGTGCGTTTCAAAAAAGTATGAGAGGCTCAGATGTCGATGCGGCGCTCCATTATTTAGCACGATTAATAGAGGCTGGTGATTTAGATGTGATTTACAGACGACTTCTAGTTACTGCGTGGGAGGATGTTGGTTTAGCAAACAGTCAAGTGCCACAAATGGTATTATCAGCGATCCAATCCGCAGAACGACTTGGCTTACCAGAAGCAAGGATTCCATTAGCAGTTGCTGTGACGGAACTTTGCCTTTCACCAAAATCAAACACGGCTTACAAAGCACTCGACCTTGCGTTAGCCGATGTCAGGTCGTCTAATATTGGTGAAGTACCTGACCATTTAAAGGATGCTCACTATAAAGGTGCAAAGGAATTAGGTCGAGGTGTTGAGTATAAATACCCACATAACTTCGGTGGTTGGGTAAAGCAACAGTATTTACCTGATACCTTGCAAGGAAAATCATACTACCAACCGAAAGAAAGTGGTCAAGAAAAACGGTTGTCACAATTTCACAAGCGAATTCATGAATTGAAAAATAGTTAAACCTCTTCGATTCAAATAAAAACCATTTCGTGCTATAATGGCTAAGAATTTAAAGTTTCAGCAGAGTATAGAGAGAAGGAATATGACATGAACATAGATAAGCGTAGGGAGTGGAGAAGAAAGAAACTGGGCTTTCGCTGGGGAATATTTATGCTTGGTTTAGTGATCATGTCTTTTGGAATTTCGTTAATGATAACCGCTGACCTAGGAAGTGCACCTTGGGATGTCCTTCATATTGGTCTGACATTACAGTTAGGATTAACGATCGGTACGTGGTCAATAATCATGGGGTTTGTCATCATTGGTATCACAGCTTTATTGACAAAGGAATGGCCTCAATTAGGGGCGTTTGTTAATATGGTCCTAGTTGGAGTATTTATTGATATATTTTTATTTTTCTTAATCACACCAGATTCTTTTATTAGTAAGCTTATAATGCTTATTAGTGGGATCATTATTATTGGTTATGGAATGGGACTTTATATTGCTCCAAACTGTGGAGCGGGTCCAAGAGATAGTCTCATGTTAGCGATAACGAAAAAAACAAAATTTAAAGTACAATGGGTACGAAGTGCAATGGAAATCGTCGTTCTCACAACGGGTTGGTTATTAGGTGGTCCCGTTTTTATCGGTACATTAATTTTTTGTTTTGGTATTGGAAGTGTCGTTGGGATTACGCTTCCGCAATGCCAACGTTTAGTAGATCGATTGATAGAAAGAGGGGTAAATAATGAAGATATCGACAAAAGGACGTTACGGGTTGACCATCATGATGGCATTAGCGAAGAAATACGGTGAAGGACCGGTCTCATTAAAATCAATTGCGAAAGATCATGAGTTGTCCGAGCACTATCTAGAGCAATTAATTGCACCACTAAGAAATGCAATGCTTGTAAAAAGTGTACGAGGCGCTTATGGTGGCTATATGCTTGCCAAAGAACCTATTGAAATCACAGCAGGTGACATCATTCGTGTTCTTGAAGGGCCGATTAGTCCGGTTGAAGTACTCGAGGATGAAGAACCAGCCAAACGAGATCTTTGGATAAAAATCCGCGATGCGGTTAAAGATGTATTAGATAACACAACTCTTCAAGATTTAGCGGATTATGAGGGTGAAGGAGAACAGGAATATTATATGTTCTACATATAGAAGGTAGTTCAAAATGTCCGGGAAAAATAGCTGTCGAACCTCTTCGTTGGCTCTTTTTGTCCTCCTTTTTGAACCTATATAATAAAAGAGGTAGTTCTAGTTAAGTGAATGTAAAAGTAGGTGTAATCATTGAAACCAATTTATTTAGACCATGCTGCGACTTCACCGTTGCACCCGAAAGCTCTTGAAGCTATGATGCCATATTTTTCCGAGCATTTTGGTAACCCTTCTAGTATTCACCGCTTTGGGCGAACAACGAGGCATGCGTTAGATGAGGCTAGATCATCACTTGCACAATCAATAGGTGCGAATCCAGATGAATTGATTTTTACAAGCGGTGGAACAGAAGCAGATAATATGGCTATCACCGGTTATGTATTGAAAAATAAGAAAAAAGGTAACCATATTATCACGACAGCTATAGAGCACCATGCGGTTCTCCATACGTGTAAGGCGCTAGAAGAACAAGGCTTTGAAGTAACTTACCTTCCTGTCGATGAAAAAGGAATAGTATCATTAGCTGAGCTAAAAAGGCATGTTCGTCAAGAAACCATCCTTGTATCGATCATGTACGGTAATAATGAGGTAGGTACAATTCAACCAATTGAAGAAATTGGCGCATATTTAAAGGAATATGATATTGCATTTCATACTGATGCGGTTCAAGCATACGGAACAATTCCACTTGATGTTGAACAATTATCAGCCACATTCCTGTCTGTCTCTGCTCATAAAATCAATGGTCCAAAAGGGGTTGGCTTTTTATATGCAAAGAAAGGCTATGACCTTAAACCTCAATTTTATGGTGGTGAGCAAGAAAGAAAGCGCCGGGCTGGAACGGAAAATGTTGCGAGTATCGTTGGTTTTGCTGAAGCTGCCAAACTTGCAGTAGCAGAAATTCAAGAAAAACAACAACGGTATCTCGAATTTCGTGAGCGGATGATTACAGTTTTTCGTGAAGAAGAACTAGAATTTTCGGTTAATGGACATGAAGTTGATGTCCTTCCTCATGTGTTCAATGTTAGTTTTAAAGGTGTAAATGTAGAGTCACTTCTTGTAAATTTAGACCTTGCAGGTATTGCAGTTTCAAGTGGGTCGGCTTGTACCGCGGGTTCAATTGAACCTTCCCATGTTCTCACTGCGATGTTTAATGATAGTGAAAAAGCAAAATCTGCTGTTCGATTTAGCTTTGGATATGGAAATACAATCGAAGATATAGAGAAAGCAGCTAAGGAAACAGTCCAAATTGTAAAAAGAATTACATCATTTTAATCTGTAAAAGCCTTAGCTTTGTAGGTGGTGAAAGTAATATGAATAGACAACTAGATAAAAAACCAGAAGACACTCGAGTTGTAGTCGGAATGAGCGGCGGGGTTGACTCATCCGTTACAGCACTCGTTTTAAAAGAGCAAGGCTATGATGTGATCGGCATCTTTATGAAAAACTGGGACGATACAGATGAAAATGGGGTTTGTACAGCAACGGAAGATTATAACGATGTTATCAAGGTGTGTAATCAAATTGGTATCCCGTACTATGCGGTAAACTTCGAAAAAGAGTATTGGGATAAAGTGTTTACTTATTTTCTTGATGAATACCGAGCAGGTCGAACGCCTAATCCAGATGTGATGTGTAATAAGGAAATTAAGTTTAAAGCCTTTTTGCATCATGCGGTAACATTAGGGGCTGATTATGTTGCTACAGGACATTATGCCCGGGTCGAATATCGTGACGGAGAGCATAAATTAATTCGTGGTTTAGATCAAAATAAAGATCAAACGTATTTCTTAAATGCTTTAAGTCAGGAGCAAATTTCAAAAGCCATGTTCCCAATAGGGCATATGCAGAAAAAAGAAGTACGTGCCATTGCAGAACAGGCCAATTTAGCTACTGCAAAAAAGAAAGATAGTACAGGCATTTGTTTTATTGGTGAACGAAATTTTAAAGAGTTTTTAAGCTCCTATTTACCAGCTCAACCAGGTGAAATGCAAACGTTAGACGGAGAAGTTAAAGGTAAGCATGATGGTTTGATGTATTACACTTTAGGCCAGCGTCAAGGCCTAGGAATTGGTGGTGCTGGTGAACCTTGGTTTGTCATCGGTAAAAATATTGAGAAAAACATTTTATATGTTGGACAAGGCTACCATCATGAAGGTCTTTATTCTTTAGGATTACTAGGTGTTCATGTGAATTGGATTAGCTCTAATCAACCGACTGAACCATTTAAATGTACAGCAAAATTTCGCTATCGTCAGCCTGATCAGGGTGTGAAAGTGATCCCTCTTTCTGATCAAACAGTTAAAGTAATTTTCGATGAACCACAACGAGCAGTTACCCCAGGCCAAGCCGTCGTCTTTTATGATGGGGAAGTATGCCTTGGTGGTGGAACGATAGACGTTATTATAACAGACGAGGGAGAACTTTAAACCAAAGGTTCTCCTTTCTTTTTGTTTGGAAAAAAATTGGTCAGGCTTCACCTTAAGTGGAGCTTGGTTCTTTTTACTTCTTTGTTATACTAAAAATAAAAATATCATAAAGGTAAGGAAGGTAAAACGATGAACGATAACATACAACTTGGACTTCAAGCCATGCAGGATAGAGATTATGAAAAAGCGGCGTCCTATTTTAATCAAGCGATTGAAGCGAACCCAAGCGATCCAATTGGCTTTATTAATTTTGGGAATTTATTAGCGATTGTCGGTGAACTTGAAAAAGCGATCGTATTTTTTGAGCGGGCAATCGATTTAGACTCCAAGGCAGCAACGGCATATTACGGTGCGGGTAATGCGTTTTATCAATTGGAGAAGTTTGAAGAAGCGATTAAGATGTTCCATCAGGCAATGCAAAACGACCTGAAAGAAGCAGATGTGTTTTTTATGATTGGAATGAGCTATTACAATTTAGGGCAGTTCAATCATGCGTTAGTTCATTTTCAAACAGCAACTGAAATGAAACCAAACGACATTGAAGCTCGTTTTCAATATGCTCTTTCCTTAGCAAGCGCTGATCACATCGATGATGCAATTATACAGTTTAAGGGAATCTTGCAACAGGATGAAAATAATGCTGATGCATTCTATAATCTAGGTATAGCTTATGCCTGCAAAGATGATCCAAAAGCAGCAAAAGAAGCATTTGAGCATGCCCTTGAGGTACAACCTGATCATCTTCTCGCGGGTAACGGTAAAAAGCTAATGGAGGAACTGCTAACGCAATAGGAGGCAGATTGATGGAGAACCAAGGAACCCAAGAACACTCTCCATACATCAAAGGAGAGGTCACCCATCTTATATTTCATAATGAAGAAAATTTTTATACGGTAGCAGCTATAAAAGTTCTAGAAGCTACAGAAGTGATAGATGATCTACAAATAACAGTGGTTGGTACACTTCCGAAAATTGAACCTCAAGACGTCTATACTTTCTTCGGTAGACTACATGACCACCCCAAATTCGGATTGCAATATGTCGTTGAGCAATTTCGTCGTGATATCCCGCAAACAACTCAAGGGATCATCCAGTACTTATCGAGTGATCGCTTTCCTGGGATCGGTAAAAAAACAGCAGAGTCGATTGTTAAAAACTTAGGAGAACGTGTCATTACATTAATTTTAGAAGATCCGTCGGTATTAGAAAGTGTCCCAAAATTGAGCGAAGAAAAACGAACGCTCATTTATGAACAATTGGTGGAACATCAGGGGATTGAACAAGTAATTTTATTTTTATCCAAATATGGTTTCGGCATTGAACTTGCGATTAAAATATATCAAGTATACAAACAACAGACACTAGATGTCCTTCAAACTAATCCGTATCAACTGATTCAAGATGTTGAAGGAATCGGCTTTAAACGAGCAGATTTACTCGGTGAAGCGATTGGAATTTCAGGTAACCATCCGGACCGTATCCAAGCTGGGTGTATTTATTGTTTAAATGAATTATGTAATCAGCAAGGACATGTTTTTTTAACACAACAGGATATGATCCAAGAAGTTTCTACGTTATTGACAACTCCATCTAACCAAATAACAACAGATGAAGTTGTCAATGTTTTAACAATGATGGATGAAGAAGGAAAAATCGTTATTGAAGAGGAGCGAATTTATTTAAAGACGTTATTTTTCGCTGAAAAAGGTTTAGTTACACACATAAAACGTCTCGTTAATCGAGAGGAGCCTTTAGCATTTGTCCAGTCTGAGTTTTTATCAGCGCTTGGAGAACTAGAAGAGACATTGAAAATTGAGTATGCGGAATCACAAAAAAAAGGAATTGAAACGGCCCTTTCATCACCTATTATGATCTTAACGGGTGGACCTGGGACAGGGAAAACGACGGTGATAAAAGGGATTGTAGAAGTTTATGCAAAGCTTCACGGAATCTCACTTGAACCAAGTGATTATAAGGCAGGAGATTCATTTCCAGTTTTGTTAGTTGCCCCTACAGGTAGAGCTGCTAAACGAATGGGCGAAGCAACTGGTCTCCCGTCCTTAACGATCCATCGCCTCTTAGGATGGAAAGGTGGCAATGGTGGGTTTGAAAAAAATGAATTTGAACAATTAGAAGGTAATTTACTTATTGTTGATGAAGTGTCGATGGTCGATATATGGCTAGCCAATCAATTGTTCAAATCGATTCCTGACAATATGCAAATCATTTTAGTAGGTGATCAAGATCAGCTTCCTTCCGTTGGTCCAGGACAAGTATTAAGTGATTTATTACGATCGCGTGCCATACCGATAGTTGAATTAACGGATATTTATCGACAGGAAGAAGGGTCTTCAATTATTAAGCTGGCTCATGAAATAAAAAATGGTACTTTGCCACAAGATTTAAAAGAAGCAAAGGATGATCGACGATTTTTTCCTTGTACCCAAAATCAAGTGATGCAAGTTATTGAAAAAGTCTATTTAAATGCAATCAAAAAAGGGTATACTCCAAAAGATATTCAAGTATTAGCACCAATGTATAGAGGGAATGCCGGGATTGAACGTTTAAATGTGCAATTACAAAACCTAGTAAATCCCTCAGTTGAAGGAAGGCGCGAAATTGAGTTTGGAGATATCGTTTATCGGAAAGGCGACGTGGTCCTTCAGCTAATTAATAATCCTGATGAACAAGTGTTTAATGGAGACCGTGGTGAAATTGTAGCGATTATATATGCAAAAGAAAATATCGAAAAAATGGATCAAATTGTGATTTCTTTTGAAGGTATAGAGGTTGTTTATAATAAAAAAGATTTAAACCAAATCACTCATGCCTATTGTACATCTATTCATAAAGCGCAAGGAAGCGAGTTTCCGATCGTTATTATGCCTGTTGTCAAAGGGTATTATCGTATGCTAAGACGTAATCTTATCTATACTGGAGTGACTCGTGCGAAGCAATTTTTAATCTTGTGTGGAGAGCAACATGCACTTTTTCAGGCAATTGAGCAGAAGGACGAACACATTAGAAATACCATGCTTTCCGATAAGCTTAAGGAAGCACTGGTAACAAGAAACTAGCATGAAAGGATACTAACTGTTAGAAACTATAACTGTTCGAGAGGAGGAGGTTCCTTTGCGAACATTTGCTAGTATATGTGGACATTCAATTTTTTGTTCAAAAACTGGAGAAGAAATTGGGATCGTGAATGATTTGTTGTTAAACGATCGTGGAGTAGTCATTGGTTTGGTTATCGATAAAAAGGGCTGGTTTAATCGTCATTTATTCGTACCGATTGATGCAGTAACAGGGTTTGGACATGATAGCCTAATGGTGCATGATCATGAAAATACAACGGTTTATTATAAAAAAAAGAATGAGCACCCTTTAAAGCAAGGGAAGGAAAAGCTATCTGGAAGACCGCTGTTAACCAGTGAAGGCGAGAAGCTAGGGTTGGTAGAAGATGTATATTTTATGGAAGAATTGGGCACCATTGTAGGGTATGAAGTAACAGAAGGTCTAATTGCTGATATTAAAGAAGGACGAAAAGTAGTAAAGACAGATCGTCCTTTGACGATTGGCAAAGACATTCTCGTTGTTCAATTATAAAAAAGAGGAGACCCTATCATGCAATGTCCAAACTGTAATTGTAAAGATATCGGTAAAATAGGCACGAACCAATATTATTGTTGGAATTGCTTTGTTGAAATGACGATTACAAAAGGGAAGTTGTCACTTCACCAAGTCGAAGAAGACGGCTCTCTTAGCTCACTCGATGATCTCTTTGAAGACCAGGATCTACAAATCGAAAATGTAATCCAATAAAGCTGGTGGTGGTTACCGATGCGTAGTTTGTTTTTAGCATTTGGTTTAGGTGCGGCAGCTTATTCGATGAGAGATCGCCGCAATCGAAAACGGTTGATGCAATGGGTACGACCTATCACAAAAATTGATTTCCAAGACATCGTACCAAATAAAAATGACTTACAAAAGATGAGAAAACGAATGATGAAAAATTTCGCATAACCTTTTGAAAAGAGGCTGATAAAATGAATATCGGTCTCTTTTTTATAGGATCATGACGAATTTCATTTGTTTTAACCTATGGCGGTCACTACGTCCGTTATTTACCTAAATTGCAACACTTTGCTTCATAGTTTTTGTGAAATTGTGCAAGATATAACTATGGAGGAAAATAAATGGAAAAATCAAAAGGGATACAATGGATTATCAAACTTTCTATTGCTATTTTAGTACTTTTATTAATATATATTTTTTTACAATTATCACCACTCTGGCTACCGGTCATAAAAGTCTTATCTAGAGTCGCAATTCCGTTACTTATTGCTGCAATCATTACATATTTATTACATCCTGTCATTGAAAATGCACATGCTTATGGAGTCCCACGTCCGATTGCGGTGTTAATCATTTACTTATTATTTTTTGGTGGGTTGGCTTACTTGGTTACTACTGCTTTCCCATATGTCATCAAACAGCTTAGAGAATTAATTGAAAATTTGCCTTTGATCATCCAACAAATTCAAGAATGGAGTAATGTATTCGAAAGACAAATTTCTGCTTTACCTGAAGGCATGCAAAATCAATTAGCTGATTGGATTACAGGGTTAGAAGGACGAGCTGAGTCGATAGGAGAAAGTATTTTAGCAGCAATAGGATCGATTTTAAGCTCATTTATTTATTTTATTGTCATTCCTTTTTTAGTGTTTTATTTGCTAAAGGATTATCAGTTAATAGAGAAGGTTGCTTGGTATGTAACGCCGAAGAAATGGAGAAAGGAAGGCGTTGCATTTATTCGAGATGTCGACCAATCGTTAGGTAATTATATTCGAGGACAAATACTAGTATCTATGTGTGTTGGGATAATAGCAATGGTTGGTTTATGGTTAATTGGAGTTCCTTACCCGATAATACTGGGCCTATTTATTGGAATGACTGATATTATTCCTTACTTTGGCGCATTTTTAGGTGCATTTCCAGCAGCGATCGTAGCTGCTCTACATTCATGGCAAATGCTTCTTTTTACAGTATTATTGATTTTTATACTCCAACAGATTGAGGGGAATATCCTGTCACCTGTTATTGTTGGGAAATCGGTTCATTTACATCCAATTTTAATTATGGTCGCTTTATTAATTGGAGTTGAAACAGCTGGAGTACTCGGACTCGTTTTAGCTGTTCCGATCCTTTCTGTTGTTAAAGTCGTTTTACTACATTTACGAACAAATTTACTCAATCATTGACAACTCTAGTATCGATTTTTATAATAAATATTGAAATCAAATATAATGAATACGTTGATGGAACAAGTATGTCAAAGCCCATTTTAAAGAGAGGTATTTCCTTAGCTGAAAGAAATACTAAATGAAGATTGACAGAAAGCTACTCCTGAGTGTAGAAAAACCTACCGTTAGCTGCGTTAAAGCTTTTAAGGTGATGGACTACTTTAAGTCCATAACTAGGGTGGTACCGCGTGAATAAAACTCTCGTCCCTTATTTAGGGATGAGAGTTATTTTATTTTAGAAAACTCGCCGCAAACCGGGCGTATTACGCTTTTCGATTGTCTAGCTTCATCGCCCAGCGTCTAGTGGACTTCGCTCTCCTCCTTACGATAAGTCAACATCGCATCGCTAGCGCTCTGCGTGTTTCCTTTATCTCATACGGAGGGCTCCAGTCCATACGCCGCTAAACGGTCGCCTACACTTTTCTTTGTCTAGTTGCAGACGCCATCGGCTCGAGGTCGCTTCGGTCCATCAAACGTGTCCAAAAGGCAGGACACTTATTGCTGGCCCTCCAGCGCTTGTCGCCGATAAGCAGGCGTCTTACACTTTTCTATTTTTCATTTGGTTATTTTTTATTTTTTTTGGTTACGATGAATAACGAGAATTAAGGAGGAATACATAGTGAAGAAGTTAACTTCTGCCGAAGTGCGTCAAATGTATTTAGATTTTTTTAAGGAAAAAGGCCATGATATTGAACCGAGTGCATCATTAGTTCCTGTTGATGATCCGTCTCTATTATGGATTAACAGTGGTGTTGCCACATTAAAAAAATACTTTGATGGTCGAGTGATTCCTGAAAATCCAAGAATAACGAACGCACAGAAATCGATCCGTACTAATGATATTGAGAATGTAGGGAAAACAGCGCGTCACCACACCTTCTTTGAAATGCTTGGAAACTTTTCGATTGGTGATTACTTTAAAGAAGAAGCGATTGATTTTGCTTGGGAATTTTTAACGAGTGAAAAGTGGATTGGATTTGATCCTGAACGTTTATCAGTTACCGTTCACCCAGAAGATGACGAAGCATATACCTTTTGGAAAGAAAAAATTGGAATTCCTGAAGAAAGAATCATTCGCCTTGAAGGGAACTTCTGGGACATTGGTGAAGGTCCTAGTGGCCCAAATACGGAAATATTCTATGACCGTGGACCAAAGTATGGTAATGATCTAAATGATCCAGAGCTATATCCTGGTGGAGAAAACGAGCGTTATCTAGAAGTATGGAACCTAGTGTTTTCTCAATTTAATCATAATCCTGACGGAACTTATACACCACTTCCTAAAAAGAACATTGATACAGGTGCAGGATTAGAAAGATTAGTTTCAGTTATTCAAGATGTAGAAACGAACTTTGATACGGATCTGTTCATGCCGATTATTCGAGCAACTGAAGAAATTTCAGGTGTAAAGTATGGCAAAGATAAAGAAACGGATGTTTCGTTTAAAGTGATTGCCGATCACATTCGTACGGTAACTTTTGCAGTAGGTGATGGAGCACTTCCGTCGAATGAAGGTCGAGGGTATGTCTTACGTCGTTTATTACGTCGTGCGGTTCGTTATGCAAAATTGATTCATATTGAAAAACCGTTTATGTATGAACTCGTTCCGGTCGTTGGAGAAATCATGGTTGATTACTATCCAGAAGTCAAAGAAAAAACCGAATTTATCCAAAAAGTGATTAAGAATGAAGAAGAGCGTTTCCATGAAACTCTTCACGAAGGACTCACGATTCTTTCTAAAATCATAAAAGAGGCTGAGAGCAAAGGAGAAAAGACAATATCAGGTAAAGACGTGTTCCGTTTGTACGATACGTATGGCTTCCCAGTAGATTTAACGGAAGAATACGTGGAAGAAAAGGGATTAACTATTGACCGTGAAGGCTTTGAGCAAGAAATGCAAGGACAAAGAGAACGTGCTCGTGCCGCTCGCCAAGAAGGAGACTCCATGCAAGTACAAGACAAAGTACTTGGTGAGTTAAAAGTTGAAAGTCAATTTGTTGGCTATGAACAATTAGCAGCAGATGCCACAATCGAAGTGATTGTGAAAAATAAAGCAGTAACAGATTTTGCAGGAACGTCTGATGAGATGGTTCAAATTATTTTAGATGTTACACCATTTTATGCTGAAAGCGGTGGACAAGTTGCCGATAAAGGAGTTCTAACAGGTGACGGAGTTGTCGCTCATGTTGAAGATGTACAAAAAGCACCAAATGGTCAGCATCTACATTTAGTTAAAGTAGTAGAAGGTACGTTGAAAAAAGGTGCAAAAGTTGAAGCCGTTGTTTTAGAAACGAGTCGTAATGGAATTGTTAAAAATCATACGGCGACACACCTTCTCCACCGAGCACTAAAAGATGTATTAGGAGAACACGTAAATCAGGCAGGATCATTAGTATCTGAAGATCGTTTACGTTTTGACTTCTCTCACTTTGGTCAAGTGACAGCTGAAGAACTTACGAGAATTGAAGAGATTGTGAATGAAAAGATTTGGAAGGCCATTTCAGTTAATATTATGAGTAAAAACATTGAAGAAGCTAAGGCGATGGGAGCGATGGCCCTTTTTGGCGAAAAATACGGGAGTGTCGTTCGTGTCGTTCAAGTTGGTGAATACAGCATCGAGCTTTGTGGAGGCTGTCATGTAAAAAATACGGCTGAAATTGGTTTGTTTAAAATTATCTCTGAATCTGGTATCGGAGCTGGAGTGAGAAGAATTGAGGCAGTAACTGGCCAAGGTGCGTATGAATTTATGAATGGGCAATTAGATTTATTGCGCAATGCCGCGGAGCTGTTAAAGGCAAAAAATATTAAAGGTGTTCCTCAACGTGTTCAATCGATGCAACAACAAATTCGTGATCTTCAGCGTGAAAATGAGTCATTAAGTGCGAAATTAGGTAATATGGAAGCCGGTAGCCTCGTAAATGAAGTTACCGAAATTGCTGGAACTAAAGCACTAATTAAACAAGTTCAGGCTACAGATATGGATAATTTACGTGGAATTATGGATACACTGAAAGATAAAATTACATCAGGAGTGATCGTACTTGGTGCTGCGAGTAATGGTAAAGTAAATATTGTTGCTGGAGTTTCTAAAGATTTAGTTGAAAAAGGCTTCCATGCTGGAAAGCTGGTGAAAGAAGTGGCTACACGTTGTGGCGGTGGCGGCGGCGGTCGTCCTGATATGGCGCAAGCTGGTGGTAAAGATCCTGAAAAGCTAGCAAGTGCATTAAATTATGTTGAAGAATATATAAAATCAATTTCCTAAAAAGGAAAATTTAGTGTACAATGAAATCAAACAAGCTATGGGTATGATTACTCATGGAAATAGGCAGTATAGAAAGAGGTGTTTGTGATGGGCTCAATGGACAATACGATGAAGTTTAATATTCAAGAAGATACGGTTGATGTCGATGTCCGCGAAGTGCTGCTAACGGTTTATGAAGCCCTTGAGGAGAAAGGTTATCACCCAATTAATCAAATTGTTGGATATCTTTTATCAGGGGATCCTGCATACATCCCAAGACACAAGGATGCAAGAACAATTATTCGAAAGTTAGAGCGTGACGAATTGATTGAGGAGCTAGTAAAGTCTTATTTATCACAGCACCAAAAGGAGAAGTAATGAGAATTTTAGGCTTAGATGTAGGCACTAAAACAATTGGAATTGCTGTTAGTGATGAATTAGGATGGACAGCTCAAGGCATTGAGACATTGAGACGAAAAGAAGATGATCCGTCAGCAGATATGAATTATATTGTGAATCTTGCAAAAGAGTACAATGTTGGTGGTATAGTTGTCGGGTTGCCTAAAAATATGAACGGAACGATTGGACCGAGTGGCGAAGCGTGTCAACAGTTTGCCGAAAAATTAAAGGAGAACGTTAATTGTCCTGTCATCTTATGGGACGAGCGACTGACGACTGTGGCAGCCGAAAGAATGTTAATTTCAGCAGATGTAAGTCGAAAAAAGCGAAAGCAAGTCATTGATAAAATGGCGGCAGTTATTATTTTGCAAGGCTATTTAGACAGTAAGTCATAATGAATAAAGAGGTGTAGTATGACACAAGAAGAAAGAGAAAGAATTATTATTCCTGATGAAAATGGGGATGAGCATCTTTTTGAAGAGCTATTTAAATTTACAGTAGATGAAACTGGTAAGTCGTATATTCTTCTCGTACCCGTTGGTGATAGTGAAGATGATGAGTTAGATGAAGACATGCAAGAAGTCATTGCCTTCCAATACGAGGATAAAGAAGGCGACGACGGAAGTGACCTAGCATTAATGCCAATTGAAACGGATGAAGAATGGGCGATGGTTGAAGAAATGCTCAATACTTTCGTTGCAGAACAAGACGAAGAAGAATAATACAGCGTTACACAGGGCCAAGGTGCCCTGTGTTTTTTTTTTTCGGAAGATAAGAAAGTAGTGCCCACCGACTAGCGAGACTTCCCTCACCTCCGCGCGATAAGTCAACAGCGTCCGTACGTCGGTAAACGGACGCTTCCGCTTTTCGTAATAAATTATGTCATTTTTACACGAACAATGAAATGTTTTGTAGTATAATGGTAGAGGTGAAAGGAGGATATCAAGTGAGTGAAACAAAAGATAAACAGCAAGAAATGTATGCTGAGAAAGTACGGAGGGCTAAAGTCGTCCGAAAAATTGTACTTATATGCATCGCAATTATAGCTTTACTTTTTATTTCAGTAGTAACATTTGGTTATATATATATTAAGTCGGCTGTCGGTCCAATGAATGCTGAAAGTACAGAAACTGTTAATGTAGAAATTCCGATCGGTTCATCAAGTTCGCAAATTGGAAGAATTCTTGAAGAAGAAGGCGTAATAAAAAATGGGGGATTCTTTCGCTATTATGTAAGGTATAAAAATGAAACTGGCTTTCAAGCTGGTAACTATGAGCTATCGCAAGCGATGACACTTGATGAAATTATTGATGAATTAAAAGAAGGTCGGCTCTTGCAAGAAGCAGAACTTGTCTTTACAGTTCCTGAAGGACTTTGGTTAGATAGTGTCGCCAATATAATTGCCCAAAATACAAACCATGAAAAAGATGAAATTATAAAACTACTGAGTGATAAAGAATATATAAAAGGATTAATTGATCGATATCCGGTATTAACCGATGATGTATTAAAAGAAGGAATCAGGCATCCGTTAGAAGGATATTTATTCCCAGCACGCTATGATTTTTTAGATGAAGATGTATCCATAGAAACGATTGTTGAAGCAATGATTGAGCGTACAGATAAAGTAGTTACAAAATTCGTAGCAGCGTATCCAGATCATCCGTATTCGGTTCATGAAACATTAACATTGGCTTCTATAATCGAAAGGGAAGCTCAAAAAGAAGAAGATCGCTATAAGATATCTGGTGTGTTATACAATCGATTAGACCGTAATATGAAGCTGCAAGTAGATCCAACCGTTGCTTATGCAGTTGGGGATCATATCTATATGACTTCTTATGCGGATTTACGAGTAGATTCGCCATATAACACGTATATGTATGCTGGAATTCCAATTGGACCTGTTGCGAATCCTGGAGAAGCTTCAATTAAAGCAGCTTTTGAACCTGAAGAAATTGATTATTTATATTTCTATGCAAGATACGGTGGAGAAGTGTTGTATTCAAATACGTATGAGGAACATAATCAAATTCACCAAAAGTACCGTCATGAATGGGCAGAAGCAGAACAATCGGAAGAGAACGAAGGCGAATAAGTAAAATTTTAAGATTAAGATAACAAAAAATTGAAATGCACTAGGATTTTTCACTATCCTAGTGTTTTTTATTGATATTTCACTAACGGACGATGATTATGGTAAAATAAAGCGTTATAGAGTGTGGAACACTAAGGAGGAAAAAAAAATGCTTCCTAATGATCAAAAAATAAATGCTTATATCGAATCACTAATCCCGAAGCGAAATGAGCTTCTTTTAGAAATGGAGCAGCTTGCAAAAAATGAGCAAGTGCCAATTATGGAATTAGTTGGTATAGAAGCGTTGATACAATTATTAAAAATGAAGCAGCCTAAATCGATTCTCGAAATTGGAACAGCTATCGGTTATTCAGCGATTCGGATGGCTCAAGCAATAGAAGAAACAAAAGTAGTAACAATTGAACGAGATGAGCATAGATATCAACAAGCATTACAATTTATTGAACGTGCAGAATTAAGTGATCGAATCGAAATCATTTTTGGAGATGCTCTGCAAGTGGGCGAACGACTTGAATTTTATCCCCCTTTTGATGTATTATTTATTGATGCTGCTAAAGGGCAGTATGAAAAATTCTTTCAAATTTATGAACCATTTGTCCGTTCCGGAGGGCTTATCATTTCAGATAATGTATTATTCCGAGGCTTTGTAGCTGAAGAAATAATTGAAAATAAAAATCATGCAAATATGGCTAAAAAACTCCGCCATTACAATGAATGGTTGATGAAAAATGAACAGTTTTCAACTACTATTTTGCCAGTTGGAGATGGCATTGCATTATCAATAAAAAAGTAAAGTAGGTGTAAGACCATGGGGAAGAAACCTGAAATTTTAGTTACCCCAAACAGTGTAGAAGCGATTGGACGATTAATAAATGCTGGGGCCGATGCAGTATTAATAGGTGAACAACGCTTCGGGTTACGTTTAGCAGGGGAATTTAATAGAAAAGATATAAAAAAGGCTAAAGAAATTACTCAAGCTCTAGGTGCGAAAGTGTATGTTGCAATGAATGCGATTTTTCATAATGAACATCTAGATGACGTTTCCGATTATATGAAGTTTCTTAACGAAACCAATGTAGATGCGATTGTATTCGGTGATCCTGCGATATTAATGATAGCCCGTGAAGTTGCACCAAACATAAAGTTCCATTGGAACCCAGAAACGACAGCGACGAACTGGTATACGGCGAATTACTGGGGAAGACAAGGAGCAAAACGCGCAGTCCTTGCCAGAGAAATTAATATGGATGCGATTGTGGAAAGTAAAGAAAATGCTGAAGTTGAAATTGAAGTACAAGTCCATGGAATGACAAATATGTTTCAATCGAAACGTTCATTAATTGGAAACTACTTTGAATACCAAGGTAAAAACCTTTCAATTGAAAAGACAGATAAAGAACGTCAAATGTTCTTATTCGATAAAGAACGTAATGCAAAATATCCAATTTTTGAAGATAAAAATGGTACCCATATTATGAGTCCTAAAGACATTTGTATCATTGATGAGCTTGAAGAGATGATTGATGCAGAAGTTGATTCATTCAAAATTGACGGGATTTTAAAAACGACAGAATACATGGAAATCGTTACGAAACTATACAGAGAAGCCATTGATTTATATTTAACTGATGAAGAGGCTTATAGTGATAAGAAAGAAGAATACGTAGAGAAAATTCGTGAGATTCAACCACCGAACCGTGATATTGATACAGGATTTTTCTTTAAAGAAACGGTATATTAAGGAGGGAAAATGATGCAAACTATTTCAGAAGTGAATGAAACAGGAAAACGAGTCATCACAAAAAAACCTGAATTGCTCGCTCCAGCAGGAAGCTTAGAGAAATTAAAAATTGCGGTTCACTATGGTGCTGATGCTGTATTTATTGGTGGACAAGAGTTCGGGTTACGTTCAAACGCGGACAACTTCTCATTAGAGGAAATGCGTGAAGGCGTAGAATTTGCTAAACGATATGGTGCAAAAGTGTATGTAACAACAAATATTTTTGCCCACAATGAAAATATGGACGGATTAGAAGAATATTTAGCAGGATTACAGGAAGTCGGAGTTACAGGTATTATTGTTGCTGACCCATTAATTATTGAGACCTGTCGTCGAGTGGCTCCAAATGTTGAAGTTCATCTATCGACTCAACAATCTTTAAGTAACTGGTTAGCGGTAAAATTTTGGAAAGAACAAGGACTAGAGCGAGTTGTATTGGCAAGAGAAGTTGGCTTAGAAGAAATGCTTGAAATGAAAAAGCATGTCGATATTGAAATTGAAACATTTATTCACGGGGCGATGTGTATCGCATATTCAGGGCGATGTGTATTAAGTAATCATATGACCGCTCGTGATTCTAACCGTGGAGGATGCTGTCAATCGTGTCGTTGGGACTACGATCTCTTTGAACAAAAAGAAGAAGATAAAGGCCTCGTTAAAGAAATTCCGCTATTTGCTGAAAATGATACGCAATATACGATGAGTCCTAAAGATTTAAATTTACTTCAATCGATTCCGCAATTAATTGAAGCAGGCATTGACAGTTTAAAAGTCGAAGGTCGAATGAAATCCATTCACTATGTAGCAACAGTAACTTCTGTGTACAGAAAAGTAATTGATGCTTACTGCGAAGACCCAGAAAATTTTGTTATTAAAAAAGAATGGTTAGAGGAGCTCGAAAAATGTGCAAATCGTGACTTTGCGCCGCAATTCTTTGAGGGAACACCAACTTATAAAGAGCAGATGTATGGAATTCATCCAAAGCGTACGACGTATGATTTTGCAGGACTTGTATTAGACTATGATGAAGCGACAGGTATCGTTACGTTGCAACAAAGAAATCATTTTAAACCAGGCGATGAAATAGAATTTTTTGGTCCCGAGATTGAAAATTTTGTTCAAACGGTAGGTACGATATGGGATGAGGATGGGAATGAGCTAGATGCAGCAAGACACCCATTACAAATTGTAAAAATAAAAACAAAGCAACCCGTATTTCCGTGGAATATGATGCGTAAAGAGGTTAAATAATGAAACGAAAGCCGATTATTATTGGTGTTGCAGGTGGAACAGGTTCTGGTAAAACCACAGTTGCAAAAGAAATTTTTCACCAATTTAATGAAAAATCAATAGTATTAATTGAACAAGATGCATATTATAAAGATCAAAGTCATTTATCTTTTGAAGAAAGGCTATGCACGAATTATGATCACCCATTAGCATTTGATAATGATTTGTTAATGAAACAATTACAAATGCTTTTAGAGGGTGAGTCGATTGATGTTCCAGTCTATGACTATGCAAAGCATACGAGATCGGAAAAAGTAATACCAGTCTTACCAAAAGATGTGATTATCTTAGAAGGAATATTAATATTAGAAGATGAACGTCTTCGTGATCTCATGGATATTAAAGTATTTGTGGATACGGATGCCGACATTCGGATTTTACGGAGATTGTCTAGAGATATTCAAGAACGTGGCAGAACATTAGAATCTGTAGTTGACCAATATACGAATGTCGTTAGGCCGATGCATTTACAATTCATTGAGCCAACTAAACGCTACGCGGACATCATTATCCCAGAAGGTGGACAAAATCGAGTCGCAATTGATTTAATGGCAACAAAGATACGTTCTATCGTAGAAGCTCAATCTTATATCACCTAGCAAAAGTAAAATTAATAAAAAACGAAAAAGTTATCATAACAGCATAGCAGGATACGTTGTTTTTGTTTATACTATAAGAGTATCTTTAAAAAGGCTTTAAAGTACTAATGGGTAAAGAAAAGCGGGGTAATAATACCTTGCTTTTCTTTTACATAGCCTAATTTTCGAAATGTTATTTCATAATGTAATTTACTTTTTTTGTAGGAAAGAGGAGTGAACGTCATGGCTGAAGAGAAAAAACATTATATGACCCTTGAAGGGAAGCAAAAATTAGAAGATGAATTAGAGTTTCTAAAAACGGAAAAACGTAAAGAAGTTGTTGAGCGAATTAAAGTTGCCCGCAGCTTCGGTGACCTGTCTGAGAACTCTGAATACGATTCAGCAAAAGAAGAACAAGCTTTTGTTGAAGGGCGTATTTCTCAATTAGAAAAAATGATCCGTAATGCAGTGATCATTAAAGATGATGAAACGAATAGTTCTGTTGTCTCATTAGGGAAAACAGTTCGTTTTGTTGAACTTCCTGAAGGTGACGAAGAAGAATATACAATTGTAGGTAGTGCAGAATCAGATCCTTTTGAAGGAAAGATCTCAAACGACTCACCGATGGCACAGAGCCTGCTCGGAAAATCCGTTGGTGATAAAGTAACCGTTAACACACCAGCTGGTGAAATGGAAGTTAAGATTTTAGAGGTTAAGTAAATATGATAAGCGAAAAAAACTGTTCAGCGTTTGAACAGTTTTTTTATTTAGAAGGTGAGAAATTATAACTTACCAGTCCATAAGCCGCTAACCGGGCGCTTGCGCTTTTCAAATTATGTGAAGCGGATAGAATAATTAGAAGGAATCCTTAATAGAATATTTTAAATATTGACAATAAGGAACAGGGGAGTTCGTAATTAATGGTACAGCATACACCCAAAATAGTTGCTAATTGTTATATTAGCAACTATTTTGGGGTTGAGGTGCCTGACACCTTTGCTTTTGATTCACCATCCATTATTTATTAAGAGGGGCACATGAATCCATGACCTTTAATTCAGGTTCTAATATGATGGATGACTGAACGTCATTTCCATCGATAATATTTAATATAGTTTTAGTTATGGCCTTTGCAATACGATCAATCGGTACTCCGACTTTAGAAATCCGGACATCAAGATTTTCCACTTGTGGAATGTTATCGTAGCTAATAATGGACAGGTCATCTGGAATACGTTTTTTTTGTTCTTGAGCGGCACGAAGAATGCCGCGAGTTAAGTCGTAGCTTCCACATACAAGGGCAGTCACTTGATCGTCTCCCGCATGCCAAAGTGATTTGGCTGCAAGGTAGCCATCATACAGCTCTAGTCCATTCGTGGAAATAATCATTTCTGGTTTTACAGCGAGAGACAGTTCGTTTAGCGCTTCTAGATAGCCTATAAATTTTTCTTTTTGTAAAGGATCAGTTGATGACATATCCCCGATGTATGCAATTTGTTCGTGACCGATTTTCTTTAAATACTGAACAGCTAATTTGATCGCTAATCTCCTGTTCACATCAATGGTAAGGTAATCGGTGTTTTTAGATATTCCGTAATAGAGGATCGGTACAGATGAAGCGTAATTCTTTGCTGGATTAAAGTCTTCTTCATTTTCACCAAAAACTAAAATGGCATCGACTTGAAAGCGATTAAATGTTGCAATCGCTGATTCTGGTTTATTAATTGAAAGTAGGGTTGTATAAGAGTGTGATTCTAACAAATAATTAATTTGGGTAATTAATACCGACGGAGCAACTCTTTCAACGGTTGGCCATACGACCCCGATCGTATAAGATTTTTTTTGAACTAAGCTTCTCGCTACAACATTCGGTTGATACCCTAATTCTTCAGCGATTTTAATAATCTTTTTTTTCGTCGGTTCCTTTACTAATGGGCTATTTCTTAGTGCTTTTGAAACGGTTGAATAACTAACTCCAGCGTATTTTGCAATATCTTTAATCGTAATACTCATTGAATCCTCCAAAAATGTAAATGATATATAATAGGAAACTAATTACAACGTTGTTATTGTTGGCCCTATTATACCAAACTCTATATATGATCACTAACTATTTTTTGAAAATTCTTTTGTGATTTATTTTTATTTGTATTAAAGTTGATTTAGAGGTGAAGGATGAAGATGTTAAATACGATAAATCACTATTTAGAAAAGGGAATGCCGATAATAACACCTTTAAGTTTAATATTTGGTATGCTTTTTGCCAGTCTTCTTGATACATGGATTTATTTAGTTCCGTGGGTGTTCGCATTCGTTACTTTTGCAAGTACAATCGGTGTAAAGATAAGTAAAATAAAGAGCGCTGTAAAAAAACCTTTACCTATTATCCTTTGTCTACTTATCATCCAAATCGTTATGCCTATTGTCGCTTATGGATTAGGAATGCTTGTATTTCCACAAAATAGCTTAATTATTGTTGGCCTCGTCATTGCATTTGTTATTCCAACAGGCGTTATAAGTTTAATGTGGGTATCTATTCATAACGGAAACTCATCTGTATCGTTGCTAATTGTTTTACTAAATACGTTATTATCACCGGTACTCATCCCATTATCGATCTATTTTTTTGTAGGGCAAAGTGTAACAATGGACACAATTGGTCTCATGATTCAGTTATTGTGGATGATTTGCCTCCCTTCATTAATAGGGATTAGTATCAATTATTTACCTTTGACGAAGAACAAAGATATTAAATCATATTTAGCCCCTTTTGCTAAATTAGGGTTATTTTTTGTTATTGCTATTAATGGTTCAGTTGTCGTTCAATACTTTAGAGAATTAACCGCTAGTCTTTTGCTTATTTTCGTTGTTATTTTTATTTTAGCTTCACTCGGTTATTTTCTAGGGTTTTTTATTTCAAAATTATGTAGCTTTGACAATGATGTAACGGTAAGCATAGTGTTGAACTCCGGTATGAGGAATATTAGTCTTGGTGCAGCGATCGCTGTATTGTATTTTCCTCCGATCGTATCTTTACC
The DNA here is from genome assembly GCF_017745675.1 of Alkalihalobacillus sp. BA299. Classification (GTDB taxonomy): domain Bacteria; phylum Bacillota; class Bacilli; order Bacillales; family Bacillaceae_F; genus Alkalihalobacterium. Next base: position 105,980 of record NZ_JAFLJM010000006.1, read on the forward strand.
GATTATTGCTTGTACGCTCTTTCAACAAATACAAGCATCTTTATTTGGACACGTGCTTTCCAAGTATTTATCCCGAAATCAATCGGTTAAAACTACGTAGTAGTAGATCGATTGATTATTTTTTTGTAAATAGTCTTAATATTGATGACAATCAGCTGTACAACAACTACAACCAAAATTAACAACGTTGTTATTTTAAGGAGGCTAGCATGGAAACGAACTATATTCTAGTAAATAAAAACGATAATGTCATAGTTACATTAAAAGAATATACACAAGGTGAAAAGCTTACCATAGACAATTTTGAACTTACGATTCAATCAGATATTCCAGTAGGACATAAAATAGCCATTAAAAAGATAAATCAGAACGCAGCAAAAAACTTTGTTGATGCGGTCGCAAAAGTAAGATCTAGTAAATAAAAACGAAGCGAAGTCATTTAAGGCATTACTACTAACCTAAAAGGAGTCTTCCTGCAAAAATACGGACTACAAGATGATTTTAAATTTAATATTGAAGCTAATCATGCCACACTTGCAGGTCATACATTTGAACATGAACTGACTAGCTCGTATTAATGGAATGCTCGGTTCAGTCGATGCAAATCAGGGAGATACTTTATTAGGATGGGACACAGATGAATTCCCTACGGATTGATACTCTACGACATTAGCAATGTATGAAATTTTGAAAAACGATAGACTCGGTACAGGCGTAGTTTAAAGCTTGAGGATCGTTTACTTCCTCAAGCTTTATTACTGTACTATTCACTAAAAATATAAACAGTTGTTTGTAAAGGGATGTTGTTATACATCCATAGAACATCCGTATTGTCCATCCGAATACAGCCAAGGCTCACATGCTTTCCGATAGAGGAAGGGTCATTGGTGCCGTGAATGCCATAAATGAAGTTATTGGTATCTGGAACATTGAGGCCAAGCCAATGACTGCCTAGTGGATTATTTGGATCACCACCAGGAATGTTTTTAGGATTATACCAAGGCTTTTCAACTTTATTAACGATTTGATAGATGCCTTCAGGTGTTAATGATGGGTCTTTTCCTGTTGCGATAGAAAATGTTTGGATGATGTTTGCCTCTCGATAAACGGTTAATGTGTTCATCGTTTTATTTACTGCTATTGTATAACCATCCTGTGCATAGTTCTTAATTAATGTAGGATGGGGAATGTAGAGCTTCTTCCCTATTTTAACATCAGCTGCTGGATCGACAATCCGATTATAGTTTGCTAGCGAAATAAGGTGGTTTGCATTCCCGTAATATTTATTTGTAATACTAAAGAGGGTCTCGCCTTTTACAACTTCATGTAAAGCGATAATGTCAGGGTCAGGCAGCTTTAATTTCAGCCCTACTTTTATGTCTGTTTCAGGGTTAGTAATTCCGTTAAACTGAGCGACTCGGTGTTGCTGATTACTATTTAAATAATACTTTTTCGTAATACTAAATAACGTTTCATTTGACCCGACTTCATGAGTAATGACAAATTCAGGTTTGCGTTCAGCAGGGGCTTTACTAGTTTCCTTTTGTGGGAGACTACTTCCTTTAGAATCCGAATCGTTTGGTGAAGGTTGTCCCGATTCACTTTGGACTGTCTCTTTTCCCTCTTCTTTTGCACCACCTGTTTTAATTTCCTGATCCTGTTCTGGTTTTTCCTCTAATGTATCGTGTGACTCATTATTTATTTCATCCGATGGAGTATCCGTTTGATTTTGGTCTGTATCTGACAGGTGAGTTGTCTCTTGATCTTGCTCTTGGTCGACCGCTCCCATTTGTAGCTGCGGCACTAATCCTAAGTTTAAGACAGTAGCTGAAACACCACCTAAGCTTAGCAATAACAGGATTGCTAGTATAATGAAAGATGATCTTTTTTTCTTCTTTTTTTTATGCTTGATTGAACGTGGGGTAAACTCAAAGTGTTCATTTGATTCCTTTGACACAACTTCTCCTCATCTCTATTAAGTGTTACTTCTTTATTCGACAATCATTGCCAAAATTCCTATTCCATGTAAGAAAATAGTTGAATAAAATAGATTCGTAGTAGTCTAACAGCAGCTTTGAAAATTGAAGTTAATGACTAGTAAGTAAAAGGAAATAGTAGTAAAATAACTAGAAACATAGTAAATTGCATGGTAGTATTAGGGTGGAATCGGGAAGGAGAGATAGCCAATGAACAGCTTAACACGATATGAACAACGAAAAAAACGTCGCTTAAATCGATTGCTAAATGTAGCAATTGGAATAGTAGCTATCTTAATCATATACTTTGCTGTTCAATTACTTTTTAGTTCTGGAAGTAGCGAAGAAGTAATTGCAGACCATGGTCAAGAAGAACAACAGCAAGAGCAAACAGAGGAAATACCTAAACAAACACATGAAGAAAATAAAGATATTGATTCTGCTCAAGACGAGGCAACTAGAAATGAAGCGGAAAATGAAGATATTCGTGAAGAAGATGTAGAAGATGTTGAGGAAAGTTTTGAAGAAGAGGTTCAGTATGGAGAATGGGAGCCAATTGGTACCGTTCAAAGTGAACCATTTGAAATTAATTTTTCAAAAGACCATGTCAATTGGAAGGAGATGACCCATGCGCTCCAATACGCGACAGGTTTAGGTGACGATATTATTCTATGGCGTATTGAAAATGGAGGCGACTCACAGAGTGCTGTTGGTACCGTTAGTGATCCTGAGAACAAACATACTCCTTACAGAGTTAGGATTGAGTGGGTGCCAGAGCGTGGGTGGAAACCAGTAGAGGTCATTCAGTTGTCTGAAAATCCATATCTTAGTCAATCATAAACAGGTAAATCTGTCTTAAAACAAAGAACCAGAAACCTTGATGTTGGAAGGGATAACCGCCTCTTATAGGTTCGGAATAGTTTAAGGAAACTCAAAAAGTATAACAATTAGAGACGGAAATCATGTTGATTTTCGTCTCTTCTTTTTTGTATCAGCTGCTTTGATATCAACAATATAAATTAAATGAACCTCTGTTTTGTCAAGACCCCCTAAAATAGTCGAAAAACTAAGGATTAACCTATTATTTGAATGTTTCCGGTTCTCAACCGAACGGGTTACTCTCATAGGGCAGCTTTATTTTTTTGCTTTAAAATGAACAATGGCTGTATAGATTGGTAGAGATGTTTTTTGGTCAATATATACGTGATGTTGGATATGATGTACTTCTAACATTAACACTTTATTATTATCAATTTGTTCATTAATTTGTTTTTCTAGCTCCTTAAGACTTCGAGCTTCAAAACATTCAACTTTGTCATCAATTTTATCTAAATGAATCTGCATACTATGCTCTCCCTTTCAATGAAATTTCAGTTATAATATACCAAGAACATTGGACATTGTATACTTTACTGTAATGTTTGGGAAAATGTTGAAGTGTAATGAAGGAACAGAAAGGAAGATACATATGAGAATTGGAATTATTGGAGCGATGGATGAGGAAGTAGAATTATTAAAAAGTAAGCTTGATGGTCGCGTTGATCAAACGATTGCAGGGTGTGAATTTCATCAAGGTACACTCAATGGGCTCGATGTCGTTTTATTGAAATCCGGAATTGGTAAAGTGAATGCCGCTATCGGGACGACTTTACTTATTCAACTTTTTAACGTAGAAAAGATTGTTAATACTGGTTCAGCAGGTGGATTTCATGAAAGTTTAAAAGTGGGTGATATCGTCATTTCTACTGAAGTACGTTATAACGATGTTGATGCTACAGTCTTTGGCTATGAGTTCGGTCAAGTTCCAAGAATGCCTGCATTTTATACACCAAATACAGAGTTAGTTGCAATAGCCGAGGAAGCTGCGAATGATGTCGGGGTCCATTCGGTAAAAGGTTTAATCGTTTCTGGGGATTCGTTTATGAGCGATCATGAACGAGTAGAGGAAATTAAATCTCGTTTTGATAACCCATATTGTGCTGAAATGGAAGCAGGGGCGATTGCACAAGTGTGCCATCAATTTGAATGTCCGTTTGTCATTATTCGTTCGCTTTCTGATATCGCAGGAAGTGATGCAAAGGTATCATATGATCAGTTTTTGGAGAAAGCATCGGTGAATTCCGCAAATCTTGTCTTACTCATTGTTGATCAATTAAAGACGAAATAATTACGAAATACTGAAAGCTAATTAGAAATTCAACTCGAACGTTTCCTGTACTTTTTATAACGCTATATCCTATTTGTTTCCTCTAGTAACAACAGTTACATCCTATCGGCTACGCTTTACTGTGATAGAATAGAAGAGTGTTATAGGAGGAATGTAAAAATGGATGATAATAAAAAGATGCGGGAACTAAAAGGAAAAGCAGAAGACTACAAACGTTTTGGTTTTATATTATTGTCATTAAGTGTTTTTATGTTTCTTGGAATCATCATTCCGAATGATGCTCCGTTAACGGGGAATTATGCAGAATATATGATGATAGGAACTGTGCTGTCGCTAATAATAGCGTTCATCTTTCATCGAAAAGCGATGCATTACAGAAATCAGCTTGATAATGAAGAGTTTGGACAATAATTTAAAATAAAACATCTGCTATGAAAAAAGAAGAAGCTGACATACAATATGTCAGCTTCTTCTTTTTTTGTGTGGCACCTTTAGTGCGCTAAAGGTGCCTGACACCATTATGCAGGTGGAGTTACAATATAGTAGATGCTAATAAAGAATATAAAGATCACGAGCACGGCTGTATAGGCTTTCCATGGTACAAACCTTTGTGTGACGAGCACGATTCTTACACATGTGATATACATCCAAGCAATCCCTAGTATCACACCTACTATTGCGATAAAAGGAACAGCGCCCTCGAGTCCTGCAGCAATAAATCCTGGCATCGCAAGAATTGAAGGGATAAGAGCTCCCGCTGATAGTCGGAAAAGTTGTCCGAGTAAGCCGGGCCCTCCAAAGCCTCGCGAAGCAGCCCATAAAAGTAGAGATAGGGCAACTCTAGTTAAAAAGACCATAATAATTCCTGCAATAATGAAAAATCCAGGGATGACGATGTCTTTTAAAAATTCAGCATCGAAGCTAGTAATATATTCGATGTTTTGCTGAATAGAGAATAAGCCATATATGACACCTAAAAGGATAGTAACAAGGTGACCCCATATATTCCATTTCGGAGAAGTTGTTAGTTCGGCTATGGATCCGTTGTTTAATAGAGTGGTGCGAATATAAAGTATCAACCCTGTCATTTTATCCCCTCATTTTAACTTCATTTGTTTTTGTATTAATGCTGTCTAGCTCCAGTCCATACGCCACTTAACGAGCGCTTCCACTTTTCTAATTAAAATTCCCATGGTAGTAGTGACCAAACTAAGATAGCGATACTTAGTGCTGTAATGACAAATGCTCCAAATGTGCTGTTGTAACGAGCTGGGTTTACATCGTTCCAGCCATGAATCCGTTCAATTAACTTATGATCAGCATCAGTTGGTAAATTCTTTTGTAACGCTGGAATTCGGTTTGTAATATATGATACTACAATTAGTAGGATAAAGCTAAGTGGTACGCAAAGCATTGCTCCAGATAGTCCCATACCGTCAGTAAGAGCATGTCCACTTACAACGATATTCGGTAAAACGAATGGAGAGACGATCACATATAAAATACCGCCAAAGACAGAAGCTGCCATTGCACCATATTTGTTTGCTTCTTTCCACCATACACCCATAATGATGAGTGGTGCATTCGTAACTCCAGCTAAACCAAACGCCCATAAAATACTTACTGTTAAAAATTCAGGTGGGTTAAAGGCAAGTAACACACTAATTAGACCACCCATTGCAATCGAGAAATATCCTAGACGTACTTTTGCTTTACTTGTTAAGTTTGGCTTAAGCGTTGTTACAATATCTTGAGAAATTAAAGCACCAATTGCTAGCAGGTTACCACTTAAAGTAGATAGACCGGCAGAAATTGCACCAGCAATAACAAGCGCTGTGACCCATTCAGGGTTATATACAAGATTTAAGATAATTGTGAGCTTGTCAGCATCGGCAGCAGAAATTTCTACTCCAGAAATTTGCGTGTAATAAACGCCTGCAAATCCCATTGCGTATGTCGCTGAGAAAACAAGACCTAATACAAGAGCAAACCAGATCATTGCTTGACGTGCACTTTTTAAACTAGACGCTGTATAAATACGCATCGCTAAGTGTGGTAAACCAAGTGAACCAATCGTTAATGCTGGAATAATAGCAAAATACCATTTTGAAGAATACTGGTAATCAAAGAAAGTAGGCATAGACTCAAGCATAGCTGGAACCATGTCTGCATATAAAAGTGGAGGGAAGTACCAGCCAGATCCACCCATGGCTTTCATGATTGCCCCTAATGGAACGATAAACATTAATGCGATGATGACCATTTGAATAGCAGCGTTGTTCGTTGCCCCGCTCATACCACCAATCGTTACGTATCCAACAATTAAAATTCCGCCAACGATAAGACCAGTAATATAAGGAATACCTAGTAATGTTTCAAATGTAACGGCAATACCGATCATTTGCCCTAATGCATACATAATAGAAACTAGGATCATGAATAAAGCTGCAATAATGGAAGCGGATACACCGTAACGCTCACGAATAAAGTGAGTAGGAGAGAATGCACCCATACGACGTAAAGATGTACCGTAAATAATCGTGATTAGCGGAATAGCTAAGATCAGTTGAATCCATAACAATACAAATGGAACTTGAAGTTTAAGGATCAGTCCAGTTACGCCTAAAAATGTAGCTAAACTCATGTATGTTGATGCCATTGCTAGACCGTTTGTAATCGGACCAACGCCGCCGCCGGCAGCATATAAGTCTTCAACGGATTTACTTGCACGATTGGAAAAATAACTTACAGCATAAAAGAGAACGAATGTTGCGATAACGATTACGATACCTATTATTGGATTGGATATTTGCCATGATTGCTCCATCTTAACTTACTCCTTTCTGGCTATCTTTTGCCTCTAGGTTTAGACGTGAATTTTCTTCATCAATTGCATCATCAATGTGGTTTCCAATTTTACCTGCAACAATAGTTAAAATGAAAATTCCAAACCAGCCGACCAAGATAGGTACGATATACATAATTGGGAACCCAAACAAATTACCTTCTACAGGAAAGATCGAAAAGATAAAGCCGATATTCCCAGCAAGAAGAAAAACAACAGACATAATAATCGTAAACCACACTTCTTTTTTGTACGCACTCATTAAAATTCCTCCCCTTTTAAAAATGTAAGTGCTTTCATTTTTGAGCAAGTCCACTAACTAACAGTAAGCTGAACGAACACTCAATCTGCCCTCATGCTAAAAAAATAAAAAACTGAACGATCACTCGGTTTCAATGCAAAACAAAACCAAGACTGAAGACAAAATAAGTTGAAAAATCCCCCTCTCTTCCATCAGTAGAGAAAAATTAGTAAACTTAATTAGAATTTACACGAAATTTTGAATTATTTCAAGATAGAATCGTTAGAAAATTAAATTAAATTTTAAAATTTCTAAAAATTTAAGTAAAATTGGTAGTAATTGATAAAAACGAAATGAGGTTAAGGTAAAATATGAGAAATTTACTTAATAGATCCACTACCCATCGCCCAATTGTATTATTTGCGATTATAATGGCGATGTTTATGGCTGCTGTTGAGGCAACGATCGTGGCTACTGCGATGCCGGGCATTGTTTCAGAGCTAGGAGGTTTTCATTTATTTACGTGGGTGTTTGGTGGATACTTATTAATGAAAGTTGTCTCGATTCCTATCTACGGGAAGCTAGCTGATTTGTTTGGTCGAAAAATTGTCTTTTCAATTGGTATTTTTATTTTTCTTCTTGGATCCATTTGGTGTGGTTTTGCATCAACAATGGAATGGTTAATCATTGCAAGATTTCTTCAAGGATTAGGAGCCGGAGCGGTTCAACCCATTGCAACGACGATTGTTGGTGATATTTATACGAAAGAAGAACGAGCAAGCATCCAAGGGTATTTAGCTAGTATATGGGGGATATCTTCTATTCTGGGACCCATATTAGGTGGAGTTTTTATTGAGTATTTTCATTGGTCTTGGATATTTTGGATGAATATACCGTTTGGATTACTAGCGACCTTGTTAGTCGGTTTATTTTTAAAAGAAAATATTGAAAAAACAAAGCCATCAGTTGATTATTTCGGGGCACTATTAATTTTAATTAGTATTGGTTCGTTAATGATGGTCTTAATACAAGGTGGGGTAGAATGGAATTGGCATTCTCTTCCTGTACTATTGTGTGTTAGTTTGTTTGCCGTCAGTTTTATCGCCTTTATATATCAAGAGAAAAAGGCAAAAGAGCCGATTATGTCAATGGACATTTGGGGAACACCATTAATTGTTGTTGCCAATATTGCATCCTTTACGTCAGGGGCATTGTTACTCGCCGTTTCCTCTTTTCTGCCAACATACGTTCAAGGAGTTATGAATCAACCGGCTATGGTTGCCGGTTTTGCGTTAACGATGATTTCTATTGGCTGGCCGATTTCATCAACGATTGCCGGCAAGCTTTTACTTAAGATTGGGTATCGAAAGGCCGCGCTGATCGGTGGGGTGGCTTTAGTTGTCGGGTCTATGTTTTATTTAACTTTATCGTTCGTGCACCATCCGTTTTGGGCAGGGATAGGATCATTTTTTATCGGGGTAGGAATGGGCTTTTCAACAACGACGTTTATCGTCTCGATTCAAAGTCATGTTGATTGGAGAAAAAGGGGTGTGGCCACAGCTTCTAATATGTTCATGCGAACGTTAGGAGGCGCAGTAGGTGTGGCCTTATTAGGTGGTATACTCAATAGTCGTCTAAAAGCAAGACTTGAAGGTGAGATGGAGCAGCTTGATTTTGAATTAGACATGGATATCGTCAATGTTATATTAGATCCCGAGCAAAGAAAATTATTGACTGCACAAGAAGTATCTTACATTCAAGAAGCACTTTCACAGGCGCTATTTCATGTGTATTGGGGAATATTTATTTTTGCTTTCATAAGCCTTATCTTAATATTCTTTTTACCGAAAGATGAAATGAAGAAAAATTAATGTTTCAATTTAATTAATTCAATGAGATGATGAAGAATTCGAGCGGTTAACCCCCAAATTACATATTGATTGTAAAAATAAAAAATCTCGGGGAAGGTATGGGTTCGCTTCGTATAAGCTTCTCGATTAGGAATATGATCAAATGGAAAGTTTTCATCAGGTTCAAAATGAATATTCATATTGTATGTCTTCGGCTTATTTTGGAGTAAAAAAGATAAGGGTACAGTAAAAACCTCTTCTACTTCATGTTCACTAGGTGAAATATTTTCAGGTGAAAGAATTTGGCCAACAAACGGAAAGATGGTTCCGCGAAATGGCGTAACAAGAACGTCTAGAGGGGCAATAGAAGTAAAATCATCTTCTGTTAGCCCTAATTCTTCGCACAACTCTCTTTTCGCGGTTATTTCTTCAGTCAGGTCCGATTTGTCGACTTTACCACCAGGAAAGCAAATTTCACCAGGCTGATGGGTTAATCGTTTCGAACGGACTTCAAATAAAATGTGTAGCTCATTATCTTTTTCAATAAACGGAACAAAAACGGCTGATTTTAAAGCACGTGCATCTTTCAATACACCAGCATCTCTTTTCTCGAGAAGCTGCTTGATTTGATCTATAGTGACAGACATTTCCCCCATCTCCTTAAAGTTTTTATTCTTATTTTAACAAGAAAAGCTGTATGACGGAAGGTGTCATACAGCCTTAGACCTACAGTTTTTCGTTAAACCAGTTGACGATATGGTTTAAACGTTCGATTCGTAGATGTGGCGGGCCACTTCGTGAAAGTTCATGGTTCGATTCAGGGAAACGAACAAACATAGTGTCTTTCTTTTGATGTTTTAAGGCAATATAAAGCTGTTCCGCTTGTTCAATTGGACAACGATAGTCGTTTTCACCATGTAAAATTAAAAGAGGTGTTTCTACATTCTTCACATAGCGAAGCGGTGAGTGGTACCATAACTTTTCAGGATCGTCTTGGAAGCAAGCACCAATTTCCCATTTTGTAAAGAAGTATCCGATGTCACTAACACCGTAAAAGCTCGTCCAATTAGAAATCGAACGTTGCGTGACAGCAGCCTTAAAGCGATGAGTATGGCTGACAATCCAGTTTGTCATAAACCCACCGTAGCTACCTCCAGTTACACCTAGTCGATTTTCATCGATATAGTCGAGGTTTTCTAATGCATAATCGACAGCAGACATTAAATCTTCATAATCTTTACCACCATAATCCCCACGGCAAGCATTAACAAACTTTTGACCATAGCCATGGCTACCCCGTGGATTTGTATAAAGGACGACATATCCTTGAGCCGCTAAAAGCTGTAGTTCATGGAAGAATGAATTGGCATACATCGCATGAGGACCACCGTGGATTTCTAAAACCATCGGGTACTTTTTACCTTCTTCAAAGTTATAAGGTTTCATAATCCAGCCATGCACTTCCCAACCATCACTAGCTTTTGCAGTTAGTGGCTCTGGGATGGATAGGTGAACTGCTGAAAGGAAATCTTCATTTACATTGGTCAGTCTTATTTTCTTTTTCTCACCTACGACGATCTTGTAAAGGTCGCCGGGGTTTGAAGCATCGCTAAGTCCTATGATGGCAAATTCTCTTTCTTCGTCAAACGCATAACCGAATACATGACCTTCTTCTGCGAATATAGAAGTAATTTCATTATGTTCATCAATCGCATAAAGACTTGTATTGCCATTTTCACTAGCAGAGAAGTAAAGTGTTTTCCCATCTTTTGACCAGACAGGACCTGGGTTTGGATGACCTGAACGCATGTCCGAAATAGCTGCATCCGTAATATGAACATCCCATGTTTCAGTGATGCACTTTTTCTGTTTCGTTGTTATATCAATGATATAAATTTGGTTGATTGTTGCACCTAAAAATTCTCGTTCATTGCCGAAACAAGCAATATAGTTTCCATCTGGAGACCAAGATGGATTAAAGTAAACTCCGTTATGGTCTGTTAATAATGTGAGTTCTTTTGTTTTAACATTTAATAAATAGAGATCAGAAACAATTTGGAAATCTGCATCTTCTGTCATATTTGCTGAAAGCGCTATATATTTTCCGTTTGGTGACCATGAACTAGGCTCATAAGTGTATCTACCAGAAGTAAGTTCAGTGATTTCTTTTGTATTCACATCAATTAGTGCAAGTTGTTGATACGTTTCGTTATGGAAACCAGCACCGTCAGATTTATATTTTAGACGATTAATCACAAGGGGCTCTGATTTTTTCTTTTCCTCGTTCTTTTCCTCTTTATCAAATATAGATTCATCTTTGTCTATTTTTAAAGATGTTTTATATAACAATTGACTTCCACAAGGTGACCAAACTGGGTGCGATGCCCCGTTTTTATTTTCTGTAAGTTGTTGTGGCTCTCCGCCTTCAGTAGACATCACCCAAATTTGCGATTTTCCGGAACGGTTTGAAACAAAAGCTAGTTTTTTACCGTCTGGTGATAAACGTGGGGAATGATCTCTAACTTTTCCGAACGTCCACTGTACACTTGAAGAATCATCGAAGCGTTGGAAATATAAATGAGAACGGTATTCTTGATCTTCATCAATCGTTGTTTTTACAAATACAAACTTGCTGTTACATGGAGCAAGTTGCGGTTCCCCAACATTAGCGATTTTAAGTAGATCTTCACTTGTAATCGGTCGTTTATTTGGCATATGTATCCCCCTTAATGAATTTCAAATGTATTTTTGTTAACTTCTAACTGAATCATAACATTGGACTTGCTAATACCAGAAATGGCATTTAACTGTTTCAAATATAACGTTAAATCATCATATGTTTTAACATTTACTTGAATGAGCAGTTGATATTCCCCGGTAATTAAAGAAATATGTCTAACTTCTTTAAAAGCCGCAACTTGTTCCATCACATTATTTAACTGTTGGGAATCGACCGCGAGTTGAATAATAGCTGAAACTTTTAGCCCTAGAGATATTGGATTAACGACCCCCACCACTTCTAATATTCCTTGATCTACGAGAGCTCTATAACGCGTCCGAACGGTTTTTTCGGTTACATCCATTTGGTTAGCAATTTCTGTGAAAGACATTCTTCCATCTTTTGATAAAAGTCGAAGGATGCTCTTATCTAGGTGATCGATTTCCTTCAATTAGCATTTCCCTCCTTTAGGCGAAAATATGAAATAGTGGGTCTAATTAAGATATCAATATGCAATATTATTCCTAAAAATAGAAATAAGCAATTAAAATATGACTTAAATTAGGAATATATAAAGTATATAAAAAACATTTCTAAAACTCAAATGTTTTACTATTTTCTAGGAAGTTCTATTTCAATTACATATTTTTATCAACCTAAAAGAATGTGACATATTTTTCTTGTTCTTGTAAATCATATGATTAGGTAGAAAGGAAGGGTTGAATAATTATGGACAAAAAGCAACAAATGGAGCAAATCGTAAATCATTTTTTAGATCAAGCGAATACAATTCCTGAGGATTTGAACTCAAAATTAAATAATGTAAAAGAACAACTTCAATCTATGTCAGCAGACGACGTTCATATGATGAGTGACCATGTGTTTTCTTCTCCTGCGGGTGAGCATGATCACGAAGATAATCCTCAAGCAATGCTGCAATCGATGTATGGAGAAATGGAGAGAGTAGCTCGTCAACAAGGAGACAACCAGCAATTACAAGAAATCATGCGCCAAATGAGGTACTTTTTTAATATTCAGGAAAAAGATGGTTTTTTTCCGTAAACAAATCTCACATAAATACTGTTAAAGTTATTTTTATCTTTTATACTAACGTTACAAGGTGCTCCTTAACAATGAGTTGGCTTCTAACTGTTCTCTCTCCAACTCCCCCTTATTGGCTATCCAACTCCCATTGGATAGCTTTTTTTTTGAAATAAAAAGGCTCTTTTCTCAAAGATTGTTGCTTTTAGCTTTTGGACTGTAAGCCAAGCGGATGCTTGGCTCTTCACGCAAAGCGTGAAGGTTTTGAAAATAAAATAGCCGTTCAGACAAATGAATTTGTCTTGAAAAGGCTATTTTATTTTCAAAAAACGGTCCAAAAGCAACAAAGTTTACGAAAACAGCCAATAAAAAAAGTAATCGACTAAAGAGGAATGTTTTAAAAAAATATTGAATTGGTATGAATACCGAAAAAGTCTTGTCATTTGCTAATAATTAAAAGAAATGAATAATAGGGTGTTAGTATGAGACTTTTTCAAAGAGGGGGTCACAGCTTATGCAACTTACAATGAAAGATATTATGAATTTTGATTTGTTGGATTCGGCTCGTGTCCTTTCTGGAGAAAAGTATTTAAATGAACGTTTTGTTGAGTGGGTCTCCATAACCGAAAGTCCTGTTGAGAACTTTGTCCGGAAAAATGAACTTGTTCTTACAACAGGAATGGGCTGTGAACAAAGTATTGAAGCATTTGAGCAGTATGTTCAAGATGTTGTGGACTCAGAAGCGAGTGCATTGGCTGTTGCGACCGGGCGGTATATTTATGACATTCCTACAGAAGTTATTCAATTTGCCGAACAAGCACAGTTTCCAATTATCGAAGTTCCTTGGGAAATTCGTTTTGCAGACATTACTCATGAAGTAATGAAAGAGCTCACACGGCGGCAGCAGCAAGAATTGAAAGAGTCAGAAAAAGTGCAGCAACAGCTCCTAAATATTTTATTAAATGGTGGAAACCTTGAAAAAGTCGCTCAATACGTTGGAAAGCAAATTCATACGCCTGTGTTGATAACGGATAAGGATGGCCAAGTAAAGGGAAGTGCAAGACAAAATCAAGACATTCGAGTAATGTGGGAAGAGCTCAGGTCAAACAACAAAGTTCCTGAACAAGCCTCTATAACTGAAGAGACAACCCACCATCCATTTCACCAAAAAATTCATAAAATAGACCATTTCCCATGGACGATTGTCCAGCTCCCGATCATCCAAGATGTTCACCGAGTACTTGGTTACTTGTTTATTTTGTTACACTCTACGCATTCATTAAAAACCGAGCTTACTAGTTTTTCTATTAATCTATTAGAACATGCTTCAACAGTTAGTGCTTTATGGTTTTTACGTGAAAATGCGATTCTCGAAACAGAGCTAAAACTACGAGATGATTTTGTCTGTAGTATTGCTAAAGGTGATCTTACGTCTTGGGAGCGAATTAGCGAGAGGGCAAGATTACTCGGTTACGATGTGAACGTTCCTTATGTCTGTATTGTTGGCTATCCTGAAAACCTCCGGGCAATGTATGAAAATAGTGATCAAATCAAGCATTCGAGTTATGAAAAATGGCTGCATAGTATGATTCATTATATTGAAGAAGAAATTATTTTTGCGTCTCAATCGTTAGAAAAGCAAATTTTAATGACGTATCAGTTAGACGAATTGATCATTTTTTTAGAAGCGTCGGTAGTGACTAGAAAGGATGGAGTTCATTATTTTCTAGATCTCGTAGAACGCAGACTAGGCAACTTACTTCCAGGTGTTGAAATGTCATGGGGCATTGGTAGAGTATATGATGAAGAGTTGAAATTCACAAAAAGCTATCGCGATGCCCAGCAATCATTAGAAATTGGCAGACGACAAAAAGGCCCAGGACATAGGATGTATTACGACGATTCGAAGGTGGAACGAGTGTTGTTATCATTAAGTGATAACGAAGAAGTACAGCAACTATCAGATACAGTTATTACACCTTTGATTAAATATGACCGCGTCCGGCAAATGGAGCTCGTTCGGACATTTATTATTTTTACCCAACATCATTTCAATGTTAGTAAAACCGCGCGCACCCTGTCCCTTCACCGGCAATCACTACTATACCGGCTTCGAAAAATTGAAAAGCTTACGAGTTTGTCTCTTGTTAATCCAGACGATTTATTTTTACTAAACCTTAGTATCCGCATTTGGCTAGCGACCGCTGCCCCAGAAGATGCTAGGCACTATATTTACTCTCAAAAGCCCGCGATTGAATAAGGCGAAAATAACCATCACAGGATTTAACAAGTTAAATAGCAAAAGAAAAAGGGTGTCCCCAAGCTTAGCTTTAGGGGGCCCCTTAACACTTTTTTAAAATGAAAATGAAACCATCCTACAACTAAAATGAAATTAAAATGTTTCTGCATTAAAATTTTGAAAGACATATTTATTATAGATCGGAAAGACCTCTTTTCCAATTAAGTGGTTAATAATAATCTTATTTCTGTGAACGGCAAGCCCTAAGTTTGTTGACCCTACCCCGTGAGAATGAGATATCCCACTATGAACATAGATTTGATTGGGAATATCTAGACGTAAACGATAATCAGCCTCGACCTCATATCTTCCTTTATCATCCCAATGAATATGTGACTCAAGATTATGAATAAAATCAGGTATATTCGGCCGGTAGCCAGTCCCTACAATAACGATTTCACTTTCATGAGTAAAATCTTTCTTCTGTTGCCACTGGTGACATAGAATTTCGTAGTGATCCCCTTTTTCTTGAATTCTTTTAACTTCTGTTAACACCTGTAATCCGACATTTATTTCTTCACCTGAAACCGAATGTTCATAAAGTAAATTATAAATATCAGTAATCGTATGCGAACTAATTCCTTTATAAAGTAAATCTTGTGTTGCAAAAATTTGATCCTTTTGTTCTTGTGGAAATTGATAAAAATAATTCACATAATCGGGAGAAAATTGTTCTACACTCAATTTCGATTCATCCATGGATAAAAAGCTTCTCGATCGAGTAATCCAATTCAATTGATATTGATGCTCCATCTGTTCTTTTAACAGTTCACGAAACACTTCGGCTGCACTTTGACCGGACCCAATCACAGTAATGGATTTAGCTTTTCGGCATCGGTCTTGATGATTTAAAAACTCTGCCGTATGAAAAACATGTTCAGGAGAAAGACCTTGAAAGGATTTCGGCATAGCAGGAACACTGCCAGTACCTAATACAAGGTTTTTACACCGATAGGTTATTGTCTCCTTCGTTTTTATCTCCTCAACTCTTACTAAAAAAATTTCTTCATTTTGTATGTAATCTAACTCAACGACCTTATTTCCAAAACGACAATTTTTTAATTCATGTGCAACCCATTGACAATAATCATTATATTCTCTCCTTGGGATATCCAATCTTTGTAAAAAGTAAAAAGGGTATAAGCGATTTTTTTTTGACAAATAGTTCAAAAAGCTGTATTGATTCGTTGGATCAGCTAATGTTACCAAGTCTGCCATAAATGGAACTTGAAGCCTTGTCCCTACTATTAACATCCCTGGATGCCAATCAAATCGGGACTTTTGATCGAAGAAAATCGTTTTCACTTCCGGAATGTCATCGAGTAAGGCGGCAAGACTTAAATTAAAAGGCCCTATTCCCACTCCTACTAAATCATACACATGAGTTTCCAATATAATTTCCCCCTTAAGTTCTTTTCTTTCTATTATGAGGAAAAAAGGAAAAAGAATTCATAAGGGTAGTATTCAGTGCGTTTTTCCATAATGAACACAAGCTCAACAGCACGCATTAATAGGTCTTTCAATACAAAGTGTCAATATGTAATATGATAAAACAGAATATTCTTACACTTTTTACAATATCGTGTCCGCTATGTAGCGAGTATGATAATAACAAATAACGAAAAGGTAAGGAAAATTGAAGAAAGGGGCGAAAGGAGTGGAGGAAGATGCTCCATTTTACACATGGGGAATATCATGAGCGTTTGCGTCGTACAAAAGAAAAAATGATGGATGAGGGAATTGAAGTACTCATTGTCACCGATCCTGCCAACATGAATTACTTATCGGGATATAACGGCTGGTCGTTTTATGTACATCAAGCACTCGTTGTCATCATTGATGAACCACAGCCACTTTGGATTGGAAGAGAGATGGATGCAAATGCAGCGAAAGTAACGAGCTGGCTTTTCCATGAGCATATTATTCCGTATCCAGATTATTACGTAAACTCGCCAGCGAAGCACCCTTACGATTTTATCGGCAACATCCTGAAAGAAATTGGTCAAAGTAAGCGGGTCATTGGGCTTGAAATGGATAATTACTACTTTTCAGCGAAATGTTTCGAACGATTAGTTAAAATCTTGCCGAAAGCCGTGTTCAAAGATAGTACGAACTTAGTCAATTGGGTGAGAATAATTAAATCTGATACGGAAATTGAATATATGAAACGCGCCGGTCAAATTGCTGTTCGGGCGATGGAGGTAGGAATTGAAGCCCTCGATGTCGGTGTCCGCGAATGTGATGTCGCAGCTAAAATCTTTGAAGCACAAATTAAAGGTACACCTGAATTTGGAGGGGATTATCCAGCGATAGTTCCACTTATGCCAGCAGGTGAACGAACATCAACACCTCACATCACATGGACAGATGAAACGTACAAACCGAATACGACCGTTCTGATTGAATTAGCTGGATGCTATCAAAGGTATCACGCCCCACTTGCTCGAACAGTCACGATCGGCGAGCCAGAAGAAAAAGTGAAAGACTTAGCTGCAGTCGTCATTGAAGGAATGGAAGCGGCACTACAGGCTGTAAAACCAGGCACAACTTGTGAGGAAGTTGAGCTTGCTTGGAAAAAGTCTATTCAAAAACGAGGCTATAAAAAAGAATCAAGAATTGGCTATTCGGTCGGCTTAAACTATCCACCCGATTGGGGAGAGCATACAGCAAGCCTACGTCCTGGAGATAAAACGATCCTTCAGCCGAATATGACATTTCATATGATTCTAGGTATTTGGCTAGATGACTATGGAGTAGAGCTAAGCGAGTCATTCCGTGTGACAAATACAGGGTATGAATTATTAGCAAGTGCACCAAGAAAGCTGTTTGTGAAAGATGCAGGAAAGAAACTATGGCCAGGGGGAATGGGAGCGTAATTTAATTGAGGGAGGAGATCGCAAATGGAAAACAAAATGACGAAAGCACAGATGGGAACGAAAGCAGTTTGGGCTGGGGAGAAAGACTATCTTGTTCACGGGGCCACACAAGTCCCTGTCATACCGAGCGTCGCTTACAACTATGATGATATGGATGAGTGGTATGAGGTTGCTGTTGGACGAAAAAAAGGACATATATATGGAAGAAACACTAATCCTACAGTGCAAGCCTTTGAAGACAAATTAAAGAATCTAGAAGGAGCGACAGTGGCAACAAGCTTTTCAACAGGAATGGCTGCGATTAGTAATACTCTATATACGTTTTTACGGCCAGGTGATCGAGTTGTTACGATTAAAGACACGTACGGCGGCACGAATAAAATTTTTACTGAGTTTTTACCGCAAATGAACGTTGAAATTACGTTTTGTGAAACGGGCAACCACGAACATATTGAAACCGAAGTCGCCAAAGGTTGCAAAATTTTATATTTAGAAACACCAACGAACCCAACGGTAAAAATTACGGACATTGAGCAAATGGCGAAAGCTGGTCATGAAGCAGGGGCACTTGTTATTGTCGACAATACGTTTGCCACCCCATTAAACCAACAACCTCTAAAGCTTGGCGCTGATATCGTTATTCATAGCGCTACGAAGTTTCTCGGTGGCCACGCGGACGCATTAGGTGGAGTGGCGTGCAGTAATAATGAAGAATATATCGAAAAAATCTATCATTATCGCGAAATTAATGGCGCAACGATGGACCCGTGGGCTGCCTACCTCATTTTAAGAGGGATGAAAACACTAGAGCTTCGCGTTCGTCGGCAAGAAGAAAATGCATTAAAGCTAGCAAACTATTTAAAATCGGAGGAAATGGTTGAATCCGTTTTCTATCCTGGACTTGAGGAACATCCAAACCATGAAATTGCTAAAAAACAAATGGTTGGCTTTGGCGGTATGTTAAGCTTTGCTGTTAAAGGTGGAATGGAAACAGTAAAAGAACTTTTGCCTAATCTCACATTTGCTCACCGGGCCGCTAACTTAGGAGCAGTTGAAACGACAGTCGGTCCAGCGAGAACGACGAGTCATGTGGAATGCACACCAGAAGAACGAAAAGCGATGGGGATTCCAGAAGGGCTAATCCGTGTTTCGTGTGGAATTGAAAATGCTGAAGATATTATCAACGATTTTAAAGAAGCCTTTACGTACGTAAAAGAGGCAGTTCGCTAACCATTTCAAAAGGAGGCGAGGGTTTTGCAAAAACTAGCATTATTAGGGTTTGGCACCGTCGGCCAAGGATTAGCGGAAATTTTACTTCAAAAAAAAGCTGCATTAAAAGCTGAAACGGGTTGGGAAGGGCAGATCGTTGCCATCTCAGATATGATGAAAGGATCCATTTACGATCCAAATGGTCTCGACCTAGAAAAAGCATTATCGATAGTTAAAAAGACGGGGACACTTGATGATTATCCAGATAGTGAAGCACTTATCCGTGATTTAGACAGCTTTGAAACGATTGAACAGACGAATGCCGATACAATTGTGGAAGTAACATTTACCGATGTAAAAACAGGCCAGCCAGCGATCGATCATTGTAAAGCAGCATTTGCAGCAGGTAAGCATGTCGTGATGAGTAATAAAGGACCTGTTGCCCTTGCTTATAAAGACCTCTCACAATTAGCAAAACAACACGGTGTCAGGTGGGGCTTTGAAGGAACGGTGATGAGTGGTACACCTGCACTTAGAATGCCACTCACGGCTCTCGCTGGAAATGACATTAAAGAAATCTCAGGCATTTTAAATGGAACGACGAACTATATGCTACTCAGAATGGAAGAAGGGCTTTCCTATGAAGAAGCGTTAACAGAAGCTCAAAGCTTAGGCTATGCAGAAGCAGATCCAACGAGTGATGTAGAGGGCTTTGACGCGCGATATAAGATTGTTATCCTTGCCAATACGGTCATGAATGCGGCGTTAAAAGTCGAAGATGTCGCATGTGATGGAATTACTCAAATTACTCCGTATGATATTAAAAAAGCGCAAGAACAAGGAAAGCGCTGGAAGCTCATCGCACGAGTACGGAAGGAAGATGGAGATGTTAAGGCATCCGTTCAACCTGAAATGATAGATAAATCGCATCCATTAGCTCAGGTTCAAGGTGTTTTAAATGCCGTTTCATTTAACTGTGATTTAGCTGGGAACATCACGTTATCAGGTCCAGGAGCTGGGCGAACAGAAACAGGGTATTCGTTATTAATTGATCTTTTGAACATTTACAGAAACCATATATAACTTGAAATGGTTGTTGAGATGGAGCTTTGGTTCTCCATCTCACTGCGGACTTAATAAAAGGGACAAACCGGAAGATAAAAACTTTTAGCTAAAATGAAAGGTGGGAAAGCCAATGAAAGTACGAGTGGCACAACGGAAAATGTTTCTCGCCGGAAAGTGGGTGGACCGAGACAGGACGATTACAGTAACGAATCCAGGAAACAATGAAGCGATTGCTACCGTTCCAGCAGCGACTAAAGAAGATATGCTTGAAGCGATCCATGCCGCGAAACGAGGAGCTGAAATTTCAGCAAAGCTACCTGTTTTTAGAAGAATAGAGATTATCCAAAGTGCGGCATCATATATCGAGGAGGAAAAAGAGGATTTTGCGGTTACCATTGCTCTAGAAGGAAGTAAGACGATTCGCGAAGCACGTAAAGAAGTAGAACGATGCATCCAAACGTTGCGAATTAGTGCAGAAGAAGGTCGTAGACTAGAAGGAAAGACCATTCCCTTTGATCAAAGTAGTGGAAATGAAAACCGCTTAGGATATTACTCTCTTTTTCCAATCGGGATTATTGGAGCGATTACGCCATTTAATGATCCACTTAACTTAGTTGCCCACAAAATCGGCCCTGCAATCGCATCAGGAAATGCCATTATCGTAAAGCCAGCGACCGTGACTCCGTTAAGCGCATTAAAACTAGCTGATGTTTTTTCACGAGCAGGACTTCCAAATGGCATACTATCAGTCATTACCGGTAGAGGAGGAGAAGTGGGGGACACACTTGTGACTCACCCTGATGTACGGATGATTTCATTTACTGGTGGATTAGAAACAGGGACGGAAATTGCGAACAAAGCAGGTCTCAAAAAAATCAGCATGGAATTAGGATCTAACTCTCCAGTGATCGTACTCAATGATGCTAACTTGAAACACGCGGTTGAATCGACGGTTTCTGGTGCATTCTGGGCAGCTGGTCAAAATTGTCTAGGCGTTCAGCGAGTTTATATCGAGCAAGACAGCTATGAAGCATTTACTAACCAATTTATTGAACAGACAAAAACGTATCGAACCGGCGATAAGCTGCTAGATAGTACAGACATGGGGCCATTAATCAATGAAAGAGAAGCCATTCGTGTCGAAAAATTAGTCGAGGAAGCATTAAAGCAAGGGGCGAAGCTTGAATGTGGTGGTATTCGAGATGGGGCTTATTATGAGCCGACGGTATTAACGAATGTTCCAACTGACGTAACAATTGCTAGGGAAGAAATATTCGGTCCCGTCGTTCTCCTCTTTTCCGTAGACAGTTTACAAGAGGCAATTGAAAAAGCGAATGACGTGAATTACGGATTACAAGCAGGCATTTTTACAAATCATCTACAAGCGGCCTTTGAAGCGATTCAACAGCTCAATGTCGGTGGGGTAATGGTGAATGACAGCAGTGACTTCCGTATTGACAGTATGCCGTTTGGCGGTGTAAAAGGATCAGGACTAGGAAGGGAAGGAGTTAAACACGCTATTCAAGAAATGACAGAACCAAAGGTCGTATGTTTTAATTTATAACCAAGCTAAATGTAGTGATAGGACAGATTCATTTTGTTCTATCACTTTTTTGTTTACAAAAAAAGTGATTCATCAAGCCTGGATACTACCTGCTAGATTAAAGGGGAAAAATATTTCAATATAATATTATTATTCAATAATACCTTAAATCTCTTCCTTAACTGGTCTTAAGAGGATGTTTTTTTAATAAGTTAGAAATAAAGAGTTAATGTAAGCGTTTTTAAGATCAGTCGTTCTTTATAAAGAATTACAGTACCTTTGTATCATTTACTATAACGAACGTTTTATAATAAAATATTCTTTATAAAGAACATTGATGTTGTTGGGGGAGATGAAAGGAGGAAACATGATGCAGGCGATTAATTTAGGTAGGCCGCTCCAGGCTGAATTACTAATTCACGTCGTGAAAGATAAAATAGTCAATTCGAAACGAACGAATGTAAAAGTAGTCGAATTTACAACAACATCATTAGAATTTATTAGTTCTTTGCGCTTCCCAGTTTCAGAAGATGTAATATATAAATTAACGATAAAAATGTTTAGCAGAAATATTGAGGTATATGGGATGATTTTAACGTCGATAAAAAGAGATCATTCCAACGATTATTATTATGAAATGAACTTCAAGGTGAGTTAATAACAACGAATCTGAAATGAAGACTAAAATAAAAAGGGTGAGGTACATATGAATGGGGGGAATATCCGAGAGTTACGAAAAAGGAAAGGAATGTCTTTAGATCGGCTCTCTGAGTTGTCAGGTATATCAAAGTCGTACCTAAGCTATATTGAACGCGGTTTGCAAACGAACCCAAGTATTTCTGTGCTAGAAAAAATGGCACAAGCTCTTGGGGTGGAACTCGTCTTTCTAATTGAAGTCATGAATGCGCCAGAAGATAAATATCCCACCTCGATGTAATGAGGTGAGATATTTTTTATCTTTTAATTCTAATCGATAAAATGAAAAAAATCTAAACAGCTGGGAGATAATACAAGTTAATTATTGTTTTTACGCCATTTATTGAATTCTAAGTATTCACGGAATTGCTCTTTGCTCACACCAGACTCCATCGCTTCTTTTACTAACTCAACCCACGCAGAGTCTAAGTCATATTCTGTTGCAGCTTTCCTATCTTTATTTTCATTTAATAATGTTTCAACACTCACACCTAAAACTGAAGAAATCTTTTCCAGAAATTGAATGGAAGGATTAGATTGGATATTTCTTTCAATAGAACTTAAATAAGACTTTGCAACACCTGCAGATTCTGCTAATTCTGATAAAGATAAGCCTTTTTCTAATCGAAGTTTTTTGACTGTTTCACCGATCATCTGTATCGTTTCCTCTCTCAACCTTTATACTTATAGGAATTATAACAGTTTTAGGCGTGTTCTGTAAATAGAACTGAGAGATCATGTCTTTTTGCTTTCTTGAAGGTATTTTTTAACTTCTTCAATCGTTAAACCTAGATTTTTAGCTTCTACCATTAAAGCCGTCCACTCTTTGTCTAAAACTTCGCACGTCTTAGTGTTCATAATATTACCTCCCAGTTCCATTACACAGTATTATCTTTCAATTGGCTGTATGACATTAGTATATTTATCACATTGGATTTAATGACTAGATGTGAATTTGCGACTATATTTATTTAAGACATCTTAATCATATATAAAAATGTTAAAAACTTTTAGTTACTGAAGTCATAATTATAGTAATTTTTCTAAAAAATTCCATTCGACATTGTTCTACAAAACGCTTGAACACCTACTATAAAGATCCTACGTCAATTTTTATAGCCAGAAAGTGTGTTTAATAGGAGATAATTTCCGTAAAAATCTACTAAAAAAGGAAAAAATTCTACAAGCTTTATGTAGGTAAAAAGACGGTGTGACTAGTCAAATATACCTGCAATCTAGATGGCAGTAATCGTGTAAATTATAGATACGAAGCATTTTTCCTTTTTAAATGATATAAGGTATTTTGATATAAGACTATATTCGTATCTTTTCTTTGTTGCTACATTACAGGGGCTTGTTTTTCTCCTTGTTAGGATTAAATTGGTCTAAATACAATTGAATTTCACTTGGTTCAAAGCCAAGCTCTCTTGCGTGTTTCATAAGTAAAACCCATTCAAGGTCTAGTTTCACTTCTTCATGATTTGACTGGGAGCGATCCATATCGTTACCTCCATTACATTATCCAAAAAATTCAAATAACCCAATATACGTTCATTATATAGAACATATAATTAAAATCAATAGTAAACAAAATATTAATTACAGTTAACTAGATTTTAATGTTTTGTGTTCGTTTTAAAGCCCATAAGTCAAAAAAACAGTCAATATAAGTGTGTATAGTATTGATTATATTACTTGTGGTTCTATAAAAAGAACTAATGGTTGGATAAATAGAAAAAAATTTTGTTTTCATATTGTTCATTTTGACAATTGATGATATAGTTGTTTACGAAAGTTGTTCTTTTTAGTGAACGTAATGATTAAAATAGTATTAAACATTATATTAAGTAATACTGAGGTGAAAAGGTATTGAATTATATTGGTGAGAGAATTAAAGATTTAAGACTGAAACATGGCATGACTCTAAAAGAGTTAGGAGATGCAATTGAATTTAATTATAGTAATTTATCAAAAATAGAAAGAGGAAACCGCAAGCCTGCAATTGAAGTTTTAGAAAGTCTTTCAAAATATTTTAAAATTGACATATCCTATTTTTTTAATGGACATATAAGGTTACATAATGATGGAAAGACAGATGATAATCAATTGATTTACTTAACAGAAGAAATGAAACGGAAAAATATAAGCTTAGAAGAATTAAAAGAAATGATTCGAGAACTCGATCAGTCAAAGAATTCGGGATCGAACAACTATATGAATAAGTTTTCTGATAATGATTAATTTTCTATTGACATGTTCTTTATAAAGAACTAAAATGACACTATAAATATTTTCCAAACTGAACAATTTGTTGTTTTAACTAAGAATCGAATGGTGGGTCTTAGAAATTAAAGATTCGGGAGTTTTTTTTGGTCACGTCGTTCTTTAAAAAGAACATCATTGATATATTCAAATATTCATGTCTTGGTGGAGGATGATATGGCAAAGGAAATTAATTTAAGAGAAATATTTATCATTTTGAAGAAACGACTATGGATCATTATGATCATTACAGTAATAGCTACATTAGCTGGCTATTTGCAGAATTCATCTAATACCACCTTTCTTTATCAATCTTCTAGTCGAATTATCGTTGGAGCTAGTTCAGACTACATGAACACACTTAGAGTGATTATGAGAGATACCGTTATTATGGAAAAAGTAGTAGAGAAGTTAAACTTAACAAGAACTCCAGAAGCTCTAGCGGGACAAATTAGTGTAGATAGTATAGACAGTTCTCAAGTAGTAAGGATCTCTGTAGTGGATACAGATCCGAAACTAGCAGCTGACATAGCGAATACAACGGCTACTGTTTTTAAAAATGAAATTGGAAATATTGTAAATTTTAATGATGTCAGTTACTTATCTGAAGCTAAAGTTAACCCTCACCCGATTAATAGTCGAGGCAATCGCACCATTTATATTGCCTTTATTATGGGGCTTATTATAGGAATAGGGTTTGTATTTTTACTAAACTCCTTAGATGACACAGTCAATTCCGATCGTGATGTAGAGGAGTTAGTAGGGCTTACCGTTTTAGGATCGATATCAAAAATGAACAAAAAAAATATTAACAAGAAAAAGCAAAAGCAGCTCGAAATCGAATATCGAGGTGAGACAGTTGATCTTGAAAAAACTTAGAAGCTTAACTAATAAAAATCAAAAAAGAAATTTAATCACGTTCTCTAATCCAGAATCGATTATAACAGAAGAGTTCCGGACGATACGGACAAATATTCAGTTTTCATCTGAACAAAAAAGAACTAAGACGATCCTTATGACTTCACCATCTTTACAAGAAGGGAAGTCAACAACGGTCGCCAATCTAGCAGTTTCGATGGCACAACAAAAAGAAAAAGTTCTTATCATAGATGCCGACTTAAGAAATCCAAGAATACATTCTATTTTTAAGCTTGAGAACTCGATTGGCTTATCGTCTGTATTGACAAATAGAAACTGGTTTGAAGAAGCAATAAAGGAAACGAATATTGGAAAGCTAGAGATCTTAACGAGTGGACCGATTCCGGATAATCCAACAGAATTGTTAGGATCGAACGTCTTTTCTCGACTATTGGAAGCAGCATCACAAACGTATGATGTCATTCTAATAGATTCACCGCCAGTTCTAGAAGTTTCGGATACAAAGCTTTTAGCGAACCAATGTAAGAGTGTCATATTAGTTTTAAGACATGGAAAGAGTAAGGTAGACAAGGCAATAGAGGCAAAAAAAGTGCTCAAAATTGCTAAAGCTGAACTAATAGGCGTAATTATAAATGAAAGGTCGTAAATATATTTTTTTTACCCTTTTCGTTCTTTATTAAGAATAATAGTGTGCGTTAAAAGAAAAGATGTGGTGATATCTCCTTACCATTATCAACGGAGGTACTCGATCATGCTGTGGGTTGAACAAACCTTAGACGCAAGTCGTCGGTAGTATGGTGTGAGGAGGGGTTAGATGCCCCGCTTATTTTAATAAAAGTTCTTAAGTATGTGGTCTAGCAAAGACCGTATACTTAAGAACTTTTAATACCCAACTAAAGCAAGGAGTGTTTGCTATATGATGAAAGACTTTGATAAATTCCCTAAGTCAATTAAAAAGGCGATTAGGTACATAAAACAAGATGCATCGAAAGAGGAACTCGATGAGATAAAGAAATTAGTGGAATATGCGATTGAAAGAAGGACGTTAACGTTAGATTAAAACCTAGAGAAAGGAGGGGGATTATGACTTATCGGCAAAGGCTGTCATTATTTATTTTCATTGATTCATGTATTGTATTAACGGCGATTTTCTTCAGTCACTATCTAGTAAGTGCCGATTTCAATTTCATAACGCTCCCGATGATTACTAGTTTAGTAGTCATTTTACTTAGTCATCATTTTTTTGCAATTGGTTTAAAGCTATATAAAAAAGCATGGGAGTATGCAAGTATCGGGGAACTATTAATTATCTTTAAAGTCGTATCGTATTCAATATTAACTGCATTTCTTGTCCAGCAATTTATACTTCAAGAAACCTTCGTTCGAGTTCTAGTCATTACATGGATGCTTCATATCTTATTGATTGGTAGCTCGCGCTTTTTTTGGAGAATGTTCCGCGATACGTATATGAATAAGGAAGATAATAAAAAAAGAACACTCATTATTGGTGCAGGTTCTGCAGGCACAATGGTAGCTAGACAGCTCTTAAAAAGTAATGACGGAGAACTGCTGCCTGTTGCATTTATTGATGATGACATCAAAAAACAAAACTTGGATATATTAGGAGTTTCGGTTATCGGTGGATCTAGTCATATTGAGTCAGCTGTAAAAGAATTAGATATTGAACATATTATTATCGCCATACCATCACTTTGTAAGAAGGAATTAAATCGAATTTTCCAGGCGTGTGCGAAAACAAAAGCAAAAACCCAGATATTACCGATGCTAGAAGATTTAGTTACTGGTAAGGTATCGGTCAATCAATTTCGGGATGTACAAGTCGAGGATTTGTTAGGAAGAGAACAAGTGCAGCTGGATATTGATAAAATTTCTGGTTATGTAACCGAAAAAGTCGTCTTAGTAACTGGAGCAGGTGGATCGATCGGTTCTGAAGTATGTCGGCAAGTGTCCAACTTCAACCCAAAACAATTAGTACTGTTAGGTCATGGTGAAAACAGTATTTATTCGATTGAAATAGAGCTAAAAGAGACGTACGGTCATACAAACATAGAATTTATCACCGAAATCGCTGACCTGCAAGACGCAGACAAAATGATGACAGTAATGAATACATATCATCCAGATGTCGTGTATCATGCTGCAGCTCATAAACACGTTCCTTTAATGGAAAGAAATCCTGAAGAGGCAGTAAAAAATAATCTAATTGGAACAAGAAATGTAGCAAAAGCCGCTAGTCTCTATAATGTTGATACGTTTGTTATGATCTCTACGGATAAAGCAGTTAATCCTACAAGTGTTATGGGAGCAACCAAACGACTGGCAGAAATGATTATTCAAGATATGGATAAGCGAAGCAAAACGAAGTTCGTGGCCGTACGATTCGGGAATGTATTAGGAAGTCGAGGAAGTGTTATTCCATTATTTAAAAAGCAAATTGAAAAAGGCGGCCCCGTCACAGTAACTCATCCAGAAATGGTTCGGTATTTTATGACGATCCCTGAAGCATCACGGCTAGTCATCCAGGCGGGAGCATTAGCAAGAGGAGGAGAGATATTTATTCTCGACATGGGTGAACCCGTGAAAATCGTCGACTTAGCTAAAAACTTAATTAAATTATCTGGGAATTCTCTAGACGAAATAGAGATACAATTCAGTGGAATGCGGCCAGGAGAAAAGTTGTTTGAAGAGTTATTAAAAGAGGATGAAACAGAAGAGCAACAAGTCTATCCGAAAATATATATCGGAAAAACCGCACAATTGTATATGACAGAAATCGAAGAGATCATTAATCATTATTCCAATTTAGACAAAGAAAAACTCAGAGAGGCATTATTAAATGTAGCAAATAATAAAGTCTCACTTAAACCATTAATAACGATTCCAAGTTAAAGGGAGTGCATAAAAATGAAAGTTAGAAAAGCGATTATTCCAGCAGCAGGTTTAGGTACAAGATTTCTTCCTGCCACAAAAGCAATGCCAAAAGAAATGTTACCGATCGTTGATAAACCGACGATCCAATACATCATCGAAGAAGCAATAGAGTCCGGGATTGAGGATATTATAATCGTTACAGGAAAAGGAAAAAGATCAATTGAGGATCATTTTGATCACTCCTTTGAATTAGAGCAAAACCTACTGGAAAAAGGAAAACTGGAACTATTAAATGAAGTACAAAAATCGTCGAAGCTCGTTGATATTCATTATATCCGACAAAAGGAACCTAAAGGACTAGGACACGCCATTTGGTGTGCTCGTAAGTTTATTGGAAATGAACCATTTGCTGTCCTGTTAGGAGATGACATTGTCAGAGCTGAAAAGCCTTGTTTACAACAAATGATGGAGCAATACGAGCGCTATAATGCTTCTATTATCGGGGTCCAGCATGTAAAGGATGAAGAAGTATCAAGATATGGGATTGTCGATGCGAGTCCAATTGGTGAGCGCTTTTACAATGTTAGTAGTTTAGTAGAAAAGCCAAAGCAAGAAGAGGCACCATCAAACCTTGCCATTTTAGGACGTTATATTCTGAGTCCGAAAATCTTTGACATCTTAGGTCATCAAAAGCCAGGAACAGGTGGAGAAATTCAGCTTACGGATGCCATTAGTGGTTTAAATGAATATGAAGCGGTTTACGCTTATGATTTTGAAGGTATTCGATACGATGTAGGTGAAAAAATGGGCTTCATTCAGACAACAATCGAATTTGCGCTGCAACGTGAGGATTTAAAGCATAACTTACTCGAATATTTATCAAAAGTAATGGAAAAGGAACTCATTAAATAACCTAATGAAATTGAATGGGTGGTAAAAATGCCTAAAAAAATCCTATTTTGCGCAACCGTTGATTACCATTTCAAAGCATTTCACTTGCCCTATATGAAATGGTTTAAAGAACAAGGGTGGGAAGTTCATGTTGCAGCTAAAGGCGAGCTCGAATTGCCGTTTACCGATCAAAAGTATAACATACCAATTCAACGATCGCCCTTTAAGCTTAAAAATGTGAAAGCCTATAACGAATTAAAGTCGATAATTAATGACAATCAATTCGAAATTATTCATTGTCATACCCCATTGGGCGGAGTCCTTGCCCGTTTAGCCGCACGAAAAGCAAGAAAGCATGGAACAAAAGTGATCTATACCGCACACGGTTTTCATTTTTGTAAAGGGGCACCCCCTCTTAACTGGTTCGTCTATTATCCGATTGAAAAACAGCTGGCTAAATATACGGATTGCCTGATTACCATTAACCAGGAAGACTATGATCTAGCACTCAATCGGAAGTTTAAAGCAAACCAAGTTGACCATGTTCATGGGGTAGGTGTTGATACGAAGCGTTTTATGCCAGTCGATGAAAATACGAAAACAGTACTCAAAAAGTCATTTGGCTATCATCCAGATGACTTTTTAATATTTTATGCCGCTGAGTTTAACAAAAATAAAAATCAGCAATTACTGATCCGTTCGCTTGCATTAATACAAGACTATATGCCAAACGCCAAGCTGTTACTAGCGGGAGAAGGGCTCCAAGAAAACTGCCGGCAATTAGTTCATCAACTAGGTATCGATCATATGGTCGATTTTCTCGGATTTCGCAAAGACATTGATAGTCTCCTGCCGATGTGTGACATCGCGGTCGGTTCCAGCTTTCGAGAAGGACTTCCCGTCAACATCATGGAAGCGATGGCATGTGGCTTACCCATTGTAGCTAGTAGGAACCGTGGTCATGTCGAGTTAGTGCAGGATCAGGTGAACGGCTATATCGTATCACCAAAGGATTACGGCCAATTTGCAAGAAGCCTGCTAAGACTTTTTCAAAATGACGCGCTCCGTAACCAAATGGGAACAGCAAGTCTACATCTTGTAAACACCTATTCCCTATCACAACTCAGTCTCGAACTAAGTGACATCTATACACGCTATATGCTGGAGGAAACCAATGAAACCAAAAGTAAGTATCATCATGCCCATATATAATGTAAGAGTAGTTAAAGTAAAAGTGGAGGAAGGTACATGGAAAAGACATTAAGAGTACTGCATGTCGTTGTTAATATGAACCGTGGTGGTGCTGAAACTCTACTAATGAATTTGTTTCGAAACATCGATCGAACAAAAGTACAGTTTGATTTTTTAACTTGTAAGGAAGGGGTATTTGATGAAGAAATCAAAGCTTTAGGTGGAAAAATTCATCGAATACCATACATCACCGACCTTGGACACTTTGGTTACATTAAAGCATTAGAACAATTCTTCTCAACAAATAAAAACTATAAAATCGTCCACTCACATATGGACAAAATGAGTGGAATTGTCTTGCGAGCAGCCCAAAAGTATAAGATCCCAGTAAGAATAGCCCATAGCCACAATACGAATAGTGAAGGTAGTCTTCCTGCAAAAATTTACAAATGGTATGCAGGTCGAAACATTTTGTCGAGTGCAACCCATTATTTTGCATGTTCAACCGCAGCTGGAAAATGGTTGTATGGTGATAAAGCTAATAATGTCAGGATCCTGAAGAACGGGATCGAATGCGACCAGTTTAAATTTATACCAGAAATAAGAAAACAAGTAAGGGAAGAATTACAGTTAGAAGAAGCTAGCTTCGTGATTGGACACGTAGGCAGGTTTAATCAGCAAAAAAATCATGCATTTCTCATTGAGACTTTTGCTAAGTTGATTCATGACATCCCAAATGCAACTCTCCTATTAGCAGGAGATGGACCGCTTCGACTGGAGATTGAAAAGAAAATTAAGGATTTAAATATTGAAGGTAATGTCAAGTTACTAGGAATACGCAGTGATATCCATCGATTGTTCCAAGCAATCGATTTATTTGTTTTTCCTTCATTCCACGAAGGGTTACCCGTCACGTTAATTGAGGCACAAGGAGCAGGAGTACCATGTGTCATTTCCGATGTAATTACAAAAGAAGTGGATATGGGATTAGAATTAGTAAACTATTTGCCGTTAGACGACCAGTCAAAGTGGATTTCTACAATAAAAAGTGTAGCAACAAAAAACAACCTACGAATTAATTCGACTACTTATTTATCCAAGAAAGGCTACGATATAAAAAATACAGCCGAATGGTCGCAAGGTTTTTACTTGGCGTTGTAGTGTAAGAAAAAATAATTGGAAGTTAGGAGATCACTAATGTCTAAGGTTACATGTAGTCTAAAGTTGAGTGAAGTTCCACTTCATTTGTATCAAATTATCGCTGGTTTTAAACTTTTGTCAAAACAAGGCATAGTAGACCTCCATATCGATAGGGTAAGTAAAAATAGTCCTGATAAACTTCCTTATAACATGATGGAAGTCCGAATAAATAACCAAATAAAAGTACTATACGATGTGAACGATGGGTACGATAATTTGCTTACAGAAAATCATAGCTATGTAGATTTTATGGATGGGCTTCTTCAAAATTATGACATTTGTTTTAAAAGAAGTTTTAATAGACTCTATAATTCTAAACTAAAAAATGAACATAAAGTTTTCCCATTAGGATTAAATTATATGGTCACCATTCCTGGAAATATAGCACACGTACCAATGCCTAATGACCCTACCAATGAGAAAGTTAAGAAACTAATTCGAATGCTTCCTTTATCTCAACATTCGAATATAAAATATTATGTTCAATCTTTTGAAAGTGTACCTCTTCATAAAAAGGATCCTAAAATTCTTTTTATGGCAAGACTTTGGGACTTGAATGAAAAACATCCACTAGGAATTTCCGCTGCAAAAAAGGAAGAACGCTCCTATATTAACGATTTTAGGGCTGAGTGTATAAGACTTTGTAAAAAAGAGTTTGGAAACAAATTTTTTGGTGGTATAAGTCAAAGTGAATTTGCCAATCGGTATTACAAAGATATAGTAATTCAGGACAATAGTATTACAAAACGAAATAAATATTTGCAAATGGTGAAAAATTCTTCTATATGTATTTCTACTATGGGGTTACATCAGTCAATTGGCTGGAAATTTGCAGAGTATATTGCAGCTAGTAAAGCCATTGTTACCGAGGAACTGCATTATGAAGTTCCAGGAAACCTAAAGGAAGGGGAAAACTATTTAGTTTTTAAAACCCCGAGTGAATGTGTGGAAAAAATAAATTTGCTGTTGATTGATGAAGAATTTAGGTTTAGGATGATGAATAATAATTTTACTTACTACCAAGAGTATGTTAGTCCAGATAAATTAGTATTAAATAGTATATTGGCTACAGTACAAAAATTCAATTGCGAAAGAATATTAACGGGGTGAGTGGATGAAACCAAGTTTAACCGTTTTTACACCTACTTTTAATCGTGCTCACACGCTGCATTTATGTTATGAAAGTTTAAAAAGACAAACTTGTAAAGAGTTTATCTGGTTAATTATTGATGATGGGTCTACTGATCATACAAAGGAGTTAGTAGAAAAATGGATCCTTGAAGGAATGGTCTCAATCCATTACCACTATCAAGAAAATCAAGGGATGCATGGAGCACATAATGCAGCCTATGAACTTATTGAAACCGAGCTTAATGTATGTATAGATTCAGATGATTATATGGCTGATGATGCTGTAGAGAAGATTACTTCTTTTTGGAAACAATATGGGAGTAGTGATTACGCGGGGATCATAGGCTTAGATGCTACTCAGGATGGGGATATTATTGGAACAAAACTTCCAAGCCACATAAAGGAAGCGACTCTCACCCATTTACATGGAAAATACAAAGTGAAAGGTGACAAAAAACTCGTTTACCGCTCTGAACTTACAAGAAAGACACCTCCATATCCGCTTTTCTCGGGGGAGAAGTATTGTCCATTAAGTTATAAGTATATTTTAATTGATCAAGAATACCCGCTTCTGATAATGAATGAAGTACTTTGTCATGTTGAATATATGGACGATGGTTCTAGTATGAATATAATTAAGCAATACAAGAAAAACCCTAGGGGATTTTCTTTCTTTAGAAAGGTGGCAATGAAATATGCGCCAACTTATAAAGATAAAGTAAGGGAAGCTATACATTATGTATCTAGTAATTTGATGGTTAAAAATTATAAGTTCGTATTGGAATCACCTTGTAAAATAACGACAATACTAGCAACACCATTAGGTATTATACTTTATCTATATATACAAAATACAAATAAGTCAACAGTATTAAAAAATAGTTAGGCATAATCTATACACGCTTTATCTATGGAAAGGGTTTATTAAATGACGGTATTTTATCTTAATCTTTCTATAGTTTATTTTTTTTCGTTCTTATCAAGGTATTTTGCAAAACCGACAAATATAGGACTTACAGAGATAAAGCCAAATAAACTGTTGGCTTTTTTTGCATTATCAACTTTAGTACTAGTATCAGGGCTTCGCAACAATGTAGGTGATACTTATTTTTACATGCATTCATATAGAATAAATGATCATAGTTGGGGAGACATTGATTTTAAGGATGATTTTGGATTTGAGATTTTACAAGTACTTTTAAAGCACATTTCAAGTGATCCACAAATCTTAATTTTTGTGACTGCTTTATTAACAAATGCGCTAATAGTTATGACTTTATATCACTATTCCAGATTATTTGAAATAAGTTTATATGTATATGTAACGATAGGCTACTTCTTGGTCTCGATGAACGGTATTAGACAATATTTAGCAGCTGCCATCGTTTTTGCAGCGACAAAATTTATTATTGATGGTGACTGGAAAAAGTATATGCTTGTCGTTCTTTTAGCATCAACGATTCACCAAACGGCACTTATTCTTATCCCAATATATTTTGTCGTAAGAAGTCCTGCCTGGTCGAAGTCGACTTATATTTTATTAGCCTTTTCTATTTTTATAGTCATAGGCTTTAATGAATTTATGGATCTATTATTTAAAGCAATTGAAGACACTCAATATGGAGTCTATCAAAACTTCCAAGAAGGTGGAGCAAGTATACTAAGAGTAGCTGTAGGAGCTGTACCAGTGATCATTGCCTTTTTAGGTAGAGAAAAATTAAAGAAGCTATTTCCGAATAGTGATGTCATTGTTAATATGTCTATTTTAGGATTGGTATTTCTGGTGATTTCTACACAAAACTGGATTTTTGCTCGATTTTCGATCTACTTTGGACTATACCAACTTATTTTAATCTCTTGGATTGTAAAGGTGTTTAGAGAAAAAGACCAAAAGCTAATCTATTATGGAATTCTAGTTTGTTATTTTGTTTACTTTTTTTATGAACATGTCATTGCTTTAAATATGTACTACAGAAGTAATTATTTTAATCTTTAAAAAAATAAAAGGTTAGGTTGCGAAAATGAACATTTCAGAAAAGTTATCAGAAAAGCAATTAAAAGACATTTTAATTAACAATTATGATAAAGGACTGGAAGATAACAATGTAAATGTGATTGAACTAATAGAAGAGATTAAAAAGCAGATTATTATTTCAATAAATTCTTCAGTATAAACTACACTTTAAATTAATAAAGTAAATAGAAGTGGAGGTGATCATTATGAAACGACTATTTGATGTATTAATTGCATCAATAATACTAATTATTTTATCTCCAATTATTACTATTATTTCTTTACTAGTAAAGAAAAAATTAGGAACACCTATTCTATTTAAACAACAGCGTCCAGGGTTATATAGTAAGCCTTTTTATCTTTATAAATTTCGAACGATGACAGATGAAAAGGACCAGAATGGACAGTTACTATCCGATCATCAGAGGTTAACTCCTTTTGGGAAGTGTCTAAGAAAATATAGTTTAGATGAATTGCCTCAACTGATTAATGTGTTAAAAGGCGATATTAGTTTAGTAGGCCCGAGACCATTATTAATGGAATATGTACCATTATATTCAGAACAACAAATTTCTCGTCACAATGTGAAACCAGGAATTACAGGGTGGGCACAAGTTAATGGCCGTAATGCAATTACTTGGGAAGAGAAGTTCGAGTTAGATGTTTGGTATGTTAATCACCAATCTTTTTTTCTAGATTTGAAAATTTTGTTGTTAACGGTATACAAGGTAATAAAATCGGAAGGAATCAATCAACAAGGAAATGTTACGATCGAACGATTTAGAGGTTCAAACTATGCGATGAAAGAGGGAGTAAAATGAAAATAGTCATCGTAGGGCAAGGAGGTCATAGTAAAGTCATCCAAGATATTATCCACAAAAACGACGGGTATGAAGTGATCGGTTATTTAGATGACAAATACGATGATTTAGAGATTACAAAAAATATATATACGGGCCCGCTTTCGTTAGCACCTAAAATTATTGAATACTTTAATGATGCCAAATTTGTCATTGCGATTGGAAATAATAAAGTGAGAAAAGCTGTAATTCAACAATTTAACTTTTCCAGACACTATTATGCTACATTAATTCATCCAACGGCAGTAATAAGTCCGAGTGTTGAAATAGGGTATGGAACTGTTGTAATGGCAAATGCGGTAATAAATGCAGGAACATTAATTGGCAATCACGTTATTATTAATACCAATTCTGTTGTAGAACATGATAATCGGATAGGAAATTTTGTTCATATCTCTCCTAAAGCAGCAATTACAGGTACGGTAGAAATTGAAGAAGGTGTGCACATTGGAGCAGGTGCAACGGTTATACCAAACAAAAAAGTCGGTCAATGGTCTATTATCGGTGCAGGGGCAACAGTTATTCATGATATCCCACCTCGCTGTACCGCCGTTGGGACTCCTGCTCAAATCAAAATGAAAGAGGGGGTAAAAATTGTATAAGGATCATATGAAAAAAAGAATATATCTTTCCCCACCTCATATGAGTGGGGGAGAAAAGAAATATATAATGGAAGCATTTGAAACGAACTGGATTGCCCCACTAGGACCAAATGTCGATGCGTTTGAAAAAGAAATAGCGAATTATGTAGGAGTCAATGAAGCTGTCGCCTTAAGTTCAGGTACTGCAGCCATTCATTTGGCTCTTATTTTATTAGGAGTAGAAAAAGGAGATAAAGTATTTTGCTCCAGCTTAACCTTTGTAGCAAGTGCGAACCCGATCCTTTATCAAGAAGCGGAACCCGTATTTATTGACTCAGAGCCAGATACATGGAATATGTCGCCTGACGCTTTAAAAAGAGCATTACAAGATGCAGTAATTGAAGGAAAGCTTCCGAAAGCCGTCATCGTTGTGAATTTGTATGGTCAAAGTGCCAAAATGGATGAGATTGTGGCCTTATGTCATGAGTATGGAGTTCCGATCATTGAGGATGCAGCGGAGTCATTGGGGGCGAACTATAAAGGTCAACTGAGTGGAACCTTTGGTGAGTTTGGCGTTTTTTCCTTCAACGGCAACAAAATTATTACAACATCAGGAGGTGGAATGCTGGTAACTAATAATGAAGTGGCTGCAAAGAAAGCGCGATTTCTAGCAACACAAGCAAGAGATCAAGCACAACACTATCAGCATAGCATTCGTGGATACAATTATCGACTTAGTAATATTTTAGCTGGAATTGGGCGAGGACAATTAGAAGTATTAGAAGATAGAGTTAATACAAGAAGAGCTATATTTAACAGGTATTACGAGGAGTTAGCCGATATTCCAGGAATACATTTTATGCCAGAACTTCAGAGGACAAGATCGAATCGTTGGCTTACGGCATTAACGATTGATGAAAGAGTATTAGGTGTTTCAGTGCAATCAGTACTACAAAATATGGCGGATGAAAATATTGAAGCACGCCCTGTATGGAAGCCGCTTCATATGCAGCCACTTTTTGAAGGATCCCAATATTACCCTCACCATGAAGGTAATATTGTATCAGAGAAGTTGTTTTATACTGGGATTTGTTTACCATCTGGTTCAAATTTAACACAGTCAGACCAAATGAGGGTGATCGAATGTATAAAAAACACCTTGAAATTAACAGTTAAAACAGAAAGTAACATGTTTTAAAGGTGATAAATATGAATACAGCATTGAGTAAAATACCAAAAGTAATCCATTATTGTTGGTTTGGTGGTAAAGAAAAACCTGAGATCGTTAAGAAATGCTTGGAAAGCTGGGAGAGAAACTTACAAGGCTATGAAATTATAGAATGGAACGAGAATAATTTTAATTTAAGTTGTAACTCCTATGTTAAAGAGGCCTACCAAGCAAAAAAGTTTGCTTTTGTCAGTGATTATGTCAGAGTTTATGTCTTATACCACTTTGGCGGGATTTATTTAGATACTGATGTTGAAGTTTTTAAACCATTTGATGAGCTATTACATCAGGATTCCTTTTGGGGCTTTGAGCAAGAAAACTTTATCGCAACGAGTACCATAGGAGCTGTGAAAGGAAATGAACTGATTAAAATATTTCTAGATTCATATGAAAAGAAGAGCTTCATTCGAGATGATGGTAACTTTAATCAATTAACAAATGTTGCTATCATAACCGAAATCTTAAAAAGCAGAGGAATAATTCAAAATGGAGAATTTCAAGAGTTGGTAGGGTTAGGAGCTTTTTACCCTCAAACATATTTTTCTCCTTATGATTATATTAACTGTAGGAAATTAGTTACTGAAGAAACTTATGCTATGCATCACTTTTACAAGAGTTGGCTGCCTTGGCAAGTAAGGGTGAAAGGGAACTTAAAAGTAACAGCAGCTAAATTAATTGGTGGTAATAATATAGCAAGGCTTAGAAAATTAGTTTCGAAAACGTAGGAGGTTCTTATGAAAAAGATTTTGATTGCCTCCTTTGACATGGAAGTAGGCGGTGTTGAAAGAAGTTTAATCAGCATGCTCGAAAACTTTGATTACGATAATTATCAAGTAGATCTTATGTTATATCGTCACCAAGGTGACTTTTTGAATTTAATACCAGATCAAGTAAACCTTTTACCGGAAATACCACAATATGCAACGTTTCGAAAATCAATTAGTGAAATTATGAAAGAAAAACAGTTTACGATTGGTACTGCTAGACTACTTTCAAAAATAAACACAGAAATATTAAGAAGAGTAAAAAATATAGCTGAACCTGGATACTATCAGATGCAATTGATGTGGAAATATGCGTTGCCATTTCTTCCTCAACTAGAAAAAGAGTATGATGTTGCAATAAGTTATTTATGGCCACATGATTTTGTTGGAGAAAAAGTTAGAGCTAAAAAGAAATTTGCCTGGATCCATACCGATTATTCCACAGTGGATACTGATCCAAAAGTAGATAGACACATTTGGGGTAAATTTGATCATATTGTTTCTATATCAGAAGATTGTACAAAAGCATTTTTAAGCAAATACCCATACTTTGGTGAAAAAATATTACTAATAGAAAATATTACATCACCCACATTTGTAAAGAGAATGGCAAAAGAAGAAATCAATGATGTTGAATTTACTAGTGACTATTTTAATATTGTTTCAGTTGGTAGACTCTGTTATCAAAAAGCTTTTGATAACGCAATTAAAGCTTTAAGAATATTACATGATAAAGGCTATACGAATATAAAATGGTATGTGGTTGGGTATGGTGGTGAAGAACATAAATTAGAGGAATTAATACAAACTCACAAATTAAAGGATAGTTTTATTTTATTGGGTAAAAAGATCAACCCGTATCCATATATGGCAAAGTGTGATCTATATGTTCAACCTTCAAGGTATGAAGGAAAAGCTGTTACAGTTACTGAAGCCAAAATATTAGGTAAGTCAATAATAATTACTGATTATCCTACTGCAAAAAGTCAAGTTAGTGATAGAATAGATGGTTATATTACAGATTTATCCATTGAGGGAATTGTGGATGGAGTAGAAGAAGTTTATAACAATTTTAACTTGAGAAAATCGATGGCAAATTACTGTGAAAAGGCTAATTATAGTAATAGGAATGAATTAAAAAAATTATATGGGAAAATTGAAGGTGAAAAAAATCAATATCTCATTTCAGAAACGGTGTAAGGGGGATTTATTATGGATATAAAAGTAAGTGTAATAATACCCGTTTATAATGCTGAACAATATCTCTCACACTGTATTGAATCACTTTTAAAGCAAACACTCCAACAATGTGAATTTATTTTTATTAATGACGGATCAATTGATGATAGTCAGCAGATTATTGAAAAGTATAAAAAGAAGGATCCAAGAATTAGATTAATAAATCAAAAAAATCAAGGGGTAAGCATCGCAAGAAATACAGGCATTGAAATAGCGTCTGGAGAATATATCGGTTTTGTCGATGCAGATGACTACATTGAAAGTGATATGTATGAACAAATGTACACTGCAGCAATAACATGTAAATGTGATGTAGTAATTACAAATTTTGAAAGCGAAATTAAAGGGCAGAAAGTTATAACAACTTATCCATTTCCCCAAAATCAAATACTCAATCGAAATTTTATTGTTAAAGAGTTATTAGCTTATTTAATTAAGTCTGAAAACATGAATACAGTATGCAATAAAATCTATTTAAATCAAAGGGTTATTGATAATAAAATAAAATTTCCAGAAAAAGTGGCTCTTGGGGAGGATGGAATGTTTAACATGCTTTTTTTTAGTATTGCTTCAAGTTTAGTATATATTAGCTATACTGGATACCATTATAGAGAAGTGAGTGGAAGTGCAACAAAAAATCTAGCAAAATTTAATTATTTTGATAGAGCAGTTGAAGTATATGAAAGTCAGTTACCAAGCAGATTAGCTAATACATTAGGTGAAAAAAAAATTCAAGAGTTAAAAGCAATAAAGTTTATAAATAGTGTTCTATCATATATATATATTTACTTTACAGCAACCGAACAGCTCAGTTATAAAGAACGGTACAACTTTGTAAAAACAATGATTCATCATGAAAAAGTTCGAGAGGCACTAACTATTTATTCAAAGGAATTTAATAATTTAGGTAGGTATGAAAAGTTCTTATTAGATATGGTAAAAAGGAGATCTACTTTTAGTTTATACTGTGCAACTACATATAGTAAATTACGAAATTAACGGGGGCTCGATATGAAAATTATGATGTTTGCTCACTCGGGTAGTTTAAATAGGGGCTGTGAAGCTATAGTTAGATCTACCACTTCCCTTATTAAAGAAAAACTAGAAGGCGTGAATATGTTTTTAGCTTCTGATAATCCAGATTCAGACAAAATTATTTCGACACTTGATGGAATATACAATGGATCCAGTAGGACTTTAAAAAGATATTCATCTTCATGGTTCATTTCTTCATTAAGAGTAAAACTTTTAAAAGATGAAAGTTATGCCTTAGGAAAAATTCATGACAATATTATCAAACATATAAAAGAAATGGATATTTGTTTATCAATTGGTGGAGATAACTATTGTTATGGTGAACAACCTGGATGGTATGAAATCAATAAACGAGTAAAGAGTCAAGGGAAGAAATTAGTTTTATGGGGATGTTCAATTGGTGAAGAGGATATGTCTGAGAGAAAATTAGAGGATCTAAAATTATTTGATTTAATATTAGCTCGTGAAACACTAACTTATAATATGCTTAAAAATAAAGGGCTTAATAATGTAAAGTTATGTGCTGATCCTGCTTTTACAATGGAAAAGGAAGAACTACCATTGCCAGAAGGATGGCAGGAAGGTAATACGATTGGATTGAATTTTAGTCCGCTAGTTTTAAATAAAAATCAACAATCCAAAGACGCAGTTAGAGACCTCATTGAACATATTTTAAAAACGACTAATAGCACCATTGCTTTAACTCCACATGTCATTCAAGACGGTAATAATGATTTTACCGTTCTTCAGCAATATTTTAAAGAATTTAGTGATACACGTAGAGTGATTTTATTACCACCTCATTTAAATGCTATTCAATATAAAGGATTTATTGCTAGAATGCGATTTTTCATTGGAGCTAGAACTCATGCAACAATTGCAGCCTATTCCAATTACATTCCAACGATGGTTTTAGGTTATAGCGTGAAGTCTAAAGGCATTGCTAAAGATATTTTTGGTGAGGAAAAATTAGTGCTTAATCTTGAAGAAATATCAAATAGTAAAAAATTAATTGATAACTTTGAGGAATTGGTTAATGAGGAACAAGAAATAAAACAAATTCTCAAATCTAATATCCCAAATATCAAGAGAATGTCCTATAAAGCAGTAGAAGATTTAAAAGAATTGGTTAAATAGCTGAGGTGTTCCATGAAAGAAAATATACTATTTGTAATGCCCAG
Organism: Alkalihalobacillus sp. BA299; assembly: GCF_017745675.1. Taxonomy (GTDB): domain Bacteria; phylum Bacillota; class Bacilli; order Bacillales; family Bacillaceae_F; genus Alkalihalobacterium. The sequence goes on from NZ_JAFLJM010000006.1 coordinate 147,855, forward strand.
CTTGTCTGCTGGTGGTGGGGAAAAAAGTTTAGTTAATTTATTATCACAAATTGATTATAACCGTTTCAATATTGATTTATTTTTATTCAACCATAACGGAATATTTATGGAATATTTACCTAGTGAAGTAAATGTATTATCTTTACCAGACACCTACACAGATTTCACTTTGCCTCTCCATAAGTCAATTGCCAAATTTATTATGAAGAGAAAGTTTAATTTAGTGTTAAGTCGAATTACGTACACTAAAATGAACAGAAGTTCAAAAAGTACATCTATTAATGAACAGTACAGTTGGAAATACATGGCCCAATCTTTAGAAAAGCTGGAGAAAAAATACGATATAGCAATCGGCTTTTTAGAAAAAACGTCAACTTATTTTTGTGTAGATAAAGTGGAAGCTAATAAAAAAATTGGTTGGGTTCACATTGACTATGATAAATTAGGCATGGATCCCCAATATGATTTGCCGTATTTTAAAAAACTAGATAATATTATCACGGTATCTGAAGAGTGTTCCAATATATTAAAAGAAAGATTTCCTAGTGAAGGAGAAAAGGTTCAGGTTATTTATAATATCGTTTCACCGACTACGATAACTAAAATGGCTAAAATGGAAAAAGTGGATAACCCCCAAAAAAATAATGAAGTTAATATCCTTTCAATTGGTAGGCTTCATTATCAAAAGGGCTTTGATAGAGCTATTAAAGCATGTAAGATCATGGTAGATAAAGGTTATAATATACAGTGGCGAATAATTGGTGAGGGAGAAGAACGTCAAAAGTTAATGACTTTAATAAATGAGTATAACTTAAAAGACCACTTCCACTTAATAGGACTTAAATCGAATCCTTACCCTTATATCAAGAATGCTGAAGTTTATGCTCAAACTTCTAATTTTGAAGGGAAGTCAATAGCCATTGATGAAGCAAAAATTCTCCAAAAGCCTATATTAGTTACAAATTTTAGTACGGCTAAAGATCAAATTCAACATGGTAAAAATGGATTAATAGTAGAAATGGATCCTTCTGCAATAGCCGATGGAATAGAAAATCTAATAATTGATAAAGATTTAAGAAAAAAGTTAACTACTAATCTAGCAAATGAAAAACTGGGTACTGAGGCAGAAATCAATAAATTATATGAATTGTTTGCGAGGTGAGGTAATTGAAGAAAAATATCTTATTTGTTATGAATAATCTAACATGTGGCGGGGCTGAAAAAGCACTTATCTCACTCTTAGAAACAATCGATTATTCCAAATATAATGTTGATTTGTATCTTTTTAAACATGAAGGGTTATTTTTAACAAAAGTTCCTTCACAAGTAAATCTTTTAAATGAACCTATGTATTTCAAATATTTTGATATGTCATTTAAAAAAGCAACTTTGGAAAGTGTAAAAATGGGTAAATTTGTTTTAACATTATCACGTATGCAAGCAGGGTATATTTTTAAAACTGAGAAAAACCCAGCAAGGTGTGAACAACGTGTATGGAAATATCTCAGGAGAAATATTAGGCCATTAGATAAAGTGTATGATGTGGCAGTTGGCTTTTTAGAAAAGAACCCAGTTTACTTTTGTATAGACAAAGTAAAGGCTAAGAAAAAATTTGCGTTTATTCATACTGACTATGAAAAGCTTGGAGTTGACTTTAACCTGGACCAAAAATATTTTGATAAGCTAGATAGAATCATTACAGTATCTCAAGAATGTGCTAACATCTTAAAACGTAACTTCCCTACGAGCAAAAATAAAGTTTCTGTAATGCACAATATAATTTCTCCAAACATTATAAATAAAATGTCATTAGAGGCTATAGATCTCGACCAAAATCAAATTAACATAGTGTCTATTGGTAGGGTAGAATATGTTAAAGGATTTGATTTGGCAGTTGAAGCATGCAAAGCCTTGAAACAGTATGGATATAATTTTAGATGGACTATTATAGGTGATGGTGGGCAAAGGAAAAAGTTAGAAAAAATGGTTATAGAAAAAAAACTAGATGATACCTTTGTAATTATAGGTACGAAAGAAAATCCCTATCCTTATTTAAGAGTTGCTGATATTTATGTGCAACCTTCGAGATCTGAAGGGAAGTCAATAGCAATAGATGAAGCAAAAATACTTCAAAAGCCAATCATAACTACTAATTTCCCTACAGCTAAAGATCAAATTAATCACGAGGAAAATGGTTTAATCGTGGAGATGAATGGTGAAGCAATTGCAAAAGGAATACAAAGAATAATTGATGATGAAACATTAAAAAGTAAACTAATAAGAAATTTATCAAAGGAAAAGCTGGGTACCGAAAATGAGATTGTGAAACTATATCATTTTATTAATGCGGGCTAGAGAGGTACTTTTTAAATGACGTTATTACTAATAAGCTTATTTACGATACTTAGTGGAATTATCATTATTATTATAATTGATATCTTACCACTCTTTAAGGATTGGTTAGGAAGAATTCATATTGGTAGATTTACTAGTAAGGAATCTTGGAATGAAGCAATAGTTAGTCGTGGTACACAATGGTTAAATCGGATACCAAAAATAAAAGTAACTGATAATACAAGGCTAGTCTTTATTGATATGTTAAGAGGAAATTATACGAAGGATGCAATTCAGCATTGGCAGGAAGCTGCATTATTACTCGGCTTAAGTGAAAATTTAAAAGCGAAAGATGATGCTGACTTAAAGAAAGAGATTAATAAATTTCTAAATCGTAAGTTTGATCAATCAGGCCAATGGATTCAAAAACCAGAGCATGTAGATGGGGCTATTCTCGCTTATGCTGTTTTAAAGCTAAATCATATTGAAACAGGTCAATATAAAAAAGCTTTTGATTACACGTGGAACATGATTAAAGAACATATGGGTGAAGATGGATTAGTAGGATATAGGAAATCTATGATGGGCTACAGATATGTAGACACGATAGGTTTCGTATGTCCTTTTTTAGTGGCTTATGGTTTGAAATATCAAAAAGATGAATGTATTAACTTGGCTGTAAAGCAAATAAAAGAATATGAACATTGGGGTATGTTAAATGATCATTTTATTCCCTGCCATGCCTATAAAGTGGAGAATAAAGCTCCACTTGGTTTATATGGTTGGGGAAGAGGCCTTGGTTGGTATGCAATTGGACTTATTGATGCATGGGTTGAATTGCCACAAGATCATTATTATAAGGCCATTCTAGAAGAGAGTGTTAAGAAGTTTGCTAAAGCAGCTATGAATTTTCAGCAAGAAAATGGTAGTTGGAACTGGACAGTAACTCGAAATGAAAGTCGTCCTGATTCTTCAGCGACAGCAACTCTAAGTTGGTTTCTACTTAATGCAGCCAAAATTGAAAGCATTTCAGATGAATGTCTAAATAGTATCAAAAAATCTATTAGTTATTTAATGAGTGTTACAAGAAGAAATGGTGCAGTGGACTTTTCACAAGGAGATACAAAAGATATTGGAGTTTATTCGATACTATTTAATATACTTCCGTTTACTCAGGGTTTTTGTATTAGGTTACTTAATTCCTATAAAAGGGAAGAGTATTAAAAATTATTTATTTTCAAGGAGGTGTTTAGTATGGAGACGTTGCGTTTAAAGAGTATATTAGTTTATCTTTGGAACAAAGGAAACGATATAAAAATAGTAATAAATAACAATTTGAAAATTTTAAAGGATTTTATCTTAAGATCAATAGTAAAAGCACCTAAGATAAAAAATATAGACGAAAGTATAGACAATATAATAGCAAATAAAGCATCTGTATGTAGATATGGTGACGGTGAGTTCAAACTAATTGAAAATAAAAGTATTACATTCCAGGTATCGAATAAGCTTTTGTCTAAACGACTTAAGGAAATATTAAATTGTCAAGAAGATCAGTTGATGGTTTGTCTACCGGATGTCTTTGGAGATTTAAACATATATTCTGAAGAACCAAAAGCATACTGGAGGCTGCATATAGCTAAATTCAGATTACAATGGTACAAACATATTAATAAAAAGATGACGTATTATAATTCATTTCTATCTAGATTTTATTATACCTTTGAAGATAAATCTCGCTGTAGTGAATGGATCTCAAAGCTAAAACAAATTTGGAGTAATCGTGACATAGTTATTATTGAAGGGAAAAAAAGTAGATTAGGCATCGGTAATGATTTATTCGATAACGTTAGCTCAATTGAAAGAATTTTAGTTCCTGAAGAGAATGCTTTCAATTTTTATGATGAGATCTTAAAAGAAGCTAAAAAATGTGATAAGAACAAGGTAATACTTTTAGCAGCAGGTCCAACAGCTACTGTACTTGCATATGATTTGTATAAGGAAGGTTATCAATCTATTGATATCGGACATGTTGATATAGAATATGAATGGTTTTTAAGAGGGGCAAAAACGAAAGTTCAAATAGAAAATAAATATGTCTGTGAAGCAGGTGCTGGAAAAGACGTTGGGGAGTTAAAAGACGAAAAATATCTTAGTGAAATAAAAGTTGTAATTTAAATATTATCTAAAGGAGATGAGGTGATGGAACCAAAAATAAGCGTTGTAATACCCGTTTATAATGTTGAAAAATGGATCTCAGACTGTATCGAAATTTTGTTAAATCAACCTTATAACAATTTAGAGATACTGCTAATAAATGATGGCTCCACAGATTATTCAGGCATTATATGTGATAAGTTAGCTGAGAAAGATAAGCGGATAACGGTTTTTCATAAGAATAATGGTGGTGTCAGTAGTGCGAGAAATAAAGGAATTCAACTGGCAACGGGTGATTACATAGTTTTTATTGATGCTGATGATAAAGTAGATAGAGAGTTCTTTGTAAAGTTAGTTTCAATCGCCCAATCTAAAAAATGCGATGTAGTAATTAGTGGATACAAAACAATACCAAATAAGCAAAATATAGTACCAGGATATAAATTAAATGAACTTCTAGATGGTAAGAGCATGATATTAAGTTCAAATAATATTCATTCTAACAATGATTTGTGCTTTTCTTGGCGTTATTTTTATAAATTAAAAGTAATAACTGATAAAAAGATTAAATTTAGTGAGAAAATTTCTATAGGAGAAGATGTAATTTTTAATTTAGAAGTCTTACTTGCTTCTTCTAGAGTTTATGCAATCCCAGAGCCCTTATATTTTTATACAATTAATAATTCTGAAAGTGCAATGAGTAAACAACACAAACCGTTACTTAACCAAAGTTTAATAGAGCAATATAAATTAAGAAGAGAGTTATCAGAGAAAGCAGGTTTATTGAAGCAAGCAAACTATAGAAAAGACATGGCTTATTATTATATTAAGAATATCTATACCTTACTAATTAATAATATAAAACATGAAGAAAGTAATTTTACTAAGTTACGTGAAATAGTTAATTATGACATGATTACTGATAGTATAAGAGAAATTGGATTTTCATACGAATGTAATAATTATAGAGAGTACATATACTACTTATCTCTTAAGTTCAAAGTATATCCATTATTAAAGCGATCATTAAAAAATATTAGTTAAAAATATGTATTATGTTATTTCAGTTAATAATAACTAATTCCCTGAAGGAGAAAAGTATGGAGACTACTAAAATTAGTATTATTGTTCCTGTATACAAAGTAGAAAAGTACCTTCATAAATGTATAGACTCAATTCTGAACCAGTCTTACCCTAACTTGGAAATTATCTTAGTAAATGATGGTTCTCCAGATAACTGTGGATCTATTTGTGATGAATATGCTGAACAAGATCAACGTGTCAAGGTTATTCACAAAGAAAACGGTGGACTTTCTTCTGCTAGAAATTCAGGCCTTGATCTAGCTACTGGTGAATACATAGGTTTTGTGGACAGTGATGATTATATTGAAAAAGATATGTATGAGGAACTATATAAAGCAGCATATGAACATTCAGCAGATGTAGTAGAATGTAGTTTAAACATTATTGAAGGAACAAGTAATCGTACAATTGAGGGTCATGGGAATATGGAAATTGGTGATAATGTGTTCGCTCTCCAAAGGTTATTGGAATTACCATACCGTAACGTGACTTATAATAAATTATATAAAAAAACGTTGTTTAACGATATAAGGTACCCTAATAAAACCTACGAAGATGGGTTTGTTGCATACAAAATATTACATAATTTAAAAAAATATGTTTTTATTGGTCTGGGTAAATACAATTACATAAAACGAGAAGGCAGTATAATGGCCGATCAAAAAAAGTACTCAATAAAAAACTTAGATGGCTTAGAAGTACAAATAGAAAGATATAAATATTTTAAGGAACATAATCTTAATTCTCTTATTTTATACCTATCTCAAAAACACCTATTTGTACAATTAATGTTTCACTTTAACATGCTTCAAAAAAATCAACAGCTAGATAGAGAATATTTGTATAGAAAAATGATTCAGCGAGTCATTTCAGAATACTATGATGACTTTATTAGTAACGAAAACCTTAGTGAATATAAGAAGATCATACAAGCTTCAAAAAAGAGGTTTTTTTTATTTCAAAAAAATATAGATTGCTTCAATATGAAACAGAGAATGAGAGAAATTAAGTACAAATTAAAAATTTCAATTAAAAGATCAATTATAAAAGGAACTTGATAGAAAGGAGTTAACAGTGACTGCTTTAAAATTAAAAAAACAATTAAGTAAAATTAATGATGTTATTCCTAGAGGATCTAAAGTTTATTATTTTGACTACCCTGTTTACAATAATGTTGGTGATATGTTGATTTGGCAAGGAACTGAGAAGTTTTTTAAAGAAAATAATATTCGTGTTATAAAAAGGTTTAGTTATCATATGGTGAAATTCATGCTAGAAAAAAATGAAATCCAGGTCCAAAAGAATATAATAATTGTTTGTCAGGGTGGAGGGAATTTTGGTGATTTGTATAAAATACATCAAGAATTAAGAATTCTACTAGTGAAAAACTTTCCTTCAAATCGTATTGTTGTTCTTCCCCAGTCAATCTACTATAAAGACAAGAGTGAAAGCGAGAAAGATTTTAAAGTTTTTAGAAAGCATGATGACTTTCATCTTTATGTAAGAGATATTGAAAGTTTCAATATTGCCAGTAAATATCTTAAAACTATTTATCTTTCACAAGATATGGCTCATGCATTATACCCAATTAAAACTAATACAAAGCCAACTATTAAAAACCTTTATTTTCTAAGAAAAGATAAAGAAAGAGTAGATTCAGACTATATAAAAGAAATTAATCCAACTCAAGAAGAGTTTGATTGGCATTTACTCTACTCTCCTCTTGATCGGAAAATATTAAATTTGTTTAGTAGAGCGCATAATTCCTATAAAATCCAAAAGTTGCTATCATCATTTATTATTTCAAAATTATATTTCATCTATACAAGTTATATTATCAAGAAGGCAATAAAACTTTTTGAAAAGCATGAAAACATTATAACTTCTCGGTTACACGGACATATACTGGCATGTTTAATGGATAAGAAAAATATTGTAATTGATAATTCTTATGGAAAGAACTCAGGCTATTATAATTGTTGGACTAATAAAATTAAAAATGCAAAATTAATTGATGAAAAAAGGAAGTAGGGAGGAAATAATAATAATGAAATCAAAGCTTAATATAGAAAATGTTAAGGTTATAGATAATAGAGTGGAAGTGTCATACTCTTGTATTGGAGATATTGCTAACTATTTAACCAATGATACTTTCTTTGTGGAATATGATTGTAAAGTAATAAATGTACCATTAAGTGTATTAGCCATTCCCTTTTTAGCTAATGTATTACCTATAGTTTGGGCTTCGGATACTATAGTTTATTGTGAGGAGATAGATAGAGAATTCTTAACCTCTATGGCAATTGTAAAGAAATCATTTCAAAAAATGTACCCTTCGCTTAAAATGCGAGGGGAAATAAAACCTAATCAAATAGTAAATAATGAAGCACATTATAAAAATGCGGACCTAGCTGCTATGTTTTTTAGTGGAGGAGTGGATTCTTTAGCAGCTTACATACAAAAGAAACATAAGAAACCAGTTTTATTAACTGTATGGGGAGCAGATATAAAATTTGACAACGAATTAGGTTGGAGACCTGTAATAGATGAAATTCAGCAATTTGCAAATTCGGTCAACACAAAAGTAAGTACAATTAAATCTAATTTTAAAGAAATTCTTAATTATAGTAATTTAAGTATTTCTTTCAAAGAGCACGTCGGTGGTCATTGGTGGCCTCAGGTACAACATGGATTAGCCCTTATTGGTTTATCTGCTCCTTATACATATGAAAAAGAAATTAGCAATCTTTATTTTGCAGCTACACATAACCCTTCAATAGTCATACCTTTTGGTTCTCACCCTGAAATTGATAGTAATATTAAATGGGGCAGTAAGAGGTATATTACAATTCATCAAGGTTATGAATTAACAAGATATGAGAAAATAGCTTTAATTGGAGATTACATTAAGTCTGGAAATGGGGATTTAAAACTTAGGGTCTGTTGGCAATCTAGTGATGGCAAAAACTGTTCGGTTTGTGAGAAGTGTTCAAGAACAATTCTATCGATGATAGTTAATGGAATTAGTCCAGAAAACCATGGATTTAAAATTATAGATTATCAAGCGTTGCAAAGTATAAAAGATAAAATTGAAAATCACAGTTATGTAACTGACCATAATATGCATTACTATAAAGATATTCAATCAAGAGTAGCCACTAATAGTGAGGCACTTCCTAAATTCTCCTATGGATTTTTTAGTTGGTTTGAAAAAGCCAACTTTATTTTAATTAATAGAAAAAAAGAACGATTAGAAAATTGGTATTCTTTTAAAGGGAAAATAAAGAATACAATAAACAAGGTAATAAACTTGAACTAATTAATAATTATAGAGGTGTTAGACAGATGAAAGATACAGTCCATAAGTTGCTCATGTTATTTAATAGACAAGAACAGAAAAGGCTAGTGATCATATTTTTAATGATGATTATGGCGGCTTTATTTGAAACAATTGGAATAGGTCTAATTGTACCCTTTGTTGGCATTATAACAAACCCCGACATGATATTAGATCAACCAATATTATCATATATATATCACCTATTTAATTTTGGATCAACTAATGCCTTTATTATTTTTTCAGTGATTGTATTACTCTTCATCTTTGTCTTTAAGAATTTATATTTATTACTCTTTCAATATATTCAATATCGAGTTATACTCAATCAACAAGTAAGGCTTTCAAGAAAACTTTTTCAAAAATATTTAAGAAAAAAATATACGTTTCATCTGCAGCGAAATACATCGGATTTATTAAGAAATGTAACAGGAGAAGTCCCGAAGGTTTTCCAAGGGATCATTTTATCTTTTTTTCATTTAATGACGGAAGTATTAGTCATTACTTGCCTTCTAGCACTATTATTAATAACAGCACCACTCGCAACACTTACCGCTTCAATTCTATTAGGTGGAAGTGTTTTAATTTTCTTTAGTATTTTCAGAAATAAGATTAGCTCACTTGGAAAAGAACAACAAAAAGTTAATGGAAAAATGATTAAGGCAGTAAATCAGGGGTTAGGTGCAAGCAAGGAAATAAAAGTTTCGGGAAAAGAACGATTTTTTGTTAATGAGTACGCAAAATATATTAAAGTACAAGTAAACAACAGTAGGTATATGAAAATATTAGAACAGGTACCTAGGCTTTTTATTGAAACATTGTTAGTTTCAATTGTTCTCATTACTATGTTAATCATAATTTTTCAAGGTACATCTAAAACTGAAATTGTATCTACTATGGCTCTTTTTGCTATGGCTGCGTTTAGACTTATGCCTTCTATTAATAGAGTAATTGCATCAATAACTTCAATGAAATATAGTTACCCAGCATTAGCATTGGTTCATGAAGACTTGTTTGATGGGAATGATGAGTCTCAAAGTCTAGGGCACTCTACTCCTGTTGTAAATAAAATATCAGAAAACAAAACATTTACTAAGTCTATACAGTTAAGTAATATATCATTCCGATATCCCAAACAAGAAGATTATTCCGTAAAGAATGTTTCATTAAACATACCGATAGGAAAATCAGTGGCATTTATTGGAGAGTCAGGTGCAGGTAAAACAACAATAGTAGACATAATTCTGGGTCTTTTCCAACCTGAAGAAGGTAAGGTATTAGTAGATGGAAAAGATCTATTTGATCAAAAATCCTTATGGCAACAGAAGATAGGTTATATCCCACAAGCTATTTTCTTATCAGACGATACAATACGAGGAAACGTTGCATTTGGACTTGATAGTGATAGTATTGATGATGAACAAGTTTGGTATACTTTAGAGCAAGCTCATTTAAAAGAGTTTGTAATGTCCTTACCTGATGGATTGGATACTCATGTTGGGGAACGTGGAGTTAGACTATCAGGAGGGCAACGTCAACGGATTGGAATAGCAAGAGCATTATATTACAATCCAGAAATCTTATTTATGGATGAGGCTACATCAGCTCTAGATAATGAAACAGAAAAGGAAATCATGAAGGCTATTGATGGTCTAAAAGGTGAAAAAACATTAATTATTATTGCACATCGATTAAGTACTATAGAGAACTGTGATACGGTCTTTAAAATGAGTAAAGGAAGACTAGTTTCAATCGAAAATAAAAATGAAAGATCGGTTTTATAAAAATTTCTATCGATAAATTTAAAGAAACATCTCATTTAATGAGGTGTTTCTTTTTCTTTTTAGAGAGGAGTAGGAGTAGGAGTATGAAAATCTTAGTTACAGGCGGTGCAGGATATATAGGTTCACATACATGTGTTGAACTCTTGAATGCAGGATATGAAGTTGTTGTAGTTGATAATTTAATGAATAGTAAACAAGAGGCATTAGACAGGGTAAAACAAATCACTGGAAAGGATTTGTTGTTCTATAATGTAGACCTACTAGATAAAAAAGCACTTAGTAAGGTGTTCTTAGAACATGATATAAGTGCTGTCATTCATTTTGCTGGACTTAAGGCAGTAGGGGAGTCTGTCTCTTTACCATTGAAATACTATCACAATAATATTACTGGGACACTCAATCTATGTGAGGTGATGGAAGAGTTTGGAGTTGACCGAATGGTTTTTAGTTCTTCTGCTACTGTCTATGGACATCAGGATTGTGTCCCATTTCACGAAGAATTATCTCTTCAGGCAACGAACCCTTATGGTAGAACAAAACTGATGATTGAAGAAATATTACAAGATGTCTATGTTTCAAATAATAATTGGAGTATTGCTTTATTGCGTTACTTTAACCCAGTCGGTGCTCACTTGAGTGGGTTAATAGGAGAAGATCCAAATGGGATACCAAATAATCTGTTTCCATACATCACTCAAGTAGCAGTAGGTAAGTTGGAAAAACTAAGTGTTTTTGGTGGTGATTATTCTACACACGATGGAACGGGTGTACGCGACTATATCCATGTAGTTGATCTAGCTAATGGTCATTTAAAAGCATTAGAACATGTTTTAAATAAAACTGGAGTCAATGCTTATAATTTAGGAACAGGAAAAGGATATAGTGTTCTCGATATGATCAATTCTTTTGAAAAAACAACAGGCAAGACCATCCCTTACCAAATCACTGAACGTCGACCAGGTGATATAGCTATTAGTTATGCGGATCCTTCGAAGGCGAAAAAGGAGTTAGGGTGGGAAGCTTTAAAAGGAATTGATGAGATTTGTAGGGATTCATGGCGTTGGCAATCCCAAAATCCAAATGGGTATGATACAAAGTTAGAAAGACAAGTTACAAAATAGTGTTAGAATACGAGAACGCAAGAAATTTGAAAGAACTAAAGCTCTGTGTTGTAACGACAACATCAATAACAATTAGAAGCTTTCTATTAGAACAACTCGAATTCCTATACAATAATGGTTTTGATGTAACAGTTATTTGTGATGTAGATGAAGAGTTGAGAAGAGAGCTACCTAAAGGTATTTAATATCGTTCAAGAATGAAGAGAGCGTTGGATCCTTTAGGTGCTTTAAGGAGTATCTATCTCCTTTATCGAACTATATGAGACGCGAAAATATCGCCAGATAAACGTGTAATCGGCTTAGGTGTATTTTATTATACAAAAAAGGGTGCTGACATATTTAATCAGCACCCTTTTTTACTTACTTTTGAGTATTTGCCTCTGTATTTAAATCATTTTCCTTTAAATCAAGTGTTGCATTATAAAGTACATTATCTTCAATGATATATGGCGGGGCATTTTTACCAGAATAAATCGTAGAGATCCCTTTGTTTTCAAGATTGGATCTAATCGTATTTTTTCTTATCGTTAGATCTTTTACTTCATACGGTTCATCTTTTGTCCAATAGGAGCCTACTCTAAGTACTTCTAAATCCGAACGTTCCATATGGTTTGCATTAATGTTGTTTTTTTCTAATTGGACTTTATTAGCCGATGTTATGGTAATAGCATGCGTATCACCTAATGCATTAAATTCAGAGTTTGTAATAGCAACATGATCAGGAATACCATGAAAACTATTAATACTAAACCCACCATGTCTAGACTCAAAAACACAGTTATCAAAGATGTACTCTCCAGAGTTGTTGACCGCGACTGACCCATATACCGTTTCGTTTTCAGTAGCAATGAACTTGCAATCTTTATAAGTCCCTCTAGGGAGTTGCGAACGGTTATAACCTATAACTTCTAGGTTTTCAAAAATACTTCCGTTACTCGCATTACCAGAAAAGCTATCAAGGGCAGCTTCTCCAGTTATCGTCACATTTTTTAAATGCAGAGGATTATTATTTATTCCAAATGGAGTGTGCAATTTTTTAGTATTGTTGACGGTAATGTTCGAAGCCTCTATTCCAAATGACTTGTCACTAGCTAAATTCACAAGTGTGTCTGTAAAGGTCATGCTGTCAATAACAAGCTCGTGTCCTAAAAAAGCTGCTAATCCATCATTCATTTTGTTATTACGAAAGGTAGCATGATTGTATGCATAGATTTTTGTTCCATCAAAATGGTTATTATTAATCTGAGCATACTTAAACGGTTCAGAAATAGCTAGGCCGATCTCCCCTTTAGAAGCAAAGTGATTGTCCTCTACTACGGCATTTCGACCATCATATAGAATTAGATCGTATTTGGCGTTATTGTAAAACTGGTTCTCTTTAATATGGATATTATCATTTAAGTTGTACCCAGCTTCTAAATCAATTCCCGACTCGGGTGCAGCACCGCCCATATTGTGAAACTGACTATTTGTAATCAGTACATCCTGGGCTCCGCCAATCGTAATTCCTTGCCTACGGTTATGGGCAAACTCAGAATTTTTGACGGTAATATGTTTAGACACACCTTGCATCCAATATTCTAAATAAATATCGTTTGGAACCTCTGGCATTGGAAATACCGCATGAAAAAAAGCAGCTTCCTCAGGTATTGAGGTTAATCCCCATCCTACTGGTGTATTTGATTCTGTGCTGTCTTGTTTAGACAAAAATGTGCCATCTTCTTTATAAAAGTAAGCAACATATCCATAGCTGTCCTCAGGCATGTTTTGTTGATGGATGAATTGGAATGTTCTTTGAATATCAAAGTAAGAGTGATTAATTGGAAGATTTGTTAGCCTTGATTTTGTTCGATCATTCCTTAAATTACCTTCTTCATCGACACACCCTGATTCAAAATAGGGAGCATAAACATCTTGAATTAAAGTCCCGATTTTACCGATGGACAGGCCATCCCCTGTGAAATTGATCGCTTTTATGTTATCTAAAGTTATTTTATTTGCCCCACTTGTAATAATTCCATAACCATGCTCATGAGTTCCACCGCTTGCATAGTCATGAGTCTCTTTATCTCCTATGTATGTCCCCCCTTTTAAAATTACATTTTTAACACCAGGTCCAATGTGTAGCAATTTATAAGAAGAATAGTCATTTGTTTCTTTTTGCAGTACAGCCTTATCATCTAACCAAAATGTAATGTTTGAAACCATATCAATATGACTATCTTTGTCTATTAGATAATTGCCCTCAGGGACTTTGAACACCGTATAATCGTTTTCACTTGCCCATTGAAGTGCGTCATTAATCCCTTTAGTTGTTTCAATAGGGTGTGTACCATCGTTGTATATGTTCCACTTCTTTAAGTCTAATTCATAGGTTGATTCGTTCATTGCAAAAATTGTAGGAAACGCTTGTTTTCCTAAAACCGATGGAATTGCTAGTTGACTACTGTTCATTTGTACATAAGAAAGGGAAAATAAAAAACACGTGAATACAAATAGAATGATCTTTTTCATATAGATTACACCTCTCCTCATTTTTATATTTAAAGGGTATTTGATATAACATCTATATTTTCTGTTATCAAATTAAATATCCTGATATTTTACAGTATAGGTAGGTCTCCTTAGCAATAAACTTTTTGACATAAATTCAGTTTAAATAGTAAGGAGCACAAGAAGTTGAGTTTTTATTTAATATAGATAAATTAAGAGGAAAATTGGAGGTGCAAAAAATGAAGTTTGGAAATGTAATTAGAACCTCTATTCCATCCGATACTATGAAAATTGATGGAGGCACTTTCATAACGATTGTAATAGATGGTGGGGACTTTTTAAGTGAACTAACTAACCTTAGTATAAACGGAGGTTATTTTGACGAATCAGCTTAAGAATGACGCAAACTTTTGTGGGGGGATATAAATGTCTTATAAAATTCAAATAAGGCGTGGACTAAAAACTGATTTACCATTATTAGATGAAGGTGAGCTTGGACTTTGTACAGATACTGGTGAACTTTTTATTGGAACAAATGAAGGGAATCGTCAGTTAGCGGACCATATAGAGGTACACGAGTTACTAGGCTTAAAAGCAAATAAAGATGATGTTAATTCCGAGTTAGAAGTAATTAACAATCAATTAAGCACAAAGGCTAGTGCTGAGTATGTTGATAATCAATTAGTCAATAAAGCAGACATAAATCATAATCACACTTTAAAAGATATTACTAATATTGATGTAACTACAGTTGAACCAAAAAATGGGGATGTATTATCTTTTCAAAATGGAACATGGAAGCCTCTACAAATGGCTTCCGAAGCGCCTGAGTCAAGCTCTAGTGCAGCTTATATAATTGAGCTAGACCGTTGGGGAATTACAGAAGGGTTACCAACAAAACCTTATACTAGCGAAGATTATTATATGGCTGATGCTAATATTCAAGGGATTAATAACGCTCTAGAATATGCATATAACAATGGCTATACTCTAGTCGTGCTACCAAGAGGGGAGTATGCAATATGTTATCCTCGAACGATACAAATGCAAAGTCACTTGACCTTTCACTTAAATCAATCGGTACTAAAGGTTATTTATGATTCAGATAATAAATCTCCATTTGATACCCGGACGGGAACGGATTATTACAATTTTATTGGAACAAGTATAACTTTTAGTAATGTGACAAATGCACATTTAATGGGTGGAACAATTATCGGTTGTAGAGCTGACAGGAGTTTCGTGAATTCAAACGAGCGAAGACAGGAACACACTTATGGTGTCTTATTTTCTCGTGGAACCAATCATAGTTCGGTGAAGCACTGTATTGTTAGAGACTATATGGGTGATGGTATTTCTATGGATAGTAGGTCTCCATCAGAGTTAGCTGAATTTAATTTGAATCTGTCTTTAAATAGCATTGATAATTCCACAGGAGAACTAACGAGTTCCAATAATTCTTTAACCTCAGGTTTTATCACGTTACGAGATTACCCGCAATTTCAAATCGCAGGCTTTGGATATAACCGAACGACGAGCATTAATACAAAAGAAGTAGATATTTTTTTCTATAGAGAAGATAATAGCTACTTACAAAAAAGGCAAATGAATCGAAAAATTTATACTCCAATCACCGTTCCAGTAGGAGCGAAGAAAATGAGGCTTGTATTTAGACAAGAAACGAATCATTTGAAGAATATGAATATTACGATAAAGTTTGGGAATATTCCACATCATAATATAATTGAACACAATGAAGTATTGGCTAATCATCGAGGAGGAATTACATTAGGAGGCAGTTATAACATTGTTCAGCATAATGTCATTAGGGACAATGGGTTCCATCAATTAGATGATAAACCTTTATTTAATGACCCGACAAGGTACGGAATAAACCAGGAGGATTCCTATGGCGATAATTGTGTTATTAGACATAATATTATCTATAACACGAACCATGGAATTTTAGCAGGGTGTTACTCGGTTCACATTGATAACAATCATATTTATAATGTAACTGGGATAGGTATCAATTTATATTCCTTATCATTTGCTACAGTTAAAGGGAACTATTTATATCATTGTGGAATGAGTGCTTTTGGTTTAATGACAGCAAATTTACCTGGGGCGCATGTTCATATAACCGATAATAGTGTGCATAATAGTCGTGTCAACATTTCAGGTAGTGGATATACAGTATACGTAAAGGGAAATACTTTTGTTGATGTTGAAATGATTAATATGCCTGCAAATAGGATAACAGATGTATTTAAAGACAACACCTTTAAGTATACAGGACACTATACAGGTAGTGAACCAACCATGCGTATTGACAAAATAGAGGCTTGTATTTTTGAATCAAACACAACCAACCTTCGAAGTGTACGTTTAATTACTAACGGGATTTTTGGGTCCGTGTTTAATACTATTCGATTAAATTTAGATACTAGAACTAGTAATATAGAAAGTGGAAAAATCAGTATTTATGACTGCAACTTTAGAAGTAGTCTAATACACAATCATATTTACCTTAAGAAGAAAAGGGAAGTAAACGTGAATAACAGTGTATTACAAAACACTAGACTTCATGTAGGTAATATCAATACACCTCATGAAACCCCCATACTGTCTGTAAATAATAGTAGGTTTTTACTAGAATCTATTACTACCCTTATCAATAACGATATCAATAACGAAGACGGTTATGGGATTATTAAGATAAGTAACTGTGATATTGAAATTGCTAATGATAACTTTAATCCATTAATAACGAATTCGTTTACTTGGAGAACTTTTGAATTCCATATGAAAAGCTGTAACTTAACGTACACTGGTAGCGGTATACTAAATCTTGTGTACTATAGTAGATTAATTAGTATGAGAAAATTTGTTTCAGCCAATAATCGGTTTGTAAACATTAATTTGCCTGAAGAAGATCCTGAAATATTTATTAGCTATGATCCCGAAACTCATAGCATTAATGAGCCAAATTCAGGATATTATATGTTAAGCCAAATTGTAAAGGATGCAAGACCAGAAGAAGGAGGGCATATCGGCTGGGTCTGTACCCAGGAAGGGATCGCCACTCAAAGTATTTGGCAGGAAAATACTGACTACTCTGTTGGAACCGTTGTTTATACAAATAACAATGTATATGAATGTACAGTTGCAGGGACAACAGGAACGGAAGCTCCCTCGCATACAACTGGCAGCGCTGTTGATGGGACTGTCACCTGGATGTATTTAGGTCAAAGGGCTTTATTCTACCCGTTTGGTTTAATTGGGTAATAATGGGCAACAAATTACATTCAAGATTAGCTGTTTAATAAGCAACAACTATTGTAGGTAATAAAGATAATGATAAAAAGCAGTAACTCTAGTTTATTAAGCTGCTGTAAATCAGGAAAAAACAAGCTTATCGGCAAAGTCTCACCTTATGAGATAGTTGGTAAGCTTTTTTCTTAATAAAACGATGTATTCGAAGAAACATTTATTATTAAAAGGGAGTTAAAAGGTAAACCATAAAAATTGAACTTCTGATTAACAAAATATGACCACAATTAGTTGACTTTAGAGAAAGAAGATGGTATGTTTAAAATGTTCTTTATAAAGAACTGTAATTTGTTTTTTAAGCACATGTTGCGAAAACTAAATTTGTATCTCCCTTGGTATATATTTTTTTGTAATTATGTTCTTTTTAAAGAACGTAGATTGGTATGAACTGATGCAACTATGATTTTATTGGAGGTAAACAATGAGTGCTATTGCAGGCATTTATCATATAAATAAGGAACCTGTATCAATAGAACATATAAATAGCATCATGTCCTCTTTGCAAGTTTACCCTGCTGACGACATTCAAGTTTTCTATAAAGAAAACCTTTTTTTAGGCTGCCATGCCCAATGGATTACACCTGAATCAGTCGGTGAACAGTTACCTTTCTATGATCGTAATCGGCAAATAGCTATTACAGCTGATGCGATTATTGATAATCGCGATGAATTATTTGCTAGATTAGATGTAGAATTGTCTGAGCGTAAAGTGATGCCTGACAGTCAGTTAATTTTACTTGCATACTATAAATGGGGTGAAGAAACACCTAAGTATTTAGTGGGTGACTTTGCCTTTATGATTTGGGATGGGAGAAGACAACAACTTTTCGGTGCAAGGGATTTTTCGGGAAGTCGGACTCTTTATTATTCCCAAAATAAACAGTACTTTAATTTTTGCACAACCATCCAACCATTACTGTCCTTACCGTATATAAAACATCAACTTAACGAACAATGGTTAGCAGAGTTTTTGGCAATTTCAGGAATGATTGATACAGTAGATGCTTCTATTACGCCATATAAAGGTATTAAACAATTACCTCCATCGTATAGTATGTTAGTCAGGGGAGGTAAAGTAACTCTTAAAAGATATTGTTTATTAAATCTAGGGAGAAAATTAAAGTTAAAATCTAATGAGGAGTATGTAGAAGCATTTCAAGATGTTTTTCAAAAGGCAGTTACCTCACGTTTACGTACACATCGTCAAGTTGGTGCACAGTTAAGTGGTGGGTTAGATTCAGGATCTATTGTAGGATTTGCTGCTAAACCTCTAAAAAATGAGAATAAAATATTACATACATTTAGTTACATTCCCCCAAGTGATTTTAATGATTTTACCCCTAAACATCTAATGCCAGATGAGAGGCCTTTTATTAAATCTACCGTACAACATGTAGGGGGGATTAAGGATCACTATCTAAATTTTGATGGAAGAGATCCATATTCTGAAATGGATGACTTTCTTGACATTATGGAGATGCCATATAAATTCTTTGAAAATTCTTTTTGGTTAAAGGGGATGTATGAGAAAGCTTGTGAGGAAGATGTAGGAGTTTTACTCAATGGTGGTAGAGGAAATTTAACAATATCTTGGGGCTCAGCTATAGATTATTACGCTACCTTATTGAAAAGGTTGAAATGGATTCGGCTACTTCAGGAGCTAAATCAATACAGTCAAAAAGCTGGGGGAGCGAGGTTAAGAAGATTACCTATTATAACAAAAGTAGCATTTCCATTTATCAGTCAATTCTTTAATTTAAACAAAGATTATAATAATACTACACTTATTAATCCAGAGTTTGCAAAGAGGATTAATGTTTTCAAAAAGCTTAATGCATATGGCATGAGTAAAGAAGGATGGTTTACAACCTCAGATATCTATGAGCAAAGAAAAAGACATTTTGAAGATGTGTTCCATTGGAATGCTAGTAATACACTTGCGACCAAGTTGTCACTTCGTTATCCATTGTGGAAACGTGATCCTACTAATGATCTCAGAGTTGTTAATTTTTGTTTATCATTACCAGAAGATCAATATGTTCAAAAAGGTTTAGATAGGGCACTTATTCGTAGATCTACTAAAAATCTAGTACCAGATAAGGTTCGTTTAAACCAACATTTTCATGGTGTGCAAGGTGCAGACTGGGTACATCGTATGCTTCCTAAATGGAATATATTCATAAAAGAAATGAATAACCTTATTAAGGATGAGAAGGCTATGTACTATTTAGATGGCCAAACTATTAGAGAGGCAGTTGAGAAAGTGAACAAAGGCGTTGGTCCTGAATATGTTATCGACCCTGATAGTAAAGTTCTTATGCGTAGTTTAATTGTCTTTCGATTTCTTAGAAATTTTACTTGAAAGGGGGTGAAACAATATGAAAAAGCAATGGTATAAGCCTGAGTTAGAAGTACTTGATGTAAATGAAACAATGGCTTCTACTGATGATGGGCCATATACTGATGAAGCATATGTTCCAGGTCAAAAGTCTTCTGAACCTCGTTTTACAAGTTAAAAAGCATATAAAATTTGCACTTTTTTTAACTAAACTCATTGGGTTTCTTAATTTGAAACCCAATGAGTATTCAACTTTAAAGGTTTTTTAGTCTTCAAAGCTCTTACACTTAAATGTATAAGGGCTTTGGAGCAATATTTAACTTTAATGATTAGGATAGTAGAAATTAATAAGAAGTTATGTAAAAAATATTTTAATAGGGTAATTCAATATATTATTAAAGAGTAACATAACTTTTGTTATTGACTTACTATAGAGTTGATGATAATTTATGTATATAAGTTCGTTCTTAATAAAGAATATTGTTTAGAGTGTTAACTTAAGCAATGAGTAATTTACTAAAATATTATTGGGTTTTATTATTTTTTTATTAGTTTGTTCTTAATAAAGAATAATTTTCACAAAAAACATATATAAACAATATTTTATCTATTGTTTAATTATTGGAAATACAAAATGAATTAAAATTATATTTAGGTAAATTATGGAGGAAACAAATGAGCGCAATAACAGGTATTGTACATTTCAACAAAGAACTTATTGCACTAGAACATAGTTGTAATCTGATGCAACAGTTTAAAAAATATCCAGCTGATAATATACATACCTGTAATAAAGGAACTATTTTTTTTGGTTGTCATCACCAATGGATTACTCCTGAATCAATTGGTGAAATCCTTCCTTATTATAATTATGAGAGAAAATTAGTTATAACAGCGGATGCGATCATTGATAATCGAGATGAATTGTTTGATAAATTACAAATTAAACAAACACAGATACAATCTATTCCTGACAGTCAATTAATTTTGCTAGCTTATGAAATGTGGGGAGAAGAAGTTCCGAAACATATAACTGGTGATTTTGTTTTTATGATCTGGGATGAGAAAAAAAAGAAGCTTTTTGGTGCTAGAGATTTTTCTGGGTCTAGAACACTTTACTATTATAAAAATGAAAGCCAGTTTGTTTTTTCAACTACTATTAAACCATTATTTTCACTACCTTATATTGCAAAAAAGTTAAATGAAGAATGGTTAGCTGAATTTTTAGCTATTCCGAGTATGGTGGAAGCTGTAGATATGACTTCAACAGTCTATAAATCTATTTATCAAGTCCCTCCTGCACACAGTATAACTGTAGCTGATGGCAGAGTTAAGTTGACAAGATACTGTACGATCGATGTAAATGAAAAATTAAAGTTGAGATCAAATGAAGAGTATATTGAAGCCTTTCATGACGTCTTTAATAAGGCAGTAACAGCTAGACTAAGAACTTATGGTGAGGTTGGATCTCAATTAAGTGGTGGTTTAGACTCTGGGACTGTTGTTAGTTTTGCTGCAAAAGCACTGCAAAAAGAAAATAAAGTGTTACATACCTATAGTTACATCCCAGAAGATGATTTTGTTGATTGGACACCGAATTATTATATTCCTGATGAACGACCATTTATAAAAGAAACCGTAAATTATGTTGGAAACATATCAGACCAATATATAAATTTTCAAGGAAAAGATCCATTATCTGAGATAGATGATTTTCTTGAGCTAATGGAAATGCCCTATAAGTTTTTTGAAAATTCTTTCTGGCTTAAAGGGATTAGTGAAAAAGCACAGCAGCAAGGAATAAAAATCCTTTTAAATGGAGCAAGAGGTAATCATTCGATTTCATGGGGGTCTTGGGGATTAACTACTGATTACTATGCAAACCTTTTGAAACAACTAAGGTGGGTTCATTTATTTAAAGAATTAAATTATTATACCCAAAATTATCAAACAGGAAAATCTAACATTCTCCCTATTGTTGCGAAAAAGGCTTTTCCATTTATAGATCGTCTTCAAAATAAGAATGAACCTTTTTCGTATCAGTTCCCACAGTTTATAAATCCAGATCTTGCAAGAAAAACGAATGTTTTTGAGAAGCTCCAACAATATGATATTGATTTAACAGGTGGTTCTGCCATCGAAAACTTAACTGAATATCGAAAAGCATATTATAAACAACTCTATCCATGGAATAAAAGCGGTGTTGCAAATACTAACTTATCCTTACGTTATTCTTTATGGGATAGAGATCCTACTAATGATCTAAGAGTCATTCAATTTTGTTTAGCAATTCCTGATGAACAGTATGTTCAAGAAGGTATGGAGCGTTCATTTCTTCGTAGAGCTATTAAAAATATTCTTCCTGATAAAGTAAGACTTAATCAAAAGAGCCGCGGTATTCAAGGGGCTGACGTGATTCATCGCATGATTCCACATTGGGATATTTTTATCGAGGAATTACATCAACTAGCAAATGACCCAGTTGTATCTGAAATACTAAATCAAGATGTAATAAAGAGTGCAATCTTAAAAGTGGGAAAAAAACCAAGACCAGAATTAGTTTTTAATGATGATTTTAAAATATTAACAAGGTCTTTGATTGTCTATCGATTTATTAAAAGTTTTTAGGTTAGGAGGTGAGATGATGAAAAAGACATGGAAGAAACCAATGTTGGAAGTGCTTGATGTAAGTCTGACAATGAATGGACCAGGAAATGCAGTTCCTGATTGCTTTGATGTAGGTGAAAATAACGGTAATATGAATGGAAATCAAGACCCAACTACATCAAATAATAGTTGTAAAAATAATCTAGGTAGTTAATTATTAGATATCCAATCTGTCCCCTTATACCTTAAGCAAGTATAAGGGAAGTTGAGGGAGATTTTATTTAAAAATAGGATACGTGATTTTGATATAGGACTGTTCTAGAATACATAAAATGGGGGAGACATCATTGATTAGAAAAACTAGTGAAAATTTAGTTTACAAAGCATTCGGATTTAATGTACAAAGCGAATTTCTTCTACCGGAATTACCTCGAATAAACAGACAAGTAAAATCAGTAGATATAAATGTTAGTATAGCAGATTTGACAAGTTTATGGGAGGAGCTATCTGAACCGAATGATCCTTATTTCGTGATACAAGAAAATTTGATTATGTTCCACATGCCTGATACTGCTATTTTTTTAGTCCAGGAAGGTAAACGAATTTTAGTTTCTCCGTTGGAAGGGTCTCAAGATGACCATATGCGTTTATATCTCCTCGGTACATGTATGGGAGCACTATTAATGCAACGAAAAATTCTTCCTTTGCATGGGAGTGCTATCGCTATTAATGGAAAGGCGTATGCCATCGTTGGTGATTCAGGTGCTGGAAAATCAACGCTTGCTTCTTCATTTTTAAAGAGAGGTTATCGTTTACTTAGTGATGATGTCATACCCGTTTCCCTTAACGAAAATAATGTTCCAATTGTGACACCTGCTTACCCACAGCAAAAGCTTTGGTTGGAAAGTCTGAACGAATTTGGAATGGAATCGAAGCAGTATCGTCCAATTGTTGACCGGGAAACAAAGTTTGCTATTCCTGTAAAAGATCAATTCGCTCATGAAAAGATGCCTTTAGCTGGAATCTTTGAACTTGTTAAAACAACAGACGAAGAAATTCAACTTCAACCTATACAAAATCTACAACGTTTTCGTACACTTTTTTATCACACATACCGTAATTTTTTTATCGAGCGATCTGGTTTATTGGAGTGGCATTTTAATCAATCAGCAAAAATGTTGAGCTATATGGATCTTTACCAAATTCAAAGACCGATCTCACGCTTTACTGCTAACGACTTATCTGAGCTTATTTTAACAACTATTCATAAGGAGGCCAAAGTTGTATGATTAAAAATCAAAACATTGCAAAAACTCATATTGTTTCACAAGGAACTGGAAATATCGTTAGTGATATGGATGGAGAAAAAGTGATGTTAAGTATTTCAAATGGAAAATACTATAATCTAGGAGATGTTGGTGGTGACATCTGGGAGCTTATAAAAGATCCACTTTCTATTGGACAATTGGTTTCTACACTAACAACACAATATGATGTAGACCCATCTGAGTGTGAAGAACAAGTGTTGATTTTTTTAGGACTACTAGCTGAAGAAGGGTTGATTGAAGTTATAGAACAAACGAATTCATAATTACTTGCTAGTTTTATAAAGGGGATAAACCTATGCTCCAAAAAATCAAAGCATTTATACTACTAGATTTTAAAATGAAGTTAATGTTTATTGAGGCTTATGTTTATTTAGGATGGGCCCGTGTGTTTAAACTGCTTCCATTTTCGAAAGTAGTCTCATCATTAGGAGATCAGATGGAGGAAACGACTTTAACCCTGACTCCTTCCCACAAAAAAACATTACTTGAAGTCTCTCAAGCTATTCATATTATGAGTCGTTATACTTTTTGGGAGAGCCAATGCCTTGTTAAAGCTGTCGCTGGGATGAAAATGCTTGAAAAGCGTGGGATCGAAAGCACTCTTTATTTAGGTACGGCTAAAGATGAAAATGGTAAGTTAATTGCTCACGCTTGGTTACGCAGCGGTCCTTTTTATATCTCTGGTGTAGAAGGAATGGATAAGTTTACTGTGGTAAGTAAGTTTGCTAAAAAAGTAAGCAACCCACAGATCGAAGGGGAAAACTATGGATAATAATTGCATTCTAAACTTAAATCAAATACCAAAAGAATTGTTCCTCTTTTTAGAGTTAATCAAGGAGCATGGTGGTTCAGCTACTTCAACGAAAAATGAGAAACTATTTAAAGACATCAACTGGGACTTATTTTTAGAACTATCAATGCATCACAGAGCTTATCCTATGCTACATTCGAAATTAAAGAAAACAAATGAAACGGTCGTACCTGAATATGTTCTTCAGGAAATTAACCACCAATTCAGACGGAACACATTCAAAATGCTGAACTTGAGTGCTGAGATGGAGCAAGTTAACCAAATATTTTCTAAAAGAGGTATTCGACTTCTATTTTTAAAAGGTCCCGTGCTAGCCCAGTCCCTTTACGGAGATATTTCTCTTCGTACGTCAAGTGACTTAGATTTTCTTATTCCAATTGAAAACCTGGAAGAAGCTGAACAATTGCTAGTTGAGCTTGGCTATGAGAAGGATGATTACATTGAAACGGTGCTAAGCGACTGGAGGTGGAGACACCATCATGTCACTTACTTCCACCCTCAAAAGGGAATTAAAATGGAAATTCATTGGCGCTTACACCCTGGTCCTAGAAAAGAGCAAAGCTTCAATGAGCTATGGGAACGAAAGCAACTTAGTTCACTTACAAGTACACCAGTTTACATTTTAGGGAATGAAGATCTCTTTTTATTTCTCGTTTCCCATGGTGCTCGTCATGGATGGTCGCGCCTTCGTTGGTTGATGGATATCCATCAACTATTACAGCAAGATTTTAATTGGAAAAAACTTCATAAACTATTAAAAAAATATGATGTAACTCACGTTGGCGGTCAAGCGATCATCTTATCATCACAATTATTTAATACAAAGATTCCAAAGGAGTTTCAGTCTTTACTAGTTGAGAAACGTCCAAGAAAGTTAGCACAGGATGCGATCTTTTATTTAGAGAGAATGGTTAATTTACATACAGACCCTGTCCCTGAAGACGTATCCAACTATCACAAACGCCATTTGTTTTCTTTAATGTCTATTCGGCAAAAAATTCTTTTTATTTTGAGCTTTCTGTATCCGTATCCTGAGGATGCTGAGACGTTACCGTTACCGAAGCCGCTACATTTTTTGTATTTTCCGTTACGTCCGCTTTTATGGGCTTGGAGGAAAACGAGGAAACATGCATTATCTTAGGAGGCTATATATGAAACATATTTTCTACTTTTTAAAACAAATTCATTCCTATGCAGGAAAAATACTTTATATCAATCTCCTAGCGATGCTGTTTATTAGTTTACTCGACGGGGTCGGAGTTTTGTTATTAATTCCACTGATTAGTATGAGTGGGATTGTAGATATCGATGCTTCTGGAACACCTTTGTTAGATGCTTTTGAATTCCTGAGAGATATACCGAGTACGATCGGTTTACCTTTCATTTTAGGGACATTTGTTTTAATAGTCTTCGGTCAAAATTTATTACAACGGCAAATTACGATTAGGAATACGATCATCCAGCATGGTTTTTTCAGGTATCTTCGCGTAAAAACCTATGATTCTATACTTCACGCCAATTGGAACTTTTTTATTAAAAATCGAAAGTCGGATCTTATCAACCTGTTAACAGCTGAAATTGCTCGTGCAAGTGCAGGGACTCATTCTTTTTTACAATTTTTATCATCTCTTATTTTTACTTGTATTCAAATTGGGATTGCCTTTTGGCTTTCAACAACAATTACTACATTCGTATTAGCTTGTGGTTTAGTACTGATCTTTTTTAATCGAAAATTCCTAAAACGATCGATGGCACTTGGCAACCGTAATTATACGTTAGGGAAAACCTACCTCGGCGGAATTACGGATCAAATTAATGGGATTAAAGACATTAAGAGTAATACTTTAGAAGAAACACGGATGAACTGGTACCGAACAGTTACCAAGAGTATGGAACAGGAACAAATTGAGTATACGAGGTTAAAAACGACCTCACAATTATATTATAAAATTGCGTCTGCTGTTTTAATTGCTACCTTTATTTTTTTCGCCGTTAACTTGTTCAATCCTCAAGCAGGTCAATTGATGTTAATTATTATTATCTTTTCTAGGTTATGGCCAAGAGTTGCAGGTATTCAAGCTTCTTTGGAGCAAATTGCAACGACCATTCCAGCATTAAAAGCTGTCATAGCTATGCAAGAAGAATGTAAGAATGCTAGAGAGTTTACGGCTATTGAAAGTCAAAGCATACAACCCCTCCAAATCAATAATGGTATAGAGTGTCGAAATATTGGATTTCGTTATAACCGAAGTGAACCCAAATATGCATTAAAGGGTATAAATGTCTTTATTCCAGCAAATCAAATGACAGCCGTAGTCGGTCCATCTGGTGCAGGGAAAAGCACGTTAATTGATTTATTGATGGGACTTAATCAGCCAGAAGAAGGCGAAATATATTTAGATGGGAGTCCTTTAACAAGTTCAAATTTATTATCCTTGCGTACAGCTATTAGTTATGTGCCACAAGATCCTTTCTTGTTTAATGAAAGTATTCGAGAGAATTTACAACTCGTTGCTCGAGATGCAACGGAAGAGGAAATGTGGGAAGCACTAGAGTTTTCTTCAGCGGCTGATTTTGTGAGCAAGCTTCCACAAGGTTTAGATACTCTTATCGGTGACCGTGGCATTCGACTTTCTGGAGGAGAAAGACAAAGACTCGTCTTAGCACGTGCCATCTTACGGAAACCGTCGATCCTCGTTTTGGATGAAGCGACGAGTGCATTGGATACGGAAAATGAGTCGAAAATTCAGGAAGCGATTGAACGACTAAAAGGAAGAATGACAATTATTGTTATTGCTCATCGTTTATCTACGATACGTCATGCAGACCAGGTGCTTGTATTGGACCAAGGTCATATCATCCAGCAAGGTGGATTTACGCAACTCGCTATGGAAAAACGAAGTATGTTTAGTAAATTGCTTAGAAAGCAAATGGAAGTTGTGCACTCACAGACATCTACCTAATATGTGGGTGTTTTTTTTCAAAAATATTTAGACTAAGTTTTTATTTAGTTGTTTTTCATGGTGAATTACTTTCTTATATAACTTTATTTTCGTCTCATTATCTCGACAATCTTTATAAAGAATTAAATTATAAGCATACAAAGAGCGGTGATAGGCCTCTTTTCCTTTCTTTATAGCATGTTTAAATAATAAGTACATTTGTATAACCTCCTCTGTAAATAGTATTGCTACGTAGAGAGAAGTATTCTATAACCGATATATCATGGCTTATATGGTATGGTTAGGGTGAAAGTAGGTAAATTTTATGCATTTGGTTCTGTTTCGAACAATTATTGTTATCATCCCCGTTTTATATATACTTTTAATCTGGTTCCAATCAAGTCATTTTAACCCTAGTAGATTAGAATTAGTATCTGTTATCCTAAGTCCAAGTGTCATACTCATAATGGGGATATTATTCGAATTAGCTCATCTCATTCAAATTGGGTTGTTATTTCTCTTCTTAATATTTGCATTATTGACATTCGGGGAACTCAGTATTAAAAAGGAGATATTTGCTGCAACAGTTGCTGTTTTATACGGTATAATAGACGAAATTCATCAATTCTATGTTCCATTCAGATCTTTTGCTATGGATGATATTTTGAAAAATACGATAGGGGTCTTCGTTTTGTGGTTTGTCGTACGGAGATGCTATCATAATCGATGTTCGACGTTTGGTTTTACTTTAAGGAAAGTAGCGAGTTTTTCAAGAAATAAAGAAAAAATTTAGGGATGTAACATAAAGAATATACAAAAAAAGTGGTAACTTAGGTTCAGTTCACCATTTACCACTTTTCCTTAGTCTAATGATTATGCTAATTCGATCATTTGAAGTCTTGCAATGTGTTCACATATTTAGGAGTATAACAATATAAAATAAATGCTTGCTTTTTTAGAGAGGATTCTTCTTATAAATCTCCCTGTGCATTTTTTGATTTTTTGAACAAAAATAACCTGATTTCTTCCTGTCTCATCCCCATATCCAACGCTTCTTTAATTAATTCTACCCATTCTTGGTCCAGTTTTTCAGTTGCATTTTTTTCCACTCGCGTTTCCCTCCTAAAATACTTTTTAGCATTTCAGGTAGTCCAGCCATCATCATTGAAATATCTCTATATCAACCTTAGATCTGTGACTTTGCGTCCCTATTTTTCAACAGGTTTGCCCTTTTCTGAATGAATTATAGAAACATACATGATTTTTTATAGTTTTTGAGATTCTCTATGACTTATGTATTACCTAGTTACTAGTATATACGGTGAAAGTATTTTATTGTGTTGAAGCGTGTCGGTTACAGAATATTAATATTTATCAGAACAAAGAGTGATTTTTATGCTATTATAGTAAAAAATACTTATATAAACATGATTATAATAGTAGAAACTATCTAATTGAGGATTAAAGTCCTATAAAATTAATTGTATTATACTTCAATTATTTGGAATTTAATGTTAAAAAATAAAATAATATGTCGGAAATTTCCATATTTATTTCAAAAAAAGTTAAATTTTTTTGAGATTAATAATTTTATTTACAGCTTTCGGAGTTACGAAGTTTTTGCATAAATAATTAATATGAGGTAGAAGTCCTAAAACTTGTAGTACAAAAGCATTTTATCTAGATGAATATGATTCCAAGAATTGCAAAAACTTTATTTAATGTGTACAGACACAACCGAGCCCAAACAGACATAGACATAAGATAACTAACCTTATGGGGGTGAGGAAGTGTCATTAATTGCAGCCATCACCTATTTCATTAAAGAAGTCATTGTTTTTGTATCATACGTAAAAAACAATGCCTTCCCGCAACCGCTTTCGAAAGCAGAGGAGCAAAAATACTTACAGCTCATGGAACAAGGAGACGAAGAAGCTCGTAATCGCCTCATTGAGCATAATTTACGATTAGTCGCACACATCGTGAAAAAATTTGAAAATACACGAGAAGATACAGAAGATCTTATCTCGATTGGTACAATCGGGTTAATAAAAGCGATCGAGAGCTATTCGCAAGGAAAGGGCACAAAACTAGCGACATATGCAGCTCGATGCATAGAAAATGAAATTCTCATGCACTTAAGAGCATTAAAAAAAGTAAAGAAAGACGTTTCTCTTCATGATCCAATCGGAACGGATAAGGAAGGAAATGAAATTACCTTAATTGATGTTCTCCAAGAAGAAACCGATGATATCGTCGATACGATTCAGCTAAAAATGGAAAAGAAACAAATATACGATTACATCCATGTTTTAGATGAACGCGAAAAAGAAGTGATCGTGGGTCGGTTTGGTTTAGATTTAATGAAGGAAAAAACCCAGCGTGAAATTGCGAAAGAATTAGGCATTTCCAGAAGCTATGTATCTCGCATAGAAAAACGAGCATTGATGAAGTTGTTTCATGAATTTTATCGAAGAAATAATGGTTCGATATAAAAGATGGAAAGGCAGTAGGCGAGAAGGAGTCTCTAACTGCCTTTTTTGAATCTGTTTATGATTTAGAAGAAATTCAATATGTCGATTAATATTATCAAAGATGATAAATAAGATGAAGCCTGCTGATTTAGTTCAGTAGGTTTTTTTCTTTGTAAAAATTTAAAATGAATGTTGTTTTGACATTTTCCTGACACATTGCCAGGTTAAAGTACAGATGTAAGGCAAGCTGTACCCAATAAAAAATTGGAGGGATAGACAATGAATAAAAAATTAATAGGATTTATGATGGCAGGAGCTTTAACGATTGGAGCGGGAAATATAGCTATACCTGCCTTTGCATCTGAGACAGATTCTGAAGTGGAAAGTAGTTCAACTCAAGAAGAAAAAACACTATTCTTCGGTCACCTAGATGAAGAAACAATGGAAAAAGTCAAAGAAATCAGAGAGCAAGTAAAAGCCGGAACGCTAACAGAGGAAGAAGCGAAAGCCGAGCTTGAAGAATTGGGGATTACCCACCCTATGAAGGGAATGAGAGGCATGCGCGGCTTCGGTCACCTAGATGAAGAAACAATGGAAAAAGTCAAAGAAATCAGAGAACAAGTAAAAGCCGGAACGCTAACAGAGGAAGAAGCGAAAGCCGAGCTTGAAGAATTGGGGATTACCCTTCCAATGAAGGGAATGAGAGGCATGCGCGGCTTCGGTCATCACCTAGATGAAGAAACAATGGAAAAAGTCAAAGAAATCAGAGAACAAGTAAAAGCCGGAACACTAACAGAAGAAGAAGCCAAAGCGCAGCTTGAGGAGCTAGGAATTTCAAAACCTAAACAAGTGACAACAGAAAATAATAATACCTTGTAATAATCTGACATAGAAAGAGGGACTAACAATGATCGACCCAAATCTAAATGAAGAAAACGGCATTCAACGTCGTTCAAAGCAAGAAAAATCATCCAAAATGAAAGGCTTTCTAATGACCCTATCAGCTGGGGTCATTGGATCTGTTTTAACATTGTCCATTACGCCATATCTTGATTTCTATCAACCTACAAATCCGCCAATGGAAGAAGCGGTATCAGCAAATGTGCAAGGAGCCACAACTACTACATTACCGGTTCAAACGGTATCAACAGCCCCTACCTCAATTGCAGATACGATCGAACAAGCTTCAGAAGCGATCGTTGGTATTGTGAACCTTCAGCAGCAACAAACACGCTATAGAACGTTAAATGAAACGGTTGAAAGTGGCACAGGATCAGGGGTCATATTTAAAAAGACGGATGAAGCTGCTTATATCGTTACCAATAATCACGTCATTGAAGGAGCTAGTGAGCTTGAAGTGTCTCTATATGATGGAGAAAAAGTACCAGCTGAATTGATTGGGACGGATCCACTAACAGACCTCGCTGTTTTGAAAATTGATTCCTCCTATGTCTCAACCGTTTTAGAATTTGGAGATTCTTCTATTCTACGAGCGGGAGATCAAGTGCTAGCGATTGGAAATCCATTAGGAATTGAATTATCTAGAACGGTAACGCAAGGAATTGTAAGTGGAGTGGAAAGAACGATTCCTGTAACAACATCTGCTGGGGAATGGGACATGGATGTGATCCAAACGGATGCGGCGATCAATCCTGGAAATAGTGGAGGAGCTTTAATTAACACCGAGGGACAAGTGATTGGAATAAATAGTTTAAAAATCTCAACAAGTGGAGTTGAGGGATTAGGTTTTGCAATTCCTAGTAATGAAGTCATCCCGATTATCGAGGAGATTATGGAAAGCGGCAAGGTAGTAAGGCCATATGTTGGAGTAGGTTTAGCTAGTCTTGAGGAGGTTCCTCAGCATTATTTACAGCAGCTTCCTACTAACATTAATCAAGGGGCGTTAGTGACAACGATCGATCCAAATTCTGCAGCCGCAACGGCAGGCCTTCAAGTAGAGGATATTCTTGTCGCCGTCGAAGAATATGAAATCACGGATTCTAGTGATCTTAGAAAGTACTTATACACGGAATTTCAGGTTGGCGAAAAAGTTGAAATCAAGTTTTATAGACAAGGCGAACTACAATCGACCGAACTTACATTAGGTAGTAATCCATAAAAAATGATATGTAAAAAGGAGTATGTATGAAGCAGAAAAAAATCTGGATGTATATGTCAATTGGCCTTATTTTAATCATAGCCATTTTTTGTACGTTCTATTTTACAAAAGGGGAGCGTGTAGCATCGGTGAATGGACAACCGATCTATAAGGATCAATTGTATGATATGCTCGTGACCCAGTATGGAGCAGAAGCGATCGATTCATTAATTACAGACATTATTGTAGAAGAAGAGGTTAAAAAGGAGAACATTTCCGTTAGCCAAGAAGACCTTGATGAAGAAATGACTGTTTACACTGAATCCTATGGTGGTGAAGAGTCGTTTAACGAACTCCTTGCATCAAGTGGCATTGAACGAACGACGATCGAACAGGACATTGAAACCTTTTTAGCGATCAAAAAGCTGCTAGAGCCACGAATTTCAATTACAGAAGAGGAATTAACAGCCTACTTTGAAGAGAACAAAGAATTCTATGGTGAAGAAGAGCAAGTTCATGCGAAGCATATTTTAGTGGAGGATGAAGCGACGGCAAAGGAAGTGAAGGACAAGCTCCTTGCTGGTGAGGATTTCAGTGATTTAGCACTCGAGTATTCAACAGATGAAGCGAATCGTGAATCAGGAGGAGATCTTGGCTTTTTCGGACGCGGTCAAATGGTTCAGGAATTTGAAGATGTGGCATTTACTCTTGATATTGGCGTAATCAGTGATCCTGTTTCTACCGAATTCGGCTATCATATTATTACAGTCGAGGAGAAGACAGCAGCAAAAGAAGCAAATTTTCAAGATGTAAAAGAAGAGATTGAAAGTACATTATTCGAACAAAAAGTAGAAACGGAATATATGACATGGTTAAATGAAAAATTTGCAGAGTATGAGATTGAATACTTTTAAGAACACAAAAAAGCAGTTAGAGAGGATGGTGTCTCTAACTGCTTTTTTGTGTTGGTATTTTATTAGTTATCTGTTATATCATGCAAGAAGAGCTTTATGCTATCTTGTAAAAATGATAGAACAACTCTAGGCCACCTTTAACTTACCCTGTAATTAATCGCTCCTCATACAGCCCCTTCCCCAAAAAACCAATATATAGTAAACTAAATGAAAACGATTACAGATATTGTTAGATTAATAGGATAGGTTGTTGATAATCGATGATCAATAAATTTATGTCTCCTGAGATTATTTTTGGTAAGGGTGCGCTGGAGCATGTAGGGGAAAGCTTTTTACGGTTAGGTGCGAAGAAAGTGCTGATTGTCAGTGATACGGGTGTTTGTAATGCCGGCTGGGTGGAACAGGTGATCGATAATTGTTTGAATACTGGATTGGAGTATTCGACTTTTTTTAATTTAACGACCAATCCAAAGGACTATGAAGTGACGTATGGTGCGCAAGTGTTTGAAGAGAATGAATGTGATGCGGTGCTTGGCATTGGGGGTGGAAGTGTTCTAGATGTCGCAAAGGCGATTGCGATTGTTGCAACAAACGGTGGTGAGATTAATGATTACGAAGGGGTAGACAAGCTTATCGCGCCACTTCCGCCGACGATTATGGCGTCGACAACGGCCGGTTCAGGCTCGGAAGTTTCTCAATTTTCTGTTATTGTTGACTCCAAAAAGAAAAAGAAGATGACGATTATTTCGAAATCACTTATTCCTGATATTTCAATTACCGATCCGCTTACATTGTCAACGAAAGATTCGAGCTTAACGGCTGCGACTGGGTTGGACGTTTTAACTCATGCGATTGAAGCGTATGTAAGTATTGCGGCAACGCCTCTTACTGATGTTCAAGCAAAAAATGCGATACAGTTAGTTGGCCAATATTTACGTCCCTCCGTTGCCTCAAGATCGAATGAAGAGGCGAAGCATGAGATGGCGATGGCTAGTCTGCAAGCGGGGTTAGCTTTTTCGAATGCGATATTAGGTGCAGTGCATGCGATTTCTCATGCGGTCGGTGGACGATATGATTTATCGCACGGGGAAGTGAATTCAATTTTGTTACCTTATGTGATGGATTTCAATCTATTAGCAAAACCAGAAAGATATGTTGAAATTGCCCAATTACTTGGTGTCGATACGAGGTCATTGCAGCCAATGGAAGCAGGGCAAAAAGGAATAGAGTTCGTTCGTCAATTAATTAAAGAAGTCGGGGCACCGCAACGTTTTTCTGACCTAGGTTTACAGACGCCTGACGAAGAAAGCATGAGCGAAATGGCAACGATGGCACTAGAAGATGCATGTATGATTACGAACCCTCGTGATATAACGACAAAAGATATAAGAGACATTTTTTCGCGAGCATTGTAGGGGAGAGTTACCAATGAATCAAAAACAAATTATGATTGAACGCTTAACAGGGGTTAAATCGTCTAAGAAAAATTATTATACGGAATTGAAAAAAACCGTTGAACAGCTCGAAAAGAAAAATATGAAACTCGAAATTATTAATGATGTAACCAAAAGCTTTACGATCGATATGTCGATGGATGAAATGCTAAAAAATATTATGGAAAAGCTCGTCAAGCTTTATACGTTTGACCGGATTAGTTTGACCATTTTTGAAAATGAGCAATTGGTCTTGACGAATGTGTACCCGCAAGATTCGTTCTTCTTAAAAGTAGGTGCAGTGCTTCCGAATACAAACTCCCTCTATTACCGGGCTGCTGCCGAGAAAAAAGTACTTATAAATGATCTAAATGAAACTTTTGGTCAATTATCAGCTGTTGAAAAGAATACCATGAAACTATTAGGCATTGAAACGATCCTTTGTCTGCCTTTATATCGAAAAAAACAAGTTATTGGTGTTCTTAGTCTGGGTAGTAAGGCAAAAATTGATTACCCGAATGATGATTTTTCTTTTCTAGAACAACTCGCGGATCAAATGGCAGTTTGTATTGAGAACTCTTCATTATATAATGCGGTTTTAAATGGAAAAAAAGAGTGGGAAGAAACGTTCCGGGCGGTTCAGGATTTACTTATTTTCATAGATTTAGATTATCGAATTATCCGCTTTAATGATCAGGTAAAGGCATTTTTTCAGTTAGAAGATGATCAGTTATATGGAAAAAGGACGGATGAAGTGCTTCAATATCAAGATCCGATTGATTGTCCGGTTACTGAAAGTTATCGAACAAAAAAGACGGCGTTTCGTCAATCGCGACTCGATAATCAAAGAATTTGTGATATTTATACGTATCCCGTATTTAATGAAACGAAAGAAATGTATGGGGTCATTATTTATTTAAAAGATGTAACGAAAAAATTATATACAGAAGCGCAATTAATGCATTCTGGAAAGCTCGCGGCGATTGGGGAGATGGCCGCTGGAGTCGCTCATGAACTGAATAGTCCGTTAACGGCTATTATCGGAAATAGTCAGTTGCTGTTACGGGATTTTGATGATCACGATCCGACTTTCAAACTATTAAATGATATTCACAATTGCGGGATTCGCAGTAAAAATATTATTCGAAATCTATTAACTTTTTCACGGCAAGATGAATATGAATTTGAGCAATGTTCATTAAATAAAGCCGTAGAGCAAGTGTTAAGCTTAATTCGCTATCAAATTGAACGGCAATGCATTTCGTTACGTGTTGACCTTGATCCACAAATTCCTCTGATCGAAGGCAATTTACAACAGCTAGAGCAAATCGTCATTAATTTTTTATTAAATGCGAGGGATGCTCTGGAGGAAAGTGATCAATTTCAAAAAGAGATTATCATTAATACCGGAATGAAACAAATCAAAAATGAGACGTTTGTATATATGTCAGTTGAGGATAATGGGATTGGCATGAATGAGCAAGAAATCACAGAAATTTTCCGACCTTTTTATACAACAAAGGATGCGATGAATGGAACAGGCTTAGGTCTTTCCGTTAGTTTGGGGATTGCGAAAGAACATGGTGGTGGTATTGAAGTGAAGAGTGAAAAAGGAAAAGGAAGTATGTTTATGTTATGCGTACCGATGAAAAAGTAAGAGAAATAATAATTGCACGAACACTATTGAGAGCTCCTTGAAGTAAAACTCTAAAACTCCCGAAAAGAAAGGAGTGGTTATATGACAAGATTACTTGTTGTTGATGACGAATATGAAATTGGTAATTTCTTAAGTTATTTGTTTAAGAAAAAAGGTTATAAAGTAAGTGTAGCGAGAACACACAGGGAAGTTCTCGACCAATTAAACGAAACTGAGTTTCAGTTAGCGATGGTTGATTTAAAAATGCCAGATACAAATGGTTTACAAGTGTTGAAGCTTATAAAAAGTAAAATACCTTCATGTAAAGTGATTATCATGACCGGATATAGTACGGTGAAAACGGCTGTTGATGCGATAAAAAATGGCGCCAATGACTATATCGAAAAACCATTTGAAGATATCAATCAACTAGAAAAGCATATTGATGATCTACTCCACGTTCCTGGTGCTTTTTTAGACGAAGAAATCGATAAAGTCGCCAAGCAAATGGGGATGGTCATAGGAAACACTCCAGCGATGAAAACGATGCTTAAAATGGCTTATAAGTTTGCGAGTAAAAACATTAATATTTTACTAGAAGGAGAGACGGGAACGGGAAAGGAAGTGTTAGCTCGTTTTATTCATGAAGCGAGTCAGCGTGTGAAAAATCCGTTTATCGGCTTGAACTGCGGAGCATTAACGGAAACGTTGTTAGAAAGTGAGTTATTTGGACATGAAAAAGGGGCGTTTACCGGAGCGGGGCAACAGCGTAAAGGCTTATTTGAAATTGCGCATCATGGAACGTTGTTTTTAGATGAAATTGCCGAGGCTTCACCAGCGATCCAAGTCAAGCTGTTACGAGTATTAGAAACGAGAGAGTTTATGAGAGTTGGTAGTGAGCATACATTAAAAACGAATGCTCGAATTATTGCTGCATCTCATGCGAATTTACATGAGGCGGTCCAAAAACGTTTATTTCGTGAAGATTTGTTGTACAGGCTAGACGTTGTGAAGTTACAAATTCCCCCGTTACGAGAACGAAAAGAAGATCTTTCACTTTTCATTCAAAAGCTGCTCGCCAACCATCCAGGTATCGAGTTTTCAAACGAAACGATCGCGATGATGGAAAGCTATGATTGGCCGGGAAATATACGAGAATTATCAAATGTAGTAACAAGGGCGGTAGCGTTAGCAGAAGGAGAAACGACGCTCATTACTCCAGATTATTTGCCTAGAAATATATCTGAACGGAATCAAGTTGTATCATTTCAAACAAAAGAGGTTGAAACCGTTACATCTCCTGCAGTCAAAGACTTTTCAAAATCTGAACTGGAACTGTTTTTAAATCAGTGGAATGACGAAATGCTCGAATTGCTAGAAGAACAAAATGAGTTGAATATGGAAAAGGTAAAAGAAAACTTAAAAAATCTAGAGGCAGTGGTTGAAAAAGCTTTTGTTTATAAAGCCCTTCGAGACACATTAGGTAACCGAAAAGAAGCATCGAAGAAATTAAATATTACGGTGAGAAAATTACGGTACATATTAAATGAAAAAGGCACGTGATAAAGATTAACGGCGTCTAACTTAGTCTAGTTTTGAGTCGAGTAAGCGATCTTGTGGTATGAATGATTTAGAAACCTTTGTTTCTAAAACCATT
Organism: Alkalihalobacillus sp. BA299; assembly: GCF_017745675.1. Taxonomy (GTDB): domain Bacteria; phylum Bacillota; class Bacilli; order Bacillales; family Bacillaceae_F; genus Alkalihalobacterium. The sequence continues at coordinate 185,735 of NZ_JAFLJM010000006.1, forward strand.
CATACCGTGTGTAAGGAAGAGCCTACACTGTTTTTCTATTTAATGTATCTTTATACGTTCACTCCCCGAAAAAACTTCTGAGTTCTTAAAAGAAGCCTAGTGCATCTTCACTGTAGCTCACGAGCATATTTTTCGTTTGCTGGTAATGGCTGAGCATCATCTTATGGTTTTCACGTCCGATTCCAGACTTTTTATAACCTCCAAATGCAGCATGAGCTGGGTAAGCATGATAGCAATTCGTCCATACACGGCCCGCTTCAATCTGTCGACCAAACCGGTACGCTGTGTTAATGTTGCGCGACCAGACACCAGCACCTAAGCCATATAATGTGTCGTTAGCGATAGCAAGTGCTTCTTCTGCATCTTTAAACGTAGTCACAGCAACAACTGGGCCGAAAATTTCTTCCTGGAAAATACGCATACTGTTATCGCCTTTAAACACGGTTGGCTTTACATAATATCCATTTTCAAACGTTCCACCGAGTTCATTTCGCTCACCACCGATTAAGCACTCAGCACCTTCTTGCTTCCCAATTTCTAAGTAGGAAAGAATTTTTTCGAGTTGCTCTTGAGAAGCTTGGGCACCCATCATCGTATCTGTATCCAGTGGATTTCCTGTTTTGATGGCCTCTACGCGTTGCAGAACACGCTCCATAAACGGTTCGTAGATGGACTCATGAACGAGGGCGCGAGAAGGACATGTACACACCTCGCCTTGGTTTAATGCAAACATGACGAAGCCTTCAATCGCTTTATTAAAAAACGCATCATCTTTTTCCATAATATCAGGGAAGAAAATGTTCGGTGATTTACCGCCTAATTCAAGCGTAACAGGAATGATGTTTTCAGAAGCGTATTGCATAATTAAGCGACCTGTTGTTGTTTCTCCTGTAAACGCGATTTTGGCAATTCGGTCACTTGAAGCGAGTGGTTTTCCTGCTTCGACACCGAAGCCATTTACAATATTCACCACGCCTTTAGGAAGCAGGTCTGCAATGAGTTCCATGAGTACCATAATAGAAACAGGGGTTTGCTCAGCTGGCTTTAAAACGACGCAATTTCCAGCAGCCAGTGCAGGAGCTAGCTTCCATACCGCCATTAAAAGTGGGAAGTTCCACGGAATAATTTGTCCTACAACGCCTAGTGGCTCATGGAAGTGATACGCGACCGTGTTGTTGTCAATTTGCGAAAGACTTCCTTCCTGGCTGCGAATAATACCTGCAAAGTAACGGAAGTGATCAATGGCAAGCGGCAAGTCCGCATTTAAAGTTTCACGAACCGCTTTACCGTTTTCCCATGTCTCAGCAACGGCAAGCATTTCTAAATTTTCTTCCATACGGTCAGCAATTTTATTTAAAATAATTGCGCGTTCAGCAGGTGACGTCAACCCCCAGCTAGTCTTGGCTACGTGTGCTGCATCAAGAGCAAGCTCAATATCATCAGCCGATGAGCGAGCAACTTCACAAAAGACTTGCCCAGTTACAGGTGTTTTATTTTCAAAATACTCTCCATTCACGGGAGCCGTCCATTCTCCATTAATATAATTGTCATAACGCTTTTTAAATGTCACCTTTGCGTTTACTTCCCCAGGATTTGCGTAAATCATGTAAATTCCCTCCATCATCTATGAAAAGTAAAGGATGGGAAAATCCCATCCCGATTTGTGATTTGTGACCTCATTTACGAATTAACTTTCCTTTTGTATGTGTTCGATGTTCCAATATGTTTAGGATTTCCTCTAATAAGAAGAACGAATGATCTCTTGTACCTCCTCTAACGTCGCTTTTCGAGGGTTTGTCAGTGCGCACGCATCTCTCATTGCATTTTCAGCAAGTAACGGAATATCTTCTTCTTTTGCCCCTAATTGCTTAAAGCCTGTTGGAATACCGACATCTTTCGTCAATGTTTCGATTGCAGTAATCGCTTTTTCAGCAGCTTCTCTCGTCGATAAACCGCTTACATTTTCACCTAGAGCAACAGCGATATCAACAAAGCGTTCTGGCTTAGCTATTAAGTTAAATCGTTCCACATGCGGTAAAAGAATGGCGTTACAAACCCCGTGAGGCAAATTATAAATGCCCCCGAATTGGTGAGCGATCGCATGAACGTAGCCAAGCGAGGCATTGTTAAACGCCATTCCTGCTAAAAACTGTGCATACGACATTTGGTTTCTTGCTTCGATATCTTCGCCATTGGCAACGGCTGCTCGAAGGTTTTTACTAATGATTTTCATTGCTTGTAATGCGCACGCGTCTGTAATTGGCGTTGCATTTGTAGAGACATAAGCTTCAACCGCGTGAGTTAATGCATCCACTCCAGTAGCGGCAGTTAACCCTTTAGGCTTCTTTACTGTTAATATTGGATCATTAATGGAGATCGTTGGTGTTGTATGTTTGTCCACAATCGCCATTTTTACTTTTCTTTCTGTATCTGTAATAATACAAAAGCGTGTCATTTCACTAGCTGTACCTGATGTTGTATTTATGGCAACGAGTGGAGGCATGGGTGAACTTGATTGATCGACTCCTTCATAATCGTGGATGGAACCACCATTAGCTGCAACAAGACCAATACCTTTTGCGCAGTCATGAGAACTGCCGCCGCCAAGTGAGATAATCGCATCGCATCCGTTTTGTTGATAAACCGCTAACCCATCATTAACGTTTATATCTGTCGGGTTTGGCTCTGCTCCAGGAAAAATTTCTACTTCTACTCCAGCTTCACGAATCAGACTAGCAACTTCATCTGCAACTCCCATTTGATGTAAGCCTTCATCAGTTACGATTAACGCTTTTTTGCAGCCTAATGATTTCACACGAGGTCCAGCTTCTTTCACTGCACCTACTCCCATTAAATTGATATTCGGAATAAAAAATCCATAGACTTGTTCGCTTGCCATTCCAATTCCCCCTTTAAAAATAAATACACTTTCCTATTGCAACTGTTGTGCCAAAAGTTAAAAAATCAGAAAAAAGAAAAGTGAGTTAACATAAAATGTGAAAAAATAATTGCTGAACATTGAAATAATCCTTATAAATAAAGGGGATAAGGGGAGAAATGATATTTTCATAAAAAGTTCATCAGGCACTTCGCTCAACCAAATGAAATTAGCGAAAAATGGACAGTTAGGAAAACAAAAAAATGTGTGCCGAAATGTCGGCATAATTGGCCGGCATTTTGTTCTAATTGGCCAACACTGAAAACGTCAGATCTTGTTTAGAGTTTGAGCGATCACTGGGTAGGAACTAACTACAACAAGAATCAAAAAAAGCAATGGAGCTTGTCCATTGCTTTTTTCTTTACAAATATAAGATTAGTTTACTGCGTCTTTTAATTGTTTTCCAGGTTTGAATGCAGGGTTTTTAGTCGCTGGAATTTCGATTTCTTCACCCGTTTGTGGGTTACGTCCCTTACGTGCAGAACGTTCACGTACTTCAAAGCTTCCAAATCCAACTAATTGAACTTTTCCGCCATCTTTTAGAGCGTCAGTAATACTTTCAAATACAGCGTCTACTGCTTTCGCTGCGTCCTTTTTAGATAATTCTGCTTGTTCAGCAACTGAATTAATTAAATCTGTCTTGTTCATGGAAAAACTCCCTTTCATTACTATAAATAATTGCCTGCATATCAAATTTAATCGTGAAACCCCAGTAGTGTCAAGACTTTAGAGAGAATTTCATGAAAAAATGCCATTTTTTTCTCGTTTTTTTGATAAATTTCTAAACTTTTTTCACTTTGAAGGAGCTAATCATTAGAAATGCTAAAATTAAGGTAATGAACATAAAATGATAGGCTGGGATAAAATCAATGAGTAGGAAAGTTAAGGTTAATAAGCAACCTGCTGCGGTAATCGGTAACCCGACAAAAAAACCATTGGATTCCGTGACGTTAAATCGAGCGAGTCGAATGGCGCCGCAAGCAATAAAAATGATGGAGAAAAATGCGCCTGGCATGCCAAATGTAAATAAAATTCCTTGGTATAATAAAAGTGCAGGTGCCACGCCAAATGAAATGATATCACTTAATGAGTCTAATTGTTTTCCGAGTTCAGACGTAATATTCATCTTCCTAGCAACCATCCCGTCGAGACGATCAAACACAGCGGCTATCGTAATAAGTAATAAACTAGTCCGTAATTCATTTTGGAGAACAAATAAAATGGCCATTGCTCCTAAACCTAAATTAACTAACGTAATAAAATTGGCCGCTTGACTTTTTATTTTTTTGATCGTTTGATCTAAATGGTGTAATAAAAACATAGCTTCACTCCTTAAAGAGTATGTAAATAATGGAGTAGATATTGAATCTTCTTAAAATTATATGATATCATAAAGAGCTGTCGCCTACTAGAGAAAAAAGTAACGACTATTCGGAGGTTTTTTGTGAAAAAGCGATTATATCGAGCGTTTGTTGAATTATCAGGGAATCGAATGAATTCTCATTTATTACGTACATTTACGACTTCGCGCCTTAGTAAGGGGATTAATCGTTCCTTTACAAAAATTTATAACTTAAATATTGACGAAATGGAAAAGCCATTATCTGAATATAAAAGCTTACATGAATTATTTACACGACGTTTAAAAGAAGGGACTCGCCTGGTTGATCCCGATGAACAAGCTCTTGTAAGTCCTGTTGATGGTGTGTTGGCACATTATGGGGTATTGAGTGAACAATCCGCATTCCGTGTGAAAGGTCAAGATTACACGCTTCAAGAAATGCTTGGTAGTATAGAAAAAAGTCAACCGTACTGTGGAGGCACCTTTGTTATTCTTTATTTAAGTCCAAGCCATTATCACCGGATCCACAGTCCAATTTCTGGTCGTGTCATAGAACGCTGGCAGTTAGGGAATAAGTCTTATCCCGTAAATCAGCAAGGTTTAGAGTATGGAAAACGACCATTATCTAAAAATTATCGCCTCATTACGGAAGTTGAGGTCCATGATAAACGAGCAGCAATCGTTAAAGTCGGCGCTCTAAATGTAAACAGTATCCATTTGACTAATGAAAATAAAGACGTTGAAAAAGGAAAAGAAATTGGGTACTTTTCTTTTGGCTCAACGGTTATTCTTTTATTTGAACAAGGTTTAGTTGAATTAGACCCTCATTTGCATTGTCCTGAAGAAGTTAAAATGGGAATGCGAATAGGGACAATTATTTCTAAAAAGGATGAGGCTTAGTGAAACTCCTTTCCCTTTTAGCACAACGCATTGTAAATGAAGTGACAAAAGTCATTGATGAGGAAGTCATCGTTGTCAATGCCGATGGAATCATTATTGCCGGTAGTGATTCTAAACGCGTTGGTACGTTTCATGAAGGTGCTTTACGGGTGTTTCGCTCTAAACAAAAAATGCAAATATCAGAAACGGATGTTCATTCCCTAAAAGGGGTTAAAGAAGGCTTAAATTTGCCGCTCTTTTTTCAACAGGACGTCATTGGTGTAATTGGTATTACTGGTGATCCACGTGCTGTTTCCCCTTTTGGTGAGCTTATCCAACGCATGACCGAGCTCATTATTCAAGAAGCACATTCAGCAGAAAAGTTAAACTCTGAAATCCGCGGGATCGAGACGTTTGTCTATGAATGGTTACATGTACGTGAATTGGACGAAGATTTTCACGAGCGGGGAGAGCTGTTAGGACTTGCAATGGATTGTTCAAGAATGTGCGTGATAGTAGAACTTCAAAGTGAAAATGATGCCGATATGAATTTGTTAGAAAAAGAAACATATGAACGATTACGCCTTATGTATCCTGATGGAGCTCGAGATACGATTGTCCGAGTTGGACAAGGGCGTGTGCTTCTTCTAAAAGCTGTTAAGCACCAACAAGATGAAGCGTCGTTCTTACAGCAAGTTCAATCATTACGTCATCGTCTTGAAAGGTTTACACATACCTCCGTTCTTATCGGGATAGGAACAAGACAGTCTGCTGACTTAGTATCAAAATCTTATAGCGAAGCAAAAAGAGCGTTACAGACCGCTTCTATTGCCGCTCCTGTCGTTTATTATGAACAGTTAACATTAGAAGCAGTCCTAGCAGAAATAAGCCTAGAAATGAAGCATGAAGTGATAGAGAAAATTTTTGGTAAAATCGTTGAAGATATCGAATTAATGGAAACGTTAGAAACTTACTTTCAATATCATATGTCATTAAAGGATACGGCAGAACATCTTCATATTCATATCAATACGCTGCATTATCGTTTAAAGCGGATCAATGATCGGATGGGCGGTCATTTAAAAGATCCTAAATTTTTAGCCACTTGTTATATTGCTTATATGTTTTGGAAGGAACTTGGATGATCCTCCAAAAATACAATATAAATCCTCACTCAACTTTGTGTTTTTATACATAGTCGAATGAGGGTTATTTTTTTATACTTAAAATAAATAAAAAATGATCAGATGACCTGATAAAATGCGATATAAGATAAAGGGAACTTTCTTACACGTGTATGCAGTTTTTCTGAAACTTATGTTTATAGGGGGATTTTTATGTTACGAGCTGATGTAAAAGAGAAGCTAGTTCAAATCGTTGGATCGAAAAATCTATTAGACTCACAAGAAAGCTTACTTGTGTACTCATATGATGCAACACCGAATTATCAAGCGCAGCCAGATGCAGTGATTAAACCGAGAAATACGAAGGACGTCCAAGAAATTGTAACGGTTTGCAACGAGTATAAAGTACCGATTGTTCCACGTGGATCTGGAACGAATCTCTGTGCAGGTACTTGCCCGCTTGAAGGCGGGGTTGTTATGTTGTTTACCCATATGAAAGATATTTTAGAAATTGATGAGGAAAACTTAACGGTTACGGTTCAACCAGGGGTAATCACTCTTGATATGATTAATGCAGTCGAGGAAAAAGGTTTATTTTACCCGCCAGATCCTAGTTCGATGAAAATTTCAACAATCGGTGGAAATATTAATGAAAATTCAGGTGGTCTTCGTGGCTTAAAATACGGAGTTACACGAGATTATGTCATTGCATTAGAAGTTGTCCTACCAAATGGAGATGTGATCCGAACGGGAGGAAAACTCGCAAAAGATGTGGCAGGCTATGATTTTACCCGACTAATGGTTGGCGCTGAAGGAACGATTGGAATTGTTACAGAAGCGACATTAAAGCTAATTCCTATACCGGAAGCGAAAAAGACGATGCTCGCCTTATTTGATAGCTTAGAAGAGGCCGGTGCTACTGTTTCATCAATCATCGCAAATAAAATCATTCCAGCGACACTTGAGTTTATGGATCAAAGTACGTTAGAAGTCGTTGAGGACTTTGCAAAAATTGGCTTGCCAACCGATGTTGGTGCGGTGCTTTTAATTGAACAGGATGGACCTAAGGAAGTAGTAGAACGCGATATTGATAAAATCGCAGAAATTTGCCGTGAACAACACGCAAAATCTGTACAAATTGCACAAACCTCAGAAGAAGGTCTTGCACTGGCTACAGCAAGACGGTCTGCTCTTTCAGCATTAGCACGTAAGAAACCGACGACGATTTTAGAAGATGCAACCGTACCTCGCTCAAAAATTGCGGAAATGGTAAAAGCGATTGATGAAATTGCCGAAAAGCATCAAGTCGAAATTTGTACATTCGGCCATGCTGGAGACGGAAACCTACATCCAACATGTATGACCGATGCACGTAATCAAGAAGAGATTGAGCGTGTTGAAGAGGCGTTTGCTGATATTTTTGCAAAAGCAATTGAGCTAGGTGGCACGATTACAGGGGAACACGGAGTCGGAGTTATGAAAGCACCATACCTCGCATGGAAGCTCGGTGAAGAGGGTGTAAATGCCATGAAAACATTGAAGATGGCGTTTGATCCTAATAATATTATGAACCCTGGAAAAGTGTTTGCAAAAGAGACGAAGAAGCGGGTGACTGTACAACGATGAGTAAATTAACGGAACAACAAAAAAACCAAACTGTTATCGAATTCCAAAAACGCATGGACTATGATGAACTTTTAAACTGTATGCGCTGTGGCTTTTGTTTACCTACTTGTCCGACGTACGGTGATGATCAAAATGAGGCTGCTTCGCCGCGTGGGCGAATTGCGTTAATGAAAGCGGTCGTCGATGGAAAACTGGAACCCAATGAAGATTTTGAGAAGCAATTGAACTTATGTCTCGGCTGTCGCGCCTGTGAAACAGCATGTCCGTCTGGCGTTAAGTATGGTCATTTATTAGAAGAAGCGCGTGATATATTAAATACAACGAAAAAGCATAGTTTCCCAGTTCGTGTTCTCCGAAAAACGGTCTTTGAGCAATTGTTCCCGTATCAAAATCGAATGCGTTCATTAAATAGTCTCATTTGGTTTTATCAAAAATCAGGCGTACAAAAAGTGGTGCAAACATCAAACATTTTAAAATTAATGCCTGGTAGCATGGCAACGATGGAAAAAGTATTACCACCAATTCCATCACCAAAAGCGATGAAAAATCGACCAACTCATGTAGAAGCAGAAGGGGTCACGAAAAAGCGGGTCGCCTTTTTCTCAGGCTGCTTAATGGATACGATGTTCATGGAAACCAACAATTCTACATTGTTTTTATTAAAGAAAGCAGGTTGTGAAGTCGTTATCCCGCAAAACCAAGGCTGTTGTGGCGCGCTTCATGCGCATAGTGGTGAAAAAGATCAAGCAAAAGCGATGGCAAAGAAAAATATTATTGCTTTTGAAAATGAGCAAATCGATTACATTATTTCGAATGCAGGTGGATGTGGAGCATTGCTCGTTGAATATGACCATCTTCTAAAAGATGAACCGGAGTGGGTTGAACGAGCTAGAGCCTTTGCGAGAAGCGTGAAAGACATTTCGGAGATTCTAGTAGAAGTCGGAATGCCGACGATGAGGCTCCCTGAACAAGTTGTTACGTATCAAGACTCTTGTCATTTACGTAACGTCATGAAAACCGCATCAGCGCCACGTAAGCTGCTACAATCGATCGAAGGTGTGGAATTTAAGGAAATGAAAGATGCGGACCATTGCTGTGGTTCTGCAGGGATTTACAACATCGTGCAACCACATATGGCGAATGACATCTTAGATTATAAGATGGAACAAGCGAAGTATACGAAAGCCCAAACCATCGTAACCGCCAACCCAGGCTGCTTACTACAAATGAAAGCGGGCGTCGAACGTGAGAATTTAACAAAAGAAGTAAGCGCTGTTCATATCGTTGACTTATTAGCCGATGCAGTGAGATACGCAGAGCAGAATTCATAAGAAACTATTTACTCTGTAGTAGAATAAACGGGTCACCATTTCTCTTGGATGGTGATCCGTTTGTTTCTTATGTAAAAAATGATTATCAAAGATGCTTTGGTATTTGGGGGAGGAAATAAATAGGAGAGTACTTTCACCAAGGAACCGGTTAAGCGCCCGAGAGTGGGGAAAAATAGGAGAACCAGGTAATCAGAGAGCCAGTTAGGTACCTACGAGAGGAGAAAATTAGTTTTTTTTTATTTTTATAAAAACAAAAACAGCTAAAGGACGTCTCCTTTAGCTGTTTGCTTTTCTTATAAAAACTACCATTTTCGAGTTAGCTTATAATTAGCCTTCTACTCGTTGTTTCTGTTTATTTTTTAGGTCATCCTGTACGCTTTTTTCCCAAAGCGGGACCTTTGTGTTATATGCTGCTCGTCCAATCAAATGACCTCCAACTGGAGCTGTCACAAACACAAAGGCTATTCCAAGTAGTAACCTAGCACTAATGTATCCGTCGACGATCCAAAAGAACAAGAAAGCGCCAAGCAATATTGCAAGTATTCCTAGTGTTGCGCTTTTCGTTGCGGCATGTGTTCGGTTATATAGGTCAGGTAAACGAATGAGCCCAATGGAACTAACGACACTGAGGAGAGCGCCGATTAGGATTAATATTCCGATGACGATTTTACTGATCTCGATCGCGCTCAATGACAACACCCTTTTCTAAAAATTTTGAGAAAGCAACGGTTCCAATAAAAGCAAGTATTCCTAAAAGCAAAATGACCTCTAAAAATGCTTGTGTATGAAGGAGCATCGATACGATCGCAACGATACCAATTAAATTAATGCCAATTGTATCTAAGGCAACAATACGGTCAGGCATAGATGGCCCTTTTATGACACGATATAAAGAGACAAGAATAGATAGGGAAAGGATAATCGTTGCACCTATCAAGATATAATCAAACATATTATCGAGTCACCTCCATTATCGCCTTTTCAAACGTATCTTGTATTTGTTTAATCACTTCTTTTGAGTTCTCTAAATCCATAGCGTGAACGTATAAAACTTTATTATCGTCTGAAATATCAACGACTAAAGTACCAGGTGTTAAAGTAATCAGACAAGCTAAAGTTGTTATTTCCCAATCTGATTTCAACTCTGTTGGATAGGCAAAAATACCAGGTTGGATATCTAGTCTAGGGCTAATAATTTGCTTAATGACTTGAACATTGGATAAGACAAGTTCACGCATGAAAATCAGAAAGAGTCTTACGATGGCGAGAATACTCCAAAGATAAAAGCGACCAGGTAAAAATCTCCTTAAAATAAAGAGTAGAACAAGACCTAGTAAATAACCCAAGACAAAGGTAACTGAAGTCCAATCATTTTTTAAAAACATCCAAATAAACGCAATAACTAAGTTAATAATAATTTGAAAAGGCATCTAATCTACTCCTTTAACACTGCATCAATATAGATAGCAGGGTCCATTAATGATTCAGCGGCTTCGAGGACATAAGGATAGACATATTCAGCTCCTAAGCCTAACCCGATAGAAATGGCAAGTAAAAAGGCACAAGGATAAAGTAAGCCAACTGGTGTACGAGTTAATTTAGGTGTCTCAATTTTTCCATAAAATCCATGTAAGAAGATTTTCATTATCGAATATAGAACGAGCAGACTCGTTATTAACATTACCGCAACTACCCAATAATGACCACTTTCAATTCCACCTTTTATAAGGAGAAACTTCCCGATAAATCCACTTAGAGGCGGGACACCGACAAGTGCAAGTGCAGCGGTAAAAAACATCCAACCAAGAACAGGATGGTATTTAATGACCCCGCTCATCTGTTTCAAGTTACTAGTACCTGCAACAGCTATTAATGCCCCAATGAGTAAAAATAAAGCTGCTTTTATCGTCATGTCATGTAATAAGTAATAAATGGCACCAGCATACGAAGTGGTCGACAATGAACCTATCCCGAAGATGATAAAGCCAACAGCCGTTATTACATTATAAACGATGATCTTTTTAACATCCCAGTGAGAAACCGCGCCGATCACACCAAGTAACATCGTAATCGCACCGAGAACGACCATTAGCTGGTGGGTAACCTCTGGATGATGGTAGAAGATCGTAGAAAACGTCCGAAAAACCGAATAGATCCCGACTTTTGTTAAGAGTGCTCCAAAGATTGCCGAAACAACTGCTGGTGGTGCAGCGTAAGATCCAGGTAACCAGAAAAATAATGGAAACAAAGCTCCTTTTAAACCAAAAACAATTAAGAAAAAGATCGCAATTACCGTCAATAGAGGTCCCTGATCAACTTCTGCAATTCGTACAGATAGATCCGCCATATTTAAAGTACCAGTTACAGCATAAAGATAAGCAACAGCTGTAACAAATAAAACGGACGAAACGATATTCACTAAAATATACTTTACTGATTCTCTCAACTGTACTTTCGATCCACCAAGTACAATTAAAATATAAGAAGAAATAAGCATCACTTCAAAAAAGACGAATAAGTTAAAAATATCACCTGTTAAAAAGGCACCACTGACCCCTGTAATTAGAAACTGAAAAAACGGGTAGAAATAAAATTTCTCCCTGTCTTCATCCAGCGAATGAAACGCGAAGAAAAGACAAGCTATACTTACGACAGAGGTAGTAAGTACTAATAGAATTGCAAGCAAATCAGCGACTAATATAATCCCAAACGGTGGCTGCCATCCGCCGAGTTTAAGTGTTTGGATCCCTTGATGGTACACTTGGTTTAGCAAGTAAAAATTGACACTAACGAGGATTACAGCAGAAAATCCACTGATCCATTTTTGAATCGTAACGTTTTTATTAAAAAGTATGAGTATAATCCCTGTAATGAGAGGGATTAGAAGTGGTAATACGACAAGGTTATTCATAATTATCAGATCCCCTCAATTTATCCATATCATCAGTCCCTAATTCTTTGTAAGCGCGATAAGCAAGGACTAAAAAGAATGAAGTTACCCCAAAGCTGATAACAATAGCTGTTAGAATAAGAGCTTGAGGTAATGGATCAGTATAATATTGAGCATTTTGTCCAAGTAAAGGAGCAGCTCCTCGTTTTAACCCCGCCATCGTTAAAAGCAATAAATGGGCACCATGACTTAATAAAGCAGTACCTATAATAATTCGTAGAAAACTTTTAGTTAGAATTAAGTACGTACCGATCGTAAATAAAATCCCTACAACTAAAGACATTAAAACTTCCATTATTCATCCTCCCCTATCGTTTGAATAATGGTTAACGTGACAGCTACAACAACTAAGTAAACTCCGATATCAAATAGAAGAGCTGTTGCAAGGTGTGTTTTTCCTAAGAACCATAAATCAAAATAATCATGAGCATGCGTCAGGAATGGGGCATCAAAGAAAAATGAGCCTACCCCTGTACCAACAGCAAAGATTAATCCGACCGCAATAATTTTCTTATAATCAAACGGAATGATCTTTTTTACCGTTTTCATGTCAAAAGCAAGCATGAGTAAAACAATCGCTGCTGCTGTAATTAATCCCCCGATAAATCCTCCACCAGGATTGTTGTGACCAGCAAAAAAGATAAAAATGGAGAAGGCAAGGATCACGAAAACGAGAACTTTCGTGACCGTTTGTAAAATGGTATCGTTAGTTTTCATGACCTTCCTCCTTTTTCGTTCTTAATTTGATCATTGCAAAAATTCCTAATGCAGCAATACCTAATACAAGAATTTCTAACATAGTGTCAAATCCACGGAAATCGACAAGGATAACGTTAACCATATTTTTACCGCCAGCTTCTTCGTAACTCGCTTCAACGAAGTATTCTGCAATGGATTCAAACAGTCTAGTACTGTTAGCGGATAAGGCAATTAACGTGACAACAATACCAACACCAACAGAAATCACAAGATTGACTGCTCTGAAACGAACTCGGTTTAACTCCTGTTTAAGTTTCGGTAAATGGTAGAAGCATAAAAGGAAAAGAGCTACCGAAACTGTTTCGATGACAAGTTGTGTTAAAGCGAGATCAGGCGCTCTAAAGATGACAAAGAATAGTGCTAGTGTGTAGCCGACAACTCCTAGCGCGATGATAGCGGTTAGCCTTGACTTCGCAAAAAGCACGACGAAAGCCGCGATAACCATAGCTAAAGATAAAATCCCTTCATAAATGCCAATTGGTGCTAGTCCTGAGAAGTCAATAACGAGTGCATCTAACATATACATTGCGCTTAGTAATGCAATTACAAAAAACGCAAATGTGTAAACGAGATAATCACGGATAAATCCAGTCATATAAGAGTGAGTGAACTTATCTGAAGTGTTTTCTAACGTAATTAAACCACCATCATAAAACTTATTTAATGTCAGTTTTTCTGGATGCAGCTTATAGATGCTTTGCCACTTCGTTAAATAATAGTACATCGCTAAACCAATAGCCACAACACCAATCGTCATGTACAATTCAGGTGTAAACCCATGCCAATGGTAGATGTTAACGTAAAACCGTTCATCTAATCCCAGTGGTAAGATTGCTGCCATAGCAGGTTCAATTAAGCTGTACGATAGAATATTAGGGAAAAACCCGATAATGATCACCAGTGAAACTAAAATTATAGGTGAGATAAGCATTCCTATTGGTGCTTCATGTGGCTTTTTATCAAGCTTTTCTGGTTGATATTTCCCAGTGAATGTATGGAACACTAGCTTCAAACTGTAAATAAAAGTAAAAATACTAGCTAGCCATGCGAGAATTGGGAATAAGATCCCCCATGTATCAAAATTAAATAAATCTAATTCAACAGCTCGTAACATCCCTGTAAAGAACATCTCTTTACTTAAAAACCCGTTAAACGGTGGTATTCCTGCCATGGAAAGAGAACCGATTAATGCAATCGTAAATGTAATCGGCATTAGCCCCATGAGTCCACCTAATTTCCGGATATCCCTTGTCCCTGTTTCGTGATCAACAATTCCGACCATCATAAACAGAGCCCCTTTGAAGGTGGCATGGTTAATTAAATGAAAGATCGCAGCTAATGTTGCAACGGTATATATGTTTTCTTCAAGATGTGTGTAGTGAAAAGATACAGCCCCAATTCCTAGTAACGACATAATGAGTCCGAGCTGACTGACCGTTGAAAATGCGAGAATGGATTTCAAGTCCGTTTGTTTGACAGCATTAAACGATCCCCAGAATAAAGTGAATATTCCGAATCCAGCAACAAGCCATATCCATTCAGGTGCAAGGGCAAAAACGGCAGTTAATCGAGCTACAATATATATTCCCGCTTTAACCATTGTTGCTGAGTGAAGGTAAGCACTTACAGGTGTTGGTGCTTCCATTGCATCAGGTAACCAGATGTAAAATGGGAACTGTGCTGATTTTGTAAAAGCACCAAGTAATACAAGCAGCATTGCTGGTAAAAAGAATGGATGATTAATAATCGTTGGTGCAATTTCTACAATTTCACGTACACTAAATGTATTCGTCATAAGGTATAACAAGATAAATCCAGCGAGCATCGCAAATCCGCCCAATACAGTAATGAGCATCGATTTTAGTGCACCGTAGCGAGACTTATCTCTTTCATACCAATAGGCGATTAATAGAAATGAAGATAAACTTGTAAATTCCCAGAATACATAAAGAACCATTAAGTTATCAGAAAGGACAACTCCGAGCATGGCACCCATGAACATGAGAAGATAAACATAAAAGTTTCCTAAAGCTTCTCGTTTTTTTGACAGGTAATATATTGAATAAAGAACGACAAGCGCTCCTATCCCTGTAATGAGTAGTGCAAAAAGTAAACTCAGTCCATCGACATATACCGTGAAATTTATGTCTAAAGAAGGGATCCAGTTTACGGTTTCAATGATTGGATTACCATTGTATGTATTCGGTAAAAATTGAAGGAAGTAAATGAAAAGCGTCACTGGTAATAGGAGTACAAACCATCCAGTATGAATTGCTTTTAAGTACTTATAAAGAAACGGCACGAAAATGGCCAGAAGAAACGGAGCTAATATAGCCCAATGTAACAGTGTCAATGTATTTAACCTCCTTATTCGTTTTCCTAGATACCTATAAACTATTGCAGTTCAAAATTATATACTACTTAGTCTGTTTTTGCATCCACAGACCTATCAGCTTTCTTGCTTTTTTACTAAATATTTTAAATATGTAGAAACCGGTTAATTTACCTTCAAAAATTTTTTTATGTAAATAAAAAAATATTGATTGCTCTTCTCAATATTTTCTATTGTTTCTTAATAAAGGTATTTTTATGAAAGCCGTTTTCTTACTTCTCCTCTCATGGGTATTAAGTTGTATGTATAATTTGAAGTGGAAGTTGCCAAGATAAGTATAACAAAACTTCTAAATTCTGCCTTTGCAGATGAGGTGATAGTTATGCTTAAAAGAAAAGGCGTTATTGCAGTAGGAATATTCTCGGTTTTATTTGGCGCTGCATGGTGGACAAATGGCACGATCGACAGACACCTATATTTACATGAATTACAAGAGGAAGAAGGAATCCAACTCTTACAAACAGATACGACAAAAGTTATTCTTCATGAACCATTTAAACCAAGAGAATATATTCGAATCATTAAATAAGCCAATAAAAGCGCACCCTTGCGTTTTTATTGGCTTATTTAAAAATCGTTTCAAGAAGATAATTTAATTTTGTCTGTTAATGAACGACGATCAATTTCGAGTTTGATGAGATAAATAAAATCCTCGTTAAGCTTTAACTCAATAGCTTTAAAATACGTTTCAATTAAAAGCTCATCCGATAATTTCTTCATTATTAATTAACCTCCTTCAACAGGAAATTTAATGGGACAGACTAAAGTAACGGGAAATGAAAAATGATGTTATATATTATGCATGTTTTAGTAGTTCATTCATATACTAATAAGATTTCCAATTTGTTGTAATCTAATCCTAACATGTTAAAAAAAATAGAACAACCGTTCGATTTATCCACAGTTTACCGTGGATAACTTGTTGATTACTTGTTTATAAATGTAAAAATTCCACAATTTATAAGATGTTAATACGTGAATAAAGTTATCCACAGTGTTGATAATGAACAATTTTTGTCGAAAACTTTTTCAATATTTTTTAATAATAAAGCGAAATTTTCCGAAATCTATTATATTTTATGTAATACTACATCCATAGATATCCTTTTGAGATGGTATAGTTTTTAGAAAAGTACCTCTTTTTTGTACAAAATAATTGAAAATAGCAGAAAAAAATTGTATACTTACCGTTTGATTAAAGGTTTGGTACATTTATCCTTTAACACAGTCAAAACTTGATTTAGCGGTATTCCCTAAAAGAAAACATCTTACACTTTTTCAATAAAATCATAGCACATTAGAGGATAACAACATTTTCATTTCAAATAATAGAAATAAGGAAAAGTGTAAGGATACAAATCACTTAATAGCACGAACATTGGAGGATGAATAGTGGAAGAAAGAGACATTATTTGTGCTGGATGTGGTGTGAAAGTTCAATCGACTTCAAAAAATGAACTTGGTTATGCACCCCCTTCAGCTATAGAACGTGATGTGGTTATCTGTCAACGTTGTTTCAGATTAAAGCATTATAATGAGGTACAAGATGTAGCATTAACGGATGATGATTTCTTGAAAATACTCAATACATTAGGAAAAACCGATTCACTTATCGTAAAAATCGTCGATATTTTCGATTTTAATGGAAGTTGGTTACCAGGTTTACACCGCTTTGTAGGAAAAAATAACGTCCTATTGGTTGGAAATAAAGTGGATTTACTGCCTAAATCACTGAATCATAACAAATTAATCAATTGGATGAAACGGTCGTCAAAAGACTTAGGTTTAAAACCAATCGACGTCATGTTGATTAGTGCGGAAAAAGGCATTGGTGTATTAGAGGTTGCTAATCGAATTGAAGAGTTACGTCGAGGAAAAGATGTTTACGTTGTAGGGTGTACAAATGTTGGGAAGTCAACGTTCATCAATCGATTAATCAAAGAGTTTGGCGGGGATGAAGAACAGTTAATTACAACGTCCCATTTCCCAGGAACAACTCTAGATATGATTGATCTACCACTTGACAACGGATCGGCACTTTTTGATACACCAGGTATTATTAATCATCATCAAATTGCTCACTATATTGATAAACAAGAATTGAAAATCATTACACCGAAAAAAGAAATCAAATCAATGGTCTTTCAATTGAACCCAGAACAGACGTTATATTTTGGTGGCCTAGCCAGATTTGATTTTGTTGAAGGTGAACGAGGTTCGTTTGTTTGTTACTTTTCAAATGAAATTAATATTCATCGAACAAAACTTGATAAGGCAGATGAATTATATAAAAATCACTTAGGTGAATTATTGTCACCTCCAGGACCAAAGACAAAAGAAACATTACCTGAGTTAGTAAAACATGAATTTTATATTAAAGAAAAAAGCGATATCGTTTATTCAGGGTTGGGCTGGGTTGCAGTACACCAAGAAAATGTTCACGTCCAAGCATATGCTCCTAAAGGTGTAGGCGTTACAGTTCGACCATCGCTCATTTAATAGAGGAGGAAATGATGGGGAAATTATTTGGATTAATTGGACATCCAGTTGGTCATTCTATGTCACCTAGTATGCACAATGATGCTTTTCGATTATTAAATCAGGAACATCACTATCATGCATTTGATGTTAGTGAAAAGGATTTAGAAGCAGCGGTTACGGGAATTCGGGCTCTAGAGATTAGTGGATTTAACGTAACAATCCCTCATAAAGTCGAGGTCATAAAATATTTAGACGAGGTTGATGCAGAAGCAAAATTGATTGGTGCTGTCAACACGGTAGTCAACGTGTCAGGTAGATTGATCGGTTATAATACCGATGGAGAAGGTTATTTACAGTCACTATTAAAAACAACGGGTGACCAGCTGCATAATATGAAAGTACTCGTTATTGGTGCAGGAGGAGCAGCTCGAGCAGTATATACCGTTCTCTCACGATATAGTGTATCAGAACTGCATATCGCCAACCGAACGAAAGAGAAAGCTAGGCATCTTGCCACTGAATGTAATCAACGTCGAATTGAAGGTACGGTTTGGTCACTAGAAGAAGCTGAAGAGCAACTTGATCTTTTTGACTTAATCATTAATACGACTTCAGTTGGAATGAGTCCTCGTGTTGCTGAACTTCCAATTCAATTAGATAAGTTAAAAGCAGATGCAGTAGTAAGTGATTTAATCTATAATCCTTTAAAAACAAAACTATTGCAAGAAGCAGAGGCTAAAGGAGCAACAATTATTAATGGTGTCGGGATGTTTGTTGAACAAGGCGCATTAGCCTTTGAAAAGTGGACAGGAACTGCGCCTGATCGAAAACATATGGAAAAAGTTGTACTACAACAATTAGGAGGACTATAAAATACATGTTAACAGGAAAACAAAAACGTTTCTTACGATCAAAAGCACACCATCTTACCCCGATTTTTCAAGTTGGTAAAGGTGGCGTAAATGACAATATGATTAAACAAATTAATGATGCACTAGAAGCAAGAGAATTATTAAAAGTTAGTGTTTTGCAAAACTGTGAAGAGGATAAAGATGAGGTAGCAACAGAATTAAGTAATGGAGCAAAGGCTGAACTCGTTCAAGTGATTGGGAATACCATTGTTTTATATAAAGAATCTAAAGAAAATAAACAACTTGAACTGCCACACTAATCGACAGTAAAGGGGAGTAATGATTGTGCGAAAAATCGGTATTCTAGGAGGTACATTTGACCCTCCGCATATTGGGCACTTACTGATTGCTCAAGAGGTGTTAGAGCAATGTAAGTTAGATGAAATATGGTTTATGCCGGCAAATATTCCTCCCCATAAAAAAACGGACGATGTTTCATCTGTAAATGATCGGATTAAAATGGTGACAAAGGCCATCGAAGGTGCTGAGCGTTTTGTTGTTTCAACGGTTGAGTTAGAGCGCAAGGGACCATCCTATACGGTAGATACGTTGAAAGACTTGAAGATAAAGTTACCAGATGTTGACTTTTATTTTATTATCGGTGCTGATATGATTGAGCAGCTTCATACTTGGGAGCGTATTGATGAGTTGTTTGAGTACGTCACGTTTGTTGGACTGCAGCGTCCAGGCTACTCACAACTATCGAGGTATGAAGGGAAAATGAAATTACTAACGATACCTCAAGTTGATATTTCTTCGTCATGTATTCGTGAGAGGCTTAAAGAGGGCCGGAGTATTCGCTACTTAGTCCCAGAGGCGGTCCGACTTTTTATTGAGGAGAGAGAGTTATATGGAACGAGTGCAAGCGTTAGAAATCGTTAAGCCTCATTTAACCGAACATCGATATACTCATACTATCGGGGTGATGGAAACGGCAATTCACCTAGCGAAAAAAGAGGGGATCGATGAAAGGCAGTCAGAAATAGCTAGCATCTTTCATGACTATGCAAAATTTAGACCGAAAGAGGAAATGCGGCAGCTGATTAAGGAAAAAAAGCTAGGCGATGATTTTCTACACTATGGGGATGAATTATTACATGCGCCATGTGGGGCATATTGGGTTGAGCATGAAGTAGGGATAAAGGATTCTGAAATTTTATCAGCAATCCGCTATCATACGACAGGTAAACCAAATATGAATACTTTAGAGAAGATTGTATTTCTAGCAGATTATATCGAACCAGGAAGGCAATTTCCAGGTGTAGAAGAAGTGAGAGAAGCTGCAACTCAAGATCTGGACTATGCTTGCATTTTGTCGCTTCGTAATACAATGACGTTTTTAATGAAAAAAAATCAATTGATCTATCCTGATTCATTAGCAGCTTATAATCAATTATTATTCGAATGGAAAAGAAAAGGGAGGTAATCATCTTCATGGAAGTGAATGAAGTGTTGAAGCTTGCAGTAAATGCATTAGATGATAAAAAAGCAGAGGATATTGTCGTACTTAATATGAAAGGAGTTTCATTAATTGCTGATTATTTTATCATTTGTCACGGGAATTCGGATAAACAAGTTCAGGCGATTGCACATGAATTGAAAAAAGTCGCTCAAGAGAACGGCATAGATTTAAAACGATTAGAAGGGTTTGACCAAGCTCGTTGGGTACTTGTAGATTTAAATGATATTGTTGTCCATGTATTCCATCGTGATGAACGTTCGTATTACAATTTAGAGAAGCTATGGGGAGATGCACAAGTAATGGAGCTTGAAGGTGAATTACTGTAGCTGGAAATAGAAAGGGAAAAAGATGAACTACGAGCAGTTTGCTTATTTATATGATCAATTAATGAAGGACGCTCCTTATGACGAATGGTTGACCTTTACTGAAAAAATGCTTCAAACGTATTTGCCCGAAGCAAGAGAACTGTTAGATGTTGGTTGTGGAACAGGAGAGCTTATGCTTCGGTTAGCTAAAGCAGGCTATGATGTAACTGGGGTTGATTTATCAAGCGATATGCTAATGGTTGCAAGTGAAAAACTGGAAGCCGCTAAATTAAATGCGTCTTTTTATGAGCAAGATATGAGAAGGTTAGAAGGGCTCGGTCCATTTGATGCCATCCTTACGTATTGTGATAGCTTAAATTATTTAGCGAGCCCAGAAGAGGTTCAAATGGCATTTTCATCCTTTTATCAAGCATTAAAAGGTGAAGGGTTATTACTATTTGATGTTCATTCTTGTTTTAAAATGGATACCGTTTTTGCAGGCCAGGTATTTGCCGATGATGAGGAAAATGTATCGTATATTTGGAAAGCGTTTGAGGGAGAGCGCCCTCATAGTGTTGAGCATGACTTAACATTTTTTGTTCGAAATGAAGATAAGTCTTACTCTCGTTATGAGGAATTTCATCAGCAACGTACGTATCCTATTGAGCAATATAATCAGTGGTTAATTGAGGCTGGGTTTACGATTGTAAATATTAGTGCTGACTTCGGACAAGAGCTATCTGAAGAAAGTGAGCGAATTTTTTTTATTGCAAAAAAAAGTAGCAGGAATTCGAGTGAAAAAAAAGAATAAGACAAGAGGCGGTTGTTAGCCTCTTGTCTTATTCTTTATATGTTTTTGATGAAAACTGTTGTTCAATCAGCTCTTTATCTTCTTTGTACTTGGCATGTGTTTGTTGGAAAAGATGGTCAAACATCTGACCAACTTCCTCTTCTAAAACTTTAATTCCTTCACCAGTTATACCCCCGGGTA
The DNA here is from genome assembly GCF_017745675.1 of Alkalihalobacillus sp. BA299. Lineage (GTDB taxonomy): Bacteria > Bacillota > Bacilli > Bacillales > Bacillaceae_F > Alkalihalobacterium. The sequence continues at coordinate 207,226 of NZ_JAFLJM010000006.1, forward strand.
CACAAACCTTTTGTTGTAACGTAGGTAATGTAAATATCTCTTTTTCTAAAAGCTTTCCCATACCAATAATCATATTTGTCGCTAATGTCGTTGCATCTTCTTCTGAGATGTCTGTCTGTCTGACAGCGGCATCGACAAAACGCTGTAGAAGGTAGCTAAAAAAAGCAGGTCCACAACTTACGATATCCGAAGCCACTCTCGTAATGTTTTCTTCAATGACAAGAGGCGTAGAAATATTTTTTAAAAGGGAGGTGAGTACTTCTTTGTCTTCTTTCGAACAGCGGCTACCAAAGCTCAGTAATGAGGGGCCTGCATGGGCTCGATTTAAGATACTCGGAATGGCTCTTGCAACTTTGCAATTGACCATTTTCTCTAGCTGTTTTACAGAAATTGGGCTTGTGATCGAAACAAGAAGTTGATTTCTGTAACAATCCTGGTGAATATTTTCTAATAGGGCATGAAACTGCAAAGGTTTAACACAAATGAAGATGAGATCTGACTGTCTTACTACTTCATTAGGAGATTCACATATATGAAGTGAACTGTACTTTTTTTCAAGGGCTTTTGCTTTTTCTGATGTACGATTATGAATAAACAGCTGGGATGGAGTGACAGCCTTTGCTTCAACTAAGGAATCAATTAAAATGGTCCCCATACTTCCTGTACCAATTATCCCAATATTCATGTTGCATCCCTCCTTTTCCTCACGCTGTGCTCACATAGGGGCCACAGAATGTCCTCTAGACAGTCTTTAACGTAAATATATGAGGGATGCTATCGTATTATGTTTATTTTTAATTAATCGTTGTTTTTTAAAGCTCTCTCTGCGTATTCAGCTACCATTTCTTTTGTCACCGTTTTCCTTGTAGGGAAGCCAAATTTCTTCGCTAACCCGTTCATTTCATTTGTAATGCTATTAATTTCACTAATTGAAAAATCTTTTCCTTTATTTAGGTCTGCTAGAGCTCGATCGATACTTGCTTCGCGTAAAATCTCTAGTCTCTTGTATTCCCCTTGTCCATTTATATGGTTTTGAACTTGTTTTGAAATTGCTAAATGTACACTCATTTGTAACATCCTTTCTATAATCGAGGTGTAAGTATGAAATTCTCCAAACGTGAGTTATCGCTTATTAGTTTGATTGGAGTATTACTTCTAGTAGTTAGTGTAAGCTTTATTGTTCACTTTGACAACAACGAGGAAGAAGAGATGGATTGGTATTTTGAAGAAGAAGTAGTGGAGCAAGTCACGAATGAACAGACTGAAAATATTATCATTGTTGATATAAAGGGACAAGTTCAATCTCCAGGTGTATATGAGCTTGTGGCAGGTCAAAGGTTGTTTGATTTAATTGAATTGGCAGGTGGACTTACACCTGATGCAGATGAACTAAAAATTAATTTAGCAGCGATACTTGACGATGCTATGGTGATATACATTCCTAAAATAGGGGAAGAGGACATTCCAACAATTCAGTCTGCGGCTTTGAGTGGAAACTCATCAGCTAGTAATGACGGTAAAATAAAAATTAACAAAGCTACTGTGCAAGAATTGCAACAGCTTCCAGGTATAGGTCCAGCTAAAGCTGAAGCGATCATTTCCTATCGGGAAGATAACGGTCCTTTCCAAACGGTTGAGGATTTACAAAAAGTATCAGGGATCGGTTCAAAGTCGATTGAAAAGTTAAAAGAACATATCGAAATAAAATGACGGAAAAATCAAAATTGATTGACAATGTTTAGGAGAAAGGATATAATTTGCGCGAAATTCAATATATTTCCTGTCTGGGTTTCTAGGTGGGAGTAGGAGGAAAAACATGAGTGAGAACAAATGGTCAATAGAAACAATTGCTGTTCACGGTGGACAAGAAGTAGATCCTGCTACACAATCAAGAGCTGTGCCAATTTATCAAACAACATCATACGGATTTAAGGATACGGATCATGCAGCTAATCTTTTTTCATTATCAGAATTTGGAAATATTTATACGAGGATTATGAACCCAACACAGGATGTTTTTGAAAAGCGGGTAGCTGAACTAGAAGGCGGAGTAGCAGCACTAGCAACAGCAAGTGGAAGTTCTGCAATACATTTAGCTATATTAAATATTTGTGAAAACGGTGATGAAATCGTCGCTTCAAGTGCATTATATGGTGGCACGTACAATCTATTTGTACATACGTTAAAAAAGATGGGAATTACGGTGCATTTAGTCGATGGGACAGATCCTCAAGCGTTTGAGCGTGCAATTACTCCTAAAACGAAATTAGTATTCGGTGAAATGATCGGAAATCCACAAGGGGATATCCTTGATGTAGAAGCAATAGCAGCTGTGGCTCATCAAAATGGAATTCCTTTAATGGTTGACGCTACACTAGTTACTCCAGCATTATGTCGACCAATTGAGCACGGTGCTGACATTGTTGTACATTCTGCAACAAAATTCATCGGAGGGCATGGAACGACAATCGGGGGAGTCATCGTTGACGGTGGAAAATTTGACTGGAAAAACGGAAAGTTTCCTGGTCTAACAGAACCAGATCCGAGCTACCATGGATTAATATATACAGAGGCATTAGGTAATTTAGCCTACATTATTAAAGCGCGTGTTCAATTATTACGTGACTTAGGTCCAGCTATCGCTCCTCTCAATTCCTTTTTATTATTACAAGGCTTAGAAACACTTCACTTACGCATGGAGCGGCATTGTGAGAATGCATTAAAGGTTGCTCAATTTTTAGAAAGTCATGAACTGGTCGAGTGGGTGAGTTATGCAGGGCTTCCTTCACATCGTTCACATGAATTAGCAAATAAATATTTGCCAAATGGTAAAGGAGCTATTCTTACATTTGGAATTAAAGGTGGTGTTGAAGAAGGGAAGAATTTCATTAATGCACTCGAGCTCTTCTCTCACGTTGCCAATGTGGGGGATGCGAAATCATTAGTTATTCACCCAGCAAGTACAACTCACCAACAATTGTCAGAAGAAGATCAACGAGCAGCAGGGGTAACGCCAGAGCTAGTGAGACTTTCAATTGGTATTGAAAATGTGAATGATATTATTCGTGATTTAGAGCAAGCGCTTGTAAAAAGCCAAGGCTAAATAAACAAACAATTATATTAACAACTAAAACGAAAACCGCATTGGATTTCAACTTCGAATGCGGTTTTAATGATTTATAATGGAACGTGTGTCCTCTCATTAATTAGCATTCGTTTTGGGCATGTGCACAAAAATTTATGCGGTCTTGCAAAACAGACCTTAATTTAACTTCATTGATTCGTCTCTTTTCTTTTATTTTGATGAATGATTGACGCCTCTTTCCATTGTTCGATAAACTATAAAAAAAGATAAGCTACCAGGAGTTGAAAAAGTTGAATCGAATTTCATGGGATCAATATTTTATGGCGCAAAGTCATCTTCTTGCGATGCGAAGTACATGTACTAGGTTAATGGTAGGAGCTACAATAGTAAGAGATAAGCGAATTATTGCGGGGGGCTATAATGGATCGATCTCAGGAGGGGATCATTGCATAGACAAAGGGTGTTATGTCGTTGAAAATCATTGTATTCGAACGATACATGCTGAGATCAATGCACTATTGCAATGTGCAAAATTTGGGGTTCCTACCCAAGGTGCAGAAATTTATGTTACCCATTTTCCGTGCCTAAATTGTACAAAATCGATTATTCAAAGTGGCATTTCAGCTGTCTATTATTCAGCCGATTATAAAAATCATCCATATGCTCTAGAATTATTTGAACAGGCAGGAGTTAAAGTGAAGCAGGTTGAATTAGAAGCATTAATTCTAGATAAAAATTCAAATGAAAAGCTTCAATTTACAGCTGGATTGATAGATAAATTAGCAGCTAGTGGAGTATCGGAAGAAGAATTAAAAAAGCTTCGTGATGAGGCGAGTAAATTATTTACTCCACTTTAATATAAAGGAGTAATTAGTCTTGACTGGACGTTGGTATATCATTGTGTTGGCAGCAATTATCAGTATTGTATTGGCTACAAAAGGATTTCAACTATGGCTGCTATTTCTAATCGCTTATTTCATTTATTTTCTATTAAAGAATAGGAACAGGATAAGGATGTATAGTCTTTTTCTTGTCCTTTCCTTATTGCTTTATTTCATAAGTAGTTCAGTGATTGACCAAAATAACGAAACAAAGCTTTCCTCTAAGCAAACCTCATTTTTTGGAACAATTAGTTCAATCCCGCATGTGAATGGTGATCGCCTCAGCTTTCAATATAAAACAGCTAACGGTGAGAAACTGCTAACAAACTACTATATAAAGTCAGAAAAGGAACAACAGCAACTAAAAAATCTTTCGGTGGGTATGCAATGTGTGCTGAAAGGGAGCTTACATACACCGTCTCCTCCGACAAACTATTTTGCCTTTGACTATAAACAGTATCTTTATTACCAAAAGATCCATTGGAACTTTAGCCCTGAGTCCATTCGGTTAGATCGATGTCGACCTTCTAGCTTTTCACTGCATTATATGCTTCAAAAAAGTCGTCAACAAGGTATTCAATCCGTTATTGATGATTATCCTGATGAGGCAAAGGGAATCGTAGCCGCTTTAATTTTTGGAGATCGAGGATATATAGATGAAGGGGTGTTAGAAGCGTACGAACAGTTAGGTGTTATTCATCTTTTAGCCGTATCAGGTCTTCATGTCGGTCTCATCTTTTCTGCGCTATTCTTCATCTTCATTCGACTAGGTATTACGCGTGAGCGAACGATATCCATACTTTTACTTCTATTACCAGTGTACAGCGTCATTGCTGGTGGTGCACCGTCTGTTCTTCGGGCGACATGGATGACTGTCGTTGTTCTCCTCTCTCTACGTTTAAAGAAAAGGGTACATTCTCTTGATGGAATTAGTTTCGTTTGTCTTCTGTACTTGTTTATATCCCCATACTCATTATTTCAATTAGGCTTTCAATTATCATTCTTAATCAGTTTTACTTTAATTATTTCTACGGAAATCGTTCGTAAGCAAAGTCACAATTTTTTTCAACTGTTGACGGTCACCTTCATTTCACAATGTGTCTCGCTACCAATCATTGTTTTTCACTTTTATGAAATCTCGTGGCTTAGCCTCCCTCTTAATTTAATCTACATCCCGTTTATTTCACTCGTTATTTTACCAGCTGTATTCTTTACCTATGTTATTCATATTTTAGTTCCATTTATTGGTCATTACTTATTGAACGTTCTCGGTGATATTATTTTTTACTCTCATGAAGCCCTTAAATGGATAAATGGTTTTTCATTTAGTTCCATTTTAGTTGGTAAATTTGACGTTTGGCTTGCGTTTTCTCTGTTTATGATTATTTTGATTGGGCTTTATTTTTTAGAAAAAAAAGCGCCGTTGAAGTACTGGATGGTTCTTATCGGAGGAGTATCAAGCTTACTTTTTATTCACTATATCAATCCATACCTTAATGCTGAAGGAGAAGTAACGGTATTAGATGTCGGACAAGGTGACAGTATTTTCATCGAGCTTCCATACCGAAAAGCTGTTTATTTAATTGATAGTGGAGGCTTAGTCAGCTTTGGTAGGGATGAAGCATGGAGAAGACGTTCTAGCAAGTTTGAGGTTGGAAAAGACATTGTCGTTCCTTTTTTAAAAGCGAAAGGAATAAGGACGATTGACAAGCTTATTTTAACGCATGGCCATTTTGATCATATCGGAGGAGCTGAAGCCTTGCTTGATCAAGTAAATGTGAAAGAACTTCTCTATGCTAAAGGTCCTGTAGAGGATGAATTTGAGCGGCGTTTACTAAGTGAATTTCACCTACGAGGTACGACTATTCAATTTGTTAAAAAAGGAATGGCTTGGTCAAAAGCTGGCAGTAAATTTTATGTTTTGTCTCCACAAGGGAATGAAGAAAGTCTAAATAATCGTTCTGTTGTATTATTATCTAAATTGGGTGGGATAAACTGGCTGTTTACTGGCGATTTAGAAGAAAGTGGAGAGGAACGGCTGATCGAGGATTTTCCGCATCTCGATGTAGATGTTTTAAAAGCTGGCCATCATGGGAGTCGTACGTCATCTAGCCCTCGATTTATCGATCATATTCAACCGAAGGCAGTATTGATCTCTGTAGGGAGGAATAACCGCTTTCAGCATCCACATCAAGAGGTGATTACTGCTTTTGAGGAGCGTGATATCCCTATTTTCCGGACCGATACGAATGGAGCTATTCGGATCAAATTTACGAATGAAAGGGTGAGTAATATTGAAACAATGCTTGAGGTAAAGGATAAGAAAGGGTTACCGACGAGGTAACCCTTTCTCTCATAAGTATAGGTGTCTTACATGTTGCCGAAAACGTCAACTAGTGAAGCGATAATAAATAAAGTGGCAAAGAAGCCGAAAGAAACGATAAACCCAACGCCTGAATCAATCGCATCGTTGCGTTTACATTGTACTCTTTTTTCGAACTCACTCATTAGTAACCCCTCCTATTTCAATCTTTAGTATAAGGGAAGACAAGAAAAAAATCCATACAATCCATAGGTCTTCTCTCGATTGTCTATGCATTGTCAAATTTTAAATTTAGGTCTTCCACTGCTGTAAAGAGTTGTCACCTATACTTTTTAATTGCATAGGATATCATAACTAGTGTAGAGGTCGTCGTTCATGATTATCGTCATTCGAAGGTTTTCCTAGGGCCCTTTTGATGACGTTTATCATAAATGGAGGTTGAACTCATGTGTAAATTTGTTTCTCATCTTTTAAATTAATGTGACACCTGCTGTTTCATTAATTTTTTTTAAAGCGATGAGATGCCAAATGACCGTTGAGTTCGCCTCTTTTTCATTGGTTTAACTTCCTTTATAGGTATGGACATTACTTTATATATTACCCATAATAATATTACCAATCTCTTTTAGGAATATCCAACCAATGAGGAAGGGACAAAGAAATGTCATACATAGAAACAAAACGAAACATTTTAAAAGGAAAGGTCGCCCAACTTTATCTGTTTATCGGTGAGGAGCGATTTTTGGTCGAAGATTTAATTCAGTCGATTATGGCACAAACATTAACAGATGAAGAGCTTGATTTTAATTTATCGACGTATGAACTAAGAGAGACCCCGATTGATGTAGCCATAGAAGATGCTGATACACTACCCTTTTTAGGATCGAAACGTGTAGTAATTGCTAAGGATGCTTATTTTTTAACTGCACAAAAAGATGAAAATAAAATAGACCATAATTTGAAGTTACTGGAAACCTATATTCAAAACCCCGTTCAAGCAACCGTGTTTATTGTAACGGCGCCATTTGAAAAGTTAGATGAACGCAAAAAAATAGTAAAATCATTGCGGAAACAAGCTGAAGTCGTTGATACGAAAGATTTTGATGAAAAGATGCAGAACGAATGGTTAAAGGAACAAGCGGAGAGTCATTCGATTGAGTTAACGAAAGCTGCCAAAGAAAAGCTCGTGCAATTATTAGGTGGAAATTTATTAATGCTCGTCAATGAAATCGAGAAGCTTTCTTTATATGTGGGTGAGCATGGTACGGTTGATGAAACGATCGTTGATCAACTTGTCGCTAAAACAGTCGAACAAGACGTGTTTATGCTAATTGATCATATTATCCATAAGCGAATTGAAAAAGCGTTAGAAATTTATTTTGATTTGATGCGGCAAAAAGAAGATCCGATTAAGCTTGTAGCTTTATTGGCTCGTCAAGTGCGAATCATTTATCAAGTCAAAGAGCTAATGAAAAGAGGTTATTCGCAGCAACAAATTGCAGGACAAATTAAAATTCATCCGTACGTTGCAAAATTGGCCGGACAACAAGGAAAGGCGTTTCAAGAGGCAACGTTATTCCGTTTATTAGAGAGACTCGCGGAGACGGATTTCAAAATTAAGAGTGGACAAGTCGATAAACATTTAGCAATTGAACTTTTATTAATGGAATTTCACCGCTAATAAATAAATTTACGACATCAAAGATAAATAAAAATAAAAAACGGAGAAACTACGTAGAGTTCCTCCGTTTTTTACCTTAAAAAAGTTAACTTTTTTAAATCTTTTAGCCGATCATTCGATTATGCAGAAACTTCGTTTAATTGCTTTTGTAAACGAGACTTTTGACGAGATGCTGCATTTTTATGAATAAGACCTTTGCTTGCTGCTTTGTCAAGCTTTTTAGCAGCTGTAACAAACGCTTCTTTCGCTGCTTCTGCTTCGTTAGCTGCAACTTTAGCTTCAAAGTTCTTGATAGCTGTACGAAGAGCAGACTTTTGAGAAGCGTTTTGCACACGGCGCTTGTCGTTAGTTTTTACACGTTTAATCGCAGATTTAATGTTAGGCATTCCTTTCACCTCCCTGATGCAACCTTCACAACAGTGAATAAGTACAACAAACAGCATTCTATCAAAAACCATGAATAATTGCAATAGAAGAATGAAAAGCTTCTTGTCGGGTAACCTATTTTAAAAAGGTTCACTAAAAAATGTGAGTTCAAAAAGGAGGCAAAAAGAGCCGAGAAGATCGAGGCGGCGAAGCTTCGAGCAGCACAGAAGTGAGCCAACGAAGAGATTCGACAGCTATTTTTCCCGGACTTTTTGAACAACCTCTAAAAGGAGGTCCTCTCTGTGACGGACAAAAACTTAGACCTAAGCATGTATAATGTACGAACAGATTTAGCAGTAGAAGCCCATGAAATTTTACAAGAAGAAGAACAAAAAAAAGCACCGACTAAAGAAAGAAGAACGATTGAAGGTGTTATAGTTAAAGAACGTGAGGAAGATGGTATCAAAATAACTAGAGTTGAAATCACTGATCAAGGAGCTGAGCGGATAGGTAAAAAAGCAGGTCGTTATTTGACGTTTGAAACGCATGGCATTCGACAAAAAGATACGGCCCTTCAAGAAAAAGTAGAATCTGTTTTTGCTCGGGAGTTTAATCTATTTTTGAAAGAACTCAATATTACAAATGAAGCGAGCTGCCTCGTTGTTGGTTTAGGGAACTGGAATGTTACACCAGATGCCTTAGGTCCAATTGCAGTCGAAAACCTTCTCATTACTAAGCATTTATTTGCCTTAGCACCTGAACAAGTAGATGATGGCTTTCGTCCAGTCAGTGCAATAGCACCAGGGGTAATGGGACTTACAGGAATCGAAACGAGTGATATTATCCACGGGGTGATAGAAAAAACAAAGCCTGATTTTGTCATTGCTATTGATGCACTGGCTTCTCGGTCGATCGAACGGGTTAATACGACGATCCAAGTATCGGATACGGGAATTCATCCTGGGAGTGGTGTCGGCAATAAACGGAAAGAATTAAGTCAGGAAACGTTAGGCATTCCTGTTATTGCAGTAGGTATTCCGACGGTAGTTGACGCGGTATCAATTACAAGTGACACTATCGATTTTGTATTGAAACACTTTGGCAGAGAAATGAAGGAAGGCGGGAAGCCGGCGAGAGCTCTAACACCAGCTGGGATGACGTTTGGTGAGCAACGGAAGCTTACGGATGATGACTTACCAGGCGAATCTAAACGCCAAACCATCTTAGGGATGATCGGAAACCTAGAAGAAGAGGAGAAGCGACAATTAATACGTGAAGTATTAGCTCCACTCGGACATAATTTAATGGTCACACCCAAGGAGATTGATGTATTTATCGATGATATGGCAAATGTTATTGCAATGGGGTTAAATGCAGCGCTCCACGGTGAAGTTGATCAGGAAAATGTAGGTGGATATACACATTAGATGATAAACAATTTTACACAACATAATAATTTCAATTTGCAGTTGCTATTTACTAAGTAGCAACTGTTTTTTTGTACAGATGAGGAGTGCTGATAAAGATGAGCGCTCTTTGTTTTTTTGGTTCTATTCAAGAAGGCTTGTACATAGTTTGTGTTAAGAGCAACTTGAAAGGGTGGGATTATGAGGAGAAACCGATTCCATGGTTTAACCATCTCAATAAATCGGACAAGTCTAAGGAAGATCGCGGTTTCTATTATCGTTGGAATGATGGCAGTGTTTATTTTTACTGGAATGCTTACATCTATGGATCCAGGTTATGGGATGGCCTCTTCGACGGTTCACAGTTGGACAACGCAAATGAAAGGTGAAAACCTCGTTTATTTAATGGGGATGGAAAATAAATACTTTCAACAAGCATTACCAGAGAACAGTAAACCACCGAATATATCGAGCATCGCATTTGAGCTTACAACGAGCATAAATCCAGATGATCCTAGAAGTTTACTTGGACGAGAGTTACCTGGATTTGCTTTGTTTGATGGGAATATCGTCGTTGCCGGTGAAGGATCGGACTACACCAATATGCCAATTGAATCGGCACCACCAATGGAAGTACTGATGGCAGAACGCGAGGCAGCAACAACCTCGTTTGAGAAGTTGGACAAGCCAAAAGATCAACAAACACAGCCAAAAATGACTACAGGAGATAAAAAAGTAGTTCATATTATTCATACCCATACACGTGAAGCGTTTTTACCTGAATTAAAAGGAGTTAAGAGTATAGATGACGCATGGCATTCAGAAGTGAATATTTCACTTGTAGGAGAACGGTTAGGGCAGTCACTTCAAAGTCAAGGAATTGGTACAGATGTTGATAAAACGGATATCCAAAGCGTACTAAATGAACGTGAATGGAAATATCACCAATCCTATGATGCTTCTCGTGAAATTGTTAAGGAAGCGATGGCTGGAAACGACCAACTTGAATTTTTCTTTGACCTTCATCGCGATTCCCTTCTAAAGGATAAGACGACAGTAACGATCAACGGTGAGCATTATGCACGGATCTACTTTGTGATCGGAAGAGATAATCGCAATAAAGATCATAATTTAAAATTAGCCAAAGATTTACACCATCGGTTAGAGAAAAAATACCCTGGTTTAAGTCGAGGGGTTGTTGAAATGGGAGGAATTGGAAGGGATGGAGTTTACAATCAAGATTTATCAAATAACTCAATTTTAATCGAGTTTGGTGGAGTCGAAAATTCTGTGGAAGAAGCGTTCCGCTCTGCCGATGCGTTTGCTGAAGTATTTGGCGAATTTTACTGGGAACAAGCTAAAGTTTCTACAGACTAACTACTACAGCAGATACCTGACCCAAGAACGATTATACTGAGGAGGATGAAGGATGACCAAATTTTTACTGAGAACATTCTTTATTTTATCTGTTTTACTATTTGGCGTTCTCTTTGGAATTCATCAAGCAAATGAAGGAACATTAAGTCTATTTGGTAAAAATGAAGGAGCACATCCGATAACAGTACCATCCTCCTCCCCTGATCAAGGAGAGCAGAAACAAGAAGTGACGTTCAAACAAGCCGTCCCTGCTCCAGAAAAGGATCAACTGGTTGAAAAACCAGAAAATTCAACAAAGGATTTAGAGGATAAACAGCAATTAGCAGCAGATGTTGGTGCGTTTAACTTTTATTCCGAGCTCGGTTCAAATATAGGAGAACTATTAGAAATTGTCGTATATCATACAGTATCAGCAATTACTAGTATGATAGATGGGTGGTTAAATAATTAGTTGAAGATTTAAAATCATTAATATTGTCACAAATCAGGGAACGACTGTCACTAGCAATTGTAAGTATTTTTTCTATGTTGATTTTTGCAAAGCTAGTGACCAAGTGTTCTGTGCATTACCATTCAATAAAAATTAGGGGCATAAATCAGACTGTGGTTTATGCTCCTAATTAGTGTGTTATTTATCCCGTTAAACTAGCGCTAAGAAATTTCACATTATTTTTTTCTCACCGACACCTAAACCTAAACTCCTTTATATTTCGATAGAGTATATTTTTCGCTATTTTAACGATAAATCTTTTTTTTCTACGATGACAGTTCACTACGTTATTGAAGGAAGGGCAACACATTGGTATAATCAAACTTAGTGCATATAGGAGTGATAATAACTATGAATAATGAACAACGTTTAGCGCGCAGATCGAAAATAAGAAACTTTTCGATTATTGCTCATATTGATCATGGAAAATCAACGCTAGCTGACCGCATTTTAGAGAAAACGAGTGCGTTAACACAACGAGAAATGAAAGAACAAATTCTCGATTCAATGGACCTAGAGCGAGAACGTGGTATAACGATAAAATTAAACGCAGTACAGCTTACTTATAAAGCAAGTGACGGTGAAGAATATATTTTTCATCTTATTGACACACCAGGTCACGTCGATTTTACGTATGAAGTTTCACGAAGTCTTGCGGCTTGTGAAGGTGCTCTATTAATTGTTGATGCAGCACAAGGAATTGAAGCGCAGACACTTGCAAACGTTTATTTAGCTTTAGATAATGACTTAGAAATTTTACCTGTCATTAATAAGATCGACTTACCCAGTGCTGAACCTGAACGGGTAAAAAAAGAAGTTGAAGATGTTATCGGACTAGATGCATCTGATGCTGTGCTTGCGTCTGCAAAAAATGGTATTGGGATCGAAGAAATTTTGGAGCAAGTTGTTGAAAAAGTCCCAGCTCCATCAGGTGATCCTGATGCGCCGTTAAAAGCATTAATCTTTGATTCCTTATACGATTCGTATCGTGGTGTCATTGCTTATATTCGAATTATTGAAGGAACGGTAAAACCTGGCCAGAAGATTAAGATGATGGCAACAGGAAAAGAGTTTGAAGTAAATGAGGTTGGGGTGTACACACCGAAACCAACTCGTCGCGATGAATTAACAGTTGGTGATGTAGGGTTTTTAACAGCATCTATTAAAAATGTAAGTGATTGTCGCGTAGGGGATACAGTGACACTTGCAGATAACCCTGCAGATGCCCCACTTCCTGGTTACCGTAAAATGAATCCGATGGTATTCTGTGGTATTTATCCAATTGATACGGCCGACTATAATGATCTACGTGAAGCGTTAGAACGTCTACAATTAAATGATGCTTCATTACAATTTGAGCCCGAAACCTCACAAGCGTTAGGCTTTGGTTTCCGTTGTGGTTTCTTAGGTCTGTTACACATGGAAATTATTCAAGAGCGTATTGAAAGAGAGTTTAATATTACGATCATTACAACTGCGCCGAGTGTAGTTTACCACGTGTTCAAAACAGATGGAGAAATGATTGATATTGACAATCCATCTAAAATGCCAGATCCGCAAAAAATTGAACGAATTGAAGAACCATACGTAAAAGCCAAAGTAATGGTTCCAAATGATTATGTTGGAGCGGTCATGGAACTGTGCCAAGGTAAACGTGGTATTTTTATCGACATGCAATATTTAGATGAAAATCGTGTCTCGATCGTTTATGAAATTCCGCTATCTGAAATTGTTTATGATTTCTTTGATCAGTTAAAATCAAATACAAAAGGGTATGCTTCGTTTGATTATGAGTTAATTGGTTACAAGGAATCAAAGCTTGTGAAAATGGACATTTTATTAAACGCTGAAAAGGTAGATGCGTTATCTGTCATTGTTCACCGCGACTCAGCTTATGAACGTGGAAAGATTATCGTTGAAAAGCTGAAAGAACTTATTCCTCGTCAACAATTTGAAGTCCCTGTTCAAGCGAGTTTAGGACAAAAGATTATTGCTCGTTCAACGATTAAAGCGATGCGTAAAAACGTTTTAGCGAAGTGTTACGGGGGAGACATTTCTCGTAAGCGTAAGCTTCTTGAAAAACAAAAAGAAGGTAAAAAGCGGATGAAGAGTGTCGGAAGTGTCGAAGTTCCGCAAGAGGCATTTATGGCTGTTTTACGTATGGATGACTCAAATTCTTCGAAATCGTAACTACTTTTTTGTATAATCATCAGTAGATTAGACCGCAGGCTAAATCCTGCGGTTTTTTACCAATTTTAAGGAATAGTCCCCCTTCTTAGATCGGATAAAAAGCTAAAAATTTTTTGTAATAGAAAGTAGGAAGACGATGCCAACTGCAATTTATGTTCATATTCCATTTTGTGAACACATCTGCCACTATTGTGACTTTAATAAAGTGTTCTTACATGGACAGCCTGTCGATGAATATGTATCTGCACTTGATATTGAAATGAAGGAAGCGGCCAAGCGATTAAAAGCGCCAATTGAAACGATTTACATCGGAGGAGGAACACCGACGGCTTTATCTGTCCAGCAATTAGACAAGGTGTTAACAAGTTTACATCAACATTTTTCATTATCAGGGCAATTAAAGGAATGGACGGTTGAAGTGAATCCGGGTGGCATAACAGACGAGCAACTTAACGTTTTAAAAGAGTATGGTGTAAATCGGTTAAGTATCGGTTTGCAGACGTTTGATCCCATTTTATTAAATAAAATTGGGCGTACGCATAAGCCTGAAGATATATATAAGACCATCGAACGAGCGAGGCGAAAAGGGTTTAGTAATCTGACTGTTGATCTAATGTTTGGGCTTCCGACACAAACGATGCACTCGTTTGAAGATACATTAATTAAAGCTTTTACATTAGAAATAGAACATTTTTCTGCTTATTCTTTAAAAGTCGAAGAAAAAACAGTTTTCTATAACCTCCTTCGTAAAGGAAACCTACCACTTCCGTCAGAAGATGAGGAAGCTACGATGTATGAGCTATTAATCGATCAAATGGACGAGCATGGCTATCGTCAATATGAAATTAGTAATTTTGCAAAGCAAGGTTATGAAAGTAAACATAACCTCATCTATTGGAATAATGAAGAGTATTTTGGATTGGGTGCCGGTGCTCACGGTTATATCGATGGTGTTCGGTATGCAAACATTGGGCCTGTACAAAGGTATATTCAATCAATAAATGAAACGAAACAAGCTAGGATAGAAAGTCACCAGTTAAGTAAAAGTGAACAGATGGAAGAAGAGATGTTCATGGGATTACGAAAGCTTGATGGTGTAAGCCTTGAAAAATTTAAAAAGCGTTATGGAATAGACGTACTGGAAGTTTATTCTAAACAAATTGCAACATTGCTAGAAAGACAGTTAGTTTCAATTGATCACAACAGAATAAAGCTAACAAAAAAAGGGGTTTTTTTAGCAAATGAAGTGTTTGAACAATTTTTAGCAGTGGGTAACTAGTTGACAAAAAAACTCCTTTTTGTTAATTTTATTTTAGATTTAGCACTCGAACCTATAGAGTGCTAACAGAGGTGATTTGGGATGTTGACAGAACGGCAACTTTTAATTTTGCAGGCAATCGTTGATGATTATATTCGTTCTGCAGAGCCGGTCGGTTCGCGCAGCATTTCAAAACGTGAGGACGTTGAGTATAGCGCAGCGACCATTCGTAACGAAATGGCTGATTTAGAGGAACAAGGCTATATCGAGAAACCGCATAGTTCTGCTGGACGAATTCCGTCGCATAAGGGGTATCGCTATTATGTTGATCACTTGTTAATGCCTCATCGTTTGACTGGTGCTGAAATTGAAAAGGTGGAAACTTTATTCTCGAATAAGAAAGAAGAAGCCGAGCAAGTTATTCAACAGTCAGCGAAAATTTTGTCACAAGTTACGAGCTATATTTCAATCGTTTTAGGTCCTGAAATGTTTGAGGCTTGTTTAAAGCATGTTCAAATTATTCCGCTTTCAGACCGTAAAGCCGTGTTTATTCTCGTGACAGATACGGGACATGTTGAGAATTTTTCGATTACAATTCCAGAAGGGATGAATCCTTCAGAGATGGAAAAAGTCGTCAATATCTTAAATGACCGTTTAAAAGGAGTACCACTATATCAATTACGGGAAAAATTAAACAGTGAAGTTGCAAGTATTTTTAAAGAGCACCTTAACAATTACAAAGAAATTTTAAAAATGTTTCAACTAACGTTTGAAACAGACCGAAATGATAAGGTATTTTATGGTGGCAAAACCAATTTATTAACACAACCAGAATTCCGAGATGTAGAGAAAGTTAGACACCTTTTGAACATATTGGAAGAAGATACGCTTGTACAGCAAATCTTTCGTTCTGAGTCATCAGGAATCCAAGTGAAAATTGGTCACGAAACAAATATTGATGCTCTTGAAAATTGCAGTATTATTACAGCCTCTTACTCAATTGGTGGAAAACATATGGGTACTGTAGGGATCCTCGGTCCTACAAGAATGGAATATCGTCGGGTCATTGGACTCGTTGATTATATTTCTAAAGATTTAACGAAATTATTAACTCACTTGTATCAAAGAGGGTAGGAATGGTAATATTGACAATTAGTTGTGGGGATGTTTTCCCACAGCTAAAAGTCATGTCATTCTAAATTATGACTTTATAATTACGGGAGGTGAACAGGTTGGAACAGGAAAAAAACCAAACGGAAACAATCATTGAAGATGAAACTATGGAAGAAGTAAATGAACAACCTGAAAGTGATGTTGAACAAACGGAAGTCACAGAAGAACTTTCGGAAGAACAACAAAAAATAAATGAGCTTGAACAACAAGCAGCAGATTTAAATAGCCGTTTGTTACGTGTTCATGCTGACTACGATAACTTCCGCCGCCGCACGAAAGAGGAGAAAGAAGCGGCTTCTAAATATAGAGCACAAAGCTTAGTGGAAGAACTGCTACCAGTGTTAGATAATTTTGAGCGTGCTTTAGCGATTGATCCGACAAATGAAGAGACGAAGACACTACTTCAGGGAATGGAAATGGTTCATCGCCAACTTCAAGATGCACTGAAAAAAGAAGGTGTAGAAGTGATTGAGGCAGTAGGGCAAACATTCGATCCGCACTTACACCAAGCGGTTATGCAAGTTGAAACGGATGAACATGAACCGAATACCGTCGTTGAAGAATTCCAAAAAGGGTATAAATTAAAAGATAGAATTATCAGACCATCAATGGTTAAAGTAAATGGTTAAAGCACTACATATATGAAATAAAATTTGAATTGATTTGAATGGAGGAGTTACAAAATGAGCAAGGTTATTGGTATTGACTTAGGGACAACAAACTCTTGTGTTGCTGTAATGGAAGGTGGAGAAGCGGTAGTTATTCCAAACGCTGAAGGAAATCGTACAACACCTTCAGTAGTGGCATTTAAAGATGGTGAGCGTTTAGTTGGGGAAGTAGCAAAACGTCAAGCAATCACAAACCCTAACACTGTTATTTCCATCAAACGTTATATGGGTACAGATCACAAAGAAGAAATTGAAGGTAAACAATATAGTCCACAAGAAATTTCAGCAATCATTTTACAAAAATTGAAAGCAGATGCTGAAAGCTACTTAGGTGAGCCTGTAACAAAAGCCGTTATTACGGTTCCAGCTTACTTTAACGATGCCCAACGCCAAGCGACAAAAGATGCAGGTAAAATTGCAGGCTTAGAAGTTGATCGTATTGTCAATGAGCCAACGGCAGCTGCGCTTGCTTATGGATTAGAAAAAGAAGAAGACCAAACGATTCTTGTATATGACCTTGGTGGTGGAACGTTTGATGTTTCCATTCTTGAGCTTGGAGATGGATTCTTCGAAGTTAAAGCGACATCTGGTGATAATAAACTAGGTGGAGACGACTTTGACCAAGTGATTATTGATTATTTAGTAGAGCAATTCAAGAAAGATAATGGTATTGATCTTTCTCAAGATAAAATGGCAATGCAACGTTTAAAAGACGCTGCTGAAAAAGCGAAAAAAGACCTATCTGGTGTAACACAAACACAAATTTCATTACCGTTCATTACGGCTGATGCTACAGGTCCTAAGCACTTAGAAGTAAGCTTAAGCCGCGCTAAATTTGAGGAGCTTTCAGCTGATTTAGTTGAACGTACATTAGGGCCAACTCGCCGTGCGCTACAAGATGCAGGAATGTCAGCAAATGATATCGATCGTGTTGTCTTAGTTGGAGGATCTACACGTATTCCGGCAGTTCAAGATGCAATTAAAAAGTTGACAGGTAAGGAGCCTCATAAAGGTGTAAACCCTGATGAAGTTGTTGCCCTTGGTGCAGCCGTTCAAGCAGGTGTACTAACAGGAGACGTGAAAGACGTTGTTTTACTAGATGTAACACCTTTATCATTAGGAATTGAAACAATGGGTGGCGTATTCACTAAGTTAATTGAACGTAACACGACGATTCCAACAAGTAAGTCTCAAACGTTCTCAACAGCAGCTGACAATCAAACTGCCGTTGATATTCACGTCCTTCAAGGTGAGCGTGAAATGGCAGCTTACAATAAAACACTAGGTCGATTCCAATTAACGGATATTCCTCCAGCTCCACGTGGCGTTCCACAAATCGAAGTATCATTTGATATTGATGCAAATGGAATTGTTAATGTTAGAGCGAAGGATTTAGGAACAAATAAAGAGCAATCCATTACAATTACATCTTCATCTGGTTTATCAGACGAGGAAATTGAAAAAATGGTGAAAGAAGCAGAAGCGAACGCTGAAGAAGATAAAAAGCGTCGTGAAGAAGCTGAACTTCGTAACGAAGCAGATCACTTAGTATTTACGACTGAAAAAACATTAAAAGAACTTGGTGATAAAGTAGAACAAGCTGAAATCGACAAAGCGAATGAAGCAAAAGATAAGGTAAAAACAGCATTAGAGGGTACAGATCTTGATGCAATTCGTACAGCAAAAGATGAGCTTCAAGAAGTGGTTCAACAGCTGTCTACAAAACTTTATGAGCAAGCAGCTCAAGCAGCACAGCAAGCTCAAGGGGAAGCCGGCGCTGAAGGTGCAGGTCAGCAACAAGGTGATGAAAATGTTTTTGATGCCGAGTATGAAGAAGTTAACGACAACGACAAGAAATAATTTTACTTTTGTAGGTATGTTCAAAATACAGAGTGAATAGAGTATGACCAGCTATTTGATTTTGGACCTTTTGAATAACCTCTTCTAATACTTCTTTTGAAAAAGTCAAAGTCAGGCTTTCTTGGCTTTGGCTTTTTCATCTAATAAAGATAGGTGCTCCAAAAGCAAGGTAAAAATACTTTCGACTGGAATTTTTATCAGCCTTTTTGAACGACATCTATTATGGTATGATTACTGTTATGTAAAAAAATCGGGAGTGGATAGGATGAGCAAGCGAGATTTTTATGAAGTGCTTGGAGTAGACAAGAACGCTTCAGAAGATGAAATTAAGAAAGCTTACCGAAAACTAGCGCGTAAATATCATCCAGATGTAAATAAAGCTGCAGATGCAGAAGAAAAATTTAAAGAGGTAAAGTCTGCTTATGATACATTAAGTGATTCGCAAAAGAGAGCGCACTATGATCAATTTGGGCATACTGATCCGAACCAAGGCTTTGGTGGCGGCGGAGCTGGTGATTTTGGCGGTTTTGGGGATATTTTCGACATGTTCTTTGGAGGTGGCGGTGGACGTAGAAATCCAAATGCTCCTCGGCAAGGTGCAGATTTACAATATACGATGACAATTGATTTTAAAGAAGCCGTCTTCGGAAAGGAAACAGAAATTGAAATTCCGCGTGAAGAAACGTGTTCAACATGTACAGGAACAGGTGCTAAGCCAGGAACGAAACCAGAAACATGTTCTCATTGTGGAGGTAGTGGTCAGTTAAACGTTGAACAAAACACACCATTTGGCCGAATCGTTAACCGCAGGATTTGTCAACATTGTAGTGGAACTGGAAAATTCATCAAAGAAAAATGTACAACATGTGGTGGCGATGGAACGATAAGAAAGCGTAAGAAACTTAAAGTTCGTATCCCTGCAGGAATTGATCATGGGCAGCAAATTCGCCACACGGGTCAAGGTGAAGCTGGTGTAAACGGCGGCCCTCCTGGTGATTTATATATTGTATTTAATGTAAAGCCGCATGAGTTCTTTACTCGTTCTGGTGATGATATATACTGTGATATGCCAATCACGTTTGTGCAAGCAGCACTAGGTGATGAAATTGAAGTACCGACCTTACAAGGAAAAGTGAAGTTGAAAATTCCAGCTGGTACACAAACCGGTTCAAGTTTCCGATTGAGAGGAAAGGGTGTACCAAACATTCATGGTCACGGTCAAGGAGATCAACACGTGAAAGTTAAGGTAATTACACCGAAAAATTTATCAGATAAACAAAAAGATTTATTACGTGAGTTTGGGAAATTAAGTGGTAGTGAAGTCGACGAGCAGCATGATAATTTTTTTGCTAAGGTAAAACGCGCTTTTAAAGGTGATTAATTAAGAAATTGGATGGAGTTGGTAGATTTGAAATGGACAGAATTTAGTATTCATACAACACAAGAAGCAGTTGAACCAGTTAGTAATATTTTACATGAAGCTGGAGCAAGTGGAGTAGTAATTGAAGATCCTCATGATTTAATTAAAGACTGGGGCGTCCATCTCGGTGAAATCTACCAACTCTCTCCTGATGATTATCCAGAGGAAGGCGTTATCGTCAAAGCTTATTTCCCGGTCAATAGCTTTTTAGCAGAGACAGTTGATGAAGTAAAAGAAGCGATCAACGGATTACTTTTGTATGATATCGATTTAGGTTATAACAAAGTGACGTTACATGAAGTAAAAGAAGAAGATTGGGCAACAGCTTGGAAAAAATACTATAAACCAGTTAAAATTTCAAACTCAATTACTATTAGTCCTACTTGGGAAGAATATAAACCAGTACGTGAAGATGAATGTGTTATTGAATTAGATCCAGGAATGGCATTTGGTACGGGCACTCATCCAACAACAGTTCTATGCGTTCAAGCACTAGAGAAAAATATTCAAAAAGGTGACGAAGTGATTGATGTTGGAACAGGTACTGGGGTATTAAGTATCGCTGCCGCAAAGCTTGGGGCAGGAAGAGTCATTGCTTTAGACTTAGATGAAGTTGCCGTTGAAAGCGCCAAGTTAAATACACAAATTAATAAGGTAGATGACGTCGTTACGGTTAGCCAAAATAACCTTATTGAAGGTATTGATGGTCAATATAACGTAATTGTTGCTAATATTTTAGCGGAAATCATCGTACGTTTCGTCCAAGATGCGGCAAGGGTACTTAAGCCAGGTGGTAAATTTATAACATCAGGTATTATTCAACGAAAGAAAGTAGAAGTGAAAGAAGCACTGATTTCCCATGGGTTTGAAATTGAGGAAATATTAGAGATGGAAGATTGGGTAGCTATTGTAGCGAAAAGAGTGTAAAATAAACACTATTGAAGATAGGTAATTCAAAAAGTCCGGGTAAAATCTCTGGCGAATTTCTTCGTTGGCTTGCTTCTACGTCGCTCATGTATTAAAAACATACACTGCGCTACTCGAAGCTACGCCGCCTCGAACTTCTTGGATCTTTTTGTCCTCCTTTTTGAACTTATATTATTACTAATAGTTATAATTAGGTGAAAATAGATATGCAAAGATATTTTGTGGCTAAAGAACAAATGAATGATCATATGGTTCTCATTTACGGTGAGGATGTCAAACATATTACCCGTGTCATGCGTATGACCGAAGGAGACCACATTATTTGTAGTAATAATTATGATCGTGTTTGCCTTTGTGAAATTGATCATTTTGAAGATGATCAAGTCGTAGCGCTTATTATTGAAGATCTTCCGAGTGATAGTGAACTACCGGTCAATGTTACAATTGCTCAAGCTCTTCCAAAAGGTGATAAGCTTGATTTGGTCATACAAAAAGGAACTGAGCTCGGAGCAGCTCAGTTTATTCCTGTTCAAGGTGAGCGTTCCATTGTGAAATGGGATGGAAAAAAAGAAGATAAACGACTTGATCGTTTAAATAAAATCGCAAAAGAAGCAGCCGAGCAGTCTCATAGAAGTCGGATTCCTGTGATTAAAAGTCTCCATAGCATGGGTCAATTAATTGAGCGAAAAAGTGAGTTTGATCATGTGTTATTTGCTTACGAAGAAAAAGGAAAGTCCGGTGAGCATAAACAACTAGCAAACATCTTAGCGGAAGCCAAGATAGGTGAGTCCCTCCTATTTGTCGTCGGACCTGAAGGTGGTTTTTCTGAAGGTGAAGCTAATAAGCTGTCTGATGCAGGGTTTATTCCTTGTAGTCTTGGGCCAAGAATTTTACGAGCTGAAACAGCACCGTTGTATATACTTTCTACTATATCCTATTATTTTGAGTTAGAGAGGTGAGATAAATGCCAACAGTTGCATTTCAAACATTAGGCTGTAAAGTAAACCACTATGAAACGGAAGCGATCTGGCAACTATTTAAAGCGGATGGCTATGAAAAGGTTGACTTTGAGAAAACAGCCGATGTTTATGTTATTAATACATGTACAGTAACAAATACAGGTGATAAAAAAAGTCGTCAAGTGATTAGGCGTGCGATTCGAAAAAATCCAGATGCTGTAATTTGTGTAACTGGATGTTACGCACAAACGTCTCCTGCAGAAATCATGGCTATTCCGGGTGTAGATATTGTTGTTGGAACACAAGACCGTACAAAGATGCTTACGTACATTGAGCAGTATAAGACGGAACGTGAACCGATCAATGGCGTAAGTAACATAATGAAAACCCGAGTATACGAGGAGCTAGATGTTCCTGCATTTACCGATCGTACGCGTGCATCATTAAAAATTCAAGAAGGCTGTAATAATTTCTGTACGTTTTGCATCATTCCATGGGCTCGTGGTTTAATGCGCTCACGTAACCCGAAGGAAGTCATTAAACAAGCGACACAGCTAGTAAACGCAGGTTATAAAGAAATTGTCTTAACCGGTATTCATACAGGCGGGTATGGTGAAGATTTAAAAGATTATAGTCTTGCTCGGTTACTAGAGGATTTAGAAAAAGTTGAAGGACTTAAACGAATTCGTATTTCATCAATTGAAGCGAGTCAAATTACAAATGAAGTAATTGAAGTGATAAATCGATCTACAAAAGTCGTTCGTCATCTTCACATTCCGCTTCAATCGGGGTCAAATACAGTTTTAAAGAGAATGCGACGCAAATATACAATGGAATTCTTTGGTGAACGCTTAGATCGTCTAAAAGAAGTATTACCAGGGTTGGCTGTTACTTCTGATGTTATTGTTGGGTTCCCAGGTGAAACGGAAGAAGAGTTCCAAGAAACGTATGATTTTATTGCTAAGCATAAGTTTTCAGAGTTGCATGTCTTCCCTTATTCGAAGCGAACGGGGACACCAGCTGCGCGAATGGATGATCAAGTTGATGAAGACGTAAAAAATGACCGTGTACATCGTCTGATTGAGCTATCAAATCAATTAGCGAAGGAATATGCTTCTCAATTTGAAGGGGAAGTACTCGAAGTCATACCAGAGGAAATGGATAAAGAAGACCCTAATAGTGGCTTATATATTGGTTACTCTGATAATTACTTAAAAGTTAAATTCCCAGCAACAGAAAGTTTGATCGGAGAAATTGTAAAAGTAAAAATTATAAAAGCAGGTTATCCATACAACGAAGGTGAATTTGTTCGTGTTTTAGAAGCTGAGCGTAAAATCGTTGTAAATGGATAATTGAGTAAGAGGCTAACTTATATTAAAGTGGAAAGCACCTAAGTATGATTTATAGAACCTATGTAATGGGTAATACTATATATCGTAAACTGAGGCGCTTTTAAAAACTTTATAAGTTAGCTTCTTTATTTAACTCTTAAAATTTACAATTCAGCTAATAACATAGCTATTTTGGACAATCTTTTTGAAAATGATTGAACTTGCAGAGTGCTCTAAATATATGTTAGGATAGAAGAGGTACGTACAACTGAATGAGAGTGAGGATTTACAGATGAGTGACAATATCGCTAAAATGATCGACCATACATTATTAAAAGCTGAAACTACGAAGGATCAAATTATTCAACTTTGTAAAGAAGCAAAGGAGTACAAGTTTGCATCGGTTTGTGTAAATCCAACATGGGTTCAAACTGCATATGAACAACTAAAGGATACACCAGAAGTAAAAGTATGTACGGTTATCGGTTTTCCATTAGGTGCAAATACATCCGAAGTAAAAGCATTTGAAACGACGAAAGCAATTGAAGAAGGTGCGACTGAAGTTGATATGGTTATTAATGTTGGTGCATTAAAGGATAACAACGACCAGCTTGTTGAAGCAGATATTCGTGCTGTTGTTGAAGCGGCTAAAGGAAAGGCGTTAACAAAAGTAATTATCGAAACAAGCTTACTAACAGAGGAAGAAAAAGTTCGTGCATGTAAGCTTTCTGTGCAAGCAGGTGCAGATTACGTAAAAACATCGACTGGATTCTCTACAGGTGGTGCAACGATTGAGGATATTCGCCTAATGAGAGAAACAGTCGGTCCTGATATTGGGGTAAAAGCTTCAGGTGGCGTCCGAGACCGCGAAGGTGCATTGGCAATGATTGAAGCTGGTGCAACGCGCATTGGTGCAAGTGCAGGAATTGTTATCGTAAATGGTGGGCAATCCCAATCTGATTATTAAAAAATGAAACGGGTGACACGAATTTAGGTTAACTCATAAACAATGTGTCGTGCAGCACAACGAACTAATTTAGAACAGTGCAGACATTTATGAAGCCTTCCTACTTTAGAAAACGTCACCCGTTTTTTCCATGAACGAAAATAATAAACTTAGCATACCAATGGACAAAAGGTAGAAGCACTAATGAAGATATAATGTTAAAAATTGTACTCGCATGAGCGAGCTGTAAGCTCGGTAAGTGGGTTAATGAGCTAGAGATCTCGCTTAACCAGCCAATGAATGGAAAGAATAATACAACACCTAATAAATTTAACCAAATGTGTGCAAAAGCAACTAATTTTGCAGATTGGTTCGCACCAACGCTCGCCAAGAAAGCACTGAAGCACGTTCCAATATTAGCCCCTAGCATAATGGCAATACCCGATGGTAACCCAAAGATTTCATCGTTCATAAAACCCATTGCAATCGCCGTTGTTGCTGTACTTGATTGAATAATGGCTGAGAAAACGGTGCCTAAACCGATGCCAAACAATTCACTATTATTTGTCCAAGTAAAAAAAGCATGAGCGAAAGGTAAAGACGATATCGGGTATGCAAGTCCCTCCAATCCATGCATCGCAACAAAAATACAGCCCAATCCAAAAGAGATACAACCGATGAAATACGAAATTGGATTTTTAAGGAAAAGTAAAAACACCCCAATAAGCAGTAATGGCATGATAAAAAAAGATAAATCAATTGCTAAAATTTCCAGTGTAAGACATGTACCGATATTCGTTCCAAGTATAATTCCTATTGACTTTTGAAAACTAAGTACGCCAGCTGCTACAAGACCAACTGCCATAATCATAACTGCAGAACTGCTTTGGAGAATTGCGGTTACTCCAGCACCTAATAATAAACCTTTCCAAGGAGTATCAGTCATTCCTTCTAATATATATTTAAAGCGATTTCCTGCTAAGTTATGCAGTCCTGCTCTCATAATCGTCATGCCAAATAGAAATAAGGCGATAAAAACAATAAACAATGTAAACAACTCTTTATGAGTCATAAAATCACCTCTTATACATCCTATGGACAAGACGTTTCAAGCATGACAATTACATTCTTAAAATTTAATACTTGAATATTCTGAAAATGTGTTCTATTATATATATGAGAATAAAATATGTGGCAAAGTCATATATTTTTTGAATAAAACATACTAACCGGTTAGTAAATTAAATAATTAGGAGGGTGTAATATGAATTTCGACCATAGCCCGAAGGTAATTGAATTACAGGAAAAGCTGACTGCTTTTATGGATGAAGTGGTGTACCCAAATGAAAGGGTTTACAAAGAACAGCTTAACCAACAAGAGACACGCTGGAGTGCAGTTCCAAAAGTGATGGAAGACATGAAGATTAAAGCAAAAGAAGCTGGACTATGGAATTTATTTTTACCAGAAAGTGAATATGGAGCTGGCCTAACAAATTTAGAGTATGCTCCATTATGTGAAATTATGGGTCGTTCAATGATTGCTCCGGAAGTTTTTAACTGTAGTGCACCAGATACAGGAAACATGGAAGTGCTTGTTCGTTACGGAGCAGAAGAACATAAGGAGAAATGGTTAAAACCACTTTTAGAAGGTGAAATTCGTTCAGCGTTTTGCATGACTGAGCCTGAAGTTGCCTCTTCTGACGCAACGAATATTCAAGCAGAAATTCGCAGGGAAGGGGACGAATATATAATAAATGGAAGGAAATGGTGGTCTTCAGGAGCAGGTGATCCACGTTGTGAAATTTTGATTGTCATGGGGAAAACAGATCCTTCTGCTGCCAGGCATGAACAGCAATCGATGATCCTCGTTCCGATGGATACGCCAGGTGTGAATGTGATTCGTATGCTACCGGTGTTTGGATATGATGATGCACCACATGGTCATGCTGAAATTGAATTTAAAGATGTCCGTGTACCAGCATCTAATATCCTTTGGGGAGAAGGAAAAGGGTTTGCGATTGCTCAAGGTAGATTAGGGCCGGGAAGGATTCACCATTGTATGCGAACAATCGGTGCAGCTGAACGAGCGCTTGAACTACTTTGTAAACGAGCAAAGGAAAGAGTAGCTTTTGGTAAAACATTGGCAGAACAGGGCGTTACTAGAGAAGCGATTGCAAATTCAAGAATTGAGATCGAACAAGCCCGTCTGCTCACATTAAAAGCAGCCTATATGATGGATACAGTAGGGAATAAAATTGCCAAAAAAGAAATTGCGATGATTAAAGTTATTGCACCACAAATGGCTCTAAATGTTATAGATCGAGCGATTCAGGTGCATGGAGGAGCAGGTGTAAGTGAAGACTTCCCACTTGCAAATCAATACGCTGCAATTCGAACACTTCGCTTAGCTGATGGGCCAGATGAGGTACATCGAGAATCAATTGCAAAACTAGAGTTAAAGAATTACTAAATTCGAGTCAGTAAAAATGAGTAAGAGCCATTTACCCCTAGTTACTATTATATTATGAAAACATAAGTGAGAGGTGGAAACGATTTGAATGCATTAGATTTGTTTAAATTAGATGGAAAAACAGCAATCGTCACTGGTGGAGGACGCGGTTTAGGTCAACAGATGGCAGAAGCGTTTGCAGAAGCTGGGGCTAATGTCGTTGTATGCTCCAGAAAACTTGAAGCTTGTGAAGAAGTTAGTCAAAAGTTAAGAGAAAAAGGTGTCCGTTCTCTTGCATTTCAATGTGATGTAACGAACCCAAGTGACGTTCAAGATGTTGTTGATGGGACTCTCGAAGAGTTTGGCTCGATTGATATACTTGTCAATAATAGTGGCGCAACATGGGGAGCTCCTGCTGTTGAAATGCCCCTTGAAGCCTGGAATAAAGTAATGAATGTTAATGTGACAGGTACTTTTTTGATGTCTCAGGCGGTTGGGCGAGAAATGATTAAACAACAATCAGGTAAGATTATCAATATTGCGTCTGTTGCTGGATTGGGTGGTGCTGATCCTCGGGTTATGGATACTGTTGGTTATAACACTAGTAAAGGTGCTGTCATTACATTTACAAAAGATCTAGCAACGAAATGGGGCCAATATAATATTAACGTTAACGCGATTGCGCCAGGCTTTTTCCCGACGAAAATGTCCAAAGGTTTATTAGATAAAGGATCAACGTTAATTTTAGAACGGACGCCGTTAAATCGTTTCGGTAGCGATTATGATTTGAAAGGAGCAGCATTGTTTTTAGCCTCTAATGCCTCTAACTTTGTTACAGGTGATGTTCTCGTCGTTGATGGTGGCTCGCATGCTATGTAAGTGAGTCTATTCAATTAAGGTTAAAGTATGTTACACAAGGTGTAACGTTCTCGATCTTGGATCAACTTATACTTTATCTTTTGAGCAAATTTTTAGAAATCTCATTCAAAAACTAAGGAGGAGAAGGTATGTCGAAAAGAGATGCGGTTATCGTTTCCGCTGTTCGTACAGCGATCGCAAGACAAGGGGGGGCATTAGCAAGTCTACAAGCCCATGAATATGGTGCAGTGGTAATTAAAGAAGCTATGAAAAGGGCAAATGTAACTTCTGAAATGGTAGATGACGTTATTTTTGGAAACGTTTTAAGTGGAGGAGGAAATATCGCACGTTTAACAGCATTACAAACAGGACTTTCTTTAGAGTTGCCAGGATTAACAGTTGATCGTCAATGTGGTTCTGGAATTAATGCTGTAAATCTAGCAGCACAAGCTGTTAAAGCTGGAGATGGGGATGTCTTTATTGCTGGGGGAACAGAGAGTATGAGTCGAGCACCGTATTTAATGGATCGGCCGACTAAAGCGTATAGCATGATGCCACCACAATTTAGATCCTCCCAGTTATCGCCAAAAGAAATTGGTAATCCACCGATGGGAATTACTGCTGAAAACTTAGCCAAAAAGTATTCTATTTCTCGTGAAGAGCAGGATGAATACTCGTTGATGAGCCAGCAAAGAATGGCTGCTGCGATGGAAGCAGGCTATTATAACGAGCAAATCGTTTCAATAGATGTGCCTGTTCGAAAAGGAGAACCGATTCGTTTTTCTGTTGATGAGCATCCTCGTGCGAATACGACGATCGAAGGGCTGCAAAAGTTACTCCCTGCTTTCCTGAAAGACGGAACAGTAACAGCAGGAAGTAGCTCTGGATTAAATGATGCAGCGAGTGCCCTAGTCATTATGTCTCGTGAAAAGGCAGAGGAATTAGGATTGAAGCCATTAGCTGTTGTGAGAGACTATACTGTAAGTGGGGTAGACCCAAATATTATGGGAATTGGGCCGGTACCGGCAACTCGTAAACTATTAAATAAAACGGGGTTAAAGATAGAAGATATTGACTTAATAGAGTTAAATGAAGCGTTTGCAGCTCAAGTTATCGCTTGTAACAGAGAGCTCGAAATGGATTTAGCAAAGCTCAATGTGAACGGTGGAGCAATTGCTCATGGTCACCCGCTTGGTGCAACAGGAGCGATTCTTATGACAAAAGCGGTATATGAATTAGAGCGTAGAAAGGCTAGAACTGCATTAATAACGGCTTGTATTGGCGGAGGGCAAGGAATCGCCACATTAATAGAGAGAGAAGGATAGAGGTGTTTATATGCGGGTAAAAAACAAAGTAGCCATAGTTACAGGAGGGAGCAGCGGAATTGGTCGCTCTGCTGCTCTGCGTTTAGCTGAAGAAGGTGCAAAGGTGATTGTATCTGATGTCAATGAACAAGCTGGTGAGGAAACGGTTTCTGCCATTCATAAAAATGGTGGTGAAGCTTCTTTCATTAAAGCTGATGTTTCGAATGAAGAAGAAATAAAACGACTGATGAATTCAACTTTTAAGCAGTACGGTTCAATCGATATTGTTTTTAATAATGCAGGTGTTGGTAATCAACAATTAAAGATTACCGAACTTGAGACTGAAGAGTGGGATAAAGTTGTGAACATTAATTTAAAGGGTGTTTATTTAGGGATGAAGCATGCCATTCCATACATGGAAAAAGGAAATGGTGGTTCGATTATTAATACTTCTAGTGTTCTCGGAATAAAAGGGATGAAATTTCAAGGCCCTTATAATGCAGCAAAAGGCGGGGTCATCACATTAACCAAAAATGCAGCACTGGAATTTGGTAAAAAAAATATTCGTGTGAATGCGATAGCACCAGGTGTTATTGATACGCCAATTATAAATGATTGGCGCGAAGATGAGTGGAAATGGGGGATTATTTCCAAAGCGAATGCCTTAAGACGTTTAGGAAAACCAGAAGAGGTTGCTAATGTCGTCCTGTTTTTAGCTTCAGATGAGGCATCGTTTGTAACCGGTTCGACAGTCATGGTGGATGGTGGTGGACTAACGTTTTAAGCTTCAATGGAGAGAGTATGTTCGATGAACAATCTGAAGTTGAAATCAAGAGGTATTTTGAAAAGCATTTAGCCGCTTATAAAGTTCCTAAAATCTTTGAGTTTCGTGGCGAACTTCCTAAAACGAGTGTAGGAAAAATATTATGGGAAGAACATCAAGTGAAATAAAAACATCGCAGAAGCTCTAGAAAAGGAGTGTGAAGGTTGGTATGCTATAATAACTAACAGAATACACTGAAGATGGTGGGGTTGACAATGAAGAATAAAATTTTTGAAAAAAGTGTTGAGTTATTTGATAGTAAAGGATTTTCTGAGACGTCCATTCAACATATTGTGGATGAACTAGGAGTTACAAAGGGAACTTTTTATTATTACTTTACGAGTAAAGAGCAACTCCTAATGGAAATTCATATGCAGTTTATAGATGATATACTCTCAAGGCAAGGAAAAATTATTGATGATTCAAACTTATCCTGTCAGGAGAAGCTATATAGAATTGTCACGATGTTAATTAAAAATATAGAGAGTCAGGGGAAAAGCGCTAGAATATTTTTTCGTGAAATGCAAAATCTTTCCCAAGAACATCTCTCAAAAATTTTTGAAAAGCGTGATCAATTCAGGATTAACCTACAACAATTAGTTAAACTAGGGATCGAAAAAGGTGAATTCCGACAAGATTTGGACTCTCATATCGTTACACTTGGGATTTTAGGAATGTGTAATTGGTCGTATCATTGGTTTGAACCAGATGGACCATTACCAGACGTAGCGGTGGCAAAGATTTACATGGATTTAATTTTGAATGGCATTAAATCATAAAAAAACATCTCTGTGGTTCAGAGGTGTGATTTAAAGATACTGACTGTTTAGTATGTGAGGGAGGAATAAGTAATGGGAATTAATGAAGTTAAACATATAACGGTGATTGGTGCAGGATCTATGGGACACCAAATTGCGATGCTTTGTGCATTAGGAGGATATGAAACTAAACTTCAAGATATTCAAGAAACGGCCTTGCAAAAAGCAAAAGAAAGCCTCCACTTTCAAATGAGCAAGTGGGTAAAAAAAGGGAAGATTAGCCAAGAAGATTTGGACCGTGCATTTTCTCGTTTAGTATTCACGACGAGCTTGGAAGAAGCTGCTGTAAATACAGATTTTGTAATCGAGGCCGTTGTTGAGAAGTTAGCTGTAAAAAGAGAATTGTTTGAAAAACTAGATCGTCTTACGCCGCCGCATGCGATATTAGCTACAAACAGCTCAACCATTATTAATTCTCAAATAGCAGATGTTACGTCTCGTCCAGAAAAGGTTTGTAATATGCATTTCTTTTTCCCTCCTCTAGTGATGGACTGTGTTGAAGTGGTGATGAGTGAGCAAACATCTGAAGAAACTGCTCAAATAACGATGGATGTATGTGAACAAATAAATCGTACAGCTGTCTTACTTAAAAAAGAGATTTGGGGCTTTGTTGCAAATCGACTATTATTCGCCCTTCATGCGGAAGCGATTAAGCTTTACGAAGATGGAATATGCGACTTTAAAGATATCGATATTATTACAAAAAAGGCTTTAAATCACCCGCTCGGTCCATTCGAGTTAATGGATTTATCTGGAATTGATGTAGGTTACTTTGCTCAAGAACAGCGTTATAAAGAAACGGGAGACCCAAAAGACAAACCGGCAAAATGTATTGAAGAAAAAGTTAAAGCAGGGACATTAGGAAGAAAAACGGGCAATGGTTGGTACGATTATGAACAAGTAGAGGTGAAGAAATAATGGGACAATTAGTCACTTTAAGAAAAGAAGCAGGAATTGGAATTGTGACAATTGATAATCCACCACTTAACGTTCTTAGTCAACAAGTTGTAGCTGAGTTAAGTGATGTTTTTTCTACGATTGAACAGGATCAAGAAGTAGTTACTGTTATTTTAACAGGTGCTGGGAATAAGGCATTTATGGCAGGAGCAGATATTAAAGAATTCCCACAAACGATTGGGAAACCAAATATGAAAGAAAATGTTATGAAATCACATCAAGTACTTAATCAAATTGACTTTTTACCAAAGCCAACAATTGCTGTCTTAAACGGTTTAACTTTCGGTGGTGGTTGTGAGCTAGCGTTAACTTGTGACTTAAGAATTGCAGAGGAGCATAGTCAGCTAGGGTTACCTGAGATTAAACTCGGTATTTTCCCAGGTGGTGGAGGGACACAACGATTGCCACGCCTAATAGGAGAGGCTAAGGCTAAAGAACTTATGTTTATTGGAGATCCAATTACAGCCAAGGAAGCAGAGAATATCGGCCTTGTGAATAAAGTCGTTCCAAGTGGAAGTGGAATGGAGGAAGCTTTAACTATTGCCAAAAAAATAAGTGGATATTCGCTACAAGCTCTTTCAAGAATTAAGAAAGCAGTTGATGAAGGCACCAATATGGAATTTAATGAGGCAATTGACCGAGAAGCAGAGCTTTTTGCAGAAGTATTCCAAACTGAAGATGTTCGAGAAGGCGTTCAAGCTTTTATTGAAAAGAGACGACCTGTGTTTACTCATAAGTAACGGAATAAATAGAGGTAAAGTAGATTTCTGTAGTTAAGTCATTTCTGCATGATGTGTATGAAAACAGAAAGGTCTATAGCAAATAGAAAGGGGCGAGTCGATGTTCCATGAAATTACAGTAAAAGTACGGGCATGTGAAACAGATGGCCTAGGACATGTAAGTAATATCAGTTATTTTATCTATTTAGAAGAAGCACGAATAGAATTTTTTAAATTATTTTCTACTGATATGGATATGAAGAGTTGGAAATTCATTTTAGCGCATACAGGCTGTGATTTTATTCATCAAGCCTATTTTGATGAGCGTCTGACAATAAAAACATCTATTGAACATGTTGGAAATTCGAGCTTTCAAGTTATTCATCACATGTACAACCGTGACCAAAAGCTCATTGCAAAAGGAAAAGCTGTAGTCGTGTACTTTGATTTTCAAGAACAAAAAAGTAAACTCATACCAGATGAAATAAAAGAAAAATTAAATCAATTTTTAATAGGTACTCCATCTTAATAATGATTCAGTTTCAGTTAAAAAGATAATTTTCAAAAAGAAGGAGTTTTAAGATGAGTTTTAAAGATACCATACCTGTTCGTAAGGGGGAAGAGCTTGATCATAGGAAGCTTGAGACCTATTTACGAGACTATGTTCAAGAACTTGAAGAACACTCACTTGAGATTGAACAATTTCCTTCGGGTCACTCCAATTTAACCTACTCTTTAAAAGCTGGTCTATGGGAGGCAGTTCTCCGCCGTCCTCCTTTAGGACCTGTAGCACCTAAAGCTCACGATATGAAACGAGAGTACTATATTTTAAAGGAAGTTCATCCAGTTTTTCCAGGCGCTCCTAAACCGATTGTATTTTGTGAGGATGAAAGTATCATTGGTAGACCTTTTTTTATTATGGAACGTCGCCATGGGATTGTCATAGATACCGAATTTCCACCTGAAATCGAGGTTACCGCTGACATCTGTAGAAAGATTTCTGAAACGATGATTCATACTTTAGTTGATTTGCATAGCATTGATTATCGATCGACAAGGTTAATAGAAATAAGCCGTCCTGAAGGTTTTATGGAACGTCAAGTAAATGGTTGGATTGGCAGATACGCTAAAGCAAAAACGGATGATATTAAAGGTGTAGAAGAGCTAACGAATTGGTTAGTGAAGAACGTGCCAACATCTCCAGATCCTTCAGTCATTCACTATGATTTTAAATTGAATAATTCGATGTTTGCACATGATGATATTACTAAAATTGTCGGTTTATTTGATTGGGAAATGACGACTGTGGGGGATCCGTTAGCAGACTTAGGAGTTGCTTTAGGTTATTGGATCGAGGACAGTGACCCAGATCTATTAAAGATTGGTTTTGGAAAACCTCCTGTTACTGTACTCCCTGGCTTTATGTCTAGGAGTGAAATGGTTGAACACTATGCCAAAAAAAGTGGACGTGACGTTTCAAGTGTTCATTATTATCTAACCTTCGCTTATTTCAAACTAGCTGTTATTGCCCAACAAATCTACTATCGTTATAAAAAGGGGCAAACGAAAGACGCTCGTTTTTCAAAATTTAACTCTACAGTTGCTAGTTTAATTCATCATGGACTATCAGTTTCAAAGGAGCCTTTTTAGCCCCTATGAGGGTTATGTATAATGCATGTTCAAAGATCAACAGCTAGTGACATCAGCTTATGTCAATGAAGTGGTCAATATACGTCATAATTTGCTAGGGGGAAATTCGATGTCACGATTTAACGATCGAGTTTGTGTTATTACAGGTGCAGGTAGTGGGATTGGAAAGGAAACAGCTATTAGACTTGCTAAAGAAGGAGCGAAAGTAGTACTAGTTGGCCGAACAGAATCAAAGCTAAATAAAGTGGCTACTGAAATAGTCACAGCCTATGGGGAAGGTTCAGCTCTTTCTTTTCCAGCTGATGTGACAAAAGAGGAAGATGTATTAAAATTAGCACAGTTTGTCAAAGGTCAATATGGACGTCTGGAAGTGGTTATTAATAATGCTGGCGGCTCAGGTTCATCGTCCATTTTAGAAATGAATGTGGATGAATGGGACCGAACTCAGGCTACAAATTTAAAAAGTGTGTTTCTAGTATCTAAGCAATTAAGTAAGGTGATGATTGAGACCAAAGCACAACAGGGGGCAATTGTTAATGTTGCGTCATTATCAGGCTATAAAGCAGGTGCAAAGATCCCTCATTACAGTGCAGCAAAAGCAGGTGTTATTAATTTTACAAGAGCACTGGCAAATGAGTTAGCCCCATTTGTGATTCGTGTGAACTCAGTTTCACCAGGATTTATTGAAACTCCTTTAACGGAAAAAGGTTTAGAAAATGAACATTTTACAGCCGCGATTGAGCGAAACACAGCGTTGAAGAGAGTTGGAAAAGCAAAGGAAATTGCTAATGTTATTACGTTTGTTGCATCTAGTGAAGCAAGTTACATGACAGGATCTGATGTATTAGTTGATGGTGGTTGGCTTATTACCTAAAAGGAGGTTGAAAGAATGGATAATCAACATTTATTAACTCATATTGAATCAGGTGTAATGAGACTTACTTTAAATCGCCCAGAAGCGTTAAATGCATTTAGTCCAGAAATGATCACAGGCTTAATGGATTCGATTAAAGAAGCAAAGGAAAATCAAGATGTTAAAGTAATAGTTATTAATGGAGCGGGGCGTGCATTTAGCTCTGGTGGTGATGTAAAAACTATGGGAAAGGCATCTGGCGTTGAAGTTTACGAGCATATCGGTAAGCTGAACGATCTCATTTTAGAAATACAATCGTTAGAAAAACCAGTCGTTGCCGCTGTTCATGGTTTTGCAGCTGGAGCAGGCTTTAATTTAGCATTAGCGTGTGATTTAATCGTTGCCGCTGATGATAGCAAATTTGTACTTAGTTTTGCACAAGTAGGGTTAATTTCAGATGGAGGAGGATTATATTTCCTACCTAAAGTACTCGGACCTTATCGAGCAAAAGAATTATTATTTAGTGCAAAGCCAATAGAAGCTAAAAAAGCAAAAGAATGGGGAATCGTGAATGAAATTGTCCCGTTAGAGGAACTTGAAGCTACATTAGAAGTTTTTGCAAATCAATTAGCTAATGGTCCGACACGTGCAATTGGATTAATGAAAAAAATTGTAGATGAAGCAGCTACGATGACATTAGAAGATATCTTAAAGCGTGAGCAAATAACACAAACTTTGATGGTTACCACAGATGACCATCTTGAAGGTGTTCAAGCGTTTGTTGAGAAAAGAAAAGCAAAATTTACTGGTAAATGAATAGGAGAGTATAAAATGAGAGCGATTCAGTTTAAAGAATATGGTAGTCCAGATGTATTGCAAATGGTAGATTTGGAGAAAACAATGCCAGTTGGGAAAGAAGTATTAATTGAAATAAAAGCCATTGGTGTTAATTATGCAGATATAGCAAGAAGAGAAGGTCAGTATGTTGTTCCTACTCCGTTACCATACGTTCCAGGAGCTGAAGTGGCTGGTATTATTGCAGAGGTTGGTGACGAAGTAACGAGTGTTCAAGTTGGAACGCCAGTAGTCACATTATTAGGGACAAATAAATCGACAGGCTATGCCGAATATACGATTGCTGATGAGCGTGGATTAATTCCCATTCCTAAAGGTGTAGACTTTAATCTTGCGGTTGCATTGCCACTGCAGGGATTAAGTGCTTACCATGTGATTAAAACAATGGGACGTTTAGAAGAAGGTGAATCAGTTTTAGTTCATGCTGCAGCTGGTGGAGTAGGAACGATCGCCGTACAGTTAGCTAAATTAATGGGGGCTGGAAAAGTCATTGCAACAGCGAGTAATAATGAAAAGCTAACGTTGGCAAAAGAATTAGGTGCAGATGTATTAATTAATTACACTGAAGAAGGTTGGGAAAAGAAAGTTCTTGAGTATACGAATGGTAATGGAGTGGATGTTGCTCTTGAAATGGCTGGTGGGGATGTGTTCTATAAGACTCTTGCATGCCTCGCTCCGTTTGGAAGACTCGTTATTTATGGGGTGGCTAGCGGTCAACAAAGTAAATTTTATCCGTCATCTCTAATGGCCAAAAATCAATCTGTCATCGGTTTTTTCCTGCCTCAAATTATGAGAAAACCAGAATTATATAAACAAAGTTTAACAGAATTGCTACAATATGTGCAAAATGGACAATTGAAATTACAAATAGGTGGAACTTATCCGTTAGGAGACGCGGCAAAGGTACATGAGTTAATGCAAGGAAGACAAACGAGTGGAAAACTAATATTAGTGCCTTAGAAACTACCATTTAATGTCGAAATAAGAGGGGACAAAGGAAGTTTTGTCGTCTATCCCTTTTTATTTAAAATACTAGTTTACAAATTTTCTTAATTTTTAGTATAATAATTCCAAGGTGCTAACCGGTCAGTATGATAGCGAGAAAACACAATACTAACCGGTTAGTATTTGCAAGAATACAAAATTAAAAGGGGGTTGACGGTGTTGGAATTATTTTTTCAACAGCTTCTTAATGGCCTGACTACTGGAAGCGTTTACAGTCTTGTCGCACTAGGATTAACACTAGTTTTTGGTATTTTGCATGTTCCAAATTTTGCCCATGGGGCCTTTTATATGGTAGGTGCTTATGTGACATTAACTGTCATGACGGCTCTCGGGGTTCATTATTGGGTGGCAATCGGAATTTCTGTATTAGTTATCGCTGTACTATCTGTCATTACTGAACGTTTAATCTTCAGCAAACTCGGTACAGCAGATCCTCTTTCTTTAATGATTGCAGCGATCGGAATACTATTTTTCCTCGAGTCATTTGCTCAATATTTATGGGGGACAGAATATCAAAGAATGTTCACTCCATATGGAGATACGATAAATTTATTTGGATTAACGGTTACTTTTCAAAGGGTACTTATTATTATTGCAGCAGTCGTGCTGATGCTCTTATTACATTTATTCTTAACTCGTACGATGACTGGGGCGGCGATTGTCGCAATGTCTCAAAATCGTGATGGAGCCTTCCTTGTGGGAATAAATGCTAATAAAGTGGCGATGCTTACGTTTGCTATAGCTGGTGGTTTTGCAGCAGCTGCAGCCTCTCTAGCAGCACCTATTAATCTAGTGTTTCCAAGTATGGGAAACCTCGTAATTATGAAAGCGTTTGTCATAATTATAATCGGTGGAATGGGAAGTATACCAGGAGCAATTCTTGGTGGATACATACTAGGTATTGCTGAGAGTATGGGTGCAACATATATTTCGGCGGATTATAAAGACATTATCGCATTTGTTTTACTTGTTATCATTTTGACTATTAAGCCAACAGGTATTTTTGCGAAGGGGGTTCATTAATGAAATCGTTTTTTAGTGAAAAAAATAATCTACTCCTTTTGCTCGTCATCGCTATTTTGTTTCCTCTTGTTATTCAAAATAACTATTACATTCAAGTGGTGATCCTTGTCTTTATTTGGTCAATTGCTGTATATGGTTTAAATACTATTACAGGTTTTATAGGCCAACTATCTTTAGCACATGCAGGGTTCTTTGCAATCGGTGCCTATTCACTAGGGCTTCTTACAGTAAATGGGAATTTCTATTTCTGGTTAGCATTTGTTTTTGCCATTGCAATAGCAGCTGCTGTTGGACTCCTAGTAGGAATAGTCGCGCTGCGAACGAAGTCTCACTTTTTTGCTATCTACACAATGTCAGTCGGTTTCTTAATTTATTTAATTATATATAAAGCTGAGTTTACGGGTGGAGTAAGGGGTTTGATTGGAATTCCAAATCCGCCTTCATTAGGGCCGATTACGTTTGATTCTATGCAATCTCAATACTATTTAGTTCTGTTCTTCTTAATCTTAACCATCTTTTTTATGAGACGAATGGTCAGGTCGCTTATTGGACGAACCTTTGTTGCGATCCGAAATAGTGATGAGTTAGCGCAAACACTTGGTATTTCCGTTATGAGAAATAAGTTAATCGCTTTTGTAATCTCTGCAGCTTTTGCTGGTTTAGCAGGCGCATTATATGCATCGTTTATTCGATTTATTGGTCCAGAAGTTGCTTATATTCACGTCGCCTTTGAAATTCTTCTCTACTTATTAGTTGGAGGAATCGGAACGTTAACTGGGCCAGTATTAGGAACATTAATTGTTGTCGTATTAACACAAATGCTTCAATTCTTAGAGCAATTCCGAATGCTTATTTTCGGACCGATCGTTGTTCTACTTATACTATTTTATCCTCGTGGTATCGTAGGTGGTTTTCTTATGTGGAAATTTAAGCAAAGACAAAAAGAAAAAGCAAAAATTAAAACAGAAACTGCAAAACAACAACAATCAGCATAGGAGGTGTACGAGCATTGCTATTAAAAATAGAGCAATTAACAAAAGCATTTGGTGGACTAACAGCAGTCAATCAAGTTGATTTAGAAATAGAAAAAGGAAAGATCACAGCAGTAATTGGACCAAATGGAGCCGGTAAATCGACGTTCTTTAACCTTATTAGCGGCTTTCATTTACCGACCTCGGGAAAAATTATTTACAAAGGTGAGGATATTACTAGGTTAACTGCAGAAAAGGTTGCACGGTTAGGGATCGGCCGGACATTTCAAACGACACACTTATTTGAACAATCTACT
The DNA here is from genome assembly GCF_017745675.1 of Alkalihalobacillus sp. BA299. Taxonomy (GTDB): domain Bacteria; phylum Bacillota; class Bacilli; order Bacillales; family Bacillaceae_F; genus Alkalihalobacterium. The sequence continues at coordinate 246,169 of NZ_JAFLJM010000006.1, forward strand.
GTTATTGATAATGTCATTGTTGGCCACCGTTTAAGGACGAAATCAGGTTTATTTGATGCCATTTTTCGAACTTCAAGAGAGAAGATGGAAGAGAAACAGTGTTTTGATAAGGCAATGGAATCATTAGACTTTGTCGGATTAACACACCTTGCTGAATATCCGATTTCTTCGATTACTCAAGAGGAAAAAAAGCGAGTAGCTTTTGCGTTAGCTTTAGCAACAGATCCTGAATTGATCTTACTGGATGAACCAGCAGCTGGGGTTAACCCTGATGAAACTGATGGCCTAGCAGAACTAATGAAAAAAATGGTCAATCGAGGAATTACTGTTTGTTTAATTGAACATAAAATGCCGATGGTTATGTCTTTAGCAGACAAAGTTGTCGTATTAAACCATGGTAAAAAGATTGCAGAAGGTACTCCAGATGAAATTCGAAACAATGAGTTAGTCATAGAAGCTTATTTAGGAGGGAGTATTGATGCTAAAGCTCACCAATTTAACAGTTAATTACGGTAAATTTGAAGCGTTAAGAGATATTACTTTAAATGTTGAACAAGGGGAGTTAGTCGTTTTACTAGGTGCAAATGGTGCTGGGAAAAGTACGTTATTTAAGGCGATAAGCGGACTAGTAAAGCCGGTTAAAGGAGAGTATCTCTTTGATGGTGAACAAGTAATTGGAATATCACCTGACAAGATGGTCGCAAAAGGCGTCGTCCAATGTGCTGAAGGGAGAATGTTGTTCCCACAAATGTCAGTCTATGAAAATTTGAAAATGGGCGGGTTCGTTTATCGAAAAAATAAAAACATTATAAAAGAATCACTAGAAGAAGTTTATGAACTATTTCCCATTTTACGTGATAAGAAGGATGACCCTGCTGGATCATTGAGTGGTGGTCAACAACAAATGGTGGCTATCGGGAGAGCACTAATGTCAAAACCAAAGTTGTTAATGTTAGATGAACCATCCCTCGGCCTTGCTCCACTTATCGTTGAACAAATGTTCAGTATTATTAAACAGATTAACGAGAACGGAGTAACGGTATTGCTAGCAGAACAAAATGCAAGCGCTGCGTTGTCGATTTCATCTCGTGGATACGTTATTGAAAATGGAAAGCTCGTAATGAGTGGCTCTAAAGAGGAGTTATTTAATAATGATGAAATCCGAAAAGCATATATTGGTGCTTAACTAAGTTGTAAACGCTTTATTTTCTAGAAGCTAATTCTAATTTATAGGGGGTGATGTCGACAAAACGGAGGGTGTTATGTTTGATCAATTTTTGTTGTCTTTTAAAATGATTCACTACAATTTAAGGGGGAATTAAAAAGATGAAAAAAGGAAAACAGTGGTTACTAGCTTGTTTATTATTTGGGTTAATGCTATTTGTTGCAGCTTGCGGCAATACTCCTTCGACATCAGAACCAGCTGAAAATAACAATGATCAAGAACTAGCACCTGAAGTAAGTGAAGGTGAAAAAGTAGTTACTATCGGGTATACAGGGCCATTAAGTGGACCAGCAGCATTTTATGGTGAAAATACAGTTAGTGGACTACGTATGGCAGCTGATGAAATTAATGAAACAGGCTTTGAAATAGATGGTCAAACATACAAAATTAATTTAGTAACATTAGACGATAAATATGCACCAAATGAATCTGGTACAAATGCACGTCGCCTTAAACAAGAACATGACACACCGATTATTTTCGTCCCACATAGTGGTGGAGTGTTTGCAACACAAGTATTTAATGAACAAGAAGAATTTTTAATTGCAGCTTACACAAGTGAGCCGACGATTTTAGAGCAAGATAATGAGCTGACATTACGAATTCCACCTGCATATACAGCATATCCAGAGACATTTACAAAATATTCACAAGAGCGTTTTGGTAAAAAGCTAGCATTACTTCCTACAGCTACTCAATATGGTAAAGACTGGACTGAAGCATTATTACCAGTATGGGAATCACACGGAGGAGAAGTTGTATTTAAAGGAGAAGTGGATTTTAGTAAAGACACTGATTTCTTTACAATTGTTACAAATGCACTTGCTGAAAAACCAGATGTTATATTTGTAGGTGGACCTTCCCAACCGACAGCTCTTATTATTAAGCAAGCTCGTGAGTTAGGATTTGAAGGTGGATTTATGGTTATGGACCAAGCAAAATTAGAGGAAATGGCACCGATTCTTGAAGGCTATGAAATGCTAGAAGGGGCTATTGGCGCGTTACCAATCATTGATAGTGATGCGGGCGGTGCTTCAGATTTCGTAAGTAAGTATGAGGCTGAATTTGGTCGTATTCCTACTGCAGAAGGTGCTTTTAACTATCAAGCTCTTTATGTTCTTGTAGAAGCGATGAAAGCTGCAGGAACTGTTGAAGATGCCCATGCGATTATGGCAAAAGTGGATCAAGGAATTCAACAACTTCCAGATGACAAGATGGTATGGCATCTAACTGGATTAGATGGTCAAGGCTTTGATTGGTTACCGTCGATCGGTTATGTTGAAAACGGAGAAGTTGTATTAATCTCAGAATAAGGTTGACCGATACAACCTCTTGTATTATAATCAAAAAAGACTTGTTTTTTTCAAGTCGCTAGTTGGTTGTTTCGGAGGGAGGGAAATAAAATGGCAGAAACTCGTGTTCGCAAAAATGAATCGATCGATGCTGCTCTTCGTCGCTTCAAGAGATCACTTTCAAAAGAAGGTACTTTAGCTGAAGTGAAAAAGCGTAAGCACTATGAAAAGCCTAGTGTAAAACGTAAGAAAAAATCTGAGGCAGCAAGAAAGCGTAAGTTCTAATTCGTAAGAGAGGGTGTATCGATTGAATCTTCTAGATCGTCTTACTGATGATATGAAGGCAGCAATGAAGAACAAAGAGAAGGAAAAGCTCTCTGTTATTCGCATGGTGAAGTCTTCATTGCAAAACGAACAAATCAAACTTGGACGTGAGCTTTCTGAAGATGAAACACTGACGGTACTTAACCGCGAACTCAAGCAACGCAGGGAATCCCTCCATGAGTTTGAAAAGGCCAACCGTGATGATTTAGCTTCAAAGTTGTATGGGGAAATTGAAGTTCTTCAGCAGTACTTGCCAGAACAGCTTTCAGATGAGGAAATAACTCGAATTGTCCAAGAAACAATTCAAGAAGTAGGTGCTACTTCTAAGGCTGATTTTGGGAAAGTAATGGGAGCGATCATGCCAAAGGTAAAGGGAAAAGCTGATGGCGGTCTTGTTAACCGTCTCGTTCAACAGCATTTATCATAAATAAAGAAGCGTCTTGCGTGGTGCAAGACGCTTCTTTATTTTTAGCTTCAACCTTAAATAAATTAATTAATAATTAATCTTTTAATATTCGTTAAAAAAGTGAAACCTTGTTATACTAGTATCGTATATCTACTATGAGATTAATCCTTTAGAAAGGGGGGGCGAGAGCTTGAGGAGTAAACTTCGGGTTAGAATTTATCTATTTTTAATGGCTACTGCTTTTTGTCTTATTCCATTACAATTATTTGTACATAGTCAAACGACGACAGCACAACCATTAGTTTACTACATTCCTGTTGAACAAACAGTTGAGCGAGGATTAGAGGCGTTCATGAAACGTTCGATTGAGGGTGCAGTAGTTGACGGTGCTAATCATATCGTTTTGGAAATTGATACACCAGGTGGTGCGGTTGATGCAGCAGGGAACATCGCTAGGCTCCTAAGAGCAACGGACATTCCGATTACAGCGTATGTAACAAAGAATGCCATTTCTGCTGGTGCATATATAGCATTAAATGCCGATCAAATTGTAATGGCTCCTGGTGCGCTTATGGGTTCAGCTGGTGTCATTGATTCTGCTGGTAATGCTGCAGAAGAAAAAATGCAATCGTATTGGATTGCTGAGATGGAAGAATCGGCAAAGCTAAATGACCGAGACCCACTTTATGCAAGAGCGATGGCCGATAATTCTGTTGATTTACCAGAGTATAACGCAGAAAAAGGACGTTTTTTAACTTTAACATCAGGTGATGCATTTGAAGTGGGGTATGCTGATGCGTTAGCAAGTAATCGTGCAGAGCTGCTTGAATTTCTACAGTTAGAAAACGCGATTGAAAAAGATATGGAAGTAAGTTTTGCAGAACAAATTGCCCGTTTTGTCACTCACCCTGTAGTTATACCTATTTTATTGTCCGTTGGAAGCTTAGGTTTAGTGCTTGAGTTGTATTCACCAGGGTTTGGTGTGCCTGGAATTATGGGGCTTTCAGCATTACTTCTTTTTTTCTTTGGACATTTATTTGCAGGCTTTGCAGGTTGGGAATCTGTAATTCTTTTTGCGGCTGGAATAGTTCTCATATTAATAGAAATATTTGTTCCGGGTTTCGGTATTTTTGGCATACTAGGGATAGGTTCTATTATTGGAAGTATGATTTTAGCCTCTTATTCAACGGTCAATATTTTAGTTTCAATATTGATTGCTGTTGTTGTAACTGCTATCGTTTCGATTTTAACGTTTAAGTTTTTCGGCTATCGTGGTCCGATGAAGAAAATTGTTTTTACGGGTGCTACTACGACAGAACAGGGGTATATTTCAAATGTCACTCGAAAAGAACTTGTAGGTCAAATCGGTGAAACGATTACCCCCCTTCGACCTTCTGGTGTGGCTATAGTCGGTAATGATCGTCTTGACGTCGTGTCAGAGGGAGGTTATATTGAACAAGGTAAGAAGGTAGAGGTTGTTTATACCTCTGGATCTCGTATCGTTGTAAGAGAAGTAAAAGAACATTCACAAAGGGAGGAATAAGGAAATGCCTACAGGAGATATTTTCTTTCTCATTATTTTAGGTCTAATCATTGTTGCATTTGCGATACTATTTACGTTTGTTCCAGTCATGCTATGGATTTCAGCACTAGCTGCTGGAGTGAGAATCGGTATTTTTGAACTAGTTGGAATGAGGCTTCGACGTGTTATTCCTGCTCGTGTTGTAAACCCGTTAATTAAAGCGGTTAAAGCAGGGCTCGATTTAAATACCAGTAAATTAGAGGGCCACTATTTAGCAGGTGGTAATGTTGACCGTGTTGTAAACGCATTAATTGCTGCTCAACGTGCAAATATTGATTTAAGCTTTGAAAGAGCAGCAGCTATTGACTTAGCTGGTCGTGACGTATTAGAAGCGGTACAAATGAGCGTAAATCCGAAAGTCATTGAAACACCTTTTATTGCCGGTGTGGCGATGGACGGAATTGAAGTAAAAGCGAAGGCACGTATAACGGTGCGTGCAAACATTGACCGACTAGTAGGGGGAGCTGGTGAAGATACAGTTATTGCTCGTGTTGGTGAAGGGATTGTATCAACGATTGGTTCCGCTAGTAACCATAAAAAGGTACTTGAAAACCCTGATATGATTTCACAAACGGTATTAACGAAAGGTTTAGATGCTGGAACAGCGTTTGAAATCCTTTCAATTGATATTGCAGACATCGATATCGGTAAAAACATCGGCGCTGAGCTTCAAACGGATCAAGCAGAGGCTGACAAGAAGATTGCTCAAGCAAAAGCTGAAGAACGTCGTGCAATGGCGGTCGCGAAAGAACAAGAAATGAAAGCGAAAGTAGAAGAGATGAGAGCGAAGGTTGTAGAAGCGGAAGCTGAAGTTCCAATGGCTCTTTCTGAAGCACTTCGTAGTGGTCATATGGGTGTCATGGACTACGTAAACTATCAAAACATTATGGCTGATACAGACATGAGAGACTCGATTGGAAAAGCTACAAATGATGACGATAATAACCCAAAGCACGGTAAATAATCCTCTAAGAGGAGGAGTTAGAATTGCAAATCCTTGATTTCCTATTTGGAAATATGTTTTTCGTTTTACTTATTTTAGGGGCATTGTGGAATTTCTTTAGCAAGCAAGCAGAATCTAAGAAAGAAGCAGAGCAAGGAAAAAAACCACAAAGAGAACAGGAAATCGATTGGAAAGAAATTTTCCGTCAAGAACAAGCTCCTGTTGAAAGAGATAAACCTCAACCGACAGTTGCAAGAAAAGTTGAACCTTCATTCGAGCCTGTTCAGCCAGAAGTCGCGATTCCAACAGATGATCGTCGAACAGAAATGGAAAAGCTTCGTGATCAACTAGAAGAAAAGCGTAAGCAGTTAAGACAAACAGAAAGCAGAGCACCAGATGCTATTGCTGATTCGCCTGTAATCCAAAAGGAAATAGGCAAGAAGCCAACTAAGCTTGATCTAAACTTCTCAAATATTTCTCAAAAAGAGGCCATGAAAGGAATTATTTGGTCTGAGATATTAGGAAAGCCACGAGCTAAGCGTTCCTACTCGAACAAACGATAATCCGATAAAAAATACGTTAAGAGTAAATTTTATCGGGTTTAGGCCAATTGGAAAAATATTAAAAACTTTGAGACGGAAACCAGACGGGTTTTCGTCTCTTTTTTAAATTTCGAGGATGTCTAGCTTCAGCGCCCAGCGTCTAGTGGACTTCGCTCTCCTCCTTACGATAAGTTAACATCGGATCGCTTGCGCTTCTCCGTGTTTCCTTTATCTCATACGGAGGGCTCCAGTGCATACGCCGCTGAACGGGCGCTTCCACTTTTCTTAAATGGCGTGCCGCAGTCGTAATTATCTTAGTTAATAAATAACTAATTTAGATGTTTTCCCTTCAACTGAAAGGGTTAGGAATTCATGTTTTTCTAATTTTCTAGTGATAGTCAATCTCTTCCTGTCATAAAAATGAGAGGAGAGGAGGTTCTCTGATGAAAAAGTGGCGACAACAGGTAAAAAAATTTCTTACAGACCAGATGGAGCTTCCAGCAGATGTGATGATGGATATGCCCCGAATTACCATGATCGGTCAAATTCATATTTATATTGAAAATCATCGCGGTGTCCTTCAATTTTCTAATGAAGAGCTCCGTTTATTATTATCTCAAGGTCAGCTCTTAATCAAAGGAGAACAATTTGTCATCAAGACGATTTTACCCGAAGAACTCCTATTAGAAGGAAAAATCGATAAAGTCATATTTATCAATGAATGATCATAGTTAGTAGGAGGATGGCAATGAAAAATGTATGGTTAAACTTTATATATGGTTATGCCAGAATGAGAATAGATGGCCCTTATGGAGAACGATTTTTAAACCGGTGTATAGAATATAATATTCATATTTGGAGTATTAAAAGAGTGGGAGAAGAACGGATTGTTTGTTATATTGCCTTAGAAGACGTAAAACGTCTCAGGCCTCTTTTACGTATGACAAGCTGTAAAGTAACCTTTACTGAAAGACGGGGTTTACCATTCTTTTATAAGAAGATGTGGAAAAGAGGAGGCTTTACCGCAGGGATCTTTTCTTTTGTAATCGTACTCCTTGTTCTTTCTAATATGGTTTGGAACATTTCAATAGAGGGCGCTTCACCTAAAGTGGAACACGAATTACGTCTAGCTGTTCAAGAGATAGGGATTAAGCGAGGGAACTTTATTTTTATGCTTCCTAGTGTCGAAGAAATTCAGAAAAAAGTAACTGACCAAATTGAAGATGCGACGTGGATTGGTGTGAAATTAAATGGTACAACCTTCCAATTTAAAGTTGTAGAACAAACGTTACCTGAAAAACAGGAAAGGTTAAACCCGAGGCATTTAGTTGCGAAGAAAAAGGCGATCATTCATGATATGTTTATCGAACAAGGTCAAGTGCTTGTGAAACGAAATGAATATGTGGATAAAGGAGATTTACTTGTTTCAGGATTTATTGGAAAAGAAGGAAATACTCAACTAGTTCCAGCGAAAGGAAGTGTACTTGGCGAAATTTGGTACAAGTCTGAAGTGACGATTCCACTCGTCAATCAATTTGAAACGTTAACTGGAGAAGGGAAAACTTATCATTATTTAAGTATTTTTAACTTTGACTTACCTGTATGGGGATGGAAAAAACATAGGTTTGAAAAAGCAGAAGCTTTTGAGAGAAAACATTCAATACGGCTTTTAAATTGGACCTTACCTGTGCAATATAAGAAAAAGCAGTGGTTAGAGAAAAATGAAGTGGAAAGAGAGTATACTGTTGATGAAGCTGTCGAGGTTGCAAAAAAAATGGCTAGGGAAGAGCTGAAGGAACGCTTACCAGATGATGCCGTAATAAAAGGTGAAAAAGTTTTGCACCAAGACGTAGAGAATGGTAAAGTTAAATTAAAGCTACACTACCAAGTTATAGAAGATATTACGACGGAGCAACCGATCATTCAAGGAGATTGAGGCTATTGTCACAGATGAAGGTCATTCCATTAGAAATAAAAGATCAAAATGAAGTCCAAAGATTATATGGGCCAAACGATGCTCACCTAAAACGAATTGAAGAAAAGCTCGATGTTCAAATTACGACGCGAGGCGAAGATCTTTCCATTAAAGGAGAAGACGCCGCAGTACAAATCGTAAAGGACGTATTAGAGATGATGTTGAAGTTGTTAAGACAGGGAACAACTTTGTCAGAACGAGACGTCGTCTATGCTATCCAGTTAGCTGAGAAAGGTATGCTTGAAGAACTTCTTAATTTATACCAAGAGAAACTGACAGTGAATGCAAAAGGTAAGCCAGTACTCATTAAAACGCTTGGACAAAAACATTATGTTTCTGCAATACGTAAGCGCGATCTCGTTTTTGGAATAGGACCGGCTGGTACTGGAAAAACGTATTTGGCAGTTGTCATGGCGGTTACAGCTTTGAAAGAAGGACAAGTCAAAAAGATCGTACTTACTCGTCCAGCAGTTGAAGCTGGAGAAAGTTTAGGCTTTTTACCAGGTGATTTAAAAGAAAAGGTGGATCCGTATTTACGTCCACTTTACGATGCTCTACATGATATTTTAGGTGTTGAACAGACACTTAGATTGTTGGAGAGAGGAACGATTGAAGTTGCACCATTAGCGTATATGAGAGGTCGAACTTTAGACGATTCTTTTGTTATTTTAGATGAAGCGCAAAATACAACACAAGAACAAATGAAAATGTTCTTAACGAGACTAGGTTTCGGTTCAAAAATGGTAGTCAATGGTGACTTAACTCAAATTGACTTACCAAAAGGAAAAAAGTCTGGATTGAAGGTAGGAATCGAAGTTCTAGGTCAAGTTCAAGGAGTAGATTTCATTTATTTACAGCAGTCTGATGTCGTTCGTCATACACTCGTTCAACGTATACTAGATGCGTACGATCAATCAGAAAAAAGGGATAAAGAAGAAAACTAACAAATTTGTCTTGAGGGTGACCCATTGCAAGAGTGCTAAGCACCTCGTCGTGATATATAGCTGCTCAAATCGATTGAAAGCAACGTATATCTCTATTACGAGGAGCAGAAGTGCTTATGAGTCGCCCTCTTTATCCTTATTTCGAACAAAGTGCTATAAGTTTAAAATAGTATGATGTTGGACAAACAGAAAGAAGTATAGGTATGAAAATAAGAGGTGACGGATCTTGAGTAAACGTTCCCCGATCGATCAAATGACGTGGTGGAAAAGAATAAAAGATCATCGCTATCTGCGTGGTGTTCTTTTTATTATATTGGCGATATTTTTGTATGCTGCAATGCTTGATAATGTTATTCCTGAAAAAATAGAAGTCCGGATGTCGCAGGTTGCGGAACAAGATATCCGTTCTCCGATAACAGTCGAAAACAAAATAGCAACTGAACAGTACAGAAAAGAAGTTTTAGAGTCTGTTCAACCAGTTTATGTATTAAAAAAAGAATATGCTCAAATGCAAGTTGAAAAAGTAAACGACATTTTTGACCTTATTCATTTAGTAAATGAAGAAATGAGGAAAACAGAACTAGAGGCAGCAGAAGGGCAAGAAACTGAAAAAATAAGTTTAGAAGATCGCTTAAAATATGTTCAAGAAGTGATTTCTTCGGGGACTACAAATGATCTTTCAGATGAAACCGTTCGAACGTTGTTATTATCTACGAGTAATCAATTACAAGTAGCTAGAGAAACGACGACAAATGCTGTACATTCGGTAATGAGTGAAAGAATTGCCATCAATGATTTGGAGCAAGCGAAACAGTCAGTTAAAGAAAAAATTGTTATTTCCACAGTTTCGAATCGCTTACATGACGCTATGATAGAAACGGCACAATTTGCCATTATACCAAACTATATTTACGATGATAAAGCAACTGAACGTCTTCAGCAAGAAGCTGTTGAATCTGTAGAACCTGTCATCATTCGGGAAGGGCAATTGTTAGTTAAACAAGGCGAAATGATTAATCATGAAATTTTTGAACAAATACGAATGGTTGGCCTTTTAGATGATGCATTTAATATTTATCCGTATGTAGGGTTAGCCATTCTCGTCCTACTAATGGTCGGCATGCTCTCATATTATCTTAATGAGGCACAATCAACTGTAAAGACGAACAATAGCCATTTACTCATGTTTGTACTTATTTTCTTTATTACCGTTTCGGTAATGAAAATTACAAGTTTAATTGAAAGATTAGATATTACGGCGATTGGTTTAATTGTACCTGTAGCAGTTGGTGCGATGTTATTGACGACTTTAATTCATGAACGAATAGCTTTATTCTCAAGTATCTTTTTTGCGATAATCGGAAGCATTGTTTTTAATAATGAGGCAGTCGGTACATTTAATTTTACGTTTGGGGTTTATGTTTTATTCAGTTGTTTTGCCGGAGTCTATTTTTTAGGCCGATCAACAAGTATGACGAGAATTTTAAAAGCGGGATTGTTTGTTTCGTTTATTAATATAGTGACAATCTTATCCATTTTATTACTTAAAAGCTTTCAACAAAGCTGGATTGAGCTAGGGATGTTCTTAGGTTTTGCATTTTTATCAGGATTTATTGCTGCTGTTTTAACACTCGGCCTCGTTCCGTTTTTTGAAGCGGGCTTTGGGATTTTATCGACGACTAAACTCATTGAACTTTCCAATCCGAATCATCCATTGTTACGAAAAATCCTATTGGAAGCACCTGGAACGTATCATCATAGTGTTGTTGTCGGGAACTTAGCAGAGGCGGCGTGTGAAGCTATTGGTGCAAATGGATTATTAGCAAGAGTAGGATCTTATTATCATGATACTGGTAAGACAAAACGACCGCATTTTTTCATTGAAAACCAAATGAAAATGGATAATCCACATGATAAAATTTCACCTCAACTAAGTAAGACGATTATCATTTCGCATCCTTACGACGGTGCAGATATGTTAAAGGAATTTAAAATGCCTAAAGAAATTATTGATATTGCTGAACAACACCATGGTACAACATTGCTTAAATTTTTCTATCATAAAGCCAATCAAGAAACCGATCAAACGATACCAGAAGAACAATTTAGATACCCTGGTCCAAAAGCTCAGACGAAAGAAGCCGCAATAGTAGGGATAGCAGATTGCATTGAAGCAGCTGTTAGATCATTAAATAAACCTACTCCGGATAAAATTGCGGCCATGGTACGAAAAATAGTAAATGATCGTCTTGAAGATGGTCAATTTAATGAGTGTGATCTTACGCTTAAGGAGTTAGATAAAGTTTCTGTCTCTATGTGTGAGACATTGCAAGGAACCTTTCATTCTCGGATAGAATATCCAGACGATCCTAAAGAAAAAGGAGCGAAATCATGAACATCGAAAACTTCGAGATTGACATTTTAGATGAAACTAGTAAGGTGACAAAAGACCAAATCCTTTTGACAAAAAACATTTTAATTGAAGCGGCTAAAATGGAAGGATTAACAGGCCCTACTGAAATTTCTGTTACATTTGTAGACGATAATCGAATTCAAGAAATAAACCGTGACTATCGAGGGAAAGATACACCTACTGACGTAATATCTTTTGCGTTGAATGAAGAAGGTGAAGAGGAAATTCAAATTATAGACCCTGAAGGCCCTAATGTATTAGGAGATATAATCATTTCCATTCCACGTACGATTGAACAGTCTCATAATTATGAGCATTCTTTTGAAAGAGAGCTTGGCTTTCTCCTTGTCCATGGTTTTCTTCACCTCTTAGGTTATAACCACCATACTGAGGAAGAGGAAAAAAGAATGTTTTCTAGACAAGAGGAAATTTTAAACGCTTATGGACTTAAAAGATAAAAATTTATGGGGCTTTAAGCGTCTGCTTCGTTCTTTCGTATACGCATGGACTGGTTTGAAATATGTAGTTCGGTATGAACAAAATATGAGGATCCATCTAATATTAAGCTTGATCGTAATGGTATTAGCATTTGTCCTAGATGTTCCTTTAAATCAAAAAGTTATTTTATTGTTAGTCATAGGAATAGTTCTTTCTTTAGAAGTGATGAATACGGCAATTGAACGAACGGTGGATATGATAACAAAAGATTATCATCCAAAAGCTAAGATAGCAAAAGATATTGCAGCAGCAGCTGTTTTTATCTTTAGTATCATTTCCGTCCTCATAGGATTATCGATATTTTTACCACCGATTGTAGAACGACTAATGATTATTTTAGGCTGATGGTGTAAGAGAGGGGTTTACTGCGAGACATGTGGAAATGGCTTCAAAAAAATATTATCGCTGGACTTATTTTTCTGTTGCCAGCAATTGCCACAATCTATGTCATTCAATTTTTGTTCACATTAATTGATGCATTTTTAGGCTCATTTATTACTGGCATCTTAAAAGGATTAAATATTATTACGACTCATGACGGTAGTATTTACTTTCTTGGTGTCTATACTCCATTTTCTGAACGGATCTTTGGTATTGGCTTTATTTTAACAATTATACTCATTACTTGGATTGGCTCGATGCGTCTAACTGGTAAAGGCAGTGGAATTCTGAATGCGATTGATCGAGGATTCAGGAGGGTACCGATTGCCAATTCTATCTACACTTCAGTTGAGCAAGTAATTCATGCTTTCGCGCAGGAGCGTTCTTCCTTTAAAAATGTCGTTCTGTTAGAATATCCTAGGAAAGGACTTTACACGATTGGATTTCAAACGGGCGAATCAAGAGGAGAAGTTCAGCGTTTAACTTCAAAAGAATGTATTAATGTATTTTTGCCGACGACACCGAACCCGACTTCAGGGTGGTTAGTCCTCGTACCTCGGGAAGATGTCATCGTTCTTAATATGTCTGTGGAACAAGGCTTAAAATTTATTATTTCTGGTGGTGTAGTCGTTCCTCCAGATTCCTTAGATGAAGAACGTGAGAAAGAGGGAGTAATTGATAAATCAAACATGAAAGTTTATATACGTGACAAAAGAAAGGAAGAGTGAATTTGGAAAAAATAAAACTTATGGACGAAGCAAAATCCGCAAGAAAGAAAGCATATGTGCCATATTCAAAATTTCCTGTCGGGGCGGCTTTACTTACAAAAAATGGTCAAGTTTACAAAGGATGTAATATTGAAAATGCTTCCTTTGGGCTTACTAATTGTGCAGAGAGAACAGCTATTTTTAAGGCAGTATCTGAAGGTGTAAATGAATTTTCTGCGATTGCCATTGTGGCAGACACTGATCGACCTGTACCTCCATGTGGCGCATGTAGACAAGTACTTACTGAGTTTTGCCAACCGGAAATGCCTGTATATTTAACAAATTTAAAAGGTGATGTGCAAGAAACAACAATAGGAGACCTTTTACCTGGAGCTTTTACTGCGGGGGATTTAAATGAATAGTAGAGAAGGATATAAATCAGGCTTTGTAGCAATTATAGGACGACCGAATGTAGGGAAGTCTACATTGTTAAATTATATCGTAGGTCAAAAGATTGCAATTATGAGTGATAAGCCACAGACTACAAGAAATAAAATTCAAGGTGTATACACGAATAATGATGCACAAATTGTTTTTTTAGATACGCCAGGCATACATAGACCTAAGCATAAGCTTGGTGATTTTATGATGAAAATTGCAAATAATACATTACGTGAAGTGGATTTGATCATGTTTGTAGTCGATGCAGGTGAAGGATTCGGCTCAGGGGAACAATTTATTTTAGATCGCCTGAAAGAATCAAAAACACCTGTATTTCTTGTCGTAAATAAAATAGATAAAGTACATCCTGACAAGCTACTTGATATTATTAGTGGTTATAATGAACGTCATCCTTTTGAAGAAATTGTACCTGTTTCCGCTTTAGAAGGAAATAATGTTACAAAATTATTAGAGCAAATTACAAAACACCTTCCAGAAGGTCCACAATATTATCCTGCAGATCAAGTAACGGACCACCCTGAACGATTTATAGTTGCTGAATTAATTCGTGAAAAAGCACTACACTTGACCCGTGAGGAAATTCCTCATTCATTGGCTGTTGTGATTGAGCAAATGAAGCAACGTGAAGGCAGTGAGACTGTTTATATTGGTGCAACAATCGTAGTAGAACGTTCATCACAAAAGGGGATTATTATCGGAAAGCAAGGTAGTATGTTAAAGGAAATAGGTAAGCGTGCTCGTACAGATATCGAGGCACTGCTTGGCTCGAAAGTTTTCTTAGAGTTATGGGTAAAAGTACAAAAAGATTGGAGAAATAAAGGACATCAGTTGCGTGACTTCGGCTTCAACGAAGATGAATATTAATTTGTCAATATTTCGTAATCAGTTGTTAATAAAGATTTAACAATGGCTCCTTCTAAAGCCATTGTTTTTTTATAAAAAAATCTCTAAGATAGATGTATGAAGTAAATGAATGTTGCATACAACTAGTTGTCTTAATTGACAATTATTCCATAACATGAATTTGCAAAACAAGGTCAAGCTATAGAGTATAGAGCGGTCTAACAATCCTTAAACGAAAGGTGGAATTCCAAGTGCTTGATTTTTCCTGGAAAGTATTTTCGATGACAGGTAGTGTGGATACTTATTTATTAATCAAGGAACTGGAAAAGGAGCATGGAGAATTATCAGCTCAAGATCATGAAGAGGAGTATACAAATTTAGACGCTCACTAATCTTGCTTGCACCTCACGACTTCTTAGTGTGGTGACGAGAATGTTTCAAAAAGTTGAAGGAATTGTTATTCGTACTTCGGATTACGGTGAAGCCAATAAAATTGTAACTTTGCTGACGAGGGAATTGGGCAAGATCGGTGTTATGGCAAGAGGAGCCAAAAAACCTAAAAGTCGATTAGCTGCAGTTTCTCAATTGTTTATCTATGGCACCTTCCTAATACAAAAAGGCTCAGGGCTTGGTACTCTTCAACAAGGAGAGATTATTCAATCTTATCGAGAGGTTCGAAATGATTTACTTCGAGCCTCTTATGCAACTTACATAGTTGAACTAACAGATAAACTGACCAATGAGCTTGAACGTAATCCATTTTTATTTGAATTATTAATGCAAACCCTGCATTATATTGATGAAGAAGTAGATCCTGAAATATTAGTCCGTCTCTATGAAGTAAAAATGCTTTTTGTAGCTGGAATTGGTCCACAGTTAAATGGGTGTTCTAGTTGCGGAAGTGTGGATGGAGAGTTTTCCTTTTCGATTAGGGAAGGTGGTTTTTTATGCCACCGTTGTTTTGCGAAAGACCCCTATCACTTAAAAGTCTCACAAGCAACAATTAAACTCCTCAGACTTTTTTATCATTTTGACTTAAAGCGACTTGGTAATATTTCTGTAAAAAAAGAGACCAAACAAGAGCTCAAACAAGTTTTAACCTCTTATTATGATGAATATTCAGGTCTAAGGCTAAAATCCAGATCGTTTTTAGACCAATTAGAGAAAATGAACTGGTTAGGTCCAAATGAAAGTTGACAGCGGGTCGCTTTTTGAGTATTATGCTTTTAAAGAACAACCTGTTAAAATGTAAGTTCAAAAGGAAGGATAAAAAGAGCCGAGAAGATCGAGGCGCGGAAGTTTCGAAGCCCGAAGCGTAGATTCTACTACGTGAGGACTGGAGAGACGACGCTACAAAGAGATTCGACAGCTGTTTTTCCCGGACTTTTTGAACAACCTCAAAACATACGGTGCAAAGAAGGAAGAGAAGTATTTATCCTCTCTATAAAAAGCGAACCTAGGATGGTGTGAGCTAGGGATATAGATGATAAAGAAAGGCAGTCTGGAGCACTATTTATTTAAAGTGGCTTTTCGCATTTCTGATGTGATGAGCAAATAGGGTGGAACCGCGGGTAACTCTCGTCCCTATGCTATAGGATTAGCATAGAGACGGGAGTTTTTTATATTTTTTAACAAAACTATCCTTTACGTAAGTGATGTTTTTGTGAAGAATACAAATGTGCTACCCTATTATTCTCTATGTGGTTTAACAAGCGAACTATAGTTTACTATATGGAAGCTTTATTTGATAAGGAGGAAAAAAGATGAATGTACAAAATATGATTTTAACGTTACAAAACTTTTGGGCGAAACAAAACTGCATCATTATGCAGGCGTACGACGTTGAAAAAGGTGCTGGAACGATGAATCCGATGACTTATTTAAGAAGTATTGGTCCTGAACCTTGGAATGTCGCTTATGTTGAGCCTTCAAGACGTCCCGTAGATGGACGATATGGTGAAAACCCTAACCGTCTTTATCAGCATCACCAGTTCCAAGTCATTATGAAGCCGTCTCCTGATAATATTCAAGAGCTCTATTTAGACAGCTTGAAGGAGTTAGGTATAAACCCTCTCGAACACGACATTCGGTTCGTAGAGGATAATTGGGAAGCTCCTACTCTTGGTGCCTGGGGATTAGGCTGGGAAGTTTGGCTAGATGGAATGGAAATTACGCAATTTACATACTTTCAGCAAGTTGGTGGAATTGATGCGAACCCCGTAGCGGTTGAGATCACTTACGGCATTGAACGATTAGCATCGTATATTCAAGATAAGGAAAATGTATTTGATCTTGAATGGGTTAACGGTGTGACGTACGGAGATATCTTTTTGCAGCCAGAATATGAGCACTCAAAATATACATTTGAAGTTTCAGATAGTGCGATGTTGTTTCAATTGTTTAGTACATATGAGCAGGAAGCAAGGCGTGCGCTCAATGAAAATTTAGTATTTCCAGCCTATGACTATGTGCTGAAATGTTCTCATGTATTTAACCAGCTAGATGCTAGAGGAGCGATTTCGGTTACAGAACGAACAGGATATATTGGTCGTGTACGTAATTTAGCAAGAGATTGTGCGAAAGTTTATGTAGCAGAGCGCGAACGGTTAGGCTTCCCGATGCTAAAGGAAAAGGAGGAATTGTCAAATGAGTAAAAAAGATTTTTTACTTGAAATTGGTTTAGAAGAAATGCCAGCACGTTTTGTCACCGATGCTATGGAACAATTAAAAAATAAAGTTGAATCTTGGTTAAAAAACGGAAACATAGCATATGACACGATCGATACTTATTCAACACCGCGACGACTAGCTATCTCGATTACTGGATTAGCAGAAAAGCAGGAAGATACCGTAGAGGAAGCAAGAGGACCCGCAAAAAAAATTGCTGTCGATGAAGAGGGCAATTGGACAAAAGCTGCTTTAGGGTTTGCAAGAGGGCAAGGACTTAATGCAGAAGATTTATTTTTTAAAGAATTAAACGGCCAAGAGTATGTCTTTGCTAAAAAGCATATTATAGGTCAGGAAACGAAGGCTGTTTTACCAGAAATAGAAGAGATTATTAAAAACCTTCACTTTCCAAAGAATATGCGTTGGAATCAATATGACTTACGCTACGTTCGTCCGATTCAATGGCTTGTTGCTTTATATGGAAGTGAAGTTATTCCTTTTGAGATTACGAATGTGCAAACAAGTCGGATTTCTTATGGACATCGTTTTTTAGGCAGTGAGACGGCGATAGAGGAACCAAAGGACTATGTACAGGCTCTTTTAGCTGAACATGTTATCGTAAGCCCTACTGAAAGAAAAGAGGCGATCCGAAATCAAATCAAACAAATTGAAGAGCAAAATGGATGGATCGTACCTATTGACGAGGATTTACTTGAAGAAGTAAATAATTTAGTCGAGTATCCGACGGCTCTTCATGGAAGTTTCGATGAGAGCTTTCTCGAGGTACCAGAAGAAGTACTAATAACTTCAATGAGAGAGCACCAACGTTATTTTCCAGTACAAACTGTAGAGGGTAAACTTTTACCTCACTTTATTACAGTAAGAAATGGAAACCATGAGTTTTTAGAAAATGTTGTTAAGGGAAATGAGAAAGTGTTACGTGCACGTCTCTCAGATGCACAATTTTTCTATCGTGAAGATCAAAAACTTAAAATTGACGATGCCTTACAACGTTTAGAGACAATTGTCTACCATGAAGAATTAGGCTCTCTTGGTGAGAAAGTAAGACGTGTCCAGACGGTTTCTAACCAACTAGCTAAGAAATTAGGCATAAATGAGAAATCGAATATTAATCGAGCAGCGGAATTATGTAAATTTGATTTAGTTACGCAAATGGTTTATGAATTCCCAGAATTGCAAGGCCGTATGGGAGAAGAATATGCGTTAAAAGCAGGAGAAAAACCAGAGGTTGCTTTAGCTATTAAAGAACACTATATGCCACGCTTTGCCAATGATCAAAGTCCATCAACCGTTACAGGTACTGTGGTAAGTATTGCTGATAAATTAGATACAATTATTACGTGTTTTGGTATTGGGCTTATTCCATCAGGCTCACAAGATCCATATGCATTACGTCGTCAAGCAGCAGGTATTATTCAAATGATTCTTGATAATAATCTTTCATTATCAGTTGAAGAAGTTCTTGACATTGGATTACAAATAATAGATGATAATCAGCTTCTCAAGCGAAGCAGAGAAGAAGTGAGGAAAGACTTGCTCGAGTTCTTTAAATTACGTGTGAAAAATACACTTCAAGAACGAGGTGTAAGGTATGATATTGTAGATGCTGTTTTGCAGGATTCGATTGGGAATGTAGATACAATTGTGAAAAAAGCACAACTTCTTATGGAGCAGCTTGAAGCACCAAGTTTTAAAGAAACTGTAGAGGCGTTGAGTCGAGTAACGAATATTTCTTCTAAAGCTAATGGTTTAACGGAATTATCCGAAAGCCTATTTGAACAAGATGAAGAGAAGACGCTTTATAACGTGTACTTAGAGACGGATCAAAAAGTGAAACAGGCCTTAGAAAATGGGGATGTAAAAGAAGCCTATTTAGCGTTGGCGAATATTCAAGAAACGATAAACTTATATTTTGATAATATTATGGTTATGGCAGAAGATGAAACAGTAAAACAAAATCGCTTAGTTCAAATGAAGTTACTTGCTCATACCATTCAAAGTTTCGCTAACTTTAACTCGATTGTGTTTGCATAAAATACAATGGGGGTCATACCAAGCCCGTAAATGTTTGTAATTTTTACTCTAGAACCATTTAAATGTAAAAATAGCGTTTAGATGCATCCCTTCATTTAATGGTAAGTACTAAAATCAAAAAAAAATGTGCCGCATATTTCAAAATTCATTGTATTAGTATATAATAATAGAATAAAAAGCATAACACATTTTGTGTTATGAAGGCGGTGAAATACAATCGAACTAACGGTTAGACAAGAGCAGATAATAGATATTGTTAAAAGTAGTGGTCCAATTACAGGAGAACAAATTGCAGAACGATTAAATTTAACGAGAGCGACATTAAGACCCGATTTGGCCATTTTAACAATGGCAGGATTTTTAGACGCAAGACCTAGAGTAGGCTATTTTTATACCGGTAAAACGGGTTCACAATTATTAACAGAAAAAGTAAAGAAAATAACGGTGCAGCAATACCAGTCAATCCCAGTAGTTGTCAATGAATCTTCTTCTGTATATGACGCAATCGTCACGATGTTTTTAGAGGATGTTGGGACTTTATTTGTTGTCGATCAAAGCTCATCGTTGATGGGGGTACTTTCTCGTAAAGATTTGCTTCGAGCGAGCATCGGTAGTCAAAAAATTGAAACGATGCCAGTGAGCATTATTATGACAAGAATGCCTAATATTACGATGTGCCAAAAGGATGATTTAATTATAGATGTGGCCAATAAGCTAATTGATAAGCAAATAGATGCCTTACCTGTTGTCCGTGAATTTGATAAAGGTTCTGGGCTAGAAGTGATCGGTAGAATAACGAAAACGAACATTACGAAAGTGTTAGTGGACTTAGCGAACGATGACTTAATTTAATTAGGTGGTTTGTTTGCGCTAATGAGGAGGTAGTAATGGAAGTATTTAATCATCGCCCAATTGTTTATGTTGTATCAGATTCAGTAGGTGAAACAGCTGAATTAGTTGTACGTGCTGCAGCAAGTCAATATAGTGGTTCTGGGGTAGAAGTCCGAAGGATTCCGTATGTTGATGATAAAAGTACAATAGATGAAGTGATCGGTTTAGCAAAACAGGCTCAAGCTCTTATCGCTTTTACGTTAGTTATTCCAGAAGTAAAGGAATATTTAATAGAACAAGCTCAAGCAGCAAGTGTCGAGATTGTCGATATTCTAGGTCCAACAATGGAAAAAATTGGATTAATCACACAAAAACAACCACGATATGAGCCTGGACTTGTATATAAACTAGATGAAGATTATTTTCGAAAAGTTGAAGCGATTGAGTTTGCTGTAAAGTATGATGATGGGAGAGACCCTAGGGGAATTGTTCGGGCAGATATTGTTTTGATTGGTGTGTCAAGAACATCAAAAACGCCTCTATCACAATACTTAGCCCATAAGCGATTTAAAGTAGCAAATGTACCACTCGTTCCTGAAGTAGAACCACCTGAAGAATTATTTAAGGTGTCACCGAAGAAATGTATTGGTCTTATCATCAATGCTGAAAAATTGAATGATATTCGAACTGAACGGTTAAAAGCTTTAGGGTTAAAAGCAGAGGCGAACTACGCAAATATTGAAAGAATTAAGCAAGAGTTAGAGTACGCTGAAAAAATTATGAATCGAATTGGGTGTACAGTTATTGATGTTTCGAGCAAAGCTGTAGAGGAAACAGCAAACCTTATTTCAAATATGTTTCAGGGGAAATAGAGGCTGATATTCAGCCTCTATTCTGTTGTCTAGCTTCAGCGACCAGCGTCTAGTGAACTTCGCTCTCCTCCTTGTGATAAGTCAACATCGGCTCACTAACGTTCACCGTGTTTCCTTTATCTCATACGGAGGGCTCCAGTCCATACGTCGCTAAACGGCCGCTTCCGCTTTTCTGTCTAGCTGCAGGTGTCATCGGCTCGAGGTCGCTTCGGTCCATCAAGCGTGTCCGAAAACCAGGACACTAATTGCTGGTCCTCCAGCGCTTGTCGCCGATAAGCCGACCCCTTCCGCTTTTCTGTCTAGCTTCAGCGCCCAGCGTCTAGTGGACTTCGCTCTCCTCCTTACGATAAGTCAACATCGGCTCACAGGAAAAATTTTTAAGCATGATAGTAGTCAAAATAAGAAATAATTATTATAATGAAAATTTGTGATAAAAAAAACAACAAGATTAGCATAAAACAAAAAAAGAACAAATAAATTGAAAAAGTCAAGACTTTTTCTGTGTTTTTTGGTAATGATAGTTATTGATGAGGATTTGTCGACATATTTCATTCTGATTAACACTATTTAAAAAAGGATTTTGTTAGGAGATGTAGAAATAGAGACCATGTTAACGAAATCGTATGTATATGTTGATGCTGATTCCTGTCCAGTAAAGGAAGAAATTTTGACGATATCATCAGAGTTTAATGTAGAGGTGATTTTTGTCTCTTCGTATTCCCATCAGATTCAAAATGAACAAGCCAAAGTTGTGATGGTTGACCCAGACAAAGAAGCAGCAGATTTGTTTATTATGAATCATGCAAAGGAAAGTGATGTTGTAATAACCCAAGATCATGCGCTTGCTTCCATATTAGTGGGGCGCAGGCTGTCAGTTTTGTCACCTCGGGGAAAAATTTTTTCTGAAGATGAAATGATTACGATCCTTCAATTAAGGCATTGGTCTCAAAAACAAAGGAGGGCTGGAAACAAAACAAAAGGACCTAAAGCATTTACATCATTGGATCGTAAACATTTTTGTACCAATTTGAGAAAAATATTTCTTCAGAAGAAGGAATTTGCCGAAAAAGGTCGAAAACATAGTAACCGGAATGGTAATCCAAATGATATGTAGAAGATTGGTGATGAGAGATGGGCTACCGCATCCCGGAAGAAAAGATAGAAGAAGTTCGTAAGTCTGCAGACATTGTGGAAGTCATTAATGAATATGTTCAGTTAAAAAAACAAGGTAGAAATTACATCGGTCTTTGTCCTTTCCACGGAGAAAAGACACCTTCTTTCTCAGTTTCACCAGATAAACAACTTTATCATTGCTTTGGGTGTGGAGCAGGTGGTAATGTCTTTTCGTTTCTTATGGAATTAGAAGGTCTTTCGTTCATTGAGGCCGTTGCCATGCTTGGAAAAAAAACAAATATCGATATACCTAACATCAATCGTGATAAAAGTAAGTCAAATGATCAATCTGTAATAGAAGCTGCGCATGAGCTTGCCATGAAATTTTACCATCATATACTACTTAAATCAGATATGGGAGCGATTGGATTAAACTATTTGGAGCAACGAGGATTTACAAAAGAGATGATTAAGACGTTTCAACTTGGCTTCGCTCCAAACCATTGGGATAGCTTAACTAGTCTTTTAGAGAAGAGGGGCTTTAACTTAAAGACGATTGAAAAAGCAGGCCTATTGTCTGTTCGTGAGTTTGACGGTAAGTTATTTGATCGCTTTCGTAATCGAGTGATGTTTCCCATTTGGGACGGTCAAGGAAATGTGATTGCATTTGGTGGACGTATTATCGATGATGGAAAGCCTAAATATTTAAATAGTCCAGAAACGATTCTTTTTAACAAAAGTCGTACCCTTTATGGAATTCATTTAGCTAGACCGAGCATTAGGAAATTAAATCAAGCCGTACTTTTTGAAGGTTATGTTGATGTAATTTCAGCTTGGGGAGCAGGAATTTTAAATGGTATTGCTACTTTAGGGACTGCGCTAACAGAAGAGCAAGCAAAGGTTATACGAAGGAATGCAGAAACAGTTATCTTATGTTATGACTCAGATGAAGCTGGAATACAAGCGACCTCAAGAGCAGCTTCCATACTTATCCAAGCAGGTTGTTATGTTAAAGTTGCTTTACTACCGGAAGGGCAAGATCCAGATGATTATATCCGAGTTCACGGTGGAGAGCAATTTAAACGTGACATTATTGATGGTAGTCTAACACTAATGTCCTTCAAGATGCAGTATTTAAGACGAGGGAAAAACCTCCTTGATGAAGGAGAAAGGATGAGGTATATCGAAGAAGTACTTAATGAAATATCTGATCTACCTCGTGCAATAGAAAGAGATCATTATCTAAGGCAATTGGCTAGTGAATTTTCATTGTCATTAGATGCATTAAAGCAAGAACAATATCGAATGTTTCGAGAGAAGCGCGATAAGGGAGGACAACAAAAAACTGCGCGCTCCTTCGTAGAAGTGAAGAAACACCGAGGGTTTGAACAGAAAAAATTACTTCCCGCTTATCACAATGCTGAAAGAATCCTTTTAGCACATATGATGAAAAATGCTGAGATAGCTGCTACCGTCCAAGAAAAAGTTGGTGGGGCGTTTAACATAGATGAGTATCACGCGATCGTTGCGCATCTCTTTGCTTATTATGGTGAAGGGTATGAGCCGAATCCGAGCTTTTTCATCGAAAGACTTGCCGATGAAAAATTAAGAAGGGTCGCTGCAGAAGTTGCCATGCTAGATATAAGTGATGATTTGTCTGATCAAGAATTATCTGATTACATTAAAAAGATTGAAACCTATCCAAAATGGGTAGAAATAGAACAAAAAGAGAAAGAGAAAAAAGAAGCAGAAAAACAAAATGATGTATTGTTGGCAGCGCAAATTGCCATGGAAATCATACGAATGAAACAAGATTTAAAACGATAGCACCTGCTAGAGAGATGATCATTCATCTAATGAGAGTTGACGTGTTGTATCAATGGAAGGAGGGGATCGAATGGCTGAGAAACCATTACGCCCACTCGCGGATGGCGATTTGACCATCGATCAAGTGAAAGAACAACTAGTTGAGCTAGGTAAAAAAAGAGGAGTACTAACTTACGCAGAAATTACAGAAAAACTTGCAGTATTTGACCAAGATTCAGATCAAATTGATGAGTTTTTCGAATACTTAGGTGAGCAAGGTATTGAAATATTAAATGATAATGATGATGTACCAAATATGCAGCAAATGGAAAAAGAAGAAGAAGAATTTGACTTAAATGATTTAAGTGTGCCCCCTGGCATTAAGATCAATGATCCAGTACGTATGTACTTAAAAGAAATTGGTCGAGTTCCACTTCTATCTGCTGAAGAAGAGATTAACTTAGCTAAGAAAATCGAAGACGGTGACGAAGAAGCGAAACGCCGTTTAGCTGAAGCGAACCTTCGCCTTGTTGTTAGTATCGCCAAGCGATATGTAGGTCGTGGAATGTTGTTCTTGGACTTAATTCAAGAAGGAAATATGGGATTAATTAAAGCAGTTGAAAAATTTGATTATCGCAAAGGATATAAATTTAGTACGTATGCAACGTGGTGGATCCGTCAGGCGATAACTCGAGCGATTGCAGACCAAGCTCGTACGATCCGTATTCCTGTTCATATGGTTGAAACGATTAATAAACTAATTCGTGTACAACGTCAATTACTTCAAGATTTAGGTAGAGAACCAACACCAGAAGAAGTGTCTGAAGAAATGGACTTAACACCGGAAAAAGTCAGAGAAATTCTTAAGATCGCTCAAGAACCTGTTTCTTTAGAAACTCCGATTGGTGAGGAGGACGATTCTCATCTTGGTGATTTTATCGAAGATCAAGATGCACTAGCACCTTCAGATGCAGCAGCCTATGAGTTATTAAAAGAGCAATTAGAAGACGTACTGGACACGTTAACAGATCGAGAAGAAAATGTATTACGCCTTCGGTTTGGTCTAGATGACGGTCGAACGCGAACACTTGAAGAAGTCGGAAAAGTGTTCGGTGTCACTCGCGAAAGAATTCGTCAAATTGAAGCGAAAGCATTAAGGAAGTTAAGACATCCAAGCAGAAGTAAGCGGCTTAAGGATTTCTTAGATTAAATTTTTTATTCAACGCTGACTCATGGAGTCAGCGTTTTTTTACTTCAATTTTTTAAACGTTTGTACGATATTAAATATAATTAGTAACCCACCAGGAGGAGAAGGGATGAACCAAGAGCGAAAAGAAATCATCATTAAAGAGATCAAGTATTGGAAACAAACGAGACTACTTCCTGAACAATATTGTAATTATCTTCTTACCCTTTATACAGAGGGAGAGGAAGAACAATTAACGACAAATAACAAGCGTTCTAGTGTGAACATCAAATCCATGATTACTTTTTTTATTGTGCAATTTCTTTTACTATTATCAGTTGTTGTCATTTATTTTACTGATTTTCCATTTTTATTGCAAATGGCTTTTGGTATTTTTTGTGTATTTCTTATTTCTTACATTGCTAGAAAGACGACCAAATACTTATCGCAATTAGCTCATCTGTATTTATTAATATCAGCAATTATTTTATTGCTCGTAATCGTCCAAAGCATTGATCAGGTCTTACCTAGCCATCGCTTAGCTATGTCATTAGTCGTTCTTTTAAATTGTATTGTTTGGTTGTTTATAGGTTTGAAATTTAAGTTGAAGTATTTTATGATTGGTGGAAGTGTAGGAGTTCTGCTCATTATCATATTTTTCTTATTCTATTGAAAACAGTATCTTTAAAGTTTATTTTAAGTGAGTTTTTGATAAAATGAGAAAGACAATAGAAAACAATGACAAAAAAAGCAATTCTTTAGTTAACTCTTTTCTCTTTCATTGTTTTCAAGTAAAATGGTAGAGGGAATTCATGTTGGATTCACTTTCGTTTTTTTATATGTCATAATTATAGTGTAAAGGGGGACAAGATAGTGAAAGGCAGACCGTTATTTCCTTTTGCAGTCATCGCAATAGCAGGAATTCTTCTGATGTTAGCACTATCATTCCAAGGCTTATTAACTAGTCATGCGGATGAAGAAGCTGAAGTCGAAGAAGAAGTCGTGATTGATGATCCAATTGCAGCTGGTGAAGAGCTTGTACAAAAAAGCTGTATAGCTTGTCACGGACAAGATTTAAGTGGGTTAGGTGGTAATCCTGCAATCAATGCTTTAGAAGGCAAGTATACTGAAGAAGAAATTGTAAAAATCATTTTTGGTCAAAACCCAGATGTTAGTATGCCGCCTCTCAGCAATTTGCATCAGGCTGAGGCAGAAGCAATTGCTACATACTTACTATCAATTTCTGAATAATAGGTAAGAAAAAAGAGGGTCAGGGTGCTTACCCCTAAAAGTTAGAGTTTTATTATGCAGCTGATTGGCTGGAGTGAGTTCGATATTCAACTGGACTCATCCCAGCCAATTTTTCTTTTGATCGTTCATGGTTATACCAGTAGATATATT
>NZ_JAFLJM010000060.1 GCF_017745675.1 Alkalihalobacillus sp. BA299
TTTCGGTGTTCGTCCCGTCCTTCGTCGGCTCCTAGTGCCAAGGCATTCACCGTGCGCCCTTCATAACTTAACCAACGTTTTAAAATAAGCGGCGAATTTCTTCGTCAGTTTTGCCCCTGCGGTACTCACGTATTATTGATACGATCCGTTCCTCGGGACTTCACTTCCTCGAACTTCTTGCTTCTTTTAAAACTTCTAGATTTGTCAGAAGTATAAATACCTCCATACAAACCTTACATTTTTATAAAGGTTGTTGAATTCTTGACGACTCAAGTTTCTCTTGGTTACACCGAAGTGCAACCCGGTAAAATCTTGATGTCATTTCTAGCATTCATTATCCAGTTTTCAAAGAACCAAGCTACTGACTTCAATCACATCTTATAGCTAGAGACAAAAAGAACTTCTGAGCAAGCTCAAAAGCGACTCTGATACTACAGAATAGATTATACCGTTTTCTATAAATTGCTTTTGGTGGAGCCTAGCGGGATCGAACCGCTGACCTCCTGCGTGCAAGGCAGGCGCTCTCCCAGCTGAGCTAAGGCCCCTTATTTTAATTTAAAATTGACATTCTGGTGGGCCTAAGTGGACTCGAACCACCGACCTCACGCTTATCAGGCGTGCGCTCTAACCAGCTGAGCTATAGGCCCTTAGCCAACTTATAATTAAGAGAGAATGAGTTTTGAGTTCTCTCAAAACTGAACAAAAAAGACCAAAGCGTACATACCGAAGTATGCATCGACTAGAGTAAATACTCCATAGAAAGGAGGTGATCCAGCCGCACCTTCCGATACGGCTACCTTGT
>NZ_JAFLJM010000062.1 GCF_017745675.1 Alkalihalobacillus sp. BA299
TTCCCCCATTCGGATATCCCCGGATCAAAGCTTACTTACAGCTCCCCGAGGCATTTCGGTGTTCGTCCCGTCCTTCGTCGGCTCCTAGTGCCAAGGCATTCACCGTGCGCCCTTCATAACTTAACCAACGTTTTAAAATAAGCGGCGAATTTCTTCGTCAGTTTTGCCCCTGCGGTACTCGCGTATTATTGATACGATCCGTTCCTCAGGACTTCACTTCCTCGAACTTCTTGCTTCTTTTAAAACTTCTAGATTTGTCAGAAGTATAAATACCTCCATACAAACCTTACATTTTTATAAAGGTTGTTGAATTCTTGACGACTCAAGTTTCTTTTGGTTACACCAAAGTGCAACCCGGTAAAATCTTGATGTCATTTCTAGCATTCATTATCCAGTTTTCAAAGAACCAAGCTACTGACTTCAATCATATCATGTAGCACATCTTGATAATACATTGTGCTGCCTTGTTCAGAGAAAGCTACCTTCGTCAGCGTTACTCGTAGACACAAGGGCAACTGTTTCTTGAGATAAAAATTACTTTTGAGCATTCTCAAAAGCAGATTTATATCTTATTACAAATTGAATGTTTTTTCAATGGTAATTGAAGGAAAAAGATATCCAACTTGTTTGAGAGAAAATCTCTCAAAACTGAACAAGGCGACTGACTTCAATCACACCTTGAACATTCGTCTGTGTTATACTTCATGCTGCCTTGCATCGAGGAAGCTCACTTCGAAGCTACACTCGTAGACGCAGATGCAAAAA
>NZ_JAFLJM010000063.1 GCF_017745675.1 Alkalihalobacillus sp. BA299
AAGGTAGCCGTATCGGAAGGTGCGGCTGGATCACCTCCTTTCTATGGAGTATTTACTCTAGTCGATGCATACTTCGGTATGTACGCTTTGGTCTTTTTTGTTCAGTTTTGAGAGAACTCAAAACTGTCTGATTAACTTTTTGCATCTGCGTCTACGAGTAACGCTTTGAAGTGAGCTTCCTCGATGCAAGGCAGCATGAAGTTAAACTCAGATGAATAATCAAGGTGTGATTGAAATCAGTCGCCTTGTTCAGTTTTGAGAGAATTTTAACTCTCAATTTTATAAACTTTATTTCTAATTTGATGACGAATTAGAAGCAAGGAGTACGAGGCGGCAAGTTCTTGAGTAGCGGAGTGTACGTTTAAAGGGTACATGAGCAACGCAAAGAACGTAGCCAACGAAGTAATCCGCCGCTTATCATTCGTCAGATTGTTCTTTGAAAACTAGATAACAACAAATAGACATTGAGTTTTACCGGGATGTATATAAATACATCTAGTTAACTCGAGAAGTCAAGAATTCATTTCGATGAAGACCTTTATTTGTGAATTAGAGATGGATTAGAAACAAGAAGATCGAGGAAACGAGCTTTAATGCAACGGAGCGTATGTTTAACGAATACGTGAGTAGCGCTGAAAGCGAAGTTGACGAAGAGATTCGACGTTTATCATTCATCGAATTTAAGAGACAAATTAGAAGCAAGGAGTACGAGGCGGCAAGATCTCGAGTAGCGGAGTGTACGTTT
>NZ_JAFLJM010000064.1 GCF_017745675.1 Alkalihalobacillus sp. BA299
GTAGTCTATGAACTAAGGAATGAATTCTCGGTGAAAGCACTTATAAAGTTGGCAGATATTCCACGTAGTACATACTATTACTATGTAAAGCATTTAGATCGTCCAGACAAAGATGCAGAATTAAAAATACTTATAAAAGAAATTTATGATGAACACAAAGGACGGTATGGTTATCGTCGTATTAGAGATGAACTTGTGAATCACGGATCCAAAGTTAATCATAAAAAAGTTCAACGAATCATGAAGGAATTAGGGTTGAAAAGTATGGTTCGTATGAAGAAATACCGCTCGTATAAAGGAAAAGTAGGTAAGACGGCACCAAACATATTGGACCGTAACTTCAAGGCGGAGAAGCCAAATGAAAAATGGGTAACGGACATAACAGAATTTAAATTATTTGGAGAGAAACTCTATCTATCTCCTATTCTAGATTTATTTAACGGTGAAATCATCACGTACACCATTGGTTCCAGACCAACCTACTCTCTTGTCTCAGAAATGTTAGAGAAGTCTTTTGAACGAATATCAGATAATGATGAGTTAATTATCCACTCGGATCAGGGATGGCATTACCAAATGAAACAGTATCGTCATGCCTTAAAAGAACATGGAATAACACAAAGCATGTCACGTAAAGGAAACTGTTATGACAACGCCGTTATAGAGAATTTCTTTGGAATTATGAAGTCTGAATT
>NZ_JAFLJM010000065.1 GCF_017745675.1 Alkalihalobacillus sp. BA299
AAGGTCTTGATGTCATTGGCATGGTAAAAGAATTAAAGCAGCGCTATCTTATCCAAGGAAAGAAGCTCAGTCTAAAAGAACTATATCATTTAGCCACTCCTATCCAGGGTAAGAAAGGGATTCTTCGTTCGATCCATACCACACAGGCGAATGGGGTTCCTGTCAAAATGGCCTTTGTACGTAATCGTAATAAAAAGAGCGAATGGCTAGCTATTTTAAGTACCGATTGCAGCTTAAGTGAACAAGAAATCATTCGTATTTACGGTATTCGTTGGGACATCGAAGTCTTTTTCAAAACAACAAAGTCATTATTAAAGCTACAAAAAGAGTTTCAAGGACGTTCTTATGACTCCTTGATTTGTCATACCACCATTGTCTTTACTAGATACATTGTACTCTCTTGGCAAAACCGTTGTAGCACAGACCAAAGAACATTAGGTGGACTATTCTATGATCTTTGTGATAAAATCAGTGATCTCGATTGGGCTGTTGCACTAGGGCAGCTACTCGAGCTTCTTCAAGATGTCCTAAAAGAAAGTAACAAAAAGATTCAAAAGTTAATTCGATGTCAACTACAACACTGGATTGCAGGCTTACCTAATTACATCAAGGTCTACCTGCCTATTTCAGTGAGCGAAA
>NZ_JAFLJM010000067.1 GCF_017745675.1 Alkalihalobacillus sp. BA299
GGCCCGCACATACTATTTGATCCAAAGCAATGGGGTACATGATGGAATGTTATAAAAGGTTTTAATAAACTGGTAGGTTGGAGCTAAGAGATAGAATTGAACATTTTACCCGACTACCTGAAAGATATCTATGAAGTTAAATGAGCAAATGATTAAACTTATTTTACGAGGAGTGGTATTAATGACAAGTCAGCGGATTGCGGTTTTACCTGGAGATGGAATAGGGCCTGAAGTAGTGAATGAGGCAGTTGAAGTACTAGAGTTGCTTAAAAAGTTAGACCCTTCATTTAAACTTGAATTTGATACTTTTGATTGGGGTAGTGAGTATTACTTAAAGCATGGGAAAATGATGGCCGAAGACGCATTAGATACATTAAAAAAGTACGATGCGATATTATTTGGAGCGATTGGCGATAAGCGAGTACCTGATGATGTAACAGTATGGGAACTGATCATGCCAATCCGTAAGAGGTTTAAACAGTACATTAATTTTCGACCGGTAAAATTATTGAAAGGTGTGTCTTGTCGGTTTACTGGCGAAGATATTGATTTTGTGATTGTTCGAGAAAATGCTGAAGGTGAATATTCAAATAGTGGTGGTAGATTGTATCAGGG
>NZ_JAFLJM010000068.1 GCF_017745675.1 Alkalihalobacillus sp. BA299
AATGGGCTCTGACTACTTGTAGGCACACGGTTTCAGGATCTCTTTCACTCCCCTCCCGGGGTGCTTTTCACCTTTCCCTCACGGTACTGGTTCACTATCGGTCACTAGGGAGTATTTAGCCTTGGGAGATGGTCCTCCCTGCTTCCGACGGGGTTTCACGTGTCCCGCCGTACTCAGGATCCGTCTCGGAGAGACGATCATTTTGGCTACAGGGTTGTTACCTTCTCTGACGGGCCTTTCCAGACCGCTTCGCCTATGATCGTCTTTTCTTACTCCATGTGAGACGTCCTACAACCCCAAGAGGCAAGCCTCTTGGTTTGGGCTAATTCCGTTTCGCTCGCCGCTACTCAGGAAATCGCATTTGCTTTCTCTTCCTCTGGGTACTTAGATGTTTCAGTTCCCCAGGTCTGCCTCCTCATACCCTATAGATTCAGGTATGGGTACCATCCCATTACGGATGGTGGGTTCCCCCATTCGGATATCCCCGGATCAAAGCTTACTTACAGCTCCCCGAGGCATTTCGGTGTTCGTCCCGTCCTTCGTCGGCTCCTAGTGCCAAGGCATTCACCGTGCGCCCTTCATAACTTAACCA
>NZ_JAFLJM010000069.1 GCF_017745675.1 Alkalihalobacillus sp. BA299
CAAGGTAGCCGTATCGGAAGGTGCGGCTGGATCACCTCCTTTCTATGGAGTATTTACTCTAGTCGATGCATACTTCGGTATGTACGCTTTGGTCTTTTTTGTTCAGTTTTGAGAGAACTCAAAACTCTCAATTTAAAATCAATTTCTGATTTGGTGACGAATTAGAAGCAAGGAGTATGAGGCGGCAAGTTCTTGAGTAGCGGAATGTACGTTTAAAGGGTACATGAGCAACGCAGAGAGCGAAGCCAACGAAGTAATCCGCCGCTTATCATTCGTCAGTGGTTCTTTGAAAACTGGATAATGAAAGCTAGAAATGACATCAAGATTTTACCGGGTTGCACTTCGGTGTAACCAAGAGAAACTTGAGTCGTCAAGAATTCAACAACCTTTATAAAAATGTAAAGGCAAGTGAGAAGCAAGGAGTACGAGGCGGCAAGTTCTCGAGTAGCGGAGTGTACGTTTAAAGGGTACATGAGCAACACAGAGAGCGTAGCCAACGAAGTAATCCGCCGCTTATCATTTGTCGAATGGTTAAGTTATGAAGGGCGCACGGTGAATGCCTTGG
>NZ_JAFLJM010000007.1 GCF_017745675.1 Alkalihalobacillus sp. BA299
TCGATCCCGCTAGGCTCCACCATTATCATGCGGAGGAATACCCAAGTCCGGCTGAAGGGATCGGTCTTGAAAACCGACAGGCGGGTTAAACCGCGCGGGGGTTCGAATCCCTCTTCCTCCGCCATATCATTCATGAAGTAAAATTTATAATGACATGAGGAACCGATGACCTCATTGAAAATCATCATCCATTTACTTTATAGCGACGCGGGGTGGAGCAACGAGCAACGCATCGATGTATATTCATGGAGTTGTTTCGACGCATATACTGCGATGGGAAGCTGGAAGAGGAAGAAACAGTCAAGACTCTACGGAGAGTGGACATCATCGGTAAACTTTATAACGACGCGGGGTGGAGCAGTCTGGTAGCTCGTCGGGCTCATAACCCGAAGGTCATAGGTTCAAATCCTATCCCCGCAACCAAAAAAATTAAGAATTTTAAATGTGGTCCCGTGGTGTAGCGGTTAACATGCCTGCCTGTCACGCAGGAGATCGCGGGTTCGATTCCCGTCGGGACCGCCATGAGTTGGAGGGGTAGCGAAGTGGCTAAACGCGGCGGACTGTAAATCCGCTCCCTGAGGGTTCGGCGGTTCGAATCCGTCCCCCTCCACCACTTAATTTCATATGGCGGTTGTGGCGAAGTGGTTAACGCACCGGATTGTGGCTCCGGCATTCGTGGGTTCGATTCCCATCAATCGCCCCATATATAATAAATTAAAATGATAATATATTTTGTTAGCAGTACATTACTGTTTATCAATGGGCTATAGCCAAGCGGTAAGGCAACGGACTTTGACTCCGTCATGCGTAGGTTCGAATCCTGCTAGCCCAGCCATTATGCGGAAGTAGTTCAGTGGTAGAACATCACCTTGCCAAGGTGAGGGTCGCGGGTTCGAGTCCCGTCTTCCGCTCCAATGCTAGACATCTATAGTTGAACACAAACGGATAGATTGATGGACTAAGAATAAATGGATAAAACAATATTTTAAACGATATTTCGGGAAGTGGCTCAGCTTGGTAGAGCACCTGGTTTGGGACCAGGGGGTCGCAGGTTCAAATCCTGTCTTCCCGACCATGTATATTACATGACCTTAAAAGTAAATGCTTGCGGGTGTAGTTTAATGGTAAAACCTCAGCCACGAGCGAAACACCTATGTAATAACGACGAGTTGCCTCGACGCATAAACATCTTTGTATATGCTTGAAGAGGAAGAGGCATGACATTGAAGTGAATAACCTGCGGGTGTAGTTTAATGGTAAAACCTCAGCCTTCCAAGCTGATGTCGTGAGTTCGATTCTCATCACCCGCTCCAAACTAGGGCCTATAGCTCAGCTGGTTAGAGCGCACGCCTGATAAGCGTGAGGTCGGTGGTTCGAGTCCACTTAGGCCCACCATAATAAATAGGAGAAGTACTCAAGTGGCTGAAGAGGTGCCCCTGCTAAGGGTATAGGTCGGGTAACCGGCGCGAGGGTTCAAATCCCTCCTTCTCCGCCATTACAATTGGCCCGTTGGTCAAGCGGTTAAGACACCGCCCTTTCACGGCGGTAACACGGGTTCGAATCCCGTACGGGTCACCAACACTAAGTATTTTATTAATCTAAGAGCGATTAGCTCAGTTGGTAGAGCACTTACTTCTTCGAAATACACCGAGTGTTTCGACACATACACATCGAAGCGATACTAGTAGAGAAAGAAACAGCAAATTGAATTATCTTCATTAATCTAGGAGCCATTAGCTCAGTTGGTAGAGCATCTGACTTTTAATCAGAGGGTCGAAGGTTCGAGTCCTTCATGGCTCACCATATAAAAGAAAGCGGGTGTGGCGGAATTGGCAGACGCGCTAGACTTAGGATCTAGTGTCTTATGACGTGGGGGTTCGACTCCCTTCACCCGCACCACTTTATACATATTTTTACTTCAGGTGAGAGCCTGAAGTTTTTTAGTTTTTTTAAACCTTTGTAAATTTTTTGTATTTAAAATGGCAAAGATGATTTTTTATTGTATGCTTACAATAGATTGATTAAAGGAGTGATGAATTTAACTACTACCGTAAGTACCTTCCTCATTAAGCTATTATTTTCTCCCCCTACCTGTTTCTCATTGTTTATTCTTTGTTTGTATTTTATATGGTTAGGAGTGTTATTAATATTGAAAAAGTTAAAAGAAGAGGGTGCTTTCACCTTGATCGAAATGATGATTGTATTGATGATTATTTCCGTTTTACTACTTATTGCAGTTCCTAATATGACGAAGAATACAACTGTTGCTAACGATAAAGGATGTGAAGCAACTATCGATCTGCTTCAGGCACAGATTGGAGCATATACTCTTGATGAAGGGATGGAACCAGAAACGATAGATGATTTATCTCCGAATTATGTAAATAATACGTCTTGTCCAGATGGTACTAAATTAAAGATAGATAGTGATGGAAAGGTAGTTAAAGATGTTTAATGAAAATAAGCAAACAAGGATACACATTAATTGAACTTCTAATTGTATTAACAATAATATCTATTGTTGGTTCGGTTACTCTCATTTTTCTTCATTCCTCATACTCTTCCTATGAACGAAATCAATTAGTCTCCCAACTTGAAAATGATTTATATTATACTCAACAGTTAGCTATATCGAATGGTACTCCATCTGTTTTCTATATTAATACGTCCAAAAGTATTTATGGAGTTAAACAAAATAATCAGTTGATATATGAGCAGCCTTTTAATCTAAATGTAACTTTCGAACGCGGTTCGTTAGGTATTGATGACATTAAATTTTTATCCAATGGAAATATAAGTAAGTCGGGCACTTTATTTATGTATGTTGAAAACCAACGTTATGCGATTGTTTTTCTACTTGGAAAGGGGCGTTTCTATATTGAAGAGAGATAGAGGGTTTTCATTACTAGAAGTGATCACTTCAGTTTTTATTGTATCTATTATGTCAGCTTCGCTATTTCCAGCTATGATAAAAATTTATACAGAACGTGAAGCGATTCGTGAGTTTAGAATTGCTAATAACAACATTACTGAAGCCATTCAGGTTTGGTTATTTGAACATACGCTGCCTAGTGGAAATTTTGCAGAAAGAAATACAATATATCAATGGTCAATTCTTACATTAAATGACGGTCAGGTTAAATTCTGTCTTACATGGTCAAGCAAAAATGGACGGGACTACGAACAATGTGGCCATGCAAAAAAATAAATGAAAAGGGCTTTACCCTAATCGAAGTGATTTTAGCATTTATTATTTTTCTAATACTAGTGTCACTTTTTCCTTTAATTATAAAGGTTATTCCAATCATTTTACCCCCAACAGAACAACCGCATATGTTACAAGTTGAATTGTTTTTCAACCAATTCAGTATGGAAGTAAGAGAAGCAGAGGATATTCAAGTAACAGGGAGTGCCATTTATCTTTCGAAGCCCAATGAAACAATAGTAACAATTGAGAGGTATGGAACAATGATAAGACGAAGGGTGAATGGTCAAGGTCATGAAGTTTTTTTACGTCATATTTCTACTGTATCGTTCAAGCTTGCGCCTCATGGAGTTGTAGTGACGATAGTGGATAGTGATGGAACGAAATATGAACGTAGATTTTCGATGGTGTAGTGTCTGGGGGATTTGAACATGTGCAATCAGAAGGGGTTTATCCTTCCATTAACTTTAACCCTTTGTTTATTTTTATCTCTAGCTCTTTTTCACTTGCTTGAAGTATATATTGTTGAAAAGAGGTTTTACTCCGAACAAGAAGAAATATTAATCATTGAATCATTACTGCAAATGGCAACTATTGATTTGCTTCATAGCGTAGAAATTATCGATTACCAATCGTCTGGAGAGTTTCATTATGAAAAAGGTGTTGCTACTTATTGGATTTTAGAAGATAGCCATGATACATTAAACATACAACTTAAAGTTACAACAAATTCAAAACGACAACGGGTCGTTCGACTAATACTAGACAAAGTGCGAATGAGGGTGAAGGAATGGATAGAGGTCACAATGAGATGAAAATTATTTTTTTAACTGGGTTTATGGGGGCGGGTAAATCAACTATTGGAAAGGCTTTAGCCGATAACATAAATTACAAATTATTAGATACAGATGAATGGATTGAAACTATACATGGTAAAAGTATTTCAAGGATTTTTAGTGATGAAGGGGAAGCTGCTTTTAGAACTTATGAAACAAATGCTTTAAAAACTTTACCTAATGAAAATATTGTTGTAACCACTGGTGGAGGCATTGTTGTTAATGAGGAAAATCGGAAGATCATGAAGGAAAAAGGAGCTGTCATTTATTTACACTGTGAAATGGAAGAAATTCTTCGGCGAACGAAAGGGGATACTACAAGGCCGCTATTACAAAATAAATCAAAAGAACAGGTAAGTGAATTGTTTAAGCAGCGTCTTCCTTATTATGAAGACTCAGATTATCAAGTCGATACTACACATTTAACAGTACCTCAAATTGTAGAGAAGATTCTTAATATCTTGAATGAATCTAAGTCAAACTGACAATACTATCATTAAAAACTGTGCGGGAGTGGAATGTATTGTCATCCTTTAATGATTATGTGAAATTTGTAACTCAACAATTTGTAACGTACGTCGATCGACCGAAAGAAGAACGTTTGGCCATAAAAAAGCAAAAGAAAGAGGCTAGACAACCTATTCAATATCAAATGTTTGGTTTAATACCATTAGCTATTTCGATGATTATTAAAAGAAATCGGCAAAATCGAAAAAAATAAATAGTAGACTTAAAAGCTGACTTAAGTTTAAAGAGCCAGGCCCTCAAATATCGGTACAAGTGTTTATTAGGTAAAAATGCGATTGAGAGAAATGGACATACTAGGGTCAGCTTTTTTTAGTTTGGTTATTATTGTAAAGTACATTCTACTATAAATATTGTATTTTTATTGACAAAAAACTACAAAATTTGAAAATACATTTGCTTGTTTAATGAATTGTATTATAATGGTACAAGACATTTATAGGGAGTGACGGTAATGGAACAACAAACATTAAAGATAACAAGCGTATTGTCTGATCCAACTCGGTTTTCTATATATCAATATGTAACTAAGCGACATGACGATGTTACTGTTCAGGAAATTGCAGACCAGTTTAATATTCATACGAACGTTGCCCGCTTACATTTGACTAAATTAGAAGATGTGAATATGGTAGTTTCTGAGACAAAGAAGACTGGAAAAGGTGGTCGGCCGAGCCGTTTTTACAGATTATCAAATGAAGTAGTTAGTCTCCAATTTCCATATCGTGATTATCAAAGGTTAGCTGAAATGTGTTTGGAGACGTTGGCAGGATTTGGTGTAGAAGGACAAGAAGCATTAAAGAAGATTGGCTATAAGTTTGGGATGGAATCAGCTAAGACATTTATAGCACGGGTAAATAAGAATTTGGCTGATCTACAAGATGAAGAAAAGATACAATTTATAGAACAAATTGCTACTAACCAAGGATTAAACCCAGAAATTTCATTTAATCAAGAGGAAAGGCAAGTAAGCTTTAGCATATATAATTGTACGTTTAAAGAAATAATTCGTAATTATTCTACACCGTTATGTTCAATGCATTATTCTTTATTACTCGGTATATTTGAGTATTTCTTTGGGGAAGTTATACTCAAAGAAGAGCAATCGATAAAAAATGAAGGTTGCATGTCTTGTTCGTATACGACGATCATTTTATAAATAATTGTGAGAATGACACGATATAGACAAGGTTAAGCCATTTACAAGCCGTTTGATTGTCATATATAATTGTAGAGTACTGTATTTATTTATGATATGATTAGCGTGGACATGTACTATTGTTAATCCGTGGATTAAGATAAAGAGAAGGAGGGGACAGGAATGGATCGTATGTTTCGTGTATTAGGCTTTTGGACTGGGATTTTTGCAGTACTTTTCTTTGTTGGAGACATGTATAACATGGCACTTTTATTTTTTGCACAGACAGGAGCTTTTGTTGCACTAAGTTACTTAAATCTTTCAGAGCGAGTGTACATTTATATTTTTGGTGCATACTTAACAGTTTTCTTTGTAGGATTTACGTATTATTCACATTTCCTACTTGTACCTGGGGTTGGAAACCACTAATATGTAACTGAAGTTTACATACGGAAGAGGCTGACTTTTATGAGTCAGCCTCTTTTTCAGGTTTTATAAAAGAAAGCGATTGTATTTGCGTAAGCGATTTAGTTTGGAAAATAACTTGAAACCCCATACTCATACCCGAAGTAATAAGTGAGCGTATGGCGCGGTTTTGCTTACTTATTTCAGAGAACGGATTCGGGTCATAGTTTTCTTGTAAATATTTCAGGATACCAGCTGCAAGTAAAAATCGATCCTGTGATGTAACGAGTTGGGTTTTGAGGCCGTATTCGTTTCCAATATAAATGAATGGATCGAGATGGATATGAGTAGTTAAATCCATTTCGCAAGGATAGAGTAAAGGGTTATCAACCATTTGATGTTGGTAGTACCCCCGTAAGCTACCCTCTCGGTGTTCGGGTTGCTGCCACTCTTCGTTCCAATATCCGTAATCTATTGTAAAGATTGCTCCTCTTTTTATAAATTGACTAACCTGTTGGATCCACTTTTCCATTGCTAGAGGTACTTCTATTCGTTGGTGATTTTTCAGTGGAGGTCCATATGTTTGTAACCATGTTTTAACGGCATTATTTTGAAGAGGTTCTTTAATTTCATGTAATTTTTCGAATTCATTTATAGAAACAAAAATTTCATATAATATATTATCCTGTTTTTCAACTACGTGAACAGGAAAGGCATCGATCAGTTCGTTTGAAAAAATAATCCCTTCAAATGGGTGCAAGTTCATTTGATCAATTGAACGGTAGAAGTGAACGTTCGGGAAAATGCTTAATAACGCTTTTTGTTTTTTTTGGTGGAAAGGACTTTCTTCAATTAAATAATACGAAAGCTTATCGAATGATTCTGGGAATTGGGATTGCCATTCTATTAATAAATCGTAAGAGAAACGCCCTGTACCTCCCCCTATTTCGCAGATGATAAATGGTAGATTATTTTTTATAATAATTTCATGGAAGATAGAGCAAAATACTTTTGCAAATATAGGGTGGACATTACTTGTTGTAAAAAAATCGCCTGATTTGCCAACTTTATCTTTATCTTTCATATAGTACCCATATATAGGATCATAAAGAGCCTTTGTCATATATTCAGCATAATTAAGCTTTTGAGTAGGTTGATTACGTATGTATGAAATGATTGGATGAGTCATAAAAAACCCCTTAGTACTTATATTTATCTCATTTATATAATGTAAGTAGAACCGAAAAGAAATTATTGTTAATACTGTTGACACAGTGCTAAAGCATATTATATACTTTTACTACATTGGTGAATACAATGATTTTGGGAGTCCCCCTCCCCCTCATAGTTCATTTATCAATACGATTTACTCCCCTTGTGACCTCCAAGTTAGGAGGTCAATTTTTTTATCCTTTGTATAGCTTCGTATTAAAATCCACCTAAAAACGGGTTTGAATCCATTTCTTGACCGATTGTTGTCGTTGGTCCGTGACCAGACGCTACAATTGTATCTTCAGGCAATTCTAATAGCTTGTCATGAATACTATCTAAAAGCTGTTGTTGATTCCCTCCTGGAAGGTCTGTTCGACCAATGCTCCCTGAGAAAAGTGCATCCCCAGAAAAAACGATTCCAAGTGGCTTGAAATAAAACGATATACTTCCTGGCGAATGGCCTGGTGTTTCGTATACGTTGAATTCAAAAGAACCAATTGATAAAATTCCTTCTTCTTGAATAAGGTGATCTGCGTCTTTTAAATTAATCTCTTGATTTCCTAAGAAAAATGCTGAACCGTTTTTGGTAGCATCGCCAAGCCAATCTCTCTCATTTGTATGCAAATAGGCATGAATATTCCATGCATTTCTTATGTCATCTACTGCACCAATATGATCAAAGTGAGCATGTGTAAGTAATATCGCTAGTGGTGTAATCCCTTCTTTTTTTAAGTATGCATTTAATTTTGGTCCGTCTCCACCTGGATCAAAAATGATAGCTTCATTTTGATCATTGACTAGTAAATAACAATTTGTTTGAAGCGGCCCAAGGGGTATTTGTTTCCAATTCATTAAATCTCCTCCATTGCAGTTTATATAATCCTATTTTACACTGAATGTAAATGTTGTACAAAGAATGGAGTGGCGATTATGAATAGTGGGTTCGCCTTAGAGTTAAAAAGTCATCTCAACCTCGATATAAATCGCTTAGAGGAATGCTATTATCAAATTTATCAATATGAACCGATAGATGAAAAAGAAACGATATTTGTGTTTACTGATCAGGCCGATATAAAGACTATATCCAAACAGCTTTCTAGATATAATATAGTCGAGGACATTCATGATCTCTTGTTTTTTGAAGATGCTAAGATTAGTGGACGGTTTTATGATTACGGCTGGCATGGTAAATTTTATTATTTGTATCGCGACCTTATTCAACCTTTTCAAATAATAGATGGAGAGGAAGCCCAAATACAAATGGCGATTTTACAAATTGAAGAAGACTTAATTGCTTATAATAATAAAGAACGCATCTTTTTTGTAGATCTTCAATTTAGAGAATTAATTGAGGGGTATGCAAGTGCTTATAATATCGGTGTAGAATTTTTATAATTCATTTTCAAACCTCGACATTTGAAAAAAAAAAGAGTAAAATAATATAGAATGAGCCAAGCTATAGAGGGATATTCTGTGACAGTTTCAGCTTTTTAATGAAACGGCCCTCGGAAGTAATTATAATATATGTGAAAATGCCATTTTAGTTAATGAGTTGTACATAAGGAGGGGAAGACATCGTGTTTATTGCAATTAACATGATTTTAGTTGCTATTTTTTGTGCATGGGGACTTATCCGTGAAGTGCGCAACAAGAATTTCTTTGCTGTAGGTTTTGCAGGAATTTCTTTAGCAGTATTTGGCTGGTTTGGAGTCATGACTCTATTCTCAGGTGGTCCAGGCGGTCACTAAAAAAACTCCTGCTTTTAGCAGGAGTTTTTTTTGTTGGGGAGAAGATAAGAAATTATAACTTTTCAGATGATGGCTAGCGCAAGCGCCCAGCGTCTAGTGGACTTCGCCCGCCTCCTTACGATAAGTCAACATCGGCTCCTACGATCGCCGTGTTTCCTTTATCTCGTACGGCGGGGCTTCAGTCCATACGCCGCTAAACGGGCACTTACGCTTTTCTTATTGTCTAGCTACAGCGCCCAGCGTCTAGTGGACTTCGCCCGCCTCCTTACGATAAGTCAACATCGGCTCCTACGATCGCCGTGTTTCCTTTATCTCGTACGGCGGGGCTCCAGTCCATACGCCGCTAAACGGGCACTTACGCTTTTCTTATTAGATGTTATGAAAAAAACTGCTGTCTTAAATAAAACATTCCTCCGTTTATGATATGAACATGAATTCTAGGTTCATATTGACTTCGTAATGCTTCTTTTTCAGTTTCATAACTTTCAGGTTTTTCCTCTACGTCTTCGTAAAAGCGATTTAATAGTTGTAAATCCTCATCCCAGCGTTTTTTTGCTTCAATTGCCCAATCTTTTTCTTGATTATGAATAAAGTTTTCAATAGTCCGTTCTATCCGAAGTAACCCACTCTTAGGTGTAATAAGTGGTGATAAAGTAAAGCAGTAGTCTGGAATTTTGGGTGTTAGTTCTTTTTCTTTTAACCTTTCAAAAAAGTTATCAACGATTTGACCATGGATTAAGTTTAACCCAAGTGACAGAATAACATCTTTTTTTCGATCGCATTGAAACGATATTTTAACGTTAGTACAAAGCCATGGTTGAAGAGGAATGGATCCATGTGATACGAATTGAATATTTTCGTACATTCTAATAAATCCACCCAGTTCTTTCGTCGATTGAAAAATTTGATGAAGTCTTGGTGAACCAAAATGAATTTGTTCGCCTTTTGTTCCTTCTGGGGCTATTGTGTGGTCTGTTACTAAAGTCATCTGCATCGGTTGTGGTGT
Organism: Alkalihalobacillus sp. BA299; assembly: GCF_017745675.1. Lineage (GTDB taxonomy): Bacteria > Bacillota > Bacilli > Bacillales > Bacillaceae_F > Alkalihalobacterium. The sequence goes on from NZ_JAFLJM010000007.1 coordinate 10,076, forward strand.
ACCGCCTGTTTTTTCAAGGTAGTGCCAATAAAATGGTCGATTCATTAATGCTTTGTCAAGTTCAATAGATAGTTGAACTTGAAGGTAACCATCACCGCTGTGCAAGATAGGACTTTGATTAGCAGTAAAATATCGCTCTAAGTAGTTATGGATGTGTTGCTGTTGCATGAGTATTACGTCCCTCCCCGTCACAACTCACTTCAGTAGTAATATCGTTAATGATCGCAGTTAAATGATCCATTTTCACACGGACTTCTCCATCAGAGTCTGAATGGAGAAGAATTTCAGATACATGCTCCTCGATCGAAGGCAGCTCTAGCCGTGCTAATATATCATCAAGCTCACCGACAACTCGCTCAAATAAATTAATTTTTTCATAGAGCAATTTAAGAATATGCTGTTCAACTGTGTCCTCAACAGCGAAATTATAAATATGAACATCGTTCTTTTGACCAAGGCGATGAATACGCCCAATTCGTTGTTCAATCCGCATTGGGTTCCACGGTAGGTCGTAATTGATAATATGACTACAAAATTGAAGGTTAATACCTTCACCACCAGCTTCTGTTGCAATCAGGACTTGAGCGTGATTTTGGAAGAGTTGTCTCATCCAATCTTTTTTTCCACGTTTAAATCCGCCACGAAAAGGGACGGAGGAAATGCCGTGTTGTTTTAAAAACCACTGAAGGTATAGCTGGGTCGCTCGATATTCTGTGAAAATGATAACTTTATCATTAATTCCTTGAATAATTTCTAATGCTTTCTCAGCTTTGGAATTTTGTTTGATATTTTCAATCATTTTAATAAATTGATCTGCGACAGTTAGCGTTCGCCCTTCTTCTTTTGCTTTTTCTATCATATTTTTTAAGGTCATAAAGGCTGCTTCACGACTTGAGCAAATTTCACGTTGTAACGTGAGTAAAGCAAAGCTACTAGTAAGTACGTTTGGGTCGTGTTTTAACGAGGAAATGGCATCATATAATTCTCGTTCCTCCTTACTAAATGTAATAGGAACTGTTTCAACAATTCGTTTTGTCCATTCGATACCGGTTTCTTCTCGTCTGTTTCTTACCATCACTTTATTGACTAATTCACGTAATTGTTCATCATTTTTAGGAGCCCGCTTACTCGTTCGATAGTTCTTTTCAAAGGTAGAGAGATCTCCAAGATGGCCAGGTTTTAATAGTGATACAAGATTAAAGATTTCTTCTAAACGGTTTTGGACAGGTGTCGCTGTAAGTAATAAACAGAACTTTTTCTTTAGGTTTTTAACAAATTCATAATTTTTTGTTTTTGGATTTTTTAATTTATGTGCTTCGTCAATGACGATTAAGTCGTAATCTTGCTTCATCACGAGATCAAAATGAGGATTACGCTTTGCTGTATCAATGGAAGCAACGACAACATCACATTGTTCCCAAACATAAGCTTTTTTCTGAGCGACAGCTGGAATATGAAATTTTTGATTAAGCTCATAAGCCCATTGAGAGACTAGTGAAGCAGGTACTAAAATTAGTACTTTTTTAGCTAATCCACGAATCATATATTCTTTTAAAATAAGTCCCGCTTCTATCGTTTTCCCTAAACCAACTTCATCAGCTAGTATGGCCTTACCGTTCATTTTCTCTATCACTGTTTTTGCGACTTCAATTTGATGAGGATATGGCTCTAAGTTGGGCAGATGTTTTGGTGCTTGAAGCCCATGAAACTCAGGAATGGATAGATGCTCTTCAGCTTCATAAGCTAATTGAAAAAGCTCCCAATTTGCCCACGGACCGTCCTCATCTAACCTTTTACAAAAGTCTTCTTGCCAAGATGATTGAAATAAAACGTCTATATTCAAGAAATTTCATCCTTTCCTGAAAATTTTATATTGCCTTTCTACTCATCAATTGATAGGATATTAATATAATATTTTGTTCAAAACATATATTTTTTAACAATTAACTTCATAATAGCGAATGAAAGCAAGGGGAGAGCTCGTAAAATGTTCGTGTTTTGGACATATTGGCGACGCCGAAGGAGCAAGTGAAAGCGAATCTCTCAGGCAAACAGACTCTTGCTCGACGCAACTCTGGAGAGCGTTCCCTGTTTTTTGGATTAGGGACCACCTACGAAGACATTCCTTGCTTTTCATGTTAAGGAAGAAACTTTCTGGTATCAGGACAGAGAAGTACGTAGATTTAGTATGTACTTCTCTGTCTTTTTTCATGCAAACCGTGAAAAACCAAGCATTCAAAGACTATGGATCTAATAGCTAATAGTAATAATCTTAATTAAAAAGAGCTATTTTCTAATGAGAAAATGAAATATTTCAAGGCAATCTAGTCTAGATTAAGCATGTGTTTTAATTTTTAAGGAGGATTGACATGTCAAATTTAAAAAGAACACCTTTATTTGAGTTGTATCAAGAGCATGGAGCTAAAACGATTGATTTTGGTGGATGGGATTTACCGGTTCAGTTTTCAAGTATTAAAGAAGAACATGAAGCCGTTCGTACGAAAGCTGGGTTATTTGATGTGTCCCATATGGGTGAGATTGAAGTAAAAGGTGAAAAGGCGTTAGAGTTTTTACAATATATAATGACTAATGATCTTTCTAATATGGAAGTAGGTCAAGCAAAATACACCCTAATGTGTTATAAAAATGGTGGAACGGTAGATGATTTACTCGTTTATAAACGTAGTGATCAAGACTATCTTCTTGTCGTTAATGCAGCAAATACAGAAAAAGATGCAAGTTGGCTTGAAAGTCATATCATAGATGGTGTCGAGTTAGTAAATGTATCTGATCATGTAGCACAACTTGCAATTCAAGGACCGTTAGCAGAAACCGTTTTACAACGATTAACGAAAGAGGATTTATCGACGATCGGTTTTTTCCGTTTTAAAGATAAGGTAGACGTAGCTGGCGTACGGTCTCTTGTGTCCCGATCAGGTTATACAGGTGAAGATGGTTTTGAAATTTATTGTGATGAAAAAGAGGCAGCTAAATTGTGGGCTGCAATTTTAGAAGAAGGTAAGAACGGGGAAGTTGTTCCTTGTGGTTTAGGCGCACGAGATACTTTACGTTTCGAAGCCAAATTACCTCTTTATGGACAAGAGTTAACTAAGGATATTTCTCCTCTAGAAGCAGGCCTTGGCTTCGCTGTAAAAGTTGATAAAGAGCCTGAATTCATTGGGAAAGCCGCCCTTAAAAAACAGAAAGAAGAAGGAACTACAAGAAAGTTAGTGGGACTTGAAATGATTGATAAAGGGATCCCACGCACAGGTTATGAAGTTTTTGTTGGCGAAAAACAAGTAGGTACTGTTACAACAGGAACGCAATCACCAACTCTAAAAAAGAACATTGGCTTAGCCATTGTTGATAAAGCATATACAGCTGTAGACACAGAGGTAGAAGTTCAAGTAAGAAAAAAGCGTTTAAAAGCAAAAGTGATATCAACACCATTTTATAAAAGAAAAAAATAGGGGGCAATACGATGAGTTTTCGTTATTTACCAATGACCGAGACGGATAAGCAAGAGATGCTTGAGACGATCGGTGTACAATCGATAGAAGAGCTTTTTCAAGATATTCCAGAGGAGATTCGTTTTAAAGGACAATTAAATATTAAAGAATCTCTTGCTGAACCTGATTTAGTAAAATATCTTCAAGGTCTTGCGAAGAAAAATACCAATTTAAAACAGATGCCATCTTTTTTAGGTGCAGGAGTTTATGAGCACTACATTCCTTCAGTAGTTGACCATGTCATTTCTCGCTCTGAATTTTATACAGCCTACACACCTTACCAGCCAGAAATTTCTCAAGGTGAGCTTCAGGCGATTTTTGAATATCAAACAATGATTTGTGAGTTAACAGGAATGGATATTGCTAATTCTTCTATGTATGATGGTCCGACAGCACTTGCAGAAGCAGCAATGATGAGTGCAGGGCAAACGAAGAAAAAACAGATTCTTGTTTCGAAGGCGGTTCACCCAGAGGCTCGTGATGTTTTAAAAACAAATGCAAAGGGACAAAACTTGACAGTTGTTGAAGTAGAAATTCAAGATGGAGTAACAGATTTAGAGGACTTAAAATCAAAATACGATGGTGAAACGGCGTGTGTAATCGTTCAATATCCTAACTTCTTTGGTGCGATTGAAAACCTAGCAGCAATTGAAGAAATTACGCATACTGAAAAAGGAATGTTTATCGTATCAAGTAATCCACTAGCACTAGGAGCATTAAAGCCACCTGGTGAATTTGGAGCGGACATCGTCATTGGTGATGCACAACCTTTCGGAATTCCAACACAATTCGGTGGACCTCACTGTGGTTATTTTGCAACGACGAAAAAGCTGATGCGTAAAATTCCAGGGCGCCTTGTTGGCCAAACGACAGATGATAAAGGTCAACGTGGTTTTGTTCTAACGCTACAAGCCCGTGAACAACATATTCGTCGTGAAAAAGCGACTTCTAATATTTGTTCGAATCAAGCGTTAAATGCTCTAGCTGCATCGGTTGCGATGTCTGCAATTGGAAAATCTGGCGTGAAAGACATGGCGATTCAAAATATCCAAAAAGCAGCATACGGAAAAAAGAAATTACAAGAAGAAGGCGTAGAAATCGTTTCTTCTCACCCAACGTTCAATGAATTTGTCGTAAAGTTAAACAAGCCTGTTAAAGAAATTAATCAAGCACTTTTTGCAAAAGGAATCATAGGTGGATACGACTTAGGTAAAACGTATTCAGAGTTAGATGGACATATGTTAGTAACAATAACTGAAATTCGTACAAAGACTGAAATAGACCAGTTTGCGAAAGAATTGGGGGCGGCTATCCATGAGTAAAAATCAATCATTAATCTTTGAAATGAGTAAGCCAGGACGTATTAGTCATAGCCTGCCTGAAAATGATGTTCCGGAAGTAGACTTATCTGAATTGTTGCCAGAAGAATTTGTTCGCACGAATGAGCCTGAACTTCCAGAAGTTTCAGAGCTGCAATTAATGCGCCACTATACTGCTTTATCAAAACGAAACCATGGGGTTGACTCAGGATTTTACCCACTTGGCTCGTGTACGATGAAGTATAATCCTAAGATTAATGAAAATGTCGCTCGTTATGAAGGGTTTGCTCATATTCATCCGTATCAAGAAGAAGAGCAAGTCCAAGGTGCATTAGAGCTATTATATGAGCTACAAGAATCATTAGCTGAAATTACTGGAATGGACGAAGTTACTCTTCAGCCAGCTGCTGGAGCTCAAGGCGAGTGGACAGGCCTAATGTTAATTCGTGCCTTCCACGAAGCAAATGGAGATAATCACCGTACGAAAGTAATCGTACCTGATTCAGCTCACGGAACCAATCCAGCTTCAGCTACAGTTGCAGGGTTTGATTCAATTACGGTTCGGACAGACGAAAATGGCTTAGTTGATTTAGAGCACTTAAAAGAAGTAGTCGGGGAAGACACTGCTGCTCTTATGTTAACAAACCCAAATACACTTGGACTATTCGAGGAACATATTGTGGAAATGGCAACGATTATTCATAATGCTGGCGGTAAGCTTTATTATGATGGGGCGAACTCTAACGCAATCTTAGGAATTGCGCGACCTGGAGATATGGGATTTGATGTTGTTCATTTAAATTTACACAAAACATTTACAGGGCCTCACGGTGGGGGTGGACCTGGTTCTGGTCCTGTTGGGGTAAAGAAAGATTTAATTCCTTATTTACCAAAACCATTAATCGTAAAAGATGGGGAAATGTATCGTCTCGATTATAATCGTCCAGAATCCATTGGCCGTGTTAAACCGTATTACGGTAACTTTGGGATAAATGTTCGTGCTTATACTTATATCCGCACGATGGGACCAGAGGGGTTACGTCTTGTTTCCGAGTATGCGGTATTAAATGCAAATTACATGATGAGACGTCTAGAGCCTTATTTTGATCTTCCGTACCAACAACATTGTAAACATGAGTTTGTTATTTCAGGTAGGCGTCAAAAGAAGCTAGGTGCACGAACGCTAGATATGGCGAAACGCCTGCTTGACTTCGGCTATCATCCACCGACCATTTACTTCCCGTTAAACGTTGAAGAATGTATGATGATTGAACCGACAGAAACGGAATCAAAAGAAACGCTTGATGAGTTTATTGATGTGATGATTCAAATTGCAAAAGAAGTCGAAGAAAATCCAGAAATCGTCCAAGAAGCTCCGCATCATACAGTAATCGGTCGATTAGATGAAACGACTGCTGCAAGAAAGCCAGTTTTACGGTTTGAAAAAGAAATGTAAATGCTTAAGCTAGTTAAAAATGTTTGTTGAATGGAAAAGCGGAAGGTAGACAAAACCTGTCAACCTTCCGCCTCTTCTTATTTCTTCTTAATTTTTCCGGTCCATTTTTTAAATCCACCTTTAAGGTGATGCAGGTCTTCGCAGCCACGTTTTTTCTTTAATACTTCAGCAGCTTGGCGACTTCTAGCACCTGATTGACAATATAAATAAACTGGTTGGTCTGTACGAATTTCATTCATTCGTTGCTTTAATTGAGATAGCGGAATGTTACGAGCTCCTAAAATATGGCCACCATCATATTCTTTTGGTTCCCTAACATCTATCAATTGAGCTTTACGATAACCTTTAATAAAATCATCTTGTGTTAACTCTGTTAAATACTTTGGTTTAATAAAACGTTTTACAATAATAAAAGCTAATAATCCTAACATTATACCCCATAAAATCCATTCCATCTTGTACAAAAACACTCCTTTATTTACGACAATCAATAGTATCCTCATTTATTATAAACATGGATGCCGTTTTTCGCAAAGTAATTGTGATAGTTGTAAAAATATAAGGCGAAGTAGTGAGATACTTATTTGTAATCTTTCTTTCTTTTGTTTTATTTCAGCTTTTGTTACACTTAGGATTGTATTTAGTAGTAGAAATGAGGAATTGGATGATGAAAGAAACTTGGCGATTTATTGATTCAGGTTTTTGTTCACCTGCTTATAATATGGCATTGGATGAAGCGTTATTAAATTGGCATAGTGAAGGAGCGATACCACCAACTATCCGTTTTTATGGATGGAATCCTGCGACATTATCGATTGGCTACTTTCAAAAAGTAGCAAAAGAAATTAATATGGATGCCGTAAAGAAATACGGTTTAGGATTTGTTCGCCGTCCGACAGGAGGTAGAGGAGTCCTTCATGATAAAGAACTTACATATAGTGTGATTGTGTCTGAAGATTACCCAGAAATGCCTAAAACAGTCACTGAAGCCTATCGTGTGATTTCACAAGGTTTATTAGAAGGATTCAAGCAGTTAGGACTCGATACATATTTCGCCATACCGAAAACTCAGCAAGAAAAAGATGCATTAAAAAATCCACGATCTGCTGTTTGTTTTGATGCGCCTTCATGGTATGAATTAGTCGTTGAAGGTAGAAAGGTGGCAGGAAGTGCGCAAACTCGACAAAAAGGTGTTATTTTACAACATGGTTCAATTATACTAGATCTAGATGAAGATCAATTATTTGATTTGTTTATGTATCCGAGTGAACGTGTTCGTGAGCGGTTGCAAAAGAATTTTAAAAATAAAGCCGTGGCTATAAATGAATTAAGAACTACTCCTGTAAGCTACGAAGAAGCCAAAGAGGCATTTAAGAAAGGGTTTGAATTAGGGCTTAACATTCAACTTGAGCCGTATTCATTAACAGAAGAAGAAGAAGATGTAGTTCTGGCTATTGCAGCAGGAAGATATGCAAATGATAGTTGGAATTATAAAAAATAAGCAGCAGTGTTTACTGCTGCTTATTTCGATAGTTTGTAAATGCTTCTTGTAATTTCTTTGTCCACGGTCCAATGTCGAAAGAAGTGGTAATATCTCCTTTAATAGATCGAACTGGAGTAATTTCCATTGTCGTACTGGTGATAAAGACTTCATCAGCTTGTTTTAAATCCTCTAAAGTGAATTGTTTTTCCTTTAGTAATGCCCCAATTTCGTCAGCTAATCGAAGAACAACTCTTCTTGTAATTCCATTGAGAATTAAATTCGTTGCAGGGTGGGTAAAAATGACGTTTTCTTTTACCAAAAATAAATTTGAAGACGAGCCTTCTGTGACGATTCCATCTCTATGTTGAAGTGCTTCATGGCAGTCTTGATCACTGGCTTCTCTTTTAACCATTATGTTTCCTAGTAGATTAATGGTTTTAATATCACATCGAAGCCAGCGGATATCTTTTGTCATCCATGTATCAATCCCATTTTGTTGCCATTCTATATTTGTTTCTAAAGGCTTTGAAAAACCACTTAGGACAGGTTCAATCTCTCTTGAGTATAAATGATTGCGAGGTTGAATGCCTCTAGTCAGCTGGAAGTAAACGATACCGCTATTCATATTATTTTTTTGTATTAAGGATTGAATGAGTTCTGTTATTTTAGCTGTATGATATGGAACAGACATATCTAGTGCAGCCGCACTTTGTTCGAAGCGTTCTAAATGTTCTTGCATCGTAAAAGGAACGCCGTTATATACACGCACGACTTCATAAATACCATCTCCAAACATATATCCTCTATCTTCCATTTCTATTTTTAGCTGATCTTTTGGTATAATACTATTTTGGTAAAGAACGTAGTCCATAAATTTTTTATCCTCCTTAAATCAGATGCCTTGTACTCCAATTTATCATTTACACTTGTGAGATTCTCTAGGTATTTTTACCTAAAAATTGTTAATGTATTGTTAAATTGGCTATAATTCAACCTTTTTTACCATTACTAAAATGCAACAAAGAAAATTGTTTAATTACGTCGAATTTAAGAAGGAAATTAACCTATTTCTCGAAATATCTCTTTTTCTTTCATTTCTTTTAACATTGACAAACAAGAGGTATGGATGACTAGTTTCACAATATATAGTATATATTTTAATCTTTAGCACACTATATATTGATTTGGGATATTTTTTATGTTACGCTTGACCAAGTTACCAATAAGCAAGAAATTGTTGGTAACTTTTCAAAACGTTAGACTACTTTGCTACATACAACATGTATTGCAGAAGAACAATAGATTAGATACAAGAGAGAGGAGCTATTCATATGACGATGATGATGTCGAAGGTGATGACGATCAACGTTGAAAGGCTGAATGATGATATTAAGAGGTTTCCTCAGGTTCATCCAATCACAGAGAACATGAACATTACAAAGAAAGGTGTTTCAAGACTTGTAATGCTCGATCGTTACACATTTAAAGACACAGAAAAGAAAACACTTAAAGAGGGCGACTTCGTCGTACTAACAGTGAAAGATGACCCTAAATTCCCAGCGAGAGGTTTTGGTTTTATTCTCGAAATTGATCGAGAAGCTAATAAAGCTAAAGTCCTTGTCGACGAAGAATTTCATGGTGTTTTAGATGAACCAACCGAGATAAAAACGGGCATCGTCGAGCGCTCATTAGATACAATTGAAAAACCACTAGAAATTTATTATGAACAAATAGCGAAGCGTGTAGCTACTGGTTTAGCCTCTGTTGAGGTAGATGAGAAAAAGCGCCAAGAAACGTTTGAAAAATTTTATCATGAGCTAGTTCATATGAATTTTATCCCAGCAGGACGAGTTTTATATGGTGCCGGCGCTGGAACAGACGTGACATACTTTAACTGTTATGTCATGCCATATGTAAAAGACTCAAGAGAAGGTATTTCTGAACACCGTAAACAAGTGATGGAGATTATGAGTCGCGGTGGCGGGGTTGGAACAAACGGATCCACACTAAGACCTCGTAATACTTTAGCAAGAGGGGTAAATGGTAAATCTTCAGGTTCAGTATCTTGGTTAGATGATATTGCGAAGTTAACGCATTTAGTCGAGCAAGGTGGTTCAAGACGTGGAGCTCAGATGATTATGCTTTCAGATTGGCACCCTGATATTCTGGAATTTATTATTTCGAAAATGCAAAATCCACGTATTTTACGTTTCTTATTAGAAAATACAAAAGATGACCAAATTAAAAAGTTAGTAAAAGACAAATTAAAATTCAATCCACTTTCAGACGTTGACCAAGCGATGTATCAAGGTATTGTAAACTTTAAAAATGTCGAAGGTCAAGGTGGTTTTGACAATAAAGTGATTAAAGAAGCTGAAGAAAAGCTGGCTCTTGGTGGAACGTATACTGTAAATAACTCAGAGTTTTTAACCGGTGCTAACATTTCAGTATGTTTAACGAAAGAATTCATGGAAGCTGTAGAAAACGATGCTAATTATCCATTACGCTTTCCTGATGTAGAAAACTATACAGATGAAGAAATGGAAATCTACAATAAAGAATGGCATGAGTATGGAGATGTACGTGAGTGGGAAAAACGCGGGTTTAAAGTAAGAACATATCGCACAATTAAAGCTAAAGAATTATGGAACTTAATTAACATTTGTGCAACATATTCTGCTGAACCAGGTATTTTCTTTATTGACAATGCTAATGACATGACAAATGCAAAAGCATATGGTCAAAAGGTAGTAGCAACGAATCCGTGTGGTAGAGTAGCGTAATTTGCCTCACGTAAAAAACTGCGGAATAAAGCGGGAAAACCTGAGATGGCAACCCGAACCGAAGGCTAAACGTAAAACTTTAGTCAGGGGCAACGCATAGATGGTGAAACTCTAATTAGAGAATATAATCCATCCAAGAGGCCGCAGCATTACACACATCCTCCCCAAAAAAAGTGGTGAATATGATGAATAGAGGTTATGCAGGTTATTATAAAGGACACTTTTTGAGAAGTTCTTATGAATATGCATATGCAAAATACCTTGAATTTCAATCTATACCTTGGGGATATGAAGATAAGAAATTTGATATAGGATATAAAATTTATAAGCCTGACTTCTTCTTTTATAATGAATATGGAAAAATAACAAAAATTGTTGAGATCAAATCCAGAAATGCAAAACGACCATTAAACCATTGGTAGAAGAAATAGAGAGATGGTATTTTGTTAAAGATTTTCGAGTAATATCAAAAGCCGTATTTTGAGAAGATCGAGGAAGAAAAGAGCTTATAAAATTTATGAAGGAAATATCAAAAGACGTGTAATGAAAAGGTATGCTGAACTTACAGGAAACGAACTGTAAGAACTATTGGATAAAAAGCCGATAGGATAACAATATTGGAACAACCACTCGCGCCATTTTCAGTTTGTAACTTAGCTGCGATTAACTTAGCTGAAATGGCTGATAAGGAAAATAAAGTTGTTGACTTTGAACAGTTGAAACAAACCGTCGAAGTTGGAGTTCGTATGCAAGATAATGTCATTGATGCTACTCCATACTTCTTAGAGCAAAATACAAAGCAAGCTAAAGGTGAACGTCGTGTTGGCTTAGGGGTTATGGGACTACATGACTTACTCATTTATTGTGAAACAGTATATGGTTCTGAAGAAGGAAACAAATTAGTAGATCAAATTTTTGAAACGATTGCGACGACCGCTTATCGTACAAGTATCGAACTTGCGAAAGAAAAAGGAAGCTTCCCATTTTTAGTCGGCGAGACGTATGAAGATACAGTCGCTTTAAGAGAAGCATTTATAAATACAGGGTATATGAAGAAAATGCCTGAAGATATTCGACAAGGTATCTTAGAACATGGCATCCGTAATTCTCATTTGTTAACAGTTGCTCCAACAGGGTCAACGGGAACAATGGTTGGTGTATCAACGGGACTTGAGCCATATTTCTCTTTTTCATACTATCGCAGTGGGCGATTAGGTAAGTTCATTGAGGTCAATGCAGAAATCGTTCAGGAATATTTAAACAGCCATGAAGATGTAACAAAAGATAAACTACCAGAATGGTTCATTTCATCAATGGAATTAACGCCTGAAGCACATGCGGATGTTCAATGTGTCATCCAGCGCTGGGTAGATAGTTCTCTATCTAAAACGGTAAATGCACCGAGAGGCTACACCGTAGAACAAGTACAAAAAGTATACGAACGTTTATACAATGGTGGCGCTAAAGGCGGTACAGTTTATGTAGATGGAAGTCGAGATGCTCAAGTACTTACGTTAAGCGCAGAAGAAAATACGTTTGATGATTCATCTTTTGATAGCAAAGAACCAAAACAAAAGCAACCCGTTGTTTTAGTAGACACGATTGCAGACCTTCGTTCAACAAAAGTAACATTCGGTTCTGAAGTTGGCGATAAATGCCCGGTATGTCGTGAAGGTACAGTTGAAGACCTAGGTGGTTGCAATACTTGTACGAGTTGTGGAGCACAACTAAAGTGTGGTTTATAAGGTCAAATCGTTAAGGGATAAAACTTAGCTTACTTTAACAGATCATTAGTTCAAAAATGATTTTAATCAAGGCCGACTCTCAAAAGTGTTTGACACGATTAGTCGATAACGTGTTTCCTACCTAAAGGTAAAGGGAAAAACTATTACTATTTCGTCAGACACTTGAAAATGAGTCGGTCTTTTGTTTTGCAAATACACGCATTACATATTGTTGTCATACATTACTTATAGTAAAATATAGGATAGACTTAATGGAATGAGACGAATGGAGTGGAGGAGAACCAATGCCAACACCAAGTATGGAAGATTACTTAGAACGAATATATATGCTAATCGAAGATAAAGGATATGCCAGAGTATCAGATATTGCAGAGGCATTGGAAGTTCATCCGTCTTCCGTCACAAAGATGGTTCAAAAATTAGACAAGAGCGAATATTTAATATATGAAAAATATCGTGGATTGATATTGACACCTAAAGGAAAAAAAATTGGTAAACGGTTAGTGTATCGGCATGACTTATTAGAGGATTTTATGAAAATCATAGGAGTAACAAATGAAAATATATATGTTGATGTCGAAGGAATCGAACATCATTTAAGCTGGGATGCTATCGATCGAATTGGCGACCTCGTTCAATATTTTCAAGAGGATGAAAACCGGGTAAATCAACTTAGAGAAGTTCAAAAGAAAAATGAGGAACAATCATAACAAATATGTTGTGGTTGTTTTTTTTTAAGAATAAGAAATTTCGAGGATGTCTAGCTGCAGGTGTCATCGGCTCGAGGTCGCTTCGGTCCATCCAACGTGTCTAAAAGTCAAGACACTAATTGCTGGCCCTCCAGCGCTTGTCACCGATAAGCAGACACCTTCCGCTTTTCTTGTCTAGCTGCAGCGCCCACCAACTAGCGAGACTTCCCTCACCGCCGTACGATAAGTCAACATCGGATCGCTAGCGCTACTCCGTGTTTCCTTTATCTCATTCGGTGGGGCTCCAGTCCATACGCCGGTAAACGGGCGCTTGCGCTTTTCTTGTCTAGCTGCAGCGTCCAGCGTCTAGTGGACTTCGCTCCTCCTCCTTACGATAAGTCAACATCGGCTCGTTAGCACTCGCCGTGTTTCCTTTATCTCATTCGGTGGGGCTCCAGTCCATACACCGGTAAACGGGCGCTTGCGCTTTTCTTGTTAGAGGTAAAAATGTTTCAGTGGAATTAGCATTAACCGTTTGTTACCGATTTAAAATAAAAAATTCATCAACAAATGTACCTCCTTAGACTCATTTCACATATTTTAAAAGTGAGAAGGAGGAGAGGTTGATGAAAATTGATGGTGTGTTCGCAGGAGGTGGCGTCCGTGCATTTGCATTTATTGGAGCAACACAAGTTCTCGAAGAAAGAGGGTATAGTTTTGAGCGGCTAGCTGGTACAAGTGCAGGTGCGCTATTTTCTGCACTATTAAAAGCGGGATATACAAGTCATGAGCTAATGGACTTAATGAATGAGTTGAATGCTGCTAAGTTTATGGATGGAAGAAAGACATTTTTACCTTATAAATGGATGAAATGGGTACAGCTATATTTTAAATTAGGTATGTATAAGGGAGATCAATTAGAACAATGGATAGATGAAAAGTTAGCTAAAAAAGGAGTGAAAACTTTTGCTGACCTTCCTGCAGATTCTTTAAAGATCATTGCTTCTGATTTATCTAAAGGACGGATCGTTGTTCTTCCAGATGATTTACCTAGTTATGGACTTATCCCAGAAAAATTTTCTATCGCAAGGGCCGTGAGGATGAGTAGTAGTATTCCTTATTTTTTTGAACCGGTAAAAGTATATAACCCGTCAGGTAAAAAGTCATATATTGTTGATGGAGGGGTCCTTAGTAACTTTCCGTTATGGGTATTTATGAAAGATGGTGATCAAAATTTAACTCGTCCTGTATTAGGGTTTAGATTAACGCCTAATATTGATGAAATTCCACCAAATGAAATTAACAATGCAATCGATATGTTTCAGTCGTTATTTGAGACAATGCGTAAAGCTCATGATGTCAGGTATATTGTTGAAGAGCACGCAAAAAATATTGTTTTTATCCCAGTAACGGATGTAAAGGTTACAGATTTTGATTTACCCGAAGAAAAAAAAGATGCTCTCATTCGATTAGGAAGAGAGCGAACGGAAAAGTTTTTAAAAAAGTGGGTGTATTGATTCTAAAGACTATCATCCTATTTTAGTTCCTTGCTGCTTATATATTTTCAAGCTTACAAACAGTAGTGGTGCTATATACGTAATCCATAAGCCTAATCCGGTTGCATGGATAAATTCAGCGAAGACGTGATCCGGCAAATATGTTTCTACCGTTTGAACTGCAACAATGCCCATTATCCCAATAATAATAGCGATTATTTTTTGGAGTAGAGAAACTTTTATGTCCATCCGGTTTTTGGTTTGCTCTAACTGATACCCAATCCCTGATCCGAGTAATAAGCCACTAAAAAAAGCTTGTGCCGGAGATAAAACAAAAAGAGCGATGGGTATGAAAATCCAAAGTGATATTTTAATTCGTTCTGGCATTCCACCTGACCAATCTAATGATCGATAACTAGCAAAAACGAGAAAAATACCGATAAATATCGCTCCGATGATGTCGATTGGCCAGTGAGCGCCCGTATATAAACGAGAAAATGCAACGAAAGCAATAATAAAGCAGGCAAGCAAAGTAAACCACTGTTTTGCTACTGCGGGAATGAGGTAACCCCAGAAAGTAGCTGCAGCCTGTGTGTGTCCACTCGGGAACGAATAGCTATTATTTAATTGTAATGAAGAGGTAGGACGTTCAATCATAAAAATATCTTTAATAAAGTTGTTGACATACATTGAAAATAAAAATAAAGATAAAAGCTGAAAACCAGTTTGCTTATGAATCGCCCAGTAAATAATAGGAATGACAATGAAATAGACATATTCATGACTAATCAATTGAACAAAGGTAATAAGAAATTGAAGGATAGGATGTTCTAATGATAATAACCAGGTGAGAAAGTTGGATTCAAACATAATTGGACTCCTTTCATTAACATGAAATTAAAGCAATACTTTTTTTCTTAAAGGCTCTTTTCTCAAAGATTGTTGCTTTTAGCTTTTGGACCGTAAGCCAAGCGGATGCTTGGCTCTTCACGCATAGCGTTAAGGTTTTGAAAATAAAATAGCCGTTCAGACAAATGAATTTGTCTTGAAAAGGCTATTTTATTTTCAAAAAACGGTCCAAAAGCAACAAAGTTTACGAAAACAGCCTTCTTAAAAGATATGAGAAAACATATCCTGGACTAGAATGAAAAAATCGTGCAGCTTAAAACAGTGCACGATTTTTTTTCTTTCCTTTTTTTCCCTCAATCACTGTTAAATTAGGTGCTGAACTACGTTTATTTAGCGTACGATTAGCTGACTTTTTTTGTCCAACTTTCTTTCGGTGTGGTATCACATTGGTCGTTTTCTTTAATTTATTTTTGATCTGTTGTTTTGGACGGTGAGAGGTCCCTTCCACTCCGAATTGCTTTGCGACAAAGCGTTTATACAAGAAAAATAGAATAGCAGCAATTGCAGCAAAAATAAAGATCTGACTTAACAATTGCATTGGTTGTGTAATGAGTCTGTAAAAGAAACCAAACACTGCTAATCCAATCAGAATTAAAACAAGAGGATTGTACATTTTACGAGACATTGGGCTCACCTCCAAAGAATTAGCAAAAGTTGTCTTTCAAAATAAATCTTTAACTTCTTTTTTTAAGAATAAGAAAGTTTAAATTTCGAGGATGTCTAGCGTAAGCACCCAGCGTCTAGCGAGACTTCCTTCACCTCCGTACGATAAGTCAACATCGCTTCACTAACGTTCATCGTGTTTCCTTTATCTCCTGCGGCCGAGACTAGTCCGTACGCCGCTAAACGGGCGCTTGCGCTTTTCTTAATCTTACACCGTTATTTCTATAGCTTGGCCTCCATTAGCAGGGGTTATATATCTTACAAGTACTATAAATAATTAAATAGTGTTTTGCTAAAACTATAAAAAAATGTATAATGTATTTTTTTATTTATATTCTACAACAATGTCCATAATTCCTCTAATGATATCTTCCTTGTTTATAGATTTCCCCTAAATTTTTAAATTTACACATATTTCTAGAAAATTTCTAAAGTTATCCAATCTAAAATAAATGAAAACATTAGAAAAAGATGGACATACTAGGGTTGGAGGTGTCGTACAATGGATAATCAACAGACATTAGAACAAAGCAGAAAAGATGAACCAATGTCATATAATGCTAAAATAGCGACGATTGGTATTTTCGGTGGATTACTGTGGAGTACTCTAGGTTATATTGCATTCTTTTTTAACTTTGCACGAATCGGTCCTGCTCTCGTATTAATGCCATGGGCGTTAGGAGATTGGAAAAACGGCTATATAGGACAAATTGTTGGAATTATCGTAATCGGACTGTTATCGGTACTTGTCGCGTTTATTTATAAGCTTTTATTTGAAAGGTTTAACAGTCTATGGCCTGGTATATTGTATGGGATTGTCTTGTGGTTAATTGTGTTTTATTTATTAAACCCAATTTTCCCGGGATTAAAAAGTGTAGCGAATTTAGATTCCAACACTATAATAACTACAATATGTTTGTATGTGTTATATGGTGTCTTTATTGGCTATTCAATTTCCTATGAATATCAGGAGGTAAAAAGAGTTCAATCTTAATTAGTTATCGGTTCATTAGCAAAAAAAGAAGGACCTATGGTAGAATAAACCAAATAGAACAATATATTAGTATTTTAAAAAGAGGAGAAAAATCAATGAAATCAATTCTCGTCATTAATGGACCGAATATTAATCGACTTGGAAAGCGAGAACCAGAGATTTATGGCTATGAAACGTTAGCAGACTTAGAGAAAAAACTTGTTGAACATGGGAATAATCTAGGATGTGAAGTCCTTTGTAAACAATCAAATTACGAAGGTCAAATCATTGAGTGGATTCACGAAGCTTCTGATAACGGAAATTCAGGTATTATCATTAATCCAGGGGCATTTACTCACTACAGTTATGCAATTAGAGATGCCATTGCTAGTGTTCTAATACCTGTCATTGAAGTACATATTTCTAATGTTCATGCAAGAGAAGAATTCCGACATACATCGGTCACAGCACCTGTTACAAAAGGACAGATTGTTGGTCTTGGCTTCACTGGATATGAACTTGCGATCCAAGCACTCATCAAAGGGGGAAAATAAGTGCAACGTTTACAAAGATTACGTGCAACATTTACTGAGCAAGGAATTGATGGAATATTAGTTACTAGTACATACAACCGTCGTTATATAACGAATTTTACTGGTACTGCAGGTGTAGCATTAGTAACAGAGAAAGAAGCAAAGTTTATTACGGACTTCCGATACATTGAACAAGCACAAACACAAGCCACTGGCTTTGAAGTTGTTCAACATACGGGACCTATTTTTGATGAAGTAGCTAAACAAGCAAAGATGATGGGTATTGAACGTTTAGGTTTTGAAAGCGATCACACTACATATCAAACATTTGAAATTTATAAAAAGCAAATTGAAGGGAAGCTCGTACCTATAAGTGGTGTTATCGAAAAGCTTCGATTAATTAAAGATGAAAGTGAAATTCAAATTATTACAACAGCTGCAGAAATTGCAGATGCAGCTTTTGATCATATTACTAAATACATACGTCCTGGCCTAACGGAACTTGATGTAGCGAATGAACTTGAATTTTTTATGAGAAAACAAGGAGCCGCTTCATCTTCGTTTGATATCATTGTTGCTTCTGGAGTACGGTCTGCACTTCCACATGGTGTTGCTAGCCAAAAGGTGATTGAGAAGGGAGAGCTTGTGACTCTAGACTTTGGTGCGTATTACCAAGGATATTGTTCTGATATTACTCGTACTTTAGCAGTTGGGCAAATTAGTGACGAACTCAGAAAAATTTATGATACGGTATTAGAAGCACAAAAAAGAGGGATGAATGGTATTAAACCAGGGATCACAGGAAAACAAGCAGATGCTTTAACACGTGATTATATAACGGAACAAGGGTATGGTGAATACTTTGGCCATTCGACAGGACATGGTTTAGGTATGGAGGTTCATGAAGGTCCATCATTATCAACGAAGTCTGATATAACGCTAGAGCCAGGGATGATCGTTACTGTGGAACCAGGAATTTATATCTCAGGTGTTGGTGGGACCCGAATAGAAGATGACACCTTAATCACAGAAGATGGAAATCGTTCTTTTACAAAATCGACTAAGGAACTTCTATTTGTTGGCGAATAAATTATGCCCCCTTTTTAGAATGTGTGGTATATTTTTATAGTGGACTTAAACAATTGATTGAATGAAGATGGAGGATTTAAACATGATTTCTGTAAATGATTTAAGAACTGGGTTAACGATTGAAGTAGACAATGGAATTTGGCAAGTACTTGAATTCCAGCATGTAAAGCCAGGGAAAGGCGCTGCCTTTGTTAGAACTAAACTTCGTAATATTCGTACTGGAGGAATTCAAGAAAAAACGTTCCGTGCTGGTGAAAAAGTTTCTAAAGCTCATATCGAGAATCGCAAAATGCAATATTTATATGCGAGTGGTGATACACATACATTCATGGATAACGAATCATATGAGCAAATTGAATTAACTTCAGCCCAAATTGAACGTGAGCTTAAATTTTTAAAAGAAAATATGGAAGTTCATATTATGACGTATCAAGGAGAAATTTTAGGCGTTGAAGTTCCGAATACAGTACAATTGGAAGTTACAGAAACAGAGCCTGGAATTAAAGGTGATACTGCAAGTGGAGGGACAAAACCTGCTACTTTAGAAACTGGCTTAACTGTTCAAGTACCATTTTTTATTAATCAAGGTGATGTTTTAATTATTGATACTAGAAATGGTGATTATGTTTCTCGTGCATAATTACGATAGACAGCCCGATGCAATAGCATTGGGTTGTTTTTTTATGTTAAAAATAAAGGCTCTTTTCTCAAAGATTGTTGCTTTTAGCTTTTGGACCGTAAGCCAAGCGAATGCTTGGCTCCTCACGCATAGCGTGAAGGTTTTGAAAATAAAATAGCCGATCAGACAAATGAATTTGTCTTGAAAAGGCTATTTTATTTTCAAAAAACGGTCCAAAAGCAACAAAGTTTACGAAAACAGCCAAAATAAAAAACCCCTTAATCTATGGAAAGGGGTTAATACATAATAGGAGTTGAAATAAAAAAGGAACTTCTATATTACAAAGAATAGAATATTAGTAAGTAAGCGTTTTTGCAAATAAATATGGGTGGTGAGCAAAAATGGATAGGCTGAAACGTTACAGGTTAAATGATCAAATTGTTATTAAAGCTTACGACTTTTCTGAAGATGTGATTTGTGTAGAAGTCACTTATGATGGAAAGCCATTAGGCGCTTTTTGTTCTGATCGAACGGTTTTCGAGGATTTAGAGGAAGATGAAATTATACAACTTTCAGAGCAGCATGTTAAAAGATACCATTCTGATCAGCTCGCTACATCTAGTAAAAGAAAAACAATTAATGGTGTTGAAGTGGAATATTATGCTCACTCTGATGACATGATGTGTGTGTCAATGTATAGAAAAGGAAAACCAATTGGCTCGTTTTGTGCTGATCGAATATCGTTTGAAGAATGGATGGAAGATGAAGAATTATTAGAAAGAATTATTTCCAGGCAAAGTCAGCAAAGCATGTAAGTTGTTAAGGAGAGGTTGACACGGGATGTGTTCAGCTTCTTTTTTTTTAAAAAGAAGGGAGTATAAAATTTCGAAGATGTCTAGCTGCAGGTGTCATCGGCTCGAGGTCGCTTCGGTCCATCAAACGTGTCTAAAAGTCAAGACACTAATTGCTGGCCCTCCAGCGCTTGTCGCCGATAAGCAGACACCTTCCGCTTTTCTTAATTTTCATATAAACAAGCTGTTCTGAACTTCTCTAACCTATCATAAGGTTGTACAAAGGAAGTTTAGCTTAGAGGTGAATGAAATGAAAGGTTTTTTTTCAGGATTTGAAACAGCATTGTTAGGAATGGTTTTTTTACGAGTTATTTCAGGGTTAATAGAGCTTTCTGCTGCTGGTCTTATGTTGAAATTCAACAGTATTGAAAAGGCTGTCGCAGTTAATGCCATTTTAGCAATTGTAGGGCCGCTCGTCTTAATAACAACGATGACTATAGGACTCATTGGGTTAGCAGATAAACTATCTGTGAGTAAGCTTATTCTTATTGGATTAGGAGTAATGTTAATTCTAATTGGTATTAAAAGATAAGGAATAAACAACTAGTTTAAGCATACATTTGGTTGAGACTAGCTTTTAAAGAAAGTTCAAAAAATCCCGGCAACACCACTTTTAATGAGGATGAAGGAGAGAGAAATATGAAAGAAGTTCTTGATGTTTTACCAGAACCGATTACTCAACTTATTACTCAATGTCCAGACTCATTAAAAAAAGATATCGAAGAAATTCGCATTCGTGTAAACCGACCGTTAGAAGTGATCGCAAATGGAAGACCATATTATCCAGAGTTTCGAAACCAAGTATATAAAATACGACCAGAAGATGGTCAACACTTATTAAATCAATTGAGCCAATATTCGTTATATGCCTTTGAAGAAGAGCTAAAGCGCGGGTTTATAACCATTCGTGGAGGCCATCGAGTTGGTTTAGCGGGAAAAGTTATTATTGAAGCGGGCCAGGTGAAAGCACTAAGAGATATTAGTTCTTACAATATTAGAATTGCTCGTCAAAAGATAGGTGTTGCAAATAAAATCGTACCACACATATATCAAAAGGGGTGGCAAAATACGTTAATAGTAGGTGCACCTCAGACAGGGAAAACGACATTACTAAGAGATATTGCTCGAATTATCAGTAGTGGAGTACCAGAATTAAATATTCCTCCTAGTAAAGTTGGAGTTGTCGATGAACGATCTGAAATCGCTGCAAGCGTTCGAGGGGTACCACAACACGATTTAGGTCATCGAATTGATGTCCTCGATGGGTGTCCAAAAGCGGAAGGGATGATGATGATGATTCGTTCGATGAGTCCTGATGTGTTAATCGTAGATGAAATTGGTAGACAAGAAGATGCAGTAGCGATCATGGAAGCGATTCATGCTGGTGTAAAAATCGTTACAACTGTTCACGGTTTCGATATGGAAGAATTAGATCAAAGACCAACGATTTCAAAGTTAATGAAAGCCAATGTATTTAATCGATGTATTGAACTAACGAGAAGGAATTCGGCGGGCTCGATCAGGCGAATTCGTAATCAGCTTCGGAAAGATGTGGTGAACGTTATTTGAAGCTTATAGGTGCAATGATTATTTTAATGGCTACGACTTGGGTTGGATTTGAAATTTCAAGAAGGTTGAGTGAACGTCCCCGCCAGTTAAGACAATTAAAAATTGCACTTCAATCTTTGGAAGCTGAAATTATGTATGGGATGACCCCATTAGCTGAAGCCTGTTATAACTTAGCAAAACAAATGCCAAAGCCTGTGTCTTACTTCTTTTCTCGTTTTGCTCAGCGCTTGCGAAATCAGGAAGAGAGTGTCCCGGTGGCTTGGGAGGAAAGTTTAAAAGAAACATGGCAGCTTACGGCTTTATGTGATGCTGAATATGAAATTATGCAACAATTTGGTTCGACACTTGGTCAACATGATCGTACGAACCAACAAAAACATATTTTACTTACAATCAATCATCTTGAACGTGAAGAAAGTGAAGCTAGAGATCGCCAAAATCGATATGAAAAAATGATTAAAAGCCTTGGCTTCTTAACAGGATTACTCATTATTATCTTAATGTTATAGATTCGCTTTGGCTGTATTTTAAGGGATAAGGGAGGGTTTAACGGTGGCATATGATGTAAATATGATATTTCAAATCGCAGGAATTGGAATTGTTGTTGCCATGATCCATACCGTATTAAAACAAATGGGAAAAGAGGATTGGGCGCATTGGGTAACCCTCATCGGATTTGTTGTTGTACTATATATGGTTGCTTCAATCGTAGATGATTTATTTCAAAAAATTAAAGGTGTCTTTTTATTTCAAGGGTAGGGGGGTGATGACCATTGAAATCATTCAAATTGTAGGTTTAGGGCTCATCACCGTCTTCCTTGCTCTCGTTGTAAAAGAACAAAAGCCAATCTTTGCTTTTCTTTTAACGGTCTTTGTCGGCATTCTTATTTTCTTATTTGTCATAGATGAAATTGTAAAAGTGATTTCAATGCTTGAGAATATTGCTAAAAATGCCAATATTAATATGGTTTATTTGCAGACGATCTTAAAAATTATTGGGATCGCTTATATCGCTGAATTTGGCGCACAAATCGCTAAAGATGCTGGACAAGCAGCGATCGCTTCGAAAATTGAGCTTGCAGGAAAAATATTAATTCTTGTAATGGCTATACCGATTCTTACGTCGATTATTGAAATGATTATTTCATTAATTCCAGGATAAATAGATTGTACAAGCATCTCCTATCAAAAATGAGGAGGTGAAGAGATGCGCTTTTTAATCGCTTGTTTTTTTGCTTTTCTATTATTCTCCCCAATTCAAGTCTTTGCGGAAACTGAACCGATTGAAGACCAAACGTTTGTAGAGGATCAATTAGAAAAGTTAGGAGTCGATGAAGTTAGGGAATATTGGAACAAGATAGCGACCGAATATGGAGGCTTTCTACCAGAAAGTCAAAAAGGAAGCTTTATGGAATTTGTCAAAGGTGAAAAAGAGTTTTCAATTAAAGAATGGTTTACTGGACTTATTAAATTTTTTCTACATGAATTATTAGTCAATGGAAAACTACTCGGCTCACTTATTCTACTTACGATTTTTGCAATGGTTCTGCAGTCGTTACAAAATGC
This sequence comes from Alkalihalobacillus sp. BA299, assembly GCF_017745675.1. Lineage (GTDB taxonomy): Bacteria > Bacillota > Bacilli > Bacillales > Bacillaceae_F > Alkalihalobacterium. The sequence continues at coordinate 33,328 of NZ_JAFLJM010000007.1, forward strand.
CTTTGAGCAACATACGATTAGTAAGGTTGCCTATGCAATCACATACATGGTGTTAATTGTTATTGCTTTAAACAGCTTTCATATTGCGATTACTTACGCAACAGATGCAATCAGTAATATGATACACTTTATGATTGCTTTATTGCCGCTATTATTAGCACTTATGGCAGCTGTTGGAAGTGTGACTTCAGTAGCGTTATTCCACCCATTAATTGTCTTCTTAGTAAATACGAGTGGATTACTTATTCAGCATATTGTGATGCCCCTATTATTTCTATCGGCGATATTGAGTATTGTAAGTACACTAAGTGATCATTATAAAGTAACTAAGTTAGCAAACTTTCTTCGTAATTTTAGTATTGGAATCTTAGGAGTGTTTTTAACTGTATTTTTAGGGGTCATTTCTGTGCAAGGTGCAACTTCTGCTGTAACGGATGGAATTACCGTAAGAACCGCAAAGTTTATAGCCGGGAATTTTGTTCCTGTCGTTGGAAGAATGTTTACTGATGCAGCAGATACAGTGATGGGTGCAAGTGTGCTATTAAAAAATACAGTTGGACTAGCTGGATTAACAATACTCTTGTTACTTTGTGCCTTTCCGGCGCTTAAGGTTCTATCACTGGCAATCATCTACACGGTAGCAGCAGCTGTACTTCAACCACTCGGCGGTGGTCCAATTATTGATTGTTTATCGATTATTGGAAAGTCCGTCATCTTCATTTTTGCTGCGCTCGCTACAGTATGTCTCATGTTCTTTTTAGCTTTAACAATCATAATTGCTGCAGGAAATGTCTCATTAATGATGCGGTGAGGAGTGAAATAGAAAATGAGTTTTTTAACAGAGTGGCTAACGAACATCATAATTTTTATATTATTAGCTACGATCTTAGAGCTCCTATTGCCGAACTCCAATATGCAACGCTATGTCAAAATGGTTGTTGGGTTACTATTACTTGTAATTATTTTAAATCCGTTACTTTCTATTTTTTCCAAAGATATCAATGATATTTTGCCAAATTTTTCATCGAATGAACGTATATCAGAAAAATCTTTAGAAAATTCAATAGAAAGAAAGAAAATAGAAATAGAAAGAGGACAACGTGCATATATTTCAGAACAGATGGCTGTCCAATTGAAGAGAAAAGTAGAAGAGGAGTTGGTAGTAAGATTTGATGTAGAAATTGACGGTGTTTTTATTACTCTCGATGAATTTGCCTTTGAACATGCTGAGGATGCGATTGTCAAAGTGATAGTCCATCTTAAGGAAGTAGCAGACAAGGAAGAGAAAGGCGATCTCGTTCAAGCCGTGCAAGTTGTGAACATCGATACACGAAACGAATTACCTCCTCGAGAAGACATGGTAATAAATGTCGCACCAATTCAATCATTTTTAGCAGATGAATGGCAGATTCCTAAAGATAAAATTTCTTTAGCCTGGGAAGGAGGGGAGCAGTGATATGGAAAAAGGTGAAAAAGGGGATAAGCAATGGTTAAAAAAACTGTTTGACCAAAAAGCAGGCAGTCCAAAGAAAAAGAATACGATCCAATACGTCATCATGATCCTTTGTGTAGGTGTTGGACTCATGATTTTAGGAAATTTCATTGGAGAAGACAATAGTGCTCCACCAAGCGAACCAGTGTTTAATGACGATGAAGATGAAAAAGCAGAGCCAGCTTTAGGACGAAACAGTTCTTCTGGACCTATGACGATGGAAGACTATGAAATTCGTTATGAAAATCAACTAAGAGAAGTATTAGAACAAATGATTGGCGTTTCAGACGTTTCCATTATGATTAATTTAGCAGAAACCGAAAAAAGTGTGTATGAACGAAATATTAGTACAAAGCATCAAAAAACCGATGAGACAGATCGCGAAGGTGGAACAAGAAAAGTGGATGATTTAACAAGAGATGAACAGGTCGTCATTATCCGTAACGGAGATAGTGAAGAACCGCTTTTAGTCAAAAAACAAAAACCAGAAATTCGTGGGGTTCTCGTTGTCGCCCAAGGTACTGACAATATCCAAGTCAAATCAAGGGTTGTAGAAGCTGTAAGCAGAGTCCTTGATGTTCCAGCACATCGAGTCTCTGTAATGCCTAAGAAATTAAAGGAGGAATAGAAAAATGGTATTAAAGAAACAAACAGTTTGGTTGTTAACAATGCTTAGCTTAATCGTTGTATTATCTGTTTATTACATGACTTCTCAAGGTCAAAACCCAACTGATTTAGCTTATATGGATGAAGAGATGATGGAAGAAGAAATAAATGAAATGATGAATGAAGAAAATGCAGGGCAAGTATCAGTAAATATTGAAGAAGATACTATGGCTGAAGGTGATATGGAAGAAGAACTGATTTCGGCTATTAATAGCGACGAGTTTTTTACAGAAATTCGGTTAGATCGAGAAGAATCACGTAGTAAGATGTTAGAGGAATATACAAATATTATGGCCGAAGCAGATGTTCCAGCTCAAGTGAAAGTGCAGGCATTAGCAGATCAAAAAGATTTACTAGCATTAGAACAAAAAGAAAATTTACTTGAGACACTTATTCGCTCCAAAGGCTATGAAGATGTATTAGTACTTACAGAAGAGGATCAAGTAAAGATTATTGTAAAAGCAGATGAATTATCAAAGGAACAGGCAAATGAAATTCTATTAATGGCAAATGAGCAATTAGGGGAAAAATTAGTAGTAGTAGGACACCAACCATCAAAAAAATAGGACTGAAAGAGGTTGATTTGACGTCAGCCTCTTTTTTTTCTTTCCATGGATGCATTGAAAGGATTTAGCGTTGGAGAGAAGAAATAGCGAGAGTGTCGAATTTTATCTTTCGGTGTCGAGAAATCGATAAATGACCCAGAGTTGAAAATAAAAGCCGTGAACTTGAAAATAAATAACCTTATTGAATGTTTATATCCTTATTCTTTTGGAACATGCTATACTATAATGCGAAGGAAACGATGAAGTGGTATAATACGTCAATATCGAGGTCCTTAACGTATGTTAGTATGATTTTATGAGGTGATGAAAGTGGAATGGAATGATTTAACAGAAGGTGCAAAAGCAGTATTAGAACAAACTCGCAATTTGAAAAATGATAACATTCAGATTGTAGAATTTGAAATAGGGTTTGTGCAGGATTTTGAAACAGAAGGCGGAAATACATATACAGTATCCATTCAAGAAGAGGATTACGATAGCATTAAACGTTATTCGAAAGAAAATGAGTACGGTGAAAAGTACCATATGGCAAGAAATAAAAATATTGTAAAGCTGATCTTATTAGAAAATGGAAAAATTCCAGATAACTTATCAGAGTTTCCTGTATTTCGTCAATACAAAAATGATGTAGTTGTTAAAGAAACAGAAGAAAAAGAAATAAATGAATAAATAAAACATGTTAGCTTTATTATGAAAGGATAAAAGAAAATGTTAAAAATTCAAGAGATTAAAGAGCTTATTAAAGTCATTGATAAGTCTACAATTGATTTAGTAAAAATCGAACAAGATGGTACAAAGTTAACGATTAAAAGAAATACAGACCAACCATTGAATACAGCGCCAATCGTAGAAGCGCCAAGAACACAAGAGGTTGTTCAGCAACCGATACAACAGCAAGTTGAGGAGCAAGTAGTAACTAGTAATGAAAAAGTAGCTGAAGCTCCTGTTCAACCAGAGGCTAAATTGAATGATACACATATAACAATCAATTCGCCAATGGTCGGTACTTTTTATGCTGCACCAGCACCAGATGCTGATCCATATGTAAAAACAGGTGATCAAGTAAATGAGACTACGATCGTATGTATTGTTGAAGCGATGAAGTTAATGAATGAACTTGAAGCTGAAGTTAAAGGAAAGATCGTAGAAGTACTCGTTCAAAATGGAGAATTAGTAGAATATGGACAACCTTTATTTGTTGTCCAACCAGATTAGGGAGAGTTCACAATGATAAAAAAGGTTTTAATTGCTAACCGAGGAGAAATAGCTGTCCGAATTATTCGGGCATGTAAAGAGTTAGGAGTAGAAACGGTTGCTGTTTACTCAGAAGCAGATAAAGATGCACTTCATGTCAGACTAGCAGACCAGGCATTTTGTATTGGTCCAACTCCTTCTGCAAAGAGCTACCTTAACTTTACAAACATTATGAGTGTAGCTACATTAACTGAGGTTGATGCAATTCACCCTGGTTATGGTTTCTTAGCTGAAAATGCCGATTTTGCAGAAATATGTTCAGCATGCAATGTAACATTTGTGGGACCGAGTCCAGAAGCCATAAATCGTATGGGAACAAAGGACGTAGCTCGAGAAACGATGGCACAAGCCAATGTACCGATTGTCCCTGGTTCTAAAGGAATCATAGAGAATGTTGAAGCAGGTTTAAAGGTAGCTAATGAAATCGGATATCCTGTCATTATTAAGGCGACAGCTGGCGGCGGCGGCAAAGGGATTCGTGTCGCTCGTAATGAAGTAGAACTAAGAAAAGGTATCCAAATTACGCAACAAGAAGCAGAAACAGCTTTCGGTAACCCTGGGGTATATCTTGAAAAATTCATCGAAGATTTCCGCCATGTTGAAATTCAAGTATTAGCGGATAACTATGGTAATGTTGTTCATTTAGGGGAAAGAGACTGTAGTATTCAAAGGAGGCTTCAGAAGCTACTAGAAGAAACACCATCACCAGCTCTTGATCAAGAAATGAGAGATCAAATGGGAGAAGCAGCAGTAGCTGCTGCGAAAGCTGTCAATTATACGGGAGCAGGAACAGTGGAATTTATCTACGATTACCGTAATCGTCAATTTTATTTTATGGAAATGAATACAAGGATCCAAGTGGAACACCCAGTCACAGAGATGGTTACGGGAATTGACTTGATCAAAGAACAACTGTTAGTAGCTTCTGGTAAAACTTTATCAGTAACTCAAGATGAAATAACATTTAATGGTTGGTCGATCGAATGTCGTATTAATGCTGAAAATCCGAGTAAAAACTTCATGCCTTCTCCGGGTAAAATTACAAAATATTTACCACCAGGTGGTTTAGGAGTTCGCGTCGATTCTGCTGCGTATCCAGGTTATACAATATCGCCATTTTATGATTCCATGATAGCCAAAATCATTACATACGGTGCTACGCGTGAGGAAGCAATAGCTAGAATGAAACGAGCGCTATCAGAATTTGAAATCGAAGGAATTGATACGACAATCCCATTCCATCTTCGTTTACTTGACCATGAAAAGTTCGTTTCTGGTGAGTTTAACACGAAATTTTTAGAGCAATATGATTTAACCAGTAAGTAATATGGTAAAATGAAAATAAGGCTGAATGATGGAGGTGCTATGATGCCAGAAAATCATATTTTAGACTTAGAGGAGCAACAAAATGAACTAGGTAAAGTAGAAATTTCTCCTGAAGTCATTGAAGTAATTGCAGGTATTGCATCATCAGAAGTTGACGGAGTAGCAACAATGAGGGGAAATTTTGCTACAGGAGTAGCAGAGCGTTTAGGAAGAAAAAATCACGGTAAGGGCGTTAAAGTTGAATTAAAGGAAGATGGCATTATTGTAGATGTTTCGGTAATTATTATTTATGGTGTGTCTATTCCTGATGTCGCTAAAAAAATTCAAGCGAATGTTAAGCAAGCTCTTCAAACAATGACGGGGATAGATCTTGAAGCAGTGAATGTACATGTTGTTGGTGTACAATTTGAATCGCAAACAGAACCTCAAGAATTGATTGAAGAATAATTTTCTTTGCTAGTGATTAACACATTTTCCGGTGGGAATACTACTAGCAGATCGACAGCCAAAGGAATGCCCCTTTGGCTGTTTTCTAGTTGATATTGAAGGATGCATAAAATGGATACTGCATCATAAGTAGGGATTTACTGTACTTAAAGGCTTGAACAAGAAAATCGGCATTTGCTGTTATCCACTATTAGAATATGCTATTATCATACATATAATTAGGCAACAAAAGGAGAAAACACGTATGAATAGACGTCTAGCACGTTTAAGGGCTGTACAAGCTCTTTTTCAAATCGATTTAACAGGGATAGAATGGAAAGATGCATTGGCAAATTCACTCGAAGACAATGAAGAGGTTACGCCATTCTTGGAAGAAATTATGTCAGGAACGTTAGCACACCAGGAAGAAATTAATGAGATTTTAAAAGGAAATCTATCGAACTGGACGTTAGATCGAGTCGGGAATGTCGATCGCGCAGTTCTACGTATGGCAGTACACGAAATGAAATATATTGATGATATTCCGACTAATGTTACGTTCAACGAAGCAATTGAACTGGCAAAAGCGTTCGGTGGAGAAGAGTCGGGACGTTTTGTAAATGGCGTCTTGTCTAATGTTGTAAAGACCTTAGGTAAAGAAAAAAACTAAAATGAAGATAAAGGAAATGGAGTGTTAGAAGTGACGGCGACGATTATAAGCGGAAAAGAATTAGCTGCGAATAAAAGGCAAGAAATGAAAATAGAAGTAGAGGCATTGAGTAAAAAAGGTATAGTTCCAGGGTTAGCAGTCATTTTAATTGGAGACCATCCAGCTTCAAAATCCTATGTATCCGGTAAAGTAAAGGCATGTAAAGAAGTCGGTATCCGTTCAGTACTTATTGAAAAATCAGAAGACATTACAGAAGAAGAGTTATTGAATTTAATTGATAGCTTAAACAACGATAGTGAAATCCATGGAATTTTAGTACAGCTTCCATTACCGAATCATATTTCTGAACGAGCTGTGATTGAAAAAATTAGTGTAGAAAAAGATGTTGATGGTTTTCATCCGATTAGTATTGGGAAAATGATGATTGGCGAAGAAACCTTTCTTCCTTGTACTCCATTTGGAATTGTAGAAATGTTAAAGTCGAAAGAAATTAAAATTGAAGGAAAGCATGTTGTTGTGATTGGAAGAAGTAATATCGTTGGAAAGCCAGTTGGCCAATTATTATTAAATGAAAATGCGACTGTGACATACTGTCATTCCCGTACGGAAAACATGAAAGAAATAACAAAACAAGCTGATATTCTTATCGTTGCTGTAGGTAAGGCAAATTTTGTAGATTCTAGCTATGTGAAAGAAGGGGCAGCGGTAATTGATGTTGGTGTCAACCGGTTAGATACAGGAAAATTATGTGGTGATGTTGTTTTTGATGATGTCAAAGAGGTCGTATCGTATTTAACGCCTGTACCAGGTGGGGTTGGACCGATGACAATTACGATGTTACTACATAACACTATTATTTCGGCAAAGCGAGGACTAAGATAAGGAGTTGTCTATGTCTAATGAAACTATTTTATCTGTCACTGAAGTAACGAGATACATAAAAAGACGATTCGAAAGTGATGACATCTTGCAGAATGTCTGGATCAGAGGGGAACTTTCTAACTTTAAGCACCATAATCGTGGACATATGTATTTTACAATCAAAGACGAACAGTCCCGAATGCAAGCGGTCATGTTTGCTGGAAATAATCGTTTTCTTAAGTTTAAACCAGAAGATGGAATGAAGGTTCTTATTCGTGGTGAAGTTACAGTTTATGAAGCATATGGACAGTATCAATTGTACGCTAGGGAAATGCAGCCAGACGGTGTTGGAAGTTTATATATGGCGTATGAACAATTAAAGGAGAAATTGGAGCGTGAAGGGCTTTTTTCTCTACATCTAAAGAAGCCTCTTCCAGCCTATGCGATGAGAATTGCGATTGCAACATCACCTACAGGAGCAGCTATTCGTGATATTATCACAACAATCAAAAGACGGTTTCCAGTTGCAAGAATTACAATACTACCTGTTTTAGTTCAAGGTGAGGGGGCTGCACCGTCCATCGTAAAAGCCATTCGTCAAGCGAATGCTGGGAATATGTTTGATCTATTAATCGTTGGACGTGGTGGAGGTTCAATTGAGGAATTATGGGCGTTCAATGAAGAAGTAGTAGCTCGTGCTATTTATGAATCGGCGCTTCCAATTATATCAGCAGTCGGTCATGAAACGGATTTTACGATTGCTGACTTCGTTGCAGATATTCGAGCGGCAACACCTACAGCCGCAGCTGAACTTGCAGTCCCAGAATTGAAGGAACTTGTAAAGTCTATTGACCTTCAAAAGCTTAGATTACGGCGTGCATTAATGGAAAAAATCGTTCGTGAGAAACAGCGGTTACAACGATTACAAAAGTCGTATGCATTCCGCTATCCACAACAATTAGTTCATCAAAAAGAGCAAGAGCTCGATCGATTGTATGATCGATTAGAGCGAGAAATGCGCCGTTTTCTAGAAAAGCGAACACAACAAATCAATCAGTTAACAAAAGACATCATGAGAAATCACCCAAAAGGGAAGCTTGTTGAATCTAAACAACAATCTTTATTTTTACGTGAACAACTTTTACGAAATATGAGATGGTTACTAAAGGAGAAGCAAAACCAGTTTCAACAACAAATGCAAACACTAGAAGTATTAAGCCCGTTACGCATGATGGATCGTGGATATAGCTTAGCTTTTAACGAAATGAACAAGCTAGTAAAGTCAACTGACGATGTAAATGCAAATGACCAAGTTCAAATTCGTGTCATGGATGGGACGATAAAATGCCAAGTGTTAGACACAAAAGAAGAATCTTTATTAAAGGTGGATGAGTAATGAGTGAGCAAAAAAAAGAAGAGTTATCTTTTGAAGAAGCGATAAATGAACTTGAAAGTGTCGTTGATAAATTAGAACAAGGCGACGTTCCTTTAGAGGAAGCAATTTCAATGTTTCAACAAGGGATGAACCTTTCTAAGTTATGTCATGATAAGTTATCAGTAGTTGAAAAGCAATTAGAACAAATTCTTACAGAAGATGGAACATTAGAAGAAGTAACTTTTCAGGAGGATCAAGCAGAGTGATTATTGATCTTAATTTAAAGCAGTTTTTAAATAATAGTAAAACAGCAATAGATCAGCAACTACCTTTATATATTAACGAATTAAAAGCACCATCGTCTTTAAAAGAAGCGATGCTTTATTCGATTTCAGCGGGTGGGAAGCGAGTAAGGCCAGTCTTAGTATTAGCTACTCTTCGTGCTTTTAATCACGATGAAAAAATTGGAATTGATATCGCATGTGCGATTGAAATGTTACATACCTATTCGTTAATTCATGATGATTTGCCTGCAATGGATAATGATGACTTACGAAGAGGAAAGCCGACAAATCATAAAGTGTTTGGAGAAGCTATGGCCATACTCGCTGGCGATGCACTACTTACCTATTCCTTTCAATTAATTAGTGATATGAACTGTCATAATGTAACGGATCAAATGAAAGTAAAATTAATCAAAGAGTTAGCCAAAGCTGCTGGGCCAGAAGGAATGGTCGGTGGTCAAGTCGCTGACCTCGAAGGCGAAGGGAAAAGTTTATCTTTACAGGAATTAGAATATATCCACCATCATAAAACCGGTGATCTTTTAACCTTCGCTGTGCTATCCGGAGCAATATTAGCTGGAGCAAGTGATGGTGAAATTGAACAATTACGCATGTTTGCAAAAGAACTAGGTTTAGTTTTTCAAATCAAAGACGATATCCTTGATGTTGAAGGAGATGCAAAAACAATTGGAAAACCAATAGGAAGTGATTCTGACAAAAATAAAAGCACCTATCCTTCATTGTTATCTATGGATGGGGCAAAAAATAAATTATTCGAGCATACAAATCGAGCAAAAGAATATTTATATAATATAAACCTTGAAAACTCGTTATTAATGTCAATTACTGACTATATTGTAGAAAGAGATCACTAATCTGCTCATAACAGTAGGATGTAGATGTACTGGTATACATTTTCATTGAGCGTTTTTCTGTCTAGTGATATAATAAATTTACAAAGTTGAGTGGTGCAGTATTCTAGTCAGCTCTCTATTCTTGAAGGCGGGGCTAAAAATCCGCCAAAGGGCACATCGATGAAGCTCCTTGTGTCGGCTTGAGGCGCCCAGCTTTGGGTCGGCGCTGGGTGTTAAGGGGTGAGGGCGATCCACAAAGGCATGTGGGCGATGACCCTCACTCCGCGGAGGCCTTATCTTACTTCTGTATGCGGTGCATACATTAGTGGTAAGATAGGATATGAACCTGTGTAAGGCATACTTGGGTAGTTATGCCAGCAGCGTAGCCTGCCTTGAGTGGAGTTAGAGGGGATTATGGAAGTGGTGTAAAGATTGTCGGCCAACAAGATTTGCACTTTGCCTTATGAAATCTGCTCTGCAAAAGAGGATAAAAGAATAGCGAGGAGCTGCTGAGGAAAACTCCTAGACTGTTCATCAAGACATTTAAAGAGGATTGAAGTGTGGACTAAGTGGTAATCTAGTCTAGCGATTGGTGACGACGCTAAGATATGTTTAAAGGGAAACCGCCAAAGCGGCGACGCTTCGGTACGTATCTGGGAAATCCTACTGGACCTAAGCCACAGCGTTTACTCTTTAAATGACCACTCAGTATTCATTGTACAATTGTACATAAACAAGATAAATAAAAGTGTGTATGTTCAGGTAGTATTCTTTGAACATCTTCTAAAAGATAGGTGACAAATCATATAAATGAAACATTCATTTATTAAATCCATAAATTGGAGTTTAGCAATTGCCGTTATCACACTTGTGTTAGCGGCTATTTTTTCAGTTATTTCGACGTTTCTTTTAAGTGGGGTAACATGGGCTTTAGGAATGTTAATTGTTTTTTTTATTGTAATAATAGGTATTTTTTTTGATACAATTGGTGTAGCCGCGACCGCTGCGGATGAAGCTCCCTTTCATGCTATGGCAGCAAGAAAATTAATTGGTGCGAAGCACGCTGTAACTATTACTAGAAACGCGGACCGCTTTGCGAACTTTTGTAATGACGTTATTGGAGATATCGCGGGTATTGTAAGTGGAACGGCATCAGCGTATGTGGTTCTTCAGTTATCTTTGCAACTAGGGTACGGTGAAGGTTCGTTTTACCAATTTTTCATATCCGTATTGTTTACAAGCGTTATAGCAGCGTTAACCGTTGGTGGAAAATCAATAGGAAAAACGCTAGCCATACAATACTCGACTCCCATCATCTATCAGGTTGGTAGAATATTATATATATTAGAGGTAAAATTAAGAATAAAACTTTTTGTTAATAATGGTAAGAACGGAAAGAGTAAGAAAAAAAGATAAGAATAATTGAAAGTGAGGGTTCTTGATGGAACTTGAGAATATAAAAGACCCTAGTATGTTGAAACAGCTATCTAAATCAGAATTGGAAGAACTAGCATCTGAAATTCGTCGTTTTCTAATAGAAAAGTTATCGGTGACAGGTGGTCATCTTGGTCCTAATTTAGGTGTTGTTGAACTTACATTGGTATTACATCACTGTTTAGAAAGTCCAAAAGATAAAATTATATGGGATGTAGGGCATCAAGCTTATGTTCATAAAATCCTTACGGGCAGGGCCGACCAATTTGACACCTTACGTCAATATAAGGGATTATGTGGTTTCCCAAAAAGAAGTGAGAGTGAACATGATGTTTGGGAAACGGGACATAGCTCTACGTCATTATCTGCGGCAATGGGAATGGCAACTGCACGTGACTTAAAGGGTACGGATGATACAGTCGTTGCGGTTATTGGTGATGGTGCGCTAACTGGTGGTATGGCTTTAGAAGCTTTAAACCATATTGGCCATGAACAAAAAGATATTATCGTTATCTTAAATGATAATGAAATGTCCATCGCTCCTAATGTTGGAGCACTTCATAATGTATTAGGGCGTTTACGAACGGCAGGGAAATATCATAAGGCTAAAGAAGAGCTAGAAATGTTGATCCGAAAAATCCCTGCCTTTGGTGGAAAGCTGGCTGCTACTGCTGAGCGTGTGAAAGATAGTTTAAAATATTTACTCGTTTCAGGAATCTTTTTTGAAGAAATGGGGTTCACGTACTTAGGGCCCGTCGATGGTCATGACTTGGATGATTTAATCGAAAACATGAAGTATGCAAAAAAGACAAAAGGACCGGTGTTAATTCATGTCCTCACGAAAAAAGGGAAAGGCTATGCTCCCGCAGAAAATGATGCCGAAGGAACTTGGCATGGCTTAGGGCCTTATAAGATTGAATCTGGAGAAGTTGTTAAAAAACCAGGTCCACCAAGCTATAGTGGTGTTTTTAGTGACACACTTAAGAAAATTGCTAGAGATGATAAAAGACTCGTTGCAATTACGGCTGCAATGCCTGGTGGCACAAAATTAGATAAGTTTGCTTTAGATTTTCCTGAGCGTATGTTTGATGTTGGAATTGCTGAACAACATGCGACAACGATGGCAGGTGGCTTAGCTACACAAGGATTAAAACCAGTATTTGCGGTGTATTCAACATTTTTACAAAGAGGGTATGACCAAGTTGTTCATGATATTTGTCGCCAAAATTTAAATGTCTTTTTTGCGATCGACCGTGCGGGACTCGTCGGGGCAGATGGAGAAACACATCAAGGGGTCTTTGATATCGCTTATCTTCGTCATTTACCTAATATGGTTATTTTAATGCCGAAAGATGAAAATGAACTTCAACACATGATTTATACAGCGATTCAATATGATGACGGTCCGATCGCTGTCAGGTACCCACGTGGGAATGGATATGGCATAAAGATGGATGAACAGTTAAAACAAATACCAATTGGAAAATGGGAAGTCCTTCAAGATGGAAACGATGCCTGTATCTTAACATTCGGTACAATGTTACCTGTGGCAGAAGAAGCCGTCCGTCAACTAGCATTACAAGGGGTGTCTGTAAAAGTAGTAAATGCACGTTCAGCAAAACCTTTAGATGAACAATTGCTTACTGACCTTGCAAATGCGAACATGCCAATCTTAACGTTGGAGGAAACTGCTATTCAAGGAAGTTTCGGAAGTGCTGTTTTGGAATTTTTCCATGATCATAACCTTCATGGTGTAGTAGTTGAACGTATGGGAATTCCTGATCGATTTATTGAGCATGGAAGTGTAGCACAATTATTAGAAGAAATTGGGTTAACTTCTAGTAAAGTCATTGAAAAAATAACAACAATGGTACCCCGAAAAAGACAAAGGGCATAAATAATGAGCAAAAAAGAACGTATTGATGTATTGTTAGTAGATAAAGGATTAGTTGAAACGAGAGAAAAGGCGAAACGAGCGGTGATGGCAGGACTCGTTTATGTCGAAAGTGAGCGCGTTGACAAACCAGGTATGAAGATTGATATCGAATCTCCCTTAACGATCAAAGGTGATGTTTTACCTTATGTTAGTCGGGGAGGACTAAAGCTAGAAAAAGCAATTGAAGTTTTTCATCTTCAGTTAGAAGGTGCTACCGTTCTAGATATTGGGGCATCAACTGGTGGCTTTACAGATTGTTCACTGCAAAACGGGGCTAAGCAAGTCTATGCCTTAGATGTGGGCTATAATCAATTAGCATGGAAGTTAAGGAAAGATGAACGCGTGACAGTCATGGAACGAACAAATTTCCGCTATGTAAAAGCTGAAGATTTAATCAATGGGTTGCCTAATTTTGCAACGATTGATGTTTCATTCATTTCGCTAAAACTTATTTTACCGGTATTAAAAACATTATTACTTGAGAATAGTCATGTCATAGCATTAATCAAGCCGCAGTTCGAAGCGGGGCGAGAAGAAGTAGGCAAAAAAGGGATTGTGCGCGACCCTAATACACATATTAAAGTAGTCCAAGCCATCATTGAATTTTCTCAAAATGAAGGATATAGAATTGCAGGAATCGATTATTCACCTATTAAAGGTGGGGAAGGCAATATAGAGTTTTTACTACACTTACGATGGAATTCAACAGAAGACTTCACGTCACCTGAGCATTCTGTGGAAGAAGTGGTTCATCAAGCACATGCACAATTGAAGAAAGATTAAGTGGGGGGCAATAGCTCCTCTTTTTTTCCGCTAAGTTTTAGTTAGATTGAGATTCCCAAGGGATAAAAGTAACTAAGGTGGGCATTTTAACCACATTTCAAAATTGGAATGTTAGCTTTTTTATACAGAAACGTATAAACTTTGAGTTATATTATTTATACATTAATTTTTATAATTATTTGTAAAAAACCTTGAATTCACCGAGGATACATGTAAAATAATGAATATACAATTAATGAATGCTAATAAATACGATAAGTAGGTGGATGAAATGAATAAAGGCCAACGACATATAAAAATTCGAGAGATTATTACCAATCAAGAGATCGAAACTCAAGATGATTTAGTAGAGCAATTAAAAAATTCCGGTTATAATGTTACACAAGCGACTGTTTCTCGAGATATTAAAGAGCTCCATTTAGTAAAAGTGCCAATGGTGGATGGTCGTTATAAATATAGCCTACCAGCTGACCAACGGTTTAATCCACTACAAAAATTAAAGCGCGCATTAATGGATAGTTTTGTTAGCATTGATCAATCAGAAAATATGATCGTCATGAAAACGTTACCAGGAAATGCGAATGCAGTTGGGGCATTAATCGATAATTTAGATTGGTCAGAAATAATGGGAACGATTTGTGGAGACGATACAATCTTGATTATATGTAAACATAAAGAGGATAGCCCGAGTATTTCAGAGCGCTTTTTAGATATGCTATAAAGGGTGAAAATATTATGCTTGTAGAATTGTCCATCAAAAATTTTGCAATTATTGATGAACTCACGATATCTTTAAATAAAGGTTTAACAGTTCTTACAGGAGAAACCGGTGCAGGTAAATCGATAATTATTGATGCCATCGGTTTATTAATTGGCGGAAGAGGCTCAACTGAATTTATTCGTTACGGTGCTAATCGAGCTGAGATTGAGGGCTTATTTTCAATTGAACAAGATCATCCTGTTATTGGAAAAGCTAAGTCTTTAGGTATTGAAGTTGAAGAAGGCATGATCATAGTTCGAAGGGATTTAACGACGAATGGAAAGAGCATTTGTCGGTTAAATGGTAAGCTTGTGACTCTAGGTATTATTAGAGAAATTGGACAAACATTAGTAGATATCCATGGACAGCATGAGCATCAATCGTTGCTGCAACATGAAAGACATATGTCCTATTTGGATAACTTTGCTCAAAATAAGTTAAAAACGACAAAAATGGAATATCAATTGCTTTATAAAAAATATGTTAAAGTGAAACAGCAATTAGAACAAATGAATAAAAATGAGCAGGAGTTAGCCCACCGGCTCGACCTTATTCAATATCAATTAAATGAAATAGAAAAAGCAAATTTAAATCCACATGAAGACGACGATCTCCTAGAAGAAAAGCTTAGATTAGCGAATTATGAAAAACTTTATAAAGCACTCACGTGTAGCTATAATAGTCTTTACGGTGAAGGGAAAGGTCTCGAATGGATACATAATGCGTTAAATCATGTTGAAGAAGCAGCTGGGATAGACCCGGACCTGCAAACGCTTGTTGAGACCATTTCAAATTGTTATTATTTACTCGAAGAAACATCGTTTACATTAAGTCATAAATTTGAACATTTAGAATTTGATCCTAATCGTCTTGAAATGATTGAGACAAGATTAAATGAGATTAGTTTTTTAAAAAAGAAATATGGTGCAACTGTTGATGAGATATTAGAGTATGCTGCTAAAGTTGAAGAAGAACTTGATACACTTGTTAATAAGGATGATCGAATTCAAGCACTACAAAAAGAATTAGATGCTGTCGTTTTAGATTTAGAGGTTGAAGCAAATGCATTATCAAAAATTCGTAAAGAAACAGCAGAACAATTAAGTGCAGCTGTTCACCAACAGTTACAGGCGCTTTATATGGAAAAAACGAAATTTTCGGTGGAAATGAATAAATTACCACGTGGACGCTTTACGGAAGAAGGTATGGATACTGCTGAATTTTTCCTTTCCACTAATCCAGGTGAACCATTAAAACCATTATCAAAAGTAGCATCTGGTGGAGAAATTTCACGAATCATGTTAGCAATGAAAACAATTTTTTCATCAGGGCAAGGAGTAACCTCTTTAATTTTTGATGAAGTAGATACAGGTGTTAGTGGAAGAGTGGCACAAGCGATAGCTGAAAAAATTAATCAAATTGCAGAGAGATCTCAAGTGCTCTGCATTACTCACCTTCCACAAGTTGCTGCGATGGCTGATCAACATTTATATATATCAAAACAGCAAATTAAGGAAAGAACGAAAACAAATGTAAGAGAACTTACGAATGAAGAAAAAATTATAGAAATTGCCAGAATGATTTCTGGAGTTGAAGTAACAGACCTTACTCAAAAACATGCAAGTGAATTAATATTATTAGCAAAAAAAATAAAAACCAAAACATGAAAAGTCGGCCAAAATAGGCTGGCTTTTTATTTTTTGAACGGTTATAAATGAGGTGAAACAAGGCAACATTAGTAATACAGCAATTATGGAGGTGTGTTTTAGGAGCGAGGAGAGTGAATTAATTGCATTCAGAACAAATTAGAAAAGTTTTAGGAACAATTCTCCTTGTTTTTGTCATTGGTATTGGCTTTTGTAAGCCAGTACATGAGTGGATTAATATTCCTTCACAAGTTGTCGTATTTGAAGGAGTGGAACAACAATTAGTTAAACAAACACCTGAATTAGGAAGCCTCACAGCTCACACTAATCAATCGCATTTCATGTTTAATGAAGTCGAACATGAAGAAATGGCCGCTGTTACTGTATTAGCCCAGGGGCAAGGAGATGGTGAGGTGACAATTCAGTCAGGGTCTTTGCCTGTTAAGAAAATGGACGTAAAAGTATTACCTGAAGTGAAAGTAGTTCCTGGAGGCCAATCAATAGGTGTAAAATTAAATACAGATGGAGTATTAGTTGTAGGCCATCATCTTATACAGACAGAAGATGGTGAACAATCACCAGGGGAAATTGCCGGAATACTCGTAGGTGATATGATTACTGAAATTAATGGCGAAAAAATTACGAGAATGAGCCAAGTGGCCACTTTTGTTCAAGAAGCTGGTGAAAAAGGAGAAAAGCTTGATATTCAAGTAAAACGGGATCAAAAAACGATACAAAAAAAGTTAAAACCTTTAAAGGCTAAAGGAGAAAGCTCGTATCGTTTAGGATTATATATTCGCGACTCGGCTGCTGGCGTAGGAACATTGACATTTTTTGATCCGAAATCGAAGAAATATGGTGCTTTAGGTCATGTTATATCAGATGTTGATACAAAAAAGCCAATTGTTGTTCATGATGGACAGATTATTCGATCTTCAGTAACTTCTATTGAAAAAGGAAGTAATGGCGATCCAGGTGAAAAATTAGCGAGCTTTTCCGACCAACGGCATGTATTAGGAAGTATTACAAAAAATAGTTCGTTTGGGATTTTTGGTGAACTGACAACCCAAAAGCAAATAAAAAATGACTTGCATGATCAAGAAATGCCGATTGCTTTATCGTCACAAGTAAAAGAAGGACCTGCAAAAATTTTAACAGTTGTTGAAGGAGAAAAGGTTCAAGAATACGATATTGAGATCGTTAGTTCAACTCCACAAAAATATCCTGCTACTAAAGGGCTTGTAATTAAAGTAACTGATAAAAATTTAATTGAAGCTACTGGTGGAATTGTTCAAGGAATGAGTGGTAGTCCAATTATACAAGATGGAAAAATTGTTGGGGCAGTAACACATGTTTTCGTTAATGATCCAACGAGTGGATATGGATGTCATATTGAATGGATGCTTCAAGAAGCCGGAATTGATATTTATGGAAAAAATGATGCAAAGGCGAGCTAAGCTCGTCTTTTTAATTTATTGGCTGTTTTCGTAAACTTTGTTGCTTTTGGACCGTTTTTTGAAAATAAAATAGCCTTTTCAAGACAAATTCATTTGTCTGAACGGCTATTTTATTTTCAAAACCTTCACGCTATACGTGAAGAGCCAAGCATCCGCTTGGCTTACGGTCCAAAAGTTAAAAGCAACATCTTTGAGAAAAGAGCCAATTTATTTAATTATATGTATTTGCTTCATCAAAAATCGTGTATATCTTACAATTTATTTGTGATAAGATTAATAATATAAGAATGTTGACATATAATTAACTGTGATTGCAAAATAAACAAGAAAAAAAGATGATTCGACAAAAGTCAATTGAAAACCGAGCTGAGGTATCGAAAATAATCGAATTTTATATTATAACGCATTTTCTTAATAAAAAACAATATTTTTCAGATAATTTTAGAAATTTTAAAGGAGTTTTCATTAAAGTGTCGAATTTGTTGTTTGGAATATAACTTTAGACATTATTTTACTACTATAGAAGTTGAGGAGGACGTCCTGTGCAAAAGGTGAAAGTATGTATAGCAGATGATAACCGGGAATTAGTTGGTTTATTAAATGAGTATATTTCTGCCCAAGATGATATGGAAGTTGTAGGTTACGCTTACAATGGACAGGAGTGTTTAAAGATTGTAGAAGAAAAGCAACCTGATGTACTTATACTAGATATTATTATGCCTCATTTAGATGGCTTGGCAGTATTAGAAAAGATGAATCAATTAGGACTTAAAAAGAGCACGAATATTATTATGTTAACGGCTTTTGGCCAAGAGGATGTAACGAAAAAGGCAGTTGATTTAGGAGCATCTTATTACATTTTAAAGCCGTTTGATATGGACACATTGATTTCTAATATTCGTGAGATCAGTGGACAAAAACAAACATTCATCCAAAAGTCTGTTTCATATCAACAAACACCGATTAAATCGACAACTAAAGAGTTTAACCTCGATGCAAGTATTACAAATATTATCCATGAAATAGGTGTACCAGCACATATTAAAGGGTATATGTATTTAAGAGAAGCGATAACAATGGTATATAATGATATTGAGCTTTTAGGTTCAATTACAAAAGTGTTATACCCAGATATCGCAAAGAAATTTAATACGACAGCAAGTCGTGTAGAACGAGCTATTCGTCATGCAATTGAAGTCGCTTGGAGTCGAGGAAACATCGATTCAATTTCGTCTTTATTTGGTTATACAGTAAGTCACTCTAAAGCAAAACCGACGAATAGTGAGTTTATCGCAATGGTTGCAGATAAACTCCGGATTGAGCATAAAGTAAGTTGAAAGAACCAAGATTAATTATTAATTAAGAAAGAGGCTGACTATTTTAGCAGCCTCTTTAATGTTGTTCGTCTATATAATTTTTAAATAAGTGGACAATTGTATCTGTACCCATTGTTGGTATAATATGTTCAATTTCATCAGTCTCAGGATTGTAAGTAATTAAATACCTTTTGTCACAGTACTCCGCTTCGTAAACTTTCCGTTCATTTTTTTCGTGTAAAAATTGAAACATTTTTTTCACCTCCAAGATCTTTTTTATTTTTCCCGACTAGATTTTCCCTTATACAAAATGAAGATATGGTTGAAATTCGTCCTATTGGAACATACTATCAAAAAAGACACGAGGGGTTATGTATGAATTGGTTCCTGAGTGGTGTATGTTATGAAGGACAAATTACGAAAGATTTAGTTAAAGTGATTCCGAAACGAAGTATTGCGATGCTGCATCATGAAGATATTGATTGTACAGCTACTGATGCATTAATTGCTAAAAAAGTGAAAGCGGTACTTAACGTAAAGCGCTCGATGACAGGGCGATATGACCATAATGGTGTATTAGAACTACTAGAAGCTCAAATACCTGTTTACGATATTGTGGAAATGTATGACCGCAGAATTAAATTTCATTTAAAAAACATAAAAATCGTGAATCTTGATTTGTTTGTATTGGACAATGATCACTGGGTGAAGGTTGCGAAAGTTTTTCGATATACCATCAAATGGGTATATGAGCTAAAAAAAATCTCATCCTATCACTTGACCGAATTATATAAAGATTTTGTAAGTAATTCTATTACTTATGCAAAAAAGGAACTGGCTGACTTTTTAAATGATAGCTCAATCTACCAACCTTTTGTAGAACTTGACGGAAAGGAAGTTGTGATTGTAGTTAGAGGGTCTAAGTATAAAAAAGATTTTCTAACTCTTTTACCTACAATAAAAACAAAAAAGCTTCCAATTATAGCTGTAGACGGTGCGGCGGATGGCTTAGCTGAATTAGGTATTATACCTAATTATATAATTGGTGATATGGATTCGGTTAGTGAGAAATTATTAAAGTCGGGAGCAAAGCTCATTGCTCATTGTTATCTAGATGGGAACTCACCAGGATTTGAACGAGTTTGTAAGCTTGGATTACAATGTGAAAAACTACCATTTGTAGGAACGAGTGAAGATGTAGCGATTATTTTTTCATACTGGGCTAATGCTAAAGTTATTTATTTAGTAGGTGGGCATGCATCTATGAATGAATTTTTAGAAAAAGGAAGAAAAGGGATGGGAGCAACTCTTTTAACTCGCATGCAAGCTGGACATCGAATTGTTGATTTAAAAGGAATTCACCAATTAGAACAGAAAAATAATCGAATTTTACCACTGTTTCCAATAGCAGGTAGTTTAGCTGCGCTATTATTCATTACTTCAAGTTCTAAAATTCAATTACTCCTTATGATTTTATGGAATTGGATAACGGTAGGAGGCTGACCGAAACCTATGACATTACGAGCAAATATTCTCTTAATACTAACTTTCTTTTTCGGAGCTTTTGTCGGTGTTGTTATTGATAAAGATTGGTTGACTGAGCAACAAGCTATCTATTTTAACCAGCTTCGTTCTGAAAATGCGTTATTAAAAACTGAAAGAGATGGTTGGTTATCTTTTGTCGCTGAAGAAATGGGCTCTACACCTCTGTACATTCCTGCTCAAGATGAAAAATATAATAAATTAGCATTTTTACTAGAAGAAATTGGAGCAGAAGTAAAAGTAATTGAAATGGGTGTTGAACCGATATTCGATGCAGATGGAATATTGATATCAATAGGAAATGAACTTTATAAAGAATATGAAGGGCCTCATATGGCTTTAGAAGCTATACCTATTCATGAGATCGAAATACAAGATTTTTACTTATCGCTATTACGGCTTAAAGGAGAAAATTTTACTCATGAACATTCAAGCTAGTGTTGTCGTTCCTGCATTTAATGAACAAGAAAGAATTGAAAAAACATTAATCACTTTAAGGGAAGAACCGTGGGTTCAAGAAATCATAACTGTAAATGATGGAAGTACAGATAATACAGGACAGATCTGTGAAAAATATAGTGATCAAGTTATTCATTTAAGTGAAAATAAAGGAAAAGGACAAGCGTTAAGAGAAGGATGGCAAATAGCCAGTGGGAAGTTTATCGTTTGTTTAGATGCAGATATTGGGTCGACGGCTAGTGAAGGAAAAAAGTTATTAGCTCCATTAGAATATTCTTTCATTGATGTAGTCATAGGAACTCTTCCTCCAGCAAAAACAAGCGGCTTTGGTTTTGTTAAGCGAAAAGCCCAAAACACTATTTATAAAAGGACTGGCAAGTGGTTGACAGCTCCGTTATCAGGTCAACGAGCTTTTCGCAGTAAATGGTTAAAAACGTTGTTAAATAAAAATTATTATGGTTATGGAATTGAAATAGCGATGACATTAGATTTAATTCAAGCAGGTGCAAAGGTCATTGAAGTGGATACTAACATCACACACAGGCATACAGGGAAGAACTGGAGAGGCATTGTTCATCGGGGGAAGCAGTGGTTAGATATTAAGGCGGCCGTGAGAGGTGGTTAAATGATCTTTTTATCTTTTACATTACCTTTAGTAGCTATTGCTAGTATGGTGTTTTTTACTCGTATGAACTGGACAGCAAACAACTTTTTACAGCAGTCTATACCTTATAGTATTGGTGTGTTTGTTTTATATAGTTATATTATATTTGCCATTTTTTCTCCGTGGGATAATGACTTATTTAGTGGAATAAGCATAATTTATTTAATTGGAATATGGTTAATTGGTCTAATTGATGATGTTATTGGAGATCGAAGTCCTAAAGGGTTAAAGGGTCATATTTATCAATTCATTCGAGCAGGTGTTTTTAGTACGGGGTTATTAAAGCTTACTGGTACTTTAATGTTAACCTTCTTTTGGCTCTATTTAATCGAACCTGTATCGTTAGAGCAATGGATTCGCTATTCGTTAATATTGATATTAACGCCTCACGTAATGAATTTGTTTGACACGAGGCCACTTCGCGTTTGGAAAGTATCACTCTTGCATGTTGCGATTTTTATACCTTATGTTGTCGTTAATGTCTCTTTTTCATATTACTTGTTTTTATTAACGTTTTTATTTATTTTTTATGTTTTAGAAGGCCATGCAGTCGCGATGTTAGGAGATAATGGGGCAACATTAGTTGGAGGCATAATAGCGATCATTACCATATCATATGCGCCTATACATCAACAATATATAATGGTACTACTGTTAGTGCTTTTAACTGTCGTTGCTGAACGAATTTCAATTACAAAGTGGATTGAGAAACACCCACTAATGAAAATTGTAGATCGGTGGGGGCTGTCTGAAAAATAAGAAGATGTTGATTCAAGTGTCTCTACTCTTTGAAGGAGACGATATATAGAACCACAGTATTTCAGTCGTTCTATATATCGTAATGATCTGGAGTTACATACTTGTCTCAACTTTTTTTTGGTTTCCTAAGAAAACGAGGAGCTACTTTGTTATTTTTTCGATCACGATGAAAAATAAAACCACCTATAAAAGCAATTCCTAGTATACAAAGGATAAAACCTACTATAAATTGAAGCCATAATGAAAAAAATGGAGTATGAAGAATTTGAAAAACGGTATCGCGCATAAGTTTTATTCCATAACCTGCAATAATAGCTGGAATTACTAAAATCATTAATGCAATAAATCGTTGCATGCTAGTTATCCTTTCATAATTATTTTCAAATTATTATACCATGTCGTTCGAGTAATCAGTTGCAAGTTTTCTAAGTTTCGGTAATAGTTGTGTATGGAAGATTTTCTTAAAAGGGAGGGAAGAAAATGAAATCAGTCGTTATTATTGGTGCAGGAAAAGGCGGTACAGCACTATTAAAGCTGTTAATGGAAACAAAAAAAATGGAAGTCGTTGCAGTCTCAGATATCAATTTAGAAGCACCCGGCATTCAATTGGCACAAAAAAATCAAATTAAAACGGATAGTAACTGGAGAAATTTAATTCAACCTAATGTGGATATTGTCATTGAGGCTACAGGACAAGAAAATTTAATTGAACAAATAAAGGAGGTTTGCCCAAAAACAACGACTATTATATCTGGAACGATAGCAAACTTTATTTTTCAATTGATTGATGAGAAAGAAACGTTAATATCCTATATGAAAGAACATGGAACGGTTCAAGAAACGATACTAAATTCTACGCATGATGGAATGATCGCCATCAATTTGGATAGGGAAGTAACGTTATTTAACGAAGCAGCTGGAAAAATGGCAGATATAGATGCAAAAACGGCAATCGGACAAAGGGTAGAAGATGTATTACCTTCGAGTCACTTACCTCGAATTTTACAAACGAAAAAAGAGGAAACCAATCAAGAACAACTTTTAGATAACGGCCGTAAAATTATTACAACACGTGTCCCCTTAATTTGTGGGGATGAAATGATTGGTGCTCTAGCTGTATTCAAAGATATTACGGAAATTGTTCAGATGGCAGAGGAAGTAACGAACTTAAAAAGCATTCAAACGATGCTAGAAGCGATTATTCACTCTTCAGATGATGCGATTTCAGTTGTAGATGAAGAAGGGCTAGGAATTATGATTAACCCAGCCTATACTAGGTTAACAGGTTTACAACCTGAAGATGTAATTGGTAAACCAGCAACAGCTGACATATATGAAGGTGAAAGTATGCATATGCACGTACTGAAAACGAGGAAAGCAGTTAGGGGCGTTCAACTGAAAGTCGGCCCAAAACGAAAGGACGTCTTAGTTAACGTTGCACCAGTTATTGTTGATGGTAAGTTGAAGGGTAGTGTTGGTGTAATTCATGACACATCAGAAATTAAAACATTAACAGATCAATTGCAAAGAGCAAGACAAATCATACGTACATTAGAGGCGAAATATACATTTGATGATATTATTGGCAATGCAGAAGAGATGAAGGTAGCTATCGAACAAGCAAAATTAGCTGCGACTACCCCAGCGACTATATTATTACGCGGGGAGTCAGGAACAGGTAAAGAACTATTCGCGCATGCGATACATAATGAAAGTGATCGAAAATATAATAAGTTTATTCGAGTAAACTGTGCGGCCATTTCTGAAACGTTATTAGAAAGTGAATTGTTTGGTTATGAAGAAGGTGCATTTTCTGGCGCTAAGCGCGGCGGTAAGCGAGGCTTGTTTGAAGAAGCGAATAAAGGCAGCATTTTTCTTGATGAAATAGGAGAATTATCGGGAAATATGCAGGCAAAGCTATTGCGAGTATTACAAGAAAAAGAAATCGTTAGGGTTGGTGGTACAAAGCCAATATCAATTGATGTTCGGGTAATTGCTGCGACGAATGTAAATTTAGAAAAAGGTATGAATGACCATACTTTTAGAGAGGATTTATATTATAGGTTAAATAAAATGCCGATATTTATTCCACCACTTAGAGAGCGTAAGGAGGATTTACCACAGCTTTGTATGCACCTCTTACATAAGTTAAATCAAGATTATGGACGTGCGGTTGACCAAATCTCAAGTGAAGCACTAGCTCTAATACATAAGTATGATTGGCCTGGGAATGTCCGCGAACTTGAAAATGTTTTGGGACGAGCAATGATTTATATGAGTTTAAATGAGCATGTAATTGAAACGAAACATTTTCAACATTTACCCACTATCGAAAAAGGAACCATAGAATTAAAGACGAAATTTCAAGAATTAGAAGCTATGACATTAACTCAGCGAGTAGAGAAGTTTGAACGCAAAATAATTATCGATACTTTAGAAGCTTGTAAATGGAATAAGACCGCAACTGCAAAATCTTTAGGATTGTCGGTTAGGAATTTATATTATAAAATGGAGAAATACCAAATTGAAAAAAATTTCATGCAATAATTTTCATGTCGTGAAAAAAGTTGCAGACTTTTCTTATTAATGTACTCTAATATAAAGCGCTTACACTTATGATGGTTTTGGCATGGTTCTTGCAAATAAGGATTTAGAAAGGTAGAAAGAAGGTTAAGAAGTTATGTTATTAAAAAACATACTAGCACGGGTGACAGATTTCCCAAAGAAAATAATTGCAGTCGCTGCTGCAGATGATGAACGAATGATGACTGTTGTGGAAGAAGCGGTTCGTTTAAACCTTGCGTCTTTCTTGCTGTTTGGAAATGAAACAAAACTTCGTCAGTTAATCGAGCAAAAATGTATTAACTTACAATTCGTTCACGTTATTCCGACGGAAAATAAAGAACAGTCAGCTCATGAAGCAGTTAAGGCTGTTTATAATGGCAGTGCCGATTTATTGATGAAAGGGATGGTATCTACTTCTGTTCTTTTAAAGGCGGTCTTAAATAAGGATTATGGTTTAAGGATAGGTAAATTGTTCTCACACGTAGCGGCCTTTGATATCCCTAGTTATGACAAACTGTTATTTATTACAGACTCTGCAATGAATGTCACACCTACACTCGAACAGAAAATCGAGATTGTTAAGAACTCCGTTAATGTTGCACGTAGTGTCGGAGTGCAGTTACCAAAAGTAGCACCAATAGCAGCTGTAGAAGTAGTTAATCCAGATATGACAACAACTGTCGATGCTGCGGTATTAACCCAAATGAACCGTAGAGGTCAAATCAAAAATTGTATCATAGATGGACCGCTTGCATTAGATAATGCAATCTCAAAAGATGCAGCGGAATGTAAAGGGATAAATGGAGATGTTGCAGGAGAAGCAGATATATTATTAGTACCGACTTTAGAAATTGGTAATATTCTGTATAAATCGTTAGTTTATTTTGCAAAAGCCAATGTGGGCGGTTTTATTACAGGAGCTAAAGCTCCGATTGTATTAACCTCAAGGGCAGATTCAACAAGAAATAAATTGTACTCAATTGCATTTGCCTTAACGGCAATTCGTACCGAAAAAGTTTTAGTACATCAAGTATAATAGGAGGAAACAGAATGGAACTTTTTAAATATATGGAGTTATATAATTACGAGCAGGTGGTTGTTTGTCAAGATAAGGAATCGGGGCTAAAAGCCATTATTGCTATTCATGATACTACATTGGGTCCGGCATTAGGTGGAACGAGAATGTGGATGTACGAAAGTGAAGAAGCTGCTTTTGAGGATGCATTACGCCTAGCTCGTGGTATGACATATAAAAATGCAGCAGCAGGGTTAAATTTAGGTGGGGGAAAAACAGTTATTATCGGTGACCCCCGTAAAGATAAAAATGAAGAAATGTTCCGCGCATTTGGACGCTTCATTCAAGGACTAAATGGTCGATATATTACAGCAGAAGATGTAGGAACAACTGTAGCAGATATGGATCTTATTCATGAGGAAACAGATTATGTTACTGGTATTTCCCCAGCCTTCGGTTCATCAGGTAACCCTTCGCCTGTTACAGCATATGGTGTTTATGTTGGAATGAAGGCTGCTGCTAAAGCTGGGTTTGGTACGGATTCTTTAGAAGGGAAAACAATAGCGGTTCAAGGGGTTGGAAATGTCGCATATAACCTTTGCCGTCACCTTCATGAAGAAGGGGCTAAGCTAGTTGTTACTGATATTAATAAAGAAGCAGTTCAACGAGTTGTTGACGAGTTCGATGCAAAAGCAGTTGATATTAATGATATTTATGAAGTGGATTGTGATATTTTTGCACCTTGTGCACTTGGAGCAATTATTAATGATCAAACAATTCCGAAATTAAAAGCTAAAGTGATTGCTGGTGCAGCAAATAATCAATTGAAAGAAACACGCCATGGAGACCTCATTCATGAAATGGGTATCGTCTATGCTCCAGACTATGTCATTAATGCAGGTGGTGTTATTAATGTAGCAGATGAGTTGTATGGCTATAATAGAGATCGAGCAATGAAAAAAGTAGAAGGAATATATGAGAACATTGAAAAAGTGATTGAAATTTCCAGCCGTGATCAAATTCCAACGTATTTAGCAGCAGACCGTATGGCTGAAGAGCGAATTAGAAGAATGAGAAATTCAAGAAAGCAATTTTTACAAAACGGCCAACATATTTTAAGTCGTAGATAAGTTAGGTGAATAAATGGATGGATAGTCGCAAGAGAGTTTTAGTCATTAATCCTGGATCGACTTCAACCAAGGTTGCAATCTATGAAGGCTACACCCCATTGTTTACAACCAAGATCGACCATAGTTTAGCTGAAATACAATCGTTGATATCCGTTGAAGATCATTACAATTTCAGAAAACAAACGGTATTATTAACATTAGATGAAGAAGGTATTAATCTTTCAAAACTAGATGCTGTAGTCGGTCGTGGAGGTTTAGTTCGTCCGATTCCGAGTGGAACGTATGTAATGAATGACCGCTTACTTGAAGATTTAAAAAATGGATATTCTGGCTGGCACGCTTCGAACTATGGAGGACTAATCGCCTTTGAAATTGCTAACCAGTTAAACATTCCAGCGTT
This sequence comes from Alkalihalobacillus sp. BA299, assembly GCF_017745675.1. Lineage (GTDB taxonomy): Bacteria > Bacillota > Bacilli > Bacillales > Bacillaceae_F > Alkalihalobacterium. Next base: position 60,968 of record NZ_JAFLJM010000007.1, read on the forward strand.
TATCGTTGACCCAGTTGTTGTGGATGAAATGGATCAAATAGCTAAAGTATCAGGTCTTCAAGGGATTGAACGAAAGAGTATTTTTCACGCATTAAATCAGAAAGCAATAGCACGTATAGCAGCTAAAGATATTGGAAAGAGTTATGAGGACTTAAATCTTATCGTTGTTCACATGGGTGGAGGAATTACGGTTGGTGTTCATAAAGAGGGGCGTGTCATAGACGTAAATGATGGGCTTTATGGCGAAGGCCCCTTTTCTCCAGAAAGAGCAGGTACATTACCGACAGGGGCGGTTATTGATCTATGCTTTTCAGAAGGAATGACGAAAGAAAAAGCCCTAAACCAAGTGGCTGGATCTGGTGGATTAGTAAGCTATATTGGAACTCAAGACGGGCATGAGATCGAGCGTCAAATTGAAATGGGGAATGAAGAAGTAATATTTTACTATGAATCTATGGCATATCAAATTGCTAAAGAAGTAGGTGCGGCAAGTACAGTGCTATTCGGACGAGTAGATGGGATCGTGTTAACCGGTGGGTTGGCTTTTAGTCGGCATCTAATAGCCTTGCTTATGAGAAGGCTTGAATGGATTAGTGATGTACTCGTCTACCCAGGTGAAGATGAGATGTTAGCGCTCGCAAAAGGGGCGATTCGTGTTATAAATAGTGAAGAACTAGCCAAGCATTATCCTAGTGGAAATAGGATAGGCGAATTAGGAATAATAGGAGGTAAGTAAATGGCTCATGAATACGATTTAGTCATACTTGGGGCAGGTACTGGTGGATATGTTGCTGCGATTCGAGCTGCTCAATTAGGACTTAAAACTGCGGTAGTAGAAAAAGAAAAGCTAGGTGGAACTTGTTTACATAAAGGATGCATTCCTTCAAAAGCATTATTAAGAAGTGCAGAAGTTTTTGCAACAACAAAGCGAGCAAGTGATTTTGGAGTGGAAACGAGCGATGTTTCACTCAACTTTCTAAAAGTCCAAGAACGGAAACAAACCATTATTGATCAGCTCCATAATGGGGTTCAACATCTTATGAAAAAAGGAAAAATAGATATATATGAAGGCACAGGGCGTATTTTAGGCCCATCAATTTTTTCGCCAACTCCAGGAACGATCTCTGTAGAAATGAATAATGGCGAGGAAAATGAAATGTTAGTCCCGAAGAATGTCATTGTTGCAACGGGTTCAAGACCTAGAACATTACCTGGTATGGAAGTAGATGGAACGCACATTTTAACTTCAGATGAGGCCTTGCAGCTTGAAGAACTCCCGGAATCAATGATCATTGTTGGTGGAGGTGTCATTGGTATCGAATGGGCTTCAATGCTTGCAGATTTCGGAGTTGAAGTTACAGTTATTGAATACAGTGATCGAATTTTACCGACTGAAGATCATGAAATTTCAAAAGAAGCTGCGCGTCTAATGAAGAAAAAAGGTATTAAGCTTATTACAGGGGCAAAAGTACTTCCAGAAACACTTGAAAAAGCTAATGGTGTTACTATTAAGGCAGAACATAAAGGTGAAGAAAAAATATTTACTGCAGAAAAGATTCTAGTATCTGTCGGGCGAGCAGCGAATGTGGAAGGGATTGGATTAGAAAATACAGACATTCAAGTTGAAAATGGCATTATACTAACCAATGAATTTTATCAAACAAAGGAATCGCATATTTATGCGATTGGAGATGTAATTGGTGGTTTACAGCTTGCTCATGTTGCATCACATGAAGGTATTGTTGCTGTTGAGCATATTGCCGGTCTAACTCCTGACCCTATTAATTATGATACGGTTTCTAAGTGTATTTATAGTCATCCTGAAGTAGCCTCTGTTGGTTTAACTGAAACGGAAGCAAAAGACAAAGGATTTAAGGTGAAAACAGGGAAATTTTTATTTAAATCAATTGGTAAAGCACTTGTATTTGGGGAAAGTGATGGTTTTGTTAAATTAGTAGTTGATGAAAAAACAGATGATTTACTTGGTGTTCATATGATTGGACCTCATGTAACAGATATGATTTCTGAGGCAGCAATTGCTAAAGTCTTAGACGCTTCAAACTGGGAAGTATCCCATACCATTCACCCACATCCGACGCTATCTGAAATCATTGGTGAAGCAGCATTAGCTGTTGAAGGAAAAGCGATTCATTCATAATAGGAGGGATTTCCATGACAGAAAATCGTCATCAAGCTCTAGGTTTATCTGATGATACGGTATTAGAAATGTATGAAACGATGCTACTCGCTCGTAGAATAGATGAGCGAATGTGGTTATTAAATCGTTCAGGAAAAATTCCATTCGTTATTTCATGTCAAGGTCAAGAAGCAGCTCAAGTAGGTGCTGCTTTCGCACTAGATCGTGAAAATGACTATATTTTACCATATTACCGTGATATGGGGGTTGTTTTGACGTTTGGAATGACTGCAAAGGATTTAATGCTGTCTGCTTTTGCTAAGGCGGAAGATCCGAATTCAGGTGGTCGTCAAATGCCAGGACACTTTGGACAAAAGAAAAATCGGATTGTTACTGGCTCATCTCCTGTAACTACTCAAGTTCCACATGCTGTAGGAATTGCTTTAGGTGGTCGAATGGAAGGGAAAGACTTTGTCACGTTTACAACATTTGGTGAGGGGTCTTCTAACCAAGGAGATTTTCATGAGGGAGCTAACTTTGCAGGGGTTCATAAGCTTCCAGTTATTTTTATGTGTGAAAATAATAAGTATGCGATTTCTGTTCCAATTGAGAAACAATTAGCTTGTGAAAAAGTTTCCGATCGAGCCATTGGTTATGGGATGCCAGGTGTCACAGTGGATGGGAATGATCCTCTAGCAGTTTACGCGGCAGTGAAAGAAGCGGCTGATCGTGGTAGAAGAGGAGATGGGCCTTCTCTTATTGAAACCGTATCTTATCGTTTAACACCTCACTCTAGTGATGATGATGACCGCACATATCGATCACAAGAAGAGGTTGAAGAAGCAAAGAAAAAGGATTCTATATATACTTTTGCGGAGTACTTAAAAGGCTTAGATTTATTAACAGAAGAAAAAGAAAAGGAAATCAATGATCGAATCATGGCGTTAGTTAATGAAGCGACAGAATATGCAGAACAAGCTCCATATGCTGAACCAGAATATGCCATGAAATATGTGTACGGAGAATAGGGGGGAGAAGCAATGGCAGTTATTTCATACATTGATGCAGTTACATTAGCGTTAAAAGAAGAAATGGAACGGGATTCTAAAGTGTTTGTACTAGGAGAGGATGTTGGTGCACGCGGTGGAGTATTCCGGGCAACAAAAGGTTTATATGACCAATTTGGAGAACAACGAGTCATTGATACTCCTCTTGCTGAATCGGCGATAGTTGGAGTCGGAGTTGGTGCTGCAATGTACGGTATGAGACCTGTTGCAGAAATTCAGTTTGCTGATTTTATTATGCCGGCGGTAAACCAAATTGTAAGTGAAGCAGCAAAAATTCGATATCGTTCAAATAATGATTGGACTTGTCCAATGACGATTCGTGCGCCTTACGGTGGAGGCGTTCATGGAGCTCTTTATCATTCGCAGTCAGTAGAAGCAATGTTTGCTTCTGTACCGGGCTTAAAAATTGTCATGCCGTCTACTCCTTATGATGTAAAAGGGTTACTTAAGGCAGCCATCCGAGATGACGATCCGGTATTGTTCTTTGAACATAAACGTGCGTATCGCCTCATTAAAGGAGAGGTGCCGGAAGAAGATTACACATTACCGATTGGTAAAGCAGATGTAAAACGTGAAGGTGAGGATATTACCGTAATTACGTATGGACTAGCGGTTCACTTTGCCCTCCAAGCAGCTGAGAAATTAGCCAAGGACGGAATTTCTGCACATATTCTTGATTTAAGAACGGTTTATCCTTTAGATAAAGAAGCAATCGTGGAAGCGGCTAAGAAAACAGGTAAAGTCCTTTTAGTAACAGAAGATAATAAGGAAGGTAGCATTATGAGTGAGGTTTCTGCGATTATCGCAGAAGAGTGCCTATTTGATTTAGATGCTCCAATAAATCGGTTAGCAGGTCCGGATGTACCTCCAATGCCGTATGCACCAACGATGGAGAAATACTTTATGATCAATCCTGATAAAGTTGAAAAAGCAATGAGAGACTTAGCAGAATTCTAAGAAAAGGAGGTTCATTCATGGCGACAGAAATTACAATGCCCCAACTAGGTGAAAGTGTAACAGAAGGTACAATTAGTAAATGGCTTGTGAAACCAGGAGATAAGGTGAACAAGTACGATCCAATTGCTGAAGTAATGACAGATAAAGTAAATGCAGAAGTGCCGTCTTCATTTACTGGTGTTATAAAAGAATTGGTTGCTGATGAGGATGAAACGATAGCAGTAGGAAATGTCATTTGTACAATTGAAGTAGAAGGTGCAGCCCCGGCAGCTGAAGAGAAGGTAAATAAAGTAGAAGAAAATTCTTCTGTGGCCCCTGAGGCAACAAAAGATAGTGACCAATCTCAGAAAAAGCGCTATTCCCCTGCGGTTCTACGCTTAGCACAAGAAAATGATATTGATCTTGAACAAGTGAGTGGGTCTGGTAAAGGTGGACGAATTACACGAAAAGATATTCTTGCTGTAATTGAAAGTGCCGATATTCCACAAGCGAAATCTGAAACTCCATCTGCTCAGGAAGTAGAAGCAAAAGTAGAGCCGACATCTGCACCTAAACCGGCAAAAGAAACAGCTCCAATTGACATTCCAGTAGCAGCTGGGGATATTGAAATACCTGTATCTGGTGTGCGTAAAGCGATCGCAGCGAATATGGTGCGAAGTAAGCATGAAGCACCACATGCGTGGACTATGGTAGAAGTGGACGTAACAAACTTAGTCAATTTCCGTAACTCAGTTAAAAAAGATTTTAAACAAAAAGAAGGATTTAATATAACATTTTTACCGTTCTTTATTAAAGCGGTTGTTGAATCTCTTAAAGAATTTCCACAGCTTAACTCAATGTGGGCAGGCGATAAAATTATTCAAAAGAAAGACATTAATATTTCAATTGCAGTGGCAACAGATGATGCATTATTTGTACCTGTTATTAAGCATGCTGATGAAAAAAATATTAAAGGTATCGCTCGTGAAGTCAATGAATTAGCTGAAAAAGTTCGCACAGGAAAGCTGTCTGGAGCAGATATGCAAGGTGGTACATTTACGGTAAATAATACAGGTTCTTTCGGATCTGTTTTATCAACTCCGATCATCAACTATCCTCAAGCTGCGATATTATCAGTAGAGTCAATTGTCAAACGTCCTGTCGTTATGGAAAATGACATGATTGCTGTACGTAGTATGGTTAACCTTTGTTTATCTTTAGATCATCGTGTACTGGATGGTTTAGTTTGCGGACGCTTCCTAGCGAGAGTTAAAGAAAAGCTAGAGAAAATGGGGAAAGAAACTACATCGATCTATTAAATTTTGAAAAGGGTGCTCCGGCACTCTTTTTTACATGGTTGTTTTCGTAGACCCTGTTGCTATTAGACCGTTTTCGAACATAAAGTAACAATCTTTTAGCAAAGAGCCTTTTTTATACAAAGTGAAAAATAAAGCTCCTAAAGTAAGTTCTTGTAAAATAGCAGGCACTTTCGAATAAATGATATAGAAATGGGTATTATACACGTGATACTAATGAAAAAGGAGTAGTGTTAAAGTTGACAAAGAAACAATTTTTATCATTCAGTTTAGCGTGTGTTTTTTCAGTATTAACATTGATCAGTAGTCAAAATGTTACATATGCATTTGAATTTGAGAGTCAACAGAAAAAAGATGAAAAATGTTGTACACACACATGTTTAATGATGAATAACGGTTTTGCTGCTCATTTAAACATGTATTATGAATTGTTAGCTGAGAAGTATGCACCTGAATATGTGGATGCTTGGCGAGAAATAAGTAAAGAACAAGCTGTGCTTAAAAGAAAACTTTCAGAAGCAATGAAAAATGGGCAACTGATGCATGGGGATGTTATTGACGAAGAATGGTATAAAAAACATGAAGAGCTTCAAAATTTATTTGTTCAGGCTGTTGAACAGCGGAATGAAAAAGCATTAAAAAAAGTTTTGCCAAAAGTTTTCCAACAACAAAAAAACTTAAACAAAATGTATAAGAAAAGATTAGCGATGATAAATTAATTTAAGTTTTGCTGACTAAAAAGTGTCATCGACCTTTTAAGATGTTCATCGATATATATTGTACGTTGTTACACTATATATCGTATATCTTGAGGTTAATACACTTTATAGTCAGCTTTTTGTCTAGCTGCAGATGTCATCGGCTCGAGATCGCTTGCGCTTTTCTTGTTTAGCTTCAGCGCCCAGCGTCTAGTGGACTTCGCTCCTCCTCCTTACGATAAGTCAACATCGGCTCGTTAGCACTTGCCGTGTTTCCTTTATCTCATACGGTGGGGCTCCAGTCCATACACCGCTAAACGGGCGCTTGTGCTTTTCTTGTTTACAAAGCGGAATTGTTACGTTATAATTTATAATCGGAAAACGTAATGATTACGAAAGGGGATTCTAATGCAAAAAATAAAAGCGAGCTTGTTTGCAGGCATGTTAGTAACTACGTCTTTTTTAGCTGCCTGCGGAGGACAAGAGAAGCCTGAAGAAAATGTACAAGAAGAAGTAGTAGAAGAAGTGGAAAAAATAGAGATATATACAACGTTGTTTCCGCTAGAAGATTTTACAAATAAAATAGGTGGAGAGTTCGTCAATGTCACTAATTTAATTCCGGTTGGTGGAGATGCTCATACATATGAACCAACAGCACGGGAAATGATTAGTTTGGCAGAAAGTGATTTGTTTATTTACAATGGTGCTGGAATGGAAGGGTTTGCTAATGCAATTATTGATACAGTTGCTAATGAAAATGTATTAGTGGTTAAGGCAATCGATGGGATTGAATTAATTGATTATGACCATGATCACGCGCATGACGAGCATGGCGATGAAGAAGAGCACGAAGATCACGCGCATGACGAGCATGGCGATGAAGAAGAGCACGAAGATCACGCGCATGACGAGCATGGCGATGAAGAAGAGCACGAAGATCACGCGCATGACGAGCATGGCGATGAAGAAGAGCATGAAGATCACGCGCATGACGAGCATGGTGATGAAGAAGAGCATGAAGATCACGCGCATGACGAGCATGGTGATGAAGAAGGGGATCCACATGTTTGGCTAGATCCTATACTTTCTATTCAATTAGCAGAAAACATCAAAAATGCTCTTGGCCAGTTATTACCAGAACAACAAGACGTTTTTGAAGCTAATTTTCACGAATTGAAAGCAGAGTTAGAACAACTTGATTTAGAATTTTCTGCAATGGTAGATGAAGTTGCAAACGATACATTTATCGTTTCTCACGCAGGATTCGGGTACTGGGAACATCGGTATGGAATACACCAAATTGGGATTTCTGGATTATCACCAACAAATGAGCCGACACGAAAACAATTAGAGCAGATCATTCAATTTGCGGAAAAACATAATATTCAATATGTAGCTTTTGAACAAAACTTCACATCTAACGTGGCAGAAGTTGTGAAAGATGAAGTAGGTGCAGAGCCTGTTTTTATTCATAATTTAGAGGCATTAGTTCAAGAAGACATTGATAATAATGAAGACTACTTTAGTTTGATGAGAAAAAATATTGAAGCGTTACGAATAGTATTACAATAGGAAAAATGAACGGGGAGAAATCCTCGTTCATTTTTTATAGGAATTGTAATGCGTTTTAGTTGGTTGTTCGTAAAAAAACGGGTAAAATAATTACAGACTTAACAACATCAAGGAGTGATAAATAATGCAATTTAATTTTTTGAACGATGTTGTTCAAATGGCAAGACAAGACATGGTCAATGCTGGATATAAGCAACTGACTACACCTGAAGAAGTAGATCAGGCGTTTTCACAAACAGGAACTGTGTTAGTAATGGTAAATTCTGTTTGCGGGTGTGCAGGTGGGATTGCTCGGCCAGCAGCAGCGTATATGGCAAATTATGAAAAAAAACCAGATCAATTTGTTACTGTTTTTGCAGGTCAAGATAAGGAAGCGACTGCACGTGCTAGAGAATTTTTTGAAGGATATCCACCATCTTCACCATCCTTTGCTTTATTAAAAGACGGCGAAATTAAAATGATGGTTGAGCGTCATGAAATTGAAGGACATGAACCAATTGAAGTTGTTCAAAAATTAGAAGCTGCTTTCGATCAATTTTGTGGCTAACACTATGGGGCTGACGCTATAAGTCAGCCTAGAACTTTTAATTTCATTAAAGGGTTTTAATGAAGAAAAGATAGTCACTTTCACTGCACTTGGCGGTATTTCGTGTTTTTCTATTATGGAAATGTGATATAATAATACCCGAATATGATTAGGAAGGGTGTCAACATGGAAGAGTTGTATAACCAAATACAAGGGTATTTAAATATGGATGAAGAGATTTCTTTTGAAGAATTCGACCAATACTATAAAAAAGTATTAGATGTCCTTAGTGAAAGAAGTGAACAATTCAATGAAGATGAAGTTTGGAAAGCATTATTCATTGTTGAAAATTTAATGTCAAATGCTGATGCGAGATCAAAAGAATCAAAAGGTGCATTAGTAAAAAAATATAAGAAAATGACACAACGTACAGAACTATGGGCAAAGAATTTTGTTGTTAGACTACATAAGTTTGGTTATAATGATGACCAAATTAATGAACGGTTTGAGAAGATGTTTGAAGAAGGTCCTGTTGAGGTTAACCAAGGATAATAACATTTTAAGATTAAACCCTCGAAAAATACACGATATATTGATGAATGTCTTATTAGTAGACCAACATCTATATATCGTGTAGGTTTTATCACAATAGGCTTCTTCCAATTTTATTAAAGTATGTTGACATTTAAGTATTCATGTTATACAATAATTCTGTCGCTAAAAAACGCGCCTATGGTGAAATGGATATCACACGAGATTTCGGCTCTCGCGTTCTGGGTTCGAATCCTGGTGGGCGCGCCATATATATTACATATTGAACCTGAAGATTAATTTCTTCAGGTTTTTTCTTTGTTAAAGAGATCTCTTGTCAGGTATTTGTTTATATTATCCCGTTTAACTGGCGCTAAGCCCCCTACTTCAAGTCTTTGAGGAAACATTTGTGAGAATTGAGGAAAACTTCTACTGAATGAAGTTTCACTTTATTATTTTCAGATGAGAATGGACGGTATGTATGATATAGTATAAGGAATAATATGTTGAATAAAGTCGAATGGAGATTATCTTGAAAGCGTTATTACAATTACCTATTCGTTGGAAAATTACAGGATTAGCTTTTGGCATCGTTGCTTTTTCTCTTATAATTATCGGTATCATCTTATTAGGATACAGTCTTGAAAATAAAGAAAAAGAGCTATCACAACGTGCAATGCATACTGCTCAATTGGTGGCGCAGAACCAAACCATTCAAAATAGTATTGAAGAAGAAAGTGCATCGGATATATTACAACCAGTAATTGAGCGTATTAGGATTATTAATGACCATGATTATATTGTGATTTTGAATATGGAGCGTGTACGTTTAACGCACCCGATTCCAGGACGTTTAGGAACAGTATTTACAGGTGGGGATGAAAATGCGGCATTTTCAGAACATATATATACTTCAAAAGCAACAGCAGAGGACGGAACAGAAACAGTAAGAGCATTTGTCCCTATTAAAAATAGAGATCGGCAGCAAATAGGAGTGGTAGTTGTCGGGAGTGTCCTTCCTAAACTTACTGATATTATTTATGAATATAGTCAGACTGCGATTCTCATTACATTAATAACGACCTTATTTGGATTTTGGGGTGCCTGGTTATTAGCTAATCATATTAAAAAACAAACCTTTGAAATGGAGCCAGATGAATTAGCACGCGTTCTTGAAGAAAGAACAGCGACATTTAATGCGATTCATGATGGTGTAATAGCCATAGATGAATTTGAAAAGATAACAGTAATTAATGAATCTGCGAAGATGATGTTAAATGTTAGAGGAAATGTAATTGGAAAACAGATTTCCGAAGTGATTCCTGATACACGTTTACCTGAGATATTAGCTCTAGGTGAACCTGTTTATCAACGAGAATTTTATGTACAAAACCGTGCTATTTTAAGTAATAGAATTCCTATTATAGATAACGGAAAAACAATAGGTGCAGTCGCTATTTTTCAAGACAAAACGGAAGTCAATCGGTTAGCTAAAGAGTTAACGGGTGTACAAGCCTTTGTAGATGCATTGAGAGTTCAAAATCATGAGTATTCAAATAAACTTCATACGATTGCTGGACTTATTCAGCTTAATCAAGGAAGTAAAGCACTCGAATATATTTTTGAATTAAAAGATGAACAAGATGCTCTTTCACATATACTCATGCAACAAATTCATGATGATAGCATTGCTGGTTTATTATTAGGAAAAGTAAGCCGAGGGAAAGAAATAGGCATCTCACTAAAAATAAATAAAGCAAGTTCTTTTGTAAATTATCCTGAAGGAATTACAAATCACGACCTTGTCGTCATTATTGGCAACCTAATAGATAATAGTTATGACGCATTGATAGATTCAGAAATAGACTCAAAATCGGTTTATGTGTTAATTAAGGAGTTAGAAGAAGAACTCTTCATTCAAGTTTCTGATAATGGGATTGGAATTCCAATGGAAATTCAAGAAAAAGTATTTTCAAGAGGGTTTTCAACGAAACAAAAAGAAGGCAGGGGAATTGGGTTATTTCTTATTCAATCGATTGTTGAGCGGGTCAACGGAACAATCGATATTGATAGTGAGGAAAATGAAGGAACGACTATTTCCATTACACTACCTTTAAAGAGGGGGAATGGCTATGCGTGATAAGAATAATCTTATTCAAGTATTATTAGTAGAAGATGATCCGATGGTTCAAGAAGTCAATCGGATGTTTATTGAGAAAGTCAATGGTTTTTCAGTAATTGGTGTAGCTTCCTCGGGAGAATTAGGAAGAAAACAGATTGAAAAGCTTAATCCAGATTTAGTCCTTTTAGACGTGTATATGCCTGGAAAAGATGGAGTGGAACTTATCAAACAGCTTCGACAAGAGTTAGTAGATGTTGACATTATTGCAGTTACGGCTGCAAATGATACTAAAACAGTAAAAACGCTATTACGCCATGGTGTGTTGGATTATGTTGTTAAACCGTTTACTTTTGAGCGATTGGAAAAAGCGTTAACACAATATAAAAATGTATATAAACAATTAAATTATATGGATAAAGTTTCACAGGAAAAGTTAGACCATATTATCATTCAACAAAATAAAAAACAAGACGTTAGTTTGCCAAAAGGTTTACACGAACACACATTAAATCAAGTTAATGACTACCTAAAAAGTATGAACACTGCAAAATCTGCAGAGGAAATTGGTAATGAGGTCGGGTTAGCTCGGGTTACAGTACGCCGGTATTTAAATTATTTAGAAACAGTTGGACAAGTCGAAATGGAATTGACATATGGTACAATTGGTCGGCCTATTCAACTATATCGTTTGAAACAATAGGAGGGCATTATGAAGGGGTTAATTACCATTTGTTCTTTCCTATTAGTAGGGATATTGACAGCCTATTATATTGGGTTTGGTTTTCAAGAGCAACCAAAGCCTCGAGCAATAGATAAAGAATTAGAAGGTTTAAATGAAAAATATTTATTGCGATTTAGTCATGTGGTAGCTGAAAATACACCAAAGGGACTTGCTGCATCCATGTTTGCTCAATTAGTAAGAGAAAAAACAGACGGATGGGTAGAAGTCCAAGTATTTCCCAATGCGATGCTATATGAAGCCCAAGATGAATTTGATGCACTTATGAGAAATGATATTCACATTATTGCACCTGCACTTTCTGAAGTTAGTGTACTTGATCGTAAATGGCTCGTTATGGATTTACCATATGTGTTTCAAAATGAACAAATGGTTGAGGCTGCTTTTAATGGAAGAATTGGAGAACTTCTATTTGAAAGTATTGGAGACTATGGTTTACATGGTATTGCTTTTTGGGATAATGGCTTTAAGCAGTTTACAAATAATATTAGACCTGTGGTTGAACCTGAAGATATTAAAGGGCTTTCTGTTCGTGTTATGCCAAGTGAGGCATTAGTGGATACGTACCGTGTGTTAGATGCTAAACCTCGTTTATTTTCTTTTAATGAAGTTTATAATGTGCTTAGTACTGGTATTGTCGATGGAACTGAAAATACATTATCTAATATTTATTCTAAAGGCTTTTACCGACAACAAAAGTATATGACGGTGAGTAATCATAATTACTTAGGTTATGCAGTTTTAATGAATAGTAATTTTTTTCATACGCTTCCGGTTGATTATCAAAATAGCATTATAGAAGCAATGAATGAAGTAACGATGTGGTTACGTGAACACTCTAAAGTAATCAATGATGAGATGTTGTATCGAATCGAAAATAGTGGACAATTAGAAATTCACTACCAGACCGAAAGTGAAAAAAAAATATGGAGACAGGCTTTAAAACCGATTTATGATAAATATGGACAAATCATTGGTGATGAATTGATGAAAGAGGTAATTAAATTACAAGGAAAATAATTAAAGGTACCAATAGAGGCTGAGTTTATAACTCAGTCTTTTTTCTTTTGTATGTGTTTGTTTATGGGCTGTTCAAGGTTATTTTGAAGATTATGTAAAAGACCAAAAAGACCAAAAAGAACATTAAGTTTTAATTATGACATACTAATGAAAGCGCTTTATACTTAGAATTGTAAGAAAACATTATATATTAAAAATAAGGGGGAGCAGATATGAGAAAATTTTTAAAACGTTCAATGTTAACTGCAGTAGCAAGTTTAAGCTTAGCGTTTGTAGCTGCTTGTGGAAGTGACTCAAGTAGTGAGCCAGCAAATGATGGAGGTCAAGCTGATGCATCAGAAGAAGTAGAAGTTAATTATGGTGAACGTCCGTCAACTGTTGTAATCGGAACAGCATCTCAAGGTGGAACTTACTTCATCTATGGTGGTGGTTTAGCTTCTTTATTAGAACGCGAATTTGGAGTAACAGCTAACGTAGAGGTAACTGGTGGTCCCGTTCATAATATGCAATTAGTCAATGGTAAACAGCAAGATATCGGAATGGTCACTCTTGGACCTGGTTATGAAGGGTACAATGGTACAGGTGAATGGACAGGTGGCGAAAAATTAACAGATATTCGCGTAGCATTTCCAATGTATACAACACCTTTCCACTGGTGGGCACTTGAGAACAGCGGTGTCAAGTCTTTAGAAGATATGGACGGTAAACGTGTAGGTGTTGGACCTTCAGGTGGTACTTCAGGCACATATTTACCATTAATTCATGAAGCACTAGGATTAAACGTTACTTCAGTTCAAGCAGGTGCAAGTGATATGACAAGCCAACAAATGGATGGTCAATTAGATGTAATTGGTTTCGCTGCTGGTATTCCAATTTCTGCAGTATCTGAAGTTGAAGCACAACGTGAATTAAACTTCTTTGGTATTGATGGGGAGAAACGCGACCTAGTTATTGAAAAGTATCCGTTTTTCTATCCGTTTACAATTCCAGCTGGAACATACAATCAGTTGGAAGAAGATCTAGAAACTATTGCCCAATTCAACTTTGGTATTGTGCACAAAGAAATGGATCCAGAGTTCGTTTATGAATTTGTAAAAGCTTATCATGAGAACCAGGATTTATTAAAAACTACACACTCTTCTGCAGAAGAGGCTGTAGCAGAAGCAATCCTTTTCAACGATTCGCTTCCATTACACCCAGGTGCAATTCGTTATTATGAGGAAATCGGTATTGAGCTTCCTGAATCCGTTTATCCACCGGAATATCAAAAATAGAGAGAAGTTTTTGTAAATCGTATTGTAAGCGATGAGGCTGCCACAAGATGTCAGCCTCATATATAGATTATTAATAATTGTTATTCAAAAGGCCATCTCTTAGGAAGAGGTAGTCTTTTGAATACCGTTTATAGATGATAGATCCTCTATAAGGAAGTTCTAATATGGTAGAAAAATTAAGGAGGGCAAAAGCTATGAGTAAAGATCTCAAAGACTTAGAGCAAAAAGCAGTTGTCAGCGAAGAAAAAGCAAAAGAGCTAGAAGAAGCTGTCGATGGTGCATCTCATCACCGTGAATTAACAGGCTGGTTGAAGTACACCTTTATGACGATCGCTATCGTTGGTGCACTCTTTCATCTTTATGTTTTAAATTTACACCCAATTGAACCTTGGGTATTTAGAAGTATTCACTTAGCATTAGGTGCAATATTAGGTTTCATTCTATTTAAAAGTTGGAAATCCAGTAAAAAAGTTAATATTTTTGATTGGTTGTTAATTGGAGCAACAATCTATGTATCTTTTTATATTTACACAAATGTTTCAGCGTTATTATTCCGTTTTGGGGTTATGCCGCAAACACAGGATACAATTGTTGCTGTATTAGGATTAATCATCGTATTAGAGTTAACTAGACGCACAAGTGGTTGGACACTCCCGATATTAGCTGGTATTTTTATCCTATACGTATTTGCTGGGCCATGGTTACCTGGGATTTTAAATCATAATGGTTATAGCTTTGGTCGTTTTGCCACTTACATCTTTGGTATGGATGGTGTATTTGGTGTAACTCTCGATGTTTCTTCAAAATATATTTTACTATTTATTATTTTTGGTGCATTTCTTCAATTGTCCGGAGTAGGAAAATATTTTATTGACTTCTCATTCTCATTAGCAGGTGGCATGCGTGGTGGCCCTGCAAAAGTTTCAGTTATTTCAAGTGGTTTAATGGGGATGATGAATGGAACATCTGCAGGAAATGCTGTAGCAACTGGTTCATTAACAATTCCATTAATGAGACGAGTAGGATATTCTGGTCGCTTTGCAGCTGCTACTGAGGCAACTGCTTCAGCAGGTGGACAAATTATGATCCCAATTATGGGTGCTGGTGCTTTTATTATGGCAGAGGTTACAGGTATCCCTTATTCTGAGATTATTATTGCTGCTACAATTCCAGCACTTTTGTATTTCTTATCTGTATATTTTATGGTAGATTTCCAAGCATTAAAAAATGGAATGAAGGGATTATCTCGTAAAGAGCTTCCTTCATTAAAGGGAATTTTAAAACAAGCTTATTTATTTATCCCAATCATTTTATTAATTGGAGCTTTATTAGCTGGATACTCAGTTATTCGCTCAGGGACTGTCGCTATTTTTGCTTGTTTTGTTGTAAGCTGGATTCATCCATCTACGCGAATGGGATTGAAGAAAGTACTTCATGCTCTTGAACTAGGGATGAAAAATACAATTCAATTACTAGCAGTATGTGCCTGTGCAGGTATTATCGTAGGTGTTATTGCGTTAACTGGAGTTGGGTTACGTTTTAGTTCGATGTTACTAGGAATTGCTGATAACAACATGTTTTTAGCATTACTATTTGCAATGGGTATTTCAATTCTTTTAGGAATGGGAATGCCGACAACTGCAGCCTATGCGGTAGCAGCATCAGTTGTTGCTCCTGGTTTAATCCAAATTGGAATTGAACCGATTTTTGCTCATATGTTCGTATTCTATTATGCTGTAATGTCTGCGATTACACCACCAGTTGCACTAGCGGCTTATGCTGCAGCCGGTGTTGCTGGAACAGATCCATTTAAGACAGGTGTAACAGCCTTTAAACTAGGAATTGCAGCATTTATCGTACCGTTTATGTTTATTTATAGTCCGCAACTTCTGATGGAAGGTACTGGGTTAAGTATAGCTGTAGCGTGTATTACAGCTGCAGTTGGTATTTACTTACTTTCAGCAGCCGTTCAAGGGTGGTTTGCAAAGAAAAGTGCCAACATCTTTGTTCGGATACTGTTAATAGTAGCTTCACTATGTCTCATTAATTCAAATTGGACGATGGATCTAATTGCAATAGCGATTATTGTCGGAGCAGTATTTGTTCAAAGAATGAGAGTGAATGAGGAACCGTTAACACAAAAGATCGGTTAATATTAAACGAGGCTATTTTTTAGCCTTGTTTTTCTCTATTTTTCTTCCTTATGATGCATTAATAGTAGAACATAAACATAACTTGTTTAACTAAATATAATATTAATAGTTGAAAATTCTAAAAATTTAGATTAATATATGTACTGTGGATACTAACCGGTTGGTATATGAAGTAGGAGGTGCGGCTTGTTATCATTTTATAGAAATAAATGGGAAGCTTATGTCGGTTTAACTCAAAAAGAAGTTTCAGATCTTCTCGAAAAAATATTAATCTCTGAACATATTCAATTTGAAAAATCAAAAAAGCCACCAATATATATCTACGATTCTACGCATGAACAAATCATCTACAATGTAAATGACCTCGAATTTTCTATTATCTATGTATCAGCTGATCCGTTAACAAGGTTTTTCTCAACTTTAATAGATACGCGGAAACATTTGAAAGGAATCAGTTATCTCTCAATTACGTTCACTCCCAAATCAAAGCAGCTATTATCAAAGATACTATCAAGTTTTTATAACCAATCACCGATTGAACCATGGAGAATAGTGGGCCACCCGCGATTCCAATTTGCTATTCTCTTGCAGTTTTTAAATCAAAGAAAATGGAAAAAGATTTGTCATTAAAAATGAAAGGAGAAAAATAAATGGAAGAAGTAAATATGGAGCAATACATTAGTGAATTGCAAGATAGAAAGCGACGTTCACTAGAGTTTAGCGAAAAAAAGAAAAAACTAGACAACCAATTAGCTGCAAGGGAACGTATAGAAAAACTAGTAGATCTCAATTCATTTTTAGAGTTAGGAATGCTGGCACACTCTGATGTGCCAGGATACGAAGAGAAGACGCCCGCTGATGGAATTGTTTGTGGACTAGCCAAAATAGACGGCAGGCCGGTTGTTGTTGAAGCAATTGACAAAACAGTGATGGCAGGAACAGAAGGTGCCGTTCATTTACGCAAGTCACATATGATCCATGACTATGCGATTAAGCGAGGCTTACCCATTTTCAATTTGGCAGAGGGAGGGGGGTTAAGGATGCCAGATGGAATGGGATCAGACGGTATAAGTGATAAACTGTTTCCAGAAAGTTTACTGACAGTAAGTCGTCAAGTCCCAATGGTGACAGGAATTTTTGGCGATAGTTTCGGTGGACCTACTTGGATGGCGGTATCTTCTGACTTTGTTTCTCAGGTTAAAGGAAGCTGTATGGCCGTTGCAGGTCCGAGAATGTTAGAGATAGCAACAGGAGAACAGGTCGAGCTAGAGGAATTAGGGGGATGGAAAATTCACTCTGCATTGACAGGGCAGGTTGATCATACAGGTGATAATGAACAAGAAACGATAGCTGCAATGAAAGAGTTTTTCAGTTTTTTACCATCTCATCAAAATGATCTACCACCTGTAAACCGATCAAGTGATGATCCAAACAGGCAGATTGAAGAACTACTCGATCTTGTACCAACTCGAAGGACGAGGGCTTATGATATGAAAAAAGTGATTAAGGCAATCGTAGATGATGGTTACTTTTTTGAACTAAAGCCCATGTTTGGTAAATCCTTAATTACAGGATTAGCTCGTTTGAACGGAAGAGCAGTCGGAATTATTGCTAACCAACCGATTCAGTTTGCAGGTTCAAGTGGTTCTGACGAATGTGACAAGGCAACGGATTTTATATGTCTATGTGATTCGTTCCATTTACCCATTATATTTTTACATGATATTCCAGGCTTTAGAGTAAGTAGTGGGGCTGAAAAGAAAAGAATACCTACAAAAATTATGGTTTGGAATCAGGCGCTGGCGAGATCGACAGTTCCTAAAATTTCAATTATTCTTCGAAAAAGTATTGGTGCGGCTTATGGAAATATGTGTGGACCGACGATGGGAGGTGATTTTGTCTTTGCGTGGCCAACAGCAGAAATTAATTTTACAGGTCCTGAAGTAGGGATTAATGTCGTATATGGTAGAAAACTAATGCAATCTGAAAACCCTAAAGAAGCACGGCAAGAGTTATTGGCGAAATGGGAGTTTGATAGTTCACCATATAAAGCAGCAGGAAAATACTATATTGATGATATCATTGACCCTCGTGATACCCGAAAAATCTTATGTCAAACCATTGAATATGCATGCCATCGAGATGGGGGGAAAAGTAAGAGACTTTTAGCTGGTTGGCCTACAGGGTTCTAAAAAGTAGATGGAGAAGACAAAGATTATGGTGAACTTTTTCTTTTGAATTAAACAATAAAGGAGATGGGTCTTTAATGGAAAAAGTTTGGTTGGAAAATTGGCCGGAAGGGGTTTCAAAATCAATCCATTATCGGTATGGAAAAAAACCGTTACATGATTATGTACGTCAAAACGCAATCGAAACACCGCACCAGGTTGCTTATATATATTATGGAAGAAACATTACCTGGAGTGAAGTAGATAAATATTCAGAAAAGCTAGCAAACTACTTAATTGCAGCTGGAGTACAAAAAGGAGATAGAGTTGGTTTATACATGCAAAATTGTCCTCAATATATATTCTCTCATTACGCAGTACAAAAAGTAGGAGCCATTGTATGCCCATTAAATCCAATGTTTAAATCATCAGAGCTAGAGTATTTATTGAATGAAACTGAAGCTAAAGCGGTTATTGCAGCTCAGGAATTATATCCTAACTTAAAAAGCGTTAGTGCTGCATCACTGCAGTTTGTTATTACTACAAATTATGCTGAATTTCTACCATCGTCCCCTGATTTACCATTACCAGATGAATTACTACTAAAAAAAGAAACACCTGATGGTACGACTGACTTGATGTTTATTTTTAATACTGATTTAGAGGAGTTTTCTAAACCTAAAGTGGACCTTCGAGAAGATGTTTGTCTAATGGTATTTACTTCTGGTACGACAGGACGCCCTAAAGGAGCTATGCTCACTTATGAAAACGCTTTATTTAAAACAGCTGCTTCAGTCCATGCTTATGGGATAAAAGCCGATGATACATGGTTGTCTGTCATGCCACTGTGTCATATTGCTGGCATGGTTATGGGGGTAAATATTCCAGTTTATACTAATAATCCTTGTGTTTTACTTACTCGTTATGACCCTGAAGCAGTATTACAAGCGATAGAAAAGAATAAGGTGACGATGTGGTACAGTATTGCACCGATGAATGCCGCATTATTAACATACCCTAATATACAAAAGCGAAATCTAACATCTTTAAAGATAAATTTAGCAACAAGCTTTGGTACACCTGTCACAGAAGAGCTTTCGAACAAATGGAAATCAGTTACAGGTGGTTGTCTATTGTTTGAAGCAGCCTACGGTCTAAGCGAAACCCATACTTGTGATACGTTTATGCCAGTAGATAAGGTTGTGTTTGGAAGCTGCGGCATTCCGACGTTTGAAACCGAAATTAGAATTTTAGATTTGACTTCAAAAGAAGAATTGCCAATAGGTCAATCAGGTGAGATTGTTATAAAAAATCCGGGTGTATTTAAAGGATATTGGAAGCGTCTTGACGCAACGAATGAAACGCTAAAAGACGGTTGGGTTTATACCGGTGATATTGGATGTGTTAGTGAAGAAGGCTATTTGTACTTTCAAGGTAGGGTAAAAGAAATGATTAAAGTTTCAGGATACAGCGTTTTCCCTGAAGATGTTGAAGCACTAGTCATGGAACATCCTGCTGTTGCTCAAGTAGCTGTTATTGGCATTCCTGATGAGAAAAAAGGTGAAGCTGTTAAAGCATTTGTCGTGCTAAAGCTAGATGCGGTTGGAAAAGTGACGGAAAATAAGCTGATGAACTGGTGCCAACAACATATGGCGGCATACAAATATCCACGTTATATAGAGTTTAAAGAAAGCTTGCCTGCGACAGGGGCAGGAAAGGTGCTTAGAAGACTATTAAAGGAAGAAGAATTAACAAAGAGCAACTACGGATAAAATTTTCTAATAGTTGATGAATTTACGCTCAAAGATCTAGTGATAAAGCTATTCGCGCACATTAAATCCAATAAAAGAAACATTGAAGAGCAACATGAATTATTTTAAATAGGAGGGATTTTTCATGAATAAGCAGTGGTACTCTCTTTCACGCCGTGACAGTTGTTTATTAATTGGAATTATTGTTTACTCACTGATCTTCTTTTTACCGTGGAGTTATAACATTATGATTTTTAATGTTACGTTACTAGCCTGGGGGGCGTATGGTCTTCATTTGATTGCTCCAATTGTTGCAATATTGTTTATTCTAAACGATAGTAAGTCCAAGATTATCGTAGATCAGTCAAAGCATCAACAATTATAAGGAGGTGTAGTAAATGAAAACTGTTGAGTTAACAATAATGGTTGCTTATTTATTGTTCCTAGTAATTCTTGGTTTAATTACACAGCAACGAATTGCTAAGTCAAACACTAGTATCGATGATTATTACGTGGCTGGAAGAAATATAGGGACAGGTGTCAACTCATTAGCGATGCTTGCTGCGCTCGGAAGTGGTGGTTCATTTATGGCTGGAGTAGGGACGATTTGGAGCTTAGGCTTTCCATTCCTTGCGTGGATGACAGTTGGATCAATTGTTGGATTTTCAATTGCAAGTATCCTCGTTGCTAAACCTCTAAGAAACTCGCGAAAGTTTACTGTTTCAGAATTTATTAATGATCGATATGGGGGAACTTTTTTTAAAGTCGCTATTCCACTTGTTATAATAATAGGTTCAGCAATGTATTTGATGTCACAAATGAGAGCCGGAGGTCTGATTGCTTCATATGTAACTGGTTTTTCATATGAATGGGGCTTAGTAATAATTACATTAGTTTTCATTTTTTATGTATCTTTAGGCGGGATGTTAGCTGTAACTTGGACAAATATTTTACAAGGGTTTATGATGATCTTTTTAATTTTATCAATTGTAATTGCAGGAATTTACCATCTTCCGGTTGGTTGGCCTTCGTTTCTAATGGAAGCGACAGTAGCCAACCCGGCTCTCGGAGTTGTTGGAGCAACTGTACCTGTAGCAGCTTATATAGGTGCATTTATTACTTGGGCTACAGCAGTTTGTGTAACACCGCATCTAGTGATGAGAATATTTACAGCGCAAAATGCACGTTCAGCAAAACTTTCACTAAATATAAGTATGTTAATTTTTGGACTACTAATGCTAGGGGCGACATTAGTAGTTGTTCCATATGTCGCAACTTTAGAGGCAGCAGCATTACAAAATTATGCACCTGATATGTGGCTGTTGTTAATAGCCAATGAATTTTTTGGTCCAATCTTTATGGGGATCATTACTGCAGGAATTATGGCGGCTGTTATGTCGTCTACCGATGCCCTCTTATTAGCAGTAAGTAGTGCATTTGCGTATGACCTTTATAAAGGGTTTTTCTCACCCGAGGCGAGTCATAAACAAGTATTACGGGCCTCTGTTATTTTTACATGGGTGGTGGGTATAGCTGTAATGTTATTAACATTAAATCCACCTCCGTTCTTAATTGTCCTATATACTGCCGCGGTTGGTTTTATGGTTTCAGCATTATTTAGTCCGCTCGTACTTGGAATTTGGTGGAAACGTTCTACTCGCAAAGGAGCAGTCTGGTCATTGCTTGTTGGTGGAGTATCATTTATGATCCTCTTTTTAGGGTTTAGCATGCCTTATAATTCGGAAATATTGATAGCGCTACCACTTTCTTTAGTAACGATGTTCATCATATCATCGTTAGGGAAACAACCTTCACAAGAGGTTATTCGGAAGATGGATGAGTACCATCGCGAAGGGACTATAACTTTATAGGTTTTGGTATAGAGACACAAAGAGCATTGAATGTTTTGCTCTTTGTGTCTCTTTGTTATGAATAAAAATTTAATAGAAAATAGTTGAATAGGTGTTTTTCTTAAAAAAATGCTAATAATAGTATTGCAATAAAATTAAATTACTAAAAAATTTTGTCACTATTATTAATTTAATGAAGTTTTAAACAGTTATAAATGTACGATTTAATTTATAAAAAAAGCTTTTCAAATTTTTTTTGGTGTGTTAAGATACGTCAAGGTGAATAAATATTAATGAATATACAAAATTATAAGCTTATCAGGGGGATAAAAAATGAAGAGATTTTTACAATTGAGTTTAACAGCTTTAGTTTCAATAGGATTATTAGCTGGCTGCGGACAAGAAGACAAGAAAGTACTAGTAATGGGAACATCTGCAGACTACCCACCATTCGAATCCATTGATGAAGCTACAGGTGAAATTGTTGGATTTGATGTAGATTTAGCTCGCCATATTACGGAGCAATTAGGATATGAGTTTGAAGTAAAAGACATGGAGTTTAATGGACTAATTCCTGCTTTAGAAGGTGGACGTGTTGATTTTGTTTTAGCTGGTATGACTCCAAGACCAGATCGATTAGAGCGTGCAGATTTTTCTGATATCTACCATGAGGCGAATAACTTAATCGTTTCAAGAGCCGATAGTGAAATTAATACTGTAGAAAATTTAACGGGTAAAACGCTTGGTGTGCAACTAGGTTCAATTCAGGAAGAAGAGGCAGAAAGTGTACTAGCACCTGAACTAGAGGGATTACAAGTTGAAAAGCGTAATCGTATACCGGAATTAATTCAAGAATTATTAGCTGGTCGTATTGATGCTGCTATAATTGAAGATACTGTGGCTAAAGGATATTTAGAAAAGAATGAAGAATTAGCTTCTTTCTTATTACCACAGACAGAAGAAGCAGGATCTGCGATTGCTTTTCCAAAAGGTAGTGAACTATTAAATCCATTTAATGAAGAACTTAATAAAATGAAAGAGAATGGAAAATTAGAAGAGTTAATTATAAAATGGTTTGACGAATAATTGGAGAGAGGAATGAGATACGGGCATGAATTTGGATTTTAACCAAATCGTGCCCTCTATCCCTTTTATTATGGGAGGGATATGGGTCACGTTAAAATTTGTTAGTGTGTCTTTAATAATTGGTTTGCTATTAGGCACAATGCTGGCAGTTCTTAAGATTGGAAAAATAAGATTTTTAATTATTTTATCGGACATTTATACATCTATATTTCGTGGTACACCACTAATTTTACAACTATCCATTATTTATTTTGCGACTCCGCAGTTAATTGACTATAATATTTCTGCATATGAAGCAGGTGTATTAACATTTGGTCTTAACTCCGCTGCTTACATATCTGAGATTATCCGTGCTGGAATTCAGGCAGTTGATAAAGGTCAAAAAGAGGCAGCAGAAGCATTAGGGATCCCTTATAATCAAATGATGGTCAAGATTATCTTGCCACAGGCATTCCGAAATATTTTACCTGCACTTTTTAATGAATTTATTACACTTACAAAAGAATCGGCGATTGTCTCGGTCATCGGTGTAATGGACATTTTACGAAGATCTCAAGTTGTTGCTTCCAATACATTTGCCTATTTTGAACCATTGCTGATTGCAGGTTTAATTTATTATATTTTAGTAATGGGATTAACTCTCCTTGGTAAACTAATTGAGAGGAGACTAAAACGTAGTGATTAATGTTCAAAATTTATCTAAATCGTTTGGAAAGTTAGAAGTCTTGAAAGAAATTTCAGCAACGATAAATAAAGGTGAAGTTGTTGCTATTATCGGCCCATCTGGATCTGGGAAGTCTACATTTCTTCGTTGTTTAAATATGTTAGAAAAGCCAACGTCAGGTCAAGTGTGGTTTAATGATATAGAGTTAACGAATTTCAAAGCAGACATTATGAAAATAAGGCAGCAAATCGGAATGGTTTTCCAACACTTTCACCTATTTCCGCATATGACAGTACTAGAAAATTTGACGTATGCACCAATGGCTGTAAAGAAAATGGATAAGGCTAAAGCTGTTGCTAAAGCTGAAGATCTTCTGAAAAAAGTTGGTCTTCTAGAAAAGAAAAACGAATATCCGAGTCGCCTTTCGGGAGGACAAAAGCAACGGGTTGCCATTGCTCGTGCATTAGCAATGGATCCTGAAGTAATGCTATTTGATGAACCTACATCTGCTTTAGATCCAGAAATGGTAAAAGAAGTGTTAGATGTTATGAAATCCTTAACGAAAACAGGGATGACGATGGCAATTGTTACTCATGAAATGGGCTTCGCTAAAGAAGTAGCAGACCGTGTCTTTTTCTTGGATCATGGACGGCTATTAGAAGATGCACCTCCAAGTGAATTTTTTATTCAACCTAAAACTGAACGTGCGCGTGATTTTCTGCAAAAGGTTCTGTGAAATTACGGTTGTATTTTTAAAACAGCTAGCATGTAGATGGTAATTTATATTTTTTGCCTTATAATAAAAGGTGGTCATAAGTGATCACCTTTTTTCTATACTAATTGATAGGAGAACTTCATGTTTAAAATAGGGTATCGAACGTTGAAGACGGCAGTTGGAGCTGGTATCTCGATTGCGATTGCTCAGTGGTTTTCATTAGATTTTTATGTATCCGCAGCAATTCTTACGATATTATGTATTTCAGTAACGCGAAGAAGTTCATTATCGGTTTCATGGCAACGGTTTGTAGGGTGCTTATTAGGATTAGTATTAGCTTTTCTGGTTTTTGAACTAATTGGTTACCATCCAATTTCCTTAACGCTGTTGCTTTTATTCTTTATCCCTCTTTCTGTCAAGCTGAAAGTAAAAGAAGGTATTGTAACAAGTTGCGTAATCATATTACATATTTATAGCCTTGGAACAGTTTCTGTAAGCATTTTTTTAAATGAATTATACATTATCATTATTGGAATAGGCATTGCATTGCTAATGAACTTATATATGCCTAGTGTAGATAATGATTTATATAAGTATCAAAAAAAGATCGAAGAAAATTTTAAATTAATTTTAAGTGAGTTTTCAAATTACCTACGAGATAGTAATAATTTATGGGATGGTAAAGAACTTACTGAAACCTATGAATTAATACAGGATGCTAAAGATATCGCAATAAAAAATATTGAAAATCATTTATTACGGTATGAAGATCAGTATTATCACTATTTTAAGATGCGTGAAAAACAGTTTGAAATTATTGAAAGAGTGATGCCGTTTATTTCTTCATTAGATGAAACTGTCGTTCAAAGTATAAAAATATCTAGCTTTCTAGAACAATTAAGTCAAGCTGTTGGCCCATTAAATACGGCTAGTTATTTCCTTGATCAACTTGCTCAAATGAAAGAAGAGTTTCAACAGATGGAATTACCAAAAACTAGGCAAGAATTTGAGATCAGGTCATCGCTTTATTACGTTATGCATGAACTAGAAAAATACTTATTAATTAAAGATTCTTTGATTAAAAAATCGATGATAAATCAAATAAAAGAATAAGGCTCTTTTCTCAAAGATTGTTGCTTTTAGCTTTTGGACCGTAAGCCAAGCGGATGCTTGGCTCTTCACGCATAGCGTGAAGGTTTTGAAAATAAAATAGCCGTTCAGACAAATGAATTTGTCTTGAAAAGGCTATTTTATTTTCAAAAAACGGTCCAAAAGCAACAAAGTTTACGAAAACAGCCAAGAATAAAAACAAGGGGAATAAGAAAAATAAGGAAAAGAGCACATTTTGGAGGCGTTCCTATGTTTAAAACTCTTTTCTTATCTATAATACTCGTGGTCTCTCCGATTTGGCCATTAGGGGAAAACCCTCTAGTTGGGGATCCGTATATTATCGTAAATAAAAAAACGAATCAATTAGCTTATATCAATGATGGAGCTATTCAACAAGTGTATTCCGTTGCAACAGGAAAGCAGACAGACTTAACACCTGAAGGGGAGTTTATGATTGTTGTTAAAGCCCCTAACCCTTATTATCGCAAAAAAGACATTCAAGGTGGTGCTAAAGACAACCCTTTAGGAACAAGGTGGATCGGCTTTGATGCGTTAGAAACAGACGGAAGAATGTATGGGGTACACGGGACAAATATCCCGCAATCGATAGGACACTATGTGACGGCAGGTTGTGTGAGGATGGAAAATCAAAGCGTTGAAGAACTATATGAAAAAGTTCCACTAGGTACCAAAGTATTAATAATAAATACATCTGAGAGCTTTGATGACTTAGCAAGAAAAGCAGGAGCAATCGAATAAAAAAAAGAGGCTTACTCCTATAAATGAGTGAGCCTCTTCATATGAGATTAAAGCCAAAAAGCAGCTCCAGTAAGTAAACTTCCTAATACTAATGTTGCAATCATAACGTAAATGATCACTTTTTGGAATTTGCGTGACATATGAGTACCCTCCTAAAGACATACTACATTTATTTTACCTTGTATTAGGCTTTTGAACAAGGTGGTTTTTTTATGCTTATGTACGAACACTTAAACAAGTTTCTCATTGTTAACAATAAAGCAGGAAAAACGATTATGTTAGAGAATACCTAAATGATAGCACATCTAATTATGTAGTAATTTGTAAAAAAGTACTTGAATAGGAGTGGAAGTCTTATGGAAAATCTACATGCCCCGAAAAAAATTGATCATATTGG
Source organism: Alkalihalobacillus sp. BA299 (assembly GCF_017745675.1). GTDB lineage: Bacteria > Bacillota > Bacilli > Bacillales > Bacillaceae_F > Alkalihalobacterium. Next base: position 87,559 of record NZ_JAFLJM010000007.1, read on the forward strand.
CATTGCAGTTCAATCAATAGAAAAGGCATTGCCTTTTTACACAGAGCAATTAAATTTAAAACTACTAGCTATTGAAGAAGTCGTTTCACAAGGTGTTAAAGTCGCATTCATTAAAATTGGTGAATCAAAAATTGAGTTACTAGAACCCTTACATGAGGATAGCCCCATCGCCAAGTTCATAGCTAAACGAGGAGAAGGTATTCATCATATCGCTTTAGGTGTTGAAGGAATTCAAGATCGTATAAATGAAATAAAAGAGAAAGGTATACAAATGATTAATAATGAAGCTGTAAGTGGTGCAGGTGGTGCTCAAGTTGCATTTATTCACCCGAAGTCAGCAGGTGGTATTCTTTATGAGTTTTGTGAAAAGAATAAGACGGAATAATCTTTACTATTTATTGACCTTCTTAAAAGGTGAAATTGCTGGGAAAGTATTGTACCATTTATAGTGACAATAGCAGATGGAGGCAGATAAATGATTAATGAACAACGTCTAGTTGATGAGTTTTTAGAGCTCGTTCAAATTGATTCCGAAACCAAACATGAAGAATTGATTGCACCTGTATTGAAGAGAAAATTCGAAGAGCTTGGTGTAGAGGTTATTGAGGATGATACGATCGAAAAAACGGGCCATGGAGCTGGAAATTTAATTTGTACTTTACCAGGTACAAAAGAAGGTGTAGATGCGATCTATTTTACCTCTCATATGGATACCGTCGTTCCTGGTAAAGACGTAAAGCCATCGATTAAGGACGGATATATCGTAACTGATGGGACAACGATCTTAGGGGCTGACGATAAAGCTGGAATAGCGGTCATGCTTGAAGCAATCAAAGTATTAAAGGAACAGAATATAGAGTATGGTACGATTCAATTTATCATTACAGTAGGTGAAGAATCAGGGTTGGTTGGGGCAAAAGAGCTGGATCCTTCTTTGTTAAAAGCGAAATTTGGTTTTGCTTTAGATAGCGATGGTCCTGTTGGTGATATAATCGTTGCTGCACCGACTCAAGCGAAAGTAAAGGTTGTCGTTCATGGGAAAACAGCTCATGCAGGTGTTGCACCTGAAAAAGGGATATCAGCAATTACAGTAGCCGCCAAAGCTATTTCAAAAATGCCACTAGGACGAATCGATGAAGATACGACAGCTAATATCGGCCGGTTTGAAGGTGGATCACAAACAAATATTGTGTGCGACTATGTTGCGATCTTAGCTGAAGCACGTTCACTTCTTCCAGAAAAGATGGAAAAACAAGTTGCAGCAATGGAAGCTGCATTCGAAGATACAGCAAAGGAATTTGGTACTACGGCAGATGTTGATATTGATATCATGTACCCAGGATTTAAACTTGGAGATGGTGATGAAGTAGTTGAGGTCGCAAAGCTTGCAATGACATCTATCGAACGTACACCGCGTTTATTAAAAAGTGGTGGTGGAAGTGACGCTAATATCATTGCTGGGTTTGGTATCCCAACAGTTAACCTTGCAGTTGGGTATGAAGAAATACATACAAAAAATGAGCGTATGCCAATTTCAGAGTTAGTGAAATTAGCTGAAGCTGTTGTCTCGATTGTTCAAACGGTTACAAATAAATAAAACCTATGAAGGAGTCCAAATACTTTGGGCTCTTTTCAATTTTTTGGTACACTATATTGGAAAAGTACGTGAATAAAAGTAAAATATAGTTAAATACAAAAGATTATGGTTTAGGAGAAAGGAAGGGAAAATTTGGATTATAATTCTATTCATCAAATGTTAAATTATTTTCGAGCCACATATAAAGTAGTTGATGAAGATTGGCAAAAATCTGCTCAAGAGGTTGGAATTACTCAATCAGAACAACATATGATTTGGATTATTTACTTTGAGAAAAAGGTTTCAATGTCGCAAATTGCGAAGGTTGGTTTGTGGGATTTATCCACTGTTATGCAAGTCATAAAACGGCTAAAGACAAAAGGTCTTGTACAAACAATAAAAGACGAAAATGATTTACGGATCTCATATGTAATGTTAACGCCAGCAGGAGAGGAAAAACGAAAGGAAACTTCAGAATTTTCATACCGGTTTTCCGAATATATTATGGATTATTTAAACCATAATGAAGAACAAAGGAAAAGGTTAGAAGGTGCATTCCTATTTGTTAAAGACTTTTGTAAGCATTACCATGGGCATGATTTTGTTCAATGGGTAGAAAGAACGAGCAATTCAAGTAAAATTAGTGAAGACGAACAATGAAGTAAAATATAAAAAAACGTTCGGTATATGATTGGAACTCTCCACCTCGCCTGATAATATAGTTAAGGCTCATAAATATGACATAGAAGGTGACCGGACTATGAATAAGTACGATGTATCATAGGAGCAGGACCAGCCGGTATTTTTACAGCATGTGAACTATTAAACTTAAATCCTAACTAAGAAGTACTACTAACAGATAAAGTATAGGTGATATCCAAACGGGTGTAGGTTGAATAAAAACTTGCACTCGTTTTTATTTACCTTGTTAAACCTTGTGGCAAATTATCGGAGGATGGAATCTCATGATCGATTTTAATTTATAATTATTACAGGTGATGATTTTGAAAAGACAAATTATCTTTCATATTGATATGAATTCGTTTTATGCATCAGTGGAAGCAGCTTATGATCCAAGTTTACGAGGAAAGCCTGTAGCGGTTGCTGGGAATGTAGAAGAAAGACGAGGGATTGTTGTAACTTGTAGCTACGAAGCGAGGGCAAAAGGAGTAAAAGCAACGATGCCTGTTTGGCAAGCGAAGCGTTTGTGTCCAGACTTGATCATTAAAGCTCCTGATTTTACAAAATATCGGTCAGCATCCTTACAAATGTTTGAAGTTCTTCGTGAGTATTCCCCATTGGTCGAACCGGTATCAATTGATGAAGGCTACATGAACATGTCCCATTATGAAGGAGCTGAACCTCTTCAAAAAGCACAAGATATTCAAAGACGTTTACTGGAGCACTTAATTTTACCTTGTAGTATTGGCATAGCTCCTAATAAGTTTCTTGCTAAGATGGCAAGTGAAATGAAAAAGCCTCTTGGTGTTACAGTACTAAGAAAACGAGATCTTTCTACTAAGCTTTGGCCCTTGCCATTACTGGAAATGCATGGTATTGGTGAAAAAACGGCTACGAAGTTAAATCAACTTGGTTTAAAAACAATTGGAGATTTAGCTCAATTCGACTCTTCTGTACTTAAAGAACGACTTGGAATTTATGGTCAAAAATTAGTAGAGCGGGCCAATGGTATCGATGAACGTCAAGTCGATCCAGACTCTGTCTCTGATTTTAAAAGCGTTGGAAATTCAGTTACATTGCCGGCAGACACGATTAATCACGTAAAAATTAAAACAGTGTTTACTAATTTAGCGCATGAAGTAGGGAGAAGGTTAAAGATAAAAAAAGTTTGTAGCGAAAACATTCAGATTACAATTCGGTATCGTGATCGAAAGACCATTACAAGGAGCAGGAAGCTAACAAGTCCGGTTCAAACGAGTGATGACATATTAGAAGCAGCACTTTTCCTTTGGAGCAAATATTGGAACGGAGAACCGATACGTCTACTCGGTATTACAGCGATGGATTTAATAGAAGAGTCTCAAGCCTATAAACAACTGGATTTATTTTCATATAAAGATGATGAGAAAAAGTGGAAGCTATCAAAAACAGTAGATGAAATTCGAACGAAATTTGGCCAGCATTCACTTTTAAAAGGGGGACAGATAGGAGAAGAAAGAAGTGAGCAACTACGGGATCAGAAAACACGCGGAACGAGTCTAGATAAAGATTTTCTAAAGTGAGTGCGGGTGACTCATAAGGGTTTGAGCTACTCGTTTAATCCAAAATATAGTTGCTAGTAGTTATTAAATTTTTAATATTTGGCTGTTTTCGTAAACTTTGTTGCTTTTGGACCGTTTTTTCAAAACCTTCACGCTATGCGTGAAGAGCCAAGCATCCGCTTGGCTTACGGTCCAAAAGCTAAAAGTAACAATCTCTGAGAAAAGAGCCTAATATTTATATTGTTTTCTCTATCAACTCTCCAAAATTTGTTCATAAACCTTTTTGTAAGTTGTACCGATATTAACGATAGAGATAATGTCCGGGAGTGAACAAGATGCAAATTACAAACCAATCAACAAATACTGCTAATCAGCCATCAGATCGTCCGTTAAATTTGCGTGAAGGTGAAGTTTATAGAGCAACTGTTAAAGAGCGCCTAAAGGGAAATGGAGCTATACTTCAAATCCGTGGTCGAGAAGTTCATACAAGGTGGGAAGGGAGTGTGCCATCTGGAGATCGAGTAACGATTCAAGTAAGTGATAATAGACAAGATATTCCTGTCGTTCGCTCGCTTGGAGACGATCGAAGTGGGTTAACTACTCAGCAAGAGGATCATAAAGGTATAAATCATGTCCTACGAAACCTTGGAGCAACCCAATTGCCGACACCCGAGTTACGTCAAGCCGCCCAAACGTTACTCGACAAAGGAGTTCCTTTAACAAGGGAAGCAGTTCAAGAGCTACAGCGATACTTTAATTCTAATCAGGGGACGAGAGAACAGCGGCAACAAACGATCCAAGCGATGGCAAATAAAAAAATAGAAGTAACTCCTTCCCAAGTGCAAGCTGTCCATGAAGCGCTACATGGTCGCTCAATTGGCCATGTTTTATCTGATATTGCACGACAAATCGACTCGAACCTAAAGTCTAATGAAGAGGCTGAAAAGGCTGGACAAATTAGAGAGCAGCAAGCAAGGGACGCTGTTCGTAGCTTTGAACAGCAACAGCGTAGCGAATTTGGCCAAAAAGGATCTGTTGCGAGCAACGAAGCAGCTAGTAATGCCAGTCGAAAGCAGCCTACAGAAAATGTAAGTAGTGCAGAGCAACGACAAGTATCAGGTCATCGAGTAAGGGATCAAATACGCCAGTTACGTGATCAGGTTCTACGAGAAGCAAATATGCAACGAGTGGTAGAACAAGTCCGGCAACGAGTGGTAAACAACCCCGTGATAGAGCGTGATACAGCACAATCGGTTCAAAAAGCTAATCAAGAAGCAAAACAACTCTTACAAGTAAGTCAAGACCGGATGGCTCAATCTCTCCAAGCAATGGAAAGACAGCTTACAAACCAACCAAGAACTGAAGAAAATATTCGATCACACGAAGCGATCCGTGAAGTGAGAGAACAGCTCGGGCGTGAACAAAATACCCAAAGAAGTTTAGAGCAACTTCGAAATCAGACTTCCAATCAGAAGATTGATCGAAGTATCCAAGCCCAGGTAGAGAGAGTGATTAGTCAAACCGAGCAAATCGAAAATGTTGCACGAGAACGGTTATCACAAGCTTTACTAAATGCTGAACATGCAACAGCAAGGTCTGAAGCAGCTGGGGTTAACCGACAAGAACAACAAACAAGTGTAAACCTTCAAGGACAGCTCAATGATCAGCGTCTAAGTGAAGCTATTCGACAAATGCAACAACTCCTCCAAAAAGAAGCGAATATAGAACGTGCAATTGAACAAATGAAGGTACAAATTAATCAAAATTCAAATAGTGATATACAAATCGTTAATAAATTGAATCAAGCTACAGAAGAAAGTAAACAGCTACAAAACCAAGGAAGAGAAATGGCGGCCAGGCAGCAATTAATGCAAGTGCTAACCGAACTTGAACAACAAGCAGTCGCTAAAGAACAAACACAGATCACAGAAGTTGCTAGACAGTCTGCTGAGCAAAGTCATTATATAAACAATGAACAATTCCAGACGAGCGTTCAATTAAATAGTAAAGATATAGCGGTAACGACAATTACTGAAAAGTTAGCACAAGCTGCGGTAGATTTTAAAAATCTTCAACGGGAGATTACGAGACATCTAGATGTGGCAACTCGTCTCATTGACCAATATAAAAACCAAGCACAGCATCAAGCAAAGCCTTTATTAGAAACAACAATAAAAAAGCTAGATAACGCGATCTTAAAAAGTGAAATGATGTTATTAACAGATATGAAGACAGAAAAAAGGTTAATGCAAGCTAGTAGTCAATTGGCAGAAGCAAAAAAATTACTTTCCAAAGGTCAACATCAAGAAGCAAATCGAATCGTTCAAGACGTGAAAGGGTTAGTTGAACGCTTGCAATTTAAACCGTCTGAAACAAAAGTGATGCATTTTATTAATAATGATAGACAGCTACTTGACACTAGGACTCCTAATCAACATGTTTTAAACCAATTGAACGAGATCGTAAAGCCTATATATGGTCAAGAATCATCGGCGCGACAAGCTTTTGAGATGGTCCGAAACCTAGGCTTGAACCACGATAGTGAACTAGGAATGCTACTAGCCAATTCTCGTGAACAAGTCGAGCAAGAGGCAAATCAGCGAAACTTAAAGGCAGCATTAATGACCTTAATGAAAGGAGAAGAAGAAAATAGTCGACTCAGTCAACAAGCGAATCAAGCGTTAAATAATTTAACTGGTCAGCAACTGCTTAGTAAATCAGATCAAGGAAATCTTCAAAGTATGTTTTTTAATCTACCATTTTTACTAGAGGAGCAAGTTGAAAATCTACAAGTTTTTGTTAATTCAAGAAATGAAGGTCAGCAAGTTGACTGGGAAAACTGTAATTTATACTTTTTAATAGATACTCCTAAATTAGGTGAGGTCGGTATTATGGTTTCTGTTGTTGATCGAAATTTATCTGTTACGTTGAAAAACAATCAACCAATGTTCCAAACGAGAATGGAACCACTTGTGGATCATTGCGTTAATAAGATTAAAGAAATTGGCTATAACGTAAATGGAATTAAATATACAAAATTAACAGCAGATGAAAAACAATCCTCTCCATCAGAAATAAATGATGCTTCGAAACAAACACAGCAACCTATTTTTACAGAGAAAGGTTTTGATTTAAAAATATGATGGTATCCAAACACTTTAATCATAAACAACGACGAGTCACAAATGGGCAAACGGCAGCTGTTATTCAGTATGACAAGGAAGAGGGAGGAGCTCCTAAAGTCGTTGCTCAAGGAAAAGGTGATATAGCTAATCAAATTATTAATCTAGCAAAAAAAAATAATATCCATATGCAAGAAGATCCATTACTAGTAGAAAATTTATTGGATATGGATTTAGGAGATAACATTCCTCCGCAGCTGTACTCAGTTATGGCAGAAATATTACTTCTTATAGAAGAAATGGAGAAAAAGTATTAAACAATAGTAGGTATATGTCGATAAAAAAAGTAGAAATATGGGAGTGGGGTGTAGTCTTGACACAAATTTTGACGAATGAAGCACTTCATAAAAAATCTCCACAAGAAATAACAGCATTACTTTATGAAGCATGCTATAACAATCTTGAACTAGCAATAAAAGCAATTGATGATAAAGAATTTACAAAAGCAAATGATTTCCTCCAAAAAGCTAACGATATTATTTATCGCCTTGGTGGAGGAATTAATTACGAAGCTGGAATTGTAGCTGACCAGTTAGATAGCATCTATAACTATATGGCCGACCAACTCATTCAAGCAAACTATACAAAAAACGCTGAGCTAGTAAAAGTAGTTCTAAACCTCTTAACTGAAATTATGACCGCTTGGAATCAAGCGATGAAAAAGAATACCGACATTCAACCGAAAACGATAAAACAGAAGGCCAATGCTTACGAGCAAACGTCAATTTACGAATAATAGAAGGGAAGTACACGTTGCATGAAAATTAACAATAACATTCAAGCACTCAATGCATATCGTAACCTTTATCAAAATCAATTTAATACATCAAAAAATTTAGAAAAGCTTTCATCAGGACTTCGTATTAACCGTGCAGCTGATGATGCAGCAGGTTTAGCGATTTCAGAGAAGATGCGATCACAAATCCGTGGTCTTAAACAAGCTGAACGTAACGCTTTAGACGGGATTTCATTAATGCAAACATCTGAAGGGGCAATGCAAGAAGTACATACGATGCTTCAACGTATGCGTGAGTTGGCAGTCCAAGCGGCAAATGATACGAATACAACGTATGACCGCGATCAAATTCAAAAAGAGATTGAGCAATTAAAGCTAGAGATTAATAGCATTTCAGAAAAAACGGAATTTAATACTCGGAAATTACTAGATGGGTCTAGTGCTGTTTTAACGGTTATTGATAGAAATCAGCACTTTGCTAATTTAGTTGGATCACCGAAAGTAGTTAATGCTAATTTAGAAACTGGACAATATCAAATCAATGTTAGTGATGTTGAAATTGTTAAAGATGTAAAGCAGCCATCCGCAGGATTAGGATACGATAAAAATGATATTACATTTGCTTTGCCAGAGTTGGGGCAACAATTAGGTGAATATAGAGTTGAAGTTCGTGATTATTATCGTAATGATCAAGAGGGAATTAGAAATGCAAGAATTTCAGTATTTGGACCGGATGGGTTGCCTATTCAAACAGATAAATCAATTACTGTAGGACCTGGTGCAGACTCAGTAGAAGTAGGCGGATTATTGATCGATGCATCTAAAATTGATAGTGCTGGTACAGTAAAAGTATCAATGGAAGCAAAGCTAAATGCTTCAGCGATGAAAGATGGTCAAGAATACGCAGCACTTAGAAATCATGTAACAAACAATGGAAAATTAACGCACGGTGGGATTGAGTATACATTCAATAGTGATATTTCTTCAAAATTCACTGCAGTAGTTTCACCTACAAATACAATAGAAGTTGAAATTGCAAGTGAAGGTAACCCTCCAGGAGCGGTAACTCCAAGGTCAATTTCTGTAGAGCAATTATTAGGTAAGCTTGGAACAGAGTTTAAAGATGCAAAAGTATATACTGCTTATGATCCAGACAATCCAGATAATAACCTAGTGACAGAAGATACATTATTTAATGATGACCAGGCATGGACGATTGTAGCAAATGGACGAGAGTATGGACCTGTTAATGTAGATCAAACTGCAAGCGAAGCAGACTTCATTCCTGCAACTGACTTTAATGTAACGAATAACGCCCTAGCTTTTCAAATTGGCCCTAATACGAACCAGCAAGTCATGATCGATATTCCGCGTATGGACGTTGTAACACTTGGTATTGAAACGATCGATGTAACGACGCATGAGGGAGCTAATAGTGCTATTTTTGCATTAGACCAAGCGATTAATAAAATTTCGGAAGCCAGATCAAAACTTGGTGCTACACAAAATCGTATGGAGCATACGATCAACAACTTACAAGTAACGCATGAAAATTTAACAGCAGCTGAATCTCGTATACGTGATGCGGATATGGCACTTGAGATGACGGAGTTTACGAAGAATAATATTCTTAACCAATCGGCTACTGCGATGCTTGCACAAGCAAATCAGTTACCACAAGGTGTACTTCAATTACTTCAATAATGGATAGGTGTGGAGACTTGGCCAATTTTGACCAAGTCTCCATGTTTCTTGGACTTATTCATTTTATAACCGTATGATAAAATAAATAAAGACTTTTAAGTGAAGGCGGGAATTACATGGATGTTCAGAGGATTGGAAGAGCCAATTTAAATAAAGTCGAGCCAAAAAAACAAGGTCCGACGGCTTCCGTTTCTTTTTCTGAAGTGATGGGGAAACAACGGGATGAAAAAGCATATGAACGGATCAATCAATTGATGCAAAAAATTGATGATCAAGGAAAAGTGTTAGCTGATACTCGTACAGTAGATGAGTTACGCAAATATAAAGCGCTTATTAAGGAGTTTATGGAAGATGCGGTAGAATTGGGTCTTCGCTTAGAGGAAAAACGTGGATTTAACCGGCGTGGCCGAACGAAAGTATATAAAATCGTCCAAGAGGTTGATCGTAAGCTTCTAGATTTGACGAATGCCGTTTTAGATAAACAGAAAAAAGGCTTAGAAATTCTAGATATGGTGGGAGAAATTAAAGGACTGCTCGTCAATATATATGCATAAAAATAGGATTGGAGTTTTTTAAATCCAATCCTATTTTTAACTTAGTAGTGTGTACTATGTTAACTCTACATAAAAAAGTGCGACAGCGATTTGCCGCACTATTAAGACGAATAAAATTGATTAAACCCAACCACGCTCGTATTGTTTTGGTGGAGTGATGTTCGTGTTCAGCGCTTTTGCTGCCTGTAATGGCCAATAAGGATTTCTTAATAACTCTCGTCCAATAAAAATGAGATCTGCTCGCCCGTTTTGTAAGATTTCCTCTCCCTGAAGACCTGATGTAATTAAACCAACAGCCCCCGTTTTAATATTGGCTTTGCTTCGAATTTGATCGGCGAAAGTGATTTGATACCCCGGATAAGGTTGAATCGGAACGGCCACAACTCCGCCACTACTTACGTCCACTAAATCTACACCTTGATCCTTCATCCGCATAGCAAAATAGATAAAATCCTCGATTTCGTTTCCACCTTTAGTATATTCATTTGCTGATATTCTTACAAACAATGGTCCATTCCAAACGCTATTGATCGAATCAATGATTTTTTCGAGAAAGCGATAACGATTTTCACGACTTCCACCAAATTGATCTTCACGATGATTTGTTAATGGTGATAAAAATTCGTTGATTAGGTAACCGTGTGCACCGTGAATTTCTATAATGTCAAAACCAGCATCTTTTGCTCTCATTGCTCCCCTTTTAAATGCCTCAATTGTTTCATTAATCATATTTTCGTTCATTTCAATGGGGGTGTTCATTTTTTCATTAAAAGCAAGTGCAGTTGGTGCAATCGCTTCACCGTCAGCCATCGCCTTGCGACCAGCGTGTGCCAATTGAATCGCTGCTTTTGAACCGTACTGGTGAATTTCATCAACGACTTTTTGTAATCCATCAATTTGCTCATCGCTCCAAATCCCAAGGTCCTGATTTGAAATACGCCCCTCTGGTGTGATAGAAGTGGCTTCAAGCATAACCAACCCTGCACCACCTATCGCTCTACTTCCGTAATGAGTGAGGTGAAAAGGTGTAATTTTTCCATCATCATTGGCAGAATACATGCACATTGGTGACATCACGATTCTATTATGTAATGTAACATTCTTTATCGTAATAGAAGAAAATAATGCTGTAGTGGTCATTTTAAATCCCCTTTCTTTTGATGTAACAAAATTATTTTACCATTCTATTGAAATAAAAATAAACTGATCGACCTTGTAGGTGACCAGTTTATCCGACATTATTTTTGAAGGTAACGATTAATTAAAGCTAAGATCGATCTCCTTGTCAAAATACCTATAAAAGAGCGATCATCATCAAGTATACATATAAATGGGTGATTAATAGACATCGCCAATGCTCTAGAAAAGGTAGAGTTTTTATTAATCCAAGGTATCTTTTCTTCCATTACATCTTCCACACGCTGCTCATTCAGTCGTTCTAATTCAAATCGTTCAAGTCCGAGAATGGAATCCAAAATTAATGCTTTACTTATTTGTCCATGTAGTTTGTATGAGGAGTCCAGAACAGGAATCGCAGAGTAACCAGATTTAATTAGAACGAGAAGGGCATGCTCAAGAGGGTTTCCTAATTGGACATGAGCAACTTTATCGGCGGATATCATTAATTCTTTAATTTCATTATCCATAATATTACTATTTTTTAGCTTCTGTAGCATGATTAGCATCACTTCTTCTCTATAAAAATTGTAAATACGAAGTAATTGTGCACAATTCAATACTAGGGGGAACAGAAAATTTTGTCAAGAACAACGGAAAACGCTCCAATGATTTATTATATGTATGTCAAGGGTTGACTGATGAATACTAAACATGATTTGCAGCTAAGTCAGGCCAATATAGTTATATTTTCCTTATGTTAACTTTGTTCCCTTAATGATGCTAAACATTTTTAAAAATAAGGGAGTATAAAATTTCGAAGATGTCTATCTTCAGGTATCATCGGCTCGAGGTCGTTTCGGTCCAGCGCTTGTCGCCGATAAGGCAGACACCTTCCGCTTATCTTAGCTATAATAAGCAGTTTTCGTTTGAAAATCGCTAAAGCTGGTCAGACTAGATGAAAAGTTGAAAAGTGAGCTGAACGTCAATGCATACAAAACAGACGGTTAAGTATATTTGTAAGCAATATCCATCTGGAAACTGCTATTATTATAAACAAGAAATTATCACCCATGATTCGTGGGAGAATATTAAGTCTTTAACCTGGTCAGCGCCAAGACCAATTACGAAAGAAACGTTCCTGAAAAGAGAAAAAGAAGGATTTCGAACAGAAGTTATCGTTATGAATAAGCAACCAGCAGAACTAATAAACTTTTTTGACCTTGTAAAAAGACGCTAAGTTTTCACTGTACACGTAATGTGTCATGTGGTATTGTATTGCCGTTATGATAAAGGTGAAAGAAGGGTATTTATAAAAAAATGAAAAAAATTGGTATTTTAGTTGTAGTATTTATTTCTCTATTTTTAGCTGGCTGTAATTTAAAAATGGTTCAAGTAGATCAAGAAATCACATTGAATGCATCTGAGTTGCAAAGTGTGATGATGGATTTAGATGAAGGAGAAGTCGAAATTATTGGTGAAACTCGGGATGATATAAAAGTGATCGCTACATTTGCATCAAGAAGTGAAGAAGAAGAGCTTGCACAGGAGTTTCAAGAAGAGAATATGACGATATTATTAGATCAAAAAGGAGATCAAGCCCATTTAATTACAAACATAGATCGTGACAATCAGTCTACTATCGAGGCGCGAATTCATATTAAGGCTTTTATCCCAAAGCATCTTGAAGTGGTTATAAACCATGATGGGGGCAATTTAAGGTTAAGCGATTTGTCTAGTTCGTTAATACTTAACCAAGGTGCAGGGAAAATGAGCGTTGAAAACTTTGAAGGGAATCTTTCAATTACGGATGGGACAGGTGCTTTAGAAATATTGAATACTTTAGGTAATATTACTATTAATAACAATTCAGGGGCTGTTCATATTGAAAATAATACGGGAGACGTGAAATTAATAAGTGGCACTGGAAAAATTAATATTGAAAGAATAACGGGAATGGTTCAAATTCGAAGCGGTTCAGGATCAATTTATGTTGATCAAATTGAAGGAGACGTAACGATTTTAGAAAATCGTAGTGGTTCAGTCGAAATTACAAATGTATCGGGTGAAATTAAGCAATAAATAGTTGGCTCATGATGTGTCAGCTGCATCCATTTTTTTATTGGATGTGGGTGGCACTTTCATTTGGAGTCAGCTTTTTTATTTTTCTAAAAAGTTGGTTGACACTATGGTGGAAGATGGATATAATGCTATTAAACATATAAATCTGATGAAATTACAAGGAATTAAAATTTTAGGGAGGCAGAGCCGATGGGGAAAAGAAATGAACAGGATCTAGAGCAAGTATATGAAAAAATAAAGCTCCTCCTCAACGATTTAAAGTACGGCTCAATCACTATTGTCGTTCAAGATGAGAAAATTATTCAAATTGAAAAAAATGAAAAGATCCGCTTGAAATAATACCCAAAAAAATAGCTGACTAGAAAAACTAGAGGCGTCGTTCAGTTTCGTTTATCAATTGCTGAATGCCGTCTTTTTTTATACGGAATAAGTCATGTCGTTAGATGTCTTGTTTAAAGTGAAATTTTTAATATTCAAGGGAAGGGGAAGTGTAGGAATGGTAACTTTTCAAACGGTTTCTGAAAAAGAAATACAACATTTAAATGAAGAAGTACTAAAGGGTAAGGACACGCTAGATGTTTTAAAGTGGGCATACGAAACGTATGGAGACCAATTAGTGTATTCCTGTAGTTTCGGAGCGGAGGGAGTAGTGTTAATTGACTTAATTAGTAAAATCAAACCTGATGCAACAATCATTTTCCTTGACACTAACTTTCATTTTAAAGAAACGTATGAACTGATTGATAAAGTAAAACAGAAGTATCCTAGGCTAAATATTCAAATGATCCAGCCTCCACTTACTGTAGAGAAGCAAAAAGAGGAGTACGGTGATAAGTTATGGGAGCGAGATCCTGATCGTTGCTGTCAATTGCGCAAGCTTGAACCATTAGAAAAGGAGCTTTCCAAGTACTCAGCTTGGATTTCGGGGTTACGCAGAGAACAGTCTCCAACAAGAAGAAATACACAATATGTCAATATCGATCATAGGTTTAATTCCATAAAAGTATGTCCACTTATTCATTGGAAGGAAGATGAGGTTTGGATGTATATCAAGCTTCACAACCTACCATATAACGAATTACATGATAATAACTATCCAAGTATTGGATGTTTTCATTGTACTTCTCAAGTAGCTGAAGGAATGGACCCTAGAAGTGGTCGGTGGGCGAATACACAAAAAACGGAGTGTGGACTACATCTTTCACTAGATAGTTCCAATCTATAGAAAAAATAACGATAACAAAGGAGAGATTTAATAATGACAACAATACAAGCACATGGTGGTAAATTAATCAACTTAATCAATGAATCCTACGATTTTTCTCATATCGTAAAGGAAATAGAATTAGATGATTTTGCCTTATCCGATTTAGAATTAATCGCTAACGGTGCATTTAGCCCACTCACAGGGTTCATGAATCAAGCAGATTATCAATCTGTTGTAGAGAAAATGAGATTAGCTGATGGAACCGTTTGGAGCATCCCAATCACGTTGCCTGTGACAAAAGAAAAAAGCGCGGAGCTCATAATTGGTGAACAAGTGAAGCTTGTAAAAGATGGCTCCGTTTATGGTGTCATTGAAGTGACTGAAATATATGAGCCAAATAAGGAAGTAGAAGCAGAAAATGTATACCGTACGAAAGACTTGGCTCACCCAGGGGTTGCAAAGCTATTTTCACGACCGAATATTTACGTAGCAGGCTCAATTACACTCGTTAAGCGAATTGAGCGTGACAGATTTAAAGAGTTTTACCTTGACCCGGTAGAAACGAGAGAAATTTTCCATCAAAAAGGTTGGGCAACTGTCGTAGGATTTCAAACACGAAACCCTGTACACCGTGCCCATGAATATATTCAAAAATCAGCACTAGAAATAGTTGACGGATTATTTTTAAACCCGCTCGTTGGTGAAACGAAATCGGATGATATTCCTGCAGATGTACGGATGGAAAGCTATCAAGTGTTATTAAAAAATTATTATCCGGAAAATCGAGTATTTTTAGGAGTGTTCCCAGCTGCGATGCGCTATGCTGGTCCAAGAGAAGCGATTTTCCATGCGATGGTACGTAAAAATTATGGCTGCACACATTTCATTGTTGGTCGTGATCATGCAGGAGTAGGTGACTATTACGGTACGTATGACGCTCAATTAATCTTTAAAAATTTCACTCAAGAAGAACTAGGAATTTTGCCTTTATTCTTTGAGCATAGCTTTTATTGCAAAGCTTGCGGTAACATGGCAAGTACGAAAACGTGCCCGCATGGTAAAGAAGATCATGTCATTTTATCAGGAACAAAGGTGCGTGAAATGTTAAGTAACGGTCAAACACCACCACCAGAATTTAGCCGTAAAGAAGTTGTAGAAGTTTTAATACGTGGCATGAGCAAGGTTCATGCATAAGGAGAAGAGATCACTATGAGGAAATATCATCATCGGACTAATGTGGTGATTGGAATATGCTATTAACTTCAATTGCTTTCATTATTGCTTTATTTTTTGCTATGAATATTGGTGCTAGTGGCACAGCTGCAGCGATGGGACCTGCTTATGGTAGTGGTGCTATTCCGAAAAAGAGAGTAGCGATGATTTTAGTTGCGGTTAGTGCATTTATTGGGGCATTGGCCGGTGGTGAAGTTGTTAAAACGATTGGAGGAGGGATTATTCCCTCCTCGCTTATAGATGTTAAGTTAGTCATCATCATTCTAGGTTCAGCTTGTTTAACTTTATTTATTGCTAATTTATTAGGGATCCCTTTATCGACAAGTGAAGTAGTCGTTGGGGCAATTGTTGGGGCAGGTATTGCGTTTCAATCATTATATTTTCAAAAGCTGATGCTAATCGTTTCTTTTTGGGTTATTGTACCGGTCATTGCGTTTCTGTTAGCTTACGTGTCAGGAAAGCTGATTACGAAGCTTGAGAAGAAGTTTCCTAGCCTGAAGGGGAAAGGAAAATGGAAGAAGATACTTGTTGTTTTGTTAATATTATCGGGGTGTTTAGAAGCGTATGCTGCAGGGATGAATAATGTAGCAAATGCAGTCGGACCTCTCGTTGGGGCAGGCTTAATTGATCTTAATACAGCAGTAATCCTCGGCGGCTTATTGGTTGGATTAGGAGCAATACTATTAGGTGGACGTGTTCTTGAAACCAATGGCAAGCGGATTACGAAGCTTTCATTAATGCAAGGAACTGCCGTCTCAACAACAGGTGGTACATTAGTCATTATCGCTTCAATTTTCGGATTACCTGTTCCGTTAACACAAGTAACGACTTCTGCGATCGTTGGGATTGGGACGGCAGATAACGGATTCCAATTATGGCAAAAGGGAATTATAAAAAAGATTATAAAAGTGTGGGTTGTTTCTCCAGTCTTTTCATTAGTAATGAGCTATGGTCTTATTCTCGTATTCTTACAAGCAGATTTTTACACGGCCGTCGTCATTGTAAGTGTCTTTATCGCAACGGTTGGCTCGATTAGTTTAGCTAGAGCAGTTAAAAAAGAAAAACGTGCTCTACATGATCAAGGTGGAGGAATATAAGAAAAGCTATTGACAATAGCTTTAATTTCTTCTACTTTAAAACATAGTAAAACTATATGAATTTATAATTTTAGGCGGTGAAAGTATGAGTAAAAATATCGTTTGGCATCAATCTACTATAGACAAATCTCAAAGACAAGTTAAAAATAAACATAAGAGTGTTATTTTATGGTTCACAGGCTTGTCTGGATCAGGTAAATCCACGTTAGCAAATGCGGTTGACCATCTATTATTTGAAAGAAAGATTAATAGTTATGTTCTTGACGGAGACAATGTCAGGCACGGATTAAATAAAGGCTTAGGTTTTAGTGATGAAGATCGAAAAGAAAATATTCGTCGCATCGGAGAAGTGGCAAAGCTTTTTGTTGATGCAGGGGTCATTACGAGTACAGCTTTTATTTCCCCTTTTCGTGAGGATCGTGAAAATGTCAGAAAAATTGTTGAAGCTGATGAGTTTGTTGAAATTTACGTGAAATGCTCTCTTGAAAAGTGTGAACAAAGAGATCCAAAAGGGTTATACAAGAAGGCTAGAGCAGGAGAAATACCTGACTTTACTGGGATTAGCTCACCATATGAAGAACCGTCTTCTCCAGAGTTAACGATTGAAACGGATAAATTATCAATTGAAGAAGCAGCTAACCTTGTCGTACAATATTTAGAGGACAAAGAAATCATTTAATACAGAAGTTTTTAGGGGGCAAAAGAGAATGGCTTATGAGAAAACGTGGGCTAAAAGCGAAAAGATAAGTAAAGAGGAGAAACAAAAGTTAGTTAAAGATGGTCTTGAAATTTTAAATGACATCGATAAATATGCAAAGGAAGGCTTTGATGCTATTCCGAAAGAGGAGTGGGGCTTGTTTAAGTGGGCAGGTCTTTATTTGCAAAAGCCGAAAGAAGACGGGTATTTTATGATGCGCGTCAATATTCCTTCTGGAATTATCACGAATGAACAAGCAGAAGTACTTGCTGGTATTGGACGTGATTACGGCCGTGATGTCATTGATATTACAACGAGACAGGCGATCCAATATCACTGGTTAACAATTGAACAAATGCCTGATATTTTTAAACGTTTAGAAAGTGTTGGTTTATCTTCAGTTGGAGCATGTGGAGATATTCCTCGTACGATTGTCGGAAATCCATTAGCGGGAATTGATCCAAATGAATTGTTTGACACACGTGAAATTGTCGAAGACGTGTATCGTTTCTTCCAACTTAATGAAGATTTCTCAAACTTACCGCGTAAATATAAGATGTCCATTTCAGCTAATGTACATAATGCTGGAAACGACCTTATTAACTGTTTAGCATTTACACCAGCAGTAAAAGAAATCGATGGCGAAGAAGTTGTAGGTTTCCACGTAAAAGTCGGTGGTGGATTATCTGCAAAACCTTATCTAGCAGAAGAACTTGACGTTTTTGTTCGACCAGAGCAAGTAAAAGACGTTGCCATTGCGATTACGTCAATATACCGAGACTTTGGATATCGTGAAAAGCGTCATCGTGCTCGGTTAAAGTTTTTAATTGCTGACTGGGGTGTTGAGAAGTTTAAAGACAAGCTAGTAGAATATTACGGTGAACTCCCAGCAAAAGGAACGTGTCAAGTAAAAGACTGGAATGCCGGTTATTTTTATGGTGCATATCCACAAAAACAAGAAGGTTTAAGCTATGTTGGTTTTAATGTACCTGTAGGTCGTATGAGTTCTGATGAGTGGTTTGATCTTGCTCGAATTGCAAGAGAGTATGGAAACGGTGAAATTCGTACATGTAATTCACAAAATTTAATTGTACCAAATGTACCGAATGAAAAAGTAGATGCGCTTCTTGAAGAAAAGCTATTCGAACGTATCCATGTTAACCCTAATGGTTTTATTGGTTATTCTGTATCCTGTACAGGAATTGAATATTGTAATCTAGCAATCGTAGAAACGAAGGAAAGAATGAGACGAGTTGCTGAATACCTTGATACTAAATTATCACTAGATGTACCGGTTCGTTTCCATATGGTCGGCTGTCCGAATTCATGTGGTCAAAGACAAATTGCTGATATTGGCCTTCAAGGAGTTAAAATGAAGACGCCGGATAAAGGAATGGTTGAGGCATTTGAAATTTATGTTGGTGGTACATTAGAAAAAGATGTGGCTCAGTTTAATGAGAAGCTCAAAGGAAAAGTTGATGCTGATGAGCTAAATGTAGTACTCGAACAATTGTTGTACTTCTTTAAAGAAAAGAAACGGCCAAAAGAAAACTTCTATCAGTTTAGCCAACGAGTAGGTATTGATGCGATTCAAGAGAGTTTAGATCAAATTCTTACTGCTCATGCATAAGTGATCACGATGTATCTATATCGATTTGAAGTTACGTTAGAGGATGCAAATGTCACAGTAATCGTTGCTGCTCCTGATGAAGAAATGGCTTTTCATCTTGCTGAAGTCGAGGTGGAGAAAGAATACTTGCGGCTACCTGTTATTAAAGAACTGGTGCTATTAGAAAAGAAACCAGTCCGAAAAGGAAATGGGTTTCTAATAAAATAATTTGAATCATTTCATAGAGACTGACAAGTTTATGTCAGTCTCTATTTTTACTTATTTATTGGTATCTACTCTTTAGTGAGTAGGAATGATTGTGCGATGGAAAATTAATTAGCTAACTGTTTTAATGCATTACCAACATTTATTTCACCAGCACCGTAAAAAGGATCATGTCCGTTTTCTCCTAAGTCAATTGCTGTGGATGTGATAAGTTCATATACTTCATCATTAGAAAGTTCAGGGTTAATCGACCGTATTAATCCAGCTAAGCCTGCAACATGTGGTGCGGCCATAGAAGTTCCCGACATAATCACATAGTTGTTATTTGGAAAAAGGCTTGGGATGTGTTCACCTGGTGCTGATACATCAACGTGGTTCCCGTAATTTGAGAAAAATGCACGTTCTCGTTTGTCGTCTGTCGCTGCAACGGTTAGTACTTCTTCATACTCAGCAGGATACATAGGGTCACCGACGTTATCATTACCACTAGCTGCAATTAAGACAACGTCATTTTGATGTGCGTATTTGATAGCATCATGTAAGATGTAAGAGTTATGGTAGTCACCTAAGCTCATATTAATAACCTTCGCTCCATTGTCAACAGCCCACCTGATTCCACGGGCAACCTCGAAAGAAGAGCCTTCTCCTTTTTCGTTAAGCACTTTGACAGGCAGGATATTATTTTGCCAAGCAATTCCGGCGATCCCTGTAACGTTATTACTAATAGCAGCTGCAATCCCAGCAACATGTGTGCCGTGTCCGTGCTGATCAATTGAATTGTTTGTTCCATCAAAGGCATTAAAGCCCTCAAGCACCTTTCCTTTTAAGTCCAGATGCTTTGGATCTACACCTGTATCTAATACAGCGATTGTCGTTCCTTGTGAACCTTCTGTTACTTCCCAGCCTTCTTCAGCTGAAATTTGACTTAAATTCCATTGATATGGTTGGAAAAATTCGTCATTTGGAATAGTTCCTTTTGCTTGTTTAGTAAATAAGAAATTCGGTTCAACAAATTCAACATCAGGGTGATTAGATAATTCATTTAGGAGTTGATCGGTTGATTTAGTAGCCGATTCTACGATGTAATAAGGATCATTGTTTTTTATTAAGGAAAGGTCATCTTGTTGTTCGATCCAAGCCTCACTATTTTCGTTATCGTTTAGTTTGATTACAGCTTGTCCATCAATATAATGTTGTTCTTCACCTTTTTTAAGGTCAGAATGTACAACAATTTGCCAGCCGAGTTCTGGTACGGTTTGCGCTGATGCCCCTTTTGGTAAATCTTTTGTTGTTTTCCATTGGACGTCTGGGTCTTGTCCTGAAACAAAAAAGTTACCATTGGCATCAGCTACAGAAGCCATGTCTTTAATAAAGTGTTTCACGAATGTTAAATCAATTTCACCAGCAACCATTTTGTTTTCTTCAAGTTTTTTTCCGATGATAAAATAGTCTTCACCGTTTATTTTATATGGATCTGAAAAAGATAAGTCTCCATGCTGGTAACGGAGTTGTTTTAGTCTTTCCTGACGGATGTTACCAACTGTCTCTGACATTTTTCCATTTTCAACTATAGTAAAAGCGTGAAAATGAGGATGCTCACGGACTTCCTTAGCAAACTCTTTTTGTAGTTGTTGATCACTTTTATCCTGCTCAGCCCAGCGGTCAAGTTGCAAGGAAAGCTGTGAAAGAAACATCGATGTTGTCATCGATAAATCATCTGCTAACACGTGATCCATCTCCTTTTGCTCAAGTCGTTCTATATTATCGGTAAATGGAAAAGTTTGTTGCATGCCTATTTGATCACTGTTAGTCAGAATAAGAGCAATCAACCCTAGAAATAGAAAACCTCCTACGAACCATGCGGCTAGGTAGATCCTTCTCATGATTGTTCACCTGCCTTATTAAAAAAGTACGCCATAAAAATTTTATCATCAAAAGTGTTTTTTAAGCACACTTGTTCTTTTTGAACTCGTTTAGGTTGCTCTTTAAGTAACAAGATAATAACCTCCTTATCAAAGTATAATCAATCTGACTGCCAAAACCTTTCAGGATTTTGTTCGATCTTTGTTTCTAATAAATGAGAAGCTGGAACAATTTGAATGCCTAGTTCTTTAAAGTGTGATAAAGCAGATTGAACACCCTTTACCGTTTCATGGCCTTTTATACCTACATGACCAATTCCAATAGCTTTTCCACGTTTATTGGCTACTTTAGCCAATTTAAGCATTTGTTTATAAACATGACTATTTGAGGAATGGGTATCATCAAGAAATATATCTCGAGTAGACCATGGAATATTCATATTTTCTGCCAACTTTGGAATGACAGATTTACCACTCGTTCCACTATCTATAACATATAAGTCATATTCTTTTACAACTTCAAGAATTACGCGCATAATTTTTTCATCTTCAACAATTTTGGAGCCCATATGATTATTGATCCCAGCTACATGAGGAATACTTTCGATGGCAGTAGTTAGTCTTTTTCTAATTTCCTCTTCACTTAAATCACTTGTGATTGGGTTCGGTCCTAGCCAAGATTTCTTTCCTTTTTTAGGTTCTAGAGGAAGGTGTAACATTACCTCTAATCCAAGTTCATGGGCTTTTTGAGCTTGTTCTGAGCTATTTGTTAAAAAAGGCATAATTGCTACAGTAATGGGGATTTTAGATGCAAAAAATTCATTGACTCCCTTCACATCTCCTCCAAAATCATCAATAATAATTGCAACCTGTAGGGGTTGATCTAGTATATTATTTTTTTTATCTCTTTCTACAGCGAAACCTTGTAGTTGTAGCGACATAAAAAATGTGATCAAAATGATAAATAGAATGACCTTTTTCATGTATGAAACCAGCTCCTTTTATGAAGATACTAAACTTTTGTGTATCCAGATGGCAGCTTGTGCACCATCACCCATGGCAACACTTAATAATTGAGAGTGGTTAATCAAGTCGCCAACAGCCCAGACGTTTGGTACATTTGTTTCTTTTGTCCGAGGATTTACATTAATATGCATATTTTCTAATCGTTCAACGCCAATATCTTTTGCAATATCCGAGTTGACTCTTGTTCCTTTCATGGCAAGAAATGCATGGTTTGTTTCTATTTTGTACCCGTTTAATAAAGTGACTCCTGATAGATAACCTTCTTTCTCATAATGTAATTCATTTATATTTTCTTGATATAAAGGAATATGCTTTTCTTTTAATTTAATTTTCAGTTTGCTGTCGATTTCTTCTAGGTCGTGATTCACAAATATAATGTCTTCTGACCAATACGATAATATCAATGATAGATGAGCCCCTTTGTTACCTGATCCGATAACGACTGTTTTTTGATTTGATATTTGATACCCATCACAGTCCGGACAAATATAAATCGATCTTCCTAAGCACGGGTAAATTCCTTCGAAATCTGGAATTCGTTCAGTCATTCCTGTAGCAAGCAGTAGTTTTTTTCCTTGTAGACTTGGCTTGTCCTTTAAGTGAACAAGAAAAGTGTCGTTGTTCTCTTCTTTTGAAATGGAGATCACTGTAGCATCGATAAGTTCTATGTCATAAGATATTGCTTGTTTCCTTCCTACTTCACGAAAAAATTCGCCACTCACCCCATCAGGCCAACCAATTAAATTATGGTATTCTTTACATAAAGTAGAACGACCACTTCCGTTATCAACAATTGCGACATTGTGTTTATAACGCCCTAATTGGATCGCTGCTTGAAGTCCACCAATACCGCCACCGATGATAATACAGTCGTACATAAGAGTCCTCCTTTTGAAACACATATTGATTGATCATAGTTTTCCATAAACTGAATTTCTTATGAAAACAAAAAAATAAGCAAATGAAACGAAAATCGTTCCTTTGCTTATTTCCTCATATTGAAAGCGGCATTTAATTGGCCACGTAACATGCGTTCGCGAACTTCTTTTTTCTTAAGTTCTTTTTGTTCCATTTTCCGTATTTCGAAGGTTTGCATTCCATCTTCCATCTTATTAGCGATATCGACGAGGCGCTCTACATCAAGAAAGGAATATTTCCTTGTTCCGCCTTTGGTACGTTCTGGGAAAATTAATTTCCGCTCTTCGTAGTAACGAATTTTCCTTTCAGATAGGCCTGTTAGCTCACTAACCATACCAATCGTAATCACTTTTTTATCTTTATAAGACATGAACGTACTCCTCTCCATTAGTACAACTTTCTTTCTATTTTTATTTTTCTTATTATTTACTATAACATATTCGGAATTAAGAAATGGCTTCGATGTAAGATAATCTTACATGTATTATTGTATATAAATCTAAAGATAATTGGTTTGAAATTTGTAAAAATTTAACGTAAGTTTACCACCTATTGACACGAAATAGTATGTACAATAAATAAAGTTCACTTTCATTTTTAGTTGCACGTTTGTTTTATTTTTATTATACTTTATAAAACATATAAAAAAACTCGGGAATAAAAGTACCTTTATAAATGGTGTACACTAATGAGGAGTGTATATGAACTCGTTAAAAGTACATAAATAAACTAAATTACCTACAACGAATGGCAAAGGGGAAGCTGAAATGAAAAAAGGAAAAGTCTATTTAGTCGGTGCTGGACCAGGTGACGAAGAGTTGCTTACAATAAAAGCGAAAAAGAAGATAGAAGAAGCGGATGTCATTGTATATGATCGGTTAGTTAATCCAACCCTTCTTCAACTTGCTAAGCCAAATGCTGAATTTATTTATGCGGGGAAGCTTCCAAATCGTCATATTATGAGACAAGAAAAAATTAATGAGACACTCGTCGAAAAAGGAGAAGCCGGGAAAGTAGTCGTTCGATTAAAAGGTGGCGATCCTAGTGTATTTGGTCGTGTGGGTGAGGAAGCTGAAAGTTTAGCTCAAGCAGGTATTCCGTTTGAAATTATCCCAGGAATTACTTCTAGTATTGCAGCAGCGAGTTATGCGGGGATTCCAGTTACACATCGTGAGTTTGGTGGTACTTTTGCCGTTGTAACAGGACATGATAAATCAATTTCAGGCCAACCGTTGATAGATTGGAGTTCACTTGCAAATGGGATCGATACGATCGCTTTTTATATGGGAGTAA
Source organism: Alkalihalobacillus sp. BA299 (assembly GCF_017745675.1). Taxonomy (GTDB): domain Bacteria; phylum Bacillota; class Bacilli; order Bacillales; family Bacillaceae_F; genus Alkalihalobacterium. Next base: position 111,898 of record NZ_JAFLJM010000007.1, read on the forward strand.
GTAACATTACTCATATTTCCACTCAATTGATGAAACATGGAAGAGCTCCGAAAACTCCAGTTGTTCTGATCCAGTGGGGAACATATGGAAGACAAAAAACGTTAGAAGGAACATTGGAAACAATCTCTCAAGAAGTAGAAAAAACAAATTTTCAAAACCCAGCGATTACATTAGTTGGAGATATTGTTACTTTGCGTAAAAAGATCAAATGGTTTGAGGAAAAGCCGCTACTTGGAGAGCAAATTTTATTAGCAAGAACGAGTTCAGAGAAGAGTTTAGTGGAAGAAAAGCTGCGAGGTTTAGGTGCAGATGTATACAGCTATCCTTCTTTTAAGCCCAATTTACTACTACAAGCTATTGGAAATGACCACTTGAGTAAAAAAATCAGCGAATACGAAAAAATTATTTTTACATCTCCTGATAGTGTGCATTATTTTTTTTCATGGCTAAATATTGAGCAAATAGATATTCGTACTATCCAAGCACAGTTTCAAGTTCTTTCTGAAAAATCATTTAAAGAGCTGCAAAAGTTTGGATGTATGGCTGAAAAGGCACAGGAAGTTGAAGTAGGTCCTAAGCAATTAGTTGTTGGAGAGAAAAAAACGGTAGCTGCATATCGTGAAATAGATGTATTTATTACCCACGAAATGCAAATCACAAAAGCTTCACAAATTGTTGTACAACGGTTGATGGATGACCAGTTTTTATCAACGATTGTTTTCCCAAGTGCAAAATCAGTAGCTGAGTTGAAAAGTGGAGCAGAACAAATTTCTCAGTACTTTGCAGATAAGCTATTAAAATTGAACGTGGTTTGTTTTGGAAAGAAATCTGCACAAGCAGCAACTGATGCAGGGTTTATGATTGAGCATGTTTTGGACGAGCCAACTCATTCGGCTTTAGTTGAATATTTTCTCAAAAAATCTTTAATCGAAAGCAATTAAGGAGGGAGAAGTGTGGAAGCGGTACTGTTTATTGGGCACGGGTCGAGAGTACAAGCAGGTAATAAACAATTTTTATTGTTTATTCGTCAAGTGATGGAAGAGCTTCCGTTACCGATTCAAGAAGTTGCTTTTATCGAATTAACTAACCCAACGATACTTGAAGGAATTGACCGATGTATTGAACAAGGGGCAACGAAAATTTTTATTCAGCCCGTATTACTATTAGAAGCTGGTCACGCCAAAAAAGATATTCCTGAAGAAATAAGACGAGCAAAAGAAAAGTATCCAAGCATCCATTTTTTTTATGGTTCGCCAATTGGTGTAGATGACCGAATGGTTGATATCGTGTTTGATCGCCTGAAGGAAAAAGGACTACGAGAAAGTGATGTAGGAAAAATTTCTGTATTACTTGTCGGAAGAGGTAGTAGTGACAAAGATGCAAAAGCAGATTTTGAAGAAATTGCTAGACGGTTAAAAGTAAAGCTAGGGTTAAAGCAAGTAAATACATGTTATTTAGCAGCGACTACCCCTACATTCGAAGACGGATTAAAACATATTTTGCATGAGGAAAATGAAGTGATTTATGTGCTTCCTTATTTATTGTTTACAGGTGTATTAATGAAAACTATGGGTCTAAAAATTATTGAGTTACAACAAACACAAAATAAGCAAATACATTTATGTAACTTTCTTGGTTATCACGATCAGGTAAAAGAAGTCATTCGATCTAAAACACTAGGGTTACTGGAAGGTTTATATCATGAGTCTAATGCCAATTAATATCAGTATAAAAGATAAGCCCGTCATTATAATTGGTGGTGGTAAGGTAGCTGAGCGAAAAGCTATAAAGATATTAAAATATAACGCTATTGTAACGGTTGTCTCACCACAGATAAGTGAATCGTTGCTTGAGCTCGTCAATAACCGTTCAATTCAATGGATTCGTACGGAGTATCATAAAAAATTTTTAGAAAAAGCGTTTCTCATTATAGCGGCTACTAACGATTCAGTCGTGAATTTATCGATTTATAAAGATAGAAAGCCACACCAATTAATTAATGTTGTTGACCACCCAGATTTAAGTGATTTTCATATGGCCTCTACTTTACAAAGAGGAAGACTTACGATTTCGGTTTCAACAGAGGGTGCGAGTCCTTTATTAGCTAAAAAAATTGTCAACCAAATTAGTGAAGAGTATGGACAAGAATATGAAGAATATACAGAATTCTTATATCATGCAAGGAAAAGAATTTTGGAAAAAATCAGTGATAAAAGTAAATGTCATCAATTTCTTAAAGAATTAGTCGATGAAGAAATTATAAATAATTCAACGAGAGATCAGTGGTTTCATGATCGGATGAAGGACTATATGAGTGAAGAGAAGGAATAGTTTTTGGCTATTCCTTTTTTAAATGGTAAATAATTCTTGTCAACTCCTGTTTAAAATGTTAACTTAAATTAATAATAAGTTAACGAAAGGGAGAGGGTTTATGACATCTACTACATCAACTAAAAGTGTTTGGGAGCAATATGCAGATAAATCGTTAAATGGAGAAGTATTAACAATTGAAGAAGGTTTACGTATTCTTCAAGCAGATGATGATGAGATTTTAGCGATTATGCAAGCCGCTTTTCGTGTTCGGAAGCATTATTACGGAAAAAAAGTGAAACTGAATATGATTTTTAATGCCAAAAGCGGACTATGCCCTGAAGATTGCGGCTATTGTTCACAGTCTATCGTTTCAACAGCACCAGTTGAAAAGTATTCGCTATTAGATAAAGAAACGCTTATTGCTGGTGCAAAGGAAGCTTTGAACCGAAAGGCTGGGACATACTGTATTGTAGCTAGTGGCCGGGGACCTACAGATAAGGAAGTGAATCAAGTTATAGAAGCAGTTAGTGAAATTACGGCAACGATGCCATTAAAGATTTGTGCATGCTTAGGAATTTTAAGTGATGAAAAAGCTAAGAAATTAAAGGAAGCAGGCGTTCACCGGTATAACCATAATTTAAATACTCATAAAGATAACCACGTAAATATTACTTCGACACACACATACGATGATCGAGTAAACACGGTTGAAGAAGTGAAGGCTGCAGGAATGTCACCTTGCTCTGGCTGTATCATTGGAATGGGCGAAACCGATAAACAAATAGTTGAAATTGCCTACTCGCTTAGAGAAATTGATGCCGATTCTATTCCAGTCAACTTTCTTCATGCTATACCAGGAACTCCACTAGAAAACTATAAACGGACAGAGCCGATGAAATCGTTAAAGGTTCTAGCATTAATGCGCTTTATTAATCCTTCCAAAGAAATTCGTGTTTCTGGAGGCAGGGAGATTAACTTACGGACGTTACAACCGTTAGCATTATATGCAGCAAATTCCATTTTCGTTGGAGATTATTTAACAACAAAGGGCCAAGCTGTAACCGAAGATCATAATATTATTGAAGACCTAGGTTTTGAAATTGAAGATTGTGCATTATAATCGTTCGATATACTAGATTCATAAAAATAGATTGACAAACATATATGTCTTCTATAATCTAAAAGTGACAATCACATATGTTGGGAAAGGGTAAAGATTTTACCTCATGATTTGTGTTCAAAAAGAAGGCAGAATTGTTGCTGACTTTTTGTAATGACAGGAAAATCTTTTAAAGGGAAGTTCGGTGAAAGTCCGACGCGGTCCCGCCACTGTAATTTGGTTGTACTCTATTAATCCACTGTTCTAATCGAATGGGAAGGGATAGTGTACGATAACCATAAGCCAGGAGACCTGCCTTTTCTAACAACACTGTTTGACCTACGGAAGATAGGGAAGTGTTAGAGAGCGGATTTTTCTGTTAGCAATCATTATGCTAGGTATTTCTTTTACGCTAATGTTTAAGCACCTCTAACCATCTTCTATGGTTAGAGGTGCTTTTTTATTATGGCTGTTTTCGTAAACTTTGTTGCTTTTGGACCGTTTTTTGAAAATAAAATAGCCTTTTCAAGACAAATTCATTTGTCTGATCGGCTATTTTATTTTCAAAACCTTCACGCTATGCGTGAAGAGCCAAGCCTCCGCTTGGCTTACGGTCCAAAAGCAAAAAGCAACAATCTTTGAGAAAAGAGCCTTTATTATTAATAAGTTGAATAGGGGAAGAAGTAAAGATGGAAATCGGATTATGGTCCATTCTAGGAACCGGTTTACTTATTGGTTTTTATCGGCACTTTAAGTATAGGATTTGGTCTAGCTTTGTTATTTCTTGCATAAGGTAATTCATGAAAGAAGGAGATGATTGGAATGGAACGAGGGAAGTTACTAATTATCGGATTCGGTCCAGGCAGTGAACAACATATGACATTTCGAGCAAAGGAAGCGATTTTAGAGTCAGATTCGATTATTGGATACAGTACATACGTTGATTTAATTCGACCATTAATTACGAAACAAGAAATTGTTCGAACGGGAATGACAGAAGAGGTGAGTCGGGCTCAGGAAGCGGTTAGACAAGCAGAAACTGGAAAAAAAGTGGCGGTCATTTCAAGTGGTGATTCAGGTGTTTACGGAATGGCAGGCCTTGTATATGAAGTGTTAATTGAGAAAGGGTGGCAAGAAGAAACGGGTGTAGAGGTTGAAATAATCCCAGGTATTTCTGCAATTAATTCTTGTGGATCATTACTAGGTGCACCGATTATGCACGATGCATGTACGATTAGTTTAAGTGACCATTTAACACCTTGGGAACTCATTAAAAAGCGGGTAGATGCTGCAGCCCAAGCAGACTTTGTCATTGCATTATACAATCCACGCAGTGGAAAGAGAACAAAGCAAATTGTTGAAACGCAAAAAATTCTATTAAACTACCGATCGCCAAATACTCCAGTTGGCTTGGTAAAGAGTGCCTATCGAGAAAGGGAACACATTGTTATCACCGATTTAGCCCATATGCTCAATCATGAAATCGGGATGTTAACAACCGTGATTATTGGAAATAATTCTACATTCATTTATGACGGGAAGATGATTACGCCACGAGGCTACCAACGAAAATATACGTTGAATGGAAGTGACCAACAGCTTAAACCACATGAAAGGTTAAAAAGAGAAGCAGAACCTTGGGCTCTTCATGGAGGGATGGAAGAAGAAAGAGGTGAGGTTGAAAGACCGCTCAGTTCCCGTATGCTAGCAGAAGAAGCGTTACAAAAATTAAATATTGAAACGAAAGTGTCTGATAAAGCAACCCATGAAAAAGACGTCGTGTTTCAACAAGAAGATATCTTTGAATTTGCTGTATCTCCTGGGATCGCTAATAAAAAATTAACACCGCTGCAAATGATGACTTTAGCTGAAGCTGTCGGTGAGGAAGCGGATCTTGAGTATACACCAGATCATGTCATTAAAGTATCAGTGAAAACAGCTAATCCAAATAAAATTACGAAACGCTTATCAGATGTAGGATTACTTCTTCTCCCAATTGGTGATGTCGTAAATATAAAAGCATGTGATTTTTGCGATGGTGAAAAAGCAGAATCTATTCCTCAAGTAGAAGAACTCGGGCAACGTATTGGTGGTATGACAGTTCCAAAGCAATTGAATATTGGATTTAATGGATGTGGAATGGCTTGCTACGGGGCGCCAACCAATGATATTGGCATAATTTATCGTAAAAAAGGCTTTGATTTATTTTTAGGTGCAAAAACAACGGGAAGAAACGCCCATGTTGGACAACTCGTTGCTGAAGGTGTTGAACAAGAAAGAATTGTTGATCTCGTTGTAAAAGTCGTAAATGACTATAAAGCTCGTGGACTCCCAAATGAACGCTTTCACAAATTTTTTAAACGTGTGCAAGAAATTGAAGGTTTTCATTATCGAGAAGTACCGGAACAAGTTGTTGTAGATATGGTTTGTGGAGATTAATTGAAGTAGTTCAAAAAATCCGGGGGAAACCTTAATAAACTTTACGGATTTTTGTTCTCTTAGCAGTATGAATAGAGGAGGAAGAGAAATGGATGCAATTTTATTTATCGGCCATGGAACGAAAAAAAGAGAAGGTAATGAACAACTACTTCAGTTTGTAGAGTCATTAGTAAATGACATATCCTGTCCGATCGTTGAGACATGTTTTTTAGAGTTTTCCAATCCGACAATTCGAGATGGGATCAAGCGTTGTATTGAACTTGGAGCGACGAAGGTTGCACTCGTACCAATGATGTTTTTCTCAGCAGGTCACGCAAAAATTCATATTCCTGTTGAAATCGATGAAGCGAAAAAAGAGTACCCTCAGGTTCAATTTACTTATGGAAGACCGATTGGTGTACACGATAAAGTATTTGATATTTTACAATCACGCTTAGAGGTTGTTGGCTTTAAAGAAGAACAAAAGGATGCTGGTATTTTACTAGTCGGCCGAGGTAGTAGTGATGCCGATGCTAATAGTGAATTATACAAGATTGGTAGATTGTTATCAGAAAGAGTAAACATGGCCAATGTAGAGCTGTCTTTTATAGGTGTAACTACACCAACTGTTGAAGAAGGTGTTGACCGTTCCATCAAGCTCGGGGTAAAGAAAATTTATATTATTCCTTATTTTTTCTTTACGGGTATTTTGATGGACCGAATGAGCGAAAAGCTTCAAGCCTTTCAAACAAAGCATCCTGACCTACAGTTTGCAATGACTGAGTTTTTCGGCTTCCATCCTGAATTAAAAACGATTTTTATCGACCGAGCGAAAGAGGCGCTTGAAGGAGAAGTGAAACTCAATTGTGACGTCTGTTCCTACAGGCTTCATGCGATTGAACATATGGATGTCCATCACCATCATCATCACGCCCATGACCATGACCACCATCACGACCATGATCATGATCATGAGTTGCAAAGGTAGGTTGACAAATGATTTATGTAATAGCTGGTACAAGTGATGCAAGAGAGCTAGCGATAACGGTGAAAGCTGCAGGTTATGAAGTGGTTTCTTCAGTTGTGACGGATAATGCAGCGATTTCATTACGAGAAGCAAACATTGAAACAATCGTTGGAAGGTTAACGGCGGAAGAGATGGCAGACTTTATTCATAAAAGAGGAATCAGGATGATTGTAGATGCGTCGCATCCATTCGCTGAAGAAGCTTCAAAAAATGGTGTGGAAGCCGGGCGACTTGCGCAAATACCTTATGTGCGCTATGAGCGTGAAGATTATCAAGATGATGATGAACTTATTACGTATGTCAAGTCTTATGAGGAAGCAGCTGTACTTGCAAAAGAGCAAAAAGGTGTTGTGATGTTAACGACCGGTAGTAAAACGTTACAAATTTTCACAAAGCATCTTTTACAAGTAGAGGGAGTGCGGTTAATCGCAAGGATGCTGCCTCGAAAAGATAATATGGAAAAGTGCGAGGAATTGGGCGTTGAGCAAAAAAACATTGTAGCGATTCAAGGACCTTTTTCTAAAGAACTCAACATTGCCCTATTTAAGCAATATGATGTCACTTTAATGATTACAAAGGAAAGTGGCAAGGTCGGATCTGTTGATGAAAAGGTTGAAGCTGCTAGACAATTAAATATACCAATTATAATGATTGCTCGTCCAAAAATTGACTACGGACATATTTGTAGAACATTTACGGACGTTTTAAATACTATAAATCAAAAAGTTGAGGTGTAAATAATATGGATTTTCAAACGCAATTTAAACCATTAACTGTACAACCACAAGAGATTGAAGGATTAAGCTTTCAGATGATTACTGATGAATTAGGTGAACATGATTTTACAGAGGAACAATATCCAGTCGTGCAACGAATCATTCATGCATCTGCTGATTTTGATTTAGGCAGAAGTGTTGTGTTTCACCCGGATGCAGTGCGAGCAGGAATTCAAGCGATCCGTTCAGGAAAGAAAGTAGTTGCTGATGTACAAATGGTTCAAGTAGGCATTAGTAAACCACGTCTTGAAAAATTTGGTGGCAGTGTTCATGTGTATATTTCTGATCAAGATGTTATGGAAGAAGCGAAACGGTTAAATACGACTCGAGCGATTGTGTCCATTCGTAAAGCGATTAAAGAAGCAGATGGCGGAATTTTTGCGATCGGAAATGCACCGACGGCATTACTAGAGCTTATTCGTTTAGTAAAGAACGGTGAAGCACGGCCTGGACTCGTCATTGGCATGCCCGTAGGCTTTGTTTCGGCAGCGGAGTCTAAGGAAGAGCTCGCTAAATTGGATATCCCTTTTATTACAAACATCGGTCGTAAAGGAGGAAGTCCAGTAACTGTAGCCGCGCTAAATGCATTGTCAATCATGGCTGAAAAGCAGGGATAAACCATGAAAAAGAAAGTGGAAAAAGACCCGAAACAGATGCGGTACGGTTATACAACTGGAGCAAATGCAACTGCGGCAACAAAAGCCGCATTGCTTTCTCTTCTTCAACAAAAAGAAGTGAAGGAAGTATCCATCCGGTTGCCAGTCGGTGAGGTGGTTACGTTTCAAATGGAAAACGTAACCTTTAGTCAAACGGAAGCTTCAGCAACTGTTATTAAGGATGGCGGCGACGACCCTGATGCTACTCATGGGGCAGAGATTGTTTCGACCGTCCGATTAACAAATAACGAAGGTATTCACCTAGATGGTGGCATCGGGGTTGGAAGAGTTACAAAACCTGGCCTACCTGTAGCTGTAGGCGAGGCGGCAATCAACCCCGTCCCTCGACAAATGATTATGGGAGTCGCTTTAGAAGTATTCGAACAATTCTCACTTACGAATGGTGTTCGGATCATTATTTCTGTTCCAGAAGGGGAAGAGATTGCAAAAAAAACATTGAACGGTAGATTGGGGATTATTGGCGGGATTTCAATCTTAGGCACGAGGGGGATTGTTGTTCCGTTCTCTACTTCGGCTTTTAAAGCGAGTATTGCTCAGGCGATCCAAGTAGCCGTCACCAATGGGTGTGATCATTTATTTTTAACGACGGGTGGTAGAAGTGAGAAGTTTGCGATTGAAACCCATCCTGAAATAAAAGAAGAAGCGTTTATTGAAATGGGCGATTTTGTTGGGTTCGCATTAAAGCAATGTAAGGCGAAAAAAGTAAAAAAAGTAACCCTCGTTGGTATGATGGGAAAGTTCTCAAAAGTGGCTCAAGGTGTCATGATGGTACATTCTAAAAGCGCACCCGTCGATTTTAACTTTCTTGCAGAAGTAGCAAGAGAATCAGGGGTACCGAATGAATTAATAGAAGAAATTCTTGGAGCGAATACAGCTTCACAAGTTGGAACCCTCATGTTGGAGCATGAGCATCCCACTTTTTTTTCAAAGCTGTGTGAGGCTATTTGTCATCAGAGCCTTAAAGAGATTAGAGGCGGTTTAGATATTGAAGCATATATCATTTCAATGAGCAAAGAAGTGTTAGGAAGGGAGGTTGTAAAGTGGAACAACCAATTAAAATCATCGGAATAACAGATGGTGGGAAGGCGAGTCTTTTACCGATCTATGAAAAGTGGATCTATGAAAGTGAATGTCTGATAGGAGGAGAACGACAATTAAGTTTTTTTCCAGAATTTCAAGGTGAACGTATCGTGTTAAAAGGCGGCTTAAAGTCGGTCGTTGAACAGCTACAAACATCAAATAAGCGCTGTGTCTTATTAGCTTCTGGAGATCCATTATTTTACGGGATCGGAAGTTATCTTTCAAAAAAAATACCAGTTGAAATTTATCCAAATATCAGTTCCATTCAAGAAGCTTTTGCAAAAATTCAAGAAAGCTGGCAGGATTGTACATTTATTAGTGTGCACGGTCGTGCCATGAAAGGGCTAGCGCAAAAGGTGGATGGCAAAGATAAAGTTTGTCTATTAACAGATGAAACAAACTCACCAGCTGAAATCGCGAAGTATCTTCTTTCCTACGGGATAAAAGAATATGATGGATACGTAGCGGAAGCGCTTGGAGGAGAAAATGAAAAAGTCGTTTCACTTTCTTTAGAAGAAATGGCTGGTTACGAAGGTCATCCCCTGAATGTTGTGATCTTGAAACGAAATGGAGATGGTCCTAGCTGGTCGATCGGAATTTCAGATGATCAATTTAAACAAAGAAAACCAGATAAAGGTTTAATTACGAAACAAGAAGTGAGAGTGCTTAGTTTGTCTGAATTAAACTTGCATGAAAATTCCGTTGTTTGGGATATTGGCACGTGTACAGGATCTGTTGCCATTGAAAGTGCAAGAATAGCAAGACGAGGTCAAGTTTATGCGATTGAAAAAAATCAAGCTGACTATGAAAATTGTTTAGAAAATACAAAAAAATTCAGAACAGATATTACCATTAAATGTAATAAAGCCCCTGAAGGACTAGAAGAGTTTCCGAATCCTGATGCCATATTTATCGGTGGTACAGGTGGAGAAATGCAGGAATTACTAAAAGTATGTGCGAGTCGCCTCAATAAAGGTGGACGAATCGTTTTGAATGCGGCTACCATCGAAACTCTATATCTAGCGAATGAAACGTTTGCGGCGCTAGATTTTGAAACATCGATTAAACTCGTGCAAATTTCGAGAAGTAAACCCATTTTACATATGAACCGTTTTGAGGGATTGAATCCAATTTACATCATCACAGCAAAGCATAAGGAGGAACTAGAATGACAATCGGAACCGTATACGGTGTTGGGGTGGGTCCTGGCGATCCTGAGTTAATCACAATTAAAGCATATCGAATGCTTAAAGAAGCTGATGTCGTTGCTTACCCGAAAAAAAGGAAGGGTAGTAAAAGCTATGCTTATCAAATTGTCGAACAATTTATCGATACAGAAAATAAAGAAATGCTCGGACTCGTCTTTCCAATGACAAAGGATCAAGACGTCCTTGACAGAGAATGGCGGACAATCGCCGGACAAGTATGGGATTATGTCAAACAAGGAAAAGATGTTGCGTTTGTAACAGAAGGCGACACGATGCTGTATAGTACATTTATTCATATGTACCGATTGATGAAAGAACTTTATCCCGAAGTCAATGTCGTTTCTATACCTGGGATCTCATCGGTAAACGGTGCCGCATCAACACTTGGCATTCCACTTGCAGATGGAGATGATTGGACAGGGATTATCCCAGCAACAGAAAATCGTGATGAGATGAAAAAAGCACTGCAGGATCATGATGGGATTGTTTTTATTAAGGTAGCAAAAGTATTGCCGATGATGATTGACCTTTTAGAAGAACTGGATTTAATTGATAAAGCGACGGTTGTTACAAAGGTAACATCTGGTGAGGAATATATTTGGAAAGATGTTCGTGAATTAAAAACGGCAGAACTCGAATATTTAACGTTAATGTTAGTAAGAAAGTAGGTGACTCTTTTGTTAGAAGCAAAAGTGTATATTGTTGGTGCAGGTCCAGGAGACCCAGAACTGATTACGGTAAAGGGACAGAATATTTTGAAGCAAGCAGATGTCATTTTATATACCGATTCTCTTGTGAACGAACAGTTAATGGAAGTGGCAAAGCCTGAAGCGGAAATTTTAAAAAGTGCTGGAATGAACTTAGAAGAACTTGTAGATTGTATGGTTACTAATGTTGAACAAGGGAAAAGTGTTGCCCGTGTTCATACAGGAGACCCCGCAGTCTATGGTGCGATATTAGAACAGATGCGTTATTTAAAGCGTGCTGAGGTAGATTATGAAATCATTCCTGGTGTGAGTTCAGTATTTGCAGCAGCAGCAGCAGCTGGAATTGAACTAACTGTACCAGAGTTAACACAAACGGTGATTTTAACGCGAGCGGAAGGTCGAACACCGATGCCAGAGCGAGAACAGTTAAAAGACTTAGCAAGTCATCATTGTTCAACGGCTTTATTTTTAAGTGCAACATTAATTAAAAAAGTCGTTCGTGAGTTCCTTGAAGCAGGGTGGCTCGAAACCGATCCGGTCGTCGTTGTTTACCGTGCCTCTTGGCCAGACCAAAAAGTAGTGAGAACGACGTTAGGACAATTAGATGAAACGATGAGAGCTGAAGGTATTCGGAAACAAGCGATGGTGATCATTAGTAAAGCCGCCGATGAGCGTCTTTTAACCGAAGAAGGAAAATATGAATCAAAGCTTTATGATAAAACTTTTACCCACGGCTTTCGTAAAGGGGAACAGGTTAATGGATAACATTGCTTTAGTTGCGATTACCAAACATGGTGTCGACTTGGTTCGAACGTTACGTAATTCCATGCCAAAAGCAGATATGTTTTATATGAAGAAGTTTGAACGTGGTGATGAACGAGAAAAAAATATCCAGTTATTTGAGGGTTCTATTAGACTTCTTTTACCGGATATGTTTAAGCGCTATGATGGAATTATTATGGTTATATCCTTAGGGGCTGTGGTTCGTATGATTGCTCCGATTTTAAAAGATAAGAAAACTGACCCTGCTGTCGTCGTTATTGATGATAAAGGGGAGTTTGTCATTAGTGTGCTTTCTGGACATATTGGTGGTGCTAATGATTTAACTCGTGAAGTGGCTTCCTATATTGGGGCAACTCCTGTTATAACGACGGCATCCGATGTACAGAAGACGATTCCTGTTGATATATTCGGGCGTGAATTTGGCTGGAAGGTTGAAGATTATGCAAATGTGACTCCGGTAAGTGCCGCTGTAGTGAATGAAGAACCGGTTCTCATCTTGCAAGAATCTGGCGAGAAAACGTGGTGGAAGCATGATCGGCCACTGCCGAAACAGATGAAAGTGGTACAATCCTATGAAGAGGCACTTGATATTGAATATAATGCATCCCTCGTGATCACTCACCGGATTTTGTCGCAAGAAGAAGAGGACAAATTGTTAGCGAATGGCGTATTATATCGACCCAAATCCGTTTATTTAGGCATCGGTTGTAACCGTGGAACGAGTGTCGATGAAATTAAACAAGTCATTGAGGAAACGTTGAAAGAGCAAGAGATCTCTATTCAGGCAGTTAAAGCGATTGCCACGATTGATTTGAAAAAGGATGAAGAAGGATTAATAGAGGCTTGTAGCGATTATGGCTGGGATTTCATCTATTACACCCCAGAACAATTAAACGCTGCGCCGATAAAAAACCCTTCGGAAACGGTGTATAAATTTACTGGAGCCTATGGTGTCAGCGAACCGGCAGCGCTTATTGCTGCGGGAGTAGACGAACCTTTATTAGAAAAAAAGAAAAGTGGCAATGTAACCATTTCTATTGCTGTGAAAAAGTAGTTTATAGGATGTGACATGATGCAACGAAGATTAGTGATTGCTGGTACGAATAGTGGAGTAGGAAAAACAACATTGACGATCGGATTGATGGCAGCTTTTAAAAGGAAGGGGCTAACGGTTCAAGGCTTTAAGTGTGGACCGGATTACATTGATCCTAGTTATCATACCGCTGTAACAGGTAGACATTCACGAAATGTTGATAGTTGGATGCTAGATCATGATATCGTCAACGATATTTTTGTGGAAGCGAGTCAAGGAGCGGACCTTTCGATGATTGAAGGGGTAATGGGCTTTTATGATGGAAAAAGTCCGAAAAGTAATGTAGGGAGTACAGCAGAAATTAGTTTACTTCTTCAAGCACCTGTCATTTTAGTCGTTAACATTGCAAGTATGGCGAGAAGTGCCGCGGCCATCGTCAAAGGCTATCAAATGCTAGATCCAAACGTCAATATTGCGGGTGTCATTTTAAATCAAGCAGGTAGTAAAGGACATTTTGAACTGTGTAAAACGGCTGTTGAGCAAGAATGCGATGTACCTGTCGTTGGGTATTTATTAAAAGGAGATGGTCTAACGATTCCAGAACGCCATCTAGGGTTAATTCCAGCGATCGAGAGGGGCGAATTGGATGAGTTTTTTTATGAACTTGGGGATGTCGTCGCAGATCGAATAGACTTAGAAGAGCTATTGCGTATTTCTGAACAAGGTCCGGCACTTGAGTTGAAAACAGACTTATTTTTAAAGCAGGATGAAGGAGAACGAAAGGTTAAAATAGCTGTCGCCTACGATTCGGCATTTAATTTTTATTATCGTGAAAACTTCAAATTATTAGAGCGAGCAGGTGCAGAGCTTGTTTTCTTTAGTCCGTTAGCAGGTGAAACGTTACCTATTGGAGTAGATGGCTTGTACATTGGTGGTGGCTTCCCAGAAGAGTTTGCTAAAGAGCTATCAGAAAACGACCAAGCCAAACTGGATATAAGAAACGCTATTTCAAATGGACTGCCTACGTTTGCTGAATGTGGTGGATTTATGTATTTGACAGAATTCATGGCAAATAGGCAAGGCGAAACGTTTCCGATGGTCGGTATGATCCCTGGAAAGGTTAAAATGCAAGAAAGATTAGCTGCGCTCGGGTATCGTCAAGTGACTGCTATCGATGAGACGTTTCTATTAAAGAAAAATGAAGAAGCTCGTGGTCATGAGTTTCATTATTCTATTTTTGAAAGTGATGAGGAGTTGCCAAAAGCCCATTATATTAAAGCGCTTCGCGGTGAAAAAGAAGAAGGCTATAAGACTGACAATCTAGTCGCAGGCTATACGCATATTCATTTCGCTTCAAATCCACAAATCGCTGTTTCCTTCGTTGATAAATGTCTACAGTACAAGGAGAAGAATAAAGATGAAGAAAATTGATAAAATCCTCTCGCAAATAATGCCACTCGATGCCCAAGTGATGCAAAGTGTAAGTGAACATGTTGATCAATTAACAAAGCCGATCGGTGCTCTCGGTAGAATTGAAGAGTTAGCCATTCAACTAGCAGGAATTACTAGAAAAGAACGTCCGACGGTGAAATCACCTGCTGTTATTGTTTGTGCGGGAGATCATGGCATTGTATCTGAAGGAGTCTCAGCTTATCCGCAAGAAGTGACCAAACTAATGATTCATAACTTTATTGAGGGGCGTGCAGCTATTAATGTATTAGCCAACCAAATTGGTGCCTCTGTGACAGTAGTCGATGTTGGTGTGAATGGTGAGGTGAACGATCCATCTCTAGTTATGAAAAAAGTGAAAAAAGGGACGAATAATTTTTATACAGAAGATGCCATGAGTGAACATGAAGCATTACAAGCGATTGAGGCAGGGATGGATGTAGCAAAAAATGTAATTGATAATGGTCATGAAGTGATTATCATTGGTGAAATGGGAATTGGTAACACGACCGCGAGTAGTGCATTAATTGCTGCTTATACGAATGCGAATGTTCAAGAGGTTGTTGGACGGGGTACGGGATTAAACGATGAAGAACAACAACATAAAATTGCAATTATTGAAGAAGCGCTAAAGCGTCGAAACATAAACGGTGCCTCAACGCTTCAAGTGTTAGCACGGGTAGGTGGCCTTGAAATTGCTGCATTAACAGGTGTTTTATTACAAGCAGCAGCTGATCGTACTCCCGTAATTGTTGATGGCTTTATTTCAACAGCAGCTGCTCTAGTGGCTTATGAATTGTCTCCAACGATCAAGGACTATTTGATAATTAGTCACCAATCGGTAGAGCCTGGGCATAAAACTGTATTTGAATATTTAAATAAAAAGCCCCTTCTATCCCTTGATTTAAGATTAGGAGAAGGGACAGGAGCAGCATTAGCTTATCCACTTCTAGATGCGGCAACGCGAATTTTAACCGAGATGGCGACATTTGCTGATTTAGGGATTGAAAAGAAGGAACTACCAAGTGAAAGTACATTGTAGAGTGTAAAGGTGGGAGCGAAATGAAAAACGGAAAGGTGTACTTAGTCGGGGCAGGACCAGGGGATCCGAAGTTAATTACGGTTCGTGGTTTAGAGTGTATTAAAGCGTCTGATGTCATTATCTACGATCGGCTGGCAAACCCTTCCTTACTTGAGTATGCAAATGTGGGTGCTGAAGTAATATATTGTGGGAAGCTTCCTAAGCAGCATACATTAAAACAAGAGCAAATAAATGATCTATTAGTAGAGAAAGCGAAAGAAGGAAAAGTTGTTACGAGATTAAAAGGGGGCGACCCTTGTGTATTTGGTAGAGTCGGAGAAGAAGCTGAATTTTTATCTCGTTACGATATCCCGTATGAAATTGTTCCAGGGGTGTCCTCTGGAATTGCAGCCCCAGCTTATGCGGGAATTCCAGTGACTCACCGCGATTACGGCTCAAGTTTTGCGATGGTCACTGGTCATTTGCAAAGTGAAGAAAATAACGAAGAAAAGTGGAAGGCATTAGCAAATGGAATAGATACGGTTGCATTTTACATGGGTGTGAAAAATTTGCCTTTGATCTGTAATCAGCTCATTCGTCACGGGAAAAAGGGATCGACTCCAGTGGCAATTATTGAATGGGGAACAACGGACAAACAACGAACAGTTGTAGGAAATTTAATGAACATTGAAGAAAAGGCGACGGAAGCTAAAATTTCTCATCCTGCAATTATTCTTGTAGGTGAGATTGTCTCCTTACGCGAAAAAATTCAGTGGTTTAGTGAAGAAGAAATAGAGATGATAGAAAAGTAATAAGGGTGACACTTCAACGACCAAATATAGATGCAATACCGAATGGATGCGTCTATATTTGGTGGTAATTGAAGCACTTAAACGCGAAAGTAATCGATTCTTAGTACGTTTTCATAAAAAACTTGTGACAAATGGGGATAGTAGGGCATGAAACAAATCGTAATAATTTCGATTTGTGAAAAGGGGGCCGGTAAATGCAAGCTGATTTAAAAAGCAGTACTTCTCAGGCGTTAACAAATGAAAAAATAAAGTCCAGAGCTATACAGTTTTTCTTTGTAATCATTTTAACAGTTGTTCTTCTAGGTTCGATGACAGCTGCAGTTATGCTAGGACCTGTTTCCATTTCTCCATTAACCGTATGGAAAATAGCCTTGTCCAAACTACCATACATAAGCGAGTTCATTAGCAACGACTGGTCACAAGCGCAGGAACAAATCATTTGGGAAATTCGCTTCCCGAGAGTTTTATTAGGTGCTGTGGTGGGAGCTGGTTTAGCAGTAGTAGGTGTTGCCATTCAAGCATTAGTTCGTAATTCATTAGCAGATCCATTTATTCTTGGCGTATCATCAGGGGCATCTGTTGGTGCAACATTAGTTATTATCTTCGGTGCTTTTAAACTATTTGGACAATATGCACTGTCAATGGCAGCTTTTTTAGGAGCCCTTACTTCCGTCTTACTTGTTTTTATGTTAGCTCAAGTACGAGGTAGAATTTCAACGGTTCGTCTATTACTAGCTGGAATTGCTGTTTCAATGATGTTATCGGCTGTAACGAGTTATATTGTCATCTCCGCACCACGAGAAGAAGGAATTAGAGACGCAATGTTTTGGATGATGGGTAGCTTAGCGGGGGCAAAATGGGAGCAACTGCCGGTTCCTTTCCTTTGTCTATTAGGAGGAGTTATTATTTTAATTCTTTCTTATCGACCTCTTAACTTACTGTTAATGGGAGATGCAACGGCAACAACACTCGGAATGAATATTGATGTCTTTAAGAAATTTTTAATCTTACTAACGGCTTTATTAACGGGGGTGAT
The DNA here is from genome assembly GCF_017745675.1 of Alkalihalobacillus sp. BA299. Classification (GTDB taxonomy): domain Bacteria; phylum Bacillota; class Bacilli; order Bacillales; family Bacillaceae_F; genus Alkalihalobacterium. The sequence goes on from NZ_JAFLJM010000007.1 coordinate 129,337, forward strand.
GGTCGCCGTAAGTGGAGCGATTGGTTTTATCGGCCTTATGGTTCCACATATCGTCCGCTTAATGGTGGGCTCAGACCATCGAAGAGTATTAGTCGTTAGTAGTTTAGTAGGTGCGATCTTTTTAGTCTGGGCAGATGTTGCTGCAAGAACAGTCGTATCGCCTCAAGAATTACCAATCGGGATTGTAACGGCAATATGCGGTGGCCCATTTTTTATTTGGCTTTTGCGAAGAAGTAACTATTCTTTTGGAACAGGGGATGGTGACAACTAATGGAACTATCAGTCCAAAACGTCATAACGAAAATCGATCAAAAACAAATTATCGAGGATATTAACTTTAAAGTGAATACTGGCGAATTTGTTGGGGTTATTGGTCCAAATGGTAGTGGGAAGTCGACGCTGTTAAAAACGATTTATCGCATTTATGCACCTCATACTGGGGACATTTTTATCAATCAATCCAATATGAATAAATGGACGAATCGCAAGTTTGCTCAAAGAGTGGCTGTTGTAGGTCAAGAAAGCTCGGTTCCGTTTGATTTTACGGTCGAGGATATTGTTCGAATGGGCAGACATCCCCATAAGAAATTTTTAGAAAAAGATAATGATTACGATGATACGATTGTCACACGGTCATTAAAAGAAGTTGGGATCGAACACTATAAAAATAGAAGCTTTTCGAATTTATCGGGTGGTGAAAAACAGCGGGTCTTAATTGCTAGAGCCCTTGCTCAAGAACCACAATTATTTATATTAGATGAACCTACAAATCATCTCGATATCCACCATCAACTCCATCTACTTGACGTTGTTAAAGGGTTGAAGTTAACGTCTTTGGCTGCGCTACATGATTTAAACTTAGCGGCATCCTACTGTGATAAATTACTTGTTATGTATGAAGGAAAGATTGTTGCAGAAGGTTCACCAGATCAAGTGTTAACGGAAAAGTTACTAGCAGACGTTTTTCATGTGAACGGAACTGTTATTAAGCATCCTCTTACTGGAAAAACGCATGTGTTGTATACGTCAAAAATGTTTGATCAATCGCAAGCAGTACCTTTTCAATCTTTTGCTTCGAATCATTAGGAGGAAGGAATGGGCGAATTTAACTGTAATTATTGTGGGTTTCAATACGAGGAGCAAAATGGAGATACGAAAAACGGAATTCCTAAAGGAACATCTTTTCAACAACTGGCAGGCTCACTTTGCAATCGCTGCGGTATGCAAGGTGAACGACATGAAAGACAGGTTTCTCAGCCTTATATCGGTCTTGAAGCTGAGTATTTTGATTTGTTTACTGGGAAATCAGGCTTGAAATTTTATAAAAATTGGTTGGCTTCATTTACAAACTGTAACGTTTTAGAATTAGGTGTTGGAACGGGAAGAGTCGCTTTTGAATTAGCTAATCAGGGGATCGCTGTAACCGGCATAGATACGAGTGAAAGCATGCTAAATATTGCTGAGAAGAAAAAGAAAAGATTAACTGATCCATCCAAGCTAAGCTTACTGCAAGAAAATGCGTTAAGCTTTTCCGCTTCAACTAATTATACTCACGTTTTATTAACGGAAGGTTTTTTGCAGCACTTTCTCTTACCAGAAGAACAACTACAAGTAATAGCAAATGTAAAACACTATTTAGTAAGTGGTGGATTTGTAGCAATAGATATCACCCTTCCACCAAATGAGAGTCAGTGGGCCATTCATCAATGTAAGCAGTGGGGGAAGAAGCGAATTTATCAAACGATCAAAGGACAGACATTTTTATCACGACAAATATTTGAAGCAACGTTAACGTATGAAACGTATGAACAAAACATGGAACAAGCGAAATTTAAAGTAGACCGAGAGTACAGTCTCATTCTTCCACGAGAATTGGGATATCTTTTAAAAGCAGAAGGATTTGAAGTAGTGGAAATGCTTGAAAGCAACCAGCTTTACAGTGAATGTTCAGCGGTCACTTGCTTAATGCCGTACTTAGTAAAAAACAAGGCGGCTAAATTAAGAAGAGATGAAACGCTTGATGAAAAGGTAAATGATGAAACAAGGAAGCTAGTACCTTACGAACAGGATGTTTGGACAAACGGTGGCTATCCACTACCTATGCAAGGAGATTCAAGAGAACAGCATCTAAGTAGTCGCTTTACGATTATTGCAAAATATACGTAGTAAGGAGAAATGAGAGATGAAAAAATTAAATACAATGAAAACGATACTAGCAGGGCTTATTACAGCAATCATGTTAGTAGGGTGTGGACAAGATGTCAGCACAAACGAAGACGTTGGAACAACAGGCTCCGAAACGGAAGAAACGTCAAATGTGGAACAACAAGAAAGTGCATATGAAACGGTTGAAATTGAAAATAATGACCAACTATTAGTGTTTACAGAGCAGCCGAAGCGAGCGGTTACGTTAAATCAACACGTAACAGAAGTTATGCTCGCACTAGGACTAGAGGAATTTATGGTTGGGACTGCTTACTTAGATGATGAAGTGTTACCGGAATTTAAGGAGGCTTATGAATCAATTGCTGTATTATCCGACAAATATCCATCGCAAGAAGTATTTTTAGCAGAAGAGCCTGACTTTGCTTATGCAGGGTGGGCAAGTGCATTTCGTGAGGACAATATTGGAACAGTGGAACAATTGAAAGAGTTCGGAATTCCTGCCTATTTGCACGAATCTTCAACTAAAATAGGACCAACAATTGATGATATTTATACAGATATCCGGAATATTGCGCGTATCTTTAATGTGGAGGAAAGAGGCGAACAATTAATTGCTTCCATGAAAGAAGAGATGGGAGAAATTCAAAAGACGATCCCAGAGGTTTCAGAAAAAAAGAAAGTGTTCGTTTTTGATAGTGGGGAGACTGCACCGTTTACTGTTGCTCAAAACTTTTTAAATTCGTTAATTTCGTTAGCAGGCGCAGAAAATATTTTTAGTGAAATTGATAAAAACTGGGCTGAAGTAAGCTGGGAAGAGGTCGTTGACCGTGATCCAGATGTGATCATCATTGTCGATTACGGCGAAACAACTGTGGAAGAGAAAAAAGATTTACTTCTACGCCATCCAGCTTTAGAAAATGTTACCGCCATTAAGAACGAAAACTTTATCGTGATCCCGTTGTCAGCAGCAGCAGAAGGTGTACGAGCTCCGTATGCACTTGATATTTTAGTTGATGGATTGTACAACTAAAGTTCAGTTGTCATTCATTACACATCTGATGTTTCATACTAGAATACGAGCATAACGAAAGCCCGGTTTATCTCGAATAAGAGATAAACTGGGCTTTTTCATGTGGACCAGGAAATTGTAAAATCCTTGATTAAGCATTAGTGAGAGGCATTAGAACTGGAGTGTTCAGAAGGGAATGACACATGGCCAAGAGCGGGCCTATAGAGAGTGTTGAATTTTGTCTACTGTTGTCGAGAAATCGATAAATGACCTATAGTTGAAAATAAAAGACCCTAACTTGAAAATAAATCATACGAAGTTGAAAATAAAACCTCTAAACTTGAAAATATAACACTCAAAGTCAAAATTCCCTTAAAACTCATTCCCGTTAAATGAAGGGAATAGATACTTAAAATTGCATCTATTGATAGAGATCATTTCAGAAAGTCGTGAAACCCACCCTAAAGATGTAGGTTTTTGTTCGAAATGCTAAAAATTGTTGAGTGTGAGTAGATGTGTTTTTAGTACTGGATTATACAATCTAAACAAGTGTTATCAAAAGGAAAATATTTCAGGGGTATACATAGTATTGCTAATTTATAGCAAAATAACCATTAATGAGAATTTATTAAGGAGCTGGTTAGTATTGCATCGAAAGTGGAGGAATTTTAAGAAGCTTTATCAATTAAAGCAACAAAACCAATCTAACCAGAATCAAAATATAGATGGGCAACCATTTAATACAAAAGATCAGCTTTCAAGTCATCTAAATGAAAACATTACGTCTCTTCGAACGATTTATGAGAACTGTTCAGATGTAGTTTTCCGTCCTTTTTTAATAGAGGGAAAAGATAAAGCAGTTTTAATATATATAGAAGGCTTATCTAATGTTGAGGAAATAAATGATAACGTGCTGACACCGCTTATGGAAATACCTGAACAACAGCAATTGCAGCAATTAACAATGCAAGCAGAGCAGTGGGAGTTTAATAATTTTTCCTCTTTTCTAGAAAAAAAGATCTCTATCTCAAATATTAAGGAAGTACAAACGGTCACCGATGTGATCAATCAAATTTCTTCAGGTAACCCAGTTATTCTTGTTGATCAAAAAATTAAAGGCTTTTCGGTAGGATTAGCGAAGTGGGAAAAACGAGCAATTGAAGAACCTTCAGCTGAATCTGTAATTCGAGGACCACGAGAAGGCTTTATTGAAACGATTGGAGTGAATATCGCTCTTCTTCGACGTAAAATTAGAAGTCCAAAGTTGAAAATGGAACAGATGGAAGTAGGACGAGTAACGAAAACAAGTCTAGTACTTGCTTATATTGATGGATTAGTAGATCAGACTTTGATCGAAGAAGCTAAAAATCGGTTAAATCGAATTGATACTGACAGTGTGCTAGAAAGTTCATATATCGAGGAATTTATTGAAGATAACCCATTTTCTCCTTTTCCACAGCTATTAAATACAGAGAGGGCCGATGTAGTCTCCTCTTATTTATTAGAAGGGCATATAGCCATTTTAGTTGACGGTAGTCCTTTTGTACTCGTTGCTCCTACTACTTTTTATTCTTTGATGCAGGCATCAGAAGATTATTATCAGCGTCCGATGTTGAGTACGGCGATTCGCTGGTTACGTTATTTATTTATTGTAATTTCTCTTTTACTTCCTTCACTTTATGTAGCTGTTTTAACGTATCATCATGAAATGGTGCCGACTACGCTTTTGATAAGTATGGCAGCTTCTCGTGAGCCGATTCCATTTCCTGCAGTTGTTGAAGCGCTATTGATGGAAATTTTATTTGAAATTTTGCGTGAAGCAGGAATCCGTTTACCGAAACAAATTGGAGCAGCTGTTAGTATTGTTGGTGCCTTAGTTATTGGCCAAGCCGCCGTTGAGGCTGGGATTGTGTCTGCTCCTATGGTCATGGTCGTTGCTGTTACAGGAATCGCTTCCTTTTCTATACCGCGTTATAATGCAGGAATGGCCTTACGAATGTTGCGTTTTCCTATGCTCATATTAGCAGGGATACTTGGCCTGTTAGGAATTATGCTTGGCATCATTATGATTGTTACACATCTATGTACATTGCGATCCTTTGGGGTTCCTTATTTGTCACCAATGGCACCAATGAAAGGGCCGGATATGAAGGATGTCATGCTCCGATTACCTAGGTGGACAGATAACACACGTCCGCATTTAACAGGAGAATACAACAAGTATCGTCAAGCTCCGGGACAAAAACCAGATCCAACTAGAGGTGTAAATCAATGATCGAAAAAGGGAAAATTTCCTCTGCGCAAATGGCAATCATGATGCATCCGACTATCATAGCTACAGGCCTTCTGCTCGTTCCCTCCATTACCGCTGCAAAAGCTGGGCGTGATATGTGGATATCACCGTTATGGGGATCTTTAATAGGTTTCTTTGTCGTATATATCGCCTATCAATTACATAAACATTTTCCAAAAGAAACGATTATTGAATATAGTGAGCATATTGTCGGGCGTATTCCAGGAAAAGTTATTGGATTTTTATATCTGTTTTTTTATCTTCATGTGAATGGAATGATCCTTAGAGAATACGGTGAATTTCTGATGGGGATTTTTTTACTAAAAACTCCAGGGATCGTTGTTATCGCCAGCATGGTGCTAGTCTGTGCTTTTGCTGTACGCGGTGGTTTGGAAGTGGTTGCGAGAACGGCGCAGCTTTTTTTGCCTGTCGTCATTTTACTATGGCTACTCATCATTATATTCTTAATCCCAGATCTTGATCCGACCAATATGCTACCGGTTTTCGAAAAAGGTGTCATGCCTTCAATTTTAGGCGCAGCGGCCCCTGCAGCTTGGCTCAGTGAATATCTCCTCATTGCTTTCTTACTTCCTTATGTAACAGATAAGGAAAAGGGGTTACTTTGGGGGAACCTCTCTGTATTGAGTGTTGTATTTATTTTAGTTTTAACCAATTTGACCGCTCTTTTTTTATTTGGTGAAATCACAGCCGATCTGCTTTATCCCGTTATGAATGCTGGGAAATATATCGATGTAGCTCATTTTTTTACACATTTAGAATCGGTTATTATGGCGATTTGGATTTTAGGAACATTTATTAAAATCTCTGTGTTTTATTACGCTTTAGCTCTTGGGACGGCTCAATGGTTAAAGCTTTCAGAGTATAAATTTGTTGTTTTACCGCTTGGGTTTCTTTTAGTTACAGTGGCAGTATGGTCTACACCTAACCTGATTGATCTAAAGAGCTTTCTTGGAACATCGTCCGTTTTTTACTTACTCTCTTTCCAACTTGTGCTGCCTAGCCTTTTATTATTGATTAATCTACTACGGAAAAAAAGAACACAACAGAAAGGAGCTCAGGCATGAAGCGTTACTTCATTCGCAAAGGCTGCCAAACGATAGTGTTTCTGCTCCTTTGTAGCACTTTTTTTTCGCTTATAGGTTGTTGGGATCGCCGTGAAGTAAATGATATAGCGATCGTCTTAACTACAGGAATCGATTATAAGGATGAGAAAGAAATAGAGCTATCCGTGGAAATGGTCATGCCAGAAGAGATGGCTGGAAAAATAAAGGAAGGCGGAGGTGGGAGCGGTACGAGGACTACGTTTATTGAATCCGCTACCGGGATTACGGTGGCGGATGCTAGATCAAAGCTTCAGGAAAAAATTTCTCGGTATCTGTTCTGGGGACATGCCGAGGCGACTGTTATTGGTGAACAGCTGGCAGAAAAAGGAATACGGGAGCATGTGGACTTTTTTGCACGAATGGCTGAAGCCCGTTTGCGAAATCAAGTTTTTGTCAGTAAAGGGAAAGCCAAAGATCTCATCTCAAGTCTTCCACATCTTGAAGATAGTGCAACCCAGACGATACAAGAGTTATCTCAATTTCAAATCGGTATGAATGTGACGATGAGCAAATTAATGCAAATGTTGAAAAGTGAAACGGGAGGTGCCGCTTTGCCGATGATCGATAGTACTTCCTCTAAAAAGGAACCAGGGAAATTGCCAGATAAATCTCAATTGAAGTTGATGGGCACTGCTGTTTTTAAAGAAGATAAAATGATTGGTTCATTAGATAGTGAGGTTACAAGAGGTTTATTATGGTTAAGAGATGAAATTCGGTACGCTACAATTACCTTGGATGTTCCAGAGGGAGAAGGAAAAGTAACGATGGAAATGATCCGTTCCGAGACAGAGCTTATTCCACATCTTGAAAATGACAAATGGAAAATCACGGTTAAAATCAAAACGGAGGATGATGTGATTCAAAATGCGAGCAACTTAGACTTACGGAATCCAGAGTTCATTATGTTAATCGAAAAGGAAATAGAAAAAGAGGTTGAAGAACGGATCAAGCTAGCAGTAGAGAAGGTTCAAAAAGACATGAAAGTTGATATATTGAAATTCGATAGTACTTTCCAGCGTGAATACAAAAAGAAGTGGCAAACGGCTAAGGAAAGATGGGCTGAAATTTTTCCTGAGATTGAGATTGAATTTGTGGTTGATCCGCATATTCTACGTCCTGGGGGTTCCACTGGGCCACCTGCAGTACCGAAAAATGAGGTGAAACAAAAATGAAGTGGCTAATGGTTTTAGGCATTACTTTCGTGATAGCTCTAATGTTTTTGTATGAATGGCCGAAAATGAATCTAAAGCAAAAAAGGGAAAAATATACATTTGTAGTGCTTTCTGTTATAAGCTGGGCTCTAGCGATTCTTCTGCTTTTTTATCCTGAAATGCCTGGACCTACCGATATGATCGATCGAATTTATAAGCCTCTAGGTAAAATGCTTGAATAATAAAGAAGTGTATTATACGAATTGAAATGATAGACAGAATAAAAGAAGAAGGAAAAATCACCCTACGATAAATTAGTAGGGTGATTTCTCGTTAATATCCATAGTTGATAAAAATATATTCTAAGCTTACTTATAAATTTTACTTCCTTGTTCTTTAAACTCCTCTGATTTTTTATCCATCTCTTCTTTTAGCAACGTATGTTCATCGATGCCTTTTTCTTTTGCGGTTTGACGAATATCTTGGGAGATTTTCATACTGCAAAATTTAGGACCGCACATTGAACAGAAATGAGCCGTTTTAGCCCCTTCTGCTGGCAAGGTTTCATCATGAAAGCTCATCGCTTTTTCAGGGTCAAGGGATAGGTTAAATTGGTCGCGCCAACGGAATTCAAAGCGTGCCTTTGATAGTGCATCGTCACGTTTTTGTGCGTTAGGATGACCTTTTGCGAGATCTGCTGCATGAGCAGCAAGCTTATACGTAACTACTCCTTCACGGACATCATCTTTATTCGGTAAGCCTAAATGCTCTTTTGGCGTTACATAACAAAGCATTGCGGTTCCGTAAGAGGCAATCATTGCAGCACCGATCGCTGAAGTGATATGGTCATAACCTGGTGCGATATCAGTCGTTAGTGGGCCGAGTGTGTAAAATGGTGCCTCGTTACAAATGTCAAGCTGCTTATCCATATTTTCTTTAATTTTATGCATTGGTACATGGCCTGGGCCTTCTACCATCACTTGAACATCATGCTCCCAAGCAATTTTCGTTAATTCTCCTAACGTTTCAAGCTCAGCAAATTGCGACTCATCATTGGCATCTGCAATCGAACCAGGTCTTAACCCATCGCCTAATGAGAAAGCAATATCATAGGCTTTCATGATTTCACAGATCTCTGCAAAATGAGTATATAAGAAGTTTTCCTGATGGTGAGCAAGACACCATGCAGCCATGATCGAACCGCCTCTTGAGACGATACCTGTTAAGCGATTGGCGGTAATTGGAACATAACGGAGTAAAACTCCCGCATGGATTGTAAAGTAATCAACACCTTGTTCGGCTTGTTCAATTAACGTATCTCGATACACTTCCCATGTTAAGTCTTCAGCAACTCCGTTTACTTTTTCTAATGCTTGATAAATAGGAACAGTACCTACTGGAACAGGGCTGTTGCGAATAATCCATTCTCTTGTTGTATGAATATGCTTTCCTGTCGATAAGTCCATAATCGTATCGGCACCCCAGCGAATCGCCCAAGTCATTTTTTCGACTTCTTCTTCAATCGAGGAACTAACTGCTGAGTTTCCGATATTTGCATTAATTTTTACGTGGAAATTGCGACCGATAATCATCGGTTCACTTTCTGGGTGGTTGATGTTGGACGGGATAATCGCTCTTCCACTTGCAACTTCAGATCGTACAAATTCAGGCTCTAACCCTTCACGAATGGCGATAAATTCCATCTCTGGCGTAATAATACCTTTTTTCGCATAGTGAAGTTGAGTTACGTTTTTTCCTGGTTTTGCTCGTAATGGTTTTTTATTAGAAGTATCAAAGATTTCGACCGCTTTTGTTTTTTCGATATCGATGAAGCCATTATCTTCAGGTTTGATATTACGGCCTTCATAATACTCGACATCCACACGATCTAAAATCCATTTTTTTCGTAGCTCTGGTAATCCTTTACTTACATCTACTTGATAGGCCGAGTCTGTGTAGGGACCCGTTGTATCATATACCCTGAATGGTTCATTAACAATTTCTTCTCCGTTAAATGAAGTTGGGCTCAATTCAATTTCGCGAAAAGGAACTGCGATATTATCGTTCGTATTGCTTTTCACATAAACTTTCTTACTGTTTGGAAATGGTGTAAGTATAGACATAAAAAAATCCTCCTAGAGTTTGATTTAGTTCTTGCTGCTAGAACCGATCATGGAGGAGGGGAGTTTATCCGTATGTACAGAATAAGTATAGTCCTTGTTCATTTGTACTTCATCAATCTGACTTGACCTTCTTGGGCATTGAGATCCCCTTTATTGAAAAGCCATAGTCTCTAATCAATTCGTACAAATAAAAAACCGCTAGAAAGCGGTCGAATGGACATATGTATTCTACAAAATCCCTCCGCTAGCATTACCTAGATCAGGTTCACGGTCGACAACAGTATCGGTTGTCCTCTCAGCCCTTTGCTATCGAGCTCCCGTTTTCTTTAGTTGTACAATCAATTTACCATATTAATTATAAAAAGAAAACAGTTAATTTAAATTATTTTTTGTTTTTAGTGTAAATTGTATTTTCCAAACTTCACGAATGACAGGAGGATTTTCTATATAATAGCGAATATAAATTGTCAATTTGAGCTCTTTTTCTCCTCTAAAGCATTAATATCACATGAAAATCCTTCAATATGGGAGGGTTTTCTATCGATTAGAGTGAATGAGGAGGATGTGAAGGTTGAATAGACCAGTTGGTGATATATCCTTACATAGCCTACCATATCCATATTATTCAACTTTGCAAACGAGTGAGGGCTGTGATAAATTATGAATTATTGAAATATTAAGCGAACAGAATAAATTTTTTTAGGAGTTGGAGAAACGAGATGAGAGTAGCGAAATTCGGTGGAACATCAGTGGCGAACGCAGAGCAAATTCGAAAAGTGGCAAATATTATTGCTGAGAATCAGGAGAGAAAATTTGTAGTCGTTTCAGCACCTGGTAAGAGAGAAGCAACAGATACAAAAGTGACGGATCTACTTATACAATTAGCCGACGCTGTCGTACAAAAAGGGGATGTTGACAATGCATTCCGTGCAGTCGTTGGACGCTATGAAGAAATTGCATTGGATCTTAACTTGTCAGGTGAAATTATTGAAACGATTAAAGCTGACTTACAAATGCGTGTCGCCTTTGATCCTTCACATGAAGGAAAGTTTATCGATCAAATGAAAGCAAGTGGGGAAGACAACAATGCTAAATTAATCGCTGCTTATTTACAAAGTATAGGAATTGAATCTCAATACGTAAATCCAAAGGATGCAGGATTATTAGTTAGCGATGAACCTGGAAACGCACAAGTACTTCCTGAAAGCTACGATAATCTGTTTCAATTAAGAGAATGTCCAGGTGTTATTGTATTTCCAGGATTTTTTGGCTACTCGAAAGAAGGGACTTTAGTCACTTTCCCTCGAGGTGGTTCAGACATTACAGGATCGATTTTAGCTGCTGGTGTGAGGGCAGACTTATATGAAAATTTTACGGACGTTGATTCAGTATTTGCGGCAAATCCAAAGATCGTCGAAAACCCTGTGAACATTAAAAAAATGACATACCGTGAAATGCGTGAATTATCTTATGCTGGTTTTTCTGTATTTCATGATGAAGCATTAATGCCTGCATTCCGTCAGTCCATTCCTGTTTGTATTAAAAACACAAACAACCCTGAAGCGCGGGGAACGATGATTATGGCGGAGCGTGCGTGTGTAAGAAATCCAGTCATTGGGATTGCAAGTGACTCAGGATTTTGTACATTATATGTGCGTAAATACTTAATGCATCGTGAAATTGGTTTTGGACGTCGTTTGCTTCAAATTATTGAAGAAGAAGGCATTTCATATGAACATATTCCATCTGGAATTGATGATACATCGGTTATCTTAAAACAATGCCAATTAGACGGGGAAAAAGAAGACCGTATAATTTCGCGCATTAAAGAAGAATTAGATGTCGATGATGTGTATGTAGAGCGTGATTTTTCGATGATTATGATGGTCGGTGAAGGGATGCACAATACGATCGGTCTTTCAGCTCGGGCAACGAATGCCCTCGCGAATGCGAACGTCAATATTGAGATGATTAACCAAGGATCGTCTGAGGTAAGTTTAGTGTTTGGTATTCATCAAGAAGATGAAAAAAGAGCGGTTCGTGCTTTATATGATGAATTTTTTGGAGCTGCTGACGAGTCGATTGAATAACATTAGACAAGTGTAAAAACATTTAGTTTTAAGCGGAAAGCGATGCCGCTTCCAAGTTAAGATATGAACATTCATACGGTATATTACAGAAAAAATGAAGCTGAGGGATTTCCCTCAGCTTTTGTTCATTTTAATCATTATTTCCTTTAATTCAGCAATCTCTTTACGAAGTTCACGTACTTCATTTTTAGTTTCATCTTCTTCATTTTCGTTTTCATCTTGATTGGCTTTCTCTACGTTACTTACGATAACCCCGATAAATAAGTTAAACACAATAAATGTACCAACGAGAATGAAGACGACAAAATAGACCCAGGACCATGCCACTTCTGCAAATATTGGACGCATGACACCACTTGCCCATGATTCGAGTGTAACGACTTGGAACAGTGTCAATAAGGACAATTGCAGATTTCCAAAATACTCTGGTGCGACATTCGCAAATAACATTGTTCCTGTAACGGCAAAAATATAAAAAATAATGCTCATTAAAATCATAATATTTCCAAGTGCTGGGATCGTTAATAGTAGTGCATCGACTAACCTTCGTAACGAAGGAATGACAGAAATCGCCCGTAAAACACGAAGAACACGTAAAATACGAAGAACTGTAATGAAATGTGCTCCCGCAAAGACGTGTCCTGCTGCAACAATTAGAAAATCAAACCAGTTCCAACTGTTTTTAAAGAAAGAATACGTTGGACGTGCAGCAATCATCCGCAAAGCAATTTCAATCGTAAAAATCCATAATAGTGTGATGTCTGCGTAGTAAAACCAGCTTGTATACGTTTGATAAACGGCTGGATACGTTTCAACCCCTACAACAATGGCATTAATGACAATGAACGTAATAATCGTTGTTGTAAATGCTTTATGATCTACGATTTTGGTACAATACTCCGAAATACGATGTAGTTGTTTCTTCTCTATACTTTGCTGTGACACCATTTCTCTCCCCCGAAACTACTAAAATCAAATACAACCCTATTCATTTTACTTGATTTTGATGAATAGGGAAAGTCTTCGTCAGTACGTTCAATACTTTGCCACGTATAAGACCATTTCTATTTGCTACAATGAAGAAAAATGATTGACATGGAGGAAGATGGAGTGACACATTATTCGGTACTCATCGTCGGTGCAGGGCTGGCCGGCCTTATGGCAGCAAAGCAGTTTTCAGGTGAAAATGTTAATTACATCATACTAGATAAAGGTAGAAGTGTCGGTGGACGTATGGCTACTAAACGTTTGAATGGGGGAAGAAGTGACTACGGCGCTCAATTCTTTACGGCTCGTAGTGATAGGATGAAGAACCTTGTCAAGCAATGGGAACAGGAAGGTATCATCCATACGTGGGCGAAAGGCTTTCACCAAATGAAAGATATAGCCGATCTCGGCAGTCTCACGTTACATCACGATGGTTATCCCCGTTATGCTGGTAAGAATGGTATGAATGCATTAACGAAGCAGTTAGCAAATGGTTTAAATATTAAGTTAGAACATGAAGTAGAAAAAATAGAATGGACGGATAAGTGGTCTATTTTCGTCCGTGTAGGAAAGAATTCTGAATTATTGACCTATACAGCGGATCAATTAATGCTAACGTCACCTATACCAAAATCATTAGCACTACTTAGTGATGGACGTTTACCATTAGAAGAACAACTGCTTGAAGAATTAAAAAATACAAGCTATTTCCCTTGTTTATGTGCAATGATTGCTTTAGATAGACCAACTCAAATCCCAAAGCCTGGGGGAATACAAATCAAGGAAGGATTGATTTCATTTCTCGGTGATAATGCGCAAAAGGGGATATCAGACACTATCGTTGTTACCATTCATGGAAATGAACATTGGTCGCGTAAAAATTATGAGCAAGACGATCAATATATTTTAGAAAAGCTGATTGAAGCTGCTCGCCCTTTGCTTGGAGATGGAAAGGTTATCGAAAAGCAATTAAAACGCTGGCGGTATTCAAAGCCTGAATTATTACATCCAAATGAATTTGTTGCAACAACAATACCAGGGGTGATCGCTTTTGCTGGAGACATTTTCAAACGTGGAGCAGTAGAAGGAGCTATCCTTTCTGGAATAGAGGCTTCAAAGTGGATGTTGAAGCGGTAAGAAAGTGGCTGACTTGAATTGGTTGCACATAGGACAAATTCAAGCTCTAAAGTTTAAATATAAAAATAGCCTTCAAAACCAATATTTCATTGATTTTGAAGGCTACTCATTATTTCGTCTCTGTAAAAATTTTGCCCATTTCTTTCGCTCGTTCAGATGAACGCTTAATGCCGGCAACGACAGCCTCTTGGAATTGATACGAGGCAAGCACACCAATTGCAGCTTCGGTTGCTCCATTTGGACTCATGACTTCTTTATAAAGCTGTGCAGACGTCTTCGAAGTAGACTCTAGACGCTTTAACGAACCTTTTAACGTTTGAATGATCGCTTCTTTTGCTTCTTCATCATCTAATCCAAGGTCCTTTGCTGCTTTTTCCATTGCTTCAACAAAATAATAAATATAAGCAGGGCCACTTCCAGCGACACCTGTAAATCCATCTTGTTTGTCTTCAGGAATGATATGAACTGTACCGATTGCTTTAAAAAGTTGTGCCGAAACGTCTGTATCTTTCTCTGATGCAAACTTTCCAGCAGATAAAGCTGTAGCCGATTCGCCTACCTTAGCTGACGTGTTTGGCATCGAACGAATGACAGGAGCTTCAATTCCAAGTAATTCTTCAAGGTAGTTTGTCGTTATTCCAGCTAATATAGAAATAAAAATTTGTTCTTTATGAACGTAAGGCTTGATAGACTCAATACCATCAATTACGTTGGAGGGTTTCATTGCGAGTATGACAATATCAGCTTGGCAAACGGCTTCCTCTTTACTAGTTGTTGTTTGGATGTTGTACGTAGCTTGTAAGTATTTTAGGCGCTCAACATCTTTTTTGTTTGTTGCAATAATTTGTTCAGGCTTTAATATTTCTTTCCGAATAAGTCCAGCAAAAATGGCTTCTGCCATTGAGCCCGCTCCAACAAAAGTTACTTTTTTATTTTTTAGCATGATTGCACCTGCCCTTTACTTAATTTGTCCTGTGCCGCGTACGACATATTTCGTTGATGTTAATGCAGGGAGTCCCATTGGACCTCGAGCATGAAGTTTTTGCGTACTAATACCAATTTCAGCGCCAAAACCAAATTCAAAGCCATCTGTGAAACGAGTAGATGCATTATGATAGACAGCAGCTGCATCAACGTAGTTTAGGAATTTGCTGACGTTTTCTGCGTCATCTGAAACAATCGCTTCTGAATGTTTCGTACCGTAGTTTTGAATATGTTGAATAGCTTCATCTACACTTTCTACCACTTTAAGTGCTACTGTTAAATCAAGGTATTCGGTTCCCCAGTCTTCTTCGGTTGCTGTCATTAAACTGTTATCGATTTGGCAAGCTGTTTCATTTGCACGGATTTCCACTTGTTTTTCTTTTAGTTGTGCAAGTAAGTCTTGTAAGTGGTTTTTTGCCCAATCCTTGTGTACAAGAATGGTTTCGGCTGCATTACATACAGATGGACGTTGCGTTTTCGCATTAACCGCAATGGAAATGGCCATTTCTTTATTGGCATCTTCGTCAATATAAACATGACAGTTTCCAACACCTGTTTCAAGAACTGGAACCGAAGCATTTTTAACAACTGATTGTATAAGATTAGCTCCCCCACGTGGAATAAGTACATCTAGGTATTCATTGAGTTTGAACATTTTTGAAGCTGTCTCGCGACTTGTGTCTTCTAACAGTTGAACGGTCTCGATTGGTAATGGACTTTTTTCAAGTGCACGGTGAATGACTTGAACGATCGCCTTATTTGAATGAATTGCTGTTGAGCTTCCACGTAAAATGACAGCATTTCCAGCTTTTAAACATAAACCAGATGCATCTACAGTGACGTTGGGTCTCGCTTCATAAATCATCCCAATTACACCAAGTGGAACTCGGATTTTTTTGATTTGAAGTCCATTTGGGCGATCCCATGCTTCTAGAACTTCACCAATAGGATCATCTAATTCGACCACTTGCTTTAGACCATCAGCCATGTCTTTGATGCGGTCGCTCGTTAGCTTTAAACGGTCAATGAGTGATTCTGTCAGACCAGTTTCTCTCCCTGAAGCAATATCTTTTTCGTTTTCTGTTAAAATGAATTGTGTTTCTTCGATAAGATGTTCTGCTATTAATAATAGAGCTTCATTTTTTTGTTCTGTTGATAACACAGCGAGCTCTGCTGTGATTTCTTTTGCTTTTTTCGCTTTTTGAATAAGCTCACTCATTTGATCATCTTCTCCTTTATCGTTACCCATAAATTTCTGTGAATGACTTCAGAACGTTCTTTATTTGTCTGTTTTTTTGCTTCTTCACTTGATAACCCTTTAATTCGTTCAAGTTCACTAGATGAATAGTTGACTTGGCCTTTTCCAATTAATTCGCCTTTTATGTTGTTTACTTCAATTACATCACCAGTTGTGAAATGTCCTTCAACGGCTGTAATGCCAGCAGGCAGGAGACTTTTTCCTTTATGGATGATGGCTTTTTCAGCACCAGCATCAATCGTAATTTTTCCTGCGATTTCTGAATGAATACTTATCCATTGCTTCTTACTTTTCATTGTGTGATGATCAGTGTAGCCAACGTACGTACCATCACCTTTACCAGCAATAATGTCGACTAGTTTTTCTGGACCAGTACCGGTCCCAATAAAGACTTTAACACCGACAGATAGAGCTGTTTTTGCGGCTTCGATTTTTGAGCGCATTCCACCTGTACCGACTTTTGAGCCGGCACCACCTGCAGCAGCAATTAAATCTTCTGTTATTTCTGGTAAAAATGAGAATTTCTTCGCATTTGGATTTATTTTTGGATTGTCATCGTATAAGCCATTAATATCAGTAAGAATGATTAATGTGTTGGCATGGACAAGTCCACTAACTAACGCCGAAAGCATGTCATTATCTCCGAAAGTAAGTTCTTCGAGCGAAATGGAGTCATTTTCATTAATAATTGGGATGACATCTCGTTTAATCAGTTCGCTTAAAGTAGAATATGCATTATTGTATTGTTCTTGATTTGAAAAATTATGTCTCGTTAGTAGTAATTGTGCTGTGACTATTTGATGCTTTCGAAATTCTTCGGTGTATGCTTGCATGAGTAGACTTTGCCCAACAGCCGCTGCTGCTTGCTTACCAGCAATCGTGACGGGTCGTGTTGGATAGCCAAGGTGGGTAAATCCAGCCGCAACCGCGCCAGAAGAAATGAGGATCACATCATGTCCTTGTTGTTTCAATTTTGCTATGGCAGCTGTATGTTCATAAATTTTTTCAATGGATAGCCCACCGTTTGCATTCGTTAATGAACTGCTCCCAATTTTTACGACAATTCGCTGTCTCGTCATCGTCATCCCTCTTTTTATTTGTAGAGTAAGTCGAAAGTGATAAAATAAATAGAAAAGCGTAAGGCGCCAGTTTATCGGCGACAAGCGCTGGAGGTGCCAGCAAATAGTGTCCTGATTTTTGGACACGTTTGATGGACCGAAGCGACCTCGAGCCGATGGCGCCAGCAGCTAGACAGAAAAGCGTAAGGCGCCAGTTTATCGGCGACAAGCGCTGGAGGGCCAGCAAATAGTGTCCTGATTTTTGGACACGTTTGATGGACCGAAGCGACCTCGAGCCGATGGCGCCAGCAGCTAGACAAAAATAAAAAAACTCTTCGGTCCTATAAAAAGGACGGAAGAGTTGTCGAATCCGCGGTACCACCTTTGTTGGCCAGCTATAAGCAAGCCCTCTTGGAACCGTTAACGCCGGCGACGGTCAGGTTTACCTGACAGCTCAAGGGTAGGTTCAACAGGTTCAGTGGTGGCAGACCTTTCAGCCGATGGGTACTGCTCTCTTTGCACATGTCACTGTTTACTATTCCTATCAACGCTCATTATACTTTGGAGACTATTATAATTGGATCTCGCCTTTCCGTCAAGCCATGGTTGAGTGTTTTTTCAAAGTTGTGAATAAGTATACAAAAAAATAAAGGTAAAGGAGGAGTATTATGGATACAAAGCTCTTACTAGGGAAAAAAATTGTAATCACAGGCGCCTCTAGTGGCTTAGGTAAAGAATTAGCCATCCTTGTTGCAAAAATGGGAGCAGTCCCAATTTTGTTAGCAAGATCTCATGATAAATTAGAAGCGATTACCGATCAAATTAGTCAAGATCATTCAGTTCAAGTGTATTATTATCCATTAGATGTCACTTCATTCGAAAGTGTGCAAACGGTGATTAAACAAGTCGTTTCTAATCACGAAAAGATTGATGTTTTTATTAATAACGCTGGAGTCGGTTATTTTGATTCATTTCAGGAGGCTGATTTTGAGCAAATTGAAGCGATGTTTCAGGTTAATGTTTTAGGATTGATGGCTTGTACGAAAGCCATTCTTCCATATTTTTTAGAACAAAACGAAGGACATATTATTAACATTGGATCACAAGCTGGTAAAATTGCGACGCCAAAATCAAGTGTCTACTCGGCAACGAAGCATGCTGTGCGAGGGTTTACAAATGCACTTCGAATGGAACTGGATAATACGAATATTCATGTAAGCATAATCAATCCGGGGCCTATTCGAACACCTTTTCTGGACCAAGCGGATAAAAGTGGTACATATAAAAGGAATGTTGAAAAGTTAATGTTATCTCCAGAAGATGTAGCAAACCACATCGTACAGCTTATCGTTAAACCAAAGCGAGAGTTAAATTTACCATGGTGGATGAATGTAGGTTCAACATTATATCAATTGTTCCCTCGTCTTGTTGAAAAGATCGGTGGCAAAAAGTTTTATCAGAAATAGTTAACGGTTAAGTATTCGTAAATGACATCATGGAGAATATGATGGATGTCTTCATCAGGGTTTTTAAGCCTTTGCTCATGAAAGTTTTTTATAAGTGTGTCGATTTGCTTCTCAGTTAATAGAAGGTCCGGATCATGCACGTAGCTAACTGTAATTTTTTCAATTTTCTTTTTTAGAAATTGACGATCAATCATCATGAATGCTCCTTAGTAAAATAAAAATTTCATCTATTTAGTAGAGTGAACTAAGCTATACAATAGTGTCAATCGGATGATAATGTATTTTTAAAATTAATCATGAAAAAGGTAGAAACTTCGATAGTTTCTACCAACTTCTGCGAATCAGCCTCTCAAATACTCGCTTTAATCTAATATTCCACGGTTCGTGTTCTTCGCCAATTGGATGAACAAGAACAGTCTTCATTTTTAGCCGCTTTCCACACCAAACATCAGTAAAAAGTTGATCACCAAGGAATATGCTTGTCTCCCGCTCTAAGCCCTTTTCTTCCATGAATTGTTCAATCTTTTTAATTCCAGGCTTTCCGCTCCAACCTAACCCTTGAATTCCAAGGGGGGTTGTAAAACGATCGACGCGTCCTTGACTATTGTTGGAAACAATGACGAGGTCTATTCCGTTTTCTTTTAATGAGTTCACCCATTGTGTAACGTCGTCTCCTCCAGGCTGGTGGTGGATGGCGAGTGTACTATCTAAATCAGAGAAGATCGTTTTAACATTGTTCGATTTTAGCCATTCTGATGTAATCTCTGTAAAATGTTTTAATTCAAAATCAGGTTGAAAGTATTTCATTTTGCTACATTTCTCCTATGTAATTCGTCTTTTTATTAATTTTCTCTTTATTTGTATTGAAATGCAACTTTAAAGTTTAGTAAAGAACACACTAGTTTAGCTATAGCTTTAACGGAAATAGAGCACTGAATCGATTCAGCGCTCTACCTTTTCTTAGGTTATCCTGTGATGATTGAATGTTTCCCGCCAGGTTGATCATCTTCTTCGTCGTCATAGGCAATTAAGACGACATTTAATTCTTGTTCCAAGTTTTTTAATTTTTGTAGTTGTTGTTCGTTTAAGCTGGCTACATGATAATGTTCCACGTTTAATTCACCTCAGATTTAGTATACCCAGACCACTTTAAATTATTTTAAGAATGTCAAACTTTTCTAATTGAAAAACGAACGTATATTCGTTTATAATCAGAATATAATACGAACATAAGTTCTTTTTAGGGGGGATATTTTGGATCCGCAACAATTGTATGAAACGATGGAAAAACGTAGCATTCTCTGTGTTGATATGAAAAGTTTTTATGCGAGTTGCTCAGCACTAGCACTCGGACTTGATCCACTGGAATGTTATTTAGCTGTCGTTGCTGACACGAACAGGTCTGGAAGTGTTGTGTTGGCGGCCACTCCAAAATTTAAAAAAGATTTTCGGATTAAAACCGGGAGTCGTTTATTTGAAGTTCCAAAGGACCCTCGGATTCACCTTGTTAATGCACGAATGGCTATGTATTTAGATACTTCCGTAGAATTGACAAAGTTTTTCACTCGTTACGTCCCATTTGAAGCGATTCATGTATATAGTGTCGATGAAAGTTTCCTGCAAGTAGATGGAACTGAGCGTCTCTGGGGAAATGCTTCCCAATTAGCGGCGCGAATTCGTGAAGATATGCTAAGGGATTTTGGCTTAACGTGTGCAATAGGTATTGGACCGAATATGCTTATGTCTAAGCTATGTCTTGATATTACGGCGAAAAAGACTGGAGTAGCCCAGTGGGATCTTAAAGAGTTGCAGAAAGAGCTGTGGCCCTTACCATTACGAGAGATGTGGGGAATTGGCTCACGATTAGAAAAGCGCTTAAATCGTCTCGGGATCCGAACGGTAGGGCAACTTGCTCAATATGACGTTTCGAGATTAGAGAAAGCGTTTGGTGTTATGGGAAACCAAATGTATTACCATGCCTGGGGGATTGATTTATCAGAACTTGGTGCTCCAATTATACAAGGGCAGATTAGTTTTGCAAAAGGACAAATACTATTGCGTGATTATAAAGAACGGGAAGACATTGAGTGTGTCATTTTAGAAATGTGTGAAGAAGTAACAAGGCGTGCTCGAAATGCGAATAAAGCAGGCCGAACTGTGAGTTTAGGACTCGGCTATAGTAAGGAAGGAAATGGGGGCGGCTTTTATCGTTCCATGAGTTTGGATGAACCGACAAATTTAACGATGGATATTTATGAAGCATGTCTTCATCTAATGAAGAAGCACTATCGAGGAGAAACGGTAAGGCAAATTACGATTGCGTTATCAAATGTATGTGACGATGCTCACGTTCAACTCAGTTTATTAGACCCTGAGAAACCTCGTAAAAAGGAGTTAGGTTATGCAATGGATGCGATCCGAAACAAATATGGATCTGATGCGTTATTACGAGCTGTTTCTTATACGAAAGCGGGGACGGCAAAACACCGTTGTACGCTTCTCGGTGGTCACAAAGCGTAGAAAGGATGATGAAAATGCTTAAGGATCGTGGAAATATCAAGTGGACAGCGATGATGCTTCCAGAACATGTAAGCTTACTTCGTGAATTGAAAAAAGAACTTACGTATCAAAAGAAGCCGGAATTAGATGAACAACAACTGCTAGAAATGAATGAACAGATTTGTGAAGGGATGGAAAGAAATGAGTCACTCATTTTTACTTATTATGAAAATTATGATTATCATTGTATGGTCGGCACCGTTCATCATTTTAATGAAATGGAAAGAAAGCTACACATCATTGACCAATTTGGAGAAAGATTATATTTGAAGGTAGAGAACATTATTGATGTAAAAACGTACAGCTAAAAAACAGCCATTTTATGTATAAATTTAGCTTTGATTTCCTACAATAGTTTTTAGCTCGTTATTGATACGAAACTTTCAAAATTTTGTAAAGCAAATGTCACAAATGTTTTCATAAAATGGAGTGACAAGGTGTATAGTTAGTAAGGAGTTTTAAAAATTTTAGAATAGGAAGTGAAGAGAACGTGCGCGTTCATGATTTAGTCGAAACCAAAGAATTTTTTATCGGGGAAACAAAGCCAAACTTTCATGTGATCTATGAAAAATTTGAAAACAATGATGCTGTCTATGTAGGTGGGATCATTCAAACAAAGAAGCTAGGGATAGAGGAAATTATTCAAATTTTTCGTGGTGAGGAAGATACCCTATGTAATGTGGAACGATATTGTATTGGTAAAGAATACCCGAATATTGAAGCGGTTTTGGCAAAAGTAAAGAATAATCATAAAGAAATTTTTATTCAAGCATAAATAAAGTGAAACTTCACTCAAGACGAAGGGCTTTATCCCTGTCTTTTAGTGTTAGTTAAACAGGATAAAGTATAGAGGCTGACCGATTTGAGAGTCAGTCTCTTTTATTTTAACTAAAATGAGAGGTGAGCATATTGAACATGTCGTTGCTTCTTATTATGAATTACGCTACCATTTAAGTATGTGAAGTGATTTAGAAAGGAAGAGAGTCATGGTTAAAGTATTATTCGTATGTTTAGGCAACATCTGCCGGTCGCCGATGGCAGAAGCTGTGTTTCGGAAAAAAGTAGAAGATAAGAACCTAGAGGATACATTTGGGATTGATTCAGCTGGTACTGGAGATTGGCATATTGGAAAGCCTCCGCATCAGGGGACGAGAGACATCTTAGATCAGAACCAGATTGACTATAGCGGAATGAAGGCGCGTAAGGTAAAAGCGTCTGATCTACAAGATTTTCATTATATTATTGCGATGGATGCTGAAAACTTAGGAAATTTAAATGCTATGGCACAGTTTGAGAAAACCGGAGAAGTTGCTAGGCTTCTTGACTTCCTTCCAGAAAGTGATGTTGTCGACGTACCAGATCCTTATTTTACAGGAAACTTTGAAGAAGTATATGATTTAGTGAATAGAAGTTGCGAGAACTTGCTTTCCTACATATGTGACCGAGAAAATATCAAAAAGAGCTGATGAAATATGTCAGCTCTTTTTAATTGGACAAATACTCTAGATTAATTAGGAGCACTTAAACCTCAAATCTAAAATAAGTAGTATTATTATTGTTCCATTAGTTGTTGGACAGGAACGGTCATTTCGTTTTCTGGTTGGCTTTTGTCATATACACGAGCTGTTTCGTTATCATGGTCTACATGTTGGATCATGACAGGTGTACCATTGAAAAGCACTTGAACATCTTTCATGGACTCGACGATTTCCTGAGCACGTTGAGCATTCACTTCTACATCACTCCTTAAATTATTCTTTCATTAAAAGGAAACTAAATCTTCGTAATTTACGTTTTCATTATGAGGATAAATCCCATATTTTATGCATGCAAGGCCATTACTGAAGTCACATTCTATGATCACCATGAATACGATGGGATATGGGCATGGTGCCCAGTTTAATATAATTATTCCCGAAAGCGAAAGAGGGTTGATATAGATGTGTGGTATTACAGGTTGGATTGATTGGAAACAAAATATGGTAAAGGAGCAGGCTGAAGTTGAAACGATGGCCAAAACACTCTCACGCCGTGGTCCAGATGATATCAATATTTGGAGCTCGAATCATGCGGCATTAGGGCATACTCGTCTCATCGTTGTCGACCCAGAAGGTGGCGTTCAGCCAATGACAAGGCAGAAAGGTAATCGGTTATATACCATTGTCTATAATGGCGAGTTGTATAATACAGAAGACTTACGAAAAGAGCTACTTCAACGCGGGTATACGTTTAAAGGGCATTCAGATACAGAAGTCCTGTTAACGTCTTATATAGAGTGGGGCTTTCATTGTTTAGAAAAACTGAATGGTATATTCGCATTTGCGATTTGGAGCGAGCACGACCAAAGTTTAATACTCGCCCGAGATCGTCTTGGGGTAAAACCGTTATTTTATTCGGTACAAAACGGTCGATTACTATTCGGCTCCGAAATGAAAGCACTTCTCGCTCATCGAGATATGTCACCAACGATCGATGAAATTGGACTTTCCGAGGTTCTAGGATTAGGGCCATCACGTTCACCAGGCAACGGGGTATTTTCAAATATAGAAGAACTGCGCCCAGCACATGCGATGCTTTATGACCGAAACGGGGCAAAAATAAGTCGATACTGGAAGTTAAAAAGCAAACAACATCTAGACAATGTTGAGGAAACGGCCGAAAACGTTCGATGGTTATTGATGGATACAGTTGACCGTCAATTGGTAGCGGATGTTCCGGTATGTACGTTTTTATCAGGTGGTATTGATTCAAGTGCGTTAACGGCTTTAGCAGCCGATGTATTTGAGCGAGATAACAAAGGGATTTTAAGGACGTATTCGATCGATTATGCGGATAATGACAAATACTTTAAAGCGAATGATTTTCAACCGAACGCGGATGGACCGTGGATTAAAAAAGTATCTAGTGCGTTTAATACTTTACACACCAACCATGTTATATCAATGGAGGATCTGGCAGGTTATTTGAAAAAAGCCGTTGAAGTCCGTGACTTACCAGGCATGGCAGATATTGATTCTAGTTTATTATGGTTTTGTGAAAAAATTAAAGAAGATGTTACGGTAGGTTTGTCAGGAGAATGTGCAGATGAGATTTTTGGAGGCTATCCTTGGTTCCATAAACCAGAAGTGATGTATACAGATGGGTTCCCATGGATGCGTTCAACCCAGGAAAGAGAAGCACTATTACAAGAAAAGTGGAAGAGTAAACTGAACTTACAGGCGTATGTTCATGAACGCTATAAAGAAACGATTGCAGAAACACCGAGATTTGAAGATGACACGAAAGAAGAAGCGCGCAGAAGAGAAATATCTTATTTAAATATTATTTGGTTTATGACGACATTATTAGATCGAAAAGACCGGATGAGCATGGGAGCCAGTCTTGAAGTTCGTGTCCCATTTGCCGACCATCGTCTTGTGGAATATGTGTGGAACATTCCGTGGGAAATGAAGCGTCTAAATGGATTAGAAAAAGGGATCTTACGTAAAGCACTGGAAGGCATCTTACCTGATGAAGTATTATATCGAAAAAAAAGCCCGTATCCTAAAACGCATAACCCACATTACACCAACGCCGTAAAAAAAGAAATGCTGAACATTTTAAACCAAAACGACTCACCGTTATTTGACTTGATTGATCGTAACAAAATGAAGGAGATTGCTGAAAGTGGTGGTGTTTCGTTTAAAACACCGTGGTTCGGGCAACTAATGACAGGTCCACAGCTCATCGCACATTTTGTCCAAATGGACCATTGGTTAAGACATTACAATGTTCAGATAAAAGCATAGTAACTGCTTAAGAGGCTTCTATCCAATGATAGGAGCCCTTTTATTGGGTAAATCAAATGGTGAGAGCAGATGCACTCTCTTCCCACGTGTTTCGCGTTCGCTGAGTATTCGAGCATCAGTTTAAGGCTACGACGATAAACACCTAGCCAATGCATTGCATGTGTAACTTCCTGTAAATTAAAAATATTTAATTAAATCGGAGGATGGTGTTGAAGTATTTAAAGAATGATGAAATAATTCATCATATAGGTTGAATAAGACAGAAAATATAGAAATATTAAAAGGAGGGATTAAATGAGTTTTAAGCTCGAGCAAAATCTTAAGGATGTTTTTGCAATGAATAAACTGTTGGATTCCATTATTGAATCTAGTTATGACGGCATATATGTAGCAGATGCAAACGGGGATGGTCTTATTGTCAATGAAGCTTATAACCGAATTACGGGTGTCCATGAAGAGGAACTTCTCGGCAGGAATTTAAAAGATGTTGTCAACAAAGGAATTATTTCTGAATCTGTAACATTAAGAGTATTTAAAGAGAAAAAACCAACGACGATCGTTCAAATTGTAAAGGGAAAAGAAGTACTAGTTACAGGAAGTCCGATCTTTAATGAAGAAGGTAAAATTACCCACGTAGTAACGAATGTAAGGGATATCTCGGAGTTAAATAAATTAAAGGTAGAGCTGCAAGAAGCAAAAGCTTACACAGAGCAAATTTTGAAAGAAATAGATGACTATAAGAAAAAGGAAGGGTTGAAGCAGCTATTTGATCGAGTAATCGCTCAAAGTGATAAGACGATTAAAGCTCTTAATTTAACTAAAAAGATTGCAGCTGTCGATTCAACGGTTATTTTACTTGGAGAATCTGGGGTAGGAAAAGAAGTGTTTGCTAATATTATTCACCAAGGAAGTAAAAGATCTCAAAAACCTTATGTTAAGGTGAACTGTGGAGCGATACCTCCACATTTACTTGAATCAGAATTGTTTGGATATGAAAAAGGAGCTTTTACAGGGGCAGATGGTCGAGGTAAACCGGGTTTATTTGAACAAGCTGATGGTGGAACGATTTTCCTGGATGAAATCGGAGAAATGCCAATTGATTTACAAGTTAAGTTACTTCGCGTTCTTCAAGAGTTTGAAATTACGAGAATTGGTGGACAAAAAACGAAGAAAATCGATGTTCGAGTAGTTTCTGCTACGAATAAAAATCTTGAGGAGATGGTGAAAAAAGGTAAGTTTCGTGAGGATTTGTTTTACCGATTGAATATCGTACCTATACAAATTCCCCCTTTAAGAGAACGTATAGAAGACATTGCTCCACTTGCTTATTATTTTCTACGAAAAACGAATCATAAGTACAACTTAAATAAGCGAATTAACCCTGAAGTGACCTATTATATGGAACAATATCATTGGCCTGGGAACATTCGTGAAATGGAAAACCTGATTGAACGAATTATTGTAACAACAGAAAAAAACGAAATTCAAGTAACGGATCTCCCAACTGTGCTAATACATAAAGAGAAAAAAGTTTCCAAAAATAATCAAACCTTAAAAGAAATTGTTCAAGAAACAGAAAAGCGAATCATAATAGAAAAGCTAAGTGAATACAAAACGACTCGCAAAACCGCAAAAGAATTAGGAATTAGTCAATCTGCTTTAGTAAAAAAGATGAAAAGACTTGGGTTGAGTTAAAAACGATGACAAAAGTGATCAATGATTACTTTTGTCATCGTTTTTTTCTGAAAGATTAATAAGATTACGAGAATTTTTATTATTAAAAGCTTAGTAATGTTATAATCTGTTGTTGTGAATTTTGGGGTGATTTTTCTGTTTTTAATATAATTGGCTCTAATTAAAGGTTTCTTCAATATGTAAATTCAAGATCAAAGGACTAAATATAAAAGTTTGGCACAAATATTGCAATTATCAAAATATAACAAAAAATTCTGTATATACAAAATATTTAAAATGGGAGGAATTGAACATTCTCAGATCTCAATATAGCTACATTATCGAAAGTTATATAATTAACAATGATCATGAAAGTAGGTGTAGTAGTGATTGTTAGAAAGCAACTATTTAATCGAGATGTAAAAGTATATAACGACAGACCTAAAACGGTTTCAGAAATGTTTGAGGCGACGGTAAGAGAATATCCACAAAAGGAAGCGCTTATCATGGGGGAAGTACGCCAAACCTACAAGCAAGTGAATGATACGGCAATTACGATAGCGAAAAACCTCTTTTACAATTATAAAATAGAAAAAGGGGATCGAGTTGCTATATTAGTAGAAAATTGTCTCGAATTCGTTCATGTTTTGCTTGCTTGCGCAAAGTTAGGGGCAGTAATCGTTCCATTAAACTCTAGATTGTCCGTACAAGAGATTACCTTTATGCTTAACCATTCCAATGCCAAAGCACTTATTACAGAAAAAGGTTATTATGAAAAGCTTCAGTTAGTTCATGAGGATCAACAACTAACATCAACTAAGGTATTTTTTATTATTGATGAGTATGACAGTAATAATCTAACTTTAGTAAAATCCTTTTCTGTGCTAAATGCTAACGTTGGAGAAAAGAGCTTTCCGAAAATAGATATCGAAGAAACCGATCCACTATTTATTATGTATACTTCTGGTACAACAGGAACTCCTAAAGGTGCAATTGGTAGTCATGTAGGGATTATCCATAGTGCGTTAAATTATAAACACGTGATGAACACAAATGAAACGATTAAAACACTGATTGCGATCCCTTTGTTTCATGTCACTGGCTTAATAGGACAGCTTATACATATGACTCTCGTTGGGGGAACATCTGTCATACTCAAACGGTATCGAACAGAAGAGTATCTTAAGACAATGGAAACAGAGAAAATCAACTTCCTCTTTAATGTACCGACTATTTATGTAATGTTGTTATCTTCACCTCATTTTAAGAAGGCGGCATATAACGATGTAAGCATTATAGCATACGGTGGTGCACCGATGTCTTACGAAACCATTTATCAGTTAAGAAGGGAATTCCCAAACGCTAGATTGCATAACGCTTACGGGGCTACTGAAACTTCGTCACCAACAACACTTATGCCGATTTATTACCCAGATTCTAAAGCAAGTTCTGTTGGCTTGCCTGTTCCTGTTGCAGAAATCAAAGTTGTAAATGAAGAGGGTGAAGAGTTAGCAACTAATGAAGTTGGTGAACTCCTCATTAAAGGTCCTATGGTGATTGAAGGATATTGGGATAATCCTAAAGCCAACAACGAAACTTTTGTAAACGGTTTCTGGAAATCAGGGGATCTAGCCATGATTGATGATGACGGTTATGTATATATCATGGATCGTAAAAAAGACATGATCAATCGCGGGGGCGAAAAAATATACTCTGCAGAGGTTGAAAATGTCATATATGGACACCTAGGTGTTTTAGAGGCAGCAGTAGTGGGGATACCAGATCAATTATTTGGGGAACAAGTAAAAGCCTATATTGTTACAAAAAATGAGTATTCGGTAACAGCAGAAGATATCCAATCTTATTTATCAGACAAACTAGCAGACTATAAAATTCCGAAAGAAATCGAATTTCTGAATGAATTACCGCGAAACCCAGGTGGAAAAGTGTTAAAGACGATACTTAGCAAGTTAAATCAATGAACCTGAGTTTAACTCTTAGGGAGTGATCATATGAAGAAAACAACGTATTCAATCGCATTTAAGAAAAAGTTAGCTAAGGAAGCGATTACGCTAAATAACATGTCCAAGATAGCTCGGCGGTATGAAGTAAGTGTTGGCCTCGTCTATCGGTGGGTTGAAAAAACAAAAAAAGGTGATTTATAACTGTAAAAAGGAGTGTCATTATGAGTGAAGTATATATTATTGAAGGGGCACGTACTCCAATCGGAGCATTTGGGAAATCCCTTGGGCAAGTTTCAACAACGGATCTCGGTAAGATAACTGCAAAAGAAGCTTTGAAGCGAGCAAACTGTGAAGCAAAAGATATTGATAACGTTATTTATGGGAATGTCATTCATAGTAGTACAAATGCATCGTACTTGGCACGTCATATTGCATTAAATACAGGGGTGTCAATCGATACACCAGCATTACTTGTCAATAGATTATGTGGATCAGGACTACAAGCGATTATTTCTGCAGCACAATCGATTAAATTAGGAGAATCTCAGCTTGCATTAGCAGGTGGAGTAGAAAATATGTCAATGGCACCACACGCTAATTTTACGAGCAGATTTAATGGAACTAAATACGGTTCACTTGCTTTTGAAGATATGTTGTTACGTACATTAGCGGATGAATATACAGGTTACGGGATGGGAATAACAGCTGAAAATTTATCTGAAAAATATGAACTCTCAAGAGCAGAGCAAGATGAATTTGCTTTATTAAGCCAGCAACGTGCTATGAAAGCCGTTCAAACAGGCGTATTTAAAGAGGAAATTGTTCCCGTAGAATTGAAGTCAAAAAAGGGATCGACCTATGTAACAGAGGATGAACATATTCGAAAAGATACTACACTTGAAAATCTAGATAAGCTAGCACCTGCGTTTAAAAAAGAGGGGACAGTCACCTCAGGAAATGCAAGTGGGATTAATGACGGTGGAGCCTCGTTGGTCTTAGCGAGTGAAGAGAAATTAAAAACTGGAGTTAAAGCATTGGCTAAAATACGCTCTTGGGCAGTTGTAGGAGTAGATCCAAACATTATGGGAATCGGTCCTGTACCAGCTATTAAACTAGCATTACAAAGAGCTAATCTTTCTCTTGAAGATATGGATCGTATTGAAGTGAATGAGGCTTTTGCAGCACAATACTTAGCAGTAGAAAAAGAATTAGGTTTATCAAGAGAGAAGACAAATGTGTACGGTGGTGCTATAGCTCTAGGTCACCCTGTAGGCATGAGTGGAGCTAGAATTACGTTATCACTAGCTTACGAACTTAGAAGAAAAGGTTTACGCTATGGAGTAGCAAGTTTATGTATTGGTGGCGGTCAAGGGATTGCTGTCGTTATAGAAAATGAAACGATATAAACTTTAAATAGGAAGGTGTTTACATTGGGCCCAACATTGTTTGATTTAGCAGGAAAAGTTGCATTAGTAACAGGAGGTAGTAAAGGGATTGGTTTAGGAATGGCTGAAGCACTTGGAAAAAGTGGTGCTACAGTCGCGATCGCTAGTCGTGGAAAGGAAGACTTAATCAAGGCTGAAAGGGAACTAAAGGAAAAAGGTATAACAGTAAAAGGTTTTCAAGTTGATGTTACCAATAAACAAAAAGTTGAGCAATTGATAGAAGATGTTGTTACTGAATTTAGCCATATTGATATTTTAATTAATAATGCAGGGACAAATATTAGAAAGCCTTTAGTAGAAGTCAAAGAAGAAGATTGGGACTTTGTTATGGGAACCAACTTAAAAGGAATTTTCCTAACTGGACAAGCAGTCGCTAAACAATTGATCAAACAAGGTGAAGGCGGGAAAATCATTAATATCTCATCAATTTTTGGTGCAACTGGAATGTCCAATCAAACGAGCTATTCAGCAAGTAAAGGTGGCATTAATCAGCTAACGAAAGTATGGGCTGATGAATTGGCGCCACACGGTATACAAGTAAATGCGATTGGACCAGGTTATATTAAAACGCCAATGACAGCAGATTGGCTATCAGACCAAGAGAGGCTTAAGAGTATCGTCGATAAAACGATGATAGGACGTATAGGGACATTAGAGGATTTAGCAGGACCTGTCGTTTTTCTTTCATCCGCTTCTTCTTCGTATGTAACAGGGCAAATCTTATACGTTGATGGTGGTTGGACTGCCAAATAAACTCAATGGATGACTAAATGATATCTATTTATTAAAACGAACTTGTTAAGGGAGGAGAAACGATGGAACCAGTAAAACAACCACAAACAGGTCAACAAACGACTTCGAACAATCCAATATCAAAACTAGCATTATTTTTTGCCAGAATCGCGGAACGGTGGCTCCCGGATGCATTTGTATTTGCTGTTTTATTAACTGTCATTACGTTTTTAGGTGGAATTTTTATTACCAAAAATACGCCTTATGAAATGATGATTCATTGGGGAGATGGGTTCTGGTCATTGCTTGCTTTTACTGCACAAATCATCACTACATTTATAATGAGTTATGCTTTAGCATTAACTCCTCCAATTGCTCGTGGGTTAGAAAAAATCGCAAGTAAATGTACGACTCCTAATGTAGCCATTATTGTCGTTACATTTACGGCTTTAGCAGCATCATTAATCAGTTGGGCATTTGGATTAGTGGTTGCAGGTATTATGGCAAAGCTTGTAGGAAGACAAGTTCGTGACGTCGATTATCGTGTACTTGTAGCTGCAGGTTATTCAGGTTTTGTGATTTGGGAAGGAGGATTATCTTCCTCTCCAGCATTATTTGTTGCAACACCAGGGCATACATTTGAAGAAGCGGTAGGTCTTATTCCAACAGCAGAGACGTTGACTTCGTTGTTAAATATCGTTTTAGTCGTCATAATATTCTTTACGCTCCCTTTTGTTATGAGGTTAATACATCCGAAGAAGGCGGCTGATCGTGTATTAGTTAATCCAGAACTTTTAAAAGATGCTGAAGTTAAGGAAGAATCAAAAGGAAATAAAACGAATTATATTAATGACAAACTAGACCAAAGCCGTCTTATTGTTATAATCGGTGGTTTATTCGGTTTAGCATATTTAATTAATCATTTCTCATTAAATGGGTTTAGCCTGGATTTGAATACTGTCAATTTAATTTTCTTAACCGCATGTTTATTACTTTATGGAAATGTACGTGAACTCGGTAGCGGGTTAATAAAAGCTTCTGGAAGTGTTGGACAATTTGCACTTCAATATCCATTTTATGCAGGGATTATGGGGATGATGAGTGCATCTGGGCTTGCTATTTGGTTATCCAACTTCTTTGCAAATATCGCCACTGAAAAAACACTACCACTATTCAGTTTTTTTGCGGCAGGAATTTTAAATATGTTTGTTCCTTCTGGGGGCGGACAATGGGCGATACAAGCACCAATCTTCCTTCCAACTGCCATTGATATGGGAGTAGACCCAGCAAAAATTGTAATGGCTGTTGCATGGGGTGATGCTTGGACAAATATGATTCAACCATTTTGGGCGATTCCGCTATTAGCAATTGCAGGGTTGAAGATTCGTGATATTATGGGCTTTACAGTTATTACTTTACTTTATACAGGAATCATCATCTCAGTTATTTTCATTATATTCAGTTAAATGAAAGCGATTTCAATTCAACCTTTAATTTATTAGGTTTTGAAGAAGTTAGTGTATAATAAAATAGATTGAATAATATTAAAAATGGAGTGAATTAATTTGGTAGAGCATATGGTTGGCTTTAAATTTAGTGAGAAAACGACAAATGAACAAAAAACAGAAATCAAACAAATGGCGAAGACACTAAAAGAAGAAATTCCAGGAATTATTAGCTTGGCAGTAGGAACGAATTTTTCAGAACGTAATCATGGATTTGAGATCGGTCTTACGGTTCGTTTTGAGGACAAGAAGGCTTTAGAAGTATATGGCCCTCATCCTAAACATCAAGAGCTCGTTGCTTATTTAAAGGAAGTAGGCCTTACTGATATTATTGTATTGGACTTTGAGGTCGAGTAAAGTAGCACTTCGTACATACAGTTCTATTGAAACGATGTATGATCATTTGTAGGAAAAATAATACACGAAAGAAGACGTCTTAGAATAACAGGCGTCTTCTTTTGCTTACTCAGTTTTTAAGTTTGGTATACTGGAAATTACAAATTGTCTTTCAATATGAGAAGGTGATCGTGTGAGATTTGGATTTATTGCTGACCTACACATCGATATTAATAAAAAAAGGAAACGAGGTGATGTGCTAGACGTCTTATTAGCGCAAACATCTGAACAAAAGCTTGATGTACTTTGTATAGGTGGGGATGTTTCTAATGACTACAAGGAAACATTAGCTACAGTAGAAAGAATTGAGCAAGAATTAAAAATGCCCTGTTATTTTGTAGCGGGAAACCATGATTTATGGAACATCCATTATCCTTCAATGAAAACCTGGGATATTTATAATGATTTAAAGAGTCATCCGAGGAATTTAGCAAACGGTCCACAACAATTAACCGAAAACTGGGTTTTACTTGGTGATATCGGTTGGTATGATTTTAGTTTTGGAAACTATAAAAAGTATACTGTAAATGATTTTATTCGTATGAAAATGAAAGGAAGTACATGGCAAGATAAAGAATATACAGATTGGGCAGATCATGCTGTAGAAATACATAATTTATTTTTAAGCTCCTTTAAAGAACAGCTAGTGAAAAATGAAAATAAAAAAATTATATTTTGCACCCACGTTGTTTCTCATCATCTATTCACTGTACCAACCCCTCATCGTATTTGGGATTATTTTAATGCCTTTCTTGGTAGTGGGGAATATGAAAGACTAGCAAGTACTACCAATAATGTTCGATATGCCTTATGTGGCCATGTGCATTTTCGGAAAAAAGTTCAAAATAATAATACACAGTTTATTTGCAGTAGTTTAGGATATGCAAACCAATGGAGATCTAATGAAACCAAAAAAGAAATGCAACATGCATTGACTGTACTCCATTTAGACGAAAGGTAAGTCTGTTGTGTAACTGTACATGTCCATAGGTACCTAAAAAGTAACCACCTTACCAAAAAGTACTTGTTAAAGTAAGTTTCCTGATAGATAATCGACTTAAGAATAGTTGGTGTAAAGGAAGTGATTTTATGAAGTTACGTGTTTCTGCAGTGCAGTATCACTTACAAACGATTCGATCGTTTGAAGAATTTGCAAAACAAAGTGAGCACTATTTAAAAACAGCAGCAGAATTTGGAGC
Source organism: Alkalihalobacillus sp. BA299 (assembly GCF_017745675.1). Classification (GTDB taxonomy): domain Bacteria; phylum Bacillota; class Bacilli; order Bacillales; family Bacillaceae_F; genus Alkalihalobacterium. Next base: position 163,445 of record NZ_JAFLJM010000007.1, read on the forward strand.
GGAATTTGTATTGTTTCCTGAGTTTTTCACAACACAATTACTTTCAATTGGGAGTGATCAAGGAACGACATTAACGATAAATGAGTTGCCCGGATTTACCGAACAATATCAAACGCTTTTTTCATCTTTTGCCCAAAAAATGAATGTCCATATTATCGGTGGAACACATGTGATTCGAAAAGACGACCGATTATATAATGTTGCTCACCTTTTTTATCCAGATGGTAGAATTGAACAACAAGCAAAACTTCATATAACCCCGACAGAAGTACATGAATGGAATATGTCTCAAGGAGATGAAGTAAAAGTTTTTGATACCGATAAAGGGAAAATAGCGATCTTAACGTGTTATGATATCGAATTTCCTGAAGTTGTGAGAATGGTTAAAGCTCAAGGGGCAGATGTCATTTTTTGTCCATCTTGTACCGATGATCGCCACGGCTTTCATCGGGTTCGTTATACGAGCCATGCACGAGCAATTGAAAATCAAGTGTACGTTGTCGTAACGGGTACTGTTGGGTCACTTCCAACGGTTGACTTTATGCGAGCGAATTTTGGACAAGCAGCCATCATTACACCGAATGATATTCCGTTTCCGCCACAGGGTATCATGGTTGAAGGTGAACTAAATAATGACATGATTGTGACGGCAGATTTAGACCTTAATCTTTTATATGAAGTTAGAGAAAAAGGTTCAGTTACTACATGGAGAGACCGACGTACAGATCTTTATCCAGACTGGGAAAAAATGAATACGAAAGGATTTTAATAGATGTTATATCGAAGTGAATTCTATGTGTTTGACCAAGAGCAAACGGTCCCGGCTGTCATTCGAAATTACACAAAAAACGACTTTGATGAACTCATTCAAATCCAAAAAGAATGTTTCCCTCCTCCTTTTCCTTCTGAGCTATGGTGGGATAAAGAACAGTTAAGAAACCACGTAGATCTTTTCCAAGCCGGTGCTTTATGTATTGAAGTGGATGGTGAATTAGCCGGCTCATTAACGGGTCTGTGTGTTGACTTTGATCCAAACCATGCTGATCATACGTGGGAGGAAATTACTGATAACGGTTATATTAGAAATCATAACCGAGACGGCAATACTCTTTATATAGTCGATATTAGTGTCCGCCCGAAATATCGTAAATTAGGACTTGGCAAATTAATAATGCAATCGATGTATCACGTTGTCATTCAACAAGGGTTAGATCGATTACTAGGTGGGGGTCGAATGCCTGGATATCATAAAGTTTCAGATCAGTTGACCCCAGAGGAGTATATTCATCAAGTTACAAAGGGACAGATTAAGGACCCAGTCATTTCTTTTTTATTGCGGTGTGGTAGGATGCCAATTCATATTGTAAAAGATTACTTGGATGATGAGGAATCTTGTAATTACGGTGTATTAATGGAATGGAAAAACCCTTTTAAATAATTCTTATCTAAAAATCAATACTACATTGAATAGGTCAGGCTGAGCAAAATGTCAGCCTGACTTTTGGTTTTTTGATGGGTGATAGTTAGAAAATAGGGGATGTTTGACTACTACTCATAAGATAGAATTAACTTTAGGTTTAAATATAGTTATAATATTTAATTTCTGAATATTCTTTGTTTTATTTCCAGGTCAAAGCGCTTACAATATAGTTATACAATATTCTTTAAAATATTTATAGTTGAAAGGGGAATTTAGTGATGTTTATTAGAGATCATTTGGAGAAAATGGTAGAAACTCAACCGAATGCGATGATTTCATCGTATTTAGGTAGGGAAACCACCTATCAACAATTTTATAAACAAGCAAAGAGACTTGCGGGTTATTTTCAAGAAAAAGGATACGGAAAAGATGATATTATTGCGCTCGTCTTACCTAATTCAGATTACTTTCTAGTAAGTTATTACGCTTGTCAAATAGGTGGATTTCCTGTTTTACCTATTAATACAAAACTTGCACCAAGGGAAATTGATTATATTCTCAATCATTCAGAGGCTAAGGCAATCATTTATGATCAACGATTTGAGGAAACAATTAACACAATCATGCCGAAATTAACTGCAATTGAGGATACCCTTACAACAGGATACGACAACTCTAATAATCGAGTAGAGGATATTATTTCGGGACAAGATCGAACAGTAGAAAAAGTAGAAGCAGAAGACGATGATACTGCTGTTATTTTTTATACATCAGGAACGACAGGACGACCTAAAGGTGTCATGTTAACTAATAAAAACGTTGTCTCTATCGGACAAATCTGGAAGGAATCTATGGAAATTACTAACAATGACCGGATGCATATTGTGGCACCATTATTTCATTGTGCAGCAAGTCATGTGTTTACTGTTCCGACAATTTACGCTGGAGGAGCTCTTATCATTGAAGAAGGATTTTCACCAGAACAAACAATTAAAACGATGGAAAAAGAAAAAGTCACAATATTCTTTGGGGTTCCAGCAATGTATAGCATCCTTCTTACGACACCGAGCTTACAAAAGGCAGCTTTACCAAAGCTTCGATTACTTACATATGGTGCAGCACCAATGCCATACGAGTTAGTTAAACGTGTGAAAGAAATTTTTCCTAAAGTAAAAGTACAAAACTTGTATGGACAAACAGAAAATTCACCAGGTGCGACTACATTAAAAGATCATCATGCTTTAACCAAAGTGGGATCTGTTGGTGAAGCCTTACCACAATGTGAGGTTCGGGTAGTAGATGGAAATGGAGAAGATGCAGCTGTTGGAGATGTAGGGGAAATCATAGTAAAAGGACCACATGTCATGAAAGGTTACCTAAAAAATGAGGAAGCAACAAGAGCGACGATTAAAGAGGGGTGGCTTTATAGTGGAGATCTCGGGCGCTTTGACGAAGATGGCCTCCTTTATATCGTTGATAGAAAAAAAGATATGATCATCCGTGGTGGTGAAAATATTTACCCAGTTGAAATTGAAGAAGTTCTTTACGAAATCCCTGAAGTGTTAGAGGCAGCAATTATCGGTGTACCTCATGAAGTATTAGGAGAAGTACCGAAAGCCTATGTAGCAAAGAAAAAGGATATGCAAATCGATGAAAGTGCAATCCTAGCATATTGTCAAAGTCGGTTGGCTAAATATAAAGTACCTCAAGAGGTTGAGATTGTAGAAGCTCTTCCTAGAAACGCTAGTGGTAAAGTGTTAAAAACAGAATTAAGAAGTTTAGTAGAAAAAAAGTAATTGTTTTTTAACCAGTAACTTTCCATCAATCAAGTAGATAATTTGTATATTAAATCGAATATAAGGAAACAAAAAATAGAATGGGGGATTTGTAATGAGCAATGTTTATATTTTAGGTGGAGCAAGGACAGCATTTACAGCCTTTGGTGGATCTTTTCAAGGCGTTAATGCTACTGAACTAGGTACAGTAACTGCGATCGAGGCATTAAAAAGGGCGCAAGTTGAAGGAACGGATATTGATCAAGTCGTATATGGGAACGTCATTCATAGTTCAACGAATGCTGCATACTTAGCACGCCACATCGCTTTAAAAGCAGGTGTTTCGATCGATACACCTGCATTAACGGTCAACCGCCTTTGTGGGTCAGGCATGCAATCGATTGTATCTGCAGCACAAAGTATTCGTTTAGGCGAATCTAATTTGGCCTTAGTCGGTGGGGCTGAAAATATGACGATGTCACCTCATGCGAATTTCTCGAGTCGCTTTTCAGGGGTGAAATATGGTAATTTTCAATTTGAAGATATGCTATTGAGCACATTAACAGATCAATATACAGGGAGTGGGATGGGAGTAACAGCTGAAAATCTAGCAGAAAAATACGAGATTTCACGAGAAGAGCAGGATGAATTTGCACTACTTAGTCAACAAAGAGCAACTGAAGCGATCAATTCGGGTATTTTTGCTGAAGAAATTACAGCGGTAGAAATTCAGTCCCGAGGTGGCAACAAAGTAGTAGATAAAGACGAACATGTTAAACAAGATATTACGATTGAAAAATTGTCAGTCTTAAAGCCATCATTTAAAAAAGCTGGAACAGTTACTGCAGGTAATGCAAGTGGAATTAATGATGGGGCAGCTTCCATAGTGGTTTCAAGTGAGGCTGAAGTAAAAAGACGTAATCAAACTCCATTGGCCAAAATTGTATCCTGGGGGATCACGGGGGTTGATCCTAACATTATGGGGATAGGACCAGTTCCAGCTATACAACAAGCTTTACAACGTGCAGGGTTAACCCTTGATCAAATCGATCGTATTGAAGTAAATGAAGCGTTTGCCGCCCAATATTTAGCTGTTGAAAAGGAATTGAGCTTAGACAGAGCCAAAACGAATGTACACGGAGGAGCTATTGCACTAGGACATCCAGTTGGAGCAAGTGGTTCGCGGATTGTATTATCACTAGCAAACGAATTAAAACGAAATGGTCTTCGATATGGTGTAGCTAGTCTTTGTATCGGTGGTGGACAAGGAATTGCCTTAGTAATAGAAAATGAAAATGTGTAAAGTGAAATTTCAATAGCGCCTGTCAAACGGGGTAAAAATAAGACGTCTATTATTTAGGCGTCTTATTCAATTTTTTTAAGATATGTATAAAATGGATCCATTTATCACAATTTAATGGTTAGTGAAGTTTATTAATGAAAAAGGACGTGGATAATATGGAGAAAACATTGGGTTACTTAAGAGAGGCTTTATCAAATTACATAGAAGAGCACTCTATTTGCCAAGAGATTTACGAAAAGCTAGAGCAAAAAAATTATTCAAGTGAAGAAGAATTTGTAAAGGATTTAGGTGAAGGGGAAATAAAAATTTTAGATTTAATTCTTAAACAGGAAATTAAGCATGCTCAACAAGAACAAGATGAAAAAAGAACTCAGGAATTAAATGAAGTTTCTGAGCTGTTGTTTTAGGAAGCTATAAAATAAAAGGAAGGCGGATTTGGTGGGACTCGAACCCACAAAATGCTCAGCTACTCACCTCGGAATGACTGGCTGCTCTATCCACTTGAGCTACAAATCCATTTAACCTTCACGTTTATCATGCTCTTTGTTTTTATTTCTATACACGTAAATATATAGAAGTATATCTTATCTAGATATGAAATTTAAAAAGGCTCGCTATATTAGCAAGCCTTCTTTGTATTCTCTTATTTATACTTAAAATTTGCCGCGATCATATCTCTGTGTTTTCTTTGAGTCCCTAAATAATGAAAGCCCTACCTCTCTTTCATCATTACGGCTCCGAGGCCGTGCCATTTAAATAAGGCGTACGAAGTTTCCTCAAGATGCCAGATTGATTTTTTCTATATTAATTTCATATATAAAAGTCATAGTTAAAGAATAAAATCATTAACTTTAAGTTTTCATAAGTATTTTATTTATTCTACTATAAAAGTTAACTAAAAGCAAATTTATGTTTTGTCAACCCATTTGAAATAGGACAAAATAAATAAAAGGCAGGTATAATAAGGGAAAATAGGGAAGGATAGTGATTTGAATGAATAACCGACTAGAGAATTTAACAAATTGGGTTAAGGAAAATAATTATACATATGCTTTCATCCAATCGAAGTACAATGTTTACTATTTATCTAACTTTAATAGTGAACCGCACGAGAGGTTATTAGGTTTAGCGATTTTTCCTGATAAGGAGCCATTCTTAATTTGCCCACAAATGGAGGAGTTGGCTGCAAGGGCTTCAGGGTGGAAGGGAGAAATTGTTAGTTATCAAGATTCCGATGATGTTTGGGGATTATTTCAAAAGGCGGTACAAGCAAGAGTTTCAGATGTACATTTGATAGCCATTGAGAAAGGAGTCCTTACTTATGAGAGAAGTGAGCAGCTACTCTCTTTGTTTCCAATGGCGCAATTTGTACCGGCAGATGAAAAAATCAAAGCACTTAGAATGATAAAAGATAAAAATGAAGTATCAATATTACGTGAAGCAGCAAAACTGGCTGACTTTGGTGTGGAAGTCGGTATTCATGAAATAAATAAAGGTAAGACAGAAATGGAAATCATAGCAACAATTGAATATGAATTGAAGAAAAAAGGGATACGTCAAATGTCTTTTTCAACAATGGTTTTGTCAGGGACTAAATCAGCAGAACCTCATGGTCATCCAGGGTTAAAAGAAATTGTAGCAGGAGATTTTGTATTATTTGATTTAGGGGTTATATTGGAAGGATATTGCTCTGATATTACAAGAACCGTTGCTTATAAAACTGTTTCGGAAGAACAGAAGCACATATACGAAACGGTGCGTCAAGCACAAGAGTTATCTTTATCCATTAGTAAACCAGGTACAGTAATTGGAGAAATCGATAAAATTGCTCGCAACTATATAACAGATGAAGGTTATGGCCCATATTTTACACATCGAATTGGCCATGGCTTAGGTATTGAAGTTCATGAGTTTCCTTCCATGAATGAAAATAATAATAATCTTTTGCATACCGGAATGGTTTATACAGTAGAGCCCGGAATATATGTTCCTCATATTGGTGGTGTTCGTATAGAAGATGATGTGCTTATTACTGAAGAAGGCTCGAAGTGTTTAACATCTTTTCCGAAAGAACTTCAAATTATTAAATAAATAGCCGTGATCCTCGTTATAAGTCAAAACAAAGTTGCTATAACTTATAATAACACAAGATATATAATTATATATCCTTTAAAAGGATATTAGAAATATTTAAAAAGTAGGAAGTTGTAAGGCATCAAGCTGACCCCCATTTTTGTCAGCTTGATGTTACAACTAATGTTATCCCGTAATGCTTTTCTCAATCGCACTGTCCCAATCAGGATAGTAGTGTAGAGCACTGCGCATTAATTGTGGATACGCTTTTTTTACCGATTTTTTACTTAAGTTTTCACCGTTTACACTAAGCTGCTTAATTTCAAGAATCACTTCTTCTGGACTCATATTTACTTCCATAACTAGCCTCCCTCTTAAGAATAGTTTATAGAATTCCCAAAATTATGAGATGTATACATAATATTCTTATTATTAATTGTTATATTAATTAACATTCTTTAGAAATAACCCCTTATTTAGATCACTTTAAAACATAAGCTACCCTAAAATTTTACCATCTCACTATTTTAATGTTTCTTTTTGATACAATACCTGCTATAATATAATTACTTATTGTTGTTCGGATAAGATTGAAGGAAGAAAAATCTTTACAAAGTATTTTCGCCTTGAATGATTTTGAAGAGCAAAAATAGTAATACAATGTGGCACATAGCCATACAGGAGGAACAAGATTATGGTACAAGGTACAGTTAAATGGTTTAACGCAGAAAAAGGTTTCGGTTTTATTGAAGTAGAAGGACAAGACGATGTATTCGTTCACTTCTCTGCAATTCAAGGCGAAGGTTTCAAAACTTTAGAAGAAGGTCAAACAGTATCTTTTGAAATCGAGCAAGGTCAACGTGGCCCTCAAGCTGCTAACGTTCAAAAGTAATTGTTTTACAAAGAAGGCCCTGGATTCAGGGTCTTTTTTATTTTGGAGAAAAAGTCTAAAAGTCTGTATTAGAAGAGAGGTTTTAACGCTTCATCATTTTAAAAACAGATTATTAAAATCAATATATTGGTCACCTAATTCACTTATGTGGAGTCGAGAAATAAGGGTATGAAAGTAAAAAAAATAGCTAATGCTAATGATGGAGAGGAGGTGTAGACGATGGCAGTAGATGTATTGTGTGAAGTAGATAATTGTAAATATTGGGCGAATGGAAACAAATGTGCGGCTGATCGAATTTACGTAGTCAGCCACACTGGTAAAAAAGCTGAAAATCAGGAAGAGACCGACTGCAAAACGTTTGATCCTGAAATTTAATGGTTGTATCTTAAGAAAGGGGCAGCTTTGTGGGCTGTCCTTTTTTGTGAAGACAGACATTTATTTCCGTTTGCTCTCATACATATTATTGATAATAATTATCATTTTTATTCAAAAAAATAAAAATTTGTAGAACACTAAATCTTATGGAGGGGAAATGAATTGGATTTTGTTGTACTACATAAAACTGGAATATCTATAGAATGTTTATATTATGGTATAGAGGTTTCCAATATAATAACTGGGATGTCCCAAATTGACTCAGGTTCATTAATAAGTATAGGAGAAGATGTAAAGTTCATTGTAAATAAAGGATGGTTTATTTTAGTTAGATTTAATAATCGAGAGGAATTCGTCTGCCTAAATACATTAGAAGAACTTATTGAGGCTAAAAAAATCATGTTAATATTAGATGTAGAACTTGAGAAATTAGTTCTACAATATCAAATTGACTATGCTTTAAAAGAGAAAAATAAAAGCAGTTTTTATAAATGTGTTAAAAAGTTAAAAGGATTACAATATGATGAAATTCAAGGGGCCTCCATCAATTAGGAGGCTTTTTGATTTGAGATGATGAACAAGTTCAACAAATTGATCAAGTTTAAGGAGATTTGGATTTTAGTTAACGCTTATTAATTCAACCGGGCCATGATCATCACAATGATCTCCATGTACATGATGTAATCTTCCATTTACTAAATAATCCATGTGATCGCCGTGAGGAACAAGTTCATGTCCGCAATCTTTATCGTGCGTGCACCCGCAATTCATTGGTCTACACTCATCGGGATTGATAGTTGTAACAGGGATCTTGCATTCATCCCAGTGTCCATTATGCTCGTAATGAAGATGTCCATTGTGTACGTAATCAATGTGATCATCATGCTTAATCTTTGTATGACCGCAGGACAAACTATGCTTATGTGGATGATTGTGGTGAATTTGATGTTCTTGTCCCATATTTAACCCTCCTTTCTGCTTAATATTTACTGACAGCTTTCATACTATCCGTTAATATTAAGAATCGTTATCTGATCACTTATAATCAGAATAATTCTGTTTTCTATTCAATATAGTTAGGAATTAGAGAAATGGAGTATGATTAGACTAAATCGCAATGCATGAGTATAATAATCATAACAAACCGAAATTATTACTATTTATATACTTTTAGTTTTTTATAGGATGCAAGGGGGAATGATTAATGTTAGATCAACTGTACAGACAATTAGTGGTGGACCATTCGAAAAACCGTCGAAATCATAGGAAGTTAGAAGGTGAACAGATTAAACAGCTACATTACAAAAATCCAACATGTGGAGATGTAATGACACTATTTTTAAAATTATCAGAGGACAAAAGGATTGAGGACATATCTTTTATCGGTGAAGGCTGTAGTATTAGTATGGCTTCTGCTTCGATGATGACAGAACTATTAAAAGGAGTGCCTTTAAAAGAAGCAGCGAAATTGCGTCAAGCAATGGAAGCGATGGTTCGAAACGGGGAAGTTTCAGAAGAGATAGATTTAGGGGATGCTTTCGCGTTAGAAGGTGTTCATAAGTTAAGGGCGCGCCATAATTGTGCACTAATGGCGTGGCAAGCTTTAGATCGTGCTGTTGGTGAAGAAACCGAATATGAATATAGATAAAAAAGAAGGTGACTTACTGACCCTATAATTAAGTAAAATTATTAGGCAGTGTCACCTTTTTAATTTTATTCTTTTGAATAAGCTGCTTTCGTAAACTTTGTTGCTATTGGACCGTTTTTTGAACATAAATCAGCCATAATGGATAAATTCATTAGTCCATCTGGCTGTTTTATGTTCAAAGGCTTCACGCCAAAGCGTGAAGAACCAAGCTTTCGCTTGGTTAACGGTCCAATAGCTAAAAGCAACAATCTTTTAGAAAAGAGCCTTTGAATAAGTTAAACGAGCAATGGCATCATGCATGTGAATTGATTCTTCATTTCGGCATTCAATGGTAAATGCTTTAATATCCTCATTTTCATATAAATCGGCTGCAACTAAACGGACCATGTCTTCTACAAACCTTGGATTTTCATAGGCTCTTTCTGTAACTGCTTTTTCATCTGGCCTTTTTAGAATAGGGTATAATACTGAACTCGCATTAGATTCTGCTGCTTCAAGCAATGTTACTTTCCAATCCGTTTTGAGTTTAGTCGGTTTAAAAAATTCAGCTTTAATTGTTACATAACCCCGTTGATTATGAGCACTATACTCACTTATTTCTTTTGAGCAAGGACAAAGGGTTGTTACAGCAACTGTAATACCTATTTCATGAGTGAATCCTTTTTCATGATCAAAATTTACATTCATAAAAGCTTCGGCATGTGCTAGTCCCGCTTTTTGTAATGATGGGCTTTTTCGTTCAAAAAACCAAGGGAATTGAACATTGATTTGAGCACTTGATTGTTGCATTCTTTCGACTAAATCTTTTGTAAAAGAGTATAGGTGATTAAAATCAACAATGAAGCCCTCTAAGTGATATTCGTGAAGAAGCTCTGTAAGGCGGCTCATATTTATTCCTTTACTCATTTGCTGAAGTCCCGTAGTTAAGGAAAATGTTCCAACCGTTGTTTGTGTATTTGGTTTGTAATCGGATTGGACGATAATAGGGTGTTTTACATTACTGATACCGACTGAATCAATCGCAAATAAAAAGTCATTAGGAGTGTTTTGAAGGTCCGTCATTTCTTCTTTATTTATAGGTTTGTTTCCTTTTACTGGAGGGACTGAGCCAAAACGTTTATGACGTTCTTGTTTAGTAGGTAGTATCTTGGTTTCCATTGTTGTCTCCTTTGTAAGATGAAATAAATTAGGAATTATTCTGATTTATATATTATAATACCTTTACCGATTAGTACAAATATTTGATTTGTTGACATTAAAAAAGAAGTAGAGAATAATAGTAACTATAAAATCGTAATTATTACGATTTATGTGAAGGGGTGGAAACAATGATGAAAAAAAATCAATATGATGTAATTATTGTTGGTGCTGGTCCTGCAGGTGTAGGAATTGGCGCGTTGTTTATGCAAATGGGATTAAAAAACTTTGTCATTTTAGAACGTGATTCTATCGGTAGTTCATTTAAAAAATGGCCAGAAGAAATGAGGTTATTAACGCCATCCTTTCCCGGTCATGGATTTGGACTATTAGATTTAAATGCAGTAATGCCTGCGACTTCACCAGGATATACATTTCAAACTGAACATTTGAGCGGGGAAGAATATGCAGAATATTTAGAGGCTGTAGCGATACACTTTAAGCTCCCTATCGAGTTTGGAATAGATGTTTTTGAGTTAGAAAAGTTGGACGATGGTTTCGAATTAAAAACAAATAATGGTCATTATAATGCTCCATATGTTGTGTGGGCTGGGGGCGAGTTTCAGTACCCAGATAAGGAAGCATTTCAAGGTGCTGAGTTGTGTCTTCATAACAGTGAGGTTACATCTTGGGGTGAGGTCGATGGTGATGATTTTGTTGTTATTGGTGGATATGAAAGTGCAATCGATGCAGCCATTCATCTTATTCATTATGGGAAGCAAGTGACTGTTTTAGCCAAAGGAGAATCTTGGTCAGATGACAATCCAGACCCAAGCATATCGTTATCGCCATTTACGTTTGATCGTCTAGAAGAAGTAATGGATAGCGAAGACCTAATATTGAGAGGAAAGAGCAAGGTAGTAAAAGTGGAGCAAATAGAAGACGGTTATTCTATTTTTCTTGAAAGTGGAGATGTCATCTTTAGTCCTACTCGACCCATATTAGCGATTGGATTTAAAAATAGCCTTTCGTTAATTTTTGAGCATTTTTATTATGATGAAAATAATGTCATTGAGCTTAGTGAAAAAGATGAGTCAACCGTCTCTGAAGGACTATTCCTAGTTGGACCTCAAGTTCGACATCAAGAAGTAATTTTTTGCTTCATTTATAAATTTCGCCAACGATTTGCAGTTGTCGCAAAGGAGATATACGAGAAGTTAGGGTTGGAGTTGAATGAAGAATTGTTTGATTACTACAGAAAATCAAACATGCTCCTCGACGACCTCTCTTGTTGTGACAATTCATGTCAGTGTTAACAAGATAATCCCCTCTTTAAATGATACGGAGGGATATTTTATGTACAAATTTTAATTAAGGAGGCATTTAGTATAATGGACGAACTAAGAAAAGATCATGCTTCCTATCCTTTAAATAAAAGAGCTTACAAATTTCCGAAGTTCCCGTTTTCCAACAGCAAAGTATTATTATATTTATTTTTAGTCATTAGTATTTATGGCTTACCTGTATATGCTGCTTATTTATTAGCAAGTACTTTGGAACCTTTGGTTAATGGGCTAATTATTGAACCATTAGAGGGCTTATTTTCCCATACACCATTTCTTCTTGAACAAATTTTAGTCGGAGATTTCGGTTTATTTACATTAGGCGTATATTCATTTCTCTGGGCATTTCCAGTTGTCCTGTTTGTCGGGATGAGTATTGCTTTTACTGAGGAAGTCGGTTTAAAGGATAAAATTACAACTGAAATTACACCGATCTTAAGAAAAATTGGGTTAAGTGGACGAGATTTTATTCCTGTATTAACAGGCTACGGTTGTAATGTCGTCGCTGTTTTCCAAACGGAATCTTGTAGTGCGTGTACGAGAAAGCAGTGTATGTCGATGATTTCTTACGGCTCGGCTTGTAGCTATCAAATTGGCGCTACATTGTCAATTTTTAGTGTCGGGGGGAAGCCTTGGCTTTTTGTTCCCTATCTTTTTATTCTTGTGATTATTGGAGCAGTACATACTAAAATTTGGTACCCGTCTACTAGTAAAGCTTCAAATGATTTCTATCCTACAACGATCATAAAAGCAGGTAGTGGTCATCGGTTCATTATCAAAATGAAAGAAACAGTTTCACAATTTTTCCTTCAAGCGATGCCGATATTTTTAGGAATTTGTGTGATTGTTTCAATCTTAGATGGTTTAGGAATCATAGCTTCATTAATAAAATTTGTAGAACCAGTCCTAGCGATTCTTTCAATTCCAGCTGCTGCAGGTGTGGGGTTACTTTTTTCTGTCATTCGAAAAGATGGGATGCTTTTATTCAATCAAGGTGGGGGTGAGTTATTAGCTTCAATTACAACGGTAGAATTGTTTATACTTGTCTATGTAGCCTCCACACTATCAGCGTGCCTTGTCACAATGTGGGCAATTGCAAAAGAGATGGGGGTGCTTTATGCTCTAAAGCATTCGTATAAACAAGCGATAACATCAGTAGTATCTGCTTTCGGTTTATTAGTATTATACAAAACATTTATTATCTTTTTTTAAAGGTTTTAATCGTAATAATTACGATTAAAATAATGGTGTTGTTTTACAATAGAAGAAGGAGTGAATAGAATGAATAAGAATGAGAAAGTACCAGTTACCGTTCTTACAGGTTTTTTAGGAGCCGGAAAGACAACATTACTCAATTATATTCTAACTGAAAATCATGGTCAGAAAATTGCTGTCATTGTTAATGAATTTGGAGAAGTAGGGATTGATAACCAACTCGTTGTCGGTGCAGACGAAGAGATTTTTGAGATGAATAATGGCTGCATTTGTTGTACCGTTCGCGGTGATTTAATTCGCATATTGCATGATTTGAAAGAAAGACGCAATGGTGAACAAGGTATGAGCCTTGATTTTGATCGAGTGGTAATTGAAACGACCGGTCTTGCCGATCCAGGACCTGTAGCACAAACTTTCTTTGTCGATCCGGAGTTATCTGAATACTATCAATTAGATTCCATCGTTACGGTTGTGGATACATACCATGTTCATGAACAGTTAGATCGTTCGTATGAAGCACAAGAGCAGGTGGCTTTTGCAGATGTACTCGTTTTAAATAAAATTGATTTAGTGGAAAAGGAACTTTTGAACTCAGTCATTCAGCGTTTAACGAAAATGAACCCAACAGCGAAATTAGTACAAGCGAGTCACAGTCAAATTAACTTGGATCAAATATTAAACTTGTATTCCTTTGACCTTGATCAAAAATTAGAAATAGCTCCTGACTTTTTAAAGGCCGATCATCACCATCACCATGATGACCATGTAAAGGCAATTGTTTTACGCTCTGAGAAGCCTTTAAGTTTACCGAAAGTAGAGCAATGGATGAATACGGTGTTAGCTGAGCTTGGGCCGCAAATGTACCGTTATAAAGGTATTTTCCATATTGAGAATTTAGAAAAGCGTGTTGTCTTCCAAGGTGTCCATATGCTTTTTGCGGGAACCGCTGATCGTGAATGGGGAAAAGGAGAAAAAAGAGTAAGTGAAATGGTTGTTATTGGGACTGACTTAGATGAAAAGTGGTTTCAAGAACAATTTGAGAATTGTACATCAGCTTAAGATAAGCCGTTTCATCATTGAAGAGGATTTCATTGATGAAACGGCTTAGTATTATGTAATAATAAAATGATATGAAGAACAGATCGAAGAAAGGATTAAAGCTGTATAGACCAATGGATAAAAATAAAGTAGAGATCATCATTCTTAGTGGGTTTTTAGGAAGTGGGAAAAGCACGTTATTAAAAGAAGTAGTTGAGTTAGAGAAAAGCAAAGGGAAGCGAATTGGAGTATTAATGAATGAATTAGGTGAAATAAGTATAGATTCTGCAATTATTCCTCAGGAAACACCTTTAAAAGAAATGTTAAATGGGTGTATTTGCTGTACTCTCCAAGGCGAGTTAAGTTTGCAATTGCATTCAATGTTAGAGGAGTATGAACTCGATATTATTCTAATAGAATCAACAGGTGCTGCTCACCCATTAGAAGTGATAGAGGCGTGCACGCATCCAACGCTAGTAAGTAAACTAGAAATCCGGTGTGTTATTACCGTAGTAAATGCCAAGCAGTGGTTAGAAAATAGATTAAGTATTAAACTTAAAAAACTTTTAATAGAGCAAGTAAAATATGCAGATATTGTCCTTGTAAATAAAAGAGATCAGGTTGATGAAGGACAAATAAATGAAGTCGTTAATTCTATTAAAAAAGTTAATCAGCTAGCGGTCCTTTCCATTGTTACGTTTGCCAAATTCAATCCTTCAATTCTTGATGATCAGCCTATTCAAAAGAAAATAAACAATGTAATGGAAAATGAAGAAGCCCATGTGCATCATCATCTCCACCTTAGAACCGTATCATTTTCAATTGAAAAACCTATTAACCGCTTTGACTTTTTACAATGGATAGAAAACATAGAAGGACAGCTATATCGTGCGAAAGGTTTTTTATATTTACAAGAAACACCAGGTTTATTTTTATTTAACTATGCTTACGGTGTTCCGATGTTTGAACGATATACTTTTGATAAAAAATACGATCCAGTGTTAGTTTTTATAGGAGAAGATTTGAACCAAAGTCGTATGAAGTATCAGCTGGATCAATTACAATCAGATGATCAACTGTAGGAGAGAATGATGAAGAATACGATCCGTAAAAGCGGAGATCGACATACAAAACTTTATTCATAGGTACCGATCTTGATAAATATGAAATAAAGACAATTTAAGTAAAATACTTACCAAAGATTATAAAAACTCTGAGGTGGAGGAATCGCTCAGTGAATTCGTTCATTTCAAAAACGGTAAATACGTTTATAATCATTCCTTTCATGCTGCGATAATTTCTTGGAAGCCGATCCGTTAATAGTATTAAGTTTAAAAGGAAGCTGAGAGGGTTGAGAGGTGTGTCTTTTAATGTAAAATCGGAATAATTCTTATTTTTGTGCAATATAGTTAGGAATTAGAGCAAACGAAAATCATTCTGAAGGGAAGGGTTCCGGTGGCTAAAATTCCTGTCTTTGTTTTAAGTGGTTTTTTAGGAAGCGGCAAAACAACGTTATTGCTACGATTATTAGAAGAATGCTCTAGACGTCAACTAAAACCCGCAGTGTTAATGAACGAGTTAGGAAGTACAGATACTGATGGTGCAATTATTTCAAATCATCGTAAAGAACAACTCGTTGAAAAGCTATTAGATGGATGTATTTGCTGTAATAAAAAAAATGAAGTTGTTGGAAGTATAGAAAAGCTATTGTTACAAAAGCCAGATGTAATTTTTATTGAGCTAACTGGAGTAGCCAATCCTGAGGAAGTCGCAGATTCTTTAACGGAACCACAGTTTATAGAATGTTTATACTTGGAACGAGTGATTACCATTTTAGATGCTGAAAATGTTTTGGAATATAATAGTATTTTTGAAGCCGATCGTAGCCTAGTGGAAACTGTCAGAAGACAAACTGAAGTGGCTGATGTATTAGTAATAAATAAAATGGATTTAATTAATCCAGCTAGAAAAGCTAAAATTAGTAAAGCTTTAAAAAAGCAAAATACTAAAGCAGAAATTTACTATACGTCGTACAGTGCAGTAAGTATGGAACCATTGTTTAATATAGTAACGCAAAATCGGTCTAGGGATTCAATAAAAGTTAATATTAAAATGTCGAATCAAGAAAATGAGCATAAAAAACATGCACATAAAAGGTCGTTTTCTCGTATACAAACGATTTCCTTCTCCATTTCACAACCAATACGAGAAAAAGACATTGAAAAATTTCTTAAGAAATGTAAAACAAGTATATTAAGAGCCAAAGGGTATATTCCATTAACGGGGAAAAAAGAAACATATTTAATGCAACATGTCGTTAAGCGAACGAATTGGGAGCCTACGAGTTATTCTGGGCAACATTATTTAGTTGTGATCGGGATTGACATCAATAAAGAAGAACTTACTAATCAATGGAATAAAATAAACAAGTGCCAAGCGACTTTAGTTGACTAAAGGTGCCTGGCACCTTTCAATTTGTGGCGCTTTATAATCATTTTATTAGTATATTACATAATTCTCTCTTAAGTTTAGATAATAATGGTGTAGTTATTACATAGTGAAAGGAGAATTGAATAATGCCACTTAATGAGTTAGAACTACAAAACTTGCGTCATTTAATTAGTGGGCATGATAATGTTGCAAAGAAGCTTGATGCATATGCTGCTAATTGTACTGACCCTCAGATTGTTCAGATGTTACAAAATGATGCACAAGCTGCTAGAAATTCTAAACAACAATTAATGTCATTCTTAAACCAATAGGAGGGCAAAATCATGAATATGACTGAAAAAGATATGATTAATGATTATTTATCTATGATTAATGGTAGTTTAACAACTTATGCTGGAATTATATCTGAAACAGATAATCCACAACTAAGACAAACATTACAACAAATGCGAAATCAAGATGAATCACGTCAATATGCAGTTTATACTGCAGCAAAACAAAAAGGTTATTATAAGCCTGCAGCACCAGCTCAACCGAATCAAATTCAACAAATTAAAACGGAATTAAGCGGTCAATAAAAAACCTAAAAGGAGAGCTAACGATTAGATAGTTGGCTCTTCTTTTTTTTCTACTTTATGAAGAGCTTAAATGCATAGATAAGCGTAAAATAAATCAGAACAATTCTTTTTTAGGGGAATGATCTACCCTTGTCCGCATATATATCTTTAATAATAATTGAATTGGAGGATGTAATGCAGAAAGTTACGAACCCCTATTTAGTAGAAATAACAGGTTTTGTATTGATAGGACTTGTATCATTTTTTATTTTTTACAGTCCTACTATAGCTGAACATGGACAAGAATTACCAGCTTCTTTGCTTATATTTAATACGATTTTTTTAAGTATTTTAATTGAAGCAATACCTTTTGTTTTAATTGGTGTGTTCATTGCTGGACTTATTCAAGTATTTATTACTGAGGAACATATTCGGCGTTGGATTCCAAAAAATCGAGTGCTTGCAGTCGTAGCCAGCTGTTTAATTGGTGCGCTTTTTCCTGCTTGTGAGTGTGGAATTGTTCCGATTGTTCGACGGTTAGTCTCAAAAGGAGTCCCAATATTTGCAGGAGTTGGCTTTCTTTTAACAGGGCCTTTAATCAACCCAATTGTCGTTGGTTCCACTTATATGGCTTTTGGTAATGATCTGCGAATTGCGCTTTTACGTATGGGGTTAGGCTTAGTGATAGCCTTGATGATTTGTGCTGTAATTAGTGTTTTATATAAAGGAAATCAGTTTAGAAAAACTTATTCATCTATAGTTGTTGAAAATAATCAGAAACTGCCAATCTATAAACGACTAAAGGCGATGTGTCACCATTCGGTCGATGAATTTTTTGAAATGGGAAAATACTTAATAATTGGAGCGTTATTAGCGGCTTTTATTCAAACCTTTGTCTCTTCAGCTTCATTGCTAGGTCTTGGTGAAGGGATACTGATGTCTACTGTTGTGATGATGGGATTGGCGTTTTTACTCTCCTTGTGTTCCGAGGCAGATGCATTTATAGCCGCTTCATTTCGGCATCTCTTCCCACAAACATCACTACTAGGCTTTTTAATATATGGACCAATGCTTGACCTTAAAAATTCACTCATGCTGTTAGCTGTGTTCCGTTTTCGTTTTGTCATCGTACTAATGTTTCTAATTACGATTACGGTTTTAGGAGTATTAATGCTTACCCATCCATTTTTATAGGGGAGCTGGGAAGAAATCTTGTAATAAGGGTGGGAGAATTTACAATGTATTTTTATATTCACCAATCAATAAGGGCTATGATTTTACTAGGGTTTGCTGGATTCCTTTTTAAGTTACATTATTTTGAGGAGATTGGAAATTATATTAACCCCAAATACATTGGATTTAGCCAAGTAGCATCGATTTTATTTTTGTTTCTCTTTTTTATACAAGTGCCGCGAATTTGGAGCGGTAAAAGTATGGAAGATCACCATGAAAACTGTGGACCATGGGGCTGTGATCATGAAGACGGGTTTTCAAATCGAATAACTCTTCGCCATGGACTTATTTACGTAATGATTTTCTTACCTATTGTTTCAGGTCTTTTGCTTCCTGCTAAAGCATTAGATGCTTCGATTGCATTAAAAAGAGGCGCTCTTATGCAACAACCTATTGAAAATGCAACTACCCATGACCATCAAGGCCATATTCATTTCCATTCTGGACATGTACCAGAAGCTATTTGTTTACCGATAGACAAGACCGAAGTGGAAAGACTAAAAAAAGGGTATGACAGTAACAGCATTGTAATGGAAAAAACGTCTTATGTACAAAAATTTTATGCCATTACTGGAAATCCAGAAATGGTAAGTGGTAGAGAGATTGTAGTTGATGGATTTGTATTGAAGGAAGAAATTCGATCACCTTACCAGCTATTTATTGGGCGTTTTCTAATTACTCATTGTGTAGCAGATGCTACAGTCATTGGCTTTTTAGCTGAACTGGATCGTGAAATCCACCTTACAGAAGGAAGTTGGGTTAGAGTGAAAGGAACACTTGATGTTAGTAAACATGGGCAAGAAGTCGTACCAATGATTCGTGTACACTCCTTAGCTGTGATTGAAAAGCCAAATGATCCATATATCTACCCATAATTAAAGGAGTGCGACGGACACTCCTTATGTTGTCTAATCGTCAAAGAATGCTACTTTATCTCTTCTCCACTACCACTAATTAACTTAAGTTGGTCATTTTCATAGCTGACTTCATAGGTTACTTTATATTTTTTTGTTGTCAGCTCATCACCACTTTGTTCTTCGGCACTAATAATCGCAACGACTTGTACTTCTTCGCCTTCGGTTATTGTATAGATATCGTCAACCATTACTGATCGGGTATTTAAATAGCCTTTTCTAAATTGTTCGTAATTTGTATTTAATTGCCATGAGTACCCCAGTAGAGAATAGGCAGTGACATAATCTTGTTCATTTAAACTATCATAAAAATAGTAGACGAGATATGTTGCCAAATTTTCTTTTGATGAAACTGATTGGTCGTCCATCTTTATATAATCCATCGTGGGCAAAGATTTCATAGGTGTTTCCGACCAATTGGTGACGAGAGAAATCACGTTAATGATCGGAATGCTAAATCCAATCGTTCCAACATCAGTTGCAGCAGAATTGATCCCGATTACTTCTCCAGTGGAAATCGAGATAAGGGGACCACCACTATTCCCTGGAGCAATTGGTGCTGAAATTTGATAGGCATTATCGTATTGATAATTTTCTAGTTCAAAACTGCGATCAACCCCACTAATAATCCCAGTTGTTACTGTATTTTGGAATCCAAGAGGACTTCCTAAGGCGAGCACTTCATCACCTAACTCAGCTGGAACTTCCTTTGCGAGGGGTAAGGGCTCGGTCTCTTTTAAATCGGAAACTCGGATGACTGATACGTCAGTATCGGTGCTAATTCCTATGACGGTTCCAGTATACTCACTTTTATCAGCAATTTTAACAGTTACTTCTTCAGCACCAGCAACGACATGGGCGTTTGTAATAATATCCCCTTTATTGTTATAAAAAAAGCCAGAACCGCCTGAACCCGTTTCTTCTACTTCAATCATCACAACAGACTTTTGAGTTTCCTGGATAATTTTCTTTAAACTTTTTTCATCGATTTCTTCTTTCGGAAGCTCTGAGTTTGCTTTAGTAAGTAAATTAGACTCGATATGGAGTTGAGCTGGAACCCAATGGGATAAAAAGAGAAAAGCTGTAATTCCAAGCATCCATATCAAAGAAGTTGATAGAATGCTAACTATCCATTTTTTGTTCATTTATGAATCCATCCTTTATTCAATCTGCCAAGTAATACTGTCTACTGTAACATTTAATTCCTCATATACACCATAATATGAATGACTGAATCGGCCCGTTTCTCCAGGTGATAAATAATAAGGGTAGACTGAGGTGACAGAATTTCCTACAAATTCGTCGTTTTTATCAAAAATAGAATAATGTATGTCTATTGAATAAATCGTAGTTGTACCATTGTTGATGACATCCCCATATAAATAAATATCTCCATACTTGTCCAATTCAATATCTAGCGATGTAATTTCTACAGCTTCAGTACGATTTTTTAAATCTTCTTTTGCTGCTGCAATCATCGCTTCTTCAAGTCGAGTTTGTTCGGCTTTTTCAAAAGCTAGCTTTTCATTTTTTACTCTTTCAATAAATGACAGTAATTTTTCATTATTGATCGCATATTGAAGACCCGTTTCTAAAGCATAGAGGGCATTGGAAAACTCATGCTGTTGCAAATGTTTTTCAGCTTTTTCATAGGAAAATTGGACAATTTTATTAACAATTTGTTGTTTTATTTTTTCTGTCTCTTCATTATTTAATGAAGACAGACTCGATAGTTTATGTGCTAATTCTTCAACGGTAGTAAGTTCATTTAGTTCCATTTTCACTTCAACAACTGTTAAAGTAATCGCGGCTTTCTCTAGCTTTTTTTGGATTGGTTGAAGCAATGAAGGATAAGTAGTTTCGTTAATTTGCTCATTTAATGTCTCAATTTGATGAGAAGCTTGGTCAACTTCATTTCGTTGTATTAACTCATTAATTTCTTGCAATTCTTGTTCATATATAAGTGCTGCTGCAATTATATCCTCAAATTGTTGTAATGTATCGACATCCCTTAATTGAAGCGCTTCGGTTAGTTGTTGCTGTGATTGTTCGTAATCCCCAGAAGAAAGACTAGCTTCAATTTGTTGATTTAACGAAACAACTCGTTCATTAATTTTAGTTTCATAATAGTAATACGAAATTAGTCCAATAGTAACAAAAAGGCTGCTTACTAGTGGAAGTAGCCAAAGATACAGTGTTTTTTTATTATTGCTTTGTTGGTTAATAGGTGGGAGTGTAGACGAGAATGAATTTTGTTCAATGGTGGCGCTAATTTCTTCTAGATTGTTTATAAATGCTGTCCCGCACTTGGAACAATAGGTTTCATTGTTTAATCGTTTATTCCCACACGAGTGACAGAACATGTTGGATTCCAACCTTCCTAATTAAAGTGATGCTTAACTCAAGATGGCGGGGTCTTCATCGTCCGTCTTGAGTGTTACTTGATCCGGATAAAATACACATAGTGACATTATAGTACAAATTTCAATAAATTCTAATAGACCAATAGTATCAACAAAAAATTAATAAAGCTTTAAAACAATTTACAAGTAATCTAGTATATATTATTAATTGGGAGGTGACAAATTAAAATTGTTTTATTCGATAATGTAATGTTGATCACTATCATAGTAAAAATTTGTTTATTAATACCCTTTCTTCTGTTAGCTTCCTCGATAATTTAAGTTGTTCTCCTTAAACCTTAAACCTTAAACCTCTTGTGTATCCAACCCTGCCAATTTTCTATTTAGTGATTTTCACTTACTGAAAAAAATCCATGTTTTTTCTGATCCCATCAAGTATTATTAAATTATCAAAAGTTGAATGATTGAAGAAGTTCTCTGACATACTAGGAAAATGAAAAAATGACTTTGGAGGAATAATGAATGGCAGCAATCAAATTTGAAATTGAAAAAAAGATTGGAGTTTTATCTGAAAATGCAAAAGGTTGGAAAAAAGAATTGAATTTAGTCAGTTGGAATGGACGTGAAGCGAAGTTTGATCTACGTGACTGGGACCCTAACTATGAAAAGATGGGAAAAGGCCTTACATTTTCTAAGGATGAAATTGTAGAATTAAAAACATTACTAAATCAGCTAGACCTATAACTAATACTAAAGCTGCGAGTACTTGTATTCGCAGCTTTTACTATGCTAAAGTTAAAAAAAACTGCTTTTTTCATATATTTAATAGGTATTGAGAAGGTCAATGAATAGAATGGAGGCGGTGGTCATAAAATCAAGCTTAGACCATCAGTCAATGGCTGGAAATGCCATTGTGCTTTTATCGATTGCCATTTAGTATGACCGAAAGTCGAAAATGCAAAAATAAAGAAAGACAGTTTTGTCATTAATAAATTTACGTTGATAAGTCTTGTTGTGATTCTACAATTTAGTATTCTAGGGTATCAAGTATGGCAAAGTGAACAGGTGTTATCGAAAGGGACATTAATAAAGTTAGAACTACAGCCCATTTACCCACGATCATTGTTTACCTATCGAGTGAATAAACTAAATCATAAGTTAGATAAACGGGTGTACTCTAATTATTAAGGTACACCTGTTTTTAATCTTTTATTGAGTTAAAGTTATTTTTCTGATAATAATATGAATTAAGAAAGTTAAAAGTAATTTGAAAAGAGGTATAAAATGGAGCTCGTAAAAAGTTATCCAAATAGTAATGTGAAAAATGAGAAGTTACATTATGCGTGTTTATTTATAAATGTACTTATCATCGTTATGAATACAACGATGTTTAATGTGGCAATTCCGGAAATTATCATTCACTTTTCATTAACTCCATCATCTGCATCGTGGATTGTAACTAGTTATTCTGTTGTTTTTGCAGTCGGGACAGTTTTGTATAGTAAACTTTCACAAATGAAGTCCATTGCAATGTTGTTTACGATCGGACTTTCATTGTTTGGGGTCGGGTCTGTCATCGGTGTATTGTCTGTTGATTATATGTTTTTATTGTTTGCTCGTGTTATCCAAGCTTCAGGGGCCTGTTGTGTGGCAGCACTAGGCATCGTTACTATATCAAGGTATATCCCTATTGAACGCCGAGGTAGAGGAATGGGAGTTGTATCTGCAGCCTCTACATTAGGGTTTGGTTTAGGTCCACTTATAGGTGGTTTTATCACTCAATATTTAGGTTGGTCCTTTTTATTTGTCATAAGTGTAGTCGGTGTTTTGATCATTCCCATTTATTTATATAATCTACCCAAAGAACAGTTACAAGAAGAACAGTTACAAGTTAAATCGATTGATTTCTTAGGGCTTTTCTATTTGTTTATTGGTGTAGTATCAATATTAATTTTTGTAACAACGAATAGATCGATCATCTTGTTAGGTAGTTTGTTTTTCTTGCTTTTTTGGTTTCATATTAAAAAGGCG
This sequence comes from Alkalihalobacillus sp. BA299, assembly GCF_017745675.1. GTDB lineage: Bacteria > Bacillota > Bacilli > Bacillales > Bacillaceae_F > Alkalihalobacterium. The sequence continues at coordinate 187,213 of NZ_JAFLJM010000007.1, forward strand.
AAAAATCCGATTATTCCGTTTAACTTACTTTCAAACAAAGTATTTATTTCGATTATTCTTATAGGTTTTATCATTTTCTTTATTAACTTCTCACTTTTGTTTTTAAACCCATTGTTTTTAGCAAAAGTATTCAATCGTTCTAGTGAGGTGATTGGGATGATGATTTTTCCAGGGGCGATGTTATCTGCTATTTTTTCAATTTATATTGGAAGATGGATGGACCGAGTCGGGGCTAGATTCATTATCGGGTTCGGTATTCGTTTTATACTTGTCGCAACAAGCTTATTTGCTTTATTTAGCCACCTGTCACCACTGACGGTTATCTTTTTTTACCTCGTGTCGAGCATCGGCTTTTCATCAATTACAATGAGTTTACCTAACTATTTATTCAATTACTTAAGTAGTGAAGAGTTTACGTCGAGTATCGGTGTTTTACAACTGTGTCAATTTATAGGTGGTGCCTTTGGTGTTTCTGTCTCAGGGAAGCTATTAGATAACAATTTCATCAATAGTATTAAAATACCGATGTGGAGTAGTGGGGCTGAATCGTTCGGTGTTACCTTTTTCTTTTTATGTATTCTATCGTTACTAGCTTTAAGTATTTTTTATTTTTTATGCAATGTAAAAGCGGTAAAGTCTGGTGAGAATTAAAAAGAGGCAGAGTGAATTCCTGCCTGCTCAAATAATATTAAGCTACTTGTCTTTCATTTTCAGTTGAAGTTGCAACAGCTGTCTAATAAAAGCAGCAGCTACCGCTATTTTCCAAAGTTCAAGGTCGCCAGTAATGTTTTTTTTCAGGAACTAAAATTCCTAATAGGAAAACAAAATATAATTGGTTGGTAATTAAGAATATTGCATCTGTTTTGTGATGTTTTATTTCTATAGATTAGGGGATATTACAAAATATTGAGAAATAGAGTAATAATGCTTTGACAAAAAAAGTTTTTAATATTACTCTTATTAATTGATTGTATATACAAGTAGAGGTGATAGAGTTGTTAAAAAAGTTATTTGGTTTAGGAAATAAAGAGTTACCAAGTGAAGAAAAATTGTATTCTCCTATGAATGGTACATACATCAAAGTCGAAGAAGTACCTGACCCGACTTTTGCTCAAAAAATGATCGGAGATGGTTTTGCAGTTGAACCAAGTAGTGGGGAAGTCGTTTCACCGATAAAAGGAGAAATTATCCAAATATTCCCTACTAAACATGCGATTGGAATTCGCTCGCTAAGTGGTGCAGAAGTCCTCATCCATATTGGTATTGAAACGGTTAATATGAAAGGTGAAGGGTTTGATGTCTTCGTTAAAGAAGGAGATAAAGTTCAAGTTGGAACAAAATTAGTTGAGTTTTCTTTAGATTTAATAAAAGAAAAAGCAGCAAGTACGATCACTCCAGTAGTCATTACAAATGCTGACCAAGTAAAATCAATGAAATTGGAACAGGTTAACAAAGTTGTTGCAGGACAAAGTCAAGTCGCTACATTTTCAATGAAAACAGAATAAATAAGATCTTTTAAAAGGCTGGCTCACAAAAGTGGCAGACGCTTAAACTTAAAGCTGATATTACCGTATTAATAGGAAATCTATTTGGTTTTATAGTAAGGCGCTTTCTCATTTTAGAGGAAGCCTTTTTTTGTTTTATCTAGAAAACTTTAATAATTGTTACATAACCTTAATATGCATAGAAATAAAAAGGAGGTGGTCGGCTACAGATTAAAACGATTCTAGGAGGGATTGTTTGAGTGTAACGATTTCAAACGAATTTGTAAATCAATTAGTAGAAAAGTATAGTCGGCATTTTAATGTTTACAAAAAGAAAAAGCTAGGCTGTATTCCACTTTCTTTTTATGCAGAGTATCTAAGGCGTGATGAAAAGTACTTTTTGACCAAATCGATTCCGATATGGGGAGTAAATAATCAACAGTTCGTGTTTGTATGGACGAAAGAAACGAAAGTAGTAGAAGAAGATATTCAAACTTTTGCCACAGAGTTATTAAAAAATAGCGCTTCATATGTTCCCTCTCATAGTGAACATATGTCTTCTGTCCTTCTTGGTGTTATTTTAACGAACAAGCCTCTTGAAAATGCTGTTATTAAGGAAGTGAAGAAATTTAGAAAAGTCAAGTTCCTAAAGTTTGGTATGAATGGTTGGATTGAATACTATATAGGCCTCGTAAATGTAGACGAAAAAAAAGTGTATGTAAATAGGAAAGGGAGAGAGTATATGCAGCACTTCAAAGTCCACTAAAGGGGGAGTTAAGTCATGAATTTACTCACTTTACTATTGATAGCTGGTATTATTCTACTTATAGCTTATTTTACGTATGGTAGATTTTTAGAGAAACAAATGATGGTTGATCCGAAGCGTAATACACCAGCAAATCAGATGTATGATGGGGTGGATTACGTACCAGCGAAAAAGCCTGTATTATTAGGACATCATTTTGCTACGATTGCTGGTGGCGGGCCTATTGTTGGTCCGATTACTGCTGCTTTCTTTGGATGGTTACCTGCTGTACTATGGATCTTAATTGGTAGTATATTTATTGGGGGTGTCCATGATTATACGTCATTACAAGCATCTGTACGTCATAAAGCGAAGTCGATTGGAGAAATCATTCGTGAGTATATTGGTAAGCGTGGGCAGGTTTTATTTCTTATCTTCTCTATTGCAACGTTACTATTGATTGTGGGTGTATTTATAATTCTTGTAGCCAATACGTTTGTAGCCGTTCCAGAAGCAGCGACAGCATCAGTACTATTTATTGGAGTTGCACTTGTATTTGGGTTTATTATTAATCAAATTCGTTTGAATTTATTAGTTGCTAGTATTTTAGGTGTAATGGCGATGTTATTTAGTGTTTGGATTGGAATTTCTTTTCCGCTAGAATTAAGTGCAGTTACGTGGTCATTTATTCTTTTAGTTTATGCGTATATTGCATCGACTTTACCAGTTTGGGTATTGCTACAACCACGTGACTATTTAAATGCCTTTTTATTATATGGAATGATTGCTGGGGCAACACTCGGAATTATTATTGCCGCTCCAACCATTCAACTTCCTGCTTATACAGGGTTTAATCATGAGACTTTAGGTTTCCTTTTTCCGATTTTATTTATAACGATTGCTTGTGGGGCAATATCAGGCTTTCACTCTCTAGTCTCTTCAGGAACAACAGCTAAACAGCTAGACAATGAGAAGAATGGTAGATTTATTGCATACGGTTCTATGCTAATTGAAGCATTTTTAGCCATCATTGCTATTGGAGCCGTTGCTTACCTTACACAAGTTGACTTTGCTGCTAGAATGACAGAGCTAGGAGGCCCAATCGGAACATTCTCTGCGGGAATTGGCTACTTTATGTCTCATTGGGGGATCGACTTAACTGTGGCGACAACGTTTACAGCGCTTACAGCTTCAGCATTTTTACTAACAACATTAGATTCGGCTACACGTCTAATGCGTTATGCCATTCAAGAGCTAGGGGAAGAACATATTTCAGTGGTGAAAAATAATCATGTCGCAACAATTGCAGGACTTATCGGTGCTGGTGCACTCGCTTTATCTGGAACGTGGGAAAAAGTGTGGCCACTATTCGGTTCCGCCAACCAAATGCTTGGTGCCTTAGCTCTACTCGCTGTGTCTGTTTGGTTAATAAAAATAGGAGCTAAAGCGTTCTATGTCGTTATCCCGATGTTCTTTATGTTTGTTGTGACGATTACAGCTCTCGGTGTGCTTATGTACAATAACTTCATAATAAAAAATTGGTTGTTGTTCGGTTCGGGGCTAATCCTCTTTATTCTATGTATTTTCTTAGGTATTGAAGGCTGGCGCTCTATTGGAAAGCGTACAAAAACTTCATGATAAATCTTTCAGGCTTCTTTTATAAAAAAGGAGCCTGAATATTGAGATAATACTATACATATGTTTCTACTATTGTGTATACTAATATGGAAGATACTGAGCGAACGCTCGATTGGTTTATACTTAAATTTACGAAAAATATCATTTTAAAAAGAGATTGGAAGGGAGAGCGACAGAATGAGTAACCATGATGTTGTTATTGTAAGCGCTGTCAGGACGCCGATTGGTAGTTTTGGAGGAAGTTTAAAAGGTTTAAAAGCAACAAAGTTAGGGGCAACTGTCATTAAGTCTGCTTTAGAAAGAGCTGGAGTCGCTGCTGAACAAGTAGATGAGGTTATTATGGGGAATGTCCTGCAAGCCGGGTTAGGACAAAATCCAGCACGCCAAGCGGCAATAGAAGCGGGGTTACCACAACATACTCCTTCGATGACGATTAATAAAGTATGTGGTTCAGGTTTAAAAGCTGTTCATTTAGCAACCCAGGCCATTCTTTCTGGTGATGCTGACGTTGTAGTTGCGGGAGGTATGGAAAATATGAGTCAGGCCCCATATTTAGCAAAGGGAGCTAGAGATGGGTTTCGTATGGGTGATCAGAAGCTCATTGATAGCATGGTGTACGACGGGCTGACTTGTGCTTTTAATGATTATCACATGGGTGTTACAGCTGAAAACTTATGTGATCAGTATGAATTAACACGTGAGGAACAAGACGAGTTTGCAGCTTGGAGTCAAGCAAAAGCAGCTCAAGCGATTGCAGAAGGTAAATTCAAGGACGAAATTGTATCCGTTGAAATTCCACAACGTAAAGGAGATCCTATTATTTTCGATACCGATGAATACGTGAAGGCTGGAACGACAGCTGAAAAATTAGGGAAACTACGCCCTGCATTTAAAAAAGATGGAAGTGTAACAGCTGGAAATGCTTCAGGATTAAATGACGGAGCTGCAGCAGTGGTCGTGATGAGTCGTAAAAAGGCGGACGAATTAGGTGTTACTCCACTTGCTGTAATTCGAGGAAATGCAAGTGCGGCTGTTGATCCTAGTATTATGGGAATTGGTCCAGTACCTGCTACTAAAAAAGCATTAGCTAAAGCAGGCATTTCACTATCCGACTTAAGCTTAATAGAAGCAAATGAAGCATTTGCAGCTCAAGCCTTAGCTGTAGGTCGAGATTTAGAGTTTTCTAAAGAGATCCTTAACGTGAATGGAGGAGCGATTGCCTTAGGGCATCCAATCGGTGCAAGTGGAGCCCGTATACTTGTATCCTTACTCCATGAATTAAAACGTAGAGATGGACAATATGGATTAGCTACTCTATGTATTGGCGGGGGCCAAGGTGTAGCAACGATCGTAGAAAAAGTTCAATAGTTTTAAAGAGGGTGACGGTTGTCATCCTTTTTTTCTTTGGAATGATAACAGTCCTTAATCTGTGGATAAGTATATTTTCTGTTATAATATGGATGAAGCTGAAGCAATGATAAAGCTTTGAGGAAATAGAAAAAGAAGTTGAAGTAGAAATAGAAGTAGAAGAGTGTCCGGAAGTTAGCAACACATTACAAAAAGCGAGTGAGTAGAGAAAAGTATGTAGAAACTTGTCTGATATTGTCGAGAAATCGATAAGTGGTTCAAAGTTGAAAATAAAAGGCATGAACTTAAAAATAAAAGGACGAAACTTAAAAATAAAACATCAGAAGTTAAAAATTTCCCCATCTTTTCCTCCAAATGAAGGTGAAAATGTGCAGAAAATAGCAAATAGAAGTCAGTATGATAGAGAAACATCTCAGAAAATCAATCAAATACACTTTAGTGGTGCCTAGTCTTAATCAAAAATAAAAAAAAATTGTAGAGAAATGTCCCAAATGATTATCTTAACCTATAATTCGTTAGTCCTCGTAGCAATTTTATTCGTTCTTGATATAATAGTAGAAACCTAAAAAGAAGAATCTTTCATAACTTATAATAGTCTTGTATACAATATAATAAAAACTAACTGAAAATTTAGAACGTTACATAGTCATTTTCATTTTCATGTGATATACTTTAATGCAATAATCAGCTAAATAAAAATGATTAAAAGAATTTTAGGAGAGAGTATGCTAGGAGAGTGGGAGAATAAAATGACTAGCCAAAAAGTGTTTTTATATGACACAACACTTAGAGATGGAACACAGGGTGAGGGAGTAAGTCTATCAGTCGATGATAAGTTAAAAATTGCAAAAAAACTGGATGAATTGGGAATTCACTATATAGAAGGTGGTTGGCCAGGTAGTAATCCAAAGGATATGAATTTTTTTGAAAGAGTGAAGGACCTTGAATTGAGAAACGCAAAAGTAACAGCTTTTGGGAGCACCAGGCGAATGGGAGTAACAGCTGATAAAGATCAAAATTTGCAGAGAATCCTAGAGTGTGGTGTAAAATCAGTTGCGATATTTGGAAAGACATGGGATTTTCAAGTAACCCATGCCTTACAAACAACGTTAGAAGAAAATTTAAACATGATTTTCGACTCAGTAAAATTTTTAAAAGAAAATGGGTTAGAAGTTATTTTTGATGCTGAACATTTTTTTGATGGTTATAAACGAAATGCTGAATATGCTATCCAGGCCATAAAAAAAGCGGAAGAAGCTGGGGCTGACTGTGTAACGCTCTGTGATACTAATGGAGGTACATTACCACACGAAGTGGCAGCTATCGTAGAGCACGTCGTAAATGAACTTTCTATTCAAGTTGGTATACATTGTCATAATGATGGAGAATTAGCTGTAGCTAATACGATCGCAGCCGTCCAAGCTGGAGCGACTCATGTGCAAGGAACGATTAATGGCTACGGCGAACGATGCGGAAATGTAAATCTTATTTCAGTCATCCCAAATTTGCAACTTAAAATGGGTTATGAGTGTATTAGTAATTTAGAGTTGGTGAATTTAACGTCTGTATCCAAATATGTTCATGAAATTGCTAATCAAATTCCGCCAAGTAATCAACCATTTGTTGGAAAAAGTGCATTTGCCCATAAAGGCGGCATGCATGTTAGTGCCGTATTAAAGCATCCTGAAACATACGAGCATATCGAACCTGAAGCGATTGGAAATAAGCGAAGAGTACTCGTTTCTGAGTTATCAGGACAGAGCAATGTATTATTTAAAGCCAAAGAATGGAATTTAAATTTAGATAAAAACAATCCTGCAACTAAAAAGATTATTGAACAAATTAAAGAATTAGAACTGAATGGATATCAGTATGAAGCTGCTGAAGCATCTTTTGAATTGGTTGTAAAAAAAGGCCTTGGAGAGCACCGAGAGTTCTTTAAACTTGATCATTTTAAATTATTTATTGAAAATAGCGGTGAGCAATCATTTACAACAGAGGCAGTTATTAAGCTCTGTGTGAATGACCAAGAAGTCTTGACTGCAGCAGAAGGGAATGGCCCTGTTAATGCACTCGATCATGCATTAAGGAAGGCACTTGAACAGTTTTACCCTTGTATAAATAAAATGTACTTATCAGACTACAAAGTACGTGTCCTTGATGAGACTGATGCGACAGCTTCAAGAGTGCGTGTTCTTATTGAGTCTTCAGATGGAAATGAAAAATGGAGTACCATCGGTGTATCAGGCAATATTATTAAGGCAAGCTGGTATGCTTTGGTTGATAGTGTTCAGTATTATTTGCTGAAGCAAGACGATAAACTAGAAGTTGTAAAACAGCCCAAATCAGAGTCAACCATCGGTGTTAGTAATCATTAAATAACAAATGTGGGCATTTTTATCGTTAACATTTCTAGTCGTGCTGATTAAGACCTAAATAAGGTGAAGCGTTTTTTACAAGAAGAGTATTAATAATTGGGAGGCTGACATATTTTGTCAGCCTCTTTCATTGTAGTTTTGACCTTCAAAATATTTATCTTGGTATTAATTAAATAATTCATCATTGATTTAGTTTAGTATCTAGTTTTCATTAATCTAGAAATTAATTTCTGAAAATTCATAAAAAACATTGAACTAGTAAAAGTAAGTTGATATAATAAATTCAAACAAACGTTAGATTTGTTTTGTTTGCTGCTTTTAAATAGAATGTCAGGGGCAAGTAGTTTATCGTGATAGTTCAGTATGGGGTTATAGACATCGTAATGTAATAACGACAATCTCCGTTCATATTGAAAGAAAGAGTAGCTAAATGGTGGTTGCCTGATGAAATTGTCTTTATGAAAAGTTGACAGAAGACATCAATCGGTAAAATCGATAAAAAGCTGTTACGTGAGCATAACAAAGAAAGCTATTCATTAAAGCAATTTTAAACCACTTTAAAATATAGTTTACAATGCTTCATTTAATAAATTAAAAATTTAGAAGAAAAGGGAGAGATTTGAATGTACAATTTTAGTCCAACACCTGAACAAGAAGAATTGTTAGCTAGAGCAAAGAAAATTATGATCGAGGATGTCTATCCTGCAGAAAAGGATATTATCCCTGGGGTAGGACTTCCTGATGAAATTCTAAAACCATTACAACAAAAAGTAAAAGACCAAAATTTATGGGCTGCACATATGCCTAAAAGTATTGGTGGTTTGGGCTTAGGGAATGTTTTCTTAGGATTATTAAATGAAATATTAGGTAGTAGTGTACTTGGACCTCGTGTTTTTGGAACAGCTGCACCAGACACAGGGAACACGGAAATTCTCTTGAAAGCAGGTACACCTGAGCAACATGAAAAGTATTTAAGACCTATCATTGAAGATGAAATTCGTTCATGCTTTGCGATGACAGAACGGGATGTATCAGGTGCAGATCCAACAGGTATCGAAACAACTGCAGTTAGAGATGGTGATGAGTGGGTTATCAATGGGCATAAATGGTTTATTAGTAATGCGGGATTAGCCTCATTTGCAATCGTAATGGCTGTAACGAATCCAGATTCTGCTCCACATGAACGTGCAACGATGTTCCTTGTTGATGCAGGAACACCAGGATTTGAAATGATACGTGACATTGGCGTAATGGGTGATTTTAGTGAAGGTGGACATTGGGAGATTAAATTTAACAATTGCCGTATTCCAAAAGAAAACATTTTAGGAAAAGAAGGCGAAGGATTTAAATTAGCACAATTGCGTTTAGGACCAGGACGTATTACACACGCGATGCGCTGGTTAGGCGTGATGAATCGCAGCTTTGATTTAATGCTTGATTATGCACTTAAGAGAAAAACGAGAGGTAAACCGTTAGCTGAATTCCAAACGATTCAAAACTTTATTGCCGACTCAGCTGCTGAAATTTCAGCCTGCCGTTTAATGACACTTCACGCAGCTTGGATGATGGACCAAGGTGGAGATGCACGGAAGGAAATTGCTTTAATTAAGTTCTACGGAGCCAAAATATTAAATGATGTAATTAGCCGAGCCATCCAAGTCCACGGTTCACTAGGGTATTCAAAAGATACACCGTTAGAAGGTTTTTATCGTGAAGCGAGAGCGGCCCACATTTATGATGGTCCAGACGAAGTTCACCGTGTAGTGGTGGCCAAACGCTATTTAAAAGAGTATCAAAATAGAAATAATGATGTATTAGTATAATAGTTTAATCAACTATTCTTATGGGATGTGCTTAAAATAGGAGTAATAAGGGGGGATATCAGTGGGAGAACTTACTGGAAAAGTAATCGTTGTTACTGGAGGAAGCCGCGGGATAGGAGCAGAAATGGTTCGTGAATTTGCTATAAAAGGGGCAGATGTCGTCATTAGTAGTCGTCGTATAGAAGCCTGTGAAGAGATCGCACAGGAAATTCGCGAACTTGGTAGAAAAGCAGTTACTGTTTCATGTGATGTTTCAAGTATATCGGATATTAAAAACTTATTTCAAGTGACAATGGATGAGTTTGGTAGATTAGATGTACTAGTCAATAATGCAGGAGCCAATGTTACAAAACCAGCCATTGAAGTAACGGTAGAAGATTGGGATTATATTAATGATGTAAATATTAAAGGACTATTCTTTGCCTGCCAAGAAGCTGCAAAGATTATGATTAACCAAGATGGCGGTAAAATCATTAACATTTCTTCCGTTGGCGGAGTAAAACCGTACAAACGAATCACACCTTATACCGCAACAAAAGCAGCTGTAATTCATATGACAAAATCATTGGCAGCAGAATGGGCACGGTATAATATCCATGTTAATTCGATTGCACCGGGACTAATAGGAACAGAAATAAACAAAAAAGAGCGGGAAGATAAAGCTTGGCTTGAAAAGGCGACTAAAGCAATCCCTTTACGAAGATTAGGTGAACCAAAAGATATTTCGAAAATGGCGTATTATCTAGTATCTGATGCAGCTAATTATATTACAGGGCAAACATTCTTTATCGATGGTGGAACTTTATCGGAGTAAAAAAGAAAAGGCAGTTATATGGATAAATGAACATATGACTGCCTTTTAAAAAAAAATTTTTATAAGGAAGGAGGGAATTTAGTGAAATCACCACTTCATTCTCTTAGAGTTTTAGACCTTACTCGTTTATTACCGGGTCCTTACTGTACGTTACTATTGGCAGATTTTGGGGCAGAAGTTATTAAAATTGAAGAGCCGCAATTAGGAGATTACGCGAGATGGGAAGAGCCAAAAGTAGGAACAGATAGTGCGATTTTTTCATCTTTAAATCGTAATAAAAAAAGTGTTACTCTTAACTTGAAGGCTGAAAAAGACAAAGAAATATTTTTGGAAATGGTAAAAACCGCTGATATTGTTGTAGAATCATTCCGTCCCGGAGTGATGGATCGGTTAGGATTAAAGTATGAACATTTAAAAATGATTAACCCAAAATTAATTTATTGCGCGATTACAGGATATGGTCAAACTGGACCATATGCAAAATTACCAGGCCATGACCTCAATTATTTAAGTTTTGCCGGTTTGTTAGAATTACAGGGAGAACGAAATGCTAAGCCCGTGCTATCACCTGTACAAATTGCCGATATCGGTGGAGGGTCTTTAAATGCTGTCATCGGCATATTAATGGCAGTCATTTCAAGAAACCAAACTGGAGAAGGACAGTTCGTTGACATTTCCATGTTGGATGGAGTTGTTTCGTGGTTACAAACAATCCTTCCCAACTATTTAGCGAATAACGAATTACCGACACGTGGAAAATTGCCATTATCAGGCGAAAAAGCTTGTTATGAAGTATATGAAACTTCAGATCAACGTTATTTAGCTGTTGGTGCACTAGAGCCGAAATTTTGGAAAGAGTTTTGTAAAGGAATTAACAGAGAAGACTTAATCGAAGACTTGGGAGCACCTATAAGCAGACAAGATGAGATGAAAAATGAGATTAGTAATATTATTAAAGCAAAAACATTAGGTGAATGGGTAGAAACATTTGAAGAGTATGACACTTGTGTATCACCTGTATTAAATTTTGAAGAAATGATTAGTCATCCTCAAATAGTAAGCCGGCAAATGATCCAATCTGTACCAGGCTTAAATTATAAACATATCGGAATACCGATCAAATTGTCAGAAACTCCTGGTAACATTCATTCTAATGCACCTCGGTTAGGGGAACATAATGAAGAAATATTTGAACAAATTGGTTATTCAAAGGAAGGTTTTAAAAACTCGATCTAGTGTTGCTATAAAGTAATTATTTTCTTGGGGACCTGAATTTTTAAGGTGAAAGAATTGAAGTTGACATCCCGCCAGGTTTTTGGAGGGAAGTCCACACTCTAAATCAGTAATATTCATAATTATCAAAAAACGAAGTGTATACTGCGTTCAGATTTTAATGAATAATGTTTTATCAAAAATCAATATAATAGTTTTTATATTAAAATACGTACTCTATACAATTCCTTAAAGCATAAGTAATCAATTAATTTTGGTAATAAAAGTAAAAATATTATGAAATCCAACCTAGCTTATAGGAATGATAAGATGATCATTTTGATCGTTAGGGTTAACATATTTACTCCCGTATTTTTCAAAAAACTCTAAACAAGAAATAAATACGGCACGTCTCTTTCTTAAGGCGTTATCAATGGGAGGCAAATTTCTAACATAATCTCTAACATGCCCTATATAATGCATGCCACTCGAATTAATTTTTATAATTCCCTCAACGATATTTCCGAGTGGTGAATACCTAAATAGATGGATTTCTCCAATTGGAAATAAATCAACCAACCCTTTTGTTATCATATTTAATTTTTCGTCATGAGTTAATGTTTTGTCTAAGTTATTCCATATATATTCACTCACTGTTGTTTCACTTACCATACCATCTACTCCTTCCTATGAACATCAGCTTATAGATTGAATTTACAAAGATATAAAAGATAAAAGTAAAAATGTTACTATGGTAAAAAATGAAATAATAGTTTACTTGCGTTTACAATTAACTGTTTCTACAAGAAAAGGGTTTATTGTAGAATTAGAAAATCCCCAAAAAAAGGGGGGATCCAACTCTTTTTTGGGAATTGTTCAATTTGTTAAAGTTCGTTATGATTAATTTATAGCTTTAAAACCATTATCAAATCAATAAAATGGGCCAAAGAGAATGTTGTACAACTAAATGGTAGCGCTTTCAAAGTTAGCGGAGAAAGTGCGGTGGTTATCTAGCAGCTTCAATATGGATCTAGAGCACGAAAGGGTCCAGCGATTTCAGGTCAAGACTTAATATTTCCCATAACAAATTATGATTTTTCTATTCTTCCCTATGAGCATATCAAAAGGGGCATGTCTTGATAGTAATTTAATGATTTGGTTTACAGAAAAACATGTGAATAATGAAGTGAACATATTACAGTAGAAGGGATGGGGGAAATGTTTAATTCGGTAGAAGAAGCGATTGCTGATTTACAACAAAGAAAAATAATTATCGTATGTGACGATGAAAATCGTGAAAATGAAGGAGATTTTGTCCTATTAGCTGAACATGCAACACCTGAAAATATAAATTTTCTTATTAAATACGGGAGGGGACTTGTTTGTGTTCCAATTGCTGAACAACTCGGTAAGAAATTAGGGCTTTTTCCAATGGTAAGTCAAAATACGGACCCACATGGAACAGCTTTTACGGTCAGTATTGATTATAAGAGTACAACAACAGGAATATCGGCTTTTGAACGGTCAGATACAATTTTAGAGATGATCAAGAATCAATCTGAAGCAAACGACTTTAAAAAACCAGGTCATGTATTTCCATTGATCGCTAAAGATGGAGGTGTACTTGAAAGACCAGGGCATACAGAAGCAGCTGTTGATCTGGCACGTTTAGCAGGCTCCACCCCAGCTGGTGTCATTTGTGAAATAATAAAAGATGATGGAACAATGGCTCGAGTGAGTGACCTACGAAAAATTGCCGACAAATATCAGTTGAAAATGATCACGATTAAGGATTTAATTCAATATCGCATGACTAATGAAGTATTAGTAAAACAAGAAGTAAAAATAAACCTGCCTTCAGAATATGGAAATTTTCAAGCTGTAGGTTATTCAAATAAAAGAAATAGAGACGAACACATAGCCATTATTAAAGGTAAAATTGATTCAAATAGTGTTCCTCTCGTACGAATCCATACACAGAATTTATTAGGAGATGTATTTGGCTCTTTCAATACTAAACCTAGTTTAAACCTTTATTCAATATTTGACGAGATGGAAAAATATGAATCGGCAGTATTACTTTATTTAAGGAAAGAAGAAAAAGAAGAGGAACTGATAAAGAGGTTAAAAGTTTATAATTTACAACAGCAAGGTTATTCTACTGATGAGATAGATGAAACACTTCATCTCAACTCAGATCATAAAGATTATCATATTGCTGCACAAATTCTTAAAGATCTTGGGATTAAAAATATGAAACTTCTTGAAAATGAACGTAAAGAAGTCGAGATATTAATGGGGTACGGTATAGCTATTGATGGAATAAATCTTTATTTTTCCCATAATCAATTGGTCAACGAACTGCCTTTAAAAAGTAGTATAAATAAGCAGGTACAATTAATAAATAAATAATCTTTGTTTACATTCGTATCTAACTAACAATTGTTTGAATGAAATGGCTGACTATTGGTGTATCTAGCACTTTAGTCAGCTTTTTATTTGGCTGATTTATATTCAAAAGCTTCACGCTAAAGCGTGAAGAACCAAGCGAAAGCTTGTTTAATGGTCCAATAGCAAAAGCAACAATCTTTTAGAAAAGAGTTTTTTATTTAAAGTAAACTTACGTAAATTACCTCTATTTGGAGGGAGATACACACTCTAAATTAGGAATATTCATAATTATCAAAAATGTTTATCCTTATTGTATTATAAAATTTAATCTATCTTCAAGTTTAGTTAAAGAAAGGATGATGTTAATTTTTAATGAATAAAGAATAAGTTTTAAAGGTATTGTTGAACTGAAAAAAGGAAGATAGAAGGGGCTATTCATTCATAATGGAAGCTAAAATCTACTAAGTACTAATGAAAGGATAAAATTGCAAAATTGATAATTATGGAAGTGATCAAAATGGAAAATGAACCCCTAGCTGAAAAAGAAGTTAATATGAAGGATTATCACGCATTAAAGAATGATATTGAAAGAAAACGAAATCAAATGCATAGCTTAGCACGGATAAAAGGATTAAACGACAGTCAGGTAATAAAGACAAGTCAGGAACTAGATCGTAAAATTTCATCATTTCAATTACTGGTTGCTAGAGTGGAAGCCTATTACTCTTTCAGCATAGAATAATCGAATTGCTTCTTTTGTATAATAGCCGATTAGACTAAAAAGGTGTAATTCAAACCATAAGATATGAAAATTATTATACTGTACTGTTAAACATGTTAAGGAGGGAATGTATTTGTCCACTATTATTGCTCTAAATCCGAAAGCGGTAGAATTTATGTCTGAACCGAAAAAAATGTTTATAAATGGTGAATGGGTCGAAGCTGCTTCTGGAAAAAGGTTCGAAACAACAAATCCAGCAACAGGTGAAGTTCTTACTTCTGTTCCAGAAGGGGATCAAGAGGATATTGATCGTGCCGTTCGTGCTGCTCGAAAAGCATTTGAAGAAGGACCATGGCCAAAAATGAAACCAGCAGAACGTGCAAAACTATTATTAAACCTTGCTGATATTATTGAATCTCATGGAGATACTTTCACTCATTTGGAAACCCTTGATAGCGGGACTCCAATTGGTGTAGCCTCCTATTTTACTACATTGGCTGCCGAAAATATTCGTTATTATGCTGGTTGGGCAACGAAAATCACAGGAGAAACGGTACCTTTATCCATTCCAATGAATCTATTCAATTATACTAGACGAGAAGCAATTGGAGTTTGTGGTCAAATAGTGCCTTGGAATGCCCCGTTGATGAATGCAATTATGAAACTTTCGGCACCATTGGCAGTTGGCAATACAGTTGTATTAAAACCATCGGAATTAACACCTTTATCAACTCTATTATTAGGTGAATTGATTCAAGAAGCAGGGTTTCCTGATGGAGTAGTTAATATAGTGACGGGTTATGGACATACAGCTGGTGCTGCATTAACAGAACATCCAGAAGTCGATAAAATTACATTCACTGGTTCAACCGCAGTAGGTAAGCAAATTATGAGGACAGCTGCGGATCATGTCAAAAAAGTCACTCTAGAACTAGGAGGCAAGTCTGCAAATATCATCTTTGCTGATGCTGAGTATGAACAGGCTATAGCAACAGCAGCAAATTCAATTTATGCCTTATCGGGGCAAACTTGTTTCGCTGGTTCTCGACTATTTGTGGAAAAGAAAATTTATGACCGTTTCATGAGTGATTTTGCAGACTACTCGAAGAATCTGAAATTAGGAGATGGGTTCGACCAAACAACAGTTATAGGACCACTCATTTCTGCCAAACAAAAAAGTAGGGTGTTAAATTATTTAGACATTGGACAACGTGAAGGAGCCGAAATGCTTGTCGGTGGTAATGCAACTGAAAAAGAACTTGCATGCGGTCATTTCGTAAAACCAACGGTTATGGCAAATGTTACGAACGAAATGACTATAGCAAGAGAAGAAATTTTTGGTCCAGTCATTTCAGCAATGCCATTTGAAGATATTGATGAAGTCATTAAATTAGCTAACCAATCCATCTATGGCTTGGGGGGGGGCGTATGCACAACAGATGTCCGTAAAGTTCACAAAGTCGCTCATGAGCTTAAAACTGGAAATGTGTATGTAAACGTCCCTCCTCTATCTGACCCTGCAACGCCATTTGGTGGATTTAAGCAAAGTGGAATAGGCAGAGAAAATGGGGCAGCTTCAATTGAGGCATACACACAACTGAAAAGTGTTTATATTAATTTAGACTAACAAATTTTAGTTGGAGCAGATAGTATTTTAAAATTAAATAGATGTTTTAAGTTGTTCTATAAAAATAGGCACTTGCTGGGTTATCCTAGTTATGGATCCAGCAAGTGCAATATGAGAAACAAACAATCTTAAAGTTTCTAGAAAAAATTTCCATTAGTTTATAGTATATTAAATTACTTTGCTAATACTAGGACGATGTGGGGTAAATCTTGGTGATAACGCTCAAATGACTTTTGTTTTGAGGTTTAACTTAAATTAGTTTAGAAATAAAAGTAAATGAAATTAAAATATCCACCCTTTTCGGAGTAATTCCGCTACCGCTTCGACACGATTTTTTGCATCTAATTTTTTAATAGCTGATTTGATATAATCTTTAACAGTAAATTCACTAATTTCCATGGAATTAGCCATTTCTTTTATGCTCTCCCCCCAAGATATTCTCTGCATGACTTCGGTTTCCCGTTTACTTAATCCACCTATTGATTCACCATTTTTGTTACTTTCCAGAACTTTTCCAACTTCCTTCCCGTATAAAGTTAGAGTTGTAAGGAGTTGTTCACTGCATTTAAAATCACTTCTGAATTCACGAGCAACAAAATAACCGATGACATTAGCACTAAAACAAATAGGGATGATCAGGTGATCATTTTCGTCATTGGGGTTTACATATTTGCTGCCGTATTTTTCAAAAAATTCACATTTTGAAACGTATACGGTACGTCTTTTTTTGAGGGCATTATAGATAGGAGTTAATGTTCTAATATCATCTCTAACATGACCAATGTAATGTACACCAGTCGAATTGACTTTAACAATTCCTTCAACAATATAGCCAAGGGGAGAATACCTAAATAAATGGACTTCTCCGATAGGAAATAAATCAATTAATCCTTTAGTAATGAGATTTAATTTTTCCTCATGAGTAGACGCTTTGTCAAGGTTATTGCAAATATATTCATTTACTGTTATTTCATTTACCATATGTATTACTCCTTTCTATAAATGTTAGAATAATAGAGCAAAATCCACAAGTGTGTAATTGTTTAAGGGAATAAAATAACAACAAATTTGAAAGCGTTTACAATATTTGAATTCTTTATTACATGATAAAATCCTTTAATAAATAAAAATAGAGTTCTTCAAATGTTGGGGAAATATAGAAATGTAATTACTGGTTTAATAAGTAATAGAAAAGATTTGGAGTAGTTTATACTTGTTTTTAAGTAAAAGGTGTTGAAATATCAATATCTTTACAGTTCATTTTAGCGAGTAATCTTTTAAAAAGACATCCCTTAAATAGAGGTGATAATCCCCTTCAAATGAGGGGGATTAGTGAAAATTCACAGTTGAACCCCTATTAGAAGGGGAGAAGACAACTCTTTTGTGGGAATAGCACTATTGGTTTGCATTTAATAAGATAGGTTTATAAAATTTAAAATATTTAGAAAATTTAAAAAGGGGGTTGCGTTAATTGTATTAAGCAATAGGGATGTAATAACAGTAAATCTTAAAGAAGGAAATGAAAGCGTTTTAATTTGCAAAAGAAGGTTTCTACGAGGAGTCTAACCTTTGAATGAACAGAAAAAAGATTGCAGGACTATCTTCTTAGACAAATATACTTTTAAATTAAAACCAGTATTTGGTAGTAGAGAATGAAGTTTGTATAAAGTTGTAAGTTCACTTTTAGTTTCTTTTTCTAACAAATATTTGTTTTATTCGGATACAATTTAATAGGTTTTAACTTAGCACTACTTACTCAATACTATTTCATTTTTTGTGACTACTTTTTAAAAAGGGGATAAATAATATGAAAAAATATTCAATATGTTTACTAGTTTTATTATTATTACTAATTACGGGTTGTTCTCAATCATCTTCTACTTCTGAATCTAAAGAATCTACTGAAACTCAAACAGGTGGAGACGGTTTAACAGGTACATTTGTTATTGGAGAAGCAACTGCAATGACTGGTCCTTGGTCAGAAGTGCATAATACTTGGGAATTTGTATCTTCAATGGCTATAGAAGAAATTGAAGAAAGTGGAATAATAGGGAATGTAGAATTAAAGCTTATCCGAGAGGACGCAGGAGATACTACTGAAGCTGGTATTATGGCTGTTCAACGGTTATTGAAAGAACATAAAGCTAAAGTAATCGTTGGACTTGGTGCCGATTTCCAAACCCTTGCCGCTTTCCCGCAAATACAAAATGCTGGAAATGTGATTGGCCTTGGTATTAATAAGCAAAGAGATATTGCTAAAATTGGGGATTGGATTTTTTCGCTAGCGCCTGATGTAACAGAAACAGTTCCTGAGCTAACAGAAAAACAGCATAAAGCCTTTGGTTTTGAGTCAGCTGTATTAGTTACAGTCCAAGATAGTAAGCTTGCCGTAGATGGTATGAAGGTGCGAAAAGAAACATTGGAAAGTTTAGGTGTGGAGATTTTGGCAGAAGAAACAGTGTTAGCGTCAGATACAGATTTTACACCGCTCGTAACAAAAATAATGAATTTAAATCCTGAAATTGTTATGACTGGTAATTTTCCTCCTGGAGATCCGATGTTTATTGAACAATTAAAACGTGCTGGTTATAAAGGTTTATTTGCTGGAGATGCTAATTCATCGAGTGAATTCCTAGCTGAGGTATTTCCTATTTATGAGGGACAAATTAATGGTGTTGACTGGGTACCTGGTTATCCAGGTGAAAATGAAAGATCGAAACAATTTACAGAAAAATATATTGCTAAATTTGATAAAAGACCAGACCACTTTGACGCCCAATACTATGATGGCCTTTGGCGTTTAGCACATGCAATCTCAGAAGTCGGTAACATTAACGACATAGAAGCAATCCGAGATAAATATCAAAGTTTAGAATTGGAGACGCTCCGAGGGATGGTTACGATTGATGAAGATGGCGTTCCGTCACCAACTACTTTTCCAATACAAGTAAAAGAAAAAATATATGTTCCGCTAGATGTAGAATAATATGATTTCCATTGTTCGTTATTTTGTTTAAAACTTTTAAGTATTAGAGTTGAGATAGAAATAGTAAGGGTCTCTATCATAAATAACCAAAAGAGACTCTTACTAGATGTTATTTTTTAAAAGGAGGGAAATCTAGTGATTTTATTATTACAAAATATAATAAATGGTATTGTTATAGGATTAGGGTATGCTTTGTTTGCTTCTGGATTTTCGGTTATTTTTGGATCTTTACGTGCATTAAATTTTGCCTATGGAATGATTTTCATTGGCGGGGCCTATATAAGTTGGATCGCCGTAGAGGTTTATGGGATACCTGTTTTTCCATTTGGTATTCTATTGGCAATGATAGCAGGTGGCTTATTAAATATTTTATGTGAAAGAGTATGCTTTTATCCATTTCGTAAGCGTAAAGGAGCTGACTTATTTGCAATTGCAATTGCTACAATTGCTTTTGGAGAAATCTTAAAAAGTTTGTTTCAACTAATTTTTTCGGGTAATGCTAGAACCTATCCACCATTTGAAGGATTATCCCAAATGATTAATATAAGTGGATTATCCATTAGTTATATTCAATTAGTGAATTCATTAATAACGATTATATTTATTGGATTACTACTATATATTCTTAAAAATACACGATTTGGTAAAGCAATACGTGCGATTTCGTTTAAAGAAGAAGCAGCTAGATTATTAGCGATTAATACAAACAAAACCATTATCAATACATTTTTTCTCGGTGGTGCTTTAGCTGGTGCGGCAGGGTGTTTAATTACCGTATTCTTTGGGATGGTTGGCCCTGGTTTAGCCGATTTTATGTTCTTAAAAGCATTACTCATTGTGGTCATTGGTGGATTAGGGAATATTTTCGGGGCAATTGTTGCTGGAGTTCTTATGGGGATGTCCGAGTCTCTTAGTGTAGCCTATATAGCGAGCTCATCAAGAGACTTGGTAGGATTAATCGTATTCTTCCTTATTCTTCTAGTAAAACCTAATGGTCTATTTGGTAAAGAAGAGGTGTTAAGACCATGATGGAATTTATCACGGTATATTCGCCTTTATTCGATACCATTCTAATTACTAGCTTATTAGCACTTGGAATGTTTTGTTGGTTAAAAGCGGGACTTTTTTCTACAGCTTCACCAGGCTTTGCTGCTATTGGTGCTTATACTTTTGCTTTACTAAACGTAAAGCTTAACGTTCCCTTACTTTTAGCTGGTTTCATTGCAGTCATAGTAGTTTTGATCTTTGCCTTTGTGCTAGGTCGATTAATTCTCCGTTTAAATGAAATTTTTTATGCGATGGCAACTCTCGCTTTTAGTGAATTAATTCGTTTATTGGCACTAAATTCTGAGTTTACGAACGGTCCAAGGGGAGTTTCTGGTATAGGATTAGGTGTTGAAACATGGCAGGTTTTGATTGCAGTCATTATTTGCACCTATTTTATTGGCCGTGTGTCAGCTACGAATGGAAAAGTAGGACGTGTAATGGCAACGATTAGGGAAGATCAATTGCTTGCGAACTCAGTCGGAATTTACTTAACCAAATATAAGGTGATGTTTTTTATTTTTGGTGCCATTCCAACAGCGTTATCTGGTGTTCTAAGGGCAGGACTGTACAATCATATAAGTCCAGAAAACTATAGCTTTGCTTTAACATTAGCTGCATTCTCGGTAGTAATTTTAGGAGGGAGAGAAAAAACTGCTGGTCCATTAATTGGAGCTATTATTTTTTGTAGCTTACCTGAAATTTTTCGTGCCGCCAAAGAATATACGGTACTTATGCAGTCGAGTATATTGTTGCTTATGATCATTTTTCTACCAAACGGTGTGATAAGCCTATGGCAGAAAGGTAAATTAAAAGCACTTCTAGGAAAATTTAAATCGAAAAAATCAAAAAATGATGATCTTGATGACAGTATGAAGGAAACGGCAGCGACATTAAATATAGATGAAGTAGACGAAGAAATTTGGCAAGAAACTTTTCAGTATTTGTTAAATGATAGTCAAGAAGATAATGCTACTCCTCTTTTAGAAATGAAGTCTATTTCCTTTTCAGTTGGTGGTTTAAACATATTAAAAGGTATTAACTTACAAGTAAAGCATGGAGAATGTTACGGGCTAATCGGGCCAAATGGCGCTGGTAAGACGACTACTTTAAATATCATTAATAAATTCTATTTACCGACTGATGGGCAAATTTTCTGGAAAGGCGATGATATTACCAAATATCGTGCTGACCAAATGGCTCAAATTGGAATTGCAAGGACGTTTCAAAACATCCGTCTGATCCCAGGGCTCACTGTGCTTGATAATGTAATGATCGCATCGTACAAACATTTAAACTATAGTCTAGTCGGCTTACTATTAAAAAACAAAAAATACAAAGAGCAGGAAGAACAAAGTAAGAAGGAGGCGTTAACGTTATTAAGAGCTCTCGGGTTGGAAAAATATGCAAATGAAGTCGCTACAAGTCTTTCTTATGGTATTCAAAGAAGGGTAGAGGTTGCGCGAGCTTTAATAACAAAACCGACTTTATTATTATTGGATGAACCAACTTCTGGTATGAATGATGCTGAATGTGATGAATTTGCTGATTTTGTTTTAAAGCTACGTCAGTTAAATCTTACTATTATAATGATTGAGCATCATATTCCAGTAGTTTCAAAGACTTGTGACAGTGTTTCCGTTTTAAACTTTGGTGAGACGATTGCTCGTGGAACACCAGATGAAGTCAAAGCGAATCCAGAGGTAATTAAAGCGTATTTAGGCAATGATTACGAAAGCGAGGAGTGATTTCTATTTTAAAGGTTAATAACATATCTTCTGGCTACGGAGAAATTTTAGCCATTCGAGGGATTAATATTCATGTTGAAAATGAGCAAATTGTAGGATTAATTGGACCTAATGGTGCTGGGAAAACCACTCTTCTTAAAACGATCATCGGTTTTATTCAACCAACAGAAGGGACAATTATGTTTGATGGTAAGGAGATTCAATCGCAGCGCGTTGAACGAATTGTTTCTAGCGGTATGGCACTTGTTCCTGAAGGTCGGGAAATTTTGGCAACGTTAACCGTTCAAGAAAATTTAGAGCTAGGTGCGTATTGTAGAAAGGATAAAGGAATAAAAGATGATCTAACGAAGATTTATGATTATTTTCCGATCTTAAAAGAGCGTCGGAATTTTGCTGCAAATACTCTCTCTGGTGGACAACAGCAAATGTTAAGTATTGGGCGTGCTTTAATGTCTCGGCCGAAGCTGTTATTGTTGGATGAACCTTCTATGGGATTAGCTCCTATTATTGTCGATCGCGTTTTTGAGATCTTAAAAGATATACAAAAGGAAGAAAAAATTTCGATGCTTATTGTGGAACAAAATACAAAGAAGATACTGGAATTGTCTGAATATTCGTATGTTTTACGGAATGGAGAAATAATAAAAGAAGGTCCTTCAAATGAATTAATAGGTGATCCTCAATTAGTAGAGGCTTATTTATAAGTATTAATTGTCAGACCGATCTAAAGGTTATATATAAGTGAAAAAAATGGAGTAGATAAGGTAGAGTTTAAAATCGATCTTATCTACTATACTATAACAATAGTAAAGTTACTATCAGTAAGTTGTATGAGATGGAGGGGTTACATTGACAAAATTAAGTGGAAAAGTTGCGATTGTTACGGGTGGAGCAAGCGGTATCGGTGAATTCACAGTACGTGAAATGGTAAAAGAGGGAGCATCAGTTGTTTTTGCAGATCTGAATGAGGATTTAGGTTATAAATTAATGGATAAGTTAAATTCAAATGGAAAAAAAGTAATCTTTGAAAAAACGGATGTTACAAAAGAGAAAGAAGTTGAAGCACTTGTAAAAAGAGCCGTAAGTGAATTTGAAAAATTAGACATCATGGTAAGCAATGCAGGAATCGGAAAAATTGGACCTTCTGAAGAGGAATCCCTTGAGGAGTGGCATAAAGTTCTTGCTGTTAATTTAGATGGAGTTTTCCTTTCAGCAAAGTATGCTGTCAAGGTAATGAAGAACAATGGCGGTGGAAATATAATAAATGTTGCTTCGATCCTTGGCCATGTGGGTACACCAGCTGTGCTTTCATATACAAGTTCAAAAGGTGCTGTCGTAAATATGACGAGAGCTTTAGCCCTTGAGTATGCAAAAGATAATATACGAGTAAATGCAATATGTCCAGGTTATATATACACGCCAGCACTTAGAGACAGTTTAAGTGGAGAGGAGATTCGACAATTGGTTGACCTTCATCCAATTGGTAGATTAGGTGAAGTTCAAGAAGTTGCAAAATCCATAGTTTTCTTAGCCTCTGATGATGCTAGTTTTATTACAGGTACAAGCTTAATGGTAGACGGCGGGTATACCGCTCAATAATGGAGAGGGGTTTTTTATATGGATCAATTTCAAGATAAAGTGGTGTTAATTACAGGTGCAGCAGGTGGAATCGGTAAGGCACTAGCTCAAAAAGTGTCAGAAGAAGGAGCAAAACTTGCTTTAGTTGATCTAAATTTAGAAGCCGTTCAAAATATTATTACAGAACTAGGTTTAAATGAAGATCAGGCTCTTACAATAGCAGCTGACGTAGCCAATGAAGATCAGGTGAAAAGTTACGTTGATCAAACAGTCAATAAATATGGCAGAATTGATTGTTTCTTTAATAATGCGGGTGTAGAAGGGACATATGGAAACATTGAAACGCAAAAAGTAGATGATTTAGATTTTGTTTTTAACGTGAACGTAAAAGGTGTATTTTTAGGGTTAAAATATGTTGTTCCAGTTATGAAAAATCAAGGTTATGGCAGTATTCTTAATACTTCATCTTTAGCTGGTTTAATGGGGGCACCTGGTTTTTCTCCATACGTTGCATCTAAACATGCGGTTATCGGATTGACTCGTTCATTAGCCAATGAAGTCACAGCAGAAGGTATTCGTGTGAATGCACTTTGTCCTGGTGTAATAAATACGCGGATGATGCGGCAAATTGAAGAAAATGTTGCACCTGGTGGTGGCGAAGAAGTACAAAAAAGTTTTACAGCTAATGTTCCAATGGGACGTTACGGTGAACCTGAAGAGGCGGCTAATGTTGCGAAGTTTTTATTATCTGATGAAGCTTCATACGTTTCTTCTTCGATTTATACAGTAGATGGCGGGATGATCAATCAATAAACTCAAAATATTAATTTCAATGTCAAACAAAGAAAGAGAGTGAAGAAGATGAAAATTGAAGAAAAGTCTGCGATCATAGAGCTTTTATACAGGGCAGCATACGGTTATGATGAAAGGAACTTGGATATACTTGGATCTTGCTTTGCTGAAGCTGCCACAATGACAGTGTGTATCGCTGGGGAAAAATTAGTAGGACCCTTTGAGGGTCATCAGGCCATTATGAAGTTGATGACTTCAGATATGGAATCACAGGCTGGAAAGAGACGTCACGTTATCTCAAATATATTGTTTGAAGATGTAGGTGAAAAGTCTGCAAAAGTTATTTCGTATTTAACTCTATATTCGGTCGAAAATGGACAGATTCACGTAATATCTTCTGGTATCTATCGAGATGAGGTTGTAAAATTACAAGGTGGATGGCGATTGCAAAAGCGACATTTGGATCTTGATTTAGCTTTATAGGGATCTTTATTTGATTTAATGGTTTGTTTATTTTCTTAGTTAAAGTAGTAAGAATGAATAAAAGCCTAATAAATTAAGATAGAAAAAAATTCCTAAATACACATCCTAATAATTCAGACAGGTGGATCCTTCGTCCACCTGAATTTTTCTACTAAGCTTTAAATTTTTATGAAATCAGTCCTTTCCGAAGTAATTCAGCTACTGCCTCAACGCGATTTTTTGCTTCTAACTTCTTTATAGCTGATTTGATGTAATCTTTTACGGTATATTCACTAATTTCCATACTATTAGCCATTTCTGTTATACTTTCTCCCCATGAAATTCTTTGCAAGACCTCTGTTTCCCTTTTACTTAAACTACCAATCGATTGGCCGTCTTTATTGCTCTGAAGTAGTTTACCACACATCTTACCATAATGTGTAAGTGAGGATAAATAATGATCACCACAATTAATATTTTTATTAAATTCACGGCAGCCAAAATATCCCACTACATTTGAGCTAAAAGTAATAGGAACAATAAAATGATCATTTTTGCCGTTAGGATTACTATATTTACTACCATAAAATTCAAAATGTTTCTCACCTGAAACAAAAACTGCTTTTCTTGTGCGAATGGCATCCTCAATTGGAGGTAAATTTGTAAGGTGATCTCTAACATGCCCGATGTAATCTAACCCAGAAGGATTAATTTTGATAATACCTTCGACGATATGACCTAGTGGTGAATACCTAAATAAATGTACTTCTTCTATAGGAAATAAATCGATAAGCCCTATAGTAATGAGTCTTAATTTTTCATCAGTATTTACTGCTTTATCAATATTGCATATATATTCATTTATTGTTAGTTCGTTTACCATGCCAAGTACTCCTTTCTATTAAACATTTTATAATTTTAGATAGAAATTAAAGAAAAATAAATGTACTAAAAATTGATAGCGTTTTCAAATAATTCAATATGATATGGGGACATTCCTTCAAAAAATATATTCTTTTATAATTTTCGACTTAAAATGATGTTATAAAATTTATTTTTCGTGTTTCTTATTCAAGAGTAGTCACAAGATTCCCTAAAAAATAGGGGGGAAACCAATTCTTTTATGGGAATGGTTAAATTATTTTCTGAGTATTATGATTAATTTATAAATTGTCACTATTCAAAAAACGAATTATGGAGTAGGTGGTAATAGTTTAAGAGGTAGTCTAATCTTAAGAGTATTTATTTACTCTGAAGTAACCAATATTTTTCAATTTAAAGGAGTGAGTGATTTTGGCTAAATCATTAGACGAGAGAATTTTAGAATTGGAGGCACGTGAACAGATTAAAGAATTAATGGCGAATTATAACCGTGGGATTGATACTCTTGATGAAGAATTATTTATAAGTATTTGGGAAGAGAATGCGGTATGGGATACAAATGATCCACTAAACATTAGTAAAAATAAGCTGGAAATATTAGAAAGAGTAAAGCTTAGTTGGAGAGATTTCCCAGAAACACATCACTTTACAACAAATGAAGTCATTCATGTAGATTTAAAAAATGGTGTGGCGACAGCTGTTGCAGATGTTGATTGTACGTTAACAAATTCGGCTGGGGTTGCACTCGTATCAGCAGCTTCTTACACGGATAAATTTAGTAATCGTTCAGGTAAATGGTTGTTTAGTGAAAGAAAGATTAAAATCCATTACAATACCCCGGTACTAGAACCATGGTCAAATACGCCAGAATCGCGTTTTAATCTTAAACTAGAAAAATGACAAGTGTAAATTATAAAAAAATTGGAGGGGTTTAAATGAGTTTAAAAGGAAAAGTTGCAGTTATTACTGGAGCAGGAGGCGGGCTTGGTCAAGCGACAGCAGTACGTTTTGCAAATGATGGAGCAAAGCTCGTTCTAATAGATTTAAGTGATCAAGCGATGGAAAGAACAGTTTCTTTAGTAAAGGAAATTACTCAGGAAATCCATACAGTAGTAGCAGATGTGACGAATAGCAACGACGTGCAAAACTATGTCAAGGAAGCTGTAAATACATTTGGATCAATTGATGTTTTTTACAACAATGCGGGAATAGAAGGGTTGATCAAACCAACAACAGAATATGAAGAAGAAGAGTTTGATAAAGTGATCGCGGTTAATACAAAAGGAGTTTTTCTAGGCTTAAAATATGTTCTACAACAAATGAAAAAACAAAAAAGCGGCAGTATTATTAATACGGCTTCAGTGGCAGGAATTTCAACTCAGGCAAATCTTAGTGCTTATACCGCTAGTAAACACTCTGTCGTTGGTTTAACGAGGACAGCTGCTGTTGAAAATGCCAGATTAAATATTCGTGTAAATGCCATTTGTCCAGGTCCAATTGATACAGATATGGTCAAGCATGCTGCTGAAAAAAATAATCCAAATAACCCACAAGAATTTTATGATTTAGTAAAAGCGATGGTCCCTGCAGACCGTCTAGGTAAACCAGAAGAAGTTGCAAGTCTGGTTGCTTATCTTGGAGGCGACGAGTCAGGCTATATAAATGGATCAATAATAGCCATTGATGGTGGAATGACATCCACATACGCTTAGGTCGTTGTGTTATTAAAAAATATTTGAGAGGATGAGTATATTGCCTAATTTAGATCCAGCAGCAAAAGCATATTTGGAAGTTTTTAATCAAATGCCACCTATTCAATCTATGGAACCGCAAACAGTTAGAGAAATGTTTGCACAAGCACCTCCCATTGAGGTAGAGTTAGCACCACTTGCTAAAATTGAGGATCGAATCATTTCTGTCGGTCAAAACCCGGAAGATGAAATTAAAATTAGAATTTATACTCCAGATGGACAAGATCCTTTTCCGTTGTTTGTTTACTACCATGGTGGTGGCTGGGTATTAGGAGATATTGAATTAGCTGATGCAAGTTGTAGAATGGTCGCGAATCGAACAGGTAGTATTGTAGTTTCAGTTGATTATCGACTTGCTCCTGAATATAAGTTTCCGATTCCAGTGCAAGATTCCTACGCTGCTTTAGAATGGGTACATGAAAATGCTGCGTCAATAAATGGTAACGCTTCCAAAATAATAGTAGGCGGTGATAGTGCAGGGGGAAATTTAGCAGCTGTAGTCTCTATGATGGCTCGGGATCAAAATGGACCTCATATTTCAGCACAGGTGCTCATCTATCCAGTAACAAACTTAGGTTATGATACAGCGTCTTACGAAGAATTCCAACAAGGTTTTGGGTTAGATAGAGATTTAATGATTTGGTTTGGTAATCATTACATTAGAAATGAAGCAGATCAAGTAGATAAATACGTAGCGCCTTTACTAGCGGAAGATTTAAGCAATCTCCCACAGGCATTCGTCATTACAGCGGAAGTTGATGTGCTAAGGGATGAAGGTTTAGCATATGCCAACCGATTAAAAGAAGCTGGAGTAAAAGTTGAAACGATTTGTGAAGAGGGGTTAGTTCATGGCTACTTTACAAATATGGCCGTCTTCCCAGACAGAATTAAAGGAACCATTTCTAAAATTGCTCAGTTCTTGAATGGAGCTGAGCAGAAGGTTAAAAATACTTAATCCTTATATTATATACCCTTTTTACTCTTCTGCTAAAAGACATTGTTGTGGAAAAGTTAAGAGGTTGTTAGATTAGTAAATTTTAACAATTAATATTTAGGGGGAATAACAAAAATGGGTATACAAAAGGATCAGATCATTAACTTAGACGCAATTGTAGTTGGTGCTGGATTTTCAGGACTATATATGCTTTATCGTTTCCGAAAGGCTGGTTTAAACACACAAGTTTTTGAATCAGCTGATGGTGTTGGTGGTGTATGGCATAAGAATCGTTATCCAGGAGCTCGATGTGATAATGAAAGTTATCAATATAATTATACTTTCTCTGAGGAACTTTATAAGGAATGGACATGGTCATCTAGATATCCAGAACAGTCTGAAATCTTAGATTATCTTAACTATGTTGCTGATAAGTTTGATTTACGTCGTGACCTCCAGTTGAATACTAAAATCACTGCAGCACGATATAATGAGGAAGATAATCGATGGAAGATTGAGACCGACGCTGGCACTAAATATTCAGCTAAATACTTTATTACTGGAGTAGGTTGTCTCTCTGCAGCTAATGTTCCTAATTTTAAAGGTTTAGACAGTTTTGAAGGTGAATGGTACCATACAAGTCAATGGCCTAAAGAAAAAGTAGATTTCACAGGTAAACGGGTTGGGGTAATTGGTACTGGGTCAACTGGTGTTCAGGCTATTCCAGTAATTGCAAAGGAAGCGGGGCACCTAACTGTTTTTCAAAGAACTGCACAATACAGTGTACCTGCAAGAAATTATACGTATGACTATGAAACTATTCAAAAAGCCAAAGAAAATTTTCAAGAAACGAAACGGCAAATGAGAGAATCCTTTGTTGGTTCAGCTCATATTGAAGAACCTAGACCTTCAGCAATAGAGGACACACCAGAAGAACAAGAAAAAGTATATGAGAGAGCTTGGGAAAAAGGAGGTGCCTCTTTATTATTAGAAACCTATGCTGATCTACTGGCAAACGATGAATCAAACGAAACGGCTTCAGAATTTGTCCGTAAAAAAATTAATCAGATTGTTAAAGACCCTGAAACTGCCAAAAAGCTAACGCCAACCTATCGGATTGGTACAAAAAGAATTGTTATGGATACGAACTACTTTGAAACGTATAACCGTGAGAATGTTTCATTAGTGGATGTTAAAGCGAATCCGATCGTAGAAATTACACCAAAAGGAATTAAAACAACCAATGGTGAGTATGAACTAGATATGATAGTTTTTGCTACTGGTTATGATGCGATGACAGGTTCGTTGTTCAAAATTGATATCCGTGGTCGAAACGGAATTTCACTTCAAGAAAAATGGGAAAATGGTGAGCAAACAAGAACATATCTAGGAGTGGCAACGGCTGGATTTCCTAATATGTTTATGATTACAGGCCCTGAAAGCCCTTCTGTATTTAGTAATGTACCTGTATCGATCGAACAACATGTTGAATGGATTTCCGATTGTATCGAGTATCTTCGCGAGCATGACATTGAGGTCGTTGAAGCAAAAGTTGAATCAGAAGATGAGTGGAGCAAGCATTGTAGAGAGGTAGGAGAATCTCTTCTCTTTGTAAAGACGGATTCATGGTATACGGGTGCAAATATTCCTGGTAAGCCGCGTAGGTTTCTTATTTATCTTGGCGGGGTTGGACCGTACCGAGAGAAATGCAGCGAAATTGCAGCTAATGGCTATGAAGGATTTTCTTTACTGACTTCATTAAAAAAAGCTTAATATTTAAACTTTGTCACCTGAATAATTAACTTGTGAACAAACGCTGATATTTTATAATTGATCGAAGTTTGAGATAAAACCGAAAACTACCTGTTCCAAAATAAGGGACAGGTAGATAAATAAAGCTTAGCGCTTGTTAGGATTTTATTCTTATCCCTTCTAAAAGCATCTTAATCTGTTTACTACTTTCTTTTACAAGGTCAAAATCATTATTTACGGCAATCGACCAATCATAGATGGCTCCACGCATCCATCTAGTCATTAACTTAGTCAATTCTTCGGCTGTAAATGTTGACGTAAATTCACCTGTACTTTGACCTTCAACAATAAGGGAATTGATTAATTTGTAAATTTGTCTGTCTGTACGAGCAAGATAATTTTGATACTCTGGATTATAAAGATAGAGAACCCTTAATAATTCTCTTCCAATGGTTTCACAAATATATTCCATTTGTGCTTCTGTCATTTTAATTATTTTATCAGAAGAGCTTAAGTTAGGTGGCAAGGTTTTTAAAAATTCATCATAAAATTGATTCATTTCAATGAAAATATCAAAAAAGATTTGATGTTTCGATTTGAAATAAATATAAAAAGTTCCCTTTGAAACTCCTGATTCTGCCACAATTTTATCGATTGTAACATGATCATAACCGTACTTACTTACTAGATGTATAGCTGATTCCAATAGTTTCTTTTTTGTATTTTTTGCTTGTTGTTGTCTGGTAGTCATAGTCGCAACTCCTTAAATAATAAATCAGAAAATTTTAAATATTGACAATTATAATATACCAGTTTAAGATGATTTTAGAATAGGTGACTATCAGTCAGTGAATTAAAGTCACTGACTGATAGTATAGATTTAGGTTAAAGAATTCTCACTTTTTCGTCAATAAAAAGATGTTCTTACATTAGAGATAGGGGGAATTGGGTTGAATTATGGTAATTTACATTCTGGTTTAGCGGTTCATGCTAAAAATAAGCCTGATGATCAAGCGGTCATATTTTACAATGAGTCAAGAACATTTAAGGAACTTTATGAAAGGGTTAATGCCTTAGCTAATTCTTTACGTGACTTAGGAGTAGAAAAAGGAGATCATATTGTTCTCTATATGAGAAATCGATTGGAAATGATGGAAATCCTGTTTGCTATATCTGCAGCGGGCGGTGTGTCAGTACCCATTAATTATATGGTTGAAGGGGAAAGCCTCCAATCATTAATTAATGATTCTGATGCAAAATACATTTTTGTTGAAGAGGAAAGGCTAGCATCTTTTAATGAAGTCAGTAACCGCTTACAAAATATAAGTGAAGCAACAACAATCTTAGTTAGTGAATATGAAATGAATACTCGTTACATATCCTATGAGGATTTTATAATTAAGGGCTCGATTGAAGCGCCAAATGTTCAAGTGAATTCTGATGATATGGCTTCAATGCTTTATTCATCAGGTACGACGTCATTACCGAAAGGAATTATGATTAACCAAGGAAATCAAATTTTTAGGACGTATTCGTTTGCCGCTGAATGGGCGATCAACTATAAAGATGTTGTGTTAGTTACTCTGCCAATCTATCACGCCGTTGGGCATTTTTATATGTTCTGTCTCAGTATCCTCGGTTGCAAAATGATTATTACAAGAGATTTTGATGCAGAAAACACATTGAAAATGATTCAAGATTACAAAGTTACCCATTCCTTTTTTGTACCAACTCAATATATTATGATGCTGGAATTACCAGCTTTTGATCAATACGACCTCTCCTCATTACGTTCACTTGTTTCAGCAGGAGCTCCTTTAGCGGAAGTGACGAAAAAGAAAATTATTGAACATTTTAACTGTGACTTTAACGAATATTACGGAACAACAGAAATTACTCCACTAGCTTGTTTGCGTCCAGAAAATGTATTAAGGAAATCATCGAGTGTTGGACAACAACTTTCCTTCATGGAAATTCGCCTGATTGATGAGGAAGGGAATGATGTCGCGGTTGGAGAAGAAGGGGAGTTTGCTGCGAGAGGGCCATCGATGTTTACTGAGTACTATAAAAATCCAGAAGAAACGAAAAAAACAAGAACACCAGATGGATTTCATCGTACTGGAGACATGGGGATGGTGGACAAAGACGGATTTTACTATTTGCTAGATCGTAAAAAAGATATGATTATTAGCGGTGGTGTTAATATTTATCCAAAAGATATCGAAGAAGTCATTTATAAGCATCCATTAGTATTGGAAGCAGCTGTAATAGGAGCACCCGATGAAAAATGGGGAGAAAAAGTGAAAGCATTCATCGTTTTAAAACATGAAGCTGTCTTAGATAAGCAAGAACTAATCGAGTTTTGTAACAGTAAACTTGCAAAATATCAATCAATTAAAGAAGTAGAGTTTATAGATAAATTACCGCGAAACCCATCTGGAAAAATTTTAAAAAGAGTACTGCGAGATTTAAAGGAAAGCCCTCAATAATAACGACGGTTTTGAAACTAAAATAACTGACTTGAAAATGTAAGTCTGTCTATATGGAAGGAGCTTGAACATGATTTATCAATATCTCCCAGTCGACCGAATTCATTGCGGTATAAATGTCGTTAGTAAACAGCTTATAAATGAAATAAAAAACTTGAACGTAAAAAGAGCTTTAATTGTAACAACAAATAGCATGCTAAAAACAAAAGCGTACCAGAACATGATTCAATCATTTCAAGATAACGATATTGAAGTAATGGAAACATGTTCAAAACAACATGTTCCTGGTGAAGTATTAATGAAAGATATAAAAGAAATATATGAATTTCATCCTGATGTAATTATTAGCTGTGGTGGAGGGAGTCCGATTGATGCTGCAAAGATTATTTCCTTTGTTTTAGCTGAAAGAGTTCAAACTGAAGAGGAAGTCTATCCTTATTCGGAAAACTTGGCGGAAAAAGAACTGACAATGACAAATTACCTTCCACATATTGCAATCCCAACAACCTTATCGGCTTCAGAGTTTACAAGTATTGCGGGAGTTACAAATGGAAAGGATCATTTGAAGTATAAGTTCTCTCATTTAAATATGACACCAAAATACGTATTTCTAGACCCTGTTTTCACAGAAGAAACGCCAGATTGGCTTTGGGTCTCAACAGGGATTCGTGCAGTTGATCATGCAGTTGAAACGCTTTATTCACCATCCCCCAATCCAATTAATACAGGGTTAGCATTACAAGCGTTAAAGAAATTATATAATTATTTACCGCTTAGTAAAAAGGAGCCGACCAATTTGGAATATCGACTCGAATGCCAGGTCGGAGCATGGCTTTCCTTATTTTCAGTCGTTAATATTAAACTTGGATTATCACATAGTATCGGACATCAATTAGGAGCCACTTACAATATACCTCATGGAATGACTTCAGCGATCATGTTACCTCACGTCATGAAGTTTCTTTTGCCACGAACTTACGAAGAGCAGGCCC
Source organism: Alkalihalobacillus sp. BA299 (assembly GCF_017745675.1). GTDB lineage: Bacteria > Bacillota > Bacilli > Bacillales > Bacillaceae_F > Alkalihalobacterium. The sequence continues at coordinate 220,824 of NZ_JAFLJM010000007.1, forward strand.
AAATTCCAGAAATATTAGGGGAAACGGAAATGCTTAAAAATGTTCATGAAAAAGCAAGTATGGCCCCAGCATTAATTAGAGGATTAATTGAGGACTTAGATATTCCACATAAGTTAAGAGATTTTAATGTTCCAAAAGAAAGCATTCCAGCAGTCGTTGAAAATATTCTTAAAGATATCCAAGGAGAAGAGAATGCTTTTGTATTAAGTACAGATGATTTAAAAACAGAAATTACTCATTTGGTAGAAGCAGCTTGGTGAAGTTTTCAGCAACCTGAAGGTAGAAGTATTCATTCTCTTTCTTAAAAGAATAATTCAAACAGTCATTTGTTTTGGGGAACTAAGTCTAATAGCTAAATATATTACACTATTTAATAAGAAGTTTTTAGTCATGAGGACCTATTTCAGATGAAATAGGCTAATAAAATACGTTTTTCTAATTTGTTTTAAATAAAGCAAGTTAGAAGGAAGGGGGACCATGATGTACAAAGGTATCGAAACATTTGGAAAAATCGTTGAACATCGTGCAATGGAAAAGCCTCATGCCAGATTTGTTCGGTTTGAGACTGAGGATCTTACTTATGAGCAGTTTCATAAAAGTGGGAATAAACTAGCTCATGCAATGGCCTCATTAGGACTTTCAAAGGGTGACACTTGTGCTGTCATGCTTCCCAATAGTCCTGAGTTTTTGGCAACATGGTTAGGCTTAGCTCGCCTCGGTGTAATTGAAGTTCCGATTAATGTTGGTTTACGTGGAGACCTTCTCGCATACATCCTTAACAAAGCAGAGTGTCAAGCCATTGTTATTTCATCTCAATGGGTGGAACGGATCACAGAACTGTTAGAAAAATTACCTCATCTCAAGCATGTTATTGTCGTTGGAGAGGATTTTGAACAATGCTCCAATGAAGTAAATTGGTATTTTTATGCAGAACTAGTCGATCTGTCCGTTGATTTGCCAGTGGATGTTGAAATCAAGCATAGCGATCCTTCACTTATTCTGTTTACCTCAGGGACAACAGGTCCATCAAAAGGTGTACTTCTGAGTCACCGTGCGAATTTTAGTCTTGCCCAAACCGCTTGTGAATTGATGGAGTATGGACCAGAAGATCGTTTATATACTGTGTTCCCATTATTTCATGTCAATGCGCGTTATACAACGATTTTAGTTGCGTTAATGGCTGGTTGCGATGTCGTCATGCATGATAAATTCTCGGCATCAAAATTTTGGGATATTTGTCGAGAGGAGCAAATAACAGCTTTTAACTTTATGGGGTCCCTTTTAACGATACTCATGAAACAGCCTGAGCGACCTGACGATGCAGATAATCCAGTCCGAAAAGCATATGGAGCACCAACTCCAGTAGAAATCTATGATGATTTTCAAAGTCGCTTTGGCGTGGAAATATCTGAAGTTTATGGATCGACAGAGTTAGGAACGGCATTATATAATCCAGCCAAGTCATTTCGAAAAGGCTCTTGTGGATACCCCGTCCCCATTTATGAGGTTGAGATTCACGACGAGAATGACCGACCTTGTCCAGTAGGTGTGGCTGGTGAGATTGTTGTACGGCCAAAAGAACCTTGGATTATGTTTTCAAGTTATTACAAAATGCCAGAAGCAACAGTAAAAGCTTGGCAAAATTTATGGTTTCATACTGGGGACCGCGGTCGTATAGACGAAGACGGATACTTTTACTTTTTAGATCGAATGAAAGATGTTGTAAGGCGCCGTGGCGAAAATATTTCATCCTATGAAGTGGAAAGTGTAATAAATGAGCATCCAAAAGTTTTGGATGCAGCGATAATCGGTGTTCCTTCCGAACTGTCAGAAGAAGAAGTGCTTGCGGTTGTTATTTTACGTAAGGGTGAAGAATTAAAGCCAGAAGAATTACTGGACTTCTGTCAAAAGCGGTTAGCTCATTTTGCTGTTCCGCGTTTTGTTCGGTATGTCGAGGAGTTACCTCGAAATACATCGCAAAGAGTTGAGAAATATAAACTTCGGGAAGAAGGTGTGACTCCCGACACATGGGACCGGGAGCTAGTAGGGTATAAGGTACAACGATAAGGGTTCAAATACTATCTTTCAAGCTTGTTATTTTTTGCGTATTTGCATAGTAAATAATTTAAATTGATAGGGGAGCTCAAAATACTACTGATTTTCCATGTCATATCAACGCTAATAGAAGGCATTGCTCCCCTATAATAATTAAGAGTTTCAAATTAAGGGTGGTTATATCACGTGATTTAAAATTATTCAGAATATTTCAAGAATAATGTTGAAATTAATTTTTTAGGTTGTTATAATTACTTCAAACGAACGTTAGTTTTATCCTTGGTCGATTAGTCAGTGTTCAAAATAATACTACTCATTAAAAATCATTCGTTTATAAATCAGATAAGCGAATGTCTGCTTCATCCAAAATATACAGCGCTTACCACTCCATTATTGTTCAACCACTTCAAATTTATAAAAAGCTTTGAATATAACAATTTAAAGAACCACCATACAAATCAAAACTTCTTTCCGAAAAAAATATGGCTCGTATTATCTAGTTTAAAAGATTATGTTCCTTGAGAGGGGTGATGTCGGAAAGGCTTAATAAACTATTAACCTCTATATTAGGTGCTTAAGACCGTATAACTTAAAATTCAGGTTGGTAAATATTATACAATCTATTCTTAATCATTTGTATAGTAGAAGTCATTATTCCTTAGTTGAAGTTTCCTATTCAGCATACTCAGAAAAGAGGAGGAGCAAATTTGGAAAGGAATGTTTTATGTAAAATGGATGATATTCCACAGGGTGAAACAAAAGTTTTCCAAATTAGAAGGATGTCGATTGTAGTCATTCGAAAAGAAGGTGAATTTTATGCTTTACGAAATTGGTGCCCACACCAAGGGGCAGAGTTAGATAAAGGTGTACTAAGGGGTGCTGCACGAGCAACGAGTGATGTTAAAGAAGTATGTTATGAAAAGCCTGGAAAATTTCTTTATTGTCCATGGCACCATTGGAGCTTTGATATTGAGAATGGGTGTTCCATGCATGATCCTGAAAATACAAAGGTAAAAACGTATGATGTAAAAATAGAAGGGGATGACCTCGTTATCTACGCGTAAAAAAGATTAGCGAAGTGATTCATTAGAAGCTTGAAAGGAGATTTTTTATGACTACTATCACTGATAAAAGTAGTGACAAATCAACGAATAAGCGTAAGCTAACACCGGTAATTGATGTCGACGTTCACCCCAATCCTAAAAGCTATGAGGATTTAAATCCATATTTAAGTGATTATTGGAGAGACTTCTTGACCGATTGTAAATGGAAGGGTGTTTTTCCAGGAATACCATTTTTTGCGATCGTCGCAAATGCAGGTCATCGGATGGATAGTATTCCACCCGAGGGAGGGCTCGGTTGTTCTTCGGTTAGTTTCTTTAGAGAACAAGTGGCAGATAAATATAATTATTCGAATGCTGTTTTATTTCCAGACTCTACATTTATGTTATCCGCTTCCCCACAACATGAAATGGCAACGGCTGTAGCTTCAGCCTATAATGACTGGCAAATCGAACATTGGTTATCGAAGGATCCCAGTCTTCGCGGGTCTGTAGTTATTGCTTCCCAGGATCCAGAAGCTGCTGCTCGGGAGATTGATCGAGTAGGCAGTCATCCGCAAATGGTCCAAGTAGGATTATCCATTCACACTCCTTATGGTGGGTGGGGAGATAAACGTTATCACCCTATTTGGGAAGCTGCATTACGAAATGACTTACTCTGTTCATTTCATGTTTCCGTCCATGGAGGATTATTTAGACCAGGACCAGTTTTTGGAAACTACTACCCAGAAGGACAAACGAATAATGGACTAATATTCCAAGCTCAAGTAAATAGTATTGTTTTTGGCGGTGTCCTTGAAAAATATCAGGATTTACGTATGGTATTTACGGAGGGTGGATTTGCATGGCTTCCAAGTTTAATGTATACCATGGATACTCACTGGAGAAATTTAAAACGCGAAGTTCCATGGGTAAAACGACCACCAAGTCAGCAGGTTAGGGACCATATGTGGTTTGGTACTCAACCATTAATTGAGCCAGAACGTCCTGAAGATCAAAAACATATTTTACAGATCATTGAAATGATTGGTACAGATAAAATCCTTTTTGCTAGTGATTATCCACATTGGGAATTTGATGCACCTCATGCAGCGCTAGCTCATTTTCCGAGTGAAGTTAGAAATAAAATACTTTATAAAAACGCAGTAAAATTATATGGGTTTGAAGACCCAATCAAAAATGAAGGTTAATGGATTAAATATTTACTTTCTTGCATCTATGAAAAGTTAATAAAACAAATATTTGTTTTATTATTATGCAAGCGTTTACAAATACATTGGCAATAACTAATAGTTTCATAAATTTAAATTTATAAGGAGAGTGTTTTAAATGAAATGTGGACTTTTTTACGTATTAGAGTGTGTAGATGGACAATATGATCGAGCTTATAAAGAGATGCTAGAACAAATTCAGTATGCAGAAGAACTTGGTTTTGGCAGTGTTTGGTTAGCGGAGCATCACTTTACTGATTATGGAAGTATGCCGTCTCCTCAAGTAGCTGCGGCTGCGATTTCGCAAATTACAAAGACGATGGACATCGGAATGGGAATTAGCATATTAAACTTTGATAACCCTGTTCGTATTGCAGAGGATTTTGCGATGGTTGATATTTTAAGTAACGGTCGCTTAAAATTTGGAGCTGGTCGCGGCTACCAACCGATTGAATTTAAAAAGCTGGGTATACCTATGGAGAATTCACGCGAAGTCTTCTGGGAAGCAGTTGATATCATCCAAGGGTTGTGGGCTAACGACACATTTAGCTATCAAGGAAAGCATTTCCAACTTGACGATGTTAAATTAACTCCAAAACCAGTTCAAGAGAGAGTTCCATTTTATTATGCGTGCATTAGCCCAGAAACGTTTGATTACATGGTAGAACGAGGGGCGCAAGAATTCATGTGCACGCCAACATTAATGGTGATGGATGAATTACTGCAATATATCAAATCAACGAGAGATCGTCTTCTTCTTAAAGGGGTTAATCCAAAAATCCATATGAACTTACAAATGAATATTGCGGACAGTCCTGAACAAGCAATTAAAAATGTCGAAAAAGAAATGGAGATGTATTTCGATCGTGTACTCGCACTAGTTCCAGGAGCGAGAGGGGAAAAGGCTGCTAAAGGATATGAGCGCTTTGCAGAAGTCGCTGAACAAATGTCAGGACCAGTTGATGTCGGCATGTTAAACGATGCGGGTATCGTTTTATTAGAGAATTCAAAAGCAGCAGTCGATAAACTTGAATTAGTTGAACAAGCAGGTGTTGATAGCTTATCGTGCTGGTTCCGTATGGGTGGAATGGAACATCGCAAAGTTATGAAAACAATGAAGCTATTTGCTGAAGAGGTATTACCATATTTCAGACCTACAAGTGCACCAGTACAAAAGATTGGTCAATAATTTTTAAAATCTTAATTAGAGTTTAATAAGTCTATCTTAGTGTAATTATATAGATTACTAGATAAGGAAAAAACGTTTATGACATTTGGGAGTGAGCTAATCCTCTACAATTTTTACAACCAATTTAAGCTCTCTCCCTATTTCTTTTTAAGTGAAGAAAAGGGAGAATAGATTTTAAAAGAATGATTTACATAGATGGATACAAAGCTAGTTGAGTAATAAATGAGGCAATATAAATTAATTTAGAATGAGGAGGGAAATGGAGTGAATATCGGACTAATTCCATCAAAATATGCGAAACTTGATCCGAATCGAACCGCGCTTATCGATATACCCAATGAACGCCGTATCAATTTTGGCGAACTCGATGAGCGTGTTCGCAGGTTGGCTAATGGTCTTATTAATGATTTTGGACTAACAAAAGGTGATCGAGTTGCTGTCTTGTCTAAAAATAGTATTGAATACGTGGAAATTTATTATGCCTGTGCACGCGTAGGATTAATCATCCAACCGCTTAATTGGCGTTGTAGTAACCCAGAATTGAGACGAATCCTAGATGATGGTAAACCTTCAGTATTCATAAGTTCAGAAGAGTTTCTTGGAGAGTGTCAGGAACTGCAGCAACAGGTAGACATTCGTTATTGGCTGACATTTGGAGAAAATAGTGATGGGTCTTATGAAAATTTGATTGGAAAAGCACCGAAAGACGAGCCTCCATTATCGGATAGTGTTGGCGATAACGACCCAATGGTCATTTTATATACGGGTGGTACAACTGGGGAATCGAAAGGGGCGCTTCATAGTCACAAAAGCTTTTATATGGGAATGGTAAATCAAACGGTTGCAGAACGCATCGTACCAACAGATGTCTATATGTTAACAGGTCAGATGTTTCATATTCCAATAGGTCTAGCCATCAATTACATGGCTCATGGGTGCCCAGTAGTTCTAGTAAACTTTGAAGCCAAGCAAGCTCTTGAAGTCATTCAGCAAGAACGTGTATCTGCTTTTCTTGGTATTACGACGATGATCAATCGAATGATTGCCGTTGAAAATTTCTCGAGCTATGACTTGAGCAGCTTACGGAACATTCAGTATGGTGGTGGCCCGATGTCAATGGCAGTTGTAAAAAAAGCACTTAACGCATATCCTTGTACTTTAATTCAAGGATATGGGCAGACAGAAGGAATGGGAATGACGTTTCTTTCACAGGAAGATCATTTAAATGCTGTTAACGGAATTCACCCAGAACGTTTGGCCTCTTGTGGGCGTGAAGGACACATAACCTCGGTGCTAGTCGTTGATCCCCAGGGTAATCCTCTACCACGTGATGGTAAGAGTCCAGGAGAAATTATTGTTAAATCTGATGCCAATATGATTGGCTATTGGCAAAGACCAGATCTAACGGCCAAGACGATACGAAATGGTTGGATGTGGACAGGGGATATCGCTACTTGGGATGAAGAAGGTTATGTTTATATAGTCGATCGTGCTAAAGACATGATCATCTCAGGCGGTGAAAATATATACAGTATTCAGGTTGAAGATGCCATTTATCAGCATGATGCCGTTCTAGAAGCAGCTGTCTTTGGTGTCCCAGATGATGAATGGGGGGAAGTGGTAAAAGCTGTAGTTGTCCTAAAGCCTGGGCGAACAGCAACAGAGCAAGAAATAATAGAAACGGCTAAAAAGCATCTTGCGTCGTACCAGAAGCCTAGATCAGTGGAATTCATAGATAATTTACCAAAGGCACCTACAGGTAAAATTCTTAAACGTGACTTAAGGGAACAATACTCAAAGCCAAAGGAGAATAAAATATGAACAAACTATTGACCGATGAATTGTTAGCCAATATTGGTCGTTCAGCACCCCCAAAAAAAGAACTAGTTACCCGTCGTGATATACGTAAATATTCCATTGCAACAGGGCAGCGGCAAAGAAAATTCCTCGATGGTGATGAGGCTCCACCGATGTTTCATGTGTCCTTATTTTGGGATGTAGTGGAATTAGACCAACTACTACCAGATGGGGTTTCAGTAGATAAATTACTCCCCGAATTTCCTCTAAAAAAAGCAATGGCTGGGGGATTAAAAATTGATTATCATAAAACAATTTTTCCTGGTGACTGGTTAATTGCCACTCGCACATTAACTGATATTTACGAAAAAGTAGGATCTAAAGGGCCAATTATTTTTTATGAAGTTACGATGTCTATAGAAAATGAGTTGGGTGAAAAGGTAATCACTGAAAAAACAACTAGGCTTCTACGTTAACCTGTTAAATAAATGAAAAGGAGGATCTAGATGAATACTTCGAGTAACACTTCGAGAGTTTCAAAGATAAAACTTGGTGATACATTACCAGAGCGAGAGTTTACACCCGACAACGTACAATTATTTTTATACAACGCGGTATTGTGGAATGCCCATCGTATTCATTTTGACTATCCCTATGCTACGGAGGTAGAAAATTACCCTGGTTTAGTGATAGCGGGACCATTGCTGGGCGAGTGGCTTAATCAGTGTGTAGTAGATTGGTTAGGAGATGATGGTCTATTAGTTTCTATTGAATACTCAAATCGAAAAGCTTCTTATATTGGCGAAACACTTCGGTCTGGTGGAAAAATCATTGCAATAAATGACGGTAAAGGGGAAGTTACCCTTGAAATCTATATAAAAAATGAAGCTGACGAAACCATTGCTCCTGGTACGGCTGTCGTACGTTTTTAACCATTTAAATAACCTGCATGGTTCCTATCCGCATTGGGAATGGCATTGAAAGACTGGACATAATAATTAATTTGAAAGTAATCTTTTCTTGTTATTTATAAAACAAATGTTTGTTATATTATATTAAAAATGTTATTAATCAACAATCTAGCAGTGTAAATAAAGTAATAATTAATCATTAACCATATAGGGAGGCCGTTATTTTGAAAAAAATTAATTTAGTTTTATGTCTTTTGCTTGTTATATTTTTAGCAGCATGTGGAAATTCAACCAGTAATACCCAAGAAGAGTCAAATAGTAGTAATGCTCCAAATACTTCAGATTTATCTGAACAAGAAAAATATGTACTAAAGTTGGCTCATGCTTATCCAACAGCATCATATATGCATACGTTTATGGAGTGGTTTAATGAAGAAGTGCAGAAGCGTAGCGATGGGCGGCTATCGTTAGATATATACCCAAGTGGCCAGCTAATGCCAACGGATCAAGAAGTTCCTGCTATTTTACAAGGGCAAATCGATATGAGTCACTCCCTGTCCCCAGTCCTGGCAGGTTTTGACCCTATTTGGAATCTTTACGAACTCCCTTTTATCTTTGAATATGATCCGAAAGATCCGACTGTATTCATAGAAAATCGAGCAAAATTTAATAATAGTGAAAATGGTGGTAGAAAAATTGCCCAATTAATGGAAGAAAAAGGCTTGAAAGTTTTATCACTTGGTTTTGTCGATATGTTTGGTTCACTATATACAACAGACAAAAACAATTTGGTTACGGATCCAGAAAGTGCAAAAGGTTTAAAAATAAGAACGGCAGGCGGGATCATTGGTCCAGAAACGGTAAAATCATTTGGAGCTAGCGGTATGACGATTCCTGCCGCTGAACTAGTAACTGCGCTTCAGCAAAAAGTTGTCGATGGATTGTTAACGACACCAATATATACTAATGATGCGAAGCTGCCAGTAGAGACATTAACGGTCGTCCCATTGTTCAACACGGTTACCCCACTTGTTATGTCACTTGAAAAGTTTGAGTCTTTACCAGAAGATCTTCAGGAAATTCTAGTTCAGACAGGCAAGGATTTGGAGGAGTATGGTAAGGCACAGGTAATCGAAAAAGCAAAAACAGCTTATACAACATTGGCAGATGAAGGTGTAGAAATCTACTATCCTACAGAAGAGGAAATTAACGAATGGAGAGAAGCAACAAAACCAGCTAGGGAAGTCTTTGAAAATCAGGTTGAAGGTGGAAAAGAGCTTTTAGAAGAGCTTTCGAATCTTAATTAATATTCGGATCCTCGTACGACTTTACTCTAGTTCAATAAAAGATTAAATTATTGAACTAGAGTTTATAAAAGGAGTTGGAATTTTTCATGGATAAATTACAGAAGATTGAATCCTCGACCCGATTTTTGGATAAAGGCCTGGAAGTGACTGCAATCGTTTGTTTAATAATAAGTGTTGCTGGTGCCGTAATAAGTGTCTTTTCCCGCTATTTACTAGATATGTCGTTCCAGGTTATTGAAGAAATTTGTCGCTACGCTATCATCTATGGTGCATTTGCCTATATCGGCCCCTTGGTTAAAAGAAAAGAACACCTAAAAATGGATATACTGCAAGATCTCTTAAAAAATAAGATAAAAAAATCTAATGAATTATTAATTAGTGTTATTTTGTTTGCTTCTTTTGTTTTTCTCTTTTTGTCCAGCATTATGTGGTCAATCTCACTATTAAATATGCAAGTCATGACGGCGTCTGGAATTATGTTAATGTTTATTCCAGCCCTTGCAATACCAATTGGAATGCTATTCGGATGTATCTACTCATTCCTGCAGATCCTTCAGGATTTTTATAAGTTACGCCAACACGACAAAGAAAAAATCGAAGATGTCGGTTCATTAGAATCAAAGGTAGGCTCCTAAAAGATAGCAAGGCGATTGTGATTAAATGGGTGAAAGTCATCTATAGTTGAAGGGGGAGATTAGGGTGTTAGTTGTAGGATTTTTTATATTTATACTTCTATTAGTTATTGGAGCTCCTATATGGTTAGCCTTAGCGATGAGTGGTGGATTTTGGGTATATGTTCAAATGGGATTACCGTTAGTAAGTATACCATCTCAATTCTTCATTGCCACTGATGCTTGGATTTTATTAGCAGTACCTTACTTCCTCCTAGCTGGAAATTTAATGACTTATATGGGGCCAGCTAATAAAATGTTTAAATTTATAAAAAATCTTGTAGGCCATCTGCCAGGTGGGATGACTGCTGCAGTCGTAGTTACCGCAGCTATTTTTGGAGCATTGTCAGGTTCGTCAGTTGCAACTGTTGTAGCCGTAGGATCTATGGCTATTCCACAAATGATTAAAATGGGGTATTCGAAGGAAAACAGTTATGGAGTCATCGCTGCTTCAGGAACATTAGGTCAGATGATTCCACCGAGTATTTTTATGATTTTATTTGCCGCAACTACTCAACTTGACCCTGGTCAACTGTTTTTGGCTGGGATTGCACCAGGAATATTCATGTCAATTGTATTAATTATTGTGGCAATTGTTGTTAGCTTTCGTGATAAAACTGAACGGCCACAGAAAAGTAGTCTTAATGAAACATTTCACTCATTTTTACATGCAATCCCATCTTTGCTAATGCCAGTTATTATTTTGGGAGGAATTTACGGAGGAATTTTTACACCTACCGAAGCAGCTGCAATTGCGGTTTGTTATGTACTAATCATAAGCTTCCTATTTAATAGGAAAGATTGTACCATTCCAAATTTCAAGAAAAGCTTGATAAATACAATGATTACAACTGCTGTAATTTACATTTTACTTGGCGGTGCTAAATTGTTTTCTACGGCGATGACATATTTACAAGTTCCGCAGATTTTAACTGAATTTGTAACAAATATACAGGTTGCAGATTGGATCATCATGTTATTAATCATATTACTGTTTTTGTTTTTTGGAATGTTCCTGGATGCGATCCCTATTTTATATATCACATTGCCTATTTTATATCCAGTAGTACTCTCATTAGGGTATGATCCGATTCACTTTGCAATAATTACGGTTGCTAGTTTGATGATAGGTCAGATCACTCCGCCGGTAGGTTCTAGTTTATATGCAATAAGTGGCCATTTTAAAGAAAACATGGGTGTAGTCGTCAGAGGATCTTATCCATATTTAGTCGGATTAATTGTCGCTACTCTTGTTATTTTGTATGTTCCTTGGCTTAGCATATTTTTATTTCAATAAATCCTAGGGGGAATTTTTTTGAAAAAAAGTTGGTTATTATTATGTCTTTTGTTCGTAATGTTTTTGGTTGCATGTGGTAATTCTAGCAATACTACTAACTCTTCAAGTTCTAGTCAAAAAGCACCGGAAAGCAATAATGAAACGGATTCCCCTGCTTCTTCTGAGGAAGAAGTGTACGTGTTGAAAGTGTCCCATGGCTTTCCGACATCTTCATTTATGCACACTTATATGGAATGGTTTGACGAAGAAATACAAAAACGTAGCGAAGGACGGCTATCATTAGAAATCTTCCCAAGTGGACAGTTAATGCCAATTGATCAAGAAATTCCTGCTGTTTTACAAGGTCAAATTGACATTGTTCATTCAACTTCTCCAATTCTTGCAGGTTTCGACCCAATATGGAATTTCTATGAATTACCTTTTATTTTTAACTATGACCCTAAAGATCCTTCAGTATTCCTCGAGAATAGAATAAAATTTAATAACAGTGAAAATGGCGGTCAAAAAATAGTAAAAATGATGGAAGAAAAGGGATTGAAAGTATTGTCACTTGATTTTATTGATATGTTTGGTTCGATATATACGAATGATGCTAACAAACCGGTAACTGGGCCAGATAGTGTTAAAGGTTTAAAACTTAGAACACCAGGTGGTTTAATTGGCCCTGAAACAGTAAAAGCTATTAGCGCAAGCAGCATGACAATAGCAGGTACTGAAGTAATAACAGCTTTACAGCAAGGAGTGGTTGATGGTCTCTTAACTGTCCCAATTTATGCACACGATGCGAAGTTACCGATAAAATCATTTTCAGTAGTTCCGCTTTTTAATAGTTTAACTCCGGTAATTATGTCACTCGAAAAGTTTGAGTCATTACCAGAAGACCTTCAGGAGATTCTTGTTCAGACAGGAAAAGATTTAGAGCTATATGCAAAGGAACAGGTAGAAGAAAGGGCTATAACAGCTTATACTAACTTGGAAAATGAGGGTGTAAACATCCATTATCCTTCAGAGGAAGAGAATAGGCAGTGGGAAGAAGCAACGAAACCAGCAAGAGAAGTCTTCATAAATCAAGTTGAAGGCGGTAAAGAACTATTAGAAGAACTTTCTAATCTTAATTAACTCTAAAAAAGTTTAGAATACTGATTGATGAATCCCGTCACCCTAACGCTGGTGGCGGGGGTCTAACCAAACAATTGTGAGATAAGTAATATTAATAGGAAAACTGGTTGAAAAAAACCTATTAATCTGAAAGAAGATGAAAAATTGAGTACAAAACGAATGAAATTAATACTGTTACTCGTTATTATTATGTGGGGAAGCAACTTTGTAGTATATAAAATTTTGTTAGAGAATTTCCCTTTTTGGACACTAGTATTTTCCCGGAATTTTTTTGCTGCACTCGCATTAGTTTGGCTTGTACGAAAATTTCTCCATATCAAGCCACGTAATAAAAAATTGTGGGGCTGTGTATTAGGTGCTACCTTATTAGGTGTTTTTATTAATAATGTCTTATTTCAATATGGTCTTCAGTATACGTTAGCTACTAACGCCTCACTCATTATGGGGTTAACGCCTTTGACGACTGCTTTAATTTCTTATTTAGTATTTCATGTGCCATTGCATCGGAAGCAAATACTAGGTGTTTTTCTTGGTTTTTTTGGTGTTTTCCTTATTGTAATGAAAGGATCGCTACAAAATTTACTAGAGTTTTCCTTTAATATCGGTGACTTATTTATCGTCGGGACGTTATTATTTTTTAGCTTAAGTTTCATTTTTGTAAAAAAAGCTACTGATACTATGTTTCCAGCAGAAATCATCACTTTGTACGGATACACGATTACCTCGATTTGTTTGATACCCATGGTATTCTGGGAACAAACAACAATGGGTTGGGGTGAACTTCCAACTGGTGTAATATTTTGGATCATGTTGCTTTATGTTGGTATCTTTCCTACAGGGATAGGTACTTTGTTATGGAATCGCGGTATTAGCATTCTTGGACCTAGCCAAGCTGCTATTTTTATGAATGGAGTTCCCTTAGTAGCTGCGGTTGCATCCATTTGGGTATTAGGAGAACCTATTTTATGGTTTCATATTATAGGATTTCTTTTTATAGCAACAGGTGTTATTTTGGGATCTCAGAATAACGAGTCAGTAGTGGAAAAGAAAAATGAAGATAAAGCCGCTAGTGTTTCGATTTAAAAACATATTTCTATGGAGGAACATTAAAGAAAAATCTCATTGTAAAATTCAACTCAACTTTTTATGATGTCTACACTTGTTTTTTATATGAAATGAGCTCTTTTAAAGCCATTGTGGCTAACGCTTTTTCTTCGCTCTTAAAAGGATTGTGCATAGAATTGTCGAATATAATTGACAAGTCTATGAAATCTGGAGGAATTCTATGGTTGTATATCTCAAAGATTTTCTATTAAACATTTTCATTATTTTATCACCGTTAGTTTTTTATCCTTACATTCATAAATTAAAGAACAAAACTTTTTTATATCGAACTATGCTGGGTATGCTTTTTTCAGTCATTTTGATATTAATAATGTCTCTGCCAATTAATATTAATGGTCTAATCTATGATTTTCGTTCGATTCCAGTAATCATTGGATCACTTTATGGGGGTTCAATTGTTTCTATTTTCTTGTTTATTACCCTTATTACATATCGTTTTATTTTAGGCAATCCAAACAATTTGGTTTATGCAATTTCGTTATTACCTAGTTTATTTCTTATTCTTTTTACGCTTAGTAAATATGGTTATTTAAAAGTGTATCAAAAAGTAGCATTAGCTGTTGTGTTAAGTATTTTAATGAAAATGATAACGTTTACATTATATCTCACTTATATTCAAAACCTTGATTTACTCATTAATAATTTTACAGAATCACTACAAACCTATTTTGTACAATCTGTAGTAATAGGAGGATGTGTATACTTAATTGAACTTCTCAATAAATATTTTGAAATGCAAGATGAGTTATATAAAAGTGAAAGAATAAAAATGGTTAGCGAAATGGCTGCTTCTGTAGCACATGAAATTCGAAATCCACTTACTTCCGTACGAGGGTTTATTCAGTTGTTTAGTGAGCAAGATTTAGACAAAGAAAAAAAAGAGCTATACCAAAAAATATGCCTTGAGGAACTGAGCCGTGCAGATCTAATCATTTCAGACTACCTTTCCCTTGCAAAGCCTGACATAGAAATCTTCGATAATATTGAAGTTAACGGTGAAGTGCGTTATTTATCGAATGTACTGCTGACAATTGCAAACTATAATAATATACAAATTTATACAAATTACTTTGAAGATGAAGAAATATACATTTCTGGAGACCGTCAAAAATTTAGACAGGCTTTAATAAATATTGGCAAAAATGCTATTGAGGCAATGCAAAACGGTGGTGTTTTAGAAATTAAGTTAAATAAAGAGAGTAATAATCTTGTTATTTGTATAATGGATACCGGCGTTGGAATGACTGCAGAACAAATAAAAAGAATAGGGACTCCTTATTATTCTACAAAGGAGAAAGGCACAGGACTGGGGACAATGGTTTCATTTTCAATTATTAAAAAGATGAACGGGAAAATCAGTATTAAGAGTGAAGTTGGAAAAGGTACAAAATATTTTTTCACTTTCCCGCTGTTAACGAAAGCTTCAGATTAATTTATTTGCAGGAGTTTAAAAGTGTAAACACTTTTGTTCATTCTGTTGGCTTAGTAGAAAATGACAAAAAATTTCACTCAACAAGTAACAGTGATAACGGAAGAAACAAATGGAAGCTTTCCAGCAAATCACAATAAATTTTCAAAGTATTTTAAAAATATTGAATTGAATTTTTGGTGTTGTTATAATATTATCAAACAAACGTTAGATTTAATATTTTAGTAGAGGTTTAACTATTTTCTAACGACAAAAAAATCGAACGTCTATTATAAAAGAAATTGTTGTATGGGTTATAAGTGCAAATTAATTAGATGAAGAAAAGAGGGAGAAGAGAATGAATTCATTACGTGGTAAGGTCGCTATTGTAGGTGCGGCAGATACAGATGTGGGAGTTGTGCCTCACATGAGTGCGACTCAGCTTTGTGTAGATGCAGCACTTCGCGCCCTTAAAGATGCTGGAATTAGCAAAGACCAAGTTGACGGATTAATCACTTGTAATTCTTTTGCTGAACCGTTCATGTATCATGCTGAAGCGATTGCTGAATATTTGCAAATCTTTCCACGGTACTGCATGGGTGTTGGTACAGGAGGGGGTACAACCTTTTCTATTCTTCATCATGCAGCATCTGCAATCTTGACGGGAGTTTGCGATACGGTATTAATTACGATGGCTGATAGTTTACGTAGTGGATTATCTAGGGATCAAGCTTTGGCCATGCAAGCAGCAACTGGACATGCACAGTTCGAAACACCATATGGGCCCACTGTTCCTGCTTATTATGCACTAATTGCACAAGCACATATGGCAAAGTACGGCACAACACCTGAGCAATTTGCTCGAATAGCTGTTGCTGCCAGAAAACATGCGAGTTTAAATCCAAGTGCTCAGATGCGTGAATTAATTACGGTTAAGGATGTGTTAAATTCAAGGTTGATCGCTGACCCTCTTCATTTGCTAGACTGCTCACTTGTATCAGATGGTGGTTCAGCTGTTATTTTAACTTCTGCTGACCGGGCAGCTGATTTTCCGAATCATCCTGTGTACATACTCGGTGTTGGCGAGGGGCATGGACATGAGCATATAAGTCAAGCACGTAGTCTGACAACTTCAGCAGCAGTTGAATCAGGGAAGCGTGCTTATGATATGGCAGGCTTACGCCCAGAGGATATGGATTTTGCCCAACTTTATGATTGTTTTACCCCTACGGTTTTAATTGAATTAGAGGATCTTGGTTTTTGTAAAAAAGGCGAAGCGGGCGCATTCATAGAGAGCGGAGCTATTGAGCTTGGTGGTTCGCTACCTGTCAATACACACGGAGGTCTGCTGTCTCACTGTCATCCAGGAAACCCAGGTTCGATGTTCGCGTTAACGGAGACTATTCTGCAACTTCGGCATCATCATGCTGGTGACCGTCAAGTACAAGGAGCAGAAGTGGCACTTGTTCATGGGCAAGGTGGGATCATGTCCAGTCATACAACACTAATTCTCGGTCGAGATAGAGGTTAAATATGAAATAGAAGAGGTGAGAAAAATGGTAGATCATTCAGGAAAAAATTTTCCGCGTCCGACGATAGAAACTGAGAAATATTGGCAAGGGTGTCGCAATCATGAGTTACTGATCCAAAAATGTTCAGAGTGTAACCATTATCAATTTTACCCACGTATCATGTGTACGAGATGTTCTAGTGAACAAGTAAAATGGGAACGTACTTCAGGCCAAGGTAAAGTGATTAGCTTTACAATTATTCGCCGACCCATTTCCAAAGCTTACAAAGCTGAAACCCCGTATGTAGTTGCGCTAATCAAATTAGAAGAAGGGCCGGTGATGATGAGTAATATCATTCAATGTGACCCAGAAACAGTTAAGGTTGGCATGAAGGTAGAAGTTGAATTTGAAGATTGGTCAGACGAGATCTCCATTCCAAAATTTCGCCCAATAAATGAAGGAGTTTGAGGTAAATCTGCTAGTCTCAATTTTTGAAAGATGTCTTTTTACATTAAAGGGGGTGATGCATGTTTTGTAATGCCTATTTAAATGAGTATTTAGTAAACTATGCATATGGTACAATTGACATTTTGGCTAATGTTGCTGGGGTCGTATCAAGAGGTTCAGATAAGCTTCTTGAGCAAACCGAAGAGGAATGGGATCGAGTAATTGATATTGATCTTAAAGGAACATTTTTAGGGATGAAAAGTGTCATGCCTGAAATGGTAAAAAATAAACAAGGAAAGATTGTGAATGTCGCTTCATTAGCTGCACATATTGGGTTAACAAACTTAGTAGCGTACTCTGCGGCAAAAGGTGGAGTTGCTGCGATGACAAGGCAAGTAGCTATGGAATATGCAGCAGATAATATTCAAGTCAATGCTGTATCTCCAGGGATTATCCAAACACCCATACTAGGTGATACAACGCCAGAAATGACAGAAATTTTCTCAGCGGCAACCCCAGCAGGACGTTTAGGAAAACCAGAAGAAATAGCCAATTTAATTCTCTTCTTTGCCTCAATCGAAGCAGACTTTGTTACGGGACAAATTTGGAAAGTGGATGGCGGTTGGAGTTCACAATAACTTGATCAAGTCGTAAGAATTATAGTTCTTAGGTAGTTATTTTAACACTTTCACCAAACAAATATTTGGTTTAGTTCGGACGGTTACAGTAAAACGTTTTTAAGTGCAATTGGATTTATAAATCAAAAATAATAAGAGAGGTGTATGACTATGTCCAAAACTTTAGAAGAAAGAATTGCAGTGTTAGAGGCTCGTGAAGAAATTAAAGAAGTGATCGCAAAATACAATCATGGAGTCGACAAACATGATGAAGAAATGTTTATGGATATTTGGGAAGAAAATGCTGTATGGGATATTGGCGATCCTTGGGGATATTGTGCTAATAAACAAGAAATATTAGATAAGACAAAAGCGATTTGGGAAGGTCTTCCTGAAACACATCACTATGCAATGAATGAAGTGATTGAAGTAGATATTAATAACGGCACTGCTACTACTGTAGCTGATGTAGATGCGACAGCAACCAATGCTGTAGGTGTACCGCTCGTCATCGCAGCTACGTACTGGGATAAGTTAAGTAATCGAACAGGTAAGTGGCGACTTACTGAAAGAAAAGTAAAAATCCATTATATGACTCCTGCTCTTGAACCTTGGTCTGACAAACCAGAGACACGTATTAATCCTAAGTTATAGTAAACTGTTTTGAAGGCTTTATCTTAAAAAGTTTTACATCGTTGGTACTTAAATAATAAAGTATGAGGTTGTCTCAAAACCAATGAGTCAGGCACCTCAACCACAAAATATAGATGCTATTAACCATAATAGCATCTATATTTTATATAAAACCGAGGAGCCAGACACTTATGAGACAACCCCATTTTTAGATTGTCGCTTTTTGTTTTTTTCAATAATAGTAAATAAAGATAGATTAACACGAAGAGGTTGATCGAAATACCTAAGTATTATATGGATCAACCTTTTCACGTTTATTAAGTTTTATAGGTTCCTAGATTAAACGGATTGTCTAGAAGAAAATTGTTTTTTCAGTGCAGTTGCAATTTGTTCAACACCCTTTTTCGCGTCATCCATAATGACAGGCATCCATAAAAATCCGTGAATTTGTCCATCATATCTTGTCAATTCAACTGGAACTCCTGCTTCTTTTAATCTTTCAGCATAGGCCTCGCCTTCATCTCGCAACACATCGTATTCACAAGTGATCACTAAAGCAGGAGGCAATCCACTGACATCTTTTGCTAGTAAAGGAGAAGCATAAGGATGTAATTTTTCTACTTCTGTATTTGAGAAGTATTGGTCCGCGAACCAATGCATTGCTGGTTCTTCTAAGTAAAAGCCTTTTCCATTATCTACATATGATTGAGTGTTAAATCTAAAGTCAGTTACTGGATAAAGAAGTAATTGATAGGCGATATCTGGACCGCCACGGTCTTTTGCCATTAATGGCACTACAGCCGCAATGTTCCCGCCTGCGCTATCGCCGCCAACTGCGATACGACTAGGGTCACCATTATACTTGGCGATATTTTCTGACACCCATTTCGTTGCAGCATAGCAATCCTCTACAGGAACAGGGAATTTATTTTCAGGAGCTAAACGATAATCAACAGATACAACCAAACATTCGGTAGAATTTGTGAGCGAACGAAGTAAAGGATCAACAACTTCTAAATCACCTAATACCCAACCACCGCCGTGGTAGTAAACAAAGACTGGGAAAGGTCCATCTCCTTTAGGAGTATAAATACGAAGTCCGATTTCAGCACCTTCTACAGGAATATTAATATTCTCTACTTTTGCTACTTCCTGAGGCTCTCCAATTACTCCAGCATAAAAAGCAAGTAACCCATCACGATTTTCTTGTACAGACATTTCTTCGATCTTAGGAGCACCATCTGCCATAGCTGCTGCAATTTGATCTAATAGATTTTTCACTTGAGGTTGTAATGCCATATCATTTTTCCTCCATTCAATAATTAGTGTAATCGCTTTCAATGATTATTATAAATTCTGGTAAAAAATAATGCAAGAAAAAAAGATACAAAATTGAGAAAAAATGCACTTTTCAGAAAATAGTATAAAATTTATAAGGAATTAAGTAGAGTAATAAAGTAACAGAACGTTTTAAAGCTTCTACTTTTAATCAGTGCTTACTGTATTTAGGCCAATATAGAAAATAGATGCGTTAATATGTTTTTAAGATTTTTACAGTAAAAGTGATTTTTTCAGAAAATTTTAAAAATAGTATTGAAATTGATTGGTTAGGTTGCTATAATTACGACAAATCAAACAAACGTTAGATTTATATCTGTATTGAAATTAATTTTCTCAGACTAAAAAATGTTTCTTCAAGAAAAACAAACTCAATACGATTGGGTACATAAGTTTTAAAGTTTATTAATATAAAAATTTTTGTTACTTCTTTTAGGGGGTGATGGTTGCTAAGGTCGTGGTTTTGCTTAATCTTTAAGCATATTTTCAGCAAAAACTTCTAACTGGAGAAGCGTAGGCTTTTTTATCTCCTATAAAACAAATGCTTGGTTGAAGAGTTCTGCAAACGCTTTCGTTATTTCTTTGATTATTTTTACAATTAATTTATCTTTAATTTTAATAAAAGGAGTGTTTTTGTATGAAATGTGGACTTTTTTATGTATTAGAGTGTACTGATGGGAAGTATGATAAAGCATATAATGAAATGCTAGAGCAAATTCAATATGCAGAAGAGCTTGGCTTCGGTAGTGTTTGGTTAGCGGAGCACCACTTTACAGATTATGGTAGTATGCCGTCTCCTCAAGTAGCTGCTGCAGCGATTTCTCAAGTGACGAAAACAATGGATATTGGAATGGGTATTAGTATTTTAAACTTTGACAATCCAGTTCGTATCGCTGAAGATTTTGCGATGGTTGATATTTTAAGTAATGGTCGCTTAAAGTTTGGGGCTGGACGGGGTTACCAACCAATCGAATTTAAAAAGTTAGGAATTCCAATGGAAAATTCACGAGAAGTGTATTGGGAAGCTGTTGATATTATTCAAGGCTTGTGGTCGAATGACAGCTTTAGTTATGAAGGAAAACATTTTCAACTTGAAGATGTGAAATTAACACCGAAGCCTGTTCAAGAGCGAATCCCGTTTTATTATGCGTGCATTAGCCCGGAAACGTTTGATTATATGGTCGAACGAGGGGCACAGGAATTTATGTGTACTCCAACTTTGATGGTAATGGAAGAATTACTGCAATATATTAACTCAACAAGAGATCGTCTTCTCCTAAAAGGAATTAATCCAAAAATTCATATGAACTTACAAATGAATATTGCGGACAGTCCTGAACAAGCGATTAAAAATGTTGAAAAAGAAATGGAAATGTACTTCGACCGTGTACTCGCGTTAGTTCCAGGAGCGAGAGGAGAAAAGGCTGCTAAAGGATATGAGCGCTTTGCAGAAGTAGCTGAACAAATGTCAGGACCTGTTGATGTCGGTATGTTAAATGATGCGGGTATCGTTTTATTAGAGGACGGAAAAGTAGCTGTCGATAAACTCGAATTAGTTGAACAAGCAGGAGTAGATAGTTTATCGTGCTGGTTCCGAATGGGCGGTATGGAACATCGAAAAGTTATGAGAACAATGAAGCGCTTCGCAGACGAAGTATTACCTTACTTTAATACTTCAAAACAAAAGGTTGGACTAAAATAAATCGTTTTAATATCAATTAAAATAAATTTTGAATAAATAAAATGAGGTGTCAGTAAATTGTAGTTAATAGATTAAATATATAATATTTATAGGGAGTGGGCTGCAAACATCATTGGTATTGTTTCCTTCTATAGCAGTAAGCTTGTTCCCTATTTTTAAATTATTTTAAGGTGGTGAAACCATGAAACAGAAGCAACAAGATAATGAAACAATTTCAATACGTAAAGGTGAAAATTTTGACCAAGAAGCACTCAGGAAATACTTATTAAAACATTTAGATGACTTTCCGAATCAACCACTTGAAGTTACCCAATTTCCTACTGGTTTTTCTAATTTAACATACTTAATTCGAAGTGGTAATTGGGAAGCTGTTATGCGTCGTCCACCATCTGGTCTCCTCCCCCCAAAAGCACATGATATGAAAAGGGAATCTGAACTTCTAAAAAATCTTTATCCTGCTTTTCAGCTCGTGCCTAAACCATATGTTTATTGTGATGATAAATCCGTACTAGGCGTACCATTTTATGTAATGGAACGAAAACAAGGTGTCGTATTAAATGAAACATTTCCATCTGGTTTCAACGTTTCAAATGAATTATGCGTTGAAATTTCCTATGGTGTTGTTGATGCACTAGCACAATTACATTCGGTTGATTATGAAAAAGCAGGTTTAGCTAGATTTGGACATCCAGATGGATTTTTAGAAAGACAAGTGAATGGTTGGATTAAGCGATATCAAAAATCTAAAACAGATGAAATTGAATATTTTGAACCACTGGCTAAGTGGCTGTTGGTTCACATTCCTGAATCGGAATATACAGCGATAATTCACAATGATTATAAATTAAATAATATGTTACTTTCTAAAGATTATAAACGAATTGAAGCCATACTAGATTGGGAGATTGCTACGGTAGCTGACCCGTTCTTTGATTTAGCTGGGGCCTTAGGTTATTGGATGGAAGAGGGGGACCCAGATTATCTTGTTGAAAGCTTACCAACTGTTACAACAAAACCAGGTTTCATTAAGCGGAGCGATTTTATTCAAAGGTATGCATTAAAAACTGGCAAAGATATTCCTCCTCTAAATTTCTATATGGCTTTTACTTATTTTAAACTAGGAGTTGTATTACAACAAATATATTATCGTTGGAAAATAGGTCAGGCTGATGATGAACGTTTCGCTCAATTGAATCAAAAGGTGAAAAACCTGATGGCTTATGCGTACGAAGTTACGGAAACTAGAAACTATTAAATTTTTATCTAGTAATAATACGTTCTTTTCCAAGAAGCTTTGTTACCCTATCTATTAAGAACATAATCAGCTTTCTATCTAAGCAATGTATTGTAAAATGAAAACAAAGAATGGTAAAATTATATCAAACAACTGATTGATTTATTATTAAGAAGTTATTTTGTAATTTATATTAAAGGAGCAAACGTTCTTAATAGAACTTAACTAGATGGGAAGGTGCCATGGAAATGAACAAAAATATAAGTAAAAAAAATCAAACAAAAAAGTCAAGCAAGAGATATAACGAAATCATTGATGCAGCAGCGAAAGTTTTCCGGGATAAAGGATATAAGGAAGCTACTTTAGAGGATATTGCTAACGAAGTCGGAATGCTAAAAGGAAGTCTCTATTATTACATTACCAAAAAAGAAGACTTATTATACGCTGTTGTTGAGAGGCCACTCAGTGAAATGACTGAGACTTTAAAACAAATTGTTAACACGTCGTATACACCAACCAAAAAGTTAGAAAAAGCGTTACAAAATCATATTGCAGGATTTGAGAACTATCAAAGTGAATTATTTGTTTGGATCTCGATCGAATGGTTTAAGGCTGAGTTTGGTGGAGAAATTGCTACATTAGGTGATGAATATGATCGTCTTTTTCGTAAAATTATAGTAGAGGGGATTGAGAAGAAGGAATTTCGAAATGACCTAGACCCGAAACTGATGACATTTGCAATATTTGGCGTTTATAATTACTTACAACGTTGGTACTCCCCAAATAATGGTTATTCATTAGAGGATATCTCAAACCAGTTTAATGAATTTGTGATCCAAGGAATATGGGATAAAGTTCTTCTATGTTCCGACAATACCTAATTTTACGCATTCATAAGTTTATATAAATTTAAAAAAGGCGGGAAACTACCCTGTCTTTTTATACTTTTTAAAATAAGCAAGGGTATTTATGTCTGGGACTGATGAAAAGTTTAGAGGAGTTAATGTAGCTCTCTATTGTGCTAATTGTAATGGTTTCAGGTGAAAGAAAGGAAAAACATTTTTTTAGTTTCCTATAATTTAAAATAAAACAAACATTTGATAAAAATAAGAAGTTGTTATTGTTCCAGGAGGGTAAAAAGCAGGTATAAATATGAAAATTCAAAATTGTTTAGTAGTTGGCGCTATTCGGATGGCACCTAAATAAGGAGGTTAAGATTTGGAGCATTTAATAAAACAATCCTTACTAAAGTCCCCAGGTCTATCTACTAGGAAAATTCTAAATAGAATAAAAAAATACAATAATATTGAAAGTAGTACCATATGTAAGCATCTTAGAAAATTAAAAAGTAAAGGAGTACTCATTAATAAAGGGAACTGTTGGTATTTAAACTCCAAATTTTCAAAAGATTTAAGTGGAAAACAAAAGGAGGATGTTAAATGAAAATAGTTGGAGTTTCTGGGACAATAATTGGCTCTAAAACTCGTGTCGTAGTAAGTACGGTGTTGGACGAGATTGTTAAAGTTGATCCTTCAATTGAGGTAAAATTACTTGACTTAAAAGAATACAACGTCCAGTTTTGTGATGGACGGGACCCTTCAGAGTATAATGAGGACACAAAAAAAGTTTTTGATATTATGAAGTCTGGTGATGTTTTTTTAATGGGTACACCGATTTTTAATGCATCTTTATCAGGCCCTTTAAAAAATCTTATCGATTTGACACCAGTTTCAACTTTTAAAAATAAAGTGATGGGATTTATTGCAACAGGTGGGACATATCAACATTATCTCGTCATCGAAAACCAATTAAAACCAATTGCAGGATATTTCCGGTCATTTGTTGCACCAAGTTACGTGTACGCAACAAATGACCACTTTAATAAAAATAATGAAGTAGTTGATGAAGAGGTGCTCGAGCGAATTCATAATTTAGCAAAAGAACTTGTTTTCATGCAGAAGTCTTTAAAGTTAAGTGAGTAACAATTGCGGTTAAACATGATGTTTCGTAAAAAAGTGAATGGGAAAAAGTTATTATATTATGAAGAATGGCTTAACCAGAAGAAGTCGCTGATGCTGTGCTGTTTCTATCATCAGATGAAGCTAGTTTTATAACAGGTACAGAACTTGTAGTTGATGGTGGATAACTTGCAAGTAAGGCATAGACCCAAGTTTTCATGATGAAAACTTGGGTCTATGAGCATAATGAAAAAAATTACAAATTACTTTTACCACATAAAAGGGAGCTAACGTACTGGGACCCTCAAAGGGTGATGATGAGGATTAGCCTATTACCCTTGCCCAAATTATCTAAAACTCGGGAAAACATATGGTTGTTCGGGTTCATCGATCACTGTAATTTCTCTTAAATGAAGGAGCGGAATCGGGTATCCGTTGTACTCCGTTTTATCAAGAGTACCGGAAACATGAACCCATGTATCATTTTCATATTCTGAAGCTAAATCAGTTTCTATCAATGTCCCGTATACAGCAGAATCAGCAACGCAGCAAGTCATTGCAAATCTGGCAACGACCATTTGGTTTTCAGCTAATTCAGGCTCGCGGTATACAAAGCCAGTCGTTACAATTTCTTTTCCTAAAAATTGTTCCATGTGTAGATCCAAGACGGTCATAATATCTAAATAATTTTCGTCAGTAACAATAATTCTTTGTTCATTTTCTAACTTCTTGGCTAACTCTAGATAATACTGGTTAAAGCCTTCCTCGGTATAGAATTCTTCCACTGTATAATGTTCTTCTACTTCACCAACGCTATCGAAGTATTCATCAGGATTTTCAAGGTAAGCTTCAGCTCGTGAAGTACTACTACTTGCTGTATTGGTAGCTTCAGTTGGTTTCGTTAATATACCACTACCATACTGCACCCCACGATTTGCAGCGACTGAACTATCAAGAACTCTATCTGGTAAAACAAACCCCATTACAATTGGAGCAACAAAAACGGAGTAGATGGCAATTTTTATTAAAGGTGAGCCTGTCATCGAATGATCTTCACCACAGTCACAATCAATATTCTGATCATTTTTTCTCGTACTTCTAATAATTTGGACTACACCTAGCATAATGAAGACCACTAATGCAAAATAGATAAATGGCATCATCTTAGGCGCAATATAGTAACGAATGTTTCCTGAGATTATAAACGCAAGTAATAATAGTGAAAATCCAAGAAGGATAATTCCACGAATATAACTATGAAAGCTAACATCAGTATTTTGTTGGTTCATCTTATCCCTCCTATTAATCTATTATAATACTAATAGTTGAAGTGTTAGAACTGAAATAAATACAACTACTGTAACTACAATAATAAAGCTAATGACAAATTTTGCTCGGAAAAAGGCAAATAACATAATTGTATTTTTTAAGTCTAGCATCGGACCATAAACGAGAAATGCAATAATTGAACCGGTTGTAAAAGTATTTCCAAAAGAAGCGGCAACAAAGGCATCTGCTTCAGAACATAATGAAAGGATGAATGCAAAAGCCATCATAACACCTGTTGAAGACCATTCATTACTACCGATTGTAAGTAATATATTTCGATCTAATAATGTTTGGAATAAAGCCGCAATAAAAGCACCTATAATTAAATATTTACCCATCAAGAAAAATTCATCTGCAGCATGATACAAGGTGAGTTTAATTCGGTTTGGTTTTTTGGGTGTGCCAATTGGGGCCATGACACGCCCTGTTAACTCTTCTTTCGTCCACTTTAATTGGTCTTTGTTTTTAAAGATAATATACATGATCGCACCAATGATAATTGCCAACACAAACGCTAGTCCCATTCTAGCATAAAGTACTGTTAAGTCCGTTCGGAAAGCATAGAACGTAGATGCCGCAACCACTGGGTTTAGAATGGGGGCGGCTACTAAAAATACGACACCAACATGAAGTGGCATCCCTTTTTTTATGAGCCTGCGAACAACTGGAATTATTGCACATTCGCAAATAGGAAATATCGCCCCTAATATAGCAGCGGGGAGTAATGCCATATACGCGTTTTTTGGTAAGTAACGTTGTAGTGTATTTTCAGAAACATATATTTGAATAACCGCAGAAACGAACACCCCAAGCAAAATAAAAGGAACAGCCTCAATGACAATTCCAAGAAATATCGTATTTACGTTAAGCATGACATTGGAAATCGGAAGTGTTCCTTCTTTAAATCGTTCTATATTAAAAAATAATAGAAGGAAGAACACAAGTAATACGACTCCAAACAAGTCTTTCATCAAAGATGACATCGAAGTTTTTAAGTTCATCATTCTCTCCTATAAAGGTAGATTTTTAGCTAACTAGTATTTTAACATAGTTGATATCCATTTCGTAGAGGGAGAATTATTTGTCAAGAAAATGAAAAGAAGCTGGTAAATAGTAACGGTTCTTATTTGTAGAAAGACTTTATTTATTGTATGCTAGATTTTAATAGATTATGTATGAAAAGGTGGTTCAAGCGATGACCAAACAAATTCCGGTTTATTTAATAACTGGTTTTTTAGGAAGTGGAAAAACTACAGTTCTAAAAAAAGCTGTCCATGCTGTTAAAGATAAGGGGCTTACCCCAGCACTTATTTTAAATGAATTAGGGGAAGTAAATGTTGAACACGGATTATTTGATCAAGAACGCATGGTTGAAATGCTTAATGGCTGCATTTGTTGTACGATTTCTGCTGATATGACAAGAGAGCTTTCGGTATTTTTAGAAGGAAATAAAGATGTTGATGTTCTTTTTATCGAAGGAACAGGAGTCGCAGATCCATCTGAAATTATGGAGTCATTAACTCACCCTTCTCTAATTGATAAAGTAAAATTAGTTTCTACTATTGGTATGGTAGATGGAAGTAAATTTCTTGAATATCAAAGTATTTTTTCGAGTTCAAAAGAGAT
This sequence comes from Alkalihalobacillus sp. BA299, assembly GCF_017745675.1. GTDB lineage: Bacteria > Bacillota > Bacilli > Bacillales > Bacillaceae_F > Alkalihalobacterium. The sequence continues at coordinate 248,370 of NZ_JAFLJM010000007.1, forward strand.
AAGAGAGATATTAAAAAAGCAAATCTCTTCCTCTGCATTAGTCGTTTTGAATAAAGTCGATTTAGTAAAGGATAAAGAACTAACAAAGGTAAAAAAGAAAATTTCAGAGCTTATCGATGAACGAGCTGAGTTTATTGAAACAGATCATGGTGAAATTAGTGCCGGTATTTTACTGAAGGAAAGAGTATCAAATAAAAATTACTCGATTTCAGACAGTAGTGACACTTACTACCATGATGATCACGAGCATCACCATCATCACGGTCAGGTTCATGACCACCACCATCATATGTTTCAAGCGATCACATTACGAGACATTCCAGCTATTGATCGGATGATATTTGAAAAGTGGCTTCAAAGTATGCCACAAGTGGTACGTAGCAAAGGGATTATTCATTTGGAAGAAACACCACAGCGATTTCAATATCAATATGCTTCAGGACAACTGGTGTTAAACCGTAGTAATGTTCAACAAGAAGCTAAACCATGCATTATATTGATTGGGAGCAACTTAAGTGGAGAAGAAATAAGTAAAAGCTTTCAACAATTAGTGAAAAAATAAGCGAAAAAGAAAAAAAAGTATAAACTTCGAGGATGTCTAGCTTCAGGTGTCAACGGCTCGAAGTCGCTTCGGACCATCAAACGTGTCCAAAAGTCAGGACACTAATTGCTGGTCCTCCAGCGCTTGTCGCCGATAAGCAGACACCTTCCGCTTTTCTTAA
>NZ_JAFLJM010000008.1 GCF_017745675.1 Alkalihalobacillus sp. BA299
ACAAGAAAAGCGGAAGCGTCCGTTTAGCGGCGTATGGACTGGAGCCCCACCGTATGAGATAAAGGAAACACATCGAACGGTAGTGAGGCGATGTTGACTTATCGTAAGGAGGGGGAGCGAAGTCCACTAGACGCTGGGCGCTGCAGCTAGACAAGAAAAGCGGAAGGTGTCTGCTTATCGGCGACAAGCGCTGGAGGACCAGCAATTAGTGTCCTGCTTTTGGACACGTTTAATGGACCGAAGCGACCTCGAGCCGATGACACCTGCAGCTAGACAAGAAAAGCGGAAGCCCCCGTTTAACGGCGTATGGACTGGGGCCCACCGTTAAAATTGGAGGACGCGATTGCGATTGTTTGCGTCAGTGACTTGAACAAGATCGGCAAGCGTCGTCTTCCCGCGCTCTTCTAACAGGCGGAGAAGCTCAACAAAAAGGTAGGCTGTCGTTAACGCATCACCGATTGCACTGTGGCGCTCATAAATATTTGTGCCAAACGACCTAGCATAATGCTCTAAATCACGCATATCCCAGGACGGACATAAATACCCTAGCATGTCGAGGGTATCGATATATAGTGGCTGCTCAAATGTATACTTCGACCGTTGTAATTCCTTGCGTATGACCATGACATCAAAGCTTAAGTAATGTCCGACCCAGCCGCCACTCTTTGTATTCTCAATGAATTGAAAAAAGGATTCGATCGCTTCCATCGAGCTCGGTGCTTCGTCCACATGGTGTTGAGCGATTCCCGTCAATTCAGTGATTTCAGGTGGGATGTCTCTTTCTGGATTTACATATGTTTGAAATTGATTGTCAGTTACCATTAACCCTTTTACCTGTACAGCGCCAATTTCAATGACGCGGTCCTTGGCTCCAACGGCAAACCCGGTTGTTTCCGTATCAAACACGGTAAAAGAAAGGTCGCGTAACGGTGTATCGAGCGAAGGCTGTTGGTCTAGCTGGTAATGCAATAACTTCTTTTTCCAGAACATAAACAATCTCCCCTTATTTATATCTACTTTTCTATTAATCTTATTGAAATGTTAACTTCCTTTAGACATCCTTCAACATGAATGCTCAGTTTCTTAATCTACTCTTATATGAAGATAGTCAGTTTCATAGCTTTTTTACTGGAGCAAATATTTTTTGAGGTAGTTTTGAAGTAATTATTTCCATAGCAATGTTTTTGTGTTATGCGACAATGATAATGATTACATTTTACCGAATTTTCTAACTCTTTTCCACTGTAAAACACTATATTTTATTAATTCTATCCCCATAAAGGCGGGGTATCTCAAAAGGGAAAAACGCCCCTTTACCCCCATTTCTTTATCCATTAGTTTCGATTAAAAATAACTAGTTTTTTCTCCATCATTTCTTCAATTGCATATTTTAGCCCTCCTCTTCCTATTCCGCTTTCTTTGCTCTATTTTCAACTTAGTCTCATTTATTTTTAAGTTTAGGTCATTTATTTTCAACTTTACCCGACTTATTTTCAAGTTCGCCTCATTTATTTTCAACTTTTCACCATTTAAAGATTTCTCGACAAAAAGATACAAATTTCGCAATCTGGACCAAGTAAGAAAGTGTGCTTTTGACTAACGCAATCGAAGTTGAAGCGACCTCGAGTGGATAGGTGCTTGTCTAGACATCATATAAAAAGTGATACTACCTTATCTTTAAACAAAAAATACCACAGCCATTATAACTGTGGTACGTAAAATTTATATTTGCTTATCTTTTCTACTACGTAAATAAAGCCTCTAAAGTCTCTCTTATGCTCTAAGGGAATTTACCGATCATTGAGTACTATATATGCTCTGTGCCCCCTCAAACCTTACTACTCTACTACTTACTAGCCATTTCTAGCGCAGCACGCTTTTTCAGCGCAACTAAACTAATCATTTCAAAAGCAACGGCAGAGGCAAGGCCCGCTGTAATTTCTGTCGGGTCAAATGCAGGCAGAACTTCAACTAAATCAAAACCTACAATATTCAAACCTTTTAAACTACGAACATACTCTAGTGCTTCATGACTCGTCGGTCCTGCAACTTCTGGTGTACCTGTCCCTGGTGCATATGCTGGATCTACAAAATCGATATCGAAGGTTACAAATACGGGACTTTCTCCCCCAACGCGTTCATGAATCCGTTTGATGACATTTTCTTGACCAAGCTTTCTCATTTCACTCATTGTTATGACTTCAAAACCGAGGTCGCGTGCATCTTGAATACAATCTGGGCCATACAACGGACCGCGCATCCCAATCTGAATCGAATGAGCTGTATCAATCAAGCCCTCTTCTACGGCTCTACGAAAAGGAGTACCGTGCATATATTTTTCTCCATAATAATTATCCCATGTATCCCCATGTGCATCAAAATGAACTAAAGATATCGGTCCGTACTTTCTAGCAAAAGCCCGTAAGTTCCCTAATGAAATCGAATGGTCTCCGCCGATTATTATCGGGGTAATTCCTTTTTCTACGATTGGCATCAGTCCTTCAACCATGTTGTCATATGTCCGGTGTATATTACCTGGCACTACATCAATATCGCCATAGTCAACTCCAGAACAGTAGTCAAAAATATTAATATCCTGGTCTGGATTATATGGACGAAGAAGAACAGAGGCGTTTCGTACATGCTGCGGGCCGTACCGTGTTCCTACACGGTTTGATGCAGCCGTATCAAACGGTACACCAACAATTACAAAATCTACATCTTCAGTTGTTTGGATATTCTCTAATCTCATAAATGTCCGTACCCCTGTAAAGCGTGGAGATAGAGAGGAATCTTTTGGCTGATATTTCATATTACAAAACTCCTTACCCTTTTATTAAGTATTCATTTTTATAGGTGCTAATTGCCTTATCTAGCATCTTTATCCCTGTATCCACTTGTTCTTTCGTTACACTTAATGGCGGGATCATTCGAATGACTTCTCCTTCATTACCACAAAGATAAAACAATACCCCTTCCTGAAGCGCTAAGTCTAATATACGTAAAACCGCTTCTCCATCAGGTTCTCCTGTTCGCGGATTAATGATCTCAATTCCTATCATTAAACCCACACTGCGAATACTGCCAATTAAATCATGCTTTTGTTTCAATGCTTCTAGTTTCTCTCTAGCATAAGCTCCAACTTCTCTAGTGTTACGCAACAGATCTTCTTCCTTCATTACCTCTAACGTTGCTAATGCAGCTGCACAAGCAATAGGGTTACCTCCAAAAGTAGTACCATGGCTGCCAAGCGGCCACTGCTGCATTAATCGATGATTAGCAACCGTTGCACTAAGCGGTAATCCAGAGGCAATCCCTTTAGCAATCGCCATAATATCAGGTGTTACATCAAACGTTTCTGCAGCAAACCAATGTCCAGTTCTGCCAAAACCTGTTTGGACTTCATCAAAAATTAATAGAATTTGATGCTGATCACAAATTTCTCTTACTTTTTTCAGCCATGATTTTGGAGGAATAATATATCCGCCTTCTCCTAGGACGGGCTCTAAAATAACACAAGCAACTTCCTCTGGTGATACATGATGCTTAAATAGATTTTTAAAGTCTTGTTCAAGCTGTTGAACGGCTTCCTCTTCTACTACTATTCCGTTTGTCTTTTTCAACTTACTAGGGTTAAAATAAGGAACTTGATAGGTTAGTCCATTCGGCTGTAAAAATTTACGATACTTACTTTTTGAAGTGCTTACGCTAAGCGAGCCTTGCGTTCTTCCATGAAAGCAACCCGTAAAGGAAACAACATAAGGTCTTTTTGTAACGAACTTCGCTAATTTCAGTGCCCCTTCAATGGCCTCGGTTCCACTATTTGCAAAAAAGAAACAATCCAAGTTTCCTGGTAAAATATCAGCTAGTTCATCGGCCAATCTTAAAATAGATTCATATTGAATAACACCGATCGGGCCGTGAACAAGGGTGTCGGCCGCATCCTTAATGGCTTGGACCACCTTTGGATGACGATGACCTACATTTGTTACAGCGATTCCAGATGTAAAATCTAAATATTTTTTCCCATCCAAACCCCAGTAGTAACACCCTTCTTCTTTAACTACAGGTAAATTCGGATGGTCCTTTGCCATACTAGGCGCTAATCTGGTAGATAATTTTTTGGTTAGATGACCCCAATTCTCTGACATTCTTCTCTACTCCCCTTTTCTATTGTTTTAGAAGAAAAAAAAGTGTGCCATGAAGACGATGATCGGCAAAGTAATAATCGTACGTTGTAGGAAGACGATAAATAAGTCAAGCAAGCTTAAAGGAATTTTTGAGCGTAATAATAAAATACCAATTTCAGACATATACACTAGTTGGGTTAATGAAATAGCAGCGATGACAAATCGTGTTAATTCACTTTCTATCCCACTACCAACGACAGCCGGTAAGAACATATCCGCAAAACCAACAAGCATTGCAGGAGCTGCCTGTGCTGCTTCAGGAATTCGCAGTAACTCTAAGATCGGTATAAATGGATACGAGATAAAATTAAAAATCGGTGTAAATTCTGCAATGACTAATGCAATCGTTCCAAGTGCCATAACTAACGGAATTAGCCCAAACCAAATATCAAGCACGTTTTGGAAGCCTTGTTTCACAACAAATCCAGCACTCTTTACTTCGGATGCCTTAGATACTGCTTTTTCATAGGCCCACCTTCTCCGAGACACACCTTCTGGTACCTCTTCAGAAATTTGCTTTCCTACTGGCTCGTAATACGTATCCTCCTTACGAGATAGCGGCGGAATTCTGGGACAAATAATGGCTGCAATCAGACCTGCAACAATAACAGTGAAGTAAAATTGTACAAACATGTGATCTAATCCGATAAAGCTTATAACAACTAAGCTAAATGCAATCGATGCGACAGAGAAGTTCGTAGCAATAACTGCTGCTTCACGCTTTGTATAATATCCTTCTTCATATTGCTTCGTTGTAATCAAAACTCCAACTGTACCACTACCCATCCAAGATGCAGCCGCATCAATCGATGAACGACCTGGAAGCTTAAATAGAGGTCTCATCACTTTCCTTACTGTCGTTCCTATAAAGTCCATAAGCCCAAACTGTAATAATAATGGCATGAGAAGACCAGCAAATAAGAACCAAGTCGTTAATACAGGTACTAAGTCATAAAGCACGACACCACCCGTATAATCGTCCCAAATAAAACCCGGCCCGAATCCGTATAGCACCATTAAAGCAAACAAAGCACCTAACACTCGCATAGAAAGCCAAAATGCCCCAACATCAAACAAGCTATTGAAAAAATCTGAATCCTTGATCCATGTTGGCTTTGCAAGTTTTGCAACTACTGATAAAACAACAGATAAGACTAAGACAACAGTCATAAACTGTGGTATAAAAGGTGCAAACACGCCTAAAAAGAGCTCTGCTAATATACCTACTCCAATTGTCCATTTGCCATCATAGGGAACAGGAACTAAAAAAAGAAATAGACCGAATAAGGAAGGAATGATAAATTTCATCTTATTAATGGTCGTCATTACTTCCTGCTGTTCAACTACAAATTCCATTTGTTTCTTTTTAGCCTCCAAATTCAACACCTCACCTTTTTTATAATCAGCCACGTACAAGTGTCATTCTTAGATGCAATACGCTTACTATTTATCAATGCAATTCCTGTGCCATTTTCGTTATATTTTATATTTTTTGAGTTTTCTTACTACTGAAGGTTGACTAATTCCTAAAGCTTTGGCAATTTGTACTGTCGTCTTATATTCTTTTTTAGCTTGTTTTAACATTTGCTTTTCCACCTCATCCATCACTTCTTTTAAAGTTTGTTTCGATGGATCAACAATCGGTTTATGCTTATAGGATTCTGGTAAATCATCAATAGTAATAATGCGAGAAGCTGAAGTAACGACTAACCTTTCAATCAAATTAATTAATTCTCTGATGTTCCCCTTCCACGGATGCATAAATAGTTGCTGTTTGACGGCATCATCCAGTACTCGCTCTCTATTGTATTTACTTGAAAAGTGTTGAACAAAATGCTCGATCAAAGGTAAAATATCGGACGTTCTTTCTCGCAATGCCGGAATGTAGATTGGTACAACATTTAGCCGAAAATATAGGTCCTCCCGAAATCCTCTCTCTTCGACTAGTTTCTCTAATGCACGATTGGTTGCCGCTATTAACCGGAAATCAACCGTCCTTTGTTTAGTTCCTCCAATCCGGTAAAATTGCTTTTCTTGAATGAATTTCAATACTTTTACCTGTAGTGGCAATGATAGCTCTCCGATTTCATCTAAAAATAAAGTTCCACCTTCTGCAAGCTCTGCTAAGCCTGGCTTTCCTTTCTTATTTGCACTCGTAAACGCACCAGCTTCATAACCGAAAAATTCCGATTCAAATAGTGATTCTGGTATCGCCCCGCAGTTCACTTCAATAAAAGGCTTGTCCTTTCTCGGACTTTCTTTGTGTATCATTTTAGCTAGGTGCGTTTTACCAACACCAGACTCGCCAAGTAGAAGGACATTAACATCGACCTCTGCTACTTGTTTTGCAATAGAAATACACTTTTTCATTTTGTGGGAGTTGCCAATAAAACCCTCACTATTCAATTGTTGATTTCTCAGTATTTCTAACTCATTTTTTACTCGTTCCATTTCCCCTTCCATTTCCATTAAATAATTTCTCATCTTATCCATTTCCGTAATATCGTGTGAGTAAGAAGCAATTCTCCATACGTTCCCGTCATCATCAAACACAGGAACTCCAGTAATCAATAGCTTTCTCCCCTTGTTTGTCGTTTGAATGACATTGACTCTGTCCCTCTTCTCTATAACCAACGGAGTTACAATCGGTGTAAAGACCCCTTCCTTTTCAAAATCATAAACGGATAAACCAACGATGTCCCGATCCTCTACCCCATATAAAGCTTTTGTGACTTCACTCACTTTCAAAATGATCCCTTTATTATCAGTTACTAATAAATCATCTTTTAAGGCTCGAAGAATTAATTCGCTTTCATTAAGCTCCCACTCTTTCAAATAAAAAACCTCCTACTATTTATTTTTGAATATGAATATTCAATAAAATTAGAATTATCAATATGTTTGTTGAATATTATAATACTATTCCATTTTAAATACATTATTTATTTTTGAATAGATTAGAAGAGCCAATTATTTATGTGTCTACATAATTGGGAAATCAAAAAAAAAAAACGCTTGTGACTCCCTAGGCGAAGGCACATGCGTTTGCATATATCGGTCTAATTTGATATATATCAGTCTAATTTCAAATTTATCGGTCTAATTCCGATTTTATCAGTCTAACTCCGATTTTATCGGTCTAATTTCAAATTTATCAGTCTAATTCCGATTTTATCAGTCTAATTTCAAATTTATCGGTCTAATTCCGATTTTATCGGTCTAATTTCAAATTTATCAGTCTAATTCCGATTTTATCAGTCTAATTTCAAATTTATCGGTCTAACTCCGATTTTATCAGTCGAACTCAATTGGTAAGAAGCTATACGCATAATCTTCCACCACTAACCCACTTGCGGACCAAACTTCACGCTAAGATCCGACTTTACTAAATGGGCAATGAGGACATAACGTTCGGGTGCTGAGCCTACAAATTGAAAGGGGTAGCAGGTCGTGACGGTCAGCGTTGCTCGTGGTTTTGGAACGATTACCGTGCGATCATCTTCATCGACGATACGAACTTTGTTGATTTTATACGTAAACTTACCCGCAGTTGTCGTTACGATCAGCTCATCTTGTTCACCGACTTGACCGAGCTTGCGAAAAACCGTATCACGATGGCCTGATAAGACACTATTATCCGGTTCCCCTGGCAACACACTTCCTAGAAAATGCCCGACACCTCGCTCTAGCTCATCTTCATCTGTTCCATGGTAGATGGGTAACGTCGCTTGGAGCCTCGGAATATAAAGCTCGCCGATTAACTCGCCTTGCTTTGGACGTTCTGTATAAAGTGGATCGCTTTCTTCAATGGTATCTTCACTTGCCGGCTGTTCAACAGGAGCAACAGTCTCCCGCTTAACCTCATTTACCTTGTACAGCCCATATCCTTTTATAAAGGTAAAGGCATTTGTCGTCGTGAACCAAAGCCCACCAACAAACAGAAGAATGCTAACAGACAGAAGAAGACGTGTCATCCGCCTTCTCCTCTTTTGATTTTCTCGCATCATCGTCTTATGCACCTTTTATTTTCATACGACGATAGATCAATCCAGCAGCTAACATCATACTAAGTCCGATGAGGCCATTCTGCATAGAATTAGAAGCCGTCTTTGGCATTTTTGCCCCTTTTTCCGTTTGGACGTTTTCAGGCGCTTTTTGAACAATTTCTGCTACTTCTTTTAAATCTTCTGTTGGCTGTTTTATTAATTCTGACCCGAACATTTCGGCTGTAATGATCATATCCGCTAAAAATTCTCCGTCAAAATTATACAGCTCTATTAGTAAGTTATAGCCTTCTAAACTTTCAAGCGTAATTAACGTTTGCAGTGAAATTGGTTGTTTACTTGCCTTATCTTTTCCCACAATGAGGAAGTACTGTGCATCAAGTTCAAATAAATCCATCATTTCTGAATAAATCGCTAAAATTTCGGCAATTTCTTCCGCAGTAAGCTCTGTTGCACTTTCAAAGTCTGGAAGAACCAATGCCCGCTCTTCTAAATTTAACAGTCGTTCTTCAAAGGCAGGGTTGTCCAAATCAAGTATTGAAAAATGGTCAAACAGAGCTTCCAAATCCTCGTTAGATAAGTCAAACTCCGCAAATAGCGCTTCTAATTCAGCAAGAATCTCTTCCCAACTAACGTCTTCAAAGTTGATGTAAAAGTCTATCGCATACTCAAGGTCATTAATGAAAACATAGTCTTCTAATGTTTCCCCGTATTCTTCTAAAATCATCGTTAATTCCTCAAGTGTAAGTTCGTATAGATCAAGTAACGCTTGTAAGTTGTCTTCGTCGATAATTGGGCCAAGAAATTCAATTAATTCTTCTACAGAGTCAAAATCAGTTAATTCCAATCCGTGATGGATCATTAGTTGCTCTTCAAGCTCATCTTGCGTCAACCCGATTTCTAGTAAGTATTCAGCTAGCTCGTCCTCATTGAGTGCTGCATTACTTACTGTTGGAAATAAAATAGATAGTACTAATACGATAGTTGCCAAAGCCATGACGATACGCTTCAATTCGTTTTCCTCCTAAAATAAAATAACTTACTTCATATTTTAATATAGGCGGTAAATTAGTATAAAAAAAGAATTGTAAAAAAATAGAATCCGTATATAATTATATGTCATATTTTTGAAGTGGATACATGAAGTTACTTTTAATAGACAAAGCTCGAAGAAGTAATATATGAAGGTAGAGTCAGTAAGAAAAGGCGGTGAATTTTGTCACATACTGTCGAGAAATCGATAAATGACCTAAAGTTGAAAATAAAAGCTATAAACTTGAAAATAAACGTCACATACTTGAAAATAAACGCCACATACTTGAAAATAAACGATCTGAACTTAAAAATAAACCACTTAAAATTGTTAAAAATCGTCATATGTGCACCATAATCAGCAAAACAAAATATTCTATCATTTCCTCACGCACAAAAAGCCAGCACAAAAGCTGACTTTTTAGCTGTTTCTATATTATATGGATAGCTTCTTAACCCCTCATGTGTTTTTTATAGCATCCCAAAGGCGCCAAGTGTTTGGTTTTGCAGGGAGCGAATAGTTTTCAAGGCGATCATGAGCTCTTCTTTGTCGCGTGAGCGCAAATGGGTAAATTTAACTTCGCTCGTGCTCTCTTCTTTACGAAGATACCTTCCCCACGCTTGTTCTACTCTAATGTTTAACACCACGCCATAAGCGAAGCGGATGTCGTCTGCCATTTCAGGTGAAAAGATATTTTGTTTGACGAGTGCATCTAACCGTTGCATCGGTGTTCCTTCGATGATCCCGTGATGAACCGCTAAAATTTGCAAGCAGTGGTGAAGAGGAAAGAGCGCATGTTTCTTAATATCAAGCGAGTCTCGCCGCAATCCAAATAAAGCGCGGATAGGGTGGTCCAGCGTCGGAACAGGGTGCTCTCGTTCTTGCTCTGCCATCCGGTATAGATATATCCGCGACCTAGCCGCTTGGTCGCTAACCATTTTTACAAACTGATCATGAAGAGTATCGTCTCCGTATAAAAAACGGAACGACATAAAATTATGTCCTAGTAACACATTATCATTCGTTGCCCGAAGCGCCCACCCTCGTAAACGTTCTTGCCACGTTTTTAGTGTACCGCGCCAGCTCAGTTCATTGGCCATCATTTTCCCGATACAAAGCTTATATCCTGCCGTATGGAGATGATCGACCATTTCTTGACCGAGCAATGCAAAATATGCTTCTACTTTTTCTATTTCATCACCGGCAGGATTGGCATAGACGAGAAAGTGATCTTGATCCGTCAATAAAAACTGTTCCCCTCGACCACCGCTGCCCATTTGAAACCAGCAAAATGGAACAGGGGGCTTACCCTTTCCTTTCGCCTCCAGCGATTCAACAGCTAAATCTACACAATGCTTGACTAGACGATCGTAGAGCTTTGTAATAATCTCCAACGTATGAACCGTTGAAATTTCATCATTAATCAGTTGACCGAGCACATCATAGATGGCACTTTTTACCGTTGGCAAGCTAGACAATGTCGACTGCTCAATTCGTTGGATAATTTCCATCGAGCCGCGATTTTTCTTGCGTAGGAGATCCGATAACGTCACCATTCCGATCACTTTTCGATTGTCTTCTACAACTGGCAAATGCTTCACTCCATTTAATAAGAAGCTAGACATCGCTTCATAATAGTAGGCGTATCGTGAAATCGTGACTGGGTTCGCTGTCATGACATCCGTCGCTTTTAACGGAGCTTCATTACTACTCGCGACAACGCGTTGGACAAGATCTTTTTCTGTTATAATCCCGATTAAGTTCCCGTCATTATCAGTGACAACGACTGAGCTTGACCTATGATCGACCATTTTTTTTGCTACCGCTTGAACAGTTTCATCCCTCACAACCGACACCACTGGTTCGTTCATTAAATCTTGGATCCGACGAATAAAAGGGTCACTCTCTCCCCACTGGTTTGCTAGCTTCACCTGTTCAGCTAAAGACCCGTAAATATCACGTAAGCGGACCGCTACTTGGCGAAGAACAAAATCGCGAACACCTCCATCATCCCAGCGCGCTTCCACGACAGTGTAAGGAATTTGCAAGCAGTAGGAATCTTCAACCGCGCGAACTTCGACGGTATATTTAGCGACATGGGGATTCGGTTCCCCTAAAAAATCGGCTAAGCTTGAAAAACCAATCATATCACCAGTTTGCAAGACTTCGAGCACCTCTTGCTGAAAAAGGCCATCATCTCCTTGAACATACACCTCTGCCATTCCTGATAAAATAAGAAGAAGCCCTTCTCGTGGCGTTTTCGAATAAAGGACTTTTTCCGCTTTGCTATAATGCTTTAATGTGCATTTTTCCATTAAGATTACAAATTGAGAATCAAGCACCCCTTGAAACAAAGGGTGCTTGTGAATTTGTTCAAATAAATCTTTATTTTCCAACCGATTCATCCATCCATACCTCGCCATCTTTATAAGTCATTTGCTCCGGGTAACGTAGGTCGATGACTTCATCTTGGATGCGCTCTGATGGTGCTGCTGTTGCTTTAGACACTAAATACGTTACTAGTAAGTTCACCGGAACACCGATAATACCAGCTCCTGTATCTAGTATACCAAAAATGGTAATTCCTTGACGAGCGAGAAGAATGTACGTAATTGTGACAATTAAACCAGAAAGCATACCGGCAATTGCCCCTTGAGCGTTACAACGTTTCCACCATACCCCTAATAAAAGAACCGGGAAGAACGTTCCGCCTGCTAATGCGAAAGCCCATGCAACAATTTGCGTAATAACACCAGGTGGGTCTAATGCTACAATACCTGCAACGATAGTTGAAAGAACGATCGCCCATCGTCCTGCTGCTAGACGTCTCTTATCACTCGCTTGTGGGTTCATTAAACGATAGTAAATATCATGAGCAAACGATGAAGAAATCGTAATCAACAGACCACCTGCCGTTGATAATGCGGCTGCCATCGCACCCGCTGCCACAAGACCGATCACAAACATTCCTAAGTTTGCAATTTCTGGTGTTGCCATTACGACGATATCATTACTAATGACGATCTCTTCCCATTGAAGAACTCCATCGCTATTTGCGTCAGCGACTTGAAGTCGTCCTGTATCAACCCAATTTTTTGTCCAGGCAGGTAAGCTATCAATTGGGCTACCAGCTACTTGAGTCATTAGGATAAAACGAGAAAATGCGGCGTACGCTGGTGCTGATAAGTATAATAACGCAATAAATAAAAGCGCCCAAGCTCCACTCCAGCGTGCTGCCTTCATCGTTGATACCGTGTAGAAACGAACGATAACGTGTGGCAGCGCTGCTGTACCAACCATTAAGGTAAATAAAAGCGCCATAAACTGAGCTTTGTCACTTTCCGTGAACGGGGCAAAATACTCACTGATCCCTAGCTCTCGATCAAGTTCACCTAATTGTGTAACAACATTACCATATGATAACCAAGGTAATGGATTATTTGTAACTTGTAATGACATAAATACGATCGGAATAATGTAAGCAATGATTAAAATAATGTACTGTGCAACCTGCGTCCATGTAATCCCTTTCATCCCACCGAGTGTAGCATAAACGGCAATTATGACTACCCCGATCATTGTTCCATACATTGCATCAATGTTTAAAATACGCCCTATAACTACCCCTGAACCAGAAAGCTGCCCAATAATATAAACGAATGAAATAATAATTGTCGCAATCGCAGCGATTAAGCGAGCCGGGTTACTATCAAAACGGTCGCCGATAAACTCTGGTACCGTGTAACGACCGTATTTACGTAATTGTGGTGCGAGTAAAAACGTTAAAAATAAGTATCCACCAGTCCAACCCATGATGTAGGCTAAACCATCGTACCCTAAGATCATGAGTGTACCAGCCATCCCAATAAATGAAGCTGCACTCATCCAGTCTCCACCGATCGCCATACCGTTCCAGAATGGCGGTACACCGCGACTTGCTACATAAAAATCTGATGTTGCTTTCGCACGATTATAAACAGAAATACCAATATAAAGTCCGAACGTTGCAATGATCATCAATATCGAAACGAGTGATTGAGAATCCATATGCTTCCCCCCTATAGGTTAACAAAAATTCTATTTAGTCTTTTCATTTGTTCCATCAAAATGAGTTCTTTACATTTCTTTAGGCTCTTTTCTCAAAGATTGTTGTTTTTAGCTTTTGGACCGTAAGCCAAGCGGATGCTTGGCTCTTCACGCATAGCGTGAAGATTTTGAAAATAAAATAGCCGTTCAGACAAATGAATTTGTATGAAAAGCCTATTTTATTTTCAAAAAACGGTCCAAAAGCAACAAAGTTTACGAAAACAGCCTTTCTTAAGACAATCTTAAGGATGATTTCGTGGAGGCTGTACTCAGGCGTGTCAAAAGCTAATAGTGAGCTCCAATCATAAGTAGTAGGAGGAGGAGTGCCACGTAGCTTCTCACGTACGATGCCTGACGCCTGCTTGAGAGCCAGCCCCACTTTTTACTACTTTTTTAGAAAGGTTGCTTCGACTGAACACGGGGTCAGTGGCTGAACAGATGAAAATTAGTGGTCAAGTGCTTTTCCAGCACCAATGCGAGTGTTTTGTTCTTCATCAATACCAAATTTCTTATCAATACGATCACTTACAATTGCATTAACAAATAGTAAAACGACGAAAGTGACTACTGCTCCTTGTGCCCCCATGTAGTAGTGGAATGGCATTCCCATAAATGTTACGTTGACGAGAGATTCTGCAAGCGTAACCACTCCAAAAGAAGCTAAACCACCAATGAGTAAACAAATAAGCACAACTTTATTTCTCGCCTTAAAGTATGCATCTGCAACAGACTTATCGATTTTTTTCATGTTCTCACCTCCTTTAATTAGTTGATAGACCATTGGTTTACTAGTTTTTGTAATCGCTTACAAATCACTTGGTTTATTGACTTTTTTCGAGTTCTCCATTATGTGCATGCAAAGCAATTGTACTTTGTTTAGATTATGGCAACTCGATTAGCGGCCTTACAATACATGCTTACAATGTCGACAAATAATAAAAGGTGTTTTCTTTTTGGCGATTTTCATATTGATGACATAAACGATGAGGATAAAGGATAATAAGATCGGGTGAAAAAGATAGCTAAAGATGAGAGAGACTATGATGGGTAAGACCGATAAAAACGTGAAATATTGCCATTTATTCATCACGACTGTTTCGTTGCTACTGCATTTCTTACAGTTCGTTTTATTTGTCATGCTATCACCTTAAACTGACGAGGAATTTAACAGTTTCCCAAAACGGAAGCGGCACCATAGCAATTTGTACGATCATGTATACAAAAATTGCAGCAAACGGGATTGATAGGAGCAGTGGCTTTTTTTTGCGGAAAGCAAATATAAAGCTGAACAAAGTAATAAGTAAAAAGACATAAATCATGATCACTTTTCCTCCTTAAATTATTAACTCATTAAAAACTGACCGACTATTCAGCTTTTCTGATTATATGTTGAAGACAAACTTTTGACTAAGTTCGAGTAAAATTTTTGATTGAGATCGTGTCTAAGATGTAGTAGCTGAACCACTGTTTAGTCGTATTAAATTTCCACTAACCCCTCCCACCAATAAAGCATCACTTGCAAATAAATAGCGCTCTTTATGTGTTCCACAACAGTATGTAATCGCTATCATTTCTGAGTAGTAATAAAAAACTAGCATTTGTAGTTTCCTGAATCCACTATGTTGCTCTCATGGGTGTCTTCTTTTCTAAGGTGGGGTTTGTGAATGAAATGTTATTACATAACAGAAGTTTTATCGTATTACTAAGAAGAATTCGTTTTGTTCAGCCTTTATTTATTGTTTTATAGTACACATTATTCCAAATTTTCAGATACCTCGTCAACTGTTTTTTGTAATTTTTTTGTAAAATTTTTCATGTTAATCTCGTAACCGTTGATAGATTAACTTTACATAAGAAAAACGTAAGGTGTCTGCTTATCGGCGACAAGCGCTGGAGGGCTAGCAATTAGTGTCCTGACTTTTGGACACGTTTGATGGACCGAAGCGACCTCGAGCCGATGACACCTGCAGCTAGACAAGAAAAGCGCAACAGGCACCTTTAACACATTACATCGTTAAAGGTGCCTGTCACCACATTACTTATTTAATTTATTTACTTTATTCTGGTTTTACTTCTTCTTCATCTTCATTTTTCTCTTTGTCGTCTTCTACGTCACTTGTATCATCATCTTCAGCGCTTGCGATGTCTTCATCCATTCGATGGTTTTCATCGACTAACGTTTCAAGAGATTGGTTAAAGTAGTCTAAAGGATTAACCGCTTCTCCGTTATGACGAATTTCAAAGTGAGCATGAACATCTGCTTCAGCATTGTACAAGTTACGTCCAGCACGGCCAATAATGTCACCTTGCTTAACTGATGAGCCTTCTTCCACTTCTAAGCCTTCTAAACTGTGATAATGTGTAATTACACCATTATCGTGATTCACTTCAATCACATACCCGAGTAAAGGATCTTTTTCAGCTTTTACAACCGTTCCACTTAGTGCAGCGGTTACTTCAAAGCTTTCGCCATTTTCCTTCGCTAAATCAATACCTTTGTTTTGGTAATACATGTTATTGTAATAAACTAAAGCGGCTTGTTGCTCTTCAGCTGTTGCATTGTAGTCATAAAAGTATCCTACAATATCAACTTCACTTTCGTTTGCTACTGGCATCTTGATGACTTCATTTGCACTTGTAACTGTTACAGCTTCACCTTCTTGCACTTCGATTCCATTCTCAGATGGTTGTGTCACCCCTGGTGGATCTGATTCTAAAGCTGTGTTATCTTGATTTTGCATGAAGAAAAAAGCACTAAGTACGATTGCAGCAGCTCCTAAGTAAACAGCCGGTAACATCCATTTCTTACGTAAGAAACGTTGAACATTGAATTTCTTCACTTCATTTGATTGTTTTGAAGATGTTTGTTTTTCTTCATCTCTCATTTGATCATCACCTCAGCAACCATTCTGATCAAAATCAAGAAATTATATACATTTTCTAAAAAAACTTTTTCAGATTATTTTTCGACAAACGATTTCATATTATGCATGATTTCAAAAAAAATTTTAGGATGGATTATTTTGTGTATTTTTGAGCAATAGTTTTCGTACCTTTTATCTCGCTTCCTGTATCTATGGATTGTTAGTTGTAACTAAGGAAATAAACTAGTACAAGGCTAATGATGACTTTTGGGGATAGTTTTTGTATATTAATAATGTTAACTTAGAACGATTTAAAAACTTCTTTCATCAGGAATTTATCTTCTGCCCATACTTCAGGTGCTGGCAACTTTAAGTCATTGACGAGCAAAGTAAACTTGTCCACGAGATCGCCGTCGAATTGAGTCCACGAGCATCTTTTTAGCTCATTTAATGCCTCTTCAAATGAAAGTGTGCGGCGATTGTAATTTCTTCTATCAATCGTCATCGTGTCAAACGCATCGCAAATTCCAATAATCCGACCTTGGATCGAAATTTCTTCCGCTTTTAAACCACGGGGATACCCCTTACCGTCCCAATGTTCATGGTGATCGCGTACAAAAACAGCTGCACGTGGTAGACCGAGCGTTTTCCTTAAGATATTGTTTCCAATTACACTATGGGCTTGTATGATTTGATATTCTAATTCATCTAGCTTCGTTGGCTTTAATAAAATTTCTTTCGATAACCCAATTTTTCCTATATCGTGGAGGAGCGAGGCAATTCTCATGTCATCGTCATGACAGCCTACGATTTTCGACAGTTGCTCAGAAAAATTCATGACCCTTAATGAATGGTATTTAAAAATACGCAACACTTCATTGTCTTGTGAAATTTTATTAAATAATTCTTCCGCTTGTGACGACTTTATCATCGATTTCATTGGGAATGCCTCCCTTTTACTTTCTTCTTATCAAAAAATATCGTTCTATTATATCACTATTATACAAAAAATGGTATATATCTAAGTTGAAAAGTTTAAAAATTCACAAAATGATGTATTTGAGTCATTGTGAGGACACACGATCCTTTATTTTTAAAATATCTTGGTTAAATAGGGGCTCGTTTATTCTACCAAAACAGACCGCAGACATATGTCTACGGCCCTAGTTATACTTATATGATTTCTATTTCATGTCACCTGCTTTTTCGGTTACGCAATTCCGACGTAGCTAGTTGAACTCCCGCTGCCTATGCAGCCGGTTAGTCTTTCTTAACAACAAGGTCACCAATATACGGATCAACTGGTGAAACGGATACACCTTGATAGTAGTGTTCGATGATATCTTGGTACGACTTTCCTTCTTTCGCCATACCATTTGCACCGTACTGGCTCATTCCAACACCATGGCCCCAGCCTTTTGTCTCTATAACGATTTGATTTCCTTGTCGGTACCATTTGAAGTCACTTGAATCCAGTTCGAGCTTTTCTCTTACATCACGACCGGTTAACTTTTTTCCATTAATGTTCACGGTAGCAACTCGTTTTCCATCGGTTCGGTTAATAATTTGCCCAACTGAGCCATCTGACGGCAGTTGAACTTCTAACTTTTGTTGGAATTCACTGACTGAAAAAGTAGTTGTTGCCGTAAATCGCGGTGAATTGGCATCCCACGGACTTGCGACACTACGTAAGTATGGATAGGCATTTTGCCAATAGTCTTCAGAGTTCTCCGTAAAGCCATTACTAGTTGAGAAAAAGGCGGCGGTGATCGGACTTCCATCAAATGTCAATACTTGACCTTGTGTTGACAAGACTGCTTCACGAATACGGTTGATTCTCCATTCAAAATCACTACCCCATTCTTCTTTCAGCTGTTCTTGATTTTTGTACACTTGATGATGAACGGTATCCGTAACGGTCGCTCCTTCTGGTAAAGCAAAATCACTTGGTTCAAGCATTTGCTTTAAAATATACGTTCTAGCGGTCAGCGCTTGAGCCTTCAAAGCCTCAATTTCAAACTCTGCTGGCATTTCGGAAGCCACTACCCCCATCACATATTCCTCGAGTTGGACTTCTTCAATCTTACTCTCTTTTGCTCGGTAAACTGAGACGGAGACTGGTGTAGTGTCTTCTAGCCGGATCTCTTGTCCCGTACCTGTTGAGGCGGCGGTTTCAGCTGGTGTTGTCATTTGAAGATTTTCTGATGAAAACATGATGACGAGCATAGCAGGTAACCCTACAATGATGCTACATAAAATAGTCCCAATAATTATTAATCGTTTCATGCCAAGCCCCCAGTACATAAACTAAAACTTCCACCAGCGCTTCCCACTGATGGTGCTTTACATCATTAACACTAGAAGAGCAACATGATACTCTACCAGTCGTGATGTCAGGTTATTTTTTCCTCTTTACTGATTTTATGCAGGCTTGGCTTAAATTAGAACTAATTTTTCAATTTGATTACAAATTATAGTTTTTTACATATTCTTTGAATAATTTAATATATTTTTAAAAAATTCTGTTAATAATAGTTCTAAAACACTTTACAAATTAAAGAAGGATAATAATTACACAAATGGAAATAATATTATAAGACTTGAAACAGTGTAAATCTTGACAATAATAACCGAGCTATAAAATAAATAAGGCGCCTTACACTTCATAGCATAAGACACCTTCTCATTTTAAACAAGGTTCGTATTCATTTTCAATGGTGCAGGAACGTCTTGGTTTTGAACTTCTTCTTCAATAACCTCTTCGATACGCTCAACGTTTGCACCTAGCTGTCTTAGTTTACCGGCGAGATCAACGTAACCACGATCAATATGTTTTAATTCAACAACACGTGTTACACCATCGGCAACTAACCCAGCAAGAATAAGAGCCGCACCTGCTCGTAAGTCGGTTGCAGAAACTTCTGCGCCTTGCAATGAACTAGGTCCACTAATAATTGCAGATCTTCCTTCAATTTTAATATTGCCATTCATGCGACGGAATTCTTCCACGTGCATGAATCGATTTTCAAATACGGTTTCCGTAATGACACTCGTTCCGTTTGATTTGAGAAGTAGTGCCATCATTTGTGCTTGCATATCCGTAGGGAATCCTGGATGAGGCATCGTCTTAATATCGATTGGCTTCAGCTGTTCGGGACCAATGACCCGAATGCCGTTTTCCTCTTCGATAATTTCAACTCCCATTTCTTCCATTTTCGCAATAAGTGGGCGTAAATGCTCAGAAACCGCTCCTTCAACAAGGACATTCCCACCTGTAATTGCAGCAGCTACCATAAACGTTCCTGCTTCAATCCGGTCTGGAATTACCGTGTGGTCGGCTGCGATTAATTCATTTACACCTTCGATACGAATCGTTCCTGTTCCTGCTCCGCGCACTTTTGCTCCCATGGCATTTAAATAATTAGCCAGGCAAACGATCTCAGGCTCTTCTGCAGCATTTTCAAGTACTGTTGTACCTTCTGCCATTGCAGCGGCCATCATAATATTTTCAGTTGCCCCTACACTTGGGAAATCTAAATATATTTTTGCCCCTTTTAAACGGCCATCGATTTTTGCTTCAATAAAACCATTACCGATTTCAACTACTGCTCCCATCGCTTCGAACCCTTTTAAGTGTTGATCAATTGGTCTCGATCCAATTGCACATCCACCTGGCAAAGCGATTCTTGCATGACCCACGCGAGCTAGTAATGGTCCCATCACTAGGAAGGAGGCACGCATTTTTCTTACATATTCAAAGGGTGCTTCAATTTTTAATGGCTTTTCTGCTTTTACAGAAAATGTGCCATTCTCATAGGTCACATCAATATTTAAATTTCGTAAAACTTCCTCCATCGTGTATACATCAGCCAAAGATGGCACATCATATATGTTGCTAGTGCCACGGCTAGCGAGAATAGATGCAGCGATTACTGGTAAAACAGCATTCTTAGCTCCTTCCACTTTTACAGAGCCAGAGAGCTGCTTACCGCCTTGGACAATAATTTTTTCCAACGTATTCCCCTCCGCGTCTTATTTTCAGCGTCTCTAATATATCAATATTCAGTCGTAATTATTGGCGTTCCAATTGTTATGGTTGTCTTAGCGCCCAACGTGGGATCTTGTCTTAACGCAACTTGCAAGTTCATGTTGTTACCGTTCGTATCGATAGAGTGTACCCATTGTCTATTATATGCAGAGATTGATACAAAAGTTTCTTCTTTTAATTCTTCAACTTTTTCAGCTGAGAACTTTTTTATTATCTCAGATCCGAATTCATACATCGATCTTTGTAATAATTCATCGCGGTGTCCTGTTACGGTTGTAAATACAGTAGGGGTTTCTACATATAACTGGTCAAGGCGTTCTTGAAATAACGAAGTAATTGTCTCTACATCTTGTGGTTTACCTTTTCCCATAAATTCATAAATGAGGTACATGGAGTAATGTTCTTCTAGAGGGTAAGCTAGAACAGTGAGTTGTTCAAATTCGGTTGTTCCAGTCACTTTCCAATGCTCATTATGCTTCCAATTGCTTGTTTCCCATTGAAAGCTTTGCTGTGAAGTCATCAATTCATTGAGTTTCTCTTCGTACTCATCGATACTTGCAACTTCTATTCCTGGCCCTCTCGTGTACAGTCTCCAATCTTCAATTTGAACAGCTTGCTCTTCCATCAAGTGAACAATGTCAACTAGTTGTGTTTGTTCTTTCGTTTCCCCGTGAGTTAAAATACTCATTGTAAATAAAAGAACCAATCCTACAATCGGCACTATTTTTTTCATCTCTCTGTATGCCCCTCTCCGTTACAAATAATTAATTAGTAACATTTTTTCCAATGAGAGGCTATACATACATGGAAGTTACAGTCAACTTTCGACAACTTCACCTGATTTAGAATAAGTATTTCAGCATCGTTGAACCATTAAGATAATCCAAAAAGAAGCTGCTGACTAGATAAGCTATTGCAATCGTTAGTAGGATCATTAATGTTTTAGCCTTCGGACCTTTTGGATCTTTTAAAAAGAGATCAAACTTAAAGGTCTGAAGTGCCCACCATGTGATCACAACGAACATTAGATTAACTGTTATATGTAGCAATCCTTGCATACCAAAGCCATCCATTGTACATACTCCTTTAATGGTCTAAAGATCACTGCATTGTTAACTATACTTTAACTCCCTTTTACGTGAAAAGGGACATTTTACCCAAAGTAAACAAAGCAATGCAACATACATAATACCTGATTTATCGATAAAAATCTACATTTCCGTGGAAATATACATAAAAATACAAAATCGAACCATAATTGATTTTGTCGAAAACCTGATCATTTTAACTAAAGACTCTTCATTCCATTCCACCATTTGCTAAATGACAAATCTAAAATAGCTTTCGTGGGGTTATTCGGTTAGACGACATCCTTGTGTTTGACGTTACATCATTTCTGATTTTTTTGTAGATTTGTTTTCGTACAGTGCATTCGAGCTAATAAGATTATTTACTTTAAATATATGCGAATATTGGCAATATCAGATTTATTTTTTACTCATTTTTAAAAAGATTTTTGTTAAAAGTCATTATTATTGCAGACCCTGTTTCATTTATTAGGGACTAACTCTATTTATTTGGGTCTAATGTAAATTATTTAGGTTTACCTTCATTTATTTGGGTCTATCTCCTTTTATTTGACCTAACTCAAATGATTCAAGCCAATGTACAGGGTTTTTGGCCCCCATTTCTGACATCTTCGAAATTTATGCTTTCTTATTCTTCAAAAAAAAGAACCTCCCAAGCGGAAGGTTCTTCTAAAAAGTAGGATTTTTATACGCGCATGAAAATTTGTGTGAAGTCAAAGTTCGTATTGAAAAAGTCGATCGCTACTTGTGGGACAACCCCTAGTCCAATTGTGGCAATGACAGCGATCACGACAACTATCGATGCTCCAATTGGGACTCTTAATGCGTCTGTTGAAGCAGGTCTTCTAAAAAATATTTGCGTCATGATGCCAAAGTAATAAAAGTAGGAAATGACAGACGTTGCAATCATCACGGAAGCTAAAATGAAATGTCCCGTACTTATCGCTCCGATAAAGATATAAAATTTACCCATGAACCCAGCTGTAATCGGGATCCCTGCGAGTGACACGAGGAACACGCCCATGCCAACAGCAAGCAGTGGCGAACGCTGGCCGAGCCCTGCAAAGCCTTTTAAATCTTCTGTGCCTGCTTCCGATGTAACGAACTGTAACACCGCAAATGCTCCTAAATTCATAAACAGATATACCACTAAATAGAACCAGACATTTTCAAACATAACGATCGATAACGTCGCAAATGGGACTAATAAGTAACCAGCTTGCGCCACACTCGAATACGCAAATAGTCGCTTCACATTCGTTTGGCGCAGCGCCATGACGTTACCGACAATCATCGTTAATCCAGCGATTACTGAAATGTAGATTTGTGTATCTAACAATAAAGGCTGAAGCGAATCAATACCATGCGCCCCACCGAAGACGACTAGTAAAAATCGTAAAATCAATGCAAATCCAGCCGTTTTTGATACGACACTCAAAAATGCAGTGACAGGTGTCGGTGCTCCTTGGTACACATCTGGTGACCACAAATGGAACGGCACCGCAGCCACTTTAAAAGCAAGCCCTACAAAGACTAAGAAAAACGCGAACGCTAACAGAAAGCTATTTTCCAAAACTACTGGATTTTGAAGTGCATCGCTAATTTCAAACAAATTCGTATGCCCCGTAAGTCCATACACATAACTCATTCCGAACAACGTAATCGCCGTCGCCACGCCTCCATTGATAACATACTTAAATGCCGCTTCATTCGATTGGAGGCTCTCTTTACGAAGACCCGCCATGACGTATGACGATAACGACAATAATTCTAAACCGACGAATAACGTGATCATATCAGCACTTGATGCCATAATCA
The DNA here is from genome assembly GCF_017745675.1 of Alkalihalobacillus sp. BA299. GTDB lineage: Bacteria > Bacillota > Bacilli > Bacillales > Bacillaceae_F > Alkalihalobacterium. The sequence goes on from NZ_JAFLJM010000008.1 coordinate 23,132, forward strand.
TTCCACCGAGTAATGCCGTTAACAATAAGTAGAAAAATTCGCCGCGATATTTGATTTCCTTTTTCCCATAATCGAGACCAATCAATAATACGAACAATGTACCCACTAGTAAAATCAGTTTAAATGCGACTGAAAAAGAATCGAGTCGGTACGTATCGTATAAGATCATTTGAACAGGTGCACCAAGCTGACCGAACAAGAAGATGAGGGCAAGCAAAACGCCACCAACTGCAAACCAGCCTAGAAAATTTTTGTCAACCTTATCCTTCATAAATAAATCAAAGAGTGATAGGAGAGTGGCAACGATCAAAATGGTAAACTCCGGTGCCATAATCCCCCACGGGTAGCTAAGTAGTGTTTCTAAATCCATAATCGTTTACCCTCCTATCCCTGCTAAGATGAATTGTAGTGATGCTTGTAATGGTTCAGCCAACACGCTCGGATACACACCAATTAAAACAATAAATGCTAACAACACAAGCACTGGGATCATTTCAATTGGCCTGATATCTTTAAGCTCTTCCCATTTTTTTGGAGTTGGCCCAAACGTAACATTTAATACAGCTCTAAGTAAGTACACAGCGGTTAAAATAATTCCTAACGTCCCAACAGCTGCAATAATTGGCATTTCTCTAAATAAGCCTAAAAATGCTAAAAACTCACTGATAAACCCAGACATTCCAGGTAACCCTAGCGACGCCATCGCACCGACTAATAGAAAGCCTGAAGCAATTGGCATCGATCGTCCTAGCCCGCTTAAGTTCGCGATCATTGATGTTTTCGTACGCTCATAATACATACCAATTAAGAAGAAAAGTAACGCTGAAATTAATCCATGTGATACGACTTGGAAAATAGCCCCTTGCAAACCGACATCATTTAAGGCTGCTACCCCAATGAGGACAATCCCCATATGAGAAATACTGGAGTATGCTAAAACCATTTTTAAATCGGATTGAATCAGTGCTAAATAGGCACCATATAAAAGATTAATTACCCCTAAAACACCGAGGACAGCTGCCATTTGCGTCACTTGTTCTGGGAAAAAGCCAACCCCTAAACGAATGAGTCCGTAGGCTCCAATTTTTAATAAAATCCCTGAGTGAAGCATAACAATTGCTGGCGGTGCTTGGACGTGTACGCGAAGCATCCAGCTATGTAAAGGGAAGATCGGCAGCTTAACTCCAAAGGCAACGAGTAATGCGACAAGTAATCCCCACTTGATGTTATCTGCTTCAGGTCCAATCATTTGCATGATCATCGTAATTTGATCGATGTTCGTTGTATTTGTAATCACAAACAACGTAACAATCGCAATAAGTAAAACCGCAGAACCTAATCCATTGTATATCAAAAAGCTATTCGCTGCTTTTTCTCGGTCTAAGAAGCCCCATTTTCCAATTAAAAAGTACATCGGGATGAGCGTTAACTCGAAAAACAAGAAAAACAGGAATAAGTTTTGAGAAGCAAATACACCAAGCATTCCGATCTCTAGAAGGAGGAATAACATAAAGTATGCTTTCCAGCCTGCTTTAATTTGAATCACCGAAGCAAGCGCCGCCAGCGTCGACACAACGGCTGTTAACAAAACAAGAACCATCCCAAAGCCATTCAACCCAAGCTCATAAGGAATGGATAAGTTCACCCCGTGAGCTAATAAACCACTGTTACTAAAATTAATCCACTCTCTCGTTTCCACAAATTGATTTCCTGAACCACCTTGATCAAAGCTTGTAAATGCAACAAACGCTAAGATGAGCGGTAAAAATGTTGCTGAAAAACCAATTCCTTTTAACAATTGATGTTGGCCTTTCGGTACAAACGCTAAAATGATGATCCCTACGAGTGGGGAGAAGATGAGTAATGAAAGCAAATATGAATCGGTCATCTGAAGTACCCCCCTGTCACGGTCAAGACGACAAGGATAATGACTAATCCTAGAAATGCCACGGCCCCATACGTTTGGACTTGACCATTTTGTAATCGAGCATTTAATCGTCCGAGCGTATCAGTCATACCGACTACCGCTTGAACCGTAAATTCAATTAAGTATCGCTCGATATATAACATTAAGTAACTTAAGATTGTCGTTCCTCTAACAAAGGTACGATTGTATAATTCGTCAATATAATATTTGTTGTAAAGTAAAATATACATGCTGCTGTCTTGAGCCAGCTTTTCTCGGGAAATAATACCTTTTCCGTAAATTAACCATGCGATAAAAATACCAAGTAACGAAACGAGGATAGCGACGGGCATAATCCAGCCTGGGTCATGCACATCCACATGTCCTCTCGTCCACGGGCTATCACTGAGCCAATCTCCTAAAAACGTTCCGAACCAATGCGTATGAACAAACCCTGAAATGATCGCTAAAATACCGAGTACCGTCATTGGCACCGTCATAATCGCTGGAGACTCATGGACTTTACTTTGATCCGCGCGCGGTTTCCCCGTAAATACCATAAAAAACAATCTAAACATGTAAATCGCAGTTAACAATGCGGTGATCAGCGCAAGCGCAAATAACACGTAGCGCCCGTCTTCAAACGTCGTAAGCAGGATTTCCTCTTTACTAAAGAACCCTGAGAATAACGGGAAACCGGCAATCGCTAAACAACCGATTAAAAATAACACCCCAGTTGTTTTCATCTTACTCCAAAGTCCACCCATTTCCTCAATGCTTTGCGTATGAACCGCATGAATGACACTACCTGCAGCAAGGAACAGCAATGCTTTGAAGAAGGCGTGCGTCATCAAATGGAAGACAGCCGCAACATAACCAGCCGAACCTAAAGCGAGCATCATATACCCTAATTGACTCACTGTCGAATACGCGAGTACTCGTTTAATATCTTTTTGTGTTAACGCAATCGTTGCAGCAAAAATCGCTGTAAATCCACCGATGACCGCTACGGTCGTTAATGCAACTGGTGACGCTGCAAAAAGCGGAAACATCGTCGCTACTAAGTATACCCCTGCCGCTACCATCGTTGCCGCATGGATTAAAGCTGATACAGGTGTTGGACCTTCCATCGCATCTGGCAACCACGTATGAAGTGGAAATTGGCCTGATTTACCGACGGCTCCAACAAAGATGAGGATCGAAATAAGCGTAATCATCCCTTCCGTTAGACCATTGGCATTCACAGCTTCAAAGATGACGGCATACTCAAAGCTACCAACTTGCCAGAATAAGAGGATCATCCCGATGAATAATCCGACATCCCCAATTCTTGTAACGATGAACGCTTTTTTCGCGGCAGCTCTTGCTTCTTCTTTGAAAAAGTAGAACCCGACGAGTAAGAAGGAACATACACCAACAAGCTCCCAGAAAATATAAAGCTGTAAAAGGTTAGGAGAAAGCACTAACCCTAACATTGAAAACGTAAAAAGTCCTAAATAAGAGTAAAACACCGGTACACGATAGCTATCCGTTGCTGTCATGTAACCTTTCGAATACGTATGTACTAAAAAACTAACTAACGTCACGATGACGAGCATTAAGGCATTGAGCTGATTGACTTCAAAGCCCATCGTTATCGTCCATTCTCCAATTGCTAGCCAGTCAAATTGTACTAACACATTATCACCTGTCATTCGCTCAAATAACACGAGGACTGACAAAAGAAATGCGATGAAAGAAAGTGCCATACCTACATAAGCACCGCTTTCCTTCAACCTGCGACCAAAGAGGACGAGGATGACGAAGGATAAGAACGGTAACAGTGGTATTAACCATGCATTTCCCATCATATCTATCACCTGCCCCTTTCTATCGCTTCATTAAGTCCATCTCATCGACATTTACCGTTTTGCGGTTACGATAAAGGGCAATTAAGATGGCTAAGCCTACAGCTGCTTCTGCTGCAGCAACGGTTATAGTAAATAACGCAAATACTTGACCTGTTAAACTAGGTGTTACCCCGTGTACGGCAAACGCAACTAGATTAATGTTGACGGAATTCAGCATCAATTCGATACAAATAAGAACGATCACCGCATTTCGCTTAGTCAGTACACCGAACATTCCTATACAGAAAAGGAGAAGTGCGACAACGAGATAGACCGATAAAGGAATACTACTCATTTTTCACCGACCTCCTCTTCCTCATCACTTTTTGCTAGAGCTACTGCACCAACAAGCGCAACAAGTAATATAACGCCTACCGTCTCAAAAGGGATTACAAACTTCGAAAAAATATCGATACCAATTTGACGAACGTTATTTTCATGAAGGTTTGTCGCTTGTTCACCAAATGAGAGATCGTTAATTCCGATAAACATAATGACAAAGAATACAGCAACGCCAGATAATGCTGCAAGTGTGCGCCATAAACTAACCGAAGCGAGCTTATCATCATGTTTCGTTAGCATGATCCCAAATAACATCACAATCGTTATTGCCCCACCATAGATGAGCACTTGAACGAAGGCGAGAAATTCAGCGGACAATAACACGTAAAACCCTGCAATACTGATGAACGTAAAGGCGAGCGCAATGATGATATGAACGACTTTTCGTAAATTAATCATGAGAACGCCGCCACTAATGGCGATGAGGGCAAGGACAAAGAAAGCGAGTAATTCACCATTCATGCTTTATTTTCCTCCCTCACGTTCGTATCGTTTTCATCGAGCCACTCTAAATTTTTAAACAAGTCATCGCGACTGTACTCCGCTAATTCGAAATTATTCGTCATGACAATCGCTTCTGTCGGACAAACTTCTGTACATAAGTCACATAAAATACAAATCTCAAAATTGATATCGTACGTATCAATAATCTTCCCTTTTTTATTCGGGTCTGGGTGTGGTTTTCCCGTTAATTGAATGCAATCGGTCGGACAAATATTCGCACACTGATTACAGACAATACACTTTTCCGGATAAAACTTCTGTATGCCACGAAAGCGATCCGGCATATCTATCGGTTCATCCGGATAACTTGTCGTCACATTTTTTTTCGTCAAGTTACTAAGTGTGTATTTCAACCCTTTGACTAATCCTTGACCTAACAATGTGATCACTCCTTAGTCGTGATTAAGCGAGTAGATTTAGTAAGAGCTGTTAAAAAGCGTCAATTAATGCCGCTGATCGCCCTCCCAAAACATACTTCTTAAACGTACTTCTTATAAGAAAAATTCTTTCACTATAGCTGTAAGTATAATGTTTAATAACGCAACCGGTAATAAAATCTTCCAAGCAAATTCCATCAACTGGTCTCCTCGCAGTCGAGGAAATGTTCCACGAATCCAAATCATGAAGAAAACAACGGCTGAAAATTTTAAGGCAAACCAAATTACTCCTGGAATAAACCCTAAGAATGGTAACGGATTCCATCCACCTAAGAATAGTACGGTTGTTAATGCCGCCATCGCAAATAAATATACGTACTCAGCAAGCATAAAAAATGCCCAACGGAAGCCTGAATATTCGACGTGGAAGCCGGCAACTAACTCTGATTCTGCTTCCGGTAAGTCAAACGGTGTACGGTTTAATTCCGCTGTCGCTGCAATAATGAATACAATAAACCCAAGGATCTGTGGAATAAAGAACCACAAAGTGGCTTGTGCATTGACAATTTCAATTAAGTTTAGACTTCCTGTTAAAAGAACGACCCCAACGACAGATAATACAAGCGGTATTTCGTAAGAGATCATCTGAGCAGCTGCTCGCATTCCACCCATTAAAGCATACTTATTATTTGATGCCCAGCCACCGGCTACAACCCCAATGGTCGTAATTCCTGAAACGGCGATATAGTATAAAAGTCCAACGCCAATATCTGTGAAATACAGGTTTTCAGAAAACGGAATTACCGCAAGCACGGCAAAAGCTGGTACGAACGCAAGGATCGGTGCTAATACGAATAACGGTTTATCAGCTTTTTTCGGTATCGTATCTTCTTTTAATAAAAGCTTTAAAACGTCAGCAACAGTTTGAAGTAATCCTAATGGACCACCTATACGGTTTGGACCGACACGAAGTTGAATAAAACCTAATACTTTTCGTTCTGCTAAAATTGCATACGTTACAAAACCAAGAACAGCACCTAAAAGCCCTGCTCCTATGGCAAAATAAATTAAAAAGTTTGTCCAACTTGGCGCTGATGTCAGGAGATCATTTATCATTAGCCGTCAACCTCCCCAAGGACAATATCAATGCCACCTAAAATCGCAATTAAATTGGCGATCGGTTGCCCTACTAATAATTTCGGTAAAATTTGCAGGTTATAAAAAGATGGTCTTCTAAACTTTAAGCGATAAGGCTCTTTTTTACCTTGACTTGCAATATAACAGCCAATTTCCCCGCGTGGCGACTCGATTCGTACAAATGTTTCACCTGCTGGTGGTTTAATAATTCTTGGCGTTTTTGCGAGAATCGGCCCTTCACTCGGAAATTGCTCGACAGCTTGCTCGATAATTTTAATCGATTCTTCAATTTCCTTCATACGACACATATACCTTGCCCAGCAATCACCTTTTTCTTCAACAGGAATATCAAAATCAAAGCGATCATAGATTGAATACGGCTCATCTTTACGTAAATCCCAGTTTACTCCTGTTGAGCGAATATTCGCCCCACTTAACGAATATTTGATCGCATCCTCTTTCGTATACGTCCCTACATCTTTAATACGGCTCATGAAAATTTCATTTCCAGTTACAAGGTTATGGTAACCTTCAAGCTCTTTTCGCAAGTATGGAACTAAGTCTCTTACTTTTTCAATCCAGCCTGGAGGGGCATCCCATTTTACTCCACCAACTCGCATGTAGTTAAACGTTAATCTTGCCCCTGAAATTTCATTTAATAAGTTAATAATCATTTCCCGCTCACGAAAAGCGTATAAGAACGGGCTCATTGCTCCGATATCAAGTAAATATGTACCAAACCAGACGAGGTGACTAGCAACACGGCCAAGCTCCATTACGAGAACACGTAAATACTCTGCTCGTTCCGGGATTTCTAGTTCCATCATCGTTTCGACCGCATGACAGATTACATAATTATTCGTCATCGCCGACAAATAGTCCATTCGGTCTGTATAAGGTATGATCTGCGTATATTGGAGGTTTTCCGCAAGCTTCTCCGTACCGCGATGTAAATAACCAATAACAGGGATCGCTTCTTTAATGATCTCCCCATCAATTTTAACAACGAGACGAAATACACCGTGCGTACTCGGATGCTGTGGACCTACGTTTAATAACATTTCTTCCGTACGTAACATTCGTTACACCTCCTCGTCGTGCTGCTCGTAATCTTTTCGTAGGGGATGCCCGACCCAATCATCAGTAAGCATAATTCGTGTTAGGTTTGGATGACCTTCATAGACGATCCCTAGTAAATCATACGATTCTCGTTCTGGCCAGTTCGCCCCATCCCATACGGGAGTAATCGATTCAATCACAGGTTCATCTCGGTCAATTTTTACCTTTAATGCAATGTTTTCTTTTGTTTTAAAAGAATACAAATGATTATACACTTCCATATGTGTTTCGAAATCCGAACCATGATGTTCTGATAAATAATCAAAGGCGAGTAGTTCATTATGCTTTAAAAACTGAGCAAGCTTAAAGTACGTCTCCTTTTTAGCAACTAACGTCGGCACGTCCTTACCTAGTCTATTAATATAGGCATCTTCTAGCATATCTTCGCCTAAATTCTCACTTATAACTTTTAAGTACTTATCAAGTAGCGGTTGATTGGGCGACGCTTGCTCTTGCTCGGTATTTGCAGAAGTAGCTTCATCCGCACTGGCTGCTTTCGCTTTGGCCGCGGCGGCTGCTTTGGCCTTCGCAATTGCGGCCGCTTTCGCTTTCGCCTTTTCATCATCACTATCACCAGCTCCACCAGCCTTCGCGGCAGCAGCCGCCTTCGCTTTAGCCGCGGCTGCTGCCTTTGCCTTCGCTGCTGCGGCGGCTTTCGCTTTCGCATCGTCACCTTGTGCGTCTGCTACTTCTTCCTGTTTTTCACTTGTAACCGCTTCCGATTGATCAGCTTTCTCTTGCTCTTTATCCTTCAGTTTCTTTAATGCTTCCGCACGAGCTTTAGCAGCTGCGGCTGCTTTTGCCTTTTCATCACTCATCGACTGATCACCCGCTTCCCAGTCTTAGCTTCATAGCGGATTTTTTCTTGTAGCTTGTTGATTCCATAAATTAATGCTGCCGGATTTGGTGGGCATCCCGGAATATATACATCTACCGGTACAATTTGGTCAACCCCTTTAACGACAGCATATGATTTTATGTATGGTCCACCTGCAGTCGCACAGGAACCCATGGCAATTACCCACTTCGGTTCTGGCATTTGGTCGTATAAACGCTTTAAAATTGGTGCCATTTTCTTAGTCACTGTTCCTGAAACGATCATACAGTCTGATTGCCTAGGAGACGTTCTAAAAATAACACCAAAACGGTCTTGGTCATAGTGCGATGCGCCCGTTCCCATCATCTCGATGGCACAGCAAGCTAACCCGAAGGTCAATGGCCACAACGAGTTACTTCTAGCCCAAGCTTTCACTTGTTCTAATGTGGTAAAAAAGACGTTACGTTCTAGCTCTTCTCGCTCTGACTTAGTGATGCTATCTAAATTTAGATCCATGTTAACACCTTCTTCTTCCACGCATAAATTAATCCGATTAATAACATAATCATAAAGATGATCATTTCAATTAAAGCAAAAATTCCTAAATAATCGTAAGCCACTGCCCATGGATATAAAAAGACAGTTTCTACATCAAATAATACGAATAATAACGCAAACATATAGTAGCGCACATTAAATTGAACCCAACTACTCCCAACCGGTTCTACACCACTTTCGTACGTCGTTTGCTTTTCCTTCGTTGGATTATGTGGTCGTAAGAAACGACCAGCTGTAAGCGCAACCAAAGGTAATATTATTCCTAACATAATAAAAACGGCTACAACTAGGTAGTTGTTTTGATACAAGTGATAAAGCGGATCCATTTTGCCTCACCTCACCCTCCATGCCATATTCCTTTTCGTTTCTATTGCTCGTGTAAACTCCCGTAACTTCTCGATCTATAAAATGATGACGGATGCTAACACAATGATTAGTCAAACTGCCAACAATTATCATATAAAGAATTTTCCCAATGTTGGAAGCTTCACTATATTTAATCGTAACCATTATAGCAAATCCTATATAGGGTGTCGACTGTCACAAAACTGTAAAATATATTATAAAAAACGATTTGTTTCGGGAACACAACAAAAGAAAATCTACCACATTTTGTAAAACCCATAATACCAGGCATTTCCCAATTTTTACTGCTATTTAATATCTGTTAAACAACTAAAATTTTATTATCTCTATTAGTAAGTATTATACAAAAAATACCTTACAGCTATGATATTTTTCACTTTTTTTCATTATAATTATCAATTGTTTTATGGGGTTGTATCTAAAGTGAGAGGCTTTTTAGGAATCTCTCAAAACTTATCTACTTTTTTGAGTAACAGTTCCATTTTTAAGTAATTTTGTTTTGATTTTTTTAATTAGGCTTCAATCCAAAGACTGCGTTTATATTTTAGTAGTTTCTTCTGGTTTTTTTAGAGTGTTCTAAAGTCTATTTTAAATGTGTTCTCGCTTCTATTTTCAACTTTCGGTAATTTATTTTTAAGTTTTCCTGATTTATTTTTAACTTAGGTGCGTTTATTTTTAACTTTCCCTAGTTTATTTTCAACTTTGCCCCTTTTAAAGATTTCTCGACAAAACCAAACAAAATTCGACCATGTAACTGCTTACTGTACTCCTGTTGACTCTGCTCCTATGGGCCTTACTCCATCAGGTTTTCCACGCATTCTTTGATTAGCTCAACTCCTACTCCGCTTCACATAAAAAAAGCACAAAGAACTCTGTGCGAGCCTTTGTGCTTTTTTACTTATTGTTTTTCGGTAACTCCTAAGCGGTTAACAGCTCTGCGTAATGCAAGCTGGGCACGCTTAAAGTCAATTTCATCTTGTTTTGCTTCGTTAATGCGGCGCTCTGCACGTTCTTTTGCAGCACGAGCACGAGCAACATCGATATCTGATGGCAGTTCAGCAGCTTCCGCTAAGATCGTTACTTTTTCTGGACGGACTTCAATGAAGCCGCCAGTAACAGCAACGAATTGAACATCAGAACCGTTCTTTAAACGAACAGCTCCTATGTCTAGTGGAGCAACTAATGGAATGTGTCGAGGAAGAATACCTAGCTCTCCGCTTTGTGCACGAGCGCTAACCATTTCTACTTCGCCCTCATAAACCGTGCCATCAGGAGTTACGACACTGACAGTCATTGTCTGCATGTAAAACCCTCCTCGAGTAGCAATACGGGTTTGATCTATTTGTATTCGTCAAAAGTAGTGGTGAGTGTTCAAACACCCACCCCTACAGATTCGCCTAAAATTATGCCATTTGTTTTGCTTTTTCAACAACTTCTTCAATACGTCCAACTAGACGGAATGCATCCTCTGGAAGATCATCGTATTTACCTTCTAAGATCTCTTTAAATCCATTTACTGTTTCTTTTACTGGTACATAAGAACCTTTTTGACCCGTAAACTGTTCAGCAACGTGGAAGTTTTGAGATAAGAAGAATTGGATACGACGTGCACGGTGTACGACTAACTTATCTTCTTCAGAAAGCTCATCCATACCTAAGATTGCGATAATATCTTGTAACTCTTTATATTTTTGAAGAGTTTGCTGTACTTGACGAGCAACTGTATAGTGCTCTTCACCAACGATTTCAGGAGAAAGTGCACGTGACGTTGACGCAAGTGGATCTACCGCAGGGTAAATACCCATCTCAGAAAGTTTACGCTCAAGGTTAGTCGTTGCGTCTAAGTGAGCAAACGTTGTCGCTGGAGCTGGATCCGTATAGTCATCGGCTGGTACGTAGATCGCTTGGATCGATGTAACTGAACCAACTTTTGTTGATGTAATACGTTCCTGTAATTTACCCATCTCTGTTGCTAGAGTTGGCTGATAACCTACTGCTGAAGGCATACGTCCTAATAGGGCTGATACCTCAGAACCTGCTTGAGTAAAGCGGAAGATGTTATCAACGAATAGAAGTACGTCGGCACCTTCTTGGTCACGGAAGTGTTCTGCCATTGTTAATCCAGTTAATGCAACACGCATACGTGCTCCTGGTGGCTCATTCATCTGACCGAATACCATTGCCGTCTTCTTGATAACGCCAGAATCCGTCATTTCGTGGTAAAGGTCATTTCCTTCACGTGTACGTTCACCAACACCAGCGAATACTGAAATACCGCCATGCTCTTGAGCGATGTTATTAATTAATTCCTGAATTAATACTGTTTTACCTACTCCTGCACCACCAAATAGACCGATCTTACCACCCTTGATGTAAGGTGCTAGTAAGTCTACTACTTTAATACCTGTCTCAAGAATTTCTGTTTGTGTAGAAAGTTCTTCAAACTTCGGTGCTTCACGGTGGATTGGTGCTTTTTGAACATCTGCGGCAACCGGCTCATCTAAATCGATTGCTTCCCCTAATACGTTAAATACACGCCCTAGTGTAGCTTTTCCAACTGGTACTGAAATTGGAGCACCAGTGTCTAATACATCTACACCACGTACGAGACCGTCCGTAGATCCCATCGCAACTGTACGAACTGTATCGTCACCAAGATGTAAAGCAACTTCAAGTGTTACTGTTACATCAACCGCATTTTTCGTTGAACCTACTTGCTCAACTTTAAGTGCATTATAGATTTCAGGAAGTTGACCGCTTGGGAACTTTACGTCAACAACTGGACCCATAACTTGAGTAATGCGACCTTTATTCATCAGTTTCCCTCCTAATACTTGCTTTTGAAACGTTCATGATCGTTCTTTTTAGGGAAATCGTCGGTTAAGTTCTCACGTCCTATTACGATGAACGGGTAGAACTTAACGACGTAACACCCTACGTATTTTAACTATCTATCAAAAGTTCGATTCAAATTGATAGAAGTCTAATTTATTCGTTATTCAAGCGCTGCTGCACCGCCGACAATCTCGGTAATTTCTTGAGTAATCGCCGCCTGACGTGCACGGTTATATGCAAGAGTTAAGCTATCAATTAATGCTGTTGCATTATCAGTCGCTGCACTCATCGCTGTCATACGAGCACCGAACTCACTTGCTTTCGCATCAAGTAAGGCACCGTAAATTAAGCTTTCTGCATATTGTGGAAGAAGCTGTTCTAAAATGGCTTCTTCTGAAGGCTCATACTCATAAGATGCTTTTGCACCATTAGAAGAAATGTCAGTAAGCGGCAAAACCTTATGTTCCGTTACTTCTTGTGTAATCGGGCTGACAAAATGGTTGTACCAAATATACAGCTCGTCAAAAATCTCATCTGAGAACATTTCTACCGTTGTACGAGCTAGGTTTTTAATGTCATTGAATGAAGGCTGATCCCCTAACCCAGTAATTTCCTGAATGATAGGAAGATTACGGCGTTTTAACAGATCACGGCCAATTTTTCCAATCGCAATGATCCCATACTCGTCTGGAGAACTGTGTCGCTCTTGAATTGTATTTAAAACACCACGAATGATACTTGAGTTATACGCTCCTGCTAAACCACGGTCAGACGTAATAACGATATACCCTGTTTTTTTGACAGGACGCTCTTCAAGCATTGGATGCTTTGCGTCGGTATTGCCAGAAGCAATACTCGCTACAACCTCGCGAATTTTTTCTGTATAAGGAAGGAACGATTTTGCCTTTTCTTGTGAGCGATTCAGCTTTGCAGCAGAAACCATTTCCATCGCTTTTGTAATTTGCCTCGTTTTCTTTGTCGAGTTAATTCGCGTTTTTATATCTCGAAGTGAAGCCACTTTATTTCACCACCTTTTCGCTAACTGGTTTTCCTAGAAGTTGTTCATATTCAAGAACAATTACTTGCTCGTATTGAAGCCTTTTTTGAATTCTTCAATTGCAGCATTTAAATCACTTGCTTCTGGAAGTTTACCAGTTGTACGAATGGTATCTAATAGATCTTTCTTATTGTGCTCTAAGAAAGTAAACATTTCAGACTCAAAACGTCTGATATCTTCAACTGGAACATCATCAAGGAATCCTTTTGTTAATGCATAAAGGATTGCTACTTGCTTCTCAACAGCTAACGGCTCATGTAAACCTTGCTTTAATACTTCAACCGTACGTTGTCCACGGTTAAGCTTCGCTTGAGTTGCTTTATCTAAGTCAGAACCGAACTGAGCAAATGCTTCAAGCTCACGGTAAGATGCTAAGTCAAGACGTAGCGTACCAGATACTTGCTTCATCGCCTTAATCTGTGCTGAACCACCTACACGTGATACGGATAAACCTGCGTTAATCGCTGGACGTACCCCTGAGTGGAATAGGTCAGATTGTAAGAAGATCTGTCCGTCTGTAATTGAGATAACGTTTGTTGGAATGTATGCTGATACATCCCCTGCTTGAGTTTCAATGAATGGTAGTGCAGTAATTGAGCCGCCACCTTTTGCATCACTTAACTTCGCTGCACGCTCTAATAAACGAGAGTGAAGGTAGAATACATCCCCTGGGAATGCTTCACGACCTGGAGGACGACGAAGTAATAATGAAAGCTCACGGTATGCAGATGCTTGTTTTGTTAAGTCATCATACACAACAAGAACGTGCTTACCATTGTACATGAACTCTTCACCCATTGTTACCCCAGCATAAGGAGCTAAGAATAATAATGGAGCAGGTTCAGATGCACTCGCTGTAACTACGATTGTGTAGTCTAAAGCTCCACGTTGACGAAGTGTTTCTACAACACCTGCAACTGTAGATTCTTTTTGACCAATTGCAACGTAGATACAAATCATATCCTGGTCTGCTTGGTTTATAATTGTATCGATCGCAACAGATGTTTTACCTGTTTGACGGTCACCGATAATTAACTCACGTTGTCCACGGCCAATTGGTACAAGTGCATCAATAGACTTGATCCCTGTTTGTAGAGGCTCGTGTACTGATTTACGATCCATTACACCAGGTGCTGGACTTTCAATCGGACGAGTTTTGTTTGTTTCAATTGGGCCTTTTCCATCAAGAGGTTGTCCAAGAGGGTTTACTACACGACCTAGTAACGCCTCACCTACAGGTACCTCCATGATACGCCCTGTACGTTTTACTTCATCGCCTTCACGGATATCCGTAAATGGACCTAAGATGACGATACCGACACTGTTCTCTTCAAGGTTTTGGGCCATACCCATTACACCATTTGAAAACTCAAGTAACTCACCGGCCATAACGTTTTCTAATCCATGAGCAAGGGCGATACCGTCACCAACACGAATTACTGTACCTACGTCAGTCACTTCAATGTCAGATTGGAAGTTTTCAATTTGCTGCTTTATAAGAGAGCTAATTTCTTCAGCTTTGATGCTCATATTGTTCACCCCTATCTTCTTCTAACGATTACCAGCGACTAAATTGCGCTCTAATCGGTCTAACTGGCGTTTGATGCTTCCGTCATAAATGCGGTCACCAATACGAATTTTCATTCCACCAATAAGTTTCGGATCAATAATGTTTTCAATATAAAGCGTTTCTACGCCCACTTTCTTTGCGAACGTTTTAGAAATTTGGACTTTATCTTCTTCTGATAAAGGCTTTACAGTGTAAACTTTCGCCTCTGCGACACTTTGTGCTTCATAAGCTAACTCTTGAAATTTATTAATGAATGGAATAATTAAACTTCCTTTTTTTCGTTCCACCATGATTAATAATGAATTAAGTACATATTCACTTACAGCTTGTTCAAAGCTTCTCTTAATCATTTCTGTTTTTGTTTCTTGCAAAACTTTTGGATGTTCAAGGACAGTACTTAATGTATCTGTTTGTTCAAAAACCGCTTTTACAAGCTGAAGCTCATCACCAATTTGCTTTAGAATACCTTTCTCTTTCGCTAATTGAAAAAGAGCTACAGCATAACGATTCGCTACTGCTTTGTTGCCCATAGCTCTTCGCCTACCTCTTTAAGATATTCTTGAATTAGTTGATCTTGTGCTTTCTCATCTAATTCTTTCTCGATTACTTTCGTAGCAATTAATACTGATAATGATGCAACTTGTTCACGTAAAGCAGTAACAGCTTGTTCTTTTTCACGTTGAATTTCAGCAAGCGCGCTTTCTTTCACACGTTCAGCTTCAGTTTTTGCGGAAGCAACAATTTCTTCACCTTGCTTCGTACTAAGCTTTTTCGCGTTTTCAAGGATTTCTTGTGCTTCTTGACGGGCACGTTTGATTTCCTCACGCTGTTCTTCTAAATATTTTTCGGCTTCTTTACGATTGTTTTCAGCCGTTTCAATTTCATTAGCAATATGCTCTTCACGTTGTTTCATCATCCCCATAATCGGGCCCCAAGCAAATTTCCTGAGTAAAAATAAGAGGATAAAGAATGTCATCAATGTATAGAGGGCGTCTCCCCATGCAATGTTACTAAACACTATGGATTCACTCCTTTCAATGGTTATACAAAAGGAATGGCGAAGGCTCTTTTTTTAGAACACACTCCGCCATTTATTAAACAGTTGCGAACGGCTTCTTATTAGTTACCCATTACTAAGAAAGCAATAACGACCGCGATAATTGGTAATGCCTCTACTAACGCGACACCAATGAACATAACTGTTTGTAATGTATTTTTTAATTCAGGTTGACGAGCAATACCTTCTACTGTACGACTTACGATAAGACCATTTCCTAAACCAGCACCAAGTGCCGCTAAACCTACTGCGATTGCAGCTGCTAAACTTCCCATTGATAAATCCTCCCTTAAATGTATAAAAGTTTTTTTAATAATATTTAAGCTCTTGAATGTAAATTTTTTAGAGCAAAAAATAAACAAATTAACTAAATCAGCAATTAATGATCGTCACTGACTTTATGTGACATATATACCATCGTTAGCATCAAGAAGATAAATGCTTGAATTGCACCGATGAAAAGACCAAACGCTTGCCATGCGATCGTCGGTAAGATACCTGCGAAAAATCCAACCGCACCGCTTGTACCTAACGCAGCCAGTAGGGCTAATAATATTTCTTTTGCATAAAGGTTACCATAAAGACGCATTCCAAGAGTTAACGTGTTGGCAAACTCTTCAATTACCTTTAATGGAAACATAAATTTCATAGGTTTGAAGAAGTCTTTTCCGTACCCTCCAAATCCTTTCATCTTTATGCCATAGTAGTTCGTTAATACGATGACCATCACTGCCAATGTTAAAGTAATAACAGGGTCAGCTGTTGGTGATTTCCACCATAACACATGGTCCTTCGTATGAATTCCAAATGGTATACCTAAAAAGTTAGAGACAAGGACAAAAAGGAAAATGGTAATACCTAAAGCAAAGAAGCGCTCACCAGTCTTCCAGTCCATGTTATTGTTAATAATCCCTTTTACAAAATCAATGATCCACTCAAACACATTCTGCATACCGCTTGGCTTCATTTGAATGTTCCGAGCACTGATAAATCCAATAAGGAATACAATGACTGCAGCAATCGTTATCATCATGACATTGGACATATTGAAAAGGAGACCAAAGATTTCTTTGGTAGGAGCATAATGATCCAAATGATTTCACCTCTCTTCTTGCAATGAACGTATTTTTTGAATAAAAAAATCTAAAAATATGATAAAATAGGTCGACATTAAACCTATTACCACACCGTAAAGCTGGATCGTTTCAGGGTACCTTGTTGCTACGATAACACCGATCGCTGCTAACGCTAATCTCGTTAACGTACCTAAGGAGTACATCTTCCTTCCCTCTTCAACAGCTTGTCCAAAGCGTTTCACTTTACTGAACAAACTCCAAAGAATGAGAAAGCTAAGAATGGTCCCTAAAATGAAGCCTAGAAAAAACGATTCGTAAGGAGTAAATCCCCAACCTAAAACGAGGATAGCCAATAAAAATAAAGTGTACTGAATGTAACGTCTCATATTGGCTGCAAAACTTGTCATGAATCATCTTCTCCTAAAAACTGTCCGAGTAACCGGATTAAACCATACACGCCTGATCCTAATCCTAACAATAACCCGATGATCATAAAAAGCGGGCTCATGTTAAAGTAACTGTCTAACCATCTTCCACCTAGTACACCTACTACTACAGGTCCAACTAAGTACGATGTGATGGCTGTCATTAAAGCCATAGCCCGATAAGGTTTTTGCGGCTTTTGGTTTGCCATAGGCAGGACCTCCATAGACGATTACGTAATATAGTTTTTCATGATGAGGTTTACGTGTTTTACAAAGTAATACGTTTCATATGTATTATTTTTTTGAACTACATGACATGATATGTAAACCTTCTCATTACATCCTTTGTAATCGTACAATAGGGGAAACCTGATGTCAACGTGTTTTACCAATAAAAACACAGGTGAATTATGCTAATTTTAGGTGTTCACACATTTGTCAAATCTCAGTTGTTCGTATTATTATGTTTCCAAAGTTTTACTGTGTTATTCATCAAGTTTTATAATAAATGAGATATATCATAATTTCCTTTTTTTATTTAATATATATTATTTTGGAAAAATTACTTATAAAAATAACCGTGAAGAATTTAAGTTATTCTCCACGATTATTTTTTTCTTTTTGTAGATGGTTTAACTCATCTCCTATAATCACCATCGTCTCTAGTGTATCTTCTTTGCCATCTTGCCTTGCGAAAACGAGCGCTTTGTATATTCCATCCGGCAGCTTAATTCCCTCAAGTTCAACTTCTAATAACCCTCTTCCGATATCTTCTTTTGTATCGAGATACGTAATAAATTCAAATGTATCTGGATCATATAAAGCGATTCCTACTTCTGCTGCTCCACCTGGCAAGTACATCTCGTAACGGTACGTGCTTATAGAGTCGCCTCTTTCAAAGCTAAAAGCCATAACACGCGGGTAGTCAGGTTCTTCGATAAAAAATAAGTAAGGAACTCGTATATCTTCTCTTCCACCTTGAATAACGATATCTCCATGATGAACTCCTTCTTTTAAAACTGCTGGAAAAATATCCATGACGACTTCAACTTCTTTTTTTCCACCTGGTGGAATTTGAAAGGAAAATGGAACCTTCCATTGCACGCCATCAGGGGCATCAAGTGGCGGAGAAACGTAATAGGTATTTTTTTTATGACTATGATTTTCAACAGTTAAAGTTACCTTTTTCACTTCTCGTCGATCATCAGCCGCCCATTTACCAAATGTGACTGCTCCCGGAAGCACGAGCGTATCTGTCTGCACTGCTTTATCTACCTGAATACGCCCTGCTCCTTGTTCGTGAGGCAAATATGGTTTTCCGTCACGATCAACGAGCCGTTTTCCTGTATTCATAAGAGCTGCTTTAATTTGATCTGGCGTCCAATTCGGGTGCGCTTGCTTAATGAGCGCGGCAGCTCCAGCGACATGAGGAGCCGACATACTCGTTCCGTTTAACCCAAGATACCCTTTTGGGATGGTACTATCAATCGATACCCCAGGAGCAACAACATCAGGCTTCACTTCCCAAGTGTGGGTTACTGGCCCTCTCGATGAAAACGGGGCTAGTAAATCTTCTTCGTGACGAAATACCGTCCTCAGCTCTCGTTTGCCTTTCACCTCTAGCTTTTCCTTGAGCCACTCACCATCCTCTTTTGATATGGTCGCTACAGGAAATTGGAGCGGTTCACCGTCGATCGCTCCCATAAATGAGCCTGACGTGTTATTGTAAATAATTAACCCTACGGCGCCGCTATCCATTGCATTTTTCGCTTTTTCAAAAAATGGAATGATCCCTCTTTTCACCAATACAATTTTTCCGTTGACAGCTTCCATTTCTTCTTTTCTACCTAACCCAGCAAAAACAAGACGATGGTCACGACGTAAATTCCACGGGAGTGCTCCCGACATGGCATTTACTGCGATTTCACGGTCTTCACCAAAAATAGTAATGTATGGCGTTTGTAGCGGCGGAGAAGACGCTCCCACTGATATCGCTTTCGTTGACGTTCCCGGCGAACCGACCGTCCACATATTTGGCCCACTATTTCCATTCGACGTAACGGCCACCACTCCTAGCTCTACTGCTCGATCTAGCGCAACACTCGTTGGCCAGTCTGGTCCATTTACAGCATTCCCTAATGAAAGGTTAATGATATCGACACCATCTTCTACAGCCCTTTCAATAGATTCAATCACTTGCTCGGTTGTTCCTTGACCACCAGGACCTAGTGCTCGGTACGCATAAATTTCTGCTTCAGGAGCAACCCCTTTAATTTTTCCATTAGCAGCAATGATTCCTGCTACATGTGTACCGTGGATCGTAATACCGCCTTGTTGCGGAGTTGTTTCCATTGGGTCTTTGTCGTTATCGACAACATCGTAACCACCTTTGAAGTTCGGCTTTAAATCAGGATGACTGTAGTCTATTCCTGTATCGATAACGGCTACTTTTACTCCTTTTCCGGTCAATTTTTCACCAGAACGATCTAGCTGATTACGAATATTATTCGTTCCAATAAAAGGAACGCTGTCATCAATGGTCGTTTGGTACGTCATCACATGATCTACTCGAGCGACCCCTGTCATTTTTTGTAATTTAGGTAAATCCTTTTGTTTTAACTCTAACGAAAACCCATTATAAACGAGTTTAAATCGTTTTCTAACTGTACTTTCAGGAATAGCTTCTTGAACTTCAGTTATGACTTGGTCTATTTTATCTTCACTCACTTCGACCATCACAATCTGATGCTCTTCACCCTTTTCTGCTACGTTCAAAGGTGGTCGCTCTGGAAATTGGCTCGCCTCTGCAGGATATATTGACAGTGCATGGAAAACAAGTTGTACCATAACGATTACAGCAAGCAGCCTACCTTTTTTCATTGGAGCTTCCCCTTTCTCTTCGCATGAATTGTTTATTTAGTATGTAACAAATGGGTAAAATTCATGAATGTGAAAAAAATAATATGGAAAGCGGAAGGTGTTTGCTTATCGGCGACAAGCGCTGGAGGGCCAGCAATTAGTGTCCTGACTTCTGGACACGTTTGCTGGACCGAAGCGACCTCGAGCCGATGACACCTGCAGCTAGACAAGAAAAGCGGAAGCGCCCGTTTAGTGGCGTATGGACTGGAGTACTCCGTATGAGATAAAGGAAACACGGGGAGCAGCAGCGAGCCGATGTTAACTTATCGTAAGGAGGAGAGCGAAGTCCACTAGACGCTGGGCGCTGTAGCTAGACATTAACAAAAGCGGAAGCGCCCGTTTAGCGGCGTATGGACTGGAGTACTCCGTATGAGATAAAGGAAACACGATGAACGGTAGTGAGGCGATGTTGACTTATCGTACGGCGGTGAGGGAAGTCTCACTAGGCGCTTGCTAGACATCCTAAAATTTATACTCTCTAATTATTTAAAAAGAGACCCCATGTTCACCTCCACGCACCCGAAAACATTCGCACAGCATTTTGTACGAGCGTTGTATTGTTAAGTGCTAGAAGGTAATGGTAGTCTCTAAACTTAAATATTTTTGATTAGTGATTTTTGATTAGATTGCAATATTTTCGTCCGGCTTTTTACGTTTGAAATGGCAGAGGACGTGTTTCATTTTTTTTAAAATGATATAGGATGGCATCCACTATCCGCTTTGACGCATTTCCATCACCATATGGATTAGACGCTTTCGACATTTGCTCATATACTGCTTTGTCTGTCATCAGTTGTTTAGCTAGTGAATAAATTTGTTCCTCATTCGTTCCTGCAAGCTTTAAAGTACCTGCTTCAATTCCTTCAGGACGCTCTGTTGTATCACGAAGGACTAAAACCGGTACGCCTAATGATGGCGCTTCTTCTTGCACACCGCCTGAATCGGTCAAAATAAAATGAGCTCTAGATGCAAAGTTATGGAAATCTAATACTCCAAGCGGCTCGATGAGATGAATTCTTGGGTCATTCCCTAATATTTCATCAGCAATTTCTCTTACAACTGGATTTAGGTGAACAGGATAAACTACTTGCGCATCGTCATGTTCCTCAACAAGGCGTTTGATGGCTCTAAACATATTACGCATTGGCTCACCTAAGTTTTCTCTTCTGTGGGCTGTAAGAAGAATGAGACGATCGTTACCAAGATTTTCTAGTACCGGATGTGAATATGTATCATTTACCGTTGTTTTTAGCGCATCAATCGCTGTATTTCCTGTAACGAAAATTGATGTTTCCTCTTTATTTTCATTTTTTAAATTTGTTGCGGACTTTTCTGTTGGAGCAAAATGCAAATCAGCGATAACACCCGTTAATTGTCGGTTCATTTCTTCTGGGAAAGGTGAGTATTTATTCCAAGTACGCAATCCCGCTTCTACATGGCCAACAGCCACTTGATTATAAAGCGCTGCAAGACTCGCTACAAATGTTGTTGTTGTATCACCATGAACTAAAACGATGTCGGGTTGTACTTTTTTAATGACATCATCTAAGCCTTCTAATGCTTTTGTTGTAACTCCAATTAAGGTTTGTCTCGCTTGCATAATGTTTAAGTCAAAGTCTGGTTTGACGTTAAAAATCTCAAGGACTTGATCTAACATTTCTCGGTGTTGTCCTGTCACTGTGACGATTGACTCGATTTGTTCACGGTGCTTTTCTAATTCTAAGACGAGCGGGGCCATTTTTATTGCTTCTGGCCTTGTTCCGAATACAGTCATTACCTTCACTTTGTTTTGCATTTTACTCTCTCCTCATACTCTTTTATTTCGTTCCAAACAAACGGTCGCCAGCGTCTCCAAGTCCAGGGACGATATAACCTTTTTCATTGAGTTTTTCATCGAGAGCAGCTAAATAAATATCGACATCTGGGTGGGCTTCTTTAACGATTTCTACACCTTCAGGCGCTGCGATGAGGCACATTAATTTGATCGTATTGGCTCCGCGTTTCTTCAAGCTATTAATCGCTTCAACTGCTGATCCTCCTGTTGCTAGCATCGGATCAATCACGATAAACTCACGCTCTTCAACATCAGCCGGTAATTTTACGTAGTACTCGACAGGTTGAAGTGTAACAGGATCACGGTATAACCCAACGTGTCCTACTTTCGCTGCTGGGATGAGGCGTAAAATCCCGTCTACCATCCCAAGTCCTGCACGTAATATTGGGACAAGTCCTAATTTTTTACCCGCAATCAACATCGATTTTGCTGGACCGACGGGTGTCTCTACCGTTACTTCTTTTAGTGGAAGATCTCTTGTTATTTCAAATGCCATAAGTGCTGCGACTTCATCGACAAGTTCACGGAATTCTTTTGTTCCAGTTGATTTATCACGAATATACGTTAACTTATGCTGAATGAGGGGATGATCAAATACAAATACTTTACTCATTATAATAGCTCCTTTTCAAATGGTCTGACGAGCATGTTCATCCATGTATTATGTAATCACTCTTGAAAATTCTACAAAAAAAAACAAAAACATTCAAGCACAGTGTCGAGAGGTAGGTGTCAGGCACCTTTATCACAATAACGTGTTAAAAGTGTGGCACTTCCATCCATATAACATCTAACACCGAAAAAGGCTGCCCTAAGGACAGCCTTTACTTCTTATAGGTTTGGATACATTGGGAATTTTTTAGTTAGCGCATCAACACGTGCACTTGCTTCTTTTAGCTTGTCTTCGTTATCGATGTTTTTCAATGTAAGAGCCATGATTTCCCCTAGCTCGTCCATCGCTTCTTCATCTAAACCACGTGACGTTACTGCTGCTGTACCGATTCGAATCCCACTCGTCACAAATGGACTTTCTGGATCAAACGGAATTGTATTTTTGTTCGTCGTAATTCCAACTTCATCAAGTGCATGTTCTGCAACTTTTCCAGTTAAGTTTAAGCTTGTAAGGTCTAACAGTAAAAGATGGTTATCTGTACCACCCGATACGAGCTTAATGCCCTCACTCGTCAGTTTCTCCCCTAAACGCTTCGCATTCTTAATGATGTTTTCCGCATACGTCTTAAACTCAGGTTGTAACGCTTCACCGAATGCTACTGCTTTAGCCGCGATCACGTGCATTAATGGACCACCTTGAATACCAGGGAAAATCGATTTATCAATTTTCTTTCCGAACTCTTCTTTGCATAAAATCATTCCGCCACGAGGTCCACGTAATGTTTTATGTGTTGTAGTCGTCACGAAATGAGCGTGCGGTACTGGGCTTGGATGTAAGCCGGCAGCAACAAGTCCTGCAATATGCGCCATATCGACCATTAAATATGCGCCTACTTCATCTGCAATTTCACGGAACTTTTCAAAATTAATCTCACGTGGATACGCACTCGCACCTGCTACGATTAGCTTTGGCTTATGTTCTTTTGCAAGCTCACGGACTTTATCATAGTTAATCGTTTGCGTCTCTTGATCTACACCGTACTCAACGAAATTGTATTGGACACCACTGAAGTTTACTGGGCTTCCATGCGTTAAGTGACCACCGTGAGAAAGGTTCATCCCAAGAACAGTGTCACCTTGTTCTAAAATCGTAAAATAAACTGCCATATTTGCTTGTGCACCAGAATGTGGTTGAACATTAACATACTCTGCACCAAAAATTTCTTTTGCACGGTCGCGAGCTAAATCTTCAACAATATCAACATATTCACAACCACCATAGTAGCGGCGGCCAGGATAACCTTCTGCATATTTGTTTGTAAGGACTGAGCCTTGAGTTTCCATAACAGCTTCACTTACAAAGTTTTCAGAAGCAATCATTTCAATTTTATCTCGTTGTCGCCCTAACTCTTGCTGGATTGCTTCAAATACTTTAGGATCTTGATTTTTTAACATTTCCATCATTTATACCCCTTTCAGTAGCTACCAATCTTCGTGTTTTCGGTTAATACTTTCAAATTCAATTTTATTCTACCACGAATATACGACAAAATCCGTACTTTTTTTACAAAAACATGTTCGACCGTCGGAAATCACGAAAATCTCGATCGATTTTCATACCCCTAATTCAATATTATGCTCCAAAAAATCAAAAACAATCTTCACGAGTACCCAGTTCCTTGTAAACTGCTCGTGCTCCACCAATTAGCTTCGGTCGAGTTTTCGCTAGCGTAACATGCGCTTCTCCAACCGAGCGAATCGAGCTTCGTAACGGTACAGCTACCCGCTTTAAATGCATCCCAATTAACGTGTCGCCAATATCAATCCCAGCATCAGCTGCGATCGTTTCAACAACTACTGCTTGCTTCATCATACGATAAGCGTGAGCCGCCATTGATCCTCCTGCCCCTTTTACAGGAATGACCGATACTTCTTCCAAACGAAACTCTTTTGCCGTTTCTTTCTCAACAACAATGGCACGGTTTAAATGCTCACAGCATTGGAAGGCTAAATGGACCCCTGTACGCTCCTTGAATTGAGCAAAAGCGGAAAAGAGGACTTCACTTACACCCTCTGATCCGCTCGTTCCAATTTTTTTGCCGATGACTTCACTCGTACTTGTCCCAATGACAAGAATATGCTCAGCTGATAAAGGCACTTCCTCATTTAACTCTTCTAACACCTGCAGAATATCCTTTTTGATTTGCTCCATCAAATCGGCCATCCTGTGTACACCTTCTCTCACTTACTGATTTTCATACTCTTTAATTTTATTTACGCGACGCTCATGTCTTCCGCCTTCAAATTCGGTTTCAAGCCAAACCTTTGCAATTTCACGCGCTAGCCCTGGTCCAATCACACGCTCACCCATCGCTAAAACATTACTATCGTTATGCTCACGCGTTGCTTTTGCACTAAATAAATCATGAACAAGTGCACAACGTATTCCCTTTACTTTGTTCGCTGCAATCGACATGCCAATGCCTGTCCCGCAAACTAAAATGCCACGGTCAGCCTGCCCGCTAGCTACCTGTTCTGCTACAGGAAGTGCGTAATCCGGAAAATCTACTGAGTCTGTACATTCGCAGCCGACATCTTCAAACTCAATGCCCATATTACCCATTAATTGCTTAATTTCTTCTTTGATATTAACACCGCCATGATCTGAACCTATGACTACTTTCATCTTATTTCCCTCCATTTATTACATTTAAATATAATTTATGTTGAAAATTTTTCAATTGTTGCTTTTAATTTTTGAGCTTGGCCATTTAAAACTTGTGCCGTCGCTGCAACTTCTTCTATAATCATCGTTTGCTGCTCCGTTGCTGTTGCAACTTCTAAAGCGCCTGCAGAGGTTTCTTCTGCAATGGCAGCCACTTCTTGCGTTTCCTGTGTCGTTGACATAATGGAGCCGAGCTGATTATCAATTAACTGAGAAATATCATGAATAGCTTTTGATACTTCTAATATTGATTTTTCCATCAAACCAATCGCTTCATTTGTTTGTGTCCCTTTTTCTGATTGCTCATTAGCCACTTGGACTTGACTTGTAATTTGCGTTACGACATTTTGTACTTCATGCTGGATATCTGTAATAAGCTTTGTAATTCCTTGGACAGCTTTAGAGCTTTCATCGGCTAACTTTCTCACTTCGTCGGCAACTACAGCAAAGCCTTTTCCTTGTTCTCCTGCGCGCGCTGCTTCAATCGAAGCATTTAATGCTAATAAATTCGTTTGTGCCGCAATATCACCGACTAAAGAGATGATTTCCTCTACTTGCCTTGCTTGATGATTTAATCGTTCCACCGCTGTTAATGAATGTCGATTATCTTCTGCTAGCTTTTTAATTCCATTGACAAGATGATTAATCACCTGACGGCTATCCGTAAGCTTTTCAACCATATGTTCTGCCGAAGTTTTTGATGCTACTGCGCGATCTTGAACTTGCATGGCGATCGTTGAAACATCCTCCATCGACTCCGCTGTATTTTGAATCGCATTTGCTGATCCTTCTGCACCTTTTGCAATTTCATCAATCGTTCGTCCAATATTTTCTGCTTTTTCTGAAGCTAATTCTGAAGCATTTGTAATTTCTGATACTTTTTGATTTGTTTGTTCAAAGTTTTCTTCAATATCTTTAACCATGCCACGTAGGCTTGCCAACATCTCATTAAACGCCAATCCAAGAGCACGAATTTCATCGTCAGACTTAGAAATAGTAACATCAACTTTAATATCACCTGCAGCAGCTTTTCTTGCGGCTTCTTCAAGTTCGTGAAGCGGCTTCGTAATAAGTGGTGCTGCTAAAAAGCCTAAAATCCCACACCAGATAACCCCTAAAATTAATGTAATGATGATAACAATTTCTGAATTGACATTTAATATTTCTTGTAAATAATCTGCTAAAAAGAAAATAAAAAATGCACTTGTTCCATATGTAATAAAAGCGAGTCCACTTATTCCCAATACTAACTTCTTCCGAATACTATATCGATATGTTTTCTTCTCTTCCACCCGGCACACCTCTCGCTCAAAAAATACGATTTACTTTATTTACTCTAAATTTACTTTTTTTTACTCCATAACTTGTCCAACATCATTTCAATTTCATTTGCTGTAACGCGATATTCATCAACAGATCCCCCAAATGGATCGACTACATCCCCTGCTAATCCATTTTCCCCCAAGGCATATTCTTTTAATGTAAAAACTTTCTCCAGCATGTTTGGATAATGACTAATGATCCATTGTTTATGATTTTCTGTCATCGTTAAAACGACGGTCGCCCACTGTAACAACTCTGGAGATAGCGCTTGTGAACGGTGCTCACATGAAATACCACGCTCTTTAAGCACTTCTTTCGTCTGTTCACTCGCTTCATTTCCCGGGACAGCATAAATACCAGCTGATTGTACTTCGAGCACCTCTTCAGCCTTGTGCTTTAATATTGCTTCTGCCATAGGACTTCTGCACGTATTTCCTGTACATATGAAAAGTACTCGCTTCATAGAAATCGCGTATCCTTTCTTGCGTATTTTTTACGCAGTTGTTAGGTAGTTATTTGAGTTTTCTTTTTATTTTACCACAACTTTCTAATTTTCAATATCATTCTTCATTCGATCTATGTCTATGGTAGAAATAACTTAATTCCAAAGCCCATTAAGATTAATCCACCTAAAAGTTCGCCATAAGAGCCAATCATTCCTTTAAAATGGGAGCCCATGACTAAGCCGGTCCAAGATAAGAGCATACTCATTAAACCAAATGCAGCGACAGCTATCATTGTTTTCGCTCCTAGCATTCCAAGACTAAGGCCGGCTGAAAAACTATCTAAACTTACGCTTAAGGCAAAAATAAATAATCCTAGTCCAATAGGCTTGATTCTGTAATCACTATCTTCACGTAAAGACGAGACAGCCATCTGCAACCCGATAATAAGAAGAAGCCCTCCACCTAAGTATGTCGCAAAAAGACCAAAATAATTTGAGACGAGCTTTCCAGTAAGTATCCCTAGCAAAGGCATAATCATATGAAAACTGCCAATCACTATTCCTATTTTGAACATTTGGCGATACCGTAGTCCGACCATTCCCATACCTAATGCAACTGAAAATGCATCCATCCCAAGTGCTGATGCCATAATGACTAAAGTGATCCACTCTGCTCCCACCGCGACCAACTCCTTGTCCGTGCTACTTCAATGTATGCACGTCCAAAGAAAAATAGACAAAGGAATTTAGGTGAGCTAATGAATTCAAATGTGCATGGTAAAAGGGAAAGTACCTTTCACAACCCGAACATCCATGTTCGATTCTAACTTGAAACACCTCTCGTTCAATCCCGTCTTGATTTGGTTCGGTTTAGACTTCATTTTTCACAAAAAACGTTTACCCGCTGCTTTTTCTAACCGATTCATAATCGCAACACCGACGCCTTGCTTCGGAAATGTTTCAGCCAAAATCATATCAATATCGTGTTCATCAAACTTTCGCAACGTCTCATACAAGTCACTTGCCACAGTCTCTAAATCCTCACGATATCCACAAGGTAAAATAAGATCCGCCTCGTATTGATCGACATGCTCATGTGTCGTCATTACGCCGACGCGCTTTCCTTCCCGTCGAAGTTGATCAACAAATCCTTGTATTCTTTGTGAGTGATCAACGACTAAATACATCTCCGCATTCGGTGCATAGTGAGTGTATTTCACACCTGGCGACCGCGGCGCACTCCCCTCTTCGAAAAGAGCAGGGTCAACTTTCACCGGACCGACCACTTGTTCAAGCTGATCTTTCGTAATTCCCCCTGGACGTAGGATAACAGGGACTACTTCTGTACAATCGACAACCGTCGATTCGACACCAACACCCGTTTTACCACCGTCCACAATGCCTTGAATTTTCCCACTTAAATCATGCTTTACATGCTCAGCTGTTGTCGGGCTCGGTTTTCCAGAAACATTAGCACTAGGTGCAGCTACTGGTACAGCAGCTTCTTTTAATAATGCTAAAGCGACAGGGTGATCAGGGATGCGTATTGCAATCGTAGGAAGGTTAGCAGTCACTCGAGAGGAAACCGTATGCTTACTCGGTAAAATGATCGTTAATGGACCAGGCCAGAACGCATCCATTAACTTCTCTGCAAGTAACGGTATAGTAGAAACTAACTCCGCTAATTGGTCTTTTGACGCAATATGAACGATAAGTGGGTTGTCATTCGGTCTACCTTTTGCACGAAAGATTTTTTCAATCGCACTCTCCATTAAGGCATTTCCACCAAGACCATAAACCGTTTCTGTGGGAAACGCTACGACCTCACCTTTTTTTATCCACAGCGCTGCTTCCTTGATTTCATCGGCTTTATGTAAGTGATCTGATTTTTTATCCACAATCCAGTACACAGTTTGTTTATTACTCACGATTTATCCACCTCGTCTTCTATTTTCCATTACTTTTAATAATTATGTCAAACAAAGTCGAAAAACGCTGTAAAATCAACGGTTTCCTCTTTGAGATTTTTCCATTATTCGTCCATAAAGAAAAAGTTATCCACTCTTTGTGGATAACCTGTGCATAACTTTATGGATATTCACCATTTTTCAACTGTTTTTTTAACAGTAACCTCACGTTGTCCACATGTTGATGATAAGAAAAGCGCAAGCGCCCGGTTAGCGGCGTATGGACTGGAGCCCCACCGTATGAGATAAAGGAAACACGACGAGAGTCATTGAGGCGATGTTGACTTATCGTAATGATAGTATTATAAATCGAGGGCCATAAGTTTTGTTACCCCTTTTACATATTGCCTAAAATGAGGTGAGTTTTCGACATGTTCTGGGATCTTTTCATCTTCTATAATTTCAAATCCTAAGTACTCAAAAAATGCTAAGGAACGGTGTGTGATTAAATAAAGTGTTTCCATCTCTTTTTGTTTCGCATAAGCTAAGGCAATTTCTAAAAAGTCGAGACCTATTTTGGCATTCCAATGTTCTGATTTGATGACGAGTGACCGTAATAGTCCATCATTTCCGATTGGTTCAATTCCTACCGTACCAACAATTTCTTTTTTGTCCGTTTCAACTATTAAAAAGTGATCGAGCCTTTTTTCTATGCCTTCTTCCGACAAACCTGCTTTCGCTACTAAACGTTGAATCGGTAACAAATCCTTTGTTTCAGCAATTCGTATAACAATCGACACGAACTCGTCCTCCCTTTAAAAATCAGTTGTCTCTTTATTACAACCATTTATATGAGAGGAATCTAGCATTTATTCTACTTATTCTACTATTATGCTGTAAACCAGCTTTTGATTGTATCAAATAGCTCTATCACAAAAAACTTCACTTCCACTTCCTTTTCCTCAACTTCTTCAGTCTCAACATCAACATTATCCACATTTTCACCTTCATGCTCCACCGCATCACCATTTGAAAAGTCTAAAAAGCATAATGGTGGAAATAAGACGCACCACCAGTTCTCACCATTTCCACTACCCAGTGTAATCAATACTGCATCGTACTCACCTGCAGGATATACTAGATGACCGTAAAGTTTCGTTGGAAACTGAACTCTATTAAACTCAACATTAAATGATTGATTGATTCCATTGTTTGCTAGTTGTTTCGCAACAATCGCTTCGATTTCGTCTAAATTGGCTTCTATCACATCTTTTGCTTCAGCCATAGAGTCAATATCCAATACCCAATCGGTAATTGTCGCATTCACTTCATCGCGAATGTCTCTTTTTAGCATTTGATCTTTAATCGCATCACTATTAGCTAAAATACGTAACCGGATCGCATCCTCTTGGCTGACTTCTTCATGAAAAGATGCAGCTGCTATATAATTTTGTGCTTCCCAATTCATTACTAGAATAAAAACAAAGAATAATAGATAAAAAAGAACTTTAAAATTCATATAAGTGCTCCCACCTTTCTATACGAACAGTGTCGTCAAGGTGAGGCACTTTTAAACGAGAAAATTTTCGACAATTTTACCGACTTTAGACTCTACCATTCAGCAAAAACCATTCGATCTTTCCCGTTAATATCTAAAACAACTTCGATATGGGCTGTCGGTAGCTTGTCTTTTAAAAGTTGCAAAACCGCTTCGCCTTGTCCTGCTCCAATTTCGAAGGCGATCATCCCACTTTCACCTGTCACTAAAGGAATTTCTTCAGCAAGCCGTCGATAAAAAACTAATCCATCCTCACCACCATAGAGGGCACTCGCCGGTTCCTTTTCACTGACGTATAGCGATAACGTAGGCTGGTCAGAAAGTGGAATATAAGGTGGATTCGAAACGACGATATCGACCGTTTCCTTCGCTCTGATAAGAGGCTGGAGCAAGTCTCCTTGAAGCCATTCGACTTTAGCGTTTAAATGCTTGCCATTTTCTTTTGCAACTTTCAGTGCCGCTTCTGATATATCTATCGCCTGCACTTGAAGCTTCTCGCACTCTAATGCGAGTGTAATGGCAATCGCCCCACTTCCTGTACCGACATCAACGACTTTTAAAGTCGATCGATCTAGATACTTAATGTTGATCCGTTGAAGAAGGCCATGTACGAGCTCTTCGGTTTCTGGCCTTGGAATTAAAACATCTTCATTGACGATAAACGTTCGCTCATAAAATTGCTCGACACCCGTTAAGTGCTGGACAGGTGTACCATTCACGTATTCATGAATATCGCGGGTAAACCGTTCTTGTTGTTCCTCTGTCAGCTCTTCGTGCATCGACAAGTAAAACTGTGTGAGGTCTTTTTGCAAATGATGACGTAACAATATTTGTGCAACAGGCTGCTCTAAGTTCCGCTCTTCTAAAAAAGAAGAAGCCCAGCGGAGGGCTTCGTGTACTTTCATTAGCTGTGTCATTTTATTCATCAGCCTTTTTCATTAGATCCGCTTGCTCCTCCACGATAAGAGCATCGATAATTTCATCAAGTTTTCCTTGAAGGATTTGATCTAATTTTTGTAACGTTAACCCAATACGATGATCCGTTACGCGGCTTTGTGGAAAGTTATACGTACGAATACGCTCAGAACGGTCACCCGTACCGACCGCAAGCTTTCGGTTTTGTGAATACTCCGCTTGTGCTTCTTGCTGGAACTTATCATAAATACGGGCACGAAGAACTTTCATTGCTTTTTCTTTATTTTTAATTTGCGACTTTTCGTCCTGACACGACACAACAATTCCTGTCGGTAAGTGAGTTAAACGCACCGCTGACATTGTCGTATTAACACTTTGTCCACCAGGACCACTCGATGCAAACGTATCGACACGAATGTCCTTCTCGTGTACTTCGACTTCGACTTCTTCTGCCTCTGGTAATACAGCAACTGTCGCCGTTGATGTATGAATGCGTCCGCCTGATTCGGTTTCTGGAACACGCTGTACACGGTGAGCACCGTTTTCATACTTTAGCTTTGAATAAGCACCTTTACCATTGATCATAAAGATGACTTCTTTAAAGCCACCAACACCTGTTGTGTTCGCTTCCATGACTTCCGTCTTCCAGCCTTGCGTTTCCGCAAAGCGGCTGTACATACGATATAAGTCACCCGCAAATAAAGCAGCCTCGTCTCCACCAGCAGCTCCGCGAATTTCCATAATAACGTTTTTGTCATCATTCGGGTCTTTTGGAAGTAGGAGAATTTTTAAACGCGCTTCAAGGTCCGTTTGCTGCTTGCTTAATTCGCTAATTTCTTCTTTGACCATTTCGTGCATTTCGTTATCAAGCTTTTCTTCAAGCATTGCTTTTGCTTCCTTATACTGCTCCACAACGCTTTTATATTCACGATACGTTTGTACCGTTTCTTCAAGATCCGCTTGTTCCTTCGAGTATTCACGCAATTTTTTCGAGTCATTGATAATATCTGGGTCGCTTAACATTTCATTTAATCGATCATATCTGTCTTCTAGTGATTGCAGACGTTCTAACACACGCTTCACCTCATTATTTCAGTCCATAACAGTATAATTATAGTATAAGCAACCTCCCGAGTCAAAATGAGTATGAATTTTACCTACATATCGGCGGAAACTCAAGATTTATCGGTGAAAATTAAAATTTATTAACATACTTACAAATATATCAACGTTATTTAAAAATATATTGACAAAACTGAACTCTCGCACTACATCATCCTGATAGAAATCCATCTCCTTCCGAACATTCGGTTTCCCTTTTCATTTATAGGGAATAGTAACAATGAAAATTAGATTTTGAGGTGTTGCAAATGAAGTACGTGATCATTGGTGGCGATGCTGCTGGGATGAGTGCCGCCATGCAAATCGTTAGAAATGAAGAAAACCCTACAATCATAACGCTAGAAAAAGGAGGATATTACTCGTACGCTCAATGCGGACTTCCATATGTTACTGGTGGGCATATTCCGTCAACAGACAAGCTGATTGCGAGGGATGTTGATACATTTCGAAATAAATATGGTATTGATGCTCGTACGTTTCACGAAGTCCAACATGTTGACACTAAAAATAAGACGGTCAGCGGAATTCATCACGAAACAAATGAAAGCTTTTCACTCCCATATGATAAGCTGCTCATTGCAACGGGTGCTGATCCGGTCGTACCAAATTGGGAAGGTAAACAATTAATTGGGATCCATACAATCAAAACGATCCCAGACATCCAGCAACTCCAAGCGCAGCTTACGAATGCTGTAAAAAAAGTGACGATCATCGGGGGCGGATACATCGGGCTCGAAATGGCTGAAAATCTTGTCGATGCCGGCCTTGACGTCTCCATCATCGAACAACAAGATCAACTCGCTACCATTTTCGATGCAGATATGGCCAATTTCATTCACGAAGAAGCCGAGAAACACGGAGTTCATCTATACCTTAACGAGTCCGTACAATCTTTTGCTGGCACAGAAACAGTCCAAAAAGTGATTACGGACAAACAACAACTCGATACAGATCTCGTCATTGTCGCAGTCGGTACCGCACCAAATACTCGCTTTTTAAAGGAAACTGACTTACACTTTTATCTAAATGGGGCCATAATCGTTGATCCATACATGCAAACCAATATTGAAGACATATGGGCTGCTGGCGACTGCGCCACACAATACCACCGAATTAAGGAAAAAAATGATTATATCCCCCTAGGCACTCATGCGAATAAACAAGGACAAATTGCTGGTCTTAGTATGGCTGGAAAACGACGAACGTTTAAAGGTGTGACGGGTACTTCAATCCTAAAATTTTTCGATCTTGCTTTAGCGCGAACAGGACTCAATGAAAAAGAGGCAACAGATCTTGGGTTTCAATATGCAACCATCGTCGGGGAAACCTTGCATATTGCTGGCTACTACCCTGATCCTAAACCAATGCAATTGAAGCTCCTTTATGAAACCTCAACAAATCAACTGCTCGGGGCGCAAATCATCGGTGAACACGGTGTCGACAAGCGTATCGATGTTCTATCTGTCGCCTTATACCACAAGATGACCATTTCGGAATTAGAAGACCTAGATTTAGCGTACGCCCCACCATTTAACGGTGTATGGGACCCTGTTCAACAATTAGCGCGCAAGAAGCAAAAATCATCACAAAAATAAATTAGAATGCAGCATATATCAATAAGAAAAGCGGAAGCGCCCGTTCACCGACGTACGGACTGGACTGAACCGCAGGAGATAAAGGAAACACGGAGAAGCGCCAGCGATCCGATGTTGACTTATCGTACAGAGGTGAGGGAAGTCTCGCTAGTCGGTGGGCGCTGCAGCTAGACAAGAAAAGCGGAAGGTGTCGCTTATCGGCGACAAGCGCTGGAGGGCCAGCAATTAGTGTCTTGACTTTTAGACACGTTTGATGGACCGAAGCGACCTCGAGCCGATGACACCAGCAGCTAGACATCCTCGAAATTTACACTCCTTTATCCTTGAACAAAATCACTCTACGATGAATGAAGTCTCAAGTGAAGATGATCACTTGAGACTTTATTCTGTTTTATTTTGGCTGTTTTCGTAAACTTTGTTGCTTTTGGACCGTTTTTTGAAAATAAAATAGGCTTTTCAAGACAAATTCATTTGTCTGAACGGCTATTTTATTTTCAAAACCTTCCGCTATGCGTGGAGAGCCAAGCATCCGCTTGGCTTACGGTCCAAAAGCTAAAAGCAACAATCTTTGAGAAAAGAGCCTTTATTTTTAACTTATCGTGATTTATTTTCAACTTTAGCTGTTCTATTTTCAACTTATCGTGTTTTATTTTCAACTTTAGCTCATTTATCGATTTCTCGACAATAATTGACAAAATCCAATATCCAAAGATTAAGAAACCAATCTAAAATTACAAAAAAGAGGTTGGCTCATCGAAAAGTTAAAACCCCTCATGAAATGAGAAGTACTAGCACTTTAACGATGAGTCAACCTCATACAACTATTCACCTGTATTTAGATGAACTTGGTACCGGGGAATTCCTCGCTGTAGCGCAGCTCGTAATTCCTGTAATTTTTTCTCTCTTTTTTCCCCCTCGAAGTTTCCATCACTTGTGACGGTGACCCAAGCATGGCTCCCAGCCGTAATAATCATTCCTGGCGCAAAGCCTTCTTGCACGATGATTTCCCTTATTTTATCTTGGTCATCACCTAAGTCTTGTCTCTCTGGTGTTAGTGTACGGAAACTCGCGCTATGATTGATTTCTCCTTCATGGTCAATGAATGGTCGATGATTAATGACGTGGTAATTAATCGGACCAGGACCTAACATCCCATAGCTAATGTCTTGACCTGTCACCCGCTGCCCAGTTGTTGGATTTTCATCTAACGATTGTGGTGGGGTTGCCGGCGTACAAGCTGATAAAAGTAATGCACTTACTCCACAGCCAATGATGAACTTTTTCATAAAGGGCACCTCCATTGCTACATTCATGAAGCTGCATTAATAGAGTGCCCGTAACGAGCTATTACTTACCGAACAAATTTACCCAACCTTAGTTTCTTACTTTTTTAGCGTTAACGAGCTGTGGTTTTTCGGGGACAACATGACAATGACGACAGCGTGGCTCATAGCTTTCAGAAGCTCCGACTAAAATGATCGGATCATGGTAGCTCGCCGGTCGTCCTTCAATGAGTCGCTGCGTTCGACTCGCTGGTGCTCCACAACACGGACAAACCGCATGGAGCTTTTGAACTTCTTCAGCTAGTGAAAGTAAAAGCGGCATCGGCCCGAATGGCTCGCCGCGGAAATCTTGATCTAAACCAGCACAAATGACCCTTTTCCCTTTGTTAGCCAATTGGTCTACAACACCAACGATATTTTCATCAAAAAACTGAACTTCGTCGATAGCAATCACTTGCGTTTCATCTTTTACAAGTTCTAAAATATCGATTGCCTGATCCACCGGCAGCGCCATTACTTTCGATCCGCTGTGTGAAACGACTTCAACTTCACTATAACGATTATCTAATACAGGTTTAAACACTTGTACATTTAAATTTCCGTAGCTGACTCGGCGGACTCGTCGAATCAATTCTTCTGATTTTCCAGAGAACATGCTTCCACAAATAACCTCAACCCAGCCTTCTTTCTTCATTAAGTACATGAAACGTTCCCACCTTATAAGTTGTATCCAGAAAGAAAAGCGAAAGTGTCCGGTTAGCGAAGTCCACTAGACACTGGACACTGTAGCTAGCCATCACTTTCTTATCTTAATATGAAAAAACAGGCAAGTGTGTTACTTGCCTGTTATCTTCCTGATCGAGCATTACTTAAGATTATATTTTTTCTTGAAGCGGTCAACACGGCCACCAGCATCAGCAAGCTTTTGCTTACCAGTGTAGAATGGGTGTGAATCAGCACTAATTTCCACTTTAAGTAATGGATACTCGTTACCGTCTTCCCACTCAATCGTTTCGTTTGAGTACTTCGTAGAACCGCTTAGAAACTTAAATCCAGTACTAGTATCTAGGAATACAACTTTACGGTATTCTGGATGGATTTCTGGTTTCATTCGTTCTCAACTCCTTCCGCCCTGAATCTTTTCGAAACAGAGTTTAAAATCACACATGACGAAATTATAACAAGGCAAAGATCATTTTGCAACTTTATTTTGATTAAAGACAACTGAATAAAATTGGAAGTTTACCTTCTCACTTTTTTATATCCACTCATCTCTTTTTCCATCGCTTCAAAAAAGTCTTCGTTCGTCTTTGTTTCTTTAATTCGACGAATAAAGTGATCGATGAAATCTGGTGCATCGGTCATTGTTTTTCTGATCGCCCACATTTTTTCTAACTGATCCTTTGGTAATAGCAATTCTTCTTTACGCGTACCTGAGCGTAAAATATCGATCGCTGGAAAAATACGACGTTCTGCTAGCTTACGATCTAAGTGAAGCTCCATATTTCCTGTTCCTTTAAATTCCTCATAGATCACATCATCCATACGAGAGCCCGTCTCTACTAATGCCGTCGCTAAGATTGTTAAGCTTCCACCTTCTTCAATATTTCTCGCTGCCCCAAAGAACCGCTTCGGACGGTGGAACGCCGCAGGGTCAATACCACCTGATAGTGTCCTTCCACTTGGAGGAATGACAAGATTATACGCACGCGCTAGACGAGTGATACTATCCATTAAAATCACAACATCTTTCTTATGTTCAACGAGTCGCATTGCTCGCTCAAGGACTAATTCTGCTACTTTAATATGGTTTTCTGGTACTTCATCAAACGTCGAGCTTACGACTTCGGCTTTTACGGAACGCTCGATGTCAGTTACTTCTTCAGGACGCTCATCAATTAATAAAACAATCAGCTCAACATCAGGTTGGTTCTCCGCAATACTATTAGCAACTTCCTTCAATAATGATGTTTTACCCGCTTTCGGTGGCGCGACGATTAGTCCACGTTGACCATAACCAACCGGTGAAATCACATCGATAATTCGCGATGAAATTTTTCTTGGGTTTGACGTTTCCAGTTGAATTTTTTCTTCAGGATAAAGAGGGGTTAATGCCGGAAAGTGAGGTCGATCTTTTGATGTATCTGGATCTTCACCATTCACTGCTTCTACGTGCAAAAGTCCATGATATCGTTCGTTTTCCTTAGGTGGTCTAACCTTACCTGAAACTTTATCTCCATTTCGTAAATCA
The DNA here is from genome assembly GCF_017745675.1 of Alkalihalobacillus sp. BA299. Lineage (GTDB taxonomy): Bacteria > Bacillota > Bacilli > Bacillales > Bacillaceae_F > Alkalihalobacterium. Next base: position 60,656 of record NZ_JAFLJM010000008.1, read on the forward strand.
AATCTGCGAATTTGAGATGCTGAAATGTAAATATCTTCCTGGCTCGGGAGGTAATTGATTGGACGTAAAAATCCAAATCCTTCCGTTTGAATGATTTCAAGGACACCTTCCATAAACATAAGGCCGTCTTTTTCAGCTTGTCCCTTTAAAATCGCAAAGATTAATTCTTTTTTATTTAACTTGCTATAGTAAGACACTTTGTATTCTTTGGCTAGCTCATATAATTCCTTGAGCTTCTTATTTTCTAATTCTGCTAAATTAATTCCCATTGGGACACCACGCTTTTCTTTTTTACTAAAAACAAACCAGTATTTATTAAAAATCAAAAATTTTTTTAATTTACCTGTATACTTGGATAAAATGAACGTAAAATTCATTTGGGAAACGATCTTTTTTTGAAAGAAGGAGTAAAATGAAGTTTAATAGCATTTTTGGAAATGTAGATTCGCTTTGCGTATAATTACTATTTTAACCTTACTCTAGTGATTTATTCAATCACCAATTTAAAATTTCCACAAAAAAATTTAGATGCCGATAGGAAAAGGTTCCCACCGGCATCCAAATGTTGGTATATTATCAATTATTTTATAACTAAATCAGGCTTCTTCTTCATACTGTGTTTACCGTCGATAAATCGCACTGTACCTGATTTTGCACGCATAACTAACGACTGAGTCACAGCAGTTACACCTTTATAGCGAACCCCTTTTAATAATTCACCATCCGTTACTCCGGTTGCTGCAAAAATGGCGTCATCGCCCTTTACTAAATCATCCATCATTAAAACTCGAGTAGGATCCTCGATGCCCATTTTTCGACAACGCTCTAGTTCTTCTTCATTTTGCGGTAATAATTTCCCTTGAAGTTCTCCGCCAAGACACTTTAAGCCAACCGCTGCTAATACACCTTCAGGAGCACCACCCGAGCCTAGCATTATGTCTACACCCGTATCTTCAAATGCTGTATTAATTGCCGCTGCTACATCACCATCAGGCATAAGCTTAATTCTTGCGCCAGCATCACGGATTTCCTTAATCATGGTTGCATGACGTTCGCGATTTAATATGGCTACTACTAAATCTTCAATATCTTTATTTTTCGCTTTCGCCACCGCAGCTAGGTTATCAATGACCGGTGCATCAATATTTATTTTCCCAACCGCTTCAGGTCCGACTGCGATTTTATCCATATACATGTCTGGTGCATGTAATAGGCATCCATGGTCTGCCACTGCAATAACTGCAAGCGCATTCCATTGTCCAGATGCAACGATATTTGTACCTTCTAACGGATCAACAGCCACATCAACACGAGGACCATAGCCTGTCCCTAATTTTTCTCCTATGTAAAGCATTGGAGCTTCGTCCATTTCGCCTTCACCGATAACAACAGTACCTTTCATCGGAATCGTATCGAACACATCACGCATGGCTCCTGTTGCTGCTTCGTCTGCTTCTTCTTTTTTGCCCCGGCCCATCCAGCGAGCAGATGCGAGTGCAGCTGCTTCCGTTACTCGTACAAGTTCCATTGATAGACTTCGTTCCATATTCATTCTCCCCTTTTATTTAATTTTCGTAAAGCTGTTCGTTACGATTACCTCTTCTCCACATTCATCCGACTCTTACAATTGCATGCGTTTACGAGCTTTTGACTTGTTCTGCTTCTTCATCTGACATTTTTTCACGCCAAACTTTAGCACCTAATTGTAAAAGTTTATTTTCGAGATCCTCATATCCTCGATCCACATGCTCAAGTCCAGTTAACTCAGTAACACCTTCAGCTAATAACCCTGCAATGATAAGAGCCGCACCTGCACGCAAGTCACTCGCTCTTACTTTTGCTCCCTGAAGTTTAGTAGGGCCTGCAATGATCGCTGAACGACCTTCTACTTTTACATTCGCTCCCATTCGCCGTAACTCATCAATATGTTTAAAACGGGCATTATAAATCGTATCCGTTACGATACTTGTTCCTTGTGCTTGAGTGAGTAACGTTGAAATCGGTTGCTGTAAGTCAGTTGGAAAACCAGGATATACTAGGGTTTTAATATCGACACCTGTTTTTTCACGGTGGTTGTGAATCAATACTTGATCGTCATTCACTTCTATTTTCACACCCATTTCACGAAGCTTCGCAATTAACGATTCAACGTGGTATGGAATAATATTATCTATTAATACTTTTTGCCCCATAGCTGCGGCCATAATCATGTACGTACCCGCTTCAATACGGTCAGGAATAATCAAATGACGGCATCCGGATAACTCATCTACACCGTCGATACGAATGACATTCGTTCCAACCCCTTTAATTTTAGCGCCCATACTATTCAGCAATGTAGCTACATCAATAATTTCTGGTTCTTTTGCTGCATTTTCAATAATGGTACGGCCTTTTGCCCTTACTGCAGCTAACATAATGTTAATGGTTGCTCCAACACTGACAACATCTAAGTAAATTTTAGCACCTCTAAGCTCATCTGCTCGCAGATAAATCGCGCCTTGTTCGTTCGTAACAGTCGCTCCTAGCGCCTCAAATCCTTTAATATGTTGATCAATTGGTCTTGGTCCTAAGTTACAGCCACCGGGTAACCCAATCACTGCTTTTTTGAATTTACCAAGCATGGCCCCCATTAAATAGTATGAAGCACGAAGCTTCTTTACTTTTCCATTCGGTAAAGGCATCGCGATCATGTCTTTTGGATCAACGATAATCTCATGGTCTTTCAAATCGACCGTTCCACCGATCTCTTCTAACAAATCTGCCAATAATTGAACATCTGATATTTTCGGTAAATTATCAATTGTTACAGTGGAATCAGCTAATATCGCTGCCGGAATCAGGGCTACAGCACTATTTTTTGCACCACTAATTTGTACTGTTCCCTCTAGAGGGTAACCACCTTCAATAAGTAATTTCTCCATACTGATTCACTTCCTCATCCAATCGTCATTTTTCAAGTGAATGATGTATAAAACCGCTCTTGATATCACACACATACTTACCATTATAACCAATTTCAAATCGGATAAAGGTGTTTTTTAAAAAATTAAGTATTTTTTCATATCATTAGGGTATTAACACGTGAAAAAGCTGACCCATAAGTATTTAGCCCCTCACATTCATTGAGGTGCCTACTACTCTTTTTTCGAGTCAGCCGCTTTTTAGTGTGTTGTACATTAAATTACTTTTGTTGTTTTTCCCAATCGGCTAAAAACTTTTCAATTCCTTGGTCTGTTAACGGATGCTTTACTAATTGATGAATAACTTTATAAGGAATAGTTCCAATATGTGCACCTCTAGCCGCAGCTTCGCTCACGTGGATCGGATGTCTTATCGATGCAGCAATAATCTCCGTTTGAATTCCATGAACGTCAAAAATTTCAGCAATTTGAGTGATTAATTCTAAGCCATTATGTCCAATATCATCTAAGCGCCCAAGAAACGGAGATACGTAGGTAGCACCTGCTCTTGCAGCAAGTAGCGCTTGAACTGCAGAGAAAATAAGCGTTACATTTGTTTTAATTCCTAATTCAGAAAAGGCATGAACTGCTTTCAGCCCGTCCACTGTCATTGGTACTTTCACTGTAATATTAGGAGCAATAGCTGCTAATGTTTTCCCTTCTTCAATCATCCCTTCAGCGTCTAAAGCAATCACTTCTGCACTTACTGAACCTGGAACGATCGCTGTAATTTCACGTAAACGTTCATGAAAATCAACACCTTCTTTTGCTACAAGTGATGGGTTTGTCGTCACTCCTGCTAGAATACCTAAGTCATTTGCTTCTCGAATCTCGTTAATATTAGCTGTATCGATAAAGAACTTCATCTTGCTCCCCCTATCCATCATTTTTGATTATTAATTTTATTACATCTAATAATGAAGAGTTAAAAGTAGAAGGGTATTTATTCTACTTTTAACTCTTACAAATGGTTATTTATGCTTTATTTGATGAACCAAATTCACGCATTTTACCTTTAACCGTTTCTTTAATCGCATCACGAGCTGGTCCAAGGTACTTTCTTGGATCATAAAGATCAGGCTTTTCAGCTAATACTTCACGTACTGCCTTCGCTGATGAAATTTGGCTTTCTGTGTTTACATTTATTTTTGCATGACCGAATTCAATCGCTTTTTGAATGTCCGCTGTCGGGATACCCGTACCACCATGAAGAACGAGAGGAATACCAACTAGGTCATCAATTTCCTTCATACGATCAAAACCTAAGTTAGGCTCGCCTTTGTATGGACCATGAACCGAACCAAGTGCAGGAGCAAAGCAATCAACACCTGTTTCACGAACTAATTGCTCACACTCAGCTGGAATCGCATATGCCGCTTCTGCCTCATCAACAACTAAGTCATCCTCTTGACCACCGATACGCCCAAGCTCTGCTTCTACTGAAACCCCTAAAGCATGTGCAACTGCAACCACTTGCTTTGTGATGGCAATATTTTCTTCTAGAGGGTGATGAGAACCATCAATCATAACTGAAGTAAATCCAGCATGAATCGCCTCTACACACTTTTCAAAACTAGAGCCATGATCTAAGTGAATCGCTACAGGAACCGTAACTTTGTATTCCTCCATTAACGATTTAACCATGTTGACAACTGTTTTGAAGCCACCCATATAGCGAGCTGCACCTTCTGAAACTCCACAAATAACTGGAGACTTTTCTTCTTCAGCTGCTAATAAAATCGCTTGAGTAAACTCTAAGTTGTTTAAGTTAAATTGTCCAACAGCGTATTTTTCAGCTTTGGCTTTTTCAAGCATTTCTTTCATTGAAACTAAAGGCATTTCTTCATCCTCCTTAAAATAAAAACTGAGTCTAGCTCACGGTCAACTTACCTATATCCACGGGTAAATTCTTTTTCAAGATACCCTAAATAAAGTAGAAATATCCGAAAAAATATACTATGTAATCTAATGATTTCCAAGTGTGGTAAGTTAACATGAACGTACTCATTATAGCATAACAACTGGGTTTGTAAAAAAAGTGCCTTAGTTTTGTTTTTTAAATTTTTTTAATACGCTTACATTATCACAAGTTATTTTTCGCATTAAAATTATCTTTAATTACGTTTCGAACATCATCAATATCAAAAGGTTTTGCGAAGTGGTTAATCGCTCCTAAGTTAAGTGCTTCATTAATCATATTGAGTTCACCGTAGGCTGTCATCATCATGACATCAACATTCGGTTTAATTTCTTTAATTCGTTTTAAAATTTCAAGACCATCCATCCCAGGAATTTTCATATCTAATAAAACCAAGTCTGGTACTTCATCTTCAACGATTTTCAATGCTTGTACTCCATTAGCGGCCTGGAACATTTGGTACCCATCTTTTTGAAGAATTTCATTTAACAATACGCGAATTCCGTATTGATCATCTACTACTAGTATTTTTTTTGCCACCCGACTTCCCTCCAGTTTATGTATTGTTTTTATATTATTATTTTTCACCTATCCGACCTACTTATATATTCTTTACATTCATAGCCACTCTATTATATTCTCTATTGATTTGTGATTTCCTTCTTTTTTAGTTATATTCAATTGAGAAAAAGTTTAGGTACCAGGCAACTATTATTTAGGCTCTTTTCTAAAAGATTGTTGCTTTTAGCTATTGGACCGTTAACCAAGCGAAAGCTTGGTTCTTCACGCTTTGGCGTGAAGCCTTTGAACATAAATCAGTCAGATGGACAAATGAATTTGTCCATTAGGTCTGATTTATGTTCAAAAAACGGTCCAATAGCAACAAAGTTTACGAAAACAGCTATTATTTAAGAAAGGTAGTCGATGATGTTACAAATTTTTACGACACAATTAAGTGGAAAATTAAAATTAGTGAAAGAAAAACATGAAGAATTATTTGAAGATTGCAGCCGAATGCTCGCCCAATCTATCGTTAGTGGGCATTCGATTTACTTGTTTGCCACAGGTGAAATGGAGAGTGTAATCCCGCAAGCAATATACGGAAATGACCGCTTTGAAAATATAAAAGTAATCGAGAGCACGTGTGAGATCCCACTACTTGAAGACCAAGATACGGTTCTTATTTTCTCCCCTACTAATCATGACAAAGCAGCTCTTCAATTGGCTCGTTTAGTTTTTGAGCAAAATAAGGATTTTATTACGATTATCGGTAGAGTGGATAAGGGTAAGGATAAGGACGAAGTAGACAGCGGGTTAATCGACTTTACCGAATTATCGATCGAACTTCAGGCAGCCCCAATGATCCCTAAAGATGACGGCACTCGGATCGGAACACCGACATCGCTTCTCGCCCTATTCGTTTATCATTGCCTATATTTAACGACCGCTGATATTTTAGCGGAGTATGAGTAGCTTTAGACGAAGGGGTGGTAGCTTTAGCGTTTCAACCTGTTTTACTAATTTCGGTTCCCTAATAGACTGCCATGACACTTAACCCCAAAAAAGAGGCGGACAGCTATATATTAGCGTCCACCTCTTTTGTTTTCATTTATACTGCTCCGTTTGTCGTCGTTTCCTTTTGTTCTGCTTCTTTATTAAGTGAAGCATTTATAAATTCACGGAACAACGGTTGTGGTCTTGTTGGTCTTGATACAAACTCCGGATGGAATTGAGACGCTACGAAAAACGGATGATTTTTTACTTCAATAATCTCAACTAAGCGACCATCTGGGCTTGTGCCAGAGAACACAAATCCTTTTTCTTCCATTTGCTGACGATACTCATTATTAAACTCATAACGATGACGATGGCGCTCATAAATGACTTGCTCATTATAAGCACGGTGCGCAACGCTACCTTCCACAAGCTTACATGGGTACAATCCAAGACGCAACGTTCCACCCATATCTTCTACATCTTTTTGCTCTGGTAACAGGTCGATGATTGGATACTTCGTTTCTGGATTTAATTCAGCCGAATTAGCACCTTCTAATCCAAGAATATTTCGCGCAAATTCAATAGAAGCTAACTGCATACCTAAACAAATTCCAAGCATTGGTACTTTATTTTCCCTAGCATATTGAAGTGCTGCAATTTTCCCTTCAATTCCGCGATCACCGAAGCCACCTGGAATCAAAATACCATCCACTTCTCCTAATAATTCTTTTACATTTTCGGAAGTCACTTCTTCTGAGTTCACCCACTTAATTTCAATATCCGAATCAAACGCGTAACCTGCATGACGAAGCGCTTCAGCAACAGATAAATAAGCATCTGGTAAAGCTACATATTTTCCAACGAGTGCAATCTTCGTTTTCTTCGAGAGATTTTGTACTTTTTGCACTAGCGCTTTCCACTCAACCATGTCCGCATCGCCGCACTTGAGACTTAAATAATTACAAACGATATCATCTAAATGCTGAGCTTGAAGATCTAACGGTACTTGGTATAGCGTTTCTGCATCTCTTGCTTCAATCACAGCATTTTTATCAATATCACAGAACAGAGCGATTTTTTCTTTCATCTCTTGAGGTACTGGTTTTTCAGTACGAACGACGATGACATTTGGCTGTATTCCCAGACTACGAAGCTCTTTTACACTATGTTGAGTCGGCTTTGATTTCATTTCTCCAGCGGCAGATAAATAAGGAATTAATGTACAGTGGATATACATTACATTGTTTACACCAACGTCACTCTTAATTTGGCGAATCGCTTCAAGGAACGGTAAGCTCTCGATATCTCCAACTGTACCACCGATTTCTGTAATGACAACATCGGCTTTCGTTTCACGCCCAGCGCGGAATACACGCTCTTTAATTTCATTGGTCACGTGTGGAATGACTTGAACCGTTCCACCTAAATAATCACCGCGACGCTCTTTTTTAATAACCGTTGAGTAAATTTTTCCAGTAGTGACATTACTATTTTGACTTAAGTTAATATCGATAAAACGCTCGTAGTGACCTAAGTCTAAATCGGTTTCTGCACCATCATCAGTAACGAATACTTCCCCGTGCTGGTAAGGACTCATCGTTCCTGGGTCGACATTAATGTATGGGTCGAATTTCTGAATAGTAACTTTTACTCCTCTATTTTTTAATAAACGGCCAAGAGAAGCAGCTGTAATTCCTTTTCCTAATGAAGAAACAACGCCTCCGGTAACAAAAATATACTTCGTACTCAATCTCATCTACCCCTTTTGAAAAATATTTATCTGTTAATTGGTGTTCACAAAGGCGGACAAAAAGATCCGAGAAGTTCGAGGCGGTGCAGTTTCGAGTAGCACGCTTGAAGGATCCCCCAGACTTTTTGATCAACCTCTTATATAAAAAAATAAATTCATTCATTGGATGGCCAAGTATGTAACTGTATGTTGGTTAGTATATCCTTGTCATGCCGAAAGAACCAAATAAAAAAACAAAAGTGAGACCTATCCCTAAAAAAGGGGGCACTCACTTTTGTTATATCTACAGTTTTATATACGAATGTATTACTTATTCAATAGCCCAAAAATGATTTTACCTAGTTCGACAAGAAAAGTCAAGATCAGATATACGTGATTAAAACGGATCTTTGTGAAGCTTTCTGTCCTTTTCACTGACAAGTTTAGCTTAGTTCATCATCATCTTCTATAGCTTCTTCGTCATCTTCTTCAAACTCTTCCTCTTCTTCATCATCATCAGAGAAGCCATCTAAATCTTCCTCTTCAAAATCATCACTATCTTCATCATCCGCTAATTCATCAAGCTCATCTTCAATTTCTTCAAACTCATCTTCAAAGTCCTCGAAATCTTCATCAACATCAATTTCATCTTCATCATCAGTAGCTTTAGCTTTCTTTCGCGGTTTTGCTGTGATGATGTCTTCTTCAATTTTCTCAATTGGGTACCAAGCTTTAAGTCCCCAAACATTATCGCCAATACACATAAATCGGCCGTCTACATTTAATTCCGTATAAAGATATGAAATGCGTTGTTTCATTTGCTCTTCTGACATACCTTTAAGCTCAACAACACGCTTGATTAAATCAAAATAAGAGAAAGTTTGTTTTTCTTCTTTTAATACGTGAAATGCTACTTCAACCATTGATAATTCTTCTAATTCTTCACGGCTGTATGCACTAATACTCATACTTACGCACTCCTTTTTCACATCATTCATCTATTATGTATCCATTTTTAGCTAAAACAGCGCTGATCGTCAACCTTAAGTGACTACCTATCGCGTTTTTCTTCACTTTAACCTTAATAAAGTTTGGGTTTTTCAAGTATAAAAAATCATACTTTTCATTATAAACATATTTCATGGTAATATGCTAGAAATGTTGAAAAAAATTCTAATATCTACTCCTTGACGTCCTTTGTGAAACAAAAAGAGTAGTATGAACAATTAAGCAGACTCTGTGTCCTATAAAGTCATAAAAAGCGGGGATTTCAATATAATAACGGATTTCCTGTCCGTTGAAATCGAATATAGAGAAAACGAACTTGGGAATCCAAGCTCGTTTTTAGAATTAGCTGTGTTTTTATTTCGAATTCTATTGTTGTTTTTCATGTGAATGAAAGTTTTACATTTCTGAATAGCACCGGTTACAGTCATAAATTAGCTTCTTTTTTTAGTCTGTTTTAATTTTATTGCCTTACATATTACGACGATATTGTCCGCCTACTTGATATAATGCAGAAGTAATTTGGCCAAGACTTGCCACTTTAACTGTCTCCATTAATTCAGCAAAGATGTTGCCCCCGTTCACCGCTGTTTCTTGAAGGCGTTTTAACGCTTGGGCTGATACGTCTTTATTACGCTCCTGGAAGGCTCTCAAGTTCGTAATTTGCTGCTCTTTCTCTTCTTTCGTTGCACGGGCGAGTTCCATTTCAAACTCTTCTTCTTCTGGTTGGTTCGGGTTAATATACGTGTTGACGCCGATGATTGGTAATTCACCCGTATGTTTTAGCATTTCATAATGCATGGACTCTTCTTGAATTTTAGCACGTTGGTACTGTGTTTCCATCGCTCCTAACACACCACCACGATCATTGATGCTCTCTAACTCTTGTAATACGGCTTCCTCGACTAAATCTGTTAATTCATCAATGATAAATGATCCTTGAAGCGAGTTCTCGTTTTTGGCAAGACCTAACTCTTTTGTAATGATCATTTGGATTGCCATCGCCCGACGGACTGACTCTTCCGTTGGAGTCGTGATCGCCTCATCATACGCATTTGTATGAAGAGAGTTACAGTTATCGTAAATCGCCATTAACGCTTGTAATGTCGTACGAATGTCATTAAAATCAATTTCTTGCGCATGCAATGAACGGCCAGATGTTTGGATGTGATACTTTAACTTTTGACTACGCTCATTGGCAGCATATTTCTTCTTCATCACTGTTGCCCAAATACGACGAGCAACGCGGCCGATCACTGAATACTCAGGATCTAAACCATTACTAAAGAAGAATGATAAGTTAGGTGCAAAGTCATCAATGTTCATGCCGCGGCTTAAATAGTACTCCACGTACGTGAAGCCATTAGCAAGCGTGAAGGCGAGCTGACTAATTGGGTTCGCCCCAGCTTCAGCAATATGGTAGCCTGAAATCGAAACAGAATAGTAGTTTCTCACTTTTTGATTGATGAAATATTGTTGGATGTCACCCATCATTCGAAGCGCAAATTCGGTTGAGAAGATACACGTGTTTTGCCCTTGATCTTCTTTTAAAATATCCGCTTGAACCGTACCTCGAACGGTTTGCAGGGTATATTCTCTCACTTGAGCTGCTTCTTCAGCTGAAGGCTTTCTACCGTTTTCTTCTTCAAATTTTTGTAACTGCTGCTCGATTGCTGTATTCATAAACATCGCTAAAATGATTGGTGCAGGGCCATTAATCGTCATCGAAACCGACGTTGATGGCGCACATAAGTCAAAGCCAGCATAGAGCTTTTTCATATCATCAAGCGTACAAATGCTTACGCCACTTTCCCCGACTTTACCATAAATATCTGGACGATGATCTGGGTCTTCACCGTATAAAGTAACCGAGTCAAACGCTGTACTTAAACGTTTTGCATCATCATCTTTTGATAAGTAGTGGAATCGACGGTTCGTACGTTCTGGTGTTCCTTCCCCTGCAAACTGCCGTTTTGGATCCTCCCCTTTACGTTTGAACGGGAACACGCCAGCTGTATAAGGGAATGAACCTGGAACATTTTCCTTCATCGACCAGTTTAAAATTTCGCCCCAGTCTTTGAATTTAGGAAGCGCGACCTTTGGAATTTTTAGTCCCGATAAGCTTTCGGTTGTTAGCTCTGTCACAATTTCTTTATCACGGATTTTTGTAACGAACGAATCGCCAGAATACTTTTCTTTTAAGCTCTCCCAGTTATCGAGAATTGCTTTTGCTTGAGGATCAAGCTTCGTTTCATAATGGGCTTTTGTTTTTTCGAGCTGAGAAATCACATTTTCGTCTGTTTGCCCTGTTTCTTGAAGAGCTTCAATGGCTCCTGTAATTTGGAACAGTTTACGAGCAACTTCGACTTGCTGCTCTGTTACTTTTTTATAGTCACGAATCGATTGAACAATTTCTCGTAAATAGTGGGTTCGGTCTGGTGGAATAATTAAGTTTTTCTTAACCACGTCTTTACTCGTTTCAAGATTCGTTACCCAATCGGTTCCATATTTTTTATTTAACGTTTCAACGATTGCTTTAAACAATGTATTCGTACCTATATCGTTAAACTGACTCGCGATTGTTCCGTAGACCGGCATCGATTCTAACTTTTGATCGAAAAGGTTGTGGCTCCGTTGGTATTGTTTACGAACGTGACGAAGTGCATCTTCTGAGCCTTTTCGCTCAAACTTATTTATAGCAATCAAATCTGCGTAATCGATCATATCAATTTTCTCAAGCTGTGTAGGAGCACCAAACTCACTTGTCATTACATACATCGCGACATCTGAAATTTCAGTAATTTCAGCGTCCCCTTGCCCAATTCCACTCGTTTCAACGATAACAAGATCGTAACCCGCGGCTTTTGCCACGTGAATCGCGTCTTGAATGCTGTCTGAAATTTCACTTCGAGAGCTTCGTGTCGCTAAACTGCGCATAAACACACGCGGACTGTTGATCGAATTCATTCGAATACGGTCACCTAAAAGTGCTCCACCCGTTTTTTGTTTTGTCGGATCAATCGAAAGGATTGCAATCGTTTTATCCTCAAATTCGTTTAAGAAGCGACGTACAATTTCATCCGTTAATGAACTTTTCCCCGCTCCACCTGTACCTGTAATACCTAGTACAGGTACATTTTCCGTAATTTGTTTTAGTTCATTTAACGCTTTTTCTGCAGTGGCTGCAACTTCATTGAGCCCCATTGCTTGCTGCTCTGCTAATGATATTAATCTAGCGACTGCACGTGCGTTCTTATCTTTTAATTGCTCGACTTCGTTTGATAGGTCACGTACTGTTGGAAAATCGCATTCTTCAAGCATTTGATTAATCATACCTTGAAGACCATTTTGACGACCATCCTCAGGGGAGAAAATACGTGAAATACCATACTCATGTAATTCTTTAATTTCTGGAGGTGTAATGACTCCGCCGCCACCGCCGTATAAGCGAATATGACCTGCTCCCTTTTCCTTCAGTAAGTCATACATGTATTTGAAATACTCCATATGACCACCCTGATAAGAAGAAATTGCAATTCCTTGGACATCTTCTTGGATCGCTGCATCTACCACTTCTTCTACTGACCGATTATGACCGAGGTGAATGACCTCTGCTCCACTCGCTTGAAGAATACGCCTCATGATATTAATCGATGCATCATGACCATCGAATAAACTTGAAGCCGTTACAAATCGAACTGAATGCTTTGGACGATAAATATCAACCGCTTGCATACTTCATTCCTCCATTTCTTTTTTTACCCTTACGTACAATTATTTAATAATGCCTTTAAAAAGCTGCTCTATTTGGAGCTCTGTATATTGTTCTAACGTATATTGCTTCTTCAATACCCATCGTCTAAAAGTCCACATATGCCCTTGAACGATGATGTTATGGGCAAGCAGCTTAATTTCCGGCTCTTCTTTTAAATCAAGCAGCCCTTCTTCAATACAGTCTCGTACAATTGACTCAATCATTGCTGTCATTTCGTTTTCTTTTTGTAGGACATACGGCAGTGCTTCTTTCGGTAACGATTTAGCTTCCTGATACATGACGAGAAATTCATCTTCCATTTCATCAACGACTTTGAAATATGAAGTAATCGCTTGCTTAAGCCGATCAATCCCCGAACGATTATAATCTAAATACTGCTTGAGTCGATCACTAACTTCTTCATAAATCGAATCACAGACGAGATATAGCACATCTTCTTTTGAGCCGATATATTCATATAGCGTTCCAATACTGAACCCGGATTCTTTTGCAATCTCTCGCGTTGTCGTTCGATGAAAGCCTTTTTCTTTAAATAAGTTAACAGCACCCTTAATCATTTGTTCGCGGCGCTTTTTAATTAGTTGTTGGTCCTTTACCATTGAAGGCACTTTCTTTTTTCGCAATAAAAGATACCTCACTTTCTCGATTATCTTTTTATGAAGGACAAACTAACTAACGTCCGCCCTTACTACTTCTCTGTCAAATCCTTTACTACAGTAAAGGTGCCTGACACCATTTTATTGCACTTTTTATCATACACTTATTAGTCTGCTAATAACATCTTTGAAATAACGAGGCGCTGAATTTCATTCGTTCCTTCATAGATTTGCGTAATTTTCGCATCACGCATGTAACGCTCAACAGGATAATCTTTCGTATATCCATATCCACCGAATACTTGCACAGCTTCAACTGTCACTTCCATGGCGGTATCACCAGCAAATAATTTCGACATGGCCGACTCTAATCCGTAGGAAACGCCTTCACTTTCCTTCCAAGCTGCTTGATACGTTAATAAACGAGCCGCTTCAATTTTCGTAGCCATATCTGCTAATTTAAAAGCAATTCCTTGTTGTACGCCAATTGATTTACCAAACTGTTTACGCTCTTTTGCATAACCAACGGATGCATCTAATGCGCCTTGCGCAATTCCTAATGCTTGAGCGGCAATACCGTTACGTCCACCATCAAGCGTCATCATCGCAATTTTAAACCCTTCGCCTTCTTTACCAAGCATATTTTCTTTCGGTACACGTACTTCTTCAAAAATAATTTCCGTTGTAGGTGATGAACGAATACCTAGTTTCTTTTCCTTCTTGCCAACTGAAAATCCTGGCATGTCACTTGTGACGATAAATGCTGTAATTCCTTTATGCTTCTTATCCGCGTCAGTTACCGCAAACACAACATAAATGTCGGCAACACCACCATTTGTAATAAAGATTTTTGAGCCATTTAAGATGTAGTCGTCTCCATCTAGTTTAGCCGTTGTTTTCATGCTCGCTACATCAGATCCAGCACCAGGCTCCGTTAAGCCGTAGGCCCCAATGCTTCTACCTTCCGCTAATGCACGTAGATATTTTTGCTTTTGCTCTTCTGTTCCAAATTTATAGATCGGCCAGCTGCAAAGTGAAATGTGCGCTGAGAGCGTTACACCTGTCGAAGCACATACACGAGAAAGCTCTTCTACAGCAATAACATAGCTTACATAATCGGCTCCAATTCCACCGTACTCTTCAGGCCACGGAATACCCGTAAGACCCAGTTCAGCCATTTTATCAAAAATTTCACGGTCAAAACGCTCTTCTTCATCACGCACTTCAGCCGTTGGTGCTACTTCATTTTCAGCAAAATCCCTAATCATTTTTCTTAGCATTTCTTGTTCTTCAGTTAATTGAAAATTCATCTTGATCTCTCCCTTAAGTTATTGGATTTCCCGGACTTTTTTGAACATCCATTTAGATATTGTTCAAAAGGAGGACAAAAAGGACCGAGAAGTTCGAGGCGGTGCAGCTGCGAGTAACAGAGCGTATGCTTTTAATACGTGAGTAACACAGCAGCAAACCAACAAAGAAATTCGACAGTAATTTTTCCCGGACTTTTTGAACATCCACATTAATCACCTAGCAAAGACTTATTAATCACAACCCTCTGAATCTCACTCGTACCTTCATAAATCTCCGTAACTTTTGCATCTCTAAAATACCGTTCAACAGGATATTCCTTCGTGTAACCATAACCACCGAACACTTGAACTGCCTCAATGGCGACTTCGACCGCTGTACGTGAAGCGAACAGCTTTGCCATCGAAGCTTGTTGACCACACTTTAACCCGCGATCTTTTAAATTTGCTGCTTGATAAACTAGTAGTCTTGCAGCTTCGACTTTTGTTGCCATATCGGCTAATTTAAAAGCAAGCCCTTGCTGCGTTCCAATAGCACGACCAAATTGCTTTCGTTCTTTCGCATAATTTGTTGCGGCTTCTAGAGCTGCTTCTGCAATTCCAAGAGCTTGTGCAGCAATTCCAATTCGTCCATAGTCTAAGTTGGCCATCGCAATTTTAAATCCACAACCTTCTTGGCCGAGCAGGTTTTCTGCAGGTACGACCGCATCTTCGAAAATAAGCGTGTTTGTATTCGAACCGTGTAGCCCCATTTTCTTTTCTTTCTTTCCTACCTTAAATCCAGGGGTATCTTTTTCAACGATAAAAGCAGAGATTCCACGTGACCCCTCTTCAGGATTAGTTTTAGCAAAAACAACATACGTATCTGCTTCACCGCCATTTGTAATAAACACTTTCGAGCCATTTAAGACGTAATGATCGCCTTTTTTTACGGCTGATGTTTTTAAACTTCCTGCATCAGATCCTGCGCCAGGTTCCGTTAAGCCGAACGCACCTAAATATTTTCCAGACGCTAGCTTAGGAATATATCTTTGCTTTTGTTCTTCCGTTCCAAAATATAAAATCGGGTTCGTACCTACGGATGTGTGTACCGAAAGAATGACACCTACCGTTGCACTTACTTTTGAAAGTTCATTAATCGCAATAATATAGGATGTAAAATCCATCCCTGCACCACCGTACTGTTCAGAAATCGGAATACCCATTAAGCCAAGTTCACCCATTTGGTCAACAATTGCACGTGGAAACGTATCGTTTTCTTCCATTTCTTCTATAAAAGGAGTAATTTGTTCGTTAGCAAAATCACGAACCATCTTCCTCATCATTTCCTGCTCTTCTGTAAAACGTAAATTCATCCTCATCACTCCACTATCATATTCTTAGTTGTAAACATAAAAGCCGCGTCCAGATTTCTTACCGAGCCAGCCTGCCTTCACGTATTTACGAAGTAATGGGCATGGGCGATACTTATCGTCACCAAAGCCTTCATGCAATGTTTCCATAATGTATAAGCAAGTATCTAAACCGATAAAGTCAGCAAGTGTTAACGGTCCCATTGGATGGTTCATCCCTAACTTCATCACTTCATCAACCGCTTCAGGTGTTGCTACTCCTTCAAAAACGGTATAGATCGCTTCATTGATCATTGGCATTAAAATTCGATTCGAAACGAAGCCTGGGAAGTCGTTTACTTCAACTGGTGTTTTCCCTAATTGACGAGACAAGTCTTCAATGACACCGTATACTTCATCTGCTGTTGCTAAACCGCGAATGATTTCGACGAGTTTCATTACAGGTACTGGGTTCATGAAGTGCATCCCAATGACTTTTTCTGGCCGATTTGTAGCTGCTGCAATTTCTGTGATTGGTAAAGATGATGTATTTGTCGCTAAAATGGTATGTTCCGGAGTAATTTGATCCAATTCACTGAAAATCTTTGATTTGATTTCCATATTTTCAACAGCGGCTTCAATGACTAAATCTACCTTTGCCGCATTTTGAATGTCTGTTGATGGAGTAATTCGCGCTACGATTGCATCGCGCTCTGCTTCTGTCATTCGGCCTTTTTCCACTTGGCGATTAAGGTTTTTCTTAATCGTGTTCATTCCTCTTTCAACAAACTCTTCCTTTAAGTCATGCATATAGACTTCGAAGCCTGACATCGCATGAACTTGAACGATTCCAGATCCCATTTGTCCTGCACCAATTACCATTACTGTTTGAATTGCCATTTTCTTCTCTCCTATCTCACAATTAAGTATTTATATATTTCTTTAAAAAATAAGAAAGTTTATCTTTTCAGATGGTGGCTAGCGCATGCGCTCAGCGACTAGCGAGACTTCCTTCTCCTCCGTACGATAAGTCAACATCGGCTCGCTGCTGCTCCCCGTGTTTCCTTTATCTCCTGCGGTTCAGTCCAGTCCGTACGTCGCTAAACGAGCGCTTGCGCTTTTCTATTAAACTTCGATCATGATGGCGTCACCTTGGCCACCACCGCTACAAATGGAAGCGATCCCAATTCCACCACCACGACGCTTTAATTCATAAGCTAACGTTAAAATAATTCGTGTGCCGCTAGCACCAATTGGGTGACCGAGAGCGACAGCACCGCCATTTACATTTACTTTTTCAGGATCTAGACTTGCAAGCTGCCCACTTGCTAAGGCAACAGCAGCGAACGCTTCATTCACTTCGAATAAATCAATTTCAGCTAACGTCTTCCCTGTTTTTTCTAATAATTTATTAATGACAAGTCCTGGCGTTTTCGGAAAATCCTTTGCTTCAATCGCAAGGGCTGTATGACCTATAATTTTCGCTAGTACTTGTTTGCCTTCTTTTTTTGCACGTTCTTCAGACATGAGTACAAGTGCTGCTGCACCGTCATTAACGCCTGGCGCATTCCCAGCTGTAATGGAGCCATCCTTACCGAATACAGGCTTTAAATTGCTAAGACCTTCAACGGTTGTTTCAGCACGTGGTGCTTCATCTTGTGAAACAACAATCGGGTCACCTTTACGCTGAGGCACTTCAACAGAAACAATTTCTTCAGCAAATTTGCCTTCTGCAATCGAAGCGAGCGCTCGCTCATGACTTCGGCATGCCCAAGCATCTTGGTCTTCTCGAGTAAGCCCAAGCTCTTCTGCCACCGCATTTCCGTAGGTTCCCATATGGACTTGATTAAAGGAGCAAGTAAGACCGTCATGCACCATCATATCAACTACTTTGCTGTCACCCATTCTCATTCCCCAGCGTGCATTGGGGATAAAATATGGTGCATTACTCATCGACTCCATACCACCAGCAACAATCACTTCGGCATCGCCCACTCGAATGATTTGATCAGCCATCGTCACACTCCGCATTCCAGATGCACACACTTTGTTAATCGTTTCGGTTTGAACATCCCACGGAAGCCCCGCATAATGACCTGCTTGTCGGGAAGGGATTTGCCCCTGTCCGCCTTGAAGAACATTCCCCATAATTAGCTCCTCTACTTCACTGGGGTCAACATTAGCGCGACGTAATGCCCCTTTAATGGCAATACCACCAAGTTGACTCGCTTTTAATGAAGCGAGATCGCCACCAAACTTTCCAAACGGTGTTCTTGCACCAGCAACAATAACAGTTGTTGACATGTTATGGTTTCCTCCTTGTTTTGAGCGAGCGTTCGCTCGACTAATTATTTTAAAAAAGCGATCCAACTCTATAAACATACGTCTACAATGTTCGCGCTTACAATTTTACTATATGAATAAACTATTCACGCCCAACTCTATAAGTACGAGGCTGACCATTTGAGGTCAGCCTCAAACCTTATATTCTTATTGTACGATTACTTCCTCTTGTTTCACAATAGATTTTTCTAAAATTTCTGCAAGATCCATCGTTTTTACTTGCTCTTCGACTTCTTTCGCTTTTGTTCCATCACTTAACATCGTTAAGCAGTATGGACAGCCACTGCCGATGACACTTGGATTAACCTCTAGTGCTTGTTCTGTACGAGCGACGTTAATCCGTTCGCCTGAGTGTTCTTCCATCCACATCATACCGCCACCAGCACCACAGCACATTCCTTTTTCACGGTTACGTTCCATTTCAACGACCTTCACACCTGGAATTGCTTCTAAAATTTCACGTGGTGGACTGTACACGTCGTTGTATCGACCGAGGTAACAAGAGTCATGGTAAACGATCGTTTCATTCACTTCATACTTCGGTGTGATTTTACCTTCTTTAATCAATTGTGCGAGAAGCTCCGTATGATGGTACACTTCTACGCCCTCTAACCCAAACTCTGGATACTCATTTTTAAACGTATTGTACGCATGCGGGTCAATCGTGACGATTTTCTTCACATCGTACTTTTGGAACATGTCAATGTTTGCTGTCGCAAGTTCTTGGAATAAGAACTCATTCCCAATACGACGCGGTGTATCTCCTGAGTTCTTTTCTTTACTACCGATAATCGCGAATTTTACACCTGCTTCATTTAACACTTTCGCAAACGATTGAGCGATTTTTTGGCTCCGCTTATCGTATGAACCCATCGAACCTACGAAGAAAAGGTATTCAAATTCCTCGCCTGCTTTTTGCATTTCTTTAATCGTCGGTACGTGAATATCATCACGGCCTTCGCGCCAGTTTTCACGCTCTTTACGGTTAATCCCCCAAGGGTTCCCTTGACGTTCAATGTTTGTAATCGCTCGCTGGGCATCCGCATCCATTTTCCCTTCTGTTAAGACAAGGTAACGACGAAGGTCAATAATTTTATCGACATGCTCGTTCATGACTGGACATTGATCTTCACAGTTACGGCACGTCGTACAGGCCCAAATTTCCTCTTCTGTAATGACTTCACCAATGAGACTTACATCATAAGCAGCAGCAGCTTCTTTGTTTGCTTGTGACTGTGCAGCAATTTGATTTCCTTTTGTATTGCTAAATGCGTAAGCTGGCATCCACGGCGAGCGCGATGTAACCGCTGCCCCTTTTTCTGTTAAATGATCACGTAATTTAATGATTAAATCCATCGGTGACAGCATTTTTCCAGTGCCCGTTGCTGGACACATATTCGTACAGCGTCCACATTCGACACAGGCATACAAATCCACTAATTGCTTCTGATTAAAATCCTCAATTTTACCAACACCAAATGTCTCTTGACTTTCATCTTCAAAGTTGATCGATGCAAGTTGACCGACCTTGTGTGTTCTTCCTAAATAAACGTTATAAGGGCCCGCAATTAAATGCGCATGCTTCGATTGCGGAATGTAGACTAAGAACGTTAATAAGAATAATAAGTGTAACCACCAGAAAACAAAGAACAACGGGGCAGCTGCACTTGGTCCAATGCCTTGAGCGACCCAAGCGATACTAGATGCGATCGGTTCAAAGCCTGTTAAAGACTTGTCTAACCAAATTTTTTCCATCCCTTTTGCGCCTAACTTCGAAAGCATTAATCCTCCGATAAAAATGAGTACTAGACCAGACTTCCAGCCGCGCTTTAAGCGGACAAGCTTCTCCACATAACGACGGTGAAAAGCCCAAACGACTGCAATTAAGATCATCACAACGACGAGCTCCTGGAAGAAAGTAAAGTATGGATATAATGGCCCTAATGGTAAATGAGATCCTACCGCAAGTCCCTTCCAAATGACATCGATCGCACTAAATTGTACGAGTAAGAACCCATAGAAAAACATGACGTGGATCGTCCCACTCTTCTTATCCTTCATGAGCTTCTTTTGACCAAATACATTGACCATCACCACGTTAATGCGCTCTTTCAACGTATGATCAAATTCAACTTTCTTTCCTAGTTTAATATATTCGTATCTCGTTTTCACAAGCGAGGCGAACAAATAAACCGCATAACCTGTTACTAATAGAAAAGTTAACAAATTTACCCATGATAGCGCTTGCATTTGATTGTCCTCTCCCTTCTTTTGTTTACCTATCTTCCTTGTTTATATCGAGTAACTGCTTTAAAGATAGTAAATTAAAAGATAAATTTCAGAAAATTTAATATTGTGATCTCATTATAACACAAAAAAATCGTGAATGAGCATTCAGTCGATATATTTTATTAAAAAATTTTTTGAGGTGATTTCATCCATCTTATTTTTCAAATGATTTTGGTAATCCTAAAAGATATCGAACTTAACATTAGGAGGTCTCTTTTTATGTTTCTTTTTTGGATTATCGTCGCCGTTATCGTACTCCTCATGATCTATCTCAGACTAGATTTTAAATACGGACAGGAAAAACAAAGAAAAGAAGCGAAGCGTTTTAACCAAAAAATGCGCTATGGTAAGGTCCAATTGCTTACGACCGGCGATGACTTATTTGATCATTTTTTTCAAGATATTCAACAAGCCTCCAAACATATTCATATTTTATTTTATATTATTAAAAACGATAACATTAGTAAAAAATTAATGGCGTTATTAATGGATAAAGCAAAAGAAGGTGTAGAGGTTCGTCTACTCGTCGACCGAATTGGTTCTCATGTTAAAAAGAGTTCTATTGAAAAACTTAAAGAAGCAGGAGTCAGTTTCGCTTACTCTCATTCTCCTAAATTCCCATATTTCTTCTTCACGTTAAATCGACGTAATCACCGAAAAATTAGTGTGATTGATGGCACCATTGGCTATATCGGCGGATATAATGTAGGAGATGAATACTTAGGAAGGGATCCTAAGTTTGGATATTGGCGCGACTTCCACCTTCGTCTAGAAGGTGACGGCGTCCAAGACTTACAAGAACAATTTATTGAAGATTGGAAAGCAACGACAAAGGAGGCGATCTCTCATGAATCCTTATACCCTCCTTTATCAAAAGGGAATACACCGCTTCGAATTCTTCCGACCGATGGTGTCTATCTGGAGGATACGTTTATCGATTTAATCCGTCAAGCCGAACACTCGATAACGATCGGTACGCCTTATTATATACCAGGATTACCGATACAAGGAGAACTAATTACTGCAGCAAAGCGTGGAGTAAATATCCGTTTAATTGTACCGAAAAAAGCAGATCACCCTCTTGTTAAAGAAGCGGCATATCCGTACTTTAAAGATTTACTCGACGTTGACATTGATATCTATCAATATTACAGAGGCTTTTATCACCCTAAGATTGTCGTCATTGACGATCAAATTTGTGATATTGGAACAGCTAACTTTGATAAAAGAAGCTTCCATATCGATCATGAAATAAATTGTCTAATCTATGACAGCGAATTTATCCAAGACGTTTTAAGCGAAATTGACTATGATATTTCAATTTCTGAACGACTAACATTAAAACAATATAATGAACGGTCTATTTTTCAAAAAGGAAAAGAACGATTCGCCACTATATTTTCTGGCTTATTATAAGAAAAGCGGAAGCGCCCGTTTAGCGGCGTATGGACTGGAGCCCCTCCCGTATGAGATAAAGGAAACACGGAGAAGTGCTAGCGATCCGATGTTGACTTATCGTAAGGAGGAGAGCGAAGTCCACTAGACGCTGGGCGCTGCAGCTAGACAATAAGAAAAGCGGAAGGTGTCTGCTTATCGGCGACAAGCGCTGGAGGCCCAGCAATTAGTGTCCTGACTTTTGGACACGTTTGATGGACCGAAGCGACCTCGAGCCGATGACACCTGCAGCTAGACAAGAAAAGCGGAAGGTGTCTGCTTATCGGCGACAAGCGCTGGAGGCACAGCAATTAGTGTCCTGACTTTTGGACACGTTTGATGGACCGAAGCGACCTCAAGCCGATGACACCTGCAGCTAGACAAGAAAAGCGGAAGCGCCCGTTTAGCGGCGTATATCCTTGCGCCCTCCCGTATGAGATAAAGGAAACATGAATTAGCCTATTTTACCACATGTATCTATTTATCATTCTCAATCTATAGTATAATTAATTTATAATAATTTTAACTTAATATCAATTGTTAAAAATCATTATCAAGTCTGCTGTCACCGCTATGGTGGCAGCTTTCGTCGTTTTAATAGCTAAATGATGTTGATTGTAATTCTCAATTAAAAAAACGAAAAATGAAAAAAAGGAGTGATCCGTTTTGAATACTAAGCTAAAAGAACATCGACAGCTCTTTTTAGCATTAACGAGTGGAATCCTCATTGCTATCGCTTGGACGTTCGACCAATTTTCTACGCCAACCTATTTAACGGTTTGTTTGTTTCTCTTCGCCTATATCATTGGTGGATATTATAAAGCAAGAGAAGGTATAAAGGAGTTTATTGAACAGCGAAAGTTTTCTGTTGAAATATTAATGATTTTAGCAGCAATTGGTGCGGCATGGATCGGCTACTGGATGGAGGGCGCTATTCTCATCTTTATTTTTGCATTAAGCGGAGCTCTCGAAACGTACACGATGAATAAAAGTCATCGCGAAATCTCTGCCCTGATGGACCTGCAGCCCGAAGAAGCTACAGTTTTAAAAGATGGAGTCGAGCAAATTGTTCCTGTATCCGCTTTAAACATTGGTGAAATCGTTAGAATAAAGCCCGGCGAACGAATTCCTACGGACGGAATGATTCAAACGGGAAGAACCACGATTGATGAATCGGCGTTAACTGGCGAATCACTGCCCGTGTCGAAACAACGTAGCGAAAATGTGTTTACAGGAACGGTTAACCTTTCTGGAATGATTGATGTATCCGTTACAAAGCTTGCTAGAGAGACCCTATTTCAAAAAATCATTTCACTCGTACAATCTGCAAAACATGAAAAATCGCCGTCTCAACAAATGATTGAAAAGCTGGAAGGCCCCTATGTTAAAATCGTTCTCCTTCTCGTTCTACTCATGATGCTTCTCCCCTATTTTCTACTCGGATGGAGCTTTAATGAAACGTTTTATCGTGCTATGGTATTACTCGTTGTCGCCTCGCCTTGTGCCTTAGTTGCTTCTGTTATGCCAGCTACACTGTCAGCCATTTCAAATGGAGCGAGGCAAGGGATTCTTTTTAAAGGGGGCATTTACTTAGAGCAGCTAGCGCATATTAAAGCGATTGCTCTAGATAAAACAGGTACGATTACTAACGGAGTCCCTGTAGTGACCAACGTATATGTTCTAAATCATGTTAATGAGAAAGACCTTCTCCATGCCATATGTGCAATTGAAAACCAGTCATCACACCCTTTAGCCCATGCTATCGTCACCTATTGTAAACAAAGAGGGATTGAGCCTGTTTCGCCTGACTTTATGGAGACAAAGAGTGGCTGGGGAATATCAGGAACCGTGGAAGGCACACTATGGAAAATTGGGAAGCCTGACTTTTTTCCTTCTGAATGCCGAAAAGCTTTTGAAGAAACTGCGGCATCTATGAGCGAGGCTGAACAAACGCTTGTGTTTGCTGGTAAAGAAAATGAAATAGCCGCCGTTTTTGCGATTGAAGATACCGTTCGAGACGTTGCGATTGAAGCGATCGATACGATGAAAAAACAAGGGATTGCGACCTTTATGATTACAGGTGATCACGAGAAAACCGCAGAAAAAATAGCCACTGAGGTTCAGCTCGATGGCTATACCGCTAATTGCTTACCTGAAGAAAAAGTCACCGAAATTAAAAAGCTGAAAAAGCAGTTTCGAACTGTTGCTATGGTTGGTGATGGAATTAATGATGCCCCTGCCCTAGCTCAAGCTAATATTGGTATTGCTATGGGAGCAGGCTCTGATGCTGCAATTGAAACAGCGGATATCGTTCTTGTTAAAAACAATCTTTCAAAAATTACAAAAGCCATCCAACTTTCCAAACGATTAAATCGAATTGTCATGCAAAACCTCATTTTTTCGGTTGCCGTCATCCTTTTACTCATTGCTGGCAACTTCATGCAACACGTCTCATTACCACTCGGTGTGATCGGACATGAAGGCAGTACAATTTTAGTCATCCTCAATGGGCTGAGATTATTAAGGAATTAGAAATGCCACCTCGTCTTCTTTCAATCAGCTACAGTCATTATTAATCGACGCCCGTAATAGGACTTAGCCTTCTATTTATAAAATCAACGATAATTCGATTGAGTTCAGGTGCATTCTTTGTCGGAATTTGGTGCGTCGCTTTATCTACCGTGACAAGTTCAATATCAGCCAACCTTTGAATAAACATTTTTGAATAATGGTGTAAGTAAAAATCAAATTTAGCATAAATCACGAGCACTGGAGCATGAATTTCTTGAAGTCGATTTGTAGATCGGTAGTGTAAACCTTCCTTGTATAATTGATAAACAATATTCGGATCACCATGAGCGAAGTAATTAGCCATTTTTTCTCGAAAAGCCGTTTCATAATTTTTAGTATGAGCAAAGGCGAGCGCTTTCGCTAAAAATGAAATTCGCTTTAACCTAGAAACGAGCAGCCCAAGACGAAATTCAGTTCGTAAAATAAAACTATTTACCTCTGGGAAAGGGCCACTCATGATGACAGCCATCGTACGTTCAGGATGAGAAAGCGCAAATTCTTGCGCAATGGAACCACCGTTCGAATAGCCAAAAATAACAGCCTTACGAATATTCAGTTCATCTAATATTCGAGCAATATCTTCTGCGAGCAGGGACATCGTAATTTGTTCACTCCCTGCTCCACTTCTACCATTACCTCTAATATCAAAAAAAATCAATTGAAAATGCTTAGCTAAATCTCGCTGCTTTTCGAAGGTAATTAACCCCATACCAGGTGGGTGAATGAATACGATAGGAAGGCCTTTTCCTATCGTTTCATAATAAATGGGTGATTGAAAACGCCCTTGCACGTACGGCATCAAAATCCTCCTCCAACATTTTTGAGTATTTACCTTCTATCCGCTAACATAAGGTAAAATCCATTGTAATAATTTATATCCTAAGTAAATTCCGATAATCCCCGCAATTCCAGGAAATGCGGGTGGTGCTGGAATCGGTAATTTAATAAATGCAAATAGCAATCCAACGATTAAGCCTGCTAATAATGCCATAATTATTTCTTGCATCACATTCACACCTTTTCATTATCCTTTTATTAAAGTTTCCAAAAAGCAAACCCTCTATTTATTCCAAATAGAGGGTTTGTTGGTTATGCTTTTTTAAACAGTCTTCTTTTATTCAAATGCTATCAGCAGCTTCTTCACTTGTTTTTGGTTATTTTCAATAAATGAGATTGCCTCTTTAATATCATCCATCACAAATTGGTGAGAGATGAGGCCATTTTCTGTTAGTAGTCCTTGGTTTAAAAGTGAAACAACCTTTGAAAATTGGTTAGTTTGTAATCTTGAGCCAAGAATCGTAATTTCCTTTTTCGTGATAGGAAGCTGCGGAATTGATGACGGACGCTCGTCAAAGGCTAACACAACAACTCTTCCGGCAATCGAAACACATTCGACGCTTAACTCAAACGTACTTGGCAAACAGACAGCATCAATGGCCACGTTTACCCCTTCCCCATTAGTAAAATGGGTTACGGCATCTACTAACGATTCTTTTGATACATCGACAATGGTATCCGCACCGCTTTGTTTCGCAAAATCAAGCCGGTCTGGATTTATATCTGAAACAATACATTTTCCACCAGCGAGCTTTGCCATTTTTAAAATGCAGATGCCAATTGGTCCGGCGCCTTGAATGAGAACCGTATCGTCTTTTTGAACATCACCTCTCCATACCGCTTGGGCGCCGATTGTGTATGGTTCGGCTAATACAGCTTCCTCCCAGGGGACATCGGATGCTACTTTATGAAGGTATTTTTCCGGTAAAACGATAAACTCTCTCATTCCACCATCCTCATGAACACCGTAAACCGATAGTTCTTGGCAAACATTCGGTCTTCCCTTTTTACAGGCGTAGCAGTTTCCGCACGAGCGAGTCGGCTCCACGACCACATGGTCACCAGCTTTTAATTTATTGACATCGGGTCCCGTTTTTATCACTTCCCCAACAACCTCATGTCCAATGATAATTGGAAAAGTCGCCATAGGGTAAGATCCGTGAAAAATGTGCATATCTGACCCACAAACCCCTGCAAGCTTTACTTTAACGAGCACATCATCGTTGTTTTTAATATTAGGTTTATCAATGTGGGTGATTTCTATATTTCCAGGTTCTGTGATTTGAATGGCTTTCACATGTATTCCCCCTTCTTACCATCTTGTCGTGACCATCTTCTTTCTCGTATAGAAATTGACACCGTCTTTTCCATTTGCATGAAGGTCTCCATAAAACGAATCCTTATAGCCCGAAAACGGGAAAAATGCCATTGGTGCGGGTACACCGACGTTGACACCTAACATCCCTGCATCGATTGTCTCACGGAAATCTCGCACAGATTTTCCACTTTTTGTAAATAGACAGGCGCCATTAGCAAAATTAGATTGGTTCGATAATTCAATCGCCTCTTCTAACGTATCCACACGTGCAATTGATAAGACAGGAGCAAATATTTCGTCTTGCCAAATCTTCATTTCAGATGTGACATTATCAAAAATCGTTGGACCAACAAAATAACCTTCGTCATCCTTGGCGCCGCGACCATCACGAATTAAATCCGCACCCTCTTTTTCACCTTCTTCAATATATTGTAGTGTTCGTTCCTTATGGCTTTCTCGAATAACAGGACCTAAGAACACGTCTTTTTCTAATCCATTCCCAATCGTAATTTCATTAGCTTTTTCGACTAGCTTTTCAATTAACGGATCTGCCGCCTCGCCGACTGCTACGACGACAGAACATGCCATACAGCGTTCACCAGCTGATCCGAAAGCTGCACTAATAATTTGTTTCGAAGCATTATCTAAATCAGCATCAGGGAGGACGATAGAATGGTTTTTTGCCCCTGCTAATGCTTGGACACGCTTTTTATTGGCCGCTGCAGTTTTATAAATGTACTCTGCTACTGGTTGTGAGCCTACAAATGAGACGGCTTTCACATCTTTATGCTCTAAAATGCCATTGACGACATCATGCGCCCCATGGACGACGTTCAATACGCCATCCGGCAATCCCGCTTGTTTAAAAAGCTCTGCTAATCGATTGGCAAGTATCGGTGTACGCTCCGATGGTTTTAAAATAAAGGAATTACCGCATGCAATCGCAAGCGGAAACATCCAACAAGGAACCATCATCGGAAAATTAAACGGAGTAATTCCACCGACGACCCCGATAGGATAACGATACATCCCAGACTCAATGTTTGTCGCAATATCTGGTAAATGCTCGCCCATCATTAATGTCGGTGCACCTGCTGCAAATTCAACACACTCAATCCCGCGTTGTACTTCACCATATGCCTCATCAAAACTCTTTCCGTTTTCTTTTGTTATTAATTCTGCTAGTTCACTCCAGTTATCTACTAAAAGCTGTTGATATTTAAATAAAATACGAGCACGGCGTGGTACCGGTGTTTTGCTCCAAGTTTTAAACGCTTCTTTTGCTGTCGCAACAGCGATGTCAAAATCTTGGCGATTGGAAATAGGGACATTCGCCAACGTTTCTCCTGTGGCTGGATTCGGTACCGCTTCAACGTTATCGGATAACGAATTAACCCACTCACCATTTATAAAGTTTCTTAATGTTTGTACCGCCATTTCTTCCATCTCCTCTTTATAGTAGTATTTGTTCTTTCGTCAAATATTGATGGGCTTGTAATAACGTTAATTTTTTCTTCACTTCTTCTTGTACTGCCCGCATCGGTTCTTTAAATAACGTAATCCGGTCGAATTCATATGGATTTTCTTCCATTTCCTTGCGCATCGTATGACCGAATGCCATTCTGATGGCCGTACCAATATTAACTTTAACGAAATGATGCTTTATTAATGCTTGTATATCTATATCAGATACGCCGGTTGACCCATGTAGGACGAGTGGTGTATCAACAACCGCCTCGATTTCTTTCAGGCGCACGAAATCAATTTGGGCTGTTTGTTCTTCCATTCGGTGCACAGTTCCAATTGCCACTGCTAAGGTGTCTACACCTGTTTCTTCTGCAAATCTTTTGGCTTCCTGAGGATCTGTTAAATGACCTTGCAAGTCACTATAACCTACAGATCCAATTTCGGCTTCAATCGGTACCCCACATGCATGAGCAAAGCGAGTGATTTCTTGTGTTGTGCGAATATTTTCTGCAAGGGGCAGCTGTGATCCATCATACATGACAGACGTATACCCACTCATAATTGCCTGTGCCACCGTTTCATAATCCGCCCCGTGATCTAAATGGACAACGACAGGAACCGTAGCATTTTTTGCAATGGTTGTTAAAATATTTCCTAATAACTGAATGGGCATATGGGCAATAGCCACTTTGTTTGTTGCTAAAATAACAGGGGCTTTAACCTCTTCGGCTGCACGAACAACGGCAATCGCGTCTTCATAACCAAATACGTTAAACGCCGGTATCGCACCATTCGCATTTTTTAGCCCATCGATAATATGATGTAATGAAACTAGCATTCTACTACCTCCTGATTACGAACCTATTTCACAGATTCGCTTTTTTTAGCCGTTTGAATAAACGTTGTAATTTGTTCAATTGTCGGCATGGCATCTGAACAACTTTGGCTTGAAATCACGAGAGATGCGGAAGCACTTCCTAATTCCATCGCATCTTTGACACTATAATTGTTCATTAATCCATAGATAAAGGCGGCAGCGTAAGAATCACCTGCACCAAATGTTTTAATAATTTTAGCAGGAAATGGCAATTGCTCAAACGATTCCCCTGATTTTGTAAAGGCAATTGACCCGGCTGCCCCACGTTTGACAACAACAATTTCAGCCCCATAATCTAACCATTTTTGCGCAATATCCTGGTCACTCTCCGGTTTGAACTTACTCACATGATCCATCATCTCAAACTCTTCACGTGTTCCAATAATGACATCACATTGTTGAGCGACTAAGCTGTAATAAATACTCGTTTCAACATCTGATTTCCACGTATATGGACGATAATCAATATCAAAAATCAATTTGACCCCATGCTTTTTAGCGTATTCTAATGCTACAAAAATCGCTTCACGAGAAGGACTCATTGATAAAGCAGTCCCTGAGATTAATAAGGATTTTGTCTTTTTCAAAAAGTCTTCACTAACATCTTCAGGTGAAAGTTTCAGGTCTACAGCACCTTCACGATACATTAAAATACTACAATCTGTCGGTGATATAATTTCTGTAAAGGTTAAACCTGTTTTAGCTCCTGTCTGATCAACAACGAGCTGGGATGTGTCAATCCCGTTTTCGTAAAAATAATTCGTAATGAAGCGGCCGAACTGATCATTTGCCACTTTACCGATAAACCCTGTTTTCTGCTTTAATCGTGCCGATGCAACAGCAATATTGGCAGGGGAACCACCAAGGAATTTGGAAAACCTTGTAACATTCTCCATCTTCGTTCCAAAATCATCAGAGTTTAAATCAATTGCAGCTCTACCGATTGTCACAATGTCAAATTCTCTATCATCCGCAAACTTAATATTACTCATTCCTTTACACCATCCAAATCTAATCGTTTAGATTTATATTTTTTATAAGGGGTGAACACTTCGTTCACCCTGGTCTTCTATTTTTTACTTGAATTTCGAACAACCAATTGAGGTTGCAAAAGGATTTCCTTTTTAAGTTCATTGGAAGAATCGGATATAATATCAACCAAAATATGTCCAGCACGTCTCCCCATTTCCTTTGCATGAGGATCAATCGTCGTTAAATCCATGAGTTCAGCAAGATCACTATTATCAATTCCAGTCAACAAGATATCATCTGGAATTCGGATGTTTTCTTCTTTGAATGCTAAATATGCACCCGATGCAAGTAAATCAGAAGAACAGAGAACGGCTTCCGGTAAATTTCCCGAAACAATCAACTCTTTTATCACTTGATACCCACATTCTTTTGTAAAATCTGTCTCGAAAATTCTATCATTTTGTAATGGGATACCATTTGATTTCATCGCATCGCGAAACCCACTCATCCTTTCTTTAAAGGTAGAAAATTCTTGAGGACCTGATAAATACGCAATGTCTCTCACTCCAAGCTCGTTAAGATGGTTGACAATCATTTTAGAAGCATTCACATTATCCAAACCTATATAACATTCATGCTCCTCTAAACGATCTGGCTTTCGGTTGACAAATACATATGGAATATTATGCATGTGTAATTTATCCAACCCTTTTTGACGAATGAGCGTTGACGTTGCAATGACAACACCACCAACTCTTCGTTCAATCAAGTTATCAATATATTTATCCTCACGCTCTAAATTCGGCCCGATACTGCAAAATAATATTTCATAGTTATGCTTCCATGCCATTTCTTCTAAACCTAATACAACTTGAAGATATAATGGATTTGTCACAGCTCGAACGAGTATGGCAATCGATGGACTTTTCGATTTTTTTAAATTTCGTGCAACCGCATTCGGTCGATAGCCCAGTTCATTAATTGTTTGTAAAATAATTTCTTTTGAACGGGGGCTTACAATCGTCTTTCCATTAATAACGGCTGAAACCGTTGCCACTGAAAAACCAGATTTTGCAGCAACATCTTTGATGGTTACCATGATTTTTTTCCTCTTTCATTTAATCTACTTTTTCATCCTAAAATGTAACACATTCCTTTAGACTTTTCATCTTAAGTAATGGGAAACGAAGCTATCCTTTAGGATCGAGCAATATTTTATAGGCTGATTTGTTTCGAACCATGTCCACAGCTTCTTCCCACTTATGAAGCGGCATTTTCATAGAAATAAGCGGTTCGACTTGAATTTGTTTTTGCTCTAATAGCTTTAACGCACGAACCCAAGACGTTCGTTCTGATGCAAATCCATTTGTAATGTTGACTTCTTTTGTTAAAGCAAGGTCCATGTCGAATGTAATATCTTTTCCATATAATCCTACTTGAACATATAATCCCGTCTTTTTTAATAATTGTAGACAGTTACGCGCAGATTGCTCTACCCCCGCACATTCAAAGGCGACATCAAATCCGCTACCATTCGTAATTTCACGAACACGCGCTGTTACATCTTCTTCATCTGCAATGATCGTTTCGAAGGCTCCTAATTCCTTTGCTAGTTTTAAACGGCTGCGATCATGAGATGTTCCAATCACAATACACTTTCCACCTGATGCTTTTGCCACTTGCATTGTCAATAAACCAATCGCACCTGGACCTGAAACTAATACGTAATCTCCCGCTTGAACGGAACCCCGTTCAATGACACAGCGAACCATACATGCCAACGGCTCACACAATGTTGCTTCATCTAACGTAACATTGTCTGGAATGTGAAAAGCTAAATGGGCTGGAATCGTCATATACTCCGTAAAAGCCCCATGCACCCCTGAACCAATCGATTTACGCTCTTCACAAAGCATCAACAAGCCCTCATAACAATACGTACATTTCCCACAAGAAACGGCTGCAGTTAAGGAAACAACTCGGTCTCCTACTTTGAATTCTGTTACATCTGAACCAACTTCAACGACAGTACCTGAGTATTCATGCCCCATTGTAACAGGATAGTTTGCTGGATATTCATCATCAATAATATGCAAGTCCGTGCCACATATTCCTGTTGCATGAACTTTTACCTTTATTTCGAAGGCATTCACAACCGGTTCCTCGAGTTCAACAAGACCCACGTTGTGCAAGCCTTCTCCTTTTTTCATTAATGCTTTCATTTTGTTATCCCTCCACTGACTAAAACTAAATATCAAAGAATAAGCTTGGTACATAGGTTGCGAGCTGCGGAATAAAAATGGTTAAAATAACGACTAGCAACATCACGCCAACATATGGAAATAAATATGGTAGCATTTCCTTTAATTTTGCTCGACCTATGCTTGCTGTAATATAGAGAATTCCTCCAACTGGTGGTGTAACTCCTGCAAATACAAATGCAGCTACCATGACAAATCCGAAGTGGACAGGGTCTAAACCAAATTGTTGATAAATTGGGATTAATACTGGTGCCACTAGGATGGTTGCGGCAATCGTTTCAATGAACATGCCAATAATCATAATGAAAATAACAATTAATAGCATAATGATTAATGGATTTTCAGTTACACTTGCTAAAAACTTAATGACAGTCTGAGGTAGTTGGACGTAAGCGACAATCCATCCAAGAATTGCTGCACCTGCAATAATAAGTAATGCCATTGATGTATTCGCAGCTGCTTCTTGAAGAATCTTTGGAATGTCTTTGATTCGATATTCCTTGTAAACAAATAAGCCAATAAATAAAGCATACAAAACGGCGATAATTCCCGCTTCAGTAGCTGTGAAAAAGCCCGTGATAATGCCGCCAATCACAACGATTGGAAGGATAAGAGCCCAGATTGCATCTTTCGTTGTTTTCCACACTTGCTTGAGCTGGGGACGACCTTCTTCCTTTAAGTTATATTTCGCACCGTAAAAGTATGTGACAATCATCATGCCGAGTGCCATTAATAGACCAGGAATGACTCCTGCCATAAATAAAGCTCCGATGGAAATCCCTGTAATTGACCCGTAAATAATCATGACCATACTCGGTGGGATAATCGTACCTAATGATCCCGCACAAGCCTGCAGAGTAGCAGCTAAGCCAATCGGATAACGTTTCTTTTTCATCGCCGGAATTAATACACTCCCTACGGCCGCTGTATCAGCAGCAGCTGAACCTGAAATACCAGCAAAAATGGTACTTGTCATAATACTAGACATCCCAAGACCACCTTTGATGTAACCGACGACCGAGTATGAAAAATCGACAAGACGTTTAGAAATACCGCCTTTTTCCATCAATTGACCAGCAAGAATAAAGAAAGGAATAGCCAATAAGGTGAAGGAATTAAGACCCTCAAACATTCTTTGAGCGATGAGAGTCAAAGGAATATCAGATTTAAATACGATTCCTATTACTGAGGCAGAGCCCATTGCAAAGGCAATAGGCAAACCTGCAATTAAAAGGATTAAGAATGCAATACCAACGAGAGCTAACATAATTCTTCATTCCTCTTTTTTATTAAAATCAAGTACGTTTCAATCTGTGCAAAAATCATCACGAGCGCACCAATTGGAAGCGCAAAATAAATATAACCATAAGGTACTCCCATGACTGGAGATAAATTCGTCATATTAAGGATAGATAAATTAATCCCTAAATACCCTACCAATCCTAAAAATAAAACACTAACCACATTCAGACCCGTAAAGACGACCTTCCAAATGGACTGAGGAAGCATGTCAATCACTAAGTCAAACGTAATGTTCACCCCTCGGCGGATCGTAAAATATCCGCCGATGAATGCTAACCAAATAAACAAGAACCTCGCCATTTCTTCTGTCCATGGCATTGTAATACTTAGTATCCGTGAAACCACCTGTAATGTAACAGCTAAAATTAGGAGAAAAAACAGTGTTACAACTAAACTGCTGATTATCTTTCGAGTAATAACCACACGACTTCCCCCTATTGCTGTGCTTTAATTAATTCATATAATTCCTCTAAATTGTTGTCAGCTACAAACTTCTCTGTATATGGTGAAGCAGCTTCTTTAAAAGGTGCTAAATCTAATTCAATAATTTCCATACCAGCTTCTACTAATGCTTGACGTGCTTTTTCATCAATTTCCACTGCCTGACTGCTGTACCATTCTACACTCTCAGCAAGAGCTTCATCTAACGCTGTACGAAGATCATCTGGTAATTCATTATACTTTTTGTCACTAATGCCAATCGCTTGGTGTACTAACACGTGCTTCGTATCTACAATATATTTTCCAACCTCATCAATTTTGATCGTTCTTAAAAATTCTGGATTTGATTCTACCCCTTCAACAACATGTGTTTGAAGACCACTGTATACCTCTCCACTAGGCATAGAAACAGGTACTGCTCCAAAACTCTTGAACGTTTCAATAACAGACGGAGAATCTAATGTACGAATTTTCTTTCCTGCTATATCAGATAATTGGAAACTATCAGGAGAATCTACAGATTTTTCAGTTAACACCGTTGATCGGAAAGATGCTGGATATAAAGCTAACGCACGAATTTGTGCTTCCTCTAACGTTCCCTTCATCAGCTTATCTCCAAGTTCACCTTGTAAAGCATTGACCGATTGATCAAGGTTATCAAACAAATATGGAGCATCTAACAATGCCATTGGCTTATAGAAGTTAGCTAAAACTCCTGTATCAACTAACGTCATATCAACTGTACCCATTTTTAATCCTTCTAAAAGGTCCTTTTGCTGACCAAGCTGACCAGCTGGATAAATTTCTATTTGAACTTGACCATCAGTTTTTTCTTCAACAATTCTTTTGAATTCAACGACTTGCTTTGACAAACTATGTGCATCAGCAAGATGATGCCCAAACTTTAATGTATACGTTTCTTTTTCTTCACTTTCTGTGCTACCTTCATTACTTGTGTCTGTTCCATTACTTGCATTTTCCGCATTGCCTCCTCCACATGCTGCTAATAAGAGAACAAAACATGTGATAAGAAAGATAGATAAAAGTTTACTAGCCTTTTTCATTGTAACTCCCCCTAATTTAATAATTTGTAATCCCTTACATAATTCCATAATCTAAACGTTTAGATTTTATCGTATACAAAACTTATTTTTTTTAGGTTTATAATAAATTGCAATAATCCCTTTTAATCTATTAGAACCTAAAAATAATAAAAGCTACTTATTTTAATTAAGTTTTGTTAGCTTTTTTAAAATCTAAACGTTTAGAATTTTTGGATAATGCTATTGTAAATGATTAGTGAAAGCGTTGTCAATCACTCTTTTAAATTTTTTTGAAAATTATTAATTCAGCACTTGTGTTACCGTATTTCTATTTTTTGATAAAAATATGTCCCAAATAAAATAGAGCTAAACCTGAAGGGTAGCACCTTCCCTAAAGGTTTAGCTCTCATTATTTACTCGCTGTGTTGCCCGCGAAAAAGAAGGATTACATACGCTCTGGTGCAGAGACTCCGATGAGTTTTAACGCATTTTGAAGTGTAATTTGTACCGATTTCACGAGGGCAAGTCGTGCGGCGCTTTTATCACGGTCTTCTGGATCTATAACACGTTCAGCATTATAAAAGCTATGTAATGCTGATGCTAGTTCGAAGGCATAATTGGTTAGTCGATGCGGCGATAGCTTTTCAGCACTTTCTGCTACAGCTTCAGGGAACTCGCCAACTTTTTTCAATAAATCAAATTCTTTTTCTGAGGAAATTAAGCTGAGGTTCGTCGTATCCTTAAGCGGTAATCCTGCTTCCTCCCCTTGTCTTAGCATACTGCAAATACGAGCATGCGCATACTGCACATAATACACTGGGTTTTCATTGGATTTACTTACGGCTAAATCCATATCAAAGTCAAGTTGTGTATCGGCACTACGCATCGCAAAGAAGTAGCGTGTGGCATCAATTCCTACTTCTTCCATTAAATCACGTAACGTTACAGCTTTACCTGTACGCTTACTCATTTTAACTTTCTCACCGTTTTGGAATAACGACACCATTTGAATGATTTGTACATCCATTTGCTCTTTATCATAACCGAGCGCTTGAATCGCTGCGCTCATACGAGGGATGTATCCGTGATGGTCAGCTCCCCAAATATTGATTAATTTTTCGAAGCCGCGCTCTAGTTTGTCCTTGTGATAAGCAATATCTGGTGTTAAATACGTATATGTTCCATCATTTTTAATAAGAACGCGGTCTTTATCATCGCCATAAGTCGTTGATCTAAACCATGTCGCCCCATCTTGTTCATACGTTTCGCCTTTTTCAGCTAATAGCTTTAATGTTTCTTCGACTTTGCCTGACGTGTAAAGTGATGTTTCCGAAAACCAATTATCAAATTGAACACGGAAATCGCTTAAATCTTTCTTCAGCTTATCTAACTCACGCTTCAAACCATAAGCGCGGAAAAACTCAAGTCGCTCTTCTTCATCCACATGAACGAAACGATCCCCATATTCATTTGCTAAATCTTGGCCGAAGCCAACAATATCTTCTCCGTGATAGCCGTCCTCTGGCATATCCTTATTTAATCCAAGTGCTTGAAAATAACGTGCTTCAACAGATACGGTTAAATTATGAATTTGATTACCCGCATCATTAATATAATATTCTCTTTGGACGTCATAGCCTGCTTTATCTAACACATTACATAATGCATCGCCAACAGCAGCCCCACGAGCATGTCCTAGGTGAAGACTTCCTGTTGGATTTGCCGAAACAAACTCAATTTGGATTTTTTTACCTTTTCCAACATTTGTTTTGCCATACTCACTTCCAGCTTGAAGTACGGCAGGAATGATATCACGTAAATACCCATTATCCATATAAAAATTAATAAATCCAGGTCCAGCAATTTCAATTTTCTCAATCGCCGCTTTTTCTTTATTTAAATGGCTGACGATTTCATCTGCTATCATACGTGGTGCTTTTTTAGCCACACGCGCTAACTGCATCGCCATATTTGTTGCATAATCGCCATGCGCTTTATCTTTTGGCGTTTCTAACACGACATCAGGAATTTGACTTTCGTCCGCTAGTCCTGCTGCTACGACAGCAGATATAATTTCTGCTCTTAATTGTTCTTTCATTTGCTCTACACTGTTCATTCATTTGCCTCCTCAATCGTCATCTTAACATCAAACGTACCAGACGGTTCATCTTGTAAAAAATAATCATATTTTAATTGGAGCTTGCCTTTCATTTGATTTTTAGGCCACTCATATGTAAAAGCATGTGTTTTGGCGTTCGTTTTCCAAAAGCCGAATGGACTCCGATATGTGCCTTCAGTGTTTTCTCCAACCGTATATGTTTGCCGCATCGACAAATCACCTTGCCGAATGATGGTTACTTCATTATGGCCAATTTTGACGGTAGTTTGAACATTTATTTTCTCTTTATGAATTTCTTTAAATAATATATAAGTATGGCCTTTTTTTACATATACATTACCTTCTCCTTTTAGGGAAAGTGTTTGTGTTTGACGGCCTTGACGAATAGTCGTTTCCATTTGAACGGTAATCGGTCTTTTTCCATCCACAGACATCGGACTTACCCACCTTTCTATTTTTCAAGTTTAGCGAGTTTGTCCATTTGTTGCAAGAAGAATTGTTGTAGTATTGTCTTTGTGCCAGGTACCAAGAGAGTAAAGTTTAAACTTTGGACGGTCTTTTCAATTTTAGACTGTTTATTTTCAAGTTCCGATGATTTATTTTCAAGTCCGGCAATTTATTTTCGAGTTCACAGCATTTATTTTCAACTTTAAGTCATATAAAGATTTCTCGACAAAAACAAACATCGTTCAACACTCAAATTTTCCTTAAAGGAATTGATCTTTCCTATACACAAAAGAAAGCTGACCTCATAAGTCAGCCTTTCATAATATTTTTATTTTTGAACCCAGCCGAGGATGATTTCTCGAATAAATTTACTTGCTGCGATCGGTGTTTGCTCGGTTGGATCGTATGCTGGTGCTACTTCGACCAAGTCAGCCCCAATGACATTTACATCAGAATTAGCAATAAGGTGGATCGCTTCAAGTAACTCTTTAGACGTAATCCCTCCTGCTTCTGCTGTTCCTGTACCTGGCGCGTGAGCAGGGTCTAATACATCAATGTCGATCGTTACGTAGACGTTACGTCCTGAAAGCTTCGGCAACACTTCCTGTAACGGTTTGGCAACATCGAACTTAGACATATGCATGCCTGACTCTTTTGCATACGCAAATTCTTCTCTCATACCCGAACGGATCCCAAATGAGTATACATTTTCAGGTCCAATTAATTCGCACGCTTTACGAATTGGCGTTGAATGAGATAATGGTTCTCCCTCATATTGCTCTCGTAGGTCTGCGTGGGCATCTATATGAATGATTGCCATATCCGAGTACTTTTTAAACATCGCTCTGAAGATTGGCCAGGATACAAGGTGCTCTCCACCTAACCCAATTGGAAATTTCCCGTCTGCAATCAGCTTATCAATATAATCTTCAATCATATCTAAACTACGGGCTGGGTTACCAAACGGAAGCGGGATGTCCCCTGCATCAAAATAATTCACTTCTTCTAAGTGCTTGTCTAAATACGGACTATATTCTTCTAATCCTAAAGAAGCTTCACGGATTCTTGCTGGTCCAAACCGAGAGCCTGGTCGAAACGATACCGTCCAATCCATCGGCATTCCGTAAATGACCGCTTCACTTTCATCATATGTAGATCTGCTCATAATAAATACATTTCCTGAGTATGCTTCATCAAATCGCAAAACGGTATCCCCCTACTTAATCAAATCTTCCACAAATCTCGGCAAAGCAAATGCCGCTTTATGAAGGTCTTTTGTATAGTATTTTGTATCGATATCATGAAAACGACTATCCTCAATTGCTAATGGGTCGTGCTTTTTTGAACCGATCGTAAACGTCCACAGTCCACTTGGGTACGTTGGAATGTTCGCAATATACAAGCGAGTAATCGGAAAAATTTCTTTGACATCACGCTGGACATTCGTAATAAGCTCTGGTGTGAACCAAGGATTATCCGTTTGAGCTACGAACACACCGTCTTCTTTTAGCGCTTTTGAAATACCTGCATAAAACCCTTTTGTAAACAGGTTCACAGCTGGTCCAACTGGCTCTGTCGAATCGACCATAATAACATCATATTCTTTTTCACTATTTGCAATGTGCATGAAGCCGTCATCTACTTTGACTTCAACTCTAGCATCGTCTAACATACCTGCAATTTCAGGTAAGTATTGCTTTGAATACTCAATGACTTTACCGTCAATTTCAACGAGAGTTGCCTTTTTCACAGACGGGTGCTTTAATACTTCACGAATCACGCCGCCATCACCACCACCAACTACTAACACGTTTTCTGGGTTCGGATGTGTAAAAAGTGGGACGTGTGCTACCATTTCGTGATAAACAAACTCATCCTTTTGGGTCGTCATGACCATTCCATCAAGTACAAGCATGTTACCAAACTCTTCTGTTTCAACCATATCCAACTTTTGAAATTCTGTTTGCTCTGTATGTAACGTTCGTTTGATTTTCATCGTAATTCCAAAACGCTCGGTTTGCTTTTCTGTAAACCATAACTCCATCCTATTCACCTCTTATATAAAATTCTTTTTTTATTTTATCCGAGTTTCTTCTTATTCTACCCGAGTTTCTTTCTCTTACTAAAGTTAATCAAACAAAAAAAGTATAAATGAATCGTACAAAAAAGCAAGAGAATTTTTAGATCTTTAGGATATTTGTGTTTAAAAATCACTTAATTTTCCAAGAATAGAGATGATTACGTGTAAAAAATAAACCGAAGTGTAAAGAATTTTTCCAGCTTCGACTTGGAACAAATAAACATTAGTTTTTAAATTTTATAGATAAAGAGGTGGCTAAATTGGAAGTCATCATCAAAAAAAGACGTTCTAAACGAAAAATTGGTTGGTTTCGCCGGTTATTTCGTTTTTCCTTATTTATGATCGTTTTATGTATGCTAGCTGCCGTTTCATTATTAACATATTTAAAAATGGAAGGTGCACCGCTTTTACAAGTTTCACAGACGACTCGCTTTTTTGATGCCAATGATGCAATCATTGGCGAGAGTCATCAAGGTCAGAATCGTTATTGGATTCCACTTGAGGAAATGAGTGAAGACCTTATTCATGCGACGCTAGCGATTGAGGATCGAAAATTTTATAACCATTACGGCTTTGACCCTACACGTATTGCCGGAGCAGTTGTGGCGAATGTAAAGTCAGGGGGTAAAGCGCAAGGTGCAAGTACGATTACCCAGCAGTACGCGAGAAACCTTTATTTAACTCACGATAAAACGTGGAAGCGAAAATTTAATGAAATCCTCTACGCTCTTCGCCTAGAGATGTATTATACGAAAGATGAAATTTTAGAAGGGTATTTAAATACGATTTATTATGGACACGGCGCATATGGTATTGAAGCAGCAGCTCAGTATTTTTTTAACAAAAAAGCATCTGAACTAAATTTAGCAGAAGCAAGTCTTCTTGCTGGTATTCCGAAGGGACCAAGCTATTATTCGCCGCAAAATGATTTCGATCGAGCAAAACAGCGTCAGGAGCTTATATTACGTTCAATGGC
Organism: Alkalihalobacillus sp. BA299; assembly: GCF_017745675.1. GTDB lineage: Bacteria > Bacillota > Bacilli > Bacillales > Bacillaceae_F > Alkalihalobacterium. Next base: position 101,554 of record NZ_JAFLJM010000008.1, read on the forward strand.
TCAAACCGGATATATCACACCATCAGAGGCTGAATCGGCTAAAAACGAACAGTTAAAGTTTGCCACAATCGAACATGAAAAATCTGCAATCATTGGACCTTATTTTCAGGATGTTGTCAAACAGCTGCTAGTCGATGAGTACAAAATTGATGAGACGTTAATCGAACAAGGTGGCTTACAAATATTTACGACTCTCGATCGCGATATGCAAGAAGAAGCTGAACGTTGGATTGAAGCTGAGCTTGGAGCGAAAGAAGAACTGCAAACTGCACTTGTTGCGATATCCCCTCGGACTGGTGATGTAAAGGCACTCGTCGGTGGTCGAAACTATATGGAAAGTCCATTCAACCGGGCCACGCAGGCCAAACGTTCACCTGGATCGACATTTAAGCCCTTTTTATACTATGCTGCCCTTGAACATGGCTTTTCACCATCGTCAACTTTATTAAGTGAACCAACGACATTTACATTTGACGATGGCAGACCTGATTATGCGCCTTCTAATTTTAATGAAAGGTATGCAAATGATTTTGTCACCTTATTACAAGCACTGGCGTTTTCTGATAATATTTACGCAGTGAAAACGCATCTATTTTTAGATACAGAAACATTAGTAGAAACAGCTGCAAGATTCGGTATTCAAAGCCCGTTAGAAAATAACCCGTCACTTGCTTTAGGGACAAACGAAGTCAGATTACTAGAGCTAACCAATAGCTATGCAAGCTTTGCCAATGGTGGTCAACGAGTTGAACCTCGGTTTATTCGAAAAGTCATCGATAAAAATGGACAGGTTTTATTCGAGCGACAACCGATCGCTGAACAAGTGTTAGATCCGAATCTTACATTTATCATGACCGATTTAATGACAGGAATGTTTGACCGCTCGTTGAATGATTATGCTAGTGTCACAGGTGGTTCTGTTGCCCATCTTATCAATCGGCCAGTTGCTGGTAAGTCAGGCTCTACTCCTTATGACAGCTGGATGGTTGGATTTACACCGCAGCTTGTTACAGGTGTCTGGGTTGGTTATGATCAAAGAAAACAGCTCGACCATCGTAAAGAGGGACAATTTGCGAAACGAATTTGGGCACAATTTACAGAACACGCACTAAAGGATGACTTAAAACTCGATTTCCATAAGCCTCCCGGCGTCACGGGTGTGTTCATTAATCCGAAAAATGGTTTACTTGCTACCGATGCATGCCCGGTTCGCCGAATGACCTATTTTGTAGCCGGTACAGAGCCGACCGAGTATTGCCAAGACCACGCTCCAGAAGAGGAAGCCGAAGCTGAACTGACAGAAGAAGAAGTACACGAAAAAGAGAAATTCCTTGATCGCTTTATAAAATGGTTCAACTAAAAAGTGATGGAAACGTGAAATATGGTGAAAAAATTATAAAAACAGTGGTGTTAGGCACCTTTCACTAAAACACGACAAAAGGCAGAGGATAACTCCCCTGCCTTTTGTCGGTCCTAGTATAAATATGTGTCGATTTATACTAATTTTAAGTTTAATTCGATTTTCACAAAAGCTCAAGTCCTTGGAAAATAGTTCATAAATCGTTCAAAGATAAAGAAAAAACGGACTAGACAAACGGTAATTTATTGTTCTTCACCTAGAAGTTCTTTTCTTAACTTTAATTCGGAATGATTCCACATCTCTTCACTATAGGATTTTAAATACTCCCCTAGTATTTTTTTCGACTTATCATCCATATGATCAACGATAATATGGCCTTTTAACGATTTATCCATTCGGTTCACATGCTCAGGTAAGCTTTTATAACCACGGCGTGTTTCCATATCAATGACCATTTCACACGCTGTCACTCCGGCATAATACGGCACACTTCCTTTATTGTTAACAGACACCCAAACTAACCAATACAGCTTCCCGTTTGGTGAGTCCTCGCGGTTCGGTGTAAACTTAATTCGCTTTTCAACCGCCGAGCGCGCATGTAAAGCACCCATATCTACAAACGCTTCTTCGCCCTCTACATTAATAATAACCGGCGAAACATTATTTAAGTCAATCACTCCGGTCCCGTATCCGCCATGTCCATCAGTCGAGTCATTACTTAAAATATTAAATCCAGCTTTTGTTTTTTTCTGTTTATCTTTTTCAAAGAGATCCATAAGTTGATCATCCCTTCTTCAGTTTTCTATTAGTCAGCATAACGTTTCATTATGCATTTATTCTTACATTAGTGTATCACATGAAAATTATTAGTGCATGGATCATATATAGACTGTATTAATCTATAAGTTTCTGTAACTTCTACTTAATCAGCTAATGGCATACCTCTAACCCCTAATCCTCCATCACTCTCAATAATCGTTCCTGTCATGGCTCTCGCTTCATTAGAAGCAAGCAGGACATAGGCCCCCATATGGTCTTCAGGCCTTTGTGCAATTTGCAGTGGATTCCGTCTGCGGATTAGTCTTTCTCGTTCAACAGGGTCTAACTTCTTTACACAATCTTTTAAAGGCGGAATAGCACCTAAGTTTGTAATTGTACCTCCAGGCGATACACCGTTTACTCGAATTTCAGGAGCTAGCTCATAAGCAAGTTCTTTTATTAAGCCAACGACAGCATGTTTACTCGCCGTATAAATGGGTCCTCCACCGTTTGGATAAAATGCAGAGTTAGAAACTGTTGCGATAATCGTTCCGTTTGTCTTCTTTAATTCCTTGAAGCTCGCTTTCGCACCGTGAAGTAACCCTTTTACATTTATATCAAAAATCATTGAAAAAGCTTCATCCATTTTATCTTCCGGTAATTGCTCAAGAGAAACAAAACCATCAAATACACCTGCATTTGAAACAAAGATATCGACTTTCCCAAAAGCTTCAACCGTTCTTTTTACTACTTCTTTATGGTCAGCTAAGTTTCTTACATCGCCGCAAAAAGTTATGATCGCTACACCAAGTTCATCTTGCAGACTTGCTAATCTGTCTTCTGAGAGATCAAACACACAAACGAAGGCACCCTCTGCTACATATCGCCTCGTAATTGCTTCACCAATTCCCGATGCCCCTCCAGTAACAATAGCGACTTTACCTTTTAATGCATTAGACATAGCAACTACTCCTTTATTTTCCATTCTAACTTTTCTACCTTTAAACAAATATGGCTAGATTTCGTGTATCAATCGTTGTTTGGTCGACAATAAAGAAGCGCTTTGAAAGCTTCCATTCCCCATCGATATAAGTAAATTCATCTTGGCGTTCTCCAGAAATTAAATCATGGTGTATATCCGTTGTCCGGTTGCGATAAATGAGTAAATAGCTTCTCACCACCGCTTTTTCATTTTCCGTATACTCTTGAACGGTTACATTACTTACGTATCGCCTTGTACGAGAAGGAGGAATTTCTGCCCATGCATAATCGGTTTTTAAACGATCTACGCGCATTTTCATTGTTTCATAGTCATCTTCGAACGTAAACATATCTGTAGAATAATCAGGGCGTTCAATCCCATCTTTATTGACACGAACAGGCATTTGATATTTTAAATTCGGATGAAGGAGGTTGTACCAGCTATCAAAATCAATATTATCTAAAAAGCTCGCTTCATTATATAACCAACGCTCAAAATAGAAGGTGGCTAGCATCAACTCTTTATTCTCCATCTTCGGTCTCCTTTCTTCCACGATTTAATAACTCCAACCAATACTTGTAGTAGTTCCGGTGACTTGCTTCTGTAAACTTGTCATCATAAACAACACCAGGGCCAGGGAAGTCTTTAAGTGGCTCACGATGTAACCCCATCGTGTAATTTAAGTTCATTTCCCTTATTTGCGGTAAAATTCCTTTTGCAGCAGCAGTGATATCTGTAAATACTTCGGTATCATCTTGTTCAAAAATACCAGAAGGACTAAAGGTTAAAACAAACGATTCTCTTGAACGGCGCTTCCAGTCCTCTGATGCATGTTTCTCTACTAAAAACCATGTGATCACTTCCATCTTATCTGGTCCAACAGGTCTCCATTGGCGAAGAGACGTATTAGAGATATGCTGCCCTTTAATTTCTGTATGCGAGACTAAAAATGAAAGGTTAGGAAACAGATTCCCGTTTGTATTTTTTAAATTAGAAATAATTTCAAATTGCTCAGGTGATAAGTTTTCTTTATATTCTGGTATGAGCTCTTCTGGAAAGGCATAAATCGGATTGGGCATCCCAATATTACAGCCATGACCATTTTCAGTATGAACTTGAACTCCTTTTTTCGAATATTTCGGTCCAGGTACCATTCCTAATTGGGCAATGGATCCATGAGTAACCATCGTGTGGTAGGAGTCACCGACAAAATTATCTGCTCCTGTTTTCCAATGCGAATGAATAATATACCGTTGTGGCGGACCTAATACAACCATTTCGGCACGGCAAATCACTAAATCCCAGTAAAATTTAAAATCACCTAGAAAATCTGATAATGGTTCTGGATCAGGATTCCACGTTCCAAAAATACATCCTTTATACGTTTCGATCGTCACTTGATGCAAAGACATTTTTTCTTTATCGAGTGTGTCACCATAAATCTCTTTTTGGAGCGGAACACCGACTAACTTCCCATTATTCTTAAAGTTAAAACCATGGTACGGGCACGTAAATGTCTTTTTATTCCCGTGATCAGCACGGCAAAGCTTCATTCCGCGATGGGTACACATATTATAGAATGCTCTTATTGTCCCCTCATCGTCTTTTGCAATGATAATTGAATACCCAGCTAAATCTCTCGTAATGTAATCACCCTTATTGGCAATTTCACTTTCATGGCCAAGAAATAACCAAGTTTTCATAAAGATTTGTTCTTCTTCTAATTTATAAATCGTTGGATCGCCCAGAATAAAAGCTGGTATTCTTCCTTCCTCTGGGCAAACCGTTTCGTTAATATGATCTAGAACTTCGTTTCGGCTCATTTCAGATACAAGTTTCGTTTTATTCATGAATACACATCCTCCCCTTTATGTTTCTATCCATTAAACCTCATATTTTTCTAAAAGTTCAATAATCACTTTAAAAGTTGAGGTTGTATCCATATAGGCATAACGCCCTCGATTGTTCCAAAAGTTTCCTTTTTGGATAACTGGGTAACCCATCTCTTCCAAAATTTTAATTTTGTCATCTAAATTGTCAACAACAAAAGAAATATGATGGATTCCTTCTCCTTTTGTTTCTAAATGTTCTTTCCATGTACTTGGAGAGTCTAGTGCTGGTTCAATTAATTCAAGTTGAATTAACGGCGTATTAATAAACATAAATTGACCCTTCGCTTCAGTAGGCTCTCCTCTAAAAGTAATATGCGTAATTTCACTTTTCCCTGAAGGTATAACCGCTGGCTTTTCTACTCCTAGTAACTTACAATAGTGATCTGCTGCTTTATGAAGGTCACAAACTACGATCGCAATTTGCGTTAGTTTATCTGTACCTAATAGCGCTTTTTCATTTTTTCCGTCACTTTCTAACGGCTTATATGCTTCTTCACGTTCTAATAGCTCAATAAGTGTTTTATGTGTATCTAATGTATCTACGTAAGCATATTTACCATTACTTGACGTAAATTCACCTGTCTGCACCAACGGAAAACCTTCCTGATCCATCGTTTCAAGACCTAGTTTAACCGCATCAACATCAAACGCAATATGATGAATCCCTTCTCCGACTGTATCTAAATATTCACGCATCGTACTAGGCTCTGGATTCGGTTCAATTAACTCAATTTGAACAGAAGGTGTATTGATAAAAACAAGTTTACTACGTGCTTCAGACGGTTGACCATTATAAACTACTTTTGAAATTTTACTCGGTGCTGTCAAAAACCACTCTGGCTTTGGAATTCCTAATAATTTAGCAAAAGCATCTCTAGTTGCTTCAATATCTTCTACGACAAAAGCAATTTGGTTCAATGTATTATTTCCTAATAACGGTTCATTCGTACCCATCTAAAACACGCTCCTTTTAATCTATGAACTGTGATTTATTGTAAATAGGAAGTTTTCGTTTTAACCAACTCGAACGTCTTCCCCGATATTTTTTAAAGTTGATAAAATACTTAATGCTGCTAAAAAACTCGTTTTCGGATTACTTGGCATCGGATTATTTTCTATATTAATGGAAAAGGTGCCAAAAGCCCCTTTTGCCTCAATTGTATGAATATTTTTATCGATCGTTGGGTCGGCAATAATTTTTACTTTCGTTGCCTCAACCCCGATACCTGCTAAGGAAAGTACAATCGACACATTTACATTTTTCGGGAATTGTGCAATAGCCTCTTTCGCTGAACCTTCATAAATAACTTTTGCTTCTGTAATTTCTTGTGTTATTAACGAATGTGCCGGCTTTCTCGTTGTAATGGAAACATAGTCTACCGTATCAGCCGCAATCGCTGATTTTATAATATCTAATCCTCCAATTGCCCCAGATGGAAGATAGACGGTTGTTTTAAACTCTTTACATATACGTTTGATTTTTGCGTCAAATTCAGTATCAGCAAATGCTCCAACGCTAATTACTAAAAGGTTTTTTCCATTTCTTAGAATTAAAGGGGCGTATTGTTTGGCAACTTCGAGATTTGCTGCTTCAATGACTAAATCGAGGTCTGCTGTAAGGAACGTTGCAAAATCATGATAAGCAATTGCTTCATATTTCTCTGCAAGTGCATTGGAACGTTCACTATTTCTACTATAAATAGAAGTAATTTCATACTTGTTATTTGGGTCATGGTTTATTTTTTCTAACAAAAACTCTCCAATGTTTCCTGAGCCTATTAGTCCAATTTTCATTTTCTTCTACACCGCCTAATTCGCAAATCCATAAGAGTCTGTAAAAAATTCTAGTCCCCCGTAAATCGTTTCTGTCGATAAACCACTTTCTTTTAAACCTGGAAAATCGAGACGTAAATCTTTAAAGATTGTATGGTTATTATGGAATACGGCACCTGCTTGAATTCGGTCTGCTAGTTTAATTGCTAGACTCTCATCTTCAGTCCATACCGATGCTCGTAAACCAAACTCGGTATCATTGGCTAAATGAATGGCCTCTTCAGTATCAGAGAAAGGTAGAATTGGTACAATCGGTCCAAATTGCTCTAATTGAACGATGTCACTAGTTTGTTTTACTCCGGTAACAAATGAAGGTAACATGAAATACCCATTTTCCCAAGATTCATCATCGAGTTTTCTCCCACAATTCACTACATTTGCACCTTCTTGGATCGTTTTATTTTTTAGGTCGTTCACAAAATCAAACTGAGATTTATTGTTTATTGGACCCATTGTCGTATCTGGATGTAATCCATTGCCGACAACAATACGGTGAAAATCTTTTTCAAGCTTCGTCACGAATTCTTCGTAACGAGATTGATGAACATAGATTCTTTTCACTGCCGAGCAAACTTGACCCGCGGCACGTAAGACAGCACCTCTCATATTTCGAATGGCTTCATCATCTAGTTTAGCATCCTGTAATACGAGTGCTGGATCATTTCCCCCTAATTCTAACGACAGTTTTTTTACTGTTGGCGCACAATTTTTAATGATCTCTTTACCTGTTTCCGTACTGCCTACAAAGGCAACTGCTTTTACTTTCGGATGACTACAAATCGTATCGCCAATTACTCGTCCTGAACCTGTCACAATATTTATGACACCTTGCGGGAAGCAGGCTGCAACTTCCTTTAAACAATTCATGACCGTTAAAGGACAATCTGTTGCTGGTTTAAAGACAACGGTATTACCTGTGAGTAATGCAGGAACCAATCGTTTAAACGTTAAAATCATCGGTGAATTCCAAGGAGCAATAATGGCAGTCACACCACGCGGACGCTTTCTTATCTGCACTTTTTGGTGTTCATTGCTAAAATCCTGTACTTGCCACCATTCTTTGAGTAAGTCAGGTCCTTTTTTCATAATTTCTACACAACGACCTAAATCCTTTTTCGCTTCTATTAAAGTCTTTCCGTTTTCTCGAACAAACAATGAGATGTTTTCAGAGATGATTTTTTCTAATTTACTAGCTACAGCTAGCATTAAATTGGATCTTTCTTCAATTGTCGTTTGTGACCAAGTTTGAAACGCTGAAGAAGCCGCTTCAACCGCTTGGTTGACATCATCTTGGGAACAGAGAGCAATCTCACCGACTACTTCTTTTATATTGGCTGGGTTTATAACTGGTTTGACATGAGAAGACGAAATCCACTCTCCATTTATTAAATACATTCCTGATATGGAAGGAAAATTATCTTTTACTAGCACTTGTATTCCTCCTTTATAATTTTTTCGGTTTAAATGCCGAAGCTGCTCCCGGAGGTCCTGCAAATGGCTTAGCCATTGGCCCAACCGCATTCATATCTACAACGATCATCGTCGTTTCATTTCGTTTCGTTGCTGCTTCTATTTCAGTTGCAAATTCTTGTGGTGAACTGATTTTTACCGAATAAGCTCCCATGGATTGGCCTAACAAAGCAAAGTCTGGGCTTAATAAATCAACAGCAACCTGTCTACCGTAAGCTGCATCTTGGATATTCCTTAAAACTCCGTAGCCACCATCATCAAATAGAACAATAATTAATGGAAGCTTTTCTTGAACAGCAGTTGAAAGTTCTCCAACGTTTACCATAAACCCGCCATCACCTGCGATTAATACAACTTGACGATCACGGTTCGCAATCTGAGCTCCAATTGCTGTTGGTAGACCTTGCCCAATACCGCCACCTGAAGCGTGAATTGAATTTCTTGGTGCTGAAATCTCAAGTAACCGACTTCCCCACACATTGGCTGGAACGGTTACGTCTCTCACATAAATTGTTTCACGAGGTAAGCTTTCTCTCATACTATCTAAAATTTGTTCATATGGCCCCAGTGTGCTTCGTAAATGGTCACGAAGTTTATTTCGTAATGCTTTTATTTCTTCTACATACGATTCTTTACTTGGCAACTCACCAATTTGAGTATTTAAACGATTGATCACTTGTTTTGCATCGCCGACTATGCCATAAGAAACAGGATAATTACGATTCATCGCATCATAGTCGCCATCAATAGCGATATGGTTTTCTGGAGCTGTTATTTTCCAGTTCGATGTTTCGTTGCTTCTAAAGCGAACGCCGATACTAATTAATAAATCCGCATCCGCCATTAAGTTTCTCGTATCTTCATAAGCTGCAAAATGACCAATACATTGATCATGATCTTCTGGAATAATTCCTTTTCCTGACTGACTTGTAATGACAGCAGCTCCTAAGTTTTCAGCGAGTGTTAAAACTTCTTCAGAAGCATTGGCAGAAATTGCTCCGCCGCCAACCCAAAGAACTGGGCGCTTAGCTTTTGTTATCGAAGCAATCACTTCTTCAGGTATTGAAACAACCGGCTTTACTGCTTCACTATTATTTTGAAAATCTACGACATTACTTTTTTCAATAATTGCTGATTGATAATCAATTGGAATTTGAACCGTAATCGGGCCTGATGGTACGGCGAATGCCTCTTTAATCGCTTTTCGAATGAAGAAAGAAGTTTGTTCAGGGTTCCGTAATTGATACGCTTTTTTACTACAGCCTTCCATCATTGAAAGCTGATCTTTCATCTCATGAATATAGCCTTTTCCTGTACCGATATATTTAGATCCAACTTCACCGGTTAAATGTAAGATAGGTACACCCGCACTCCACGCTTCAACTAATGATCCTGCCGCATTACCAGCTCCTGTACCTGTACTTGTAATGACAACTCCTAATTTTCCTGTTGAGCGAGCATATCCATCTGCCATATTAACGGCACCACTTTCCCCTCGAGAACATACAAGATGAATACTACCCTCTCTTAAAATCGCATCGTAAATTGGCATATTGTGAATACTTACGATTCCAAAAGCAACTTCAACCCCAGCTTGAACGAGTTCTTGAACAATGGCATCTGCCGTTGTAAATTCCATTCCATAGACAGCCATACATTACCCACCCTTTATTGTAGTTATAATGTTTTCCCTAACCCACCAGCTACTTCAATTGTCGTTCCTGAAATATAGCTGGCTCTTTCAGACGATAAAAAGAGAATGGCACTTGCCACTTCATCTGCTTCTCCAACGCGACCTAGTGGAATTTTTCGCTTTTGCGCTAAATCGTTATAATACTCTTCCACAGGAACGTCCAGATTAGACTGTAATCTTCTTCTTTCCCATTGATCCGTTTTAATTAACCCTAAACTAACCGAGTTGACGAGAATATTATCTTTTGCAAATTCATGGGAAAGTGTTCGACTTAAATTGAGTAACCCAGCTCTTGTTGCAGCTGTTGCCACCATATGTGGTTCTGGCTCTTTTGAAAGAGTCGCGTTAATATTGACAATTCTCCCACCATTTTTTTGCTTCAAATAAGGATAAACTGCTTTTACCGCATAAATAATCGCAAAATATTTTAGCTGAAATTGTTCTTCCCATTGTTCGTCTGTAATATCAAAGAAATGCCCCATAATACTTTTTCCTGCTGAGTTTACTAAAATATCAATGCCACCGAATGCTTGAGCCGTACCTTTGACGAATTCATCAACATCAGCTTTTACCGTTACATCACATGTTTTTGCAAAAATTCGCTCACTCGGAGCGTACTCTAGTAAATAATTGACCGCTTGATCTAGTCTTGATTGATCACGACCACAAATGGCAACATAAGCACTCTCTTCTAAAAAACGTTGAGCTGTTTTCAAACCAACTCCTGAAGATCCGCCCATAATGACAGCCACTTTTGAATTTAACCCTAAATCCATAAAATTACCTCCATTTATTAATGAACGTTTCTTTCTGCCTTAAACCAGCCTTCATCAGGAACGCCACCCATTGCTTTCCGCGCTTCAGGTGTTGGTGGTCCAGCAATTCCCCATTGGTCCATCAGGTGAGGAACCCGTTTCCATACATGCGCTCTCCAAGTTGTTTCATCTTCAATAGTCGCTAAGTAGCATGTATATTCCATAACGAACCCACCTGGATCTTGAAAGTAACAGAAAATATTATCGCCAGGGCCGTGTCTTCCTGGTCCCCACAATTCTTTATATCCGTTATTTCGGATTTGGGCGATTCCTCGCATAACTTCATTTACACCATCCACTTCATACGCAATGTGGTTGACCGCACTGTGACCTTCCTTGTTAAAGGCAATACAGTGATGATTGGTATTGCAGCGGATGAAACACATTTGATGTTCGCTCCAATCCGAAATCTTAAATCCCAATACACGAGTATAAAACTCTACAGCATCATCAAGATTGGCCGTATTGAGTACAACATGGTTTAAGAGCATTGGGTTTGTAGCCACTTTTTGTTTCCAATGGTTTGTATGAATCTCAACCCATGCCGATAATTCAATACAGCGGTTTTCCGGATCAACGAATCTGAAGCCATACCCTCCACCTTGTTCATCTAAATAACCGGGCTCAGATACAATTGGGCAACCTTCTTTTTTAATTTTTTCATATGCTTGATCAACTGCAAATTTATCAACAAGCCCAAAGGCTAAATGGTGAAGTCCTTTTTTATCACCAGCTTTTAAATGCAAGATATGATGTTCTGGACCTGAGCCACGAAAATAGATATTTTCGTTATCTTCATAAACTTTATCTAGTCCCCATATTTCTTGATAAAAGTCAGCTTGCTCTTTTATATTTGGGGTAATTAAACTAATATGTCTTAAATGAGTAATCCCTAGCAATTGAAAAACCCCTCTCTCCTCATTTTTTGTATCTTATACGAATATGGAGACCTTATTAGATCTCCATATTCGTTCGATTTTCTTTTCCTTATTTATTATCAGCTTGCTGTATAATTGCATCTCTTTCTTTTGCACGCTTCAAACGCATTTCTTCTAAAGGTGTTCCTTCTGGATAAGTTGGTAATTGTGGTTTAGGTGCTCCTAGCATAACAAGCATCATCGCATCTTCATCCCCGTCGTTACGAATGCCACGATAGTATCCTGGAGGGCAACTAATGCAATCTCTTTCGTTCAATTTGATTTCGTAGTCATTTCCTTCATGTTGAAGAAGGGCTGTTAACTTTCCTTTAAGAACAAAGAATACTTCTTCAACATCTGAGTGAAGGTGTAGCGGTCCGATACAACCTGCTGGCAAAACCATTGTACTTAATGTAAAGTTTTCAGCTTCAATGACATTGGCATCTTTATTTGCAGTTGCACCGCGGCCAATATAACGCATTTGCGCTCTTTTATAGCGCGGATCAATTTCTTCTTGGAATGATAATACTCCCCAATCTAGTTTGCGATCTTCTAATCTAGCTACATATTTTTTTTCAAATTCCTCAATTGAAAATTGTTGTTCTGACATATAAAATTCCTCCTAAAATTATTTTGTGTTTTATATATAAAACACTGTTTTTTATTATATACATATTGTATTAAAGCTAAAAATAGATGTCAATAAACATTGTTCGAATTGTTCGAATTTTTTACAATGTTTTATTTAGCCTAATTGTTTTATTTATACTTTTCACATGTGTTTAATCGGAATTATGCATATGTTTATGCTATACAATAAGAAAGATTTGATTCAATGAATGGGAGTATAGGTCCAATGGGTTGATTCTTTTAACCATTGGACTTCTTTACCCACTTTAATTAAAAATATTAACACTGTAACTAATTGTCGATGAAATATCCTTTGCACATCTACATACTTTTGTAATGACGTCTCCGATGACTTCTTCATTTAAAGACTGAATTGGCGCTGCTACATTCACAGAAGCTACCACACCATCATGATTAAAAATAGGAGCTGCTACTGAGCGAATATTAGATTCAAACTCACCATCACTTATGGCATAACCCTTCATTTTAATTTCTTCTAACTCTTTCCTAAATTCTGTAAGCGTTATTTTCGTACGCTCTGTAAATTGTTTTAAATTAATACGCTCTAATTTTTCGTTTAACTTATCCTCAGATAAATAAGCTAATAAGCATTTCCCCATCGCTGTCGCATGGGCTGGCAAACTTGATCCGACATTGATTGTAACCGTCGTTACCCCCATTGTTGGCATTCTTCCAATATAGACAACTTCAAAGTTTTCTAATATCCCTAGGTGAGATGAAAAACCCGTTTCATCTCGTAATTGTTCCATAAATTTTCTTGATAATTCAGGGAGTTGCAATGTATTCATATACGAAAAACCTAGTTCTAATACTTTTGGTGTTAAACTATATCTTTTTGTGACTTCATCTTGATGTAAATACCCTAAATCTTGTAACGTATAAAGTAATCGGTATGGTACCGTACGACTTACCCCTAAATACCCTGAAATTTCAGCTAACGAAAGCGTTGGTTGTTCTGGACTAAACATTTTTAAGATCTCCAGACCCCTTACTAATGAGTTCGAAAGGTATTTACTTTTATCTTCCTTTGCCATGAGCGATCCCCTCCATTTTTAAGCTATTTCTATTATATTAAACAAGTTGATATTATTCCTATTATATGAAAGCTTATGCTATTTTCCATTATTATATATATAGTGCGTGTGCTTTTACAGTATATATAGGAGGAAAGGGTTTAAAAGACTCTCCATACAAGGAAGAATTATATGACTTTAATTTCCTTTACATAAGTAAAAATGATCTCATTAAAGCTTTCTGGGTCTTCTTGATAACAGAGATGGCCTGTCTTAGGAATAATATACATGGTAGAGTAAGAAAGTTGTTCATGGAAAAACTGTGATTCACTTACAGGAGTAACGCGATCTAGTTCCCCACATATGATTAACGTTCGAACTGCAATGTTTTTTAGCGCATTCATTGGATTAAAATGATATAGACAATTTGCGACGGAACGATATCCAGATGGACGAATTTGTGCCATAATTTCTTCAGCTTCTTTCTTTACTTCTTCAGAAGCATACGGCGAAAGCAAATTCGGAACACGCAGCTTCGCTATTTCTTTCGGATTGAGATTGTCAATCATATAATAGCGATCGTCCCGCCTCTTCTTGTTTTCTTCTTCTGTTAATGCAAAGCCACCGCGTGTTGAGCTTGCTAATATTAATCCTTTTACTTTTTCAGGGTATTTGGCACAAAACTCTACAGAAATTCCACTTCCCATTGAATGTCCCAATAAAAAAACGGTTTCATACGAAAGGGCATCAATAAATTGCTTTAGTACATCAGCAAATTCAATAAACGACTGGAATTCTACTTTTTGATCAGAGCTTTTCCCGTAACCTGGCGCATCCCAAGCAATAACTGTGAAATGCTCTTTTAATGATTCCACTTGATTTTTCCATGAGCGGGAATTGTTACCTAAACCATGTAATAATACTAATGGTTCCCCTTGACCCTCAATGACATAATGAATTTGGAAATCTCCTGCCTGAACAAATGGCATTTGTTTACCTCCCTAAAGAACAATTACTTCCAAAAAATAAATCTATTTTGTACAAGATCTAAACAAGTACTTAATAAATAACCGACAACACCAATTAATAATACCATCGCTAATACCGTCTCTTGTACGAGTGAAGATGATAAATAAACTAATAAATACCCCATTCCCTCAGTTGAGCTAATCATTTCTGTTAAAATCGCAATAATTAATGCTAAGGGAACAGCCATTCGGAGGCCTGTAAAAATTGCAGGGGTTGTTGCTGGTAATAATACTTTCCAAAACATTTTTCGATCGTTAGCTCCCATATTTTGTGAAGCCCAAATATATAAATGGTTAACACGTAAAGCCCCATAATACGTACTAATTACAATAGGAAATAAACATTCTAACGTAATTAATAAAATCTTCGAACCTGAACCTATACCAAGAATAAATACTAAAATAGGATAGAGCGCAACCCTCGGGATTGGATAACCAATTGAAAGCATTGGCTGTATTAATGTGTTAAACACATTATAGCGGCTCATCATTAACCCGATTGGAACTCCTATAACGGCTGCTAGTGTAAAGCCGACGATTACACGATACATCGTTACAGATAAATTATCCCAAAACATACTAGAAGTTGCGATATCAAAAGATACTCCTGCTACTGTGAAGAAAGAAGGAAATAACCTTTCCGGAAACACACCCGTAATTGCAATAATTTCCCACAAAATAAAAAGAATAAATATCGACTGATACTTTATTATTTTATTCAATATTTTTTTTACCATGTTTTCACCCCGTTACGTTTGGCACTTTGCTAAAAATTAGACTAGGCAACTATGCTCGCTTTATATCCCACCATAATACTTTGCTACGAATTTTTAATAAAATCCGATCAAAAATGAAACCTAAAGTCCCGATAAATGCAACTGCAGCAAACATAATATCCGTTCTTCCTACAAGATCAGCATTTAATATTAAAAATCCGAGTCCAGACCCATTAGATGCACCAATGATTTCAGATGAAAACATCATGACAAACGTTAACCCTAAAGAAATTCTTAATCCATCGAATATTTTAGGCAGAGTACCTGGAAAAACAACTTTATATAGGAGTTGAATCTGAGATGCTCCCATATTTTCTCCAGCCCATAAATGAACTTGTTTAATAGAGCGAACACCGTCTCTAGTTGCTACAAAACTAGGAAAAAATGCCGTTAAAAAGATAATTAAAATTCGCGTGGTGTCTGTCATCCCAAACCAAACCATAAGAATAGGTAATAATGCTACCTTTGGAATAGGATTTATTGCGTTTATTATAGGATCAAAAAAATTACCTATTCTTTTATAGTAACCTGCTAAAATACCAAAGCCTACTCCGATCACTACAACTACAATAAAGCCTAGTAAAGAGCGATAAAGACTTGCTTCCATATGGGCAAATATCTCTCCACTACTTACCAATTGCCACATTGCTGTTAAAATAGTGGATGGACTTGAAAGATAGGTTGGGATCCACTGAACAAGTGCTAATCCCTCCCAGATCAACATCAACACAATAATTTCTATAGCGGCAATTTTTTTGAAATTCTTATCCATTGACAACCTCCGGAGTGCTTGTAACTGGTTTATGGTGTTCTTCGTGCAAGAGATCCCAAATATGATTGCGGTAGTCTCTAAATTCACTAGACTTATATAAACTTAAATCACGTGGTCTTTCAAATTTAATATCAATAATTTCTGATATTGTTGCTGGTCTACCAGAAAAGACAACAACTTGGTCACTTAAAAAGACAGCTTCTTCAATATCATGTGTAACAAATAAGACACTTTTTTGTGATTCACTCCAGATTCGTTGTAATTCGACTTGCATCTCTTCTCTCGTTTGTGCATCTAATGCTCCAAATGGTTCATCCATTAGTAATACATCTGGATTAAACGCGAGTACTCTTGCTAGCGATACTCTTTGTCTCATTCCACCTGATAATTGAGAAGGTAAATGATTTCTAAAATCCCATAAACGAACGAGCTTCAAGAATTTTTCAACAATTTCAATTCGTTTGTCCTTTGAAACTCCTTGAACATCTAATCCCCACGCGACATTATCAAATACATTTTTCCATGGGAAAAGTGCAGACTCTTGAAACATCATCCCCCGGTCTGGACCTGGCTTTTCAACCTCCTTCCCCCTAATTCTTACGGTTCCAGAGGTTTTTGGAATAAAGCCACCGACAATGTGTAAAAAAGTACTTTTCCCACAGCCACTAGGACCTACAATACTTACAAATTTTCCTTCAGGTATTTCCAAACTAATATCTTGGATAGCAAGAACCTCTTCTTTACTAGAAGAATAAACTTTTCTTAAATTTTCAATCTGCATCGCAGGAATTTTGTTTTTCATCGTAGCTTCCTCCTTGAAAGAGTGTTTCATTTTTTTGTGAGGAAAAAAAGTAATTACTTTCTTCCTCACAAAAAACAATTACTGTTCTGGTAAATAAGACTCATCAAGCAGTTCATTTACATCAAATGGTGCATCTAGCCAACCATCATTCACCATGATTTCTTGAACCTTTTCCCAGCCTTCTTGATCTAAATATGCCGATCTGTTACTATCCGTCATACCAACATAAATGGCTGGATCAGCTTGAACTTTTCCTGCATCAACGATCATTTGTCTAGCATCTTCACCATTTTCCATATAGTAATCTACAACCGCTTGATAATCCGCTAAGAAATCTCTAACTGCATTTTCATTCTCTTCAATAAACTTAGGATCAAAGAAAATAACTAAGAAATCCTCATCTACTGGAATACCCGTTTTTGAAGTAAATACAGTCGTAAATTCACCACTAGCTTCAGCTTCTGCAAAAAATGGTTGAGGGAATAACCCTACATCAATTCTTTTCGATTTAACAGCTTCTGTCATAGCTGGAATTGGGGTAATTGCAAATTTTACGTCTTTATCAGGGTCTAAACCAGCACTTCTGATTGCACTTCTTGCCCAAAGGTCAGCTGGTGATCTAAAGTCAGAAATACCAATTGTTTTACCTTTAAGATCCTCAACACTTTCGATCCCTGATTCTTTTAAAGCCATAAAGGCGTTATTAAACCCTTCATTTGGAGTATCCTTTGTCAAAACAGTAACCACTTTTAAATCAATGCCTTGTTCATGAGCGATCATCGATGCACCTTGTCCAAGAGAACCAGCGTCAAGTTGTCCTGCTTGATAAGCATTGAGCCTGTCTGCATTCGCTCTGAATTGAGAAACATTTAATGTATAACTTTTCCCTTTGTTAGGAGCTAATTCGTCATCTGCAATTTCTAGCAACCATAGCGTTTCCTCAGCAGCATATCCTCCACCAAATCGAATTTCGACAGGTTCTGCATTTTCAACAGCTTCGCCACTTCCAGCATCCTTATTCTGAGAAGTTTCAGTTGGAGTACTAGATTCACCGCCACAGGCTATTAACATTCCAACCATGAACGAAACCATTAAACTTAAAAATAAATATTTCTTCATCAATAATCCCCCTATGTTCTGCATTAGATTCAATACCATTGTGAGTTAAAACTGTAATCCATTAAGGAAATTCGTCTAATTCACTCTAGTTGCTAAATTGAGTCTCGATTGCCTCCTCTCTTTTATGTTTTGTATATAAAACACTGTTTTTTCTATATACATATTGTAAATAGTTTTTAAGTATAAAGTCAATTGCATTATTTTAATTTTTAAAAAATTCGGTTAAGTAATCTCACATATTTTTGTAACTTCCGAACATTTATATTAAAGCGCTTACATTTTGTGAGTAATCTTTAGCTATTGCTTATCTATTATAATTAAAACAAGGTATTCTTTCGGAAATTGCTAAAAAAATTTTTTTCTATTATTCCTACTGAAAAATTTCTACCAAAGTAAACCCTAATAAAATCATAATAAAAAAATGACTCCAGCCCTTTACTAGAGTCATACACTAATACTTCTATATTGTTCATTTAAGCGGCACAGCTGAATTTTATTGTAACTGTTTGAGTTGATCAATATAAGAAAATGCCCGGTCCATTTCTTCCTCCGAATAATTTTGCTTCTTTTTGACCGTCATGACTTTTTCAATGATTTCCTCTTTTGACAGCTCATCAAAGTAAAGCACTGTTGAAACGAGTTCAAGAAACCGCGAGCTTTGATCATTCATACTTGACACGGACGGCTGAATGTTCGGCAATTCAAGATTGTACATCTTCAGGAACTTGACCCCTTCATCCGTCAATATGTACCGGTATTGTTGATAACCACTTTTCGTTTCTAGCGTTTCTTGTAAAAAACCGAGGTTGCATAGCTCTTCAATTCGAAGTGTGAGCTCTTCTGAATACGGTCCAAACATATGAAACTTAAATCGTTCTGAAAATGGAATGTTTAATTTTTTAGAGATATAAACAATCTTTTGCAGCTTTTTCCGTCCAACAATTTCACCCGCTTGTTGAAACATGAATAACAGCTTTACATGTTCCTTTAGCAAAACGCTCCTCCCCTTCATTTAAAAAGAATGTCTTTAATTTTTTGCTTTATCGTTGCATTCTCTGTTTCATCCTCTAGAACATCGAATGGAAAGTATAATTTGTGGTCCGTTCGTTTTTTTCCAGAAATCGCCTCTACGACTTCGGATTCACGAGACAATTCGCGAATTTTTCCATTTGGCATCTGCAAATGGATCGGCAAACGCTCTTCTTCTTCACCAGGGCGATAAAAATCGTACGGCAGGTCAGAAGATGAGTCTACTACGAGATAGTATTCAGGGTTAATGCCAGCTTCATGGAAAAGCTGGTAAAGTACAGGCCATTCCTTCATTTGCAAATTTGGATTAAATTCGACATATTTAAACAATCTTCTATTTAAAAATCTACCACAAAGATCACTTAAAATGCGATCATCTTCATCCTGCCAAATTTGGAAATAATAAAGGATTATCGCCTCATCAAGCCGCAAATAGTCTTCAATACTCATATTTTCATTAAACAGCGAATAAAAGTGAATCGGCTCTTGTTTAAACTGGTACCCCGTCTCATATAAATGCTTCGTTCGCCACAAAATTTTACTTAAAATCACTTCTGCACTGCGCGTGACAGGGTGAAAATAAACTTGCCAATACATCTGGTAGCGGCTCATAATATAATCTTCGACCGCATGCATCCCACTTTGCTTAATAACCACTTGGTCTTCTAACGGCCGCATGACTCGTAAAATTCGTTCCATATCAAAATGACCGTAGCTAACCCCTGTAAAGTAAGCATCTCGTTGCAAATAATCCATCCGGTCCGCATCAATTTGACTAGAAATTAAACTGACGACTAACTTGTTGTTGTATGTTTTTTCAATAACATCTGCTACTTTTTGCGGAAAATCGTCCCCCATTTTGCGGAGCACTTCGTTGATTTCTGTTTTTCCAATAATAATTTCTCTCGTCCACTCTTCGTGGTCGGTATTAAACACTTTTTCAAAGGAATGGGAAAAAGGGCCATGACCGACATCATGCAATAGCGCCGCCGCTAAACATAATAGCCGTTCATTATTATCCCAATGAGGCCGTCCTTGAAACACTTCAATAATTCTCCGTGTGATTTCATAAACTCCAAGCGAATGATTAAAGCGAGAGTGTTCCGCCCCGTGGAACGTGAAAAATGTCGTCCCTAGCTGACGAATGCGGCGTAAGCGTTGAAATTCTCTTGTACCTATCAGCTCCCAAATGAGCGTATCCCGAACATGTATGTAACGATGGACAGGGTCTTTAAACACTTTTTCTTCACTTAATTGACCATTTATATTTTGCATAAAGCACACTCCATCTCCATTTTACTATCTCTATTATACTAAAGAAGAGAAAGGTTGTCCTAAAGCTTGAAGCGGCTTAACGAAATATAAACATTTCAGGATTTGACAGCAATGAAGGAAGGGATTTTTATTTTTTGGGTAGTTTATTCTCAACTTCGCATCGTTTATTTTTAAGTTTAGGACTTTTATTTTCTAGTTCGTGGCTTTTATTTTCAACTTTCTCTATTTTATTTTCAACTTTGACCAATTTAAAGATTTCTCGACAAAAACAAACAAATGTCGACACAACCGAGCAACGTATTCAGTAATTTTTCTATAAGTAAAAAGCTATCCGAAACACTAAGGATCAGATAGCTTCATTTTAATTTTTTTCCGACTTTTTCAATGAGTTGATCTTCATTTGCAGCCGATATCGGACGGTTATTGACCATCGTAAAAGACTTTTTTCGGCCTGGCCCACAATACGATTGACACCCGATATGAATTTCTGCATCAGGGTCGAGCTTTTTTAACCGAGGCAATAAAGTTTTTATATTCGTGGCTTGGCAAATGTCACATATGCGAAATTCGTTTGCCATTATCGTTAATTCCTTTCATTTCTTTATGGTAAGATAAGATGAATAATGTCTTTTATTCACAAAGGATAGTATACCATATCTACTATCGTTCGCAATCTTTAGCGATTTTAGACGTATTTTTAGTTCCAACTTTAAGGAGTAACGTTTATGAATACATTAACCCATCATCTTACTAACCGACCTTGGCGGTTTATTGATCAGTCAACACTAGGGCGTTATTTTGAGGCTCTTCAGTCATTTGCTTATGACGACGCATTATGTATAGCGGTTGGAACCAGTTCTTCTGATTCAATTCTAAGGACGTGGGTTCACCATCATACGGTTGTCCTCGGCATTCAGGACAGTCGGCTTCCTTTCGTTCAAGAAGGTATCGAATATTTAGAAGATCAAGGGTACCATGTCATCGTTCGGAATTCTGGCGGACTTGCCGTTGTTCTCGATGAAGGTATATTAAATGTGTCACTCATTCTTAAGGAAGAGAAAAAGTTTTCCATTAATGACGGATATGAGTTTATGTTTGCCCTTATTCAACAGCTGCTGCTCCCTTACGGAGTGGACGTTCATGCAAAAGAAGTCATCGGTTCCTATTGCCCTGGTTCCTATGATTTGAGCATTGACGGCAAAAAGTTTGCTGGTATCTCACAACGGCGCATCCGTGGCGGCGTTGCCGTACAAATTTACCTTTGTGTAAGTGGAAGCGGCAGTGAGCGTGCGAAGCTCATTCAAACATTTTATAGCCGTGCTGTGCAAGGCCAGCCAACAGCATTTGAATATCCGAAGATCGTCCCTGAAACGATGGCATCATTAACCGAACTACTAAATGAAGAACTAACGGTTCAAGCAGTTATTCATCAGCTGCTACTTACATGTAAAGAGCAAGGGGCTCACCTTTCTTCCTCTTCCTTTACGGAATTAGAAATGCAGTCCTATGAAGAACAGTACGTTCGCATTATTAAACGGAATGAGCGAATCAACGGATAAATTCAAAGTGCCAGGCATCTCCAATGCTGTAAAAGCATTAAAGGTGCCTGGCACCGTTTTTATGTGGCTGTTTTTATGCTAATACTTTTCGTGTGATCGATTGCATCGCTGTAATGAGGGAGAGTTTATAGACGTCAGATACATTACAACCACGAGATAGATCGTTTACTGGCTTGTTTAACCCTTGTAAAATCGGTCCAATCGCGTCATATCCACCGAGACGTTGAGCAATCTTATAACCTAAGTTTCCTGACTCTAAGCTCGGGAAGATGAATACGTTCGCTTCCCCACGTAATGGCGAATCTGGAGCTTTCTTTTGAGCAACAGCTGGAACAAACGCTGCATCAAATTGGAATTCACCATCAATGACTAAATCCGGTCGTGCTTGTTGTGCTAACTTTGTAGCTTCAGATACTTTACGTGTTTCGATTGATGATGCGGAACCTTTCGTTGAAAAGCTTAACATCGCGACTTTTGGATCTAATCCAAAAACTTTTGCAGTTTCTGCTGTAGCAATCGCAATTTCCGCTAATTCTTCGGCATTCGGAGCAATATTGATCGCACAATCACCAAATACAAATTTTTTATCACCTTTAACCATAATGAAAACACCTGATGTTTTCTTAATTCCTGGCTGAGTTTTAATAATTTGTAAAGCAGGTCGTACTGTATCTCCTGTTGAATGAGCAGCTCCACTAACTAAGCCATCTGCTTTATCAAGATGTACAAGCATCGTGCCAAAATAATTTTCTTGCATTAGTTTTTCTCTCGCACTATCTTCCGTTTCTTTTCCCTTGCGGCGTTCCACAAAAGATGCAATTAATTCATCTAAATATTTATATGATTTGGGTTCAATGATCTCGACGTCTTTAAAAGTAACGCCAAGCTCTTTTGCTTTTGAAAAAATCTCAGTTTCACTTCCAACTAAAATGGGCTTAACAACTTCATCATTTGATAACTGGCCGGCAGCTTGTAAAATTCTCTCATCAAAACCTTCTGGTAAAACAACATTTGGGTAATGACTTTTCACTTGCGCTTTTATTTCTGTAAAGAGATCGCTCATTATTCTTCCTCCTACCATTGATCAGATGACCTTACCATAAGCATACTCCTCTTTATTTGAAAAATAAACCACCTTGGTTAATGTAGTAAAAATGAAAATTTTCTATCATTTTACATATTACATTCAATCATTATATTAATAAATTTTTCCAATATATCCGCTATAAATTACGATTAAAGTACTCCTTTTCATCGTTTCCTTCTTCGCCAACGCTCATGCAATCAAAAGCTCGCTAATATTTTACAAAAATAACAGCAGCTTCTTTTTTTCTGAATTTTCATTATTTATTGTTGATAAAATGAATATCTATTCATTATAATGAAAGGAGCCGAACAATTAAGGGAGTGGATTGGAATGGAACATCAACCTGTAATATATGAAGGAAAACAAAATGTCGCCACGATTACATTAAATCGACCTAGCGTCAAAAATGCCATTAACTTAGCGATGCATCAGGAGCTTTACCGTGCATTTCAACAAGCCAACGAAGACGATGAAGTTCATATGATCGTTTTAACAGGGTCAGGCGATGCTTTTAGTTCTGGAGCCGATTTAAAAAGTTTTGCGACAGAAGAAGTAAGCAATATTGATTATGGTGATTATTTAAAAGAGACTTATGATAAACTTTTACTATTTATGGATACGATCCAAAAGCCTACTGTCGCGTATATCAATGGTATCGCCGTTGGAGCCGGCTTGAGCCTTGCCCTCGCTTGTGAC
This sequence comes from Alkalihalobacillus sp. BA299, assembly GCF_017745675.1. GTDB lineage: Bacteria > Bacillota > Bacilli > Bacillales > Bacillaceae_F > Alkalihalobacterium. The sequence goes on from NZ_JAFLJM010000008.1 coordinate 125,082, forward strand.
TTCCGGGTAGCTGAGTATGATGCGAAAATGGGATTAAGCTTCTTAAAAATTGGCCTCGTTCCTGACGCAGGAGCCTCATATTACCTTCCCCGACTCGTCGGCCTTGGAAAGGCGCTTGAAATGTCTCTAGGTGAACCCATTTCAGCGGAAGAAGCCTACCGAATTGGCTTGGTTCATAAAATCGGACAACCTGATGAACTCGTTGAACAACTTCTACAGATTCCAACCGGTGCATATGGACTCATGAAAAAAAATATGCGCTCAAGCTATGAACATTCATTAGCTGAAGTCCTTAAAATGGAAGAAGATGCCCAAAGTGTAGCAGGAAAAACGGACGAACATATTGCTGCTGTACAGCGATTCTTAAAAAAATAGCCATAACAGAAAGCTAACTCAAACGCTCGCATTTAGCTACTAATATGAGTTAGCTTTTCTTCTTTTTAAATGAAAAACTACGTTCTTTTTTATATGTGAATCCTTTTAATTTCTTTATAAATTCGGTTGTTACCTCATTTAGCTCCCTTAAATTACTGTCTACACTATTCCCTATGTAGGTAATATGGAACAGTTTCACCTGTTTATGGTATAGTATGTTTTGGTACATATATTTTCAAATTTAAAAGGAGTGTTAGTATGAGTGAAGCAGCAATTACTTTAGATGGTTGGTATTGTCTACATGATTTCCGCGCGATCAACTGGCCTGCATGGAAGACGCTTTCTAGTGAAGAACGTCAGCAAGTATTAAACGAATTCATTGGAATGCTTGAAGAGTGGAACCAAACCGAAGAAAACAATGAAGGTAGTCATGCGCTTTACACGATTGTTGGGCAAAAAGCTGACTTTATGCTTATGCTACTTCGTCCAACTATGGAACAACTGAACGAAATTGAAACAGTATTTAATAAAACTCGTTTTGCTGAATATACAATTCCAACGTATTCTTACGTGTCCGTCGTGGAATTAAGCAATTATATGGCAGGTAAAGACGGTGGAGACCCGATGGAAAATCCAGAAGTACGCGCTCGCCTCTTCCCTAAGCTACCAAAAGCTAAACATGTTTGCTTTTATCCGATGGACAAGCGTCGTCAAGGAAACGATAACTGGTACATGCTACCGATGGAAGACCGCCGTAACATGATGCGCAGCCACGGCATGATTGGACGTCAATATGCAGGTAAAGTAAAGCAAGTTATCACTGGTTCTGTTGGCTTTGACGATTGGGAATGGGGCGTAACGTTATTTGCTGACGATGTTCTGCAATTTAAAAAACTAGTCTATGAAATGCGTTTTGATGAAGTGTCAGCTCGTTTCGGTGAATTCGGTTCTTTTTATGTCGGAAACCTTCTAAATGTCGACGGAATCGAGCGTTACTTTCACGTTTAAGCTCTAAATCATTTCGTGAAAAATCTGAACTAAGAAAAGCGCAAGCGCCCGTTTACTGACGTACGGACTGGACTGAACCGCAGGAAATAAAGGAAACTCGGGTGTTCGGTAGTGAGGCGATGTTGACTTATCGTACGGCGGTGAGGGAAGTCTCGCTAGTCAGTGGGCGCTGCAGCTAGACATTGAAAAGCGCAAGCGCCCTACTTATCGGCGACAAGCGCTGGAGCCCTACCACTTTAAACTTCATAGCATATTTAAAACCAGCTCAATTTTGAGACTGGTTTTTTTGTATCGATTTTCAGGAAAAAGTCATAGTCCATTTTTTCCTAACATATATTTGAACTAACTGTGTTTGGGTATGCCGTAACATTACGGTACTGTAAAATTCCATACAATCATAAAATTCCTCCAGCCCATCACGAACGGCACCTAACGAATAGGAGGTGAACAAATGGCCGTTATCAAAGCGAACAGTAATGACATCGATATGTTAGCCCGATTGATGCGTGCTGAAGCTGAAGGTGAAGGTGAACTCGGGATGTTGATGGCAGGAAATGTAATGGTCAACCGAGTTCGGTCAGCTTGTCTAGATTTTGTTGATATCAATTCGATTCCTCGGATGGTATTTCAATCCCCAGGTGGTTTTGAAGCGACACAGAAGGGGTACTTTTATCAAAGGGCTCGGGAAAGAGAGCGCAGGCTCGCAAAAAAGCTAATTGATGGAGAAAGACATCACCCAGCAGAATTTTCTTTATGGTTTTTCCGTCCAGAAGGTGCTTGTCCTGCTCAGTGGTGGGGGCAATGGAACTCAGGACGTTATAAGCTTCATTGTTTCTATACACCATTAGCATCCGACTGCCCGCAAGTTTACAGTGTGTACTAATAATTATATATGATAAAAATGAAAAAGCTAAAAGGAGTGATACGATGTATCAGCAACAATGGGATATGCAATCAATGTATCCAGCGATGAATAGTCAGCCGTCACCGTATATGCAGCAACAACCTATGATGCAGCAGCCGATGATGCCGCCAATGCAGCAGCAACAGCCGATGATGGAGCAGCCTCCATTTTTTTTAGCACCACAACCACAACTGCAGCAGCAATTCCCGCAAGTTCCAGGGATGCTACCAATGGAACAATCGTACATTGAAAACATTCTTCGACTCAATCGCGGAAAATCGGTAAGAGTCTATATGACGTTTGAAAATAACCCTGATTGGCCAGCGAAAGTTTTTACTGGTCATGTGGAAGAAGCCGGTAGAGATCATATTATCCTTCATGATGATGTTGCAGGGAACTATTACTTACTATTAATGGTTAACCTTGACTATGTAGAATTTGATGAGCCAATTAACTATGAATATCCATACAATGGTGTCACACCGTTAGCTGAATACTCACCTCGTGATTAAATATTTTGTAAAATAAATATAATCACTTGAAAATTATACAAAAAAGCTGACTCTAAAATAAGGTATCAGGCACCTAATAGGCACAGCTGCAAAGACGAGGTGCCTGATGCTAAAGAGTCAGCTTTTTATTATGCTCTAAACATACTAATGGCAAGCAAAACCCAGCCTACGATAAAAGCTAGGCCCCCAAGCGGAGTAATCATTCCAAGCTTGGAAATACCTGTAATGGCTAGAATGTATAAACTACCTGAAAATAAAATAATGCCTAGTACTAATAGCCAGCCTGCCCAATGCACTAAGCTCGATTCGATCCCTTTTGAGCTAATCAAACCGACCATAATCAATCCAAGGGCGTGATACATATGATATTGTACACCCGTTTGATAAATTTTTAAGTAATGTTCAGTTAGACGACCTTCTAATCCATGTGCTCCAAATGCACCTAAAGCGACCCCTAGTGCCGCACCGATACTACCAAGTACGATAAATAGATTAAACATTAGACAATACTCCTTTACTTCCTATTCTGTTTAATATAAGATTATCATATTTTCCTAAGAAAAGCGCAAGTGCCTTGGTCAGCCACGGTACTGCGGTTCGATTAAAAATCTAATAAACTTCCTTCATCTTTGGACGTATGATGTACTGTGCTCGTCGTTGTTGTTACACTCGAGCTCGGTAAAGCACGTTTAACCTGAGGAACATTTGTTTTTTCAAGAGTTGAATACTCCTTATCCGTTAATAACTCACAATATGCTTTAATCATCTTTGCTGCTTCTTGCACTCGACGTTCATTACCTTGTTCCACTTCTAACTTCATTTCGCTCAATTGTTTTTCGATTTTCGCGATCACACTCTTGACTGGAATGTTCATTCTTTCCCTCCTGTTTCCTAATCACCTTATTGAAATATATATCTACCGTTGTACCCACTTGTTCAACACTCGTAATTTCCATTTCCCCATGATGATGCTCAACAATACGGGCACAGATCATTAACCCCAATCCTGTTCCTGTTTCTTTTGTTGTAAAAAATGGCTCACCAATTCGTTCTAAAACGTCTTGAGGAATACCGATACCATTATCTTTAATTTGTATATGTATCCTATTATCAGCAGTTTCCTGAACAAGAACCTCAATTTGGCCGCCATAACCCATCGCTTCAATGCTGTTTTTTAATAAATTGATAAGCACTTGCTTGATTTGATCAGGCTCACACTCAATTGTCGTCTCTTCAATGTCAAACGACGAAGAAATTGAAATACTTTTCATGATTGCCGACGTATTTAATAAGGTAAGAACTTCTTCTACTAATTTATGGATTGGGACACTTTCAAATTTTTCAACACCAGGTTTCGCAAGCAAAAGAAATTCACTAATGATTTTATTAATTCTCGCCAGCTCACTTAACATGATCGGTAAATGATCATTCGACGATTCTTTTCGCTCTTTCATAAGTTGAAGAAAGCCTGCGATGACTGTAATCGGGTTACGAATTTCATGTGCAACTCCTGCTGCTAGCTGCCCTACAACAGAAAGCTTCTCTGATCGTCTTATCCATGCTTCCGTTTGTTTCTTTTCCGTAATATCTCTAATAATCGTTGCTAAAGCAACAATTCTCCCATCTTCCGTTCGAATGGCTGAAACAGACATTGCGACTTCTAATAACTCTTCATCTATCGTCCAATTCTTCAACTCCATTTCACGAGTTGTTTCTCCTTTTAAAACGGATTCCCAGTTTTCTCGTAAAAGATGCAATTGGAATTCTTTTATTTGCGGCATCATCTTTCCAGCAACTTCTTCATCTTTCCAACCATATGTATCCTCAAAGCCTTTATTGACCTGAAAGATAACCCCATTTTTATCATGGATAATAATTGGGTCAATTAACTGATTAAATAAAGAATCTAAATACCCTTTTGTTCTCATTAATTCTTTGGATGTAACCTCATTTTTCTTTTCGGCTTGAAGCAATAACTGTTCTGTAAACCGACTGGAAAATACAAGAAAAATGGTAACTAACACTCCAAATAAAGTGACGTAAATCACATCAACCGTATCTGCACCTGGAAAAATTTCATTTCTAAATTGAAAGAAAAAGTACACCGTTGCAATGCTTGTTAGTAGACTAGCAAATAAAATCGGCCTTACTAAATGATAAATCGAGCTAATAATGAGTCCTAACCATAGGAATATAAAATTGATTAATAATGGCTCGTATGTAATCAACATCGCGAAAAAACTAAAAATAAAGAAAATCGTCAAATACATAGTCACATGAGTGGCCGCTTTACTTTTTGATAGCAAGTAAATGATTAAGCAGGTCACCAATCCCGTTGGAGCAAGAAACTTGAGAATTACTGGATCTATAAAAGCATTGATGACTAAACTCATCAAATAAAATATGATCACTAGTTTGGTCATTAGCTGGTTCCTTTTAAAGATAAGATCATTTCGCTTATTTTCTTCAATACCCATTCTAAATTCTCCAATTTTCGACATGATTTCCCTCTATTATACATGACTAAAAATAGGATGTCAGCGAAAAAGGTGTCAGTCACCTTAGTCGATTAAAGGGACTGACACCACTCATCTTGAACTTTTTTATGATTTTGTCATTTCTAAAAATTGTTCTACATCATTAACGACAAGATCAATCGCCTTTTGCCAAAAATCGGCTTTTGTTAAGTCTACATTTAAATGCTTTTGTGCTAATTCTTCAACGTTCATACTTCCTGTATCACGCAATAGCTCAATGTAGCCATCTTCAAACGAAGCGCCTTGTTCTAGCGCATGCGCGTACACACCAAGACTAAATAAATAGCCAAATGTGTAAGGAAAATTATAAAAAGGAACACCTGTAATATGGAAATGTTGTTTAGCAGCCCAAAAATGGGGGTGATATTCTGAAAGCGATTCACAATATGCTTCTTTTTGTGCCTCTACCATTAATTCATTTAAATCATTTGCCGATAGTAACCCTTCTTTTCGCTTCTCATAAAATCTCGTTTCAAATAAAAAGCGAGCATGAATATTCATAAAGAAGGCAATTCCTCGACCGAGTTTACTTTCAATAAGAACGAGCTTCTCTTCTTCTGATTTTGCTTGCTGCACCGCAGCATCACTTACAATAAGCTCCGCAAATGTAGAAGCTGTTTCGGCTACATTCATCGCATACGATTGCGCAAAGTTTGGCATATCGCGCATCACATAGGCATGGTACGCATGGCCTAGTTCATGCGCTAACGTCGATACGTTTGAAGCACTGCCACTGTATGTCATAAAGACTCGAGTTTCACCACTTGCTGGTAACGTTGTACAAAATGCACCCGGTCGTTTACCTGGTCGGTATTCTGCTTCCACCCAATTTTTTTTAAACGCCATTTTTGTAAACTCAGCCATTTTCGGACTAAACTTACCAAATTGCTCAATAATCGTCTCGGCCGCTTCTTCATAAGGAATCGTTGAACTTGCACTTCCGATTGGGGCATGAACATCATACCAAGCGAGTTGATCAATCCCTAAATATTGAGCTTTCCGTTCTAAATACGGCAGAAACCGCGATTTATTTTTCGTTATCGTATTCCACATCGCTTGTAAAGTGGCTTTTGACATCCGATTAATTTCTAGTGGTTCTTTTAAAACATTCGTCCAGCCTCTTTTTTCATATAGACCGAGTCTAAAGCCTGCAAGATGGTTGATGGTCGTAGCGAAAAGATCCTCGTTTTCAGTCCATATTTTTTCCCACTTTTCAAAAGCATCCTTACGTACATTACGATCACTATTCGCTAATTTATTTTCAGCTTGGCCTACAGAAAGCTCTTCAGCTTTTCCATTTTCTTTAAACGTAATTTTCATACTATTAACAAGCGCATTATACATATCTGCCCAACCATGGTAACCACTTGTCGTTAACTTTTGCGCAAGCTTCTCCTCCGTTGGCGATAGCTTATCTTTCGCCCTTTGCGCTCGTTCTTTTAAGTAAAACGCAACACCCTCGAAATGTTCCTCAATAATTAAATTCCATTCACTTTCATCCAACTGCATGATTTTCTCATCTATACTCGTTAAAACTCCTTGAAACATCGAAGCAAGCTCTTTTGCTGTTCCACTTAGCTGAATGGCTTTTTTATCGGCTGCGTTTTGAGCGGTTAAACAACCGATAAATGCTCCAATCTCTCTTACTTTCGAAGCTACTTGTCCAGCTGCTTCGATCGTCTCTATAAATTTTTGCTTTTCATTATGTACTTCCGTTATTTGAACAAGCCCCTGTTCAAGGCCAATTAATTCCCTTTTTGTTTCTGTAATAAAAGAACGTAACTCTTTTGACTCACTACCATCTGGAAAAATACTATCTAGATCCCATAACTGATTATATTTTGTTTGCATACCTCTTACCTTACTCCTCTCACATTTTTATTTCGTTACTCTAAATATATTTTACACTACTTACCTATTTTTTTAAAAGAAATTACATTCTAAACATAAAATCTTTTAATTGAGACAATTAAAGCTGCTTTCATAGGTTATTATGACCTTGTTGTTCTTTTTTATAGGTTTGCCTTCCCTAAAAAGAACCAAATGGTTGGTTCTTTTTTCAACTTATACTGTTTTATTTTCAACTTCTCCGAAAATATTTTTAACTTTAGGCATTTTATTTTCAACTTCGGTCCATTTATCGATTTCTCGACAACAATAGACAAAATCCAACACTACTCACTTTCTATAAAAATAAAAATAGACCCGATTTCCCGAGCCTACATTTAAAAACTTTATGAAAAGCCACCTGTCCACTACTTTTCATTTCAATATTCGTGTCTACTGATCTGTATATTTCATCAGTTACCATTTTTAAGAATAATTATAAAACCCTTTTCCACTTTTCCTTCCTAATTCCCCTGCTGCAACCATTGTTCTTAATAATTCTGGGACTCTATATTTAGAATCATTCGTTTTAATGTACAATGCCTCTTGAATATTTAGTAACGTATCTAAGCCAATCATGTCAGCGAGCCAAAGCGGTCCAATTGGGTGATTGGCACCTAACTTCATCCCTTTGTCAATATCGGCTACTGATGCGGTTCCCTCGTCTACCAGGGATATCGCTTCACAAATCATCGGGACGAGCAATCGATTTACAACAAATAAAGGGGTGTCACGTACTAGTATACTTTCTTTTTGAAGCTCTGCTACAAACTTCTCTACTGTTTGTAATGTCTCGCTTGACGTGTTTTCGGTACAAGTAATTTCCACTAAATTCATTAATGGCACTGGATTGAAAAAGTGTAAGCCACATACACGATCGCTACGATTTGTTACAGCAACCATATCTGAGATTGTAAGACTCGATGTATTTGAAGCTAGAATCGTATGTTCCTCACATAATGAATCTAGCTCCTTGAATACTTCCCGTTTTGCTTCAATATTTTCAATAATTGCTTCAATCACGATATCTGCATTCTTCAACTGTTGTTTATCAGTTGTAAACGACACACGATTGATAATTTCACTCATCTGAACCGTATTGTCCTTTTTAGACAACTTTTCTAAGCTCTTAACCATCGCTTCACGCGCCTTCGTTAAAGCTTCTTCAGTAAGGTCGACCAATACGACCTCATTACCGTATGTAGCTGAAACTTGCGCAATTCCATTTCCCATAATGCCAGAACCTAATACACCTATTTTCATTGTTTCTCCTCACTTTCACCAATCATTTTTGATTCATTCTTGTTAAAAGATACTTATCATTTCTTCTACAAAATTTTATTCGCTCGCGTTAGGTTTGCCATCTCAAAAATATTCGCCACAGCTTTATTTAAGTTTTCAAATCGATTATCTTCAATTTCACCTTTTGCCCAACGTGCATAAATTTGCTGTAAAATAACCCCTAGCTTATAAAAACCAAACGCAACATAATAGTTGATATGAGACACATCACGTCCGCTTTCCGTCGCATACAGTTCGACAAATTCACGGCGGCTAAAGAAACCTGGCTGGTTCGTTACAACATTAATTCCAAGGTCTGGATCCCCTGATTGATTCCAATAAGCAACCGTAGCACCTAGATCTGTCATAGGGTCGCCAATCGTTGAAAGCTCCCAATCGAGTACACCGTTTACCTTGCTAGGATCTTCATGATCTAGTAACAAATTGTTTAATTTAAAATCATTATGAACGATCGTCGTTTCTTTTGTAGCAGGGAGATGCTTTAAAAACCATGTCTCTAATTCATGAACACCTTGTATTTCATCTGTTTTTGAGTGCTGATATCTTTTTATCCAGCTATTTACTTGTCTCTCAAGATAGCCTTCTGGTCGACCAATATCTATTAAATTTGCTTTCTTATAATCTATTGATTGTAATTCAATTAATGCCTGAATAATGCTTTTAGATATAGTGGGTCCTGCTACAGTAGAGTCCCTATATGCTGCTGGTAAAACATCATCGATCGCTACCCCCTGTTTTTTTTCCATGATATAAAAATGTCTCCCCATAATTTCTGGATCCTCATTATATAAATAAGGTTTAGGGGCTAATGGGTACACCTTATTAATCTTACTTAAAATCGTATACTCCCGCTGCATATCATGTGCCTTTTTCGGAATTTCTCCAAAAGGAGGTCTTCTTAACACCGTCTCCCATTCCCCAAATGAAACTAAATACGTTAAGTTAGAGTAGCCTTCGGAAAACTTCTTGATCTTCATTGGCTCGTTCGGAATTTCTTCAATAGAATCCCTTAATAGCCGTTCGAATCGCTTCCAATCAATATGTTGATGGTCAACAATGGGATGATTCGTTTCCATGATTTCTCTCCTTTCTGTCACTCTACTTCCCTTGAAAATTTGGTTTTCTTTTTTCTTTAAATGCCCGTACGCCTTCTTGCATATCCTCCGTGCAGCAGAGCTCTGCAAAGGCATTTGATTCCAGCTCTTGCCCTTCAGCTAAAGAAGCTTCTAATCCCTGATCAATTACAGCCTTTGCCAGTGAAATTGCCTTCGGGCCCTTGCTTGCTATTTCCTTGGCAATGGATAATGCGACGGAGTAGGATTCTCCATTTGGGACTACTTTTTCTACTAATCCCACATTGTACGCCTCTTCAGAGGAAATCGCTGCCCCAGTAAAAATCAATTCCTTTGCCTTCCCTTGTCCTATCAACCTAGCTAAACGCTGGGTTCCTCCATATCCCGGAAGGATCCCTAAACCCGTTTCAGGAAGGCCCAGCTTTGCTTTCTCTTCAGCAATACGAATATCACAAGCAAGTGCTAATTCCAGTCCTCCACCTAAAGCTAGCCCATTGATGGCGCAAATAACAGGAAAATGGGCATGTGCCAATTGATCAAAAATCTTTTTACCCTTCTCTACTAATTGTTTTCCGCTCACTGCATCAAGTGACGGAAATTGGTTTATGTTTGCGCCTGCTACAAAGGCTTTTTCACCCATTGCTCTTATGACCAACGCTCTGCAGGATGGCTCCAACAGTATTTTATCAACCGCGACTTCCAACTCATTTAAAAGGGTGTCCGTCAATACATTTAACGGCGGGTTATTAATTGTAATGGTTGCAATAAAATCTTGAATATCATAAGTAACATAAAGACTTTTTGTTTCTTCCATCTAGCATCCTTCCTTTCTATTTACTCTCCCTTACTAGTTTGCAAACGAAACTGCCGTTTTGATAGATCGGTACTGCATCCATGGTCTCAAAATGGTCTATTACCCATTGCGATGTGTGGCCATAACCAGTTTGTACTAATAAATTAGCCGTTTCTCCTTCTAAAAGGTTTTGAAATTCTATAGACTTAGAATTTAAATAAGAATCTCTCGCTAATTTAGCGGCGTCCGAAAGCTGGTAGTTTCCTTTAGCCATTAGATGCTCAATAATATGCCCCGCACCGACGAAGTCCTCCATGGAGAAGCGCCCTGCATTACCTGAACATACGATGACGATAGAGGAATCATCCTCTTGTAAGTGAATCTCTTCTGCTACTCGGTGTCCATTAAGAAGTGAGGAAACATATAAGCTTACAGCGTTCTTCGCATTTTCCACTGCAATCGTCCCATTTGTCGAGCATATAATGGCAGCTTGTTCATTACTTGGTTTTGCAATCAGAGTTGGATCTGGGTATTGGAAATTTTCAATACCCTCCCCGTTTAATTCTCCCATGAGAAGAAAGTAATATGGTTCCTCTTTTACCACATCTAATGCGGTTTGGGCATCCTTTACCGCATATACAGGTTTAAAGCCATTTTCGACTAAACATGTAATCGTAGAAGTAGCTAGAAAAACATCAATCACAACAGCAGTGCAATGTTTTATTAATGATGAATCAACTAACTCCTTTTGCGTAATGACTTGAATTTTTCGCATGTTCTCAAATCCTTTTTATTTGTTCACCATTATTCGTATTTAAATTGAAAAGTGGCTACCTTTTCTTTAATGTTTTTAAGTAAAATAAACACATTTTCTATTACTATCATTCCAAAAGCAATCGGAATAAGGAAGAACAAAGGATAAAGCGGATAAAGAGCTCCCGCCGCAGGAAATGCCATTTCTCTTTCCAATCCTGTCATCGCATATGTCCATGTAAATTGCGTCATCAACACAAGTATCACTATTTCAATGACAAGCATCCCAATGATAAACACCATTTTCGTTTTATTGTGAAACTTCTCAATAAGTAAATCCATTTTAGGTAATACACCCGAGGAGTAGATATATGCGAGTGACGGGAATACCACAAGCGGCATAAAGTAATTTTTCACAATTTCAAATCCACCTCTAATGGAATCCCCTGCTAGATTACGCAGTATTACATCATATACAATAAAAAACATCATCAAAAACAAGGCAATTCCACTAATCCATACACCGATGACCTTTATATAATTAAAATACTTATACGCATTTTCGATACCTTTCAACACCTTCATCCTCCCTTCATTAATCCATGGAATTCGGTAAAAATGTTACGATTTCAGGAAAAGCAATCATTAATCCACAAACAACAACTAACGCAGCTACCGCAAAAATCATTCCGATTCTAAATATGGGTTCTAAACGAATTTTACTCACCCCAGCAACAGCATAAACACTTAGCCCAACAGGCGGTGTAATTAACCCAATTGTGCAAATGACTCCAACAAATATACCGAACCAGAGTAAATCAACTTGAAGCTGTGTAATAATCGGAAGAAGGACTGGGATCGACATTAAAATAACGGCAGCCCCTTCAATGAACATAAACATAATAAATAAAACGGCTGAAATGACAATTAAGACTAGCACTGGTGAATCCATAATTGGCTCTAAAAGGGAAATTAACTTCCTTGGTAAGAGAGATAACGAAACGAATCGGCCAAAAATTTGAGCACCAATCATAATTAACATAACCATTCCGGTTAACCGGAGTGTTTCAATCACTGAAGACTTTACAAAAGTTGCATTTACCTTTCCTAGAACTAAAGCGGAAATAAATGCAGCGAAAGCACCGACAGCACCAGCTTCAGTAGGAGTAAATACTCCCGAATAAATCCCTCCAAAAATAATGACCATAATAAGTAGTGCCACTATACAAACGATAAAAAGCCTTAATGGTAAAACGGTAGTCTGCGGCACGTCTATTGTTGCTGCTATTTCTTGTACGTCTTCTTTCTCTTTCTTTTGCAGTTTAAAGCAAACAAGCATCGAAATGATAAAAACAACCAGTACCATTATTCCTGGGATAAATGCCCCTATAAACAATTTTCCTACAGGCGTCTCTGTCGCTACTCCATATAAAATGAGAATAATACTTGGCGGAATAATTCCTGCAAGCGAACCACCTGCTGCTGCTATTGCTCCTGCCAAAGGCGCGCTATAGCCGTGCTTTCTTAGCTCCGGAATCGCAACCTGACCTAATGAAGCAGCAGTCGCTGTTCCAGAACCCGAAACTGCACCAAGAATTCCTCCGATTGTAAGCGTAAGTACGCCTAAAATGCTATTCTTTCCTTTTGAAACTTTATGCACTATATAGAAAATATCTCTTACAATGTCGGATTGAAGGATGAATTGGGCCATTAATACGAACAATGGAATCGTCGTCAACGTATAACTTGCTACACGATTAAAAGGTTCATTTCCCAACAATCCAGGTAGAATACTAAAGCCTTCGAGCAATATCAGACCTATGACCCCACAGGCAAATAGTACCGAATGAATATATAAACCTGAAGCGAGAAATAGGATTAGCATAATAAGGATTACGAAGATAACTACTAAACTACTCATAGAAGAACCCTACCTTTCACTTATCAAAATAACGGAAAAATCTTGCCACCGTTTGTAAAACGTATCCTATAGCATACATTCGGTGACAAGATTATGCTTAAACTATTAAATATTCATGATATTACTAAGTGTTATTGCACTTCTTGAACCGCTAGAGGATTAGTCGATATTTTTTAAGCTTTCCGTCACATCTCCACCTTGTTCGATAATGATGTCACGCCATAACGTAATTAGTTTCTTGCCTGGTAAACCTTGTTCTTCTAAAAGATTTGCATAATCCATCCAAGTTTCTTCGATACCTTGGTTAATTAAATCTTGCACACCTTGGTCTAAAGAAGAAAACTCAACAAACTTACCGCCATCTTCCTTGTTTTGGGCAATGATCTCTTCTGAACGTCTAATCCATTCTTCTGCACCTTGAGGGAAGATTTCTTCGTTTGCTTGAATCATTGCTTCTTGCACATTTTGAGGAAGTGAATCAAATTTCTCTTTGCTCATTCCAATAAACGCATTGAAATGGCCAAAGTTTACACCTGTTACCGTATATCTAAATAAATCTTGGAAACCATAGCCTGACCAGTCTGCAATACTGTAAAAGCTTCCGTCAAATGTACCTCTGCTTAATGCATCATACATATCTACTGCTGGCATCGTCACACTATTAATCCCCGTTTTTTCTGAATATACTTCATGGATACGAGATGGTGTTCTAAGTCCAGTTCCTTTTACATCATCTACAGAGTTAAACTCTTTACCCGTAGTAGAAATAGAGTATTCTTGTGTTGTCGAAATCGGGAATACCTGGAAGTTAGAAAATTGCATGTCAGAATAAGTTTTGCCGTCGGCTAGCTCCACATCACTATTTAAAAGCGCTCTCCACGCATTTGCCCCAATATGAGCATCTGAATGTGCTAAAGGTAGCATTGTCACCTCAGCCATTGGATACTGATCTGGTTGATAGATTGGTAGAATAAGGGCAACATCGACTGTGCCATTCAGTACGGCATCCCCTTCACCTGGAACGGAAACAAGCTCTCCGCCAGCGAAAGTTTCAAATTGAACTTGTCCATCTGTCAGTTCTTCTACTTTATCCATCCAAGGAACCATATTGTCAGACCACCAAGCGTGTTGTGCACTTAATCCAGTGGCCGCTCGTAACGTAATCACTTCTTTCTCTTCTCCTGCTGAGCTGCCTCCATCTGAAGTGCTACCTCCAGATTCTCCTCCAGTAGTTCCGCCTGAACAAGCACCAAGAAATAATAAAGCACTTACAACGATCGAAGAAATAAAGCTTTTTTTAAATTTTTTCATCAACAAAGCCCCCTAATTTTTTATGTTTTCATAAAAGCAAATACTACAGCCCGATAAATTGCGCATTTCGTTTTTCATAAAAAGCTGAAACGCCTTCTTTATGATCTTCGGTCTGAAGAAGTATTGCTTGAATAACGTTTTCCTGTAGAAATGCAGTTTCATGATGAAGATTTGGAGCGTTATTAACTAGGTATTTTACATACTTATTTGCTACCACCGGTCCATTTACAATAAACTGAGCAAACGATTCTGCCGCTTCGACGACATCCCCTTCAGCCACTCGATTAATGAGGTCATGCGATAGGGCCTCTTGTGCTTGAATAACCTTTCCTGCAGAAATCCATTCCTTTACAATTGGTGGATTAAGTCGCTCGGATAACGACTTAATCAACCCTAAATCGGGTATGAGCCCAATGTTTGTAAAACTGAGCGCAAACTTTGCTTCATGACTTGCTACAATAAAATCTGAAGCTAGGGCAATACTAAAGCCTGCACCAGCAGCATAGCCATGAACTGCAGCAATCACGTATTTATCGGTTTCCATCAATTTTTTTGATAGACTAGATGCATGCTCTACCCACTTTGCAGCTTCAGAAGCATGCGTAATATTTTGCATCGTTTCAATATCCCCACCTGCACAAAAGGCTTTTCCATTTCCAGACAGAACAATCACTTTTACTTCAGGGTTTTTTGAATAATCATCAAGGCAATCGTTTATCTCCTGCACCAATTCTCTTGACAATGCATTTAATTTTTCAGGACGATTTAATATAATGTGACCAATTTGATTTTGTATTTTTCTTATGACTAATTCACCCAAATCTTCAACCTCCTTTTCCAATCTAAAATATTCTATCTAAGGATGAACGATTAGTTTACCCCATGTATCTCTACTTCCTAATTGGTGTAATGCTTTTGGTACTTCACTAAATTCATACTGATGATAAATTAATGGTCTTATTTTTCCCTCTCTGTATAAACCCATAAGTTCATGATGCGCCTCTTTTACTTTCTCAGGATACAGCTTTCGGAAATAACCAAAATGAACACCTACTAGAGAATAGTTTTTAATAAGGATATGGTTGGCAGGTGCCTCCGGAATCGCTCCCCCAGCAAAACCAATTAATAGAAGTCGCCCATCAAATGCAATACATTTTCGCGACTGATGAAAAACATCGCCACCGACAGGATCAAAGATGACATCTGCACATCGGCCTTTTGTTTCCTCTTTTACCACTTGAACAAAATCTTCATGACGATAGTTAATCGCTATATCTGCGCCGATTTCCCTACAAATATCTACCTTTTCTTGTGAACCAGCTGTTGCAATCACTTTCGCACCTAATGCCTTCCCAATTTGAATAGCAGCAGATCCGACACCGCCTGAGCCGGCGTGGACTAATACCGTTTCCCCTTCTTTCAACAGTGCCTTTGTTTTTAACGCGTAGTACGCTGTGTGATACGTAATATACATTGCTGCCGCTTCCTCGTAAGTAAGCTCATCAGCAATCGGAAATACATCATCTTCCTTTACAACGACCCATTCTGAAAATCCACCATTCGGTAGCAAGGGTGTCGCGATGACCCTTTGCCCCGGTTTAAAAGAACTACCCTTCCCAACACCTTCTATAATTCCCCCGACTTCTGCACCAGGAGTAAATGGCAACTCAGGTTTTTCCTGATATTTTCCTTGGCATTGTAAAATATCAAAGAAATTAAGGGAGAAAGCTTTTATCCTTACAAGTACTTCTCCATGCTGCGGGACAGGTGTGGGCGATTCCAAAATTTCTAAAGCATCATCTGGATCTCCTAGCTTTGTTACAGCCCAAGACTTCATCCTGCTAATCACCTCGTTCAATTTTAAAGAATCATGAATTTCTGATTGTTTGTATTTACAATTGTTCCTTTAATTCAATTCTTGCAATATCTCTTAAATGAACAGCATCTGGGCCATCTACTAATCGCAGGGTTCTGGCGTTTGCGAAATGCTCTGCTAGAGGGAAATCACTTGATACACCAGCACCACCAAATAGTTGAATCGCTCGGTCGATTACGTTAATAGATACACGTGGTGCTGCAATTTTTATCATGGCAATTTCTTTTCTTGCCCCTTTTGCTCCAACCTCATCAATTTTATTGGCAGCATGTAAAGTTAATAATCTTGCTTGTTCGATTTCAAGACGGCTTTCAGCAATCTCTGCTCGAACAGTTTCTTTGTCTACTAATTTTGAATGAAATGCTTCTCTGCTATTTGCTCGTTGAATCATTAATTCCAACGCTCGTTCTGCAGCACCGATTGCTCTCATACAGTGGTGAATTCTTCCTGGCCCTAATCTTCCTTGAGCAATTTCAAAGCCTCGTCCTTCACCAAGAAGCATATTCGATGCAGGAACTCTTACATTGTTGTAATGAACTTCCGCATGTCCATTTGGGGCATGATCATAACCAAACACTGGTAAATGCCTCTTTACTTCTACTCCAGGGGCGTCAAATGGGACTAGAATCATTGATTGTTGTTTATATGTAGCCTCATTCGGGTCCGTTTTCCCCATAACAATCGCAATTTTCACGCGAGGATCTAAAGCTCCTGTTGACCACCATTTCTTTGCATTAACAATATAGTGGTCCCCGTCTCGGACGATGCTACTTTGAATATTCGTGGCATCGGAAGAAGCTACATCTGGTTCTGTCATGGAGAAAACTGAGCGTATTTTACCTTCTAATAATGGTTGAAGCCACTGCTTTTTTTGCTCTTCGGTTCCGTATTTTACAAGAACTTCCATATTCCCGGTATCAGGTGCATTACAATTGAAAATTTCTGGAGCAATTAACGAGCGACCCATGATTTCACAAAGGTGCGCGTATTCGAAATTAGATAAACCTTTCCCATATTCTGTATCAGGTAAAAATAGGTTCCAAAGTCCTTGAGCTTTTGCTTTTTCTTTTAATTCCTCGATAATCGGTGGAATCATCCATCTGCTTTCCTGGTTATTTAGCTGCTCTTCAAAGACGGATTCATTTGGATATACGTGCTTATCCATAAACTCTAGTAAATCTTCCCTTAGATTCTGTGCATTAGCTGATAGTTTTTTTAACATCATTCATTCCCCCTAATTATTTTTTAATGTTTGCTTTAATATTTTCCCAGAAGCGTTTCTCGGAAGCTCATCCAGAAATTCATAGATTTCAGGCACTTTAAATTTTGCAAGATATTGTAGGCAATGTTGTTTGATTAACGGAATATCTTCTATCGTTAATTGTTCACTAACAATAAATGCTTTTACTCTTTCACCGAAAACCGGATCGGGATCGCCAACAACTGCAGCCTCTTTAATCAAATTGTGCTTTTTCAAAATATCTTCGACTTCGATAGAGAAAATCTTTTCTCCACCGCGGTTAATCATATCTTTCTTACGATCACTAATATAAAAGTATCCATCCTCATCAACACTGCCTAGATCTCCGGAGTGCCAATACCCATCAGAGAAGTTATGTTGGTTTGCTTCTTCGTTTCTCCAATATTCTTTTATTACCATGGGTCCTTTGATAAAAAGTTCTCCCACTTCACCAGCAGCGACTTCATCTCCAGTTGAGCTCACTATTTTTATATCTGCTACTGGAACTGCACGTCCAACTGAAGTGACTTTCGATTTAGAGTAAGAAACAGGCATTAGCGTTGCAGGAGATGTTGTTTCGGTTGCACCGTATGCATTGTGTAAATTTGCATTTGGAAATGCTTCTTGTAGCATGCTATAGGTTTGCTGGTAAATCGGTGAGCCTCCAAAAGCGACTTTCGTGACAAAATCAAATGAGTTTTGCTTAAACTGTTCATCTGTGGACATCATGACGAATATAGTAGGTACGTTGAAGAGAAAATTAATTCGGTATTTTAGTATATACTCGATATATAGTTTGTTTTTGTAGCTTTCCATACTATAAGCTGTTCCACCGATGTAAACCATGTGAAGTAATTGGCCAACAAGACCGGTCACATGAAACATCGGAACAGCAATCAATGTTTTCATCGTATGATCTGTCTCAAAAATACTTTTAAAATTTATCAAACTATGAATGACATTAATATGGGTTAAAACAGCACCTTTAGGTCTACCAGTTGTTCCTGAAGTATATAGGATAAAAATAGGGTCTAATTCATCTGTTTCAATAGGAAGCAACTCATTTTTATCTTCCAAAAGTTGTTTAAACGTGTTCTCACCATCAACTACAAAAATATTTTCGTCTTTTGGGATCGTCGTTATATCAACTTCTTTAATTTTTTCAATTTTTGAAATGAACTTATCTTCACTAACGATAACCTTCACTTCTGAATGCCCTAATATATAAGCTATTTCATCTACAGAAAGCTTGACATTTACAGGCACCATAATTGCTCCTAATTTGACACAAGCAAAGACCATTAATGGAAAAGAGAGCCGATTCCCTATCAAAGTTGCTATCCGGTCACCTTTTTGGACTCCATATTCTTTTTGAAGGTTAGCAGCAATAACGGTCGAATAGGCATCAAGCTGCTCATATGTAAGTGATGATTCTTCAGTAACAACAGCCTCTTTATCTTTATACGCTTCTAAGCTAGTCGAAAGCACCTCAGCAAGATTACTAGGTCTATCGTTAAATACTTTAATCTTGCCTCTTCCAAAAAGTTCTGTCTCTTTGACGAGCATATATTGTCCTCCTACTTTAAAATTTTTATTACATATTCACTATATAAGTCTGTCAACTGTTCCTTTGATAACTTCCCATCAGGTTTATACCATTGTTGAATCCAGTTCATTGCACCTAGAATAATCATCCTTGCTATGGATGGTTCCTTTGCTGTAAACTCTCCACTTTCAATTCCTCTTGAGATGATTTGAGCAAATAAATTTTCATAGCTCTTTCGTAATTTTAGTACTAAGTGAACTTGTTCCCTTTTATAGAACCGTTTTGGTTCCATAATTATATTAAAAGTTTCTTTGTCCTCTACTGCGTACTCAATATGCGCCGCAACCATTTTATGGAGAATTTCCTTAACCGAACCATTTCCATTTAAAATTCTTTCAAGTTCTTCTATCGCTTGAGAAAGTACAAAATTATGACATTGGTACATTAAATCACTTTTATTTTTGAAGTAATAATACAACGACCCCTTTGTCATTAAGAGTTCTGCAGCTATCTCTTCCATCGTTGCCCCGCTATAACCTCTCCGGTTAATGATATCAATCGCAGACGCTAGTATTTGTTCTTTCTTCTTTATTATTTTCATCTCTGAAAGTTTCATCATCATCACCCACCACCATTGTAATCGCTTACAAAGGTTATTTTAATCCCCCGTTTAGGTTATTCTTTCGACAGCACGATACATTTTTTATTAAGAATTTAAACTGTGTTCGATTTTAAAACGATGGTTAAGTTTTTTATATACATTTATAATAAACCTACTCTATACCAAAATGCAATATGTTTTTTGAATAATGTTTAAATTTTAAATTACGTTTATATTCAGACAGTTCATTCAATAAATTTTTAACATGACCTTTTGAGAAAAGAGAGTAATAGTTACTTACGATTTCCGAGTAAACAATAAAAATAGACCCGGTTTCCCGAGCCTTACTAGTTTAAAAGCATATTATGAAAAGCCACCTGTTCTGTACTTTTCAATTAACTCATCCCATTCCCTTTCTGTAAAACGGGACAATGAACGATCGCTATGGTTAGGTACAACATTTTCTTGATCTTGTTCTTTTGCGATAAGGATTGCTTTAATTCCAGCAATATTCACACCTTGGTCGATAAGTGATTTAATCTCGATAAATCGATCAATATCATTTAATGAAAAAATTCTTTGGTTTCCTTCATTACGAGCGGGTTTTATCAGTCCTTGCTCTTCATAGTAACGAATTTGTCTTGCAGTTAATTGAGTCATTTCTTTGACTACACTAATTGGGAAAATCGCCACATGACGAGGGAAATTTTTCTTCATCCCCCCTCCCTCCTTTTAGCTCAGTAATGGTAAACTACTTTTTATTTTGCTAATTCAGCATACACCTCTTGTAGTGTATGAAAGCCTAATTGTTGCACCTTTTGAACATTTTTAATCCATAGTTGTGCTGTCATCTTTGCATCTTCTAACGCATGATGACGTGTGGATAGCGGAATATCAAAAAACTGACAACACTCATCTAACGTTACTAAACTTTCATTCGGTGAAGCTAATTTAATAAGGAACGATGTATCTATGACACGGTGAATAAAGTTCGTCCGTAATACGTGCCAGGAAATGTGCTGCATGAATGCTTTCTCATGCTGAGCATGATGAGCCACTAATGTACGTCCTTCAACATATTGATAGAACTTTGCCAGCACTTGATCAATCGTAGGTGCACTTTGCAATTGTTCATTTTGTATCCCTGTAAGCGCAGATATTTCTTCAGTTAATGGTTGATCATGATGCACTAATGAGTAGTAACCATCGTCTTCAACCATCGTTGTCCCTCTAACTTTTACAGCACCGACTGAAATAATCTTGTCTCCTCGGTCAGGGTAAAAACCCGTCGTCTCTATATCAAAAACAACGACTTCTAAATCATCAAACGACTTATTTAAAACACTTTCTTTTTTTAATTCTTTTTGAAGTTGCCTTACATACGCCAGCTGGGCTGCATTCGATTGCTGCTGTACAGATGTGTATACATTAGGACTTAATTTACCTGATAACTGTTTCATGTATTGAATCATGCTATTAATCACTTCATGCCACACCCTTTATCGATGTGCTTTTTTGTTAGTTTATAAAGACGAGCACCTTGCCTAAGGTATTCTTTAAGCTCTTCTTTATCCAAAGGGGTTAACATCTTGACCTTTAATAAATGGATCGTTTCATAGCTTTTTTCATTCCCCTGAAAGCGGAGCCGAAACTGAAGAAGCTTTTGGAAGGGCTCTTTTAACCGTTTTATTTCACCTAGACCATCTGGTAGTTGCTCAAACCTCGTTAACGTTTGCGGACTCATTATGTGTTCTTGTAATGCTAATAGTCGCAACGAATTCACATAAGGAAATAGAGCCGTATTTTTCAAATGAATCACATTCGTATGTTTTCCGTAGGATTCAACCAGCAATTGTCCAAACATTCCGATTGCTTTTTTACGTCGTTCTACATTGTCATAAAACCTTAAGATAAGCTTTGGATTATTATTTAGTTCCGCAAAAATAACATTTTTCAATTCCTCAAGCAATTGAGAATCTCCAAAAAATACTCTAGAGTCAAAAAAGGTCAGTAAATGGCGAAGCGTTTCAAAGCTTTCTTCGACCATCCACTTTCTTAACTGATTTTTCCATCCAAAAAGTGATTTACACCAACGCTTGTTAGAGGCCATAACACGACCGTCACATTGGACGTAGCCCACACATTCTAAGGCAAAAGAAATCTCTTTTCCTAACCTTAAAAAATACTCATTTTCGCTACCATCTTCCGATTTAAACACTAGACCATGATCTTGGTCGCTCCAAATCGCTTGTTCAAACCTTGCAGCACTTCCCATCATAAAGAAAGCAAAGTGAGTAGGGGGAGGACCCCACTCACTTGTAACTTTATCAATCGCTAATTTGACCGTTTTCATGATAAGTTCATCATGAAACTCATTTAACTTCGTATGATCGTTTTTTACTTGGTGAATGTATGAGCTTCTCCACATGTTTAACTGTTCATACGTTTTGACAACAGGTTGTTTCATGTGGTTTCACCACCCATTCTTATGCTCCAGTTTTCTCATTTGATTGCATGCTTTCAGGATATCCATAGCTTCCATGTTCACTAATATCAAGACCCATAATTTCTTCTTCTTCAGTAACACGTAGTCCACCCATAACCTTCTTCATAACATATAAGATAGCAAATGAGACAATGAATGCATATGCACCAGCAGTAACAACACCTAATGCTTGAACACCTAATTGTGTAAATCCACCGCCATAAAATAATCCGGCTTGCCCCCAACCAATATCAGTTGATAGAGCAGGGACTGCGAAGAAACCAGTAGAAAGTGTTCCCCATACACCCGCTGTACCATGAACAGATAGTGCAAAAATTGGATCATCAATTCGAGCTTTATCAAAGAATTTCATACTTACAACGACAATTAATCCACCAATGATACCAATAATAACTGCTGCCCAAGGCTCAACGAAGCCACAAGATGCTGTGATTGCTACTAGACCCGCTAATGCTCCATTTAATGTTGTTGGAACATCTGCTTTACCACTCATTACCCAGATGAGGAACATCGCTGCAAGAGCACCAGCTGCTGCTGCTAATTGCGTATTAAGAATAACAAATCCAAAGAATGCGTCCGCTACCCCAAACGTACTCGCACCATTAAATCCAAACCAACCTACCCAAAGGAGAAGTACCCCTAAGGCTGTGTATACTTGGTTATGACCTGCTAAATCATTTGATGAACCATCTTTATTATATTTACCAATACGAGGCTTTAATAGAATCGTTGCTGCAAGAGCTGCCATAGCACCTGTTAAGTGAACTACCGTAGACCCTGCAAAGTCCTGTTTACCGTGTGCACCTAACCAGCCGCCACCCCAAATCCAATGTGCAACTACTGGATAAACTAAAGCTGAAAATAAGATTGCAAATACTACGTAAGCTGACAATTTCGCACGCTCAGCGAAACCACCAAACGCAATCGTTAAAGCAATTGCGGCAAATACTAACTGGAACATGAAATCAACAGAACCTGATAAACCATCAGTTGGTGCTGATGCATCCCCATAAAAGAAATTAGATAAACCAATAAATCCACCTGCACTATCACCATAAATAAATCCATAACCTACTGCCCAGAAAACGAGTGAAGCAAGACTCACTGTAAAGATTGTCTTTCCTGCAATATGACCCGCATTTTTCATTCGAGTCGAACCTGCTTCAAGTAAAATAAATCCACCTTGCATAAGTAAAACTAAAAATGTACCAATAATGACCCATAAATTATCCATTAATATAGTTTCCATCTGTGAACTTCTCCCTTCGTTTTTGTGTTAATATAGCTAACATCTTTTGTTAACTTAATTATACCTTCTTCATTTTCTAAAACTACATTTTTGGGAGAAGATCTAACATGGTTTCTCGTATTCTATATTTTTACCATTTTATCTCTTAAAATGGTAAATCCTAAGGTCATTTTTGATTGTTTAAGTGCATCTTACGTCTGAGCTGATATTTGACACAACCAAAAAGCTGTCCCAAAGCAATCTATCCTTGCATATAGGAACAGCGTCTTCATCTCTATAACAACTCTAATTCATGTTATTCATCTATTTCCCAATCAATGGGCTTTTCTCTCGTTTCCAATAACCACTCGTTAACTTTTGAGAATGGACGACTTCCGAAGAACCCCCGGTTAGCAGAAAATGGACTCGGATGGGGAGCTTTAATAATAAAATGATGTTGACTATTAATTAAAGCTTCTTTCGCTTGGGCATGGCGTCCCCATAAAACGAAAGCAATTGGCTTTTGTCGTTCATTCAGTTTTTCAATGACCCGATTAGTAAACTGCTCCCAACCAATTCCTTTATGCGAATTGGGCTCACTTTTTCTCACAGTTAAAACCGTATTTAATAAAAGCACACCTTGCTTCGCCCATTTGATTAAGCAGCCATTATCGCTTAATTCACAGCCGATATCCGTATGTAGTTCTTTGTAAATATTTTTTAACGATGGTGGGAGCTTTTCACCTGGATTGACCGAGAAACTTAAGCCATGCGCTTGATTTGGCCCATGGTATGGATCTTGCCCTAAAATCACAACCTTCACTTCTGCAAAAGGGGTATAGTGAAATGCATTGAAAATGTCTTCCTTATTTGGATAGACCGTTGCCTTTTGATATTCAACGGTCAAAAACTCACTTATCCTTTCAAAATATTCTTTTTTACATTCATTTCCGATAATCTCTTTCCAGTCATTACTTACATTTAGCACCATCTCCTATCCTTCCCAAGTAAGAATGCTTTTTAATTCATGAAACACTGCTGGATTTCCAACAAGTACTTGATAGCCTTTTTCTTGCTTGATACTTAAAGTCTCTCCTTTTGCTTCCTTAATAATTAATAACCCTGCACAAATATCCCATTCCTGTAGCTTCAGCTCCCAATAACCATCAAACCGGCCCGCCGCCACTTGGCATAAATCCATCGCAGCACTTCCGGTTCTTCTTATGCCACCGACTTTAGTAATGATTGCATTGAAATGATCAACATTGTTATTTGGATCCGTTGCACGGTCGTAAGGAAAGCCCGTACAAACAACCGCTTGATTTAATCGTTCCACGCCTGAAACAGAAATTGTTTTTCCATTTAAAGTTGCACCGCTTCCTTTGACCGCTTCATACATTTCATCTAGCTTCGGGACATACACCACCCCAATCACTGTTTCTCCTCGAAATTTAACTCCGACAGAAATACTGAAAAGCGGAAAGCCATGCGCAAAGTTAACCGTCCCATCAATCGGGTCGATTACCCATTCATATTCAGCCTGCCCTTCATGCCAGCCACTTTCTTCACTCATAATCGCATGGTCAGGATAGTGACTTTTGATTTGATCTATCAGGTACTGCTCACTCCACTCATCGACCTCCGTTACTAAGTCGATGTCAGAGGACTTTGTTTTCATCTGAAACGGTTGTTCTATGCGAATTAATTGCTCTTTTCCTACTTCTTTTACCCATGCCTTTATATTTTCTTTGATGGCCATCCATTCTGTCATTGGTACTCCACTCCTTATATTAAAGTTCAATTCTATATTATCCTATAATCTTTTCTACAAAAAACTTTAAAACACATCCCTATAAAAAATAGCCTTCAAAATGAAGGCTTCCGGATAAACTTTTAGGGGGTATTAAAAATTACACTATCACCTTTTCAATATGGATTTGGTCATAAATTTCTTTAAAATATGATAAATCGATTTCACCAGTTTTTTTATTCATTGCATTTAATATACCACAAGTATTTCCTACCCTTAATATTTCTTCATAACACGAATTGCTGTGTATTTCTTTTACCATTCCAGCTACCATAGCATCTCCAGAACCAACAGGATTTATTACTTTTACGTTCGGTATACTAGCTTTATATATTTTATCGCCACAAAGAGCTATACTACCATTCTGACCTAATGAGACTACTATCATTTCAATATTATAATCTCTAAGTTTATATAATGAAGTTATTACGTCTTTTTCAGATTCAATTCTAACGTTAAGTAAATCTTCAATTTCAAATATATTTGGTTTTATTAGGAAAGGTGCAGCTAATAAGGATTCTCTTAATGAGGCACCACTTGTATCTAAAACAAATTTTACTTTCTTCTCATTAACAAGCTTTATTAATTTATAATAATAATTACTACCTAAACTATGTGGTATACTCCCCGAAGCTGAAATCACTTTTAAATCTCGTTTCATTATTAGATTTAATATTAGCTGGAGAAGGGATTCGGATTCTCTTTCGGAAATCGTTGGACCCGTTTCAAGTATTTCAGTTTGTGACCCTTTAGAAAGGATTGCGATACAATTTCTTGTATCTTCATTAATTTCAACAAAGTTAGGAGTTATATTCATATGATTCAATTCTTTTTTTATTAATTGACCATTCTCTCCTCCTAAAAAGCCAGTTGGCATAATTTCACAACCTAATTGCTTTAATACTTTTGAGACATTTAGTCCTTTTCCTCCAGCAGTTTTATAATAGTTACTACATCTATTGACTTCATTATTGTGAAATTCATCAATATAATAACATATATCAATAGATGGATTTAATGTAATGGTGCCAATCATTTTTATATCTCCTATACTTTTATTGTGTGGGATAAACCTTTATTTTTAATATATAAGTAATCTGCTACTTAACCCCAATAAATTCTTTATATATTTTTTTTAATTCATTAAGATTTGTATTCCCTTCCATTGGCCCTTTTTTAGTAACTGCTTTTGCTCCTGCTATGGATGCAAGATTCATAGCCTCAATATAACCAACTCCTTGATTTATACAAGATATAAAAGTGCCTCCAAAGCAATCTCCTGCTCCAGTTGGATCGATTTCATCAACTTTATAAGGCATTCCAAGTTCTATCAAGTCTTTTGTATATAGAGTAGATCCTCGACTCCCTCTTTTGATAACAACAATTTCTGTACCATTATTTATTAACAATTCTACACTTTTTTGTTCATCTTCTACTCCGGTTAAATAAAACAGTTCTTTTTCACCGGCTAAAACTATATGTGATTGATATAGAATATCTACTAATAAATTTCTTTTTTCAATATCGTTGATGATTTCTTTTCTAACATTAGGGTCAAATGAAATTTTTGTACCATTTTTCTTAGAAAGTTTTATTCCCTTTAAGATTGCATTATAAACACCTTTGTTATAGATAGCAGAACCCATGATATGGAAGTAGTTACAGTTCATAAATTCTTCTTCCTTTATGTAACTTTCATTTATTTTTCCACAAGCTGCATTAGAAATATGAAATATAAAGTCTCGATCTCCATTATCCTTATAGGTAACAAAGGCAACCCCTGTTGTTTGGGTTTCTAACACCTTAATACTTGAAGTATCTACTCCATCGGTTTTTAAACGGTCAATATTTATTTTGCCAAAACCATCGTTACCGACTGCTGATATTATCAGCGTATTACTTCCACATTTAGCTGCTTGGTCAATAAATATGGCTGGAGCTCCACTTGGGAAAGGTCCTACGAAGTCTCCCGTTTCATCAAATTTTTGACCAATATCTTTTGCCATAATTTCAACAAGTATTTCTCCAATTGTAATAATTTCAGCCATTTGCAGTCACTCCATTTTTATTTATTTACCAAGCATTCTCTCTTTATTTCTTACATCAATATATACAGCCACTATTATTATTAGTCCTTTTACAATTTGCTGAAAATAATAAGGCAACCCAATTAAGTTCATTCCATTATTAATGACACCAATAATTAAAGCTCCTATGAACGTTCCAAATACAGTTCCATATCCACCCATTAAGCTTGTTCCACCTAATACAGCGGCAGCAATGGCATCCAATTCGTAACCAACAGCAGCATTAGGTTGTGCAGAATATAGTCTAGAAGATAAAAGAATTCCACTCACTGCAGAAGCTACACCAGAAATGATAAAGATTTTCATTTGTAAAGAAACTGTATTTATACCTACATATTCTGCAGCTAGTTTATTGCCTCCAACCATTTTGGCTTGTCGTCCAAACTTTGTTTTTGCAAGTACGATATGAAATATCACCATTAATACGATTACGATTAATACTGGAATCGGAAGAAAATTAAAGAACTTTTGATTTCCTAGAGATAAAATAAACGAGCTTTCGATTTGAATAGGTCTAGCATCTGTAATAGAATATCCAATCCCTCTGAAAATTCCCATTGTGGCAACGGTTACAATAAACGTCGCAATTCTAAACTTAGCACTTACATATCCATTAAATAAACCAGCTAGCCCCCCTACAATTAAGACAGCAGCAATTGCAATAAATTCATTAAATCCACTTGATAACATTACTCCTAATACGACACCACATAGTGCTAAAATGGATCCAACAGATAAATCAATTTGCCCAATCATTAAAACAAAAGTCATACCAAAAGCTAATATTGCAATAATTGAAACTTGAGAGAAAATATTTAGTATGTTGTTTACATTTAAAAAGTTAGGACTTAAAATGGAAAATAAAAAGATTAATCCAAATAGTGCTAGTAATACACCTCCGTAACTTTTAAAAATTCTATTTTCTGTAATTTTCTTTATCTCCATTGTTTATTCACCCCGCTTAGTAATATAGGACATAATCTCTTCTTGTGTCGTATTCTTTGGATCTAATTCACTTACAATTTTTTTATCATTAACAACTAATAATCTATCTGAAACGTTTAATATTTCTGGTAATTCAGACGAAATTAAGATAATACCTACACCTTTTCTAGCAAGCTCAATCATTAGTTTATAGATTTCAAACTTTGCACCAACATCTATACCCCTAGTAGGTTCATCTAATATTAGAATTTCTGGCTCAATTTCAAACCATTTAGATAAAACGATTTTTTGTTGATTTCCCCCACTTAGTTTATTGACGGTTTGATAAACATTTGGTGTTTTTATTTTAAGATTATCTTTATGTTCTTTTGTGATTTGCACTTCTTTTTGATGGTCAATCAATTTGAATTTGTTTAATACTTTTCCAATATTAGCAAAGGTAACGTTTTCATAAACACTGGCTGATAGTACAAGTCCTTCATGCTTTCTATCCTCAGTAACAAAAGCAATTTTGTGCTCAATAGCGGAAAAAGCATTTTTTACATTTACCTTTTTTCCATGTAAAAACATATCTCCTTTATCTTTTTTTAGCATTCCAAAAATTCCTTGAACGATTTCTGTTCTTCCTGACCCCATTAATCCATATAAACCTAATATTTCACCAGGTCTGACAAATAAATTAATACCATGGTAATAACCCTTTTTATTATAATCTTTTAGTTCTAACAATTTTTCATCTTTAATAAACTTAAAATCTTTAATAGGATAGACTTTGTCCATTTCTCTACCGACCATCATTTTGATTAGTTCATCGGTAGTGGTTTTACTTGTTTCAACAGTCCCTATATATTTCCCATCTCTTAATACACTTACGTAATCTGTTATTGTAAAAATTTCTTCCATTCTATGAGAGATATAGATAATAGAAGTTCCTTGACTTTTTAATTTATTAATAATTTCATACAACTTCTCTGTTTCCTTACTACTTAATGCAGAGGTAGGTTCATCCATTATAATAATTTTAGGATTAGTAGATAATGCTTTTACGATTTCAACCATCTGCTGGTTAGAAATCGATAGTTCATTCACGACCTTTGTAGGAGAAATATCTAAATCAAGTTCGGCAAGTAATTTCCTTGCTTTTTTGTTCATAGCATTGTCATCGATCATTCCATATCGAATAGGCTCTTGTAAGGCAAATATATTTTCAGCTACAGTCATATTTGGACTTAAACTAAGTTCTTGATAGATTATACTAATCCCTAAATCTTTTGCGTGTACTACATCTTTTATTTCAACTTTGTCTCCAAAAAAATATATCTCCCCTTCATCAGGAGTATAAGAACCTGATAATATTTTCATTAATGTAGATTTACCTGCCCCATTCTCTCCTAAAAGAGCTAATGCTTTACCTTTTTCAAGACTTATATTAACTCCATCAAGAGCAACAACCCCTGGAAACACTTTACGAATACCCTTCATTTCAAGTATAGTCTGCAAAAGTATCACGCCCATTTCTATCTTTTAAGAGTCTATGTAATTACCTTAAATTTTGAAGAAATACCTAAAATTAGGTATTTCTTCAAAAAATGATTAATTTAAATCGATTGTTACTTTATCATTTTCAACGCTTACATCAACAAATCCCTTTCCAAATACATAAAGACCAGGTGTGATTGGAATTAATTTTTCAACAGTTTCACCTTTTGCTAATTTGATTGCGTTTAAAATTCCTTCCGAGCCCATTTTATCAGGAAATTGAACAACTACAGCTTTAAAAGCGTTCTCATTATCCACCGAATTTCTAGCTTCCTCAAGACCATCAAACCCTACGACAAGAGCATCAGAGTTTCTTTCTGAAATAGCCGCAGTCGCAGCAATTGCCATATCGTCACCAAATCCAAAAATCCCGTCAAGGTTCGAATTACTTGTTAACATATCCTCAGAAGCATTCTTTGCTTCTTCTCTGGTACGACCAGGCAATTCGGTAACTATATCTAGGTTAGAGTACGTATCAGCAATTCTCTTAAACCCGTCAATTCGATCTCTAACAGATTGAACCTCTGGATAAGTAATAAGACCAACTTCACCATCTTCACCAAGGAATTGTGCCATCGCTTCAGCAGCGATCATTCCACCTGTAAAGTTATCGGTTGCAATATGCGAATCAACTTCTACACCATTTGCACTAATATCGACTGTTACAACCGGTATGTTAGCTTCTTGAGCTTTAATAACTGCACCTCTTACACCGTCTGAATCAACAGGAGTAATAATAATCACATCTACACCACTATTAATAAAATCTTCAATAGCTGAGATTTGACGGTTTAAGTCTTGGTCTGCAATTGAAACCGTTAAATCAACATTTTGAGTTTCAGCTTCTTTTTCCATTTCTTCTTTAATAGCCACATAAAACGGATGTGATTGAGTTAGAATTGATGCACCAATTTTAATCTTTTCCTCTCCTGCATCACTTCCAGAGCTTCCTGTACTTCCACCAGTATCTTCACTACCACAAGCAGATAATAAACCAATTACTAATACAGAAATAAAGAAAAACGATAACGCTCTCTTCATATTTCCATCCCCCTAATCTTGTTTTCTATTATTTTGCTTTTCCAATACTACCAGCTAACTCAATTTTTTCGATCGCCAATTTCTTTACAGTTTCCTTTGCAGGTACCATGTATTTTCGAGGGTCAAATTCAGTTGGATTTTCCTCAAAGAATTGGATTAAGGATTGTGAAAAGGCATTTTTCAGTTCTGTAGCTACATTTACTTTAGCCATCCCTAGAGAAATGCAGTGCTTTACTTGTTCAGCCGGTATCCCAGATCCCCCATGCAATACTAAAGGGACTTTAACTCTTCTAGATATCTCATCAATTCGTTTAAAATCAATGTTAGGTTCCCCTTTATAAATACCATGAGCAGTACCGATAGCAGGTGCTAATGTTGGAACTCCCGTAACTTCAACAAACTCTTCACACTCTTTTGGGTCTGCTAAAAGAGCATCTTCCTCACTTACGACAATGTCATCTTCTACACCACCAACTTTTCCAAGTTCGGCTTCTACATTGACATTTAAAATTTTGGCTAATTCAACCACTTTTTTTGTCTTTTCGACATTTTGTTCAAATGGAAACATTGAAGCATCGATCATGACTGATGTATAACCAGCATACATACACTTCACAATTAGGTCGTAGTCTTGGCAATGGTCAAGATGTAATGCAATTGGAATATTTGCATTTTTAGCAGCTGACTGTGCAGCAGAAACGATATAATCAGCCCCTAAATGTTTTACTGTACCAACAGTTGATTGTAAAATTAACGGGGAGCGGCACTCTTCTGCAGCATCAACCACAGCTTGCAGCATTTCTAGGGTATGTATGTTAAAAGCAACAATACCATAACCTTCTTCTCTTGCTTCATTTAATAATGGAGTCGAAGAAACTAATTTCATTCAATTCACCCCCTTTCAAATAAATAATGTTTATTTAAAATAAGAAACTACTAAATCAAACTATGGTTTCAAATATATAGAGACCTAAAATTAAAACGTTTCAATTTCTATATAAAATGGAACCGCTTTCTTTAAAGTATAAAAATCTACATTTATTGTAAATTTTTAACTGATTTTGTTTCAATTAACTGAGTTTTAAGTCTTTGAATTTGAGGAAAGTTACTAAAATCACCTTTCATTCGTTTTAATAGGATTTCCGCAGCTTGAATACCAATGTCTTTGCACGGTTGAACCACCACGGAAACAGGTGGATTAAACATTTGGAAAAGTTCTGTTTGATCATACCCACATATCGATATATCCTTACCTATTTGCAAGCCTTTTTCCATCATTGTTTTCATTGAATTTACAGTGATCGGGTAATTTGTAGTAAAAATAGCAGTAGGTCTTTCCTCTAAGTTTAGAAGCTGCTGAAAAGCATCAACCCCCCCATGTTTAGAGTATTCAGAATAAACAATATAATCATTATTTATCTCAATATTATAGTCGGTTAGGGCTCGTAAATAGCCGGTTAAACGCTCTTGAGCGGTGTATATTTCTGTAGGACCCGAAATAATTCCAATTTTTTTGTGACCTCTATTAATTATCATTTCAACCGCTGAATAAGCGCCGTTAACATTGTCACAAACTACAGCATCTAACTCACAATCTTTTACAAGTCTATCTATTAATACAACCGGTATCCCCTCATCAATTATTTCATCAATCTGTAATTCTGAAGAGGTTACGGGCATTATAATAATCCCATCTACATGTTTGTTTTTTAAATAATTCATTTTTTCAATCTGCTGTTTAAGACTGTCATTCGCACTACAAATGACAAGGCCATAATTTAGAGGGTTTAGAATATCTTCTATCCCTTCAATAACTTGTGTACAAAAAATATCAGTAATACGTGGAATTAAGACACCTATTGTATAAGTTTTGTTTGTTCTTAAACCACGTGCAATAGGATTAAAAGTAAAATTGAGCTGTTCAATAGCTTGCTCAATTTTCAGACGGTTAGCTTCTTTTATTTTGTGGCCATTTATATACCGTGATACAGTTCCTATAGATACATTAGATAATTTAGCTACATCTTTTATAGTAGACATTATTTTCACCTTTTTGAAACGTTTACAATTTTCAAAAAATAAAAATTGAAACGTTTTAATTTTTGATTTATCTAAATAATAATGCATAAGTTTTCTAGAGTCAATACCTTTTATTATTTTCAATAAATGAATCTCCTACCTCTGCTCTCTTTTTTAATTTTCTGGGCTCAAGACGTGCTATACCTTAAAGGATTTAGTATGATAGAGGTAGTATCATTTGGAGCAACTCCATCATGAAGTCACTACCTTATATACAACTCTTCATCAATTGATGATGAAAAGGAGGAAAAACCTTTGGAAGCTATAAATAAAGAATTAGTTCAACAAGCGATTAATCACTTAGCAAACCGCGAAGTGTATGTACATCTTGAAACAACGAACGGTGCGTATACCGCTTATCGAAACGGTACACCTTTCTCAGCTGGAGTTTTTATTCGCAACAGTAAAATCTCATTTGAACATGGTAAAGTTACTGGTGAGGGTCCTTTTCGAGTAGGGCTAAAAATAGAATTAGGTTGGGTCTATGCAGAAGGTGTGACACACTGGACGATGGAAGGCGAACAAATACTACTCGCAGGATTAGATGATAAAGGACGTTTAGCCGTTTCACTTCAATTGAGTCCACAGCCATTTAAGTAAAAGGAGGTCATGGTCTGTATGGAAGATCATTTATTAGTCATTTTACCACACCCTGATGACGAATCATTCGGCGTCGCAGGAACGATGTTAAACTATAAAGAAAAAGGCGGAAAAGTAACATATGTTTGTATGACAATGGGAGATATGGGAAGGAATATGGGAAACCCGCCAATTGCTAACCGTGAATCCTTACCCCTCATTCGTAAAAAAGAGCTTGAAAATGCTGCAAAAATTTTAAAAATTGATGATTTAATTCTCTTAGGGTTAAGGGACAAGACGATTGAATTTGAAGATGAAGAGAAACTATCTGAGCGAATTAGAAATTTAATTGAAGA
Organism: Alkalihalobacillus sp. BA299; assembly: GCF_017745675.1. GTDB lineage: Bacteria > Bacillota > Bacilli > Bacillales > Bacillaceae_F > Alkalihalobacterium. Next base: position 158,891 of record NZ_JAFLJM010000008.1, read on the forward strand.
TTGTCAGCCGACACTCGTGATTACATTTTATCCTGGTTACAGCATTCACCCTGACCACGATGCATGCGGTGCAGTCGTTATGAAAGCACTAGCGTCAATTCCTAAAGAAAATCGTCCGACCGTATATGCATTAGCCATTTCAAGAGACAGTGAAACTGATTTAGGTAAACCACAAATCATTAATGATGTTCGACCTTATCTTCAACAAAAGCTCGATGCGTTAAAGGCTCACAAGACACAAATGCAGGAAGTCGTCCGGCAAACAGAAATTGCCCTGCAAGAAAGCAATGATGAAGCGGTTGACCGATTAAAATATGAACGTTTTTGGCTTTACCCTTTTGGCGATGAATAAAAATACCCCCACTAAACCTTGCATTGGTTTAAAAGTGGGGGTATTTTTTATTAACGGATTCCGTTAGGGGGATAGAAAATCAAACAGCACACGTCAAGTCGCATACGAATTTGCATAGTTTTTAACATAAATTAACAGTATAAATAGAAAGCAATGAAAATCCCTTTTCTAACGTGTTATAAGACCTGACATCCTTAATAAACTTTATAAACTTGCCCTGTCTGAGCACCTTCAACACTCTTCACAAATGCATTCGCAACTTTGTTAGCTGATACTGGATTAAAGCCTTTAAAAAATTCTCCATATTTGTCTAAGGATTCTTCTAGGACGTTTGGACTTACAGTATTAATCCGTATATTACGTTTCAATTCAATTGCTGCAGATTTGACAAAACTAGCAATCGCACCATTAGCCATAGCTGCTGAACTGCCTTTTAAAAATAGGGGTTTGAACTTTACCACTTTATTGAATTTCCTAACCCGTTAGTGAAAAAGCGATCCTCCATTGTTGAAGCATCGCCCGTTTGTTTAAGTGTAACATTTCACATATTTCTATTTCGCCACCGAATTAAAAACTCCTTTTTACTTCGCACCCTTATAGTATCAACTTACCTAAAATTTCCCTCATACATTTTAATCCAATCTTTTACTGTCAACATAGAGACGAGTTCGCCAATAAGCTGAAAAGGAATTTTTCTGGGATTAGTAAATCGAATACAGCTTTTCCCCATATTTAACTTTGTATCCATATGATTAGGGTATTCTTTTTGAAACCATTTAAATAATTCTTGGTCAGCATAAACCCCCATATGATATACAGCTATATGATTTTTTTGTGCCGTAATACTAATAAATGGTAAAGGAGTATCCTTTTTACAATGGTATCCATCTGGATAAGTAGCTAACGGGACCACGTAAGATGGCATGCCATATTGCATTTCAAATACAAAACCACTTGGGATACTTTGATCAATTACTTTTTTAAGTGTTATGAATGAGTCTCTCCATTTAGTTTCCACATTGTCTATATATTGATCTATTTCAGACACTTAATTTTACTCCTATTTAGTCTTGATAACAAGTTTCATACTCACCTTTCATTAGCAATACTCTTCTTCAAGTAATCTTCTATAGTTTAAGAACATTATTTCACAATCTATACATATACTTTTACACAAAATTGCATTTTCCTTTTGAAGGTTCTAATTTTCAGATAATTGGTTACACGTGAAACACCGCACAGCTAATGACTGTGCGGTGTTTATTTTTATTTTTATTAGAATTTTGCTTGATAGCTATCAATTTCCCAACCATGAACAGCTGTTCTAAAGCTATCATATTCAGCACGTTTCAATTCGATATACTCACCAAAGACATGATCTCCTAATGTTTCTCGTCCAATTTTACCTTCCTCTAGTGCATTGACTGCAGCTTCTAGGCTTGTAGGTAAGTTACGAATTCCACGTTCTTTTAACTCAGCAGGTGACATGCTGAAAATATCATCTACAACTTCAGCTGGTACATCTAGATTACGGTTAATTCCGTCAAGTCCTGCAGCAGCAATAATAGCATATGCTAAGTAAGGATTTGCAGATGGGTCTGGACAACGGATTTCTACACGAGTTCCTGCTCCGCGTGTTGCTGGAATACGGATAAGAGCAGAACGGTTTGATGCAGACCAAGCAACATAGCAAGGTGCTTCGTAACCTGGAACTAGTCTCTTATAAGAGTTTACTAGCGGGTTAGTAACAGCTACGAAATTATCAATATTGTCTAGTAAACCAGCAATAAATTTGTAAGATTTCTCAGAAAGCTGACGGCTGTCGTTTTCGTCATAGAATGCATTTTCTTGCTTTGCGATATCAAACAATGAAATATTTACGTGCATTCCACTACCATTTGCTCCTGCAATTGGTTTTGGCATAAATGAAGCGTGTAAACCAAATTGTTTAGCTACTGTTTTAACAACCCATTTATACGTTGTTGCATTGTCAGCAGCACCTAGTGCATCAGCATACTTAAAGTTAATTTCATGCTGTCCTTCAGCAACCTCATGGTGAGATGCTTCGATTGTGAAGCCCATTTCTTTTAACGTTCGATAGATTGCTAGACGAACTTTTTCACCATAGTCATGTGGTGATGGCTCGAAGTATCCACCAAGATCTTGTGTATTTAATGTAGGACGTCCTTTTTCATCTGTCTCGAATAAGAAAAATTCTAACTCTGGTCCAACACTAATGGAATACCCTTGCTCTTTTGCTTTCTCTTCTGTTCTTTTTAGTACGTGGCGAGGGTCTCCTTCAAAATCCGTTCCATCTGGGTTTTTTACGCCGCAAAGAAAACGAGCTTCTGAGTAGCCTTCTTCAACCGACCATGGAAGAACGCAAAATGTATTTAAGTCTGGCATTAAGTATAAGTCTGATTTATTAATTGGAGAAAATCCTGTGATTGATGAACCGTCAAACATCACTTTTCCTTCAGCACATTGGTCAATTTGCTCTGCTGTAACCGTTACATGCTTTAATGTACCTTCAATATCAACGAATTGCATATGAATAAGCTCCACATGCTTTTCTTTAATAATCTCTTTAATCGCCTCTAAAGTTAACTCTTTTGTAGAAACTGTACTCATTATCAAACACTTCCCTTTCGTGTAATCTTAATTAACATCTCTTGTTATCTTCTATTTTAAATAATCATATAATTTCTGCAATGATTTTGTTAGATTATCTGACAAAGAGATTTTAAGAAAAGTAAAAGCACCCGTATAGTGGCGTATGGACTGGAGCACTCGTATGAGATAAAGGAAACACAATGAAGGTTAGTGAATTAATGTTGACTTATTGTACGGGGGTCAGAGAAGTCTCATTAGTCTGTGGGCGCTTGCGCTAGATATCTTGAAAAAGGTGACAGGCACCGTTAACAAACTGAAGTGTTAAACGTGCCTGTCACCTATTATGTTAGTCTTATTTCTTTTTTCGGGAAGCGCCAACTCTTACCTTGCTATTTTTTGATTGACCACCTCTTGAACCGCCTTTACGATCACGGTCACGATCTTTGTTTCCGCGACCGTAACCACCGCTGCCTTTTCCTTTACCTTTCCCTCTGCCACCGCCAGATTTAAATCCTTTGACACGTAACGGTGCTTCTTCTGTTAACTTGATTGGAACATCATTTGGCTCTTTTGTTAACATCTTTAAAGCCGCAGAAAGTAACGTTACAGAATCGGTTTCTTCAAGAAGCTGTTCAGCTGACATTCGATACGATTGGAAATCATTTTCATCGATCGTTTTCAATAAACTTTCCACCGTCATACGAAGTTGTCCTTCCATTGCCTCAGCTAATGTTGGAACAGGTCTTCTCGTAATTTTACGGTTCGAAGTTTTTTCAATCGTTTTTAAGTGTGTTAATTCTCTTGGTGTAACAAGTGTTAATGCTAGGCCTTTATTTCCGGCACGACCTGTACGACCAATACGATGAACATAGCTTTCAGGATCTTGCGGAATATCGAAATTATAGACGTGAGTCACACCCGTAATATCCAATCCACGTGCTGCGACATCTGTTGCAACAAGAACTTCGACTGTTCCTTCCTTAAACTTCTTAATGACACGGTCACGTTGGTTTTGGTTAATATCACCATGTAAGCCTTCTGCACCGTATCCACGTTTATTCAAAGCTTCAGCTACTTCGTCAACACGACGCTTCGTTCGACCAAATACAATCGCGAGCGTCGGCGAATGAATGTCCAACATGCGACAAAGCACATCAAATTTTTTCGATTCCGGAACTTCCATATATTCTTGTTCAACATTTGCAGTTGTAATCTCTACGGATTTAACTACAATTACTTCTGCATCTGGCTTCATAAACTTTTCTGCAAGTCCACGAATTTGTTTAGGCATCGTTGCTGAGAACAATAACGTTTGACGCTCACTCGGGACTTCTTTCAAAATCGTTTCAATGTCCTCAATGAAGCCCATATTTAACATTTCATCTGCTTCATCTAAAATCACCATATCAATCGTGTTCATTTTAATCGTTTTACGACGCATATGGTCCATAAAACGTCCCGGTGTTGCGACGATAATTTGTGGTTTACGCTTTAATGCCTTAATTTGGCGAACGATATCTTGTCCTCCATAAATCGGTAAGGCTTTAACTCCGCGAAGGTTTCCAATTTTGTTTAGCTCTTCCGCTACTTGAACTGCAAGCTCACGGGTAGGTGCTAATACTAGACCTTGAATCGTCCCCGCATCAACATCCATCTTTTCAATTAACGGGATTCCAAAAGCTGCTGTTTTTCCTGTTCCTGTTTGTGCTTGTCCAATCACATCTTTTCCTGCAAGTAATGTTGGGATCGTTTGTTCTTGAATAGGCGTTGCCTCTTCAAACCCCATTTCTGTAATCGCTCGGACAATTTGATGGTTTATTCCAAAATCATAAAAAGTTGCCAATGTATCTTATTCTCCTTTGTATCTAAAATTATTTGTAGAGCACGCACTTATATTTTATATCGTTTGCTTTTTTGATCAGAATTATCATATTCAAATAAAGATGTAATTATTTAAAAAACCACTTTGAAAATAATCTAAATTAAGAGCCATTAAATGGAAGGAAAAGTAAAATGAAGAAAAGCCATATTCCAGTCATATGGAATATGGCCATTATCTTAACGTATATTTAATCGATTATAGACGAGTTACGTTAGCTGCTTGTGGTCCACGGTTTCCTTCAACGATTTCAAATTCAACGTCTTGGCCTTCTTCTAAAGTCTTGAAGCCTTCACCTTGAATTGCACTGAAATGTACGAATACATCGTCTCCACCTTCGCGCTCGATGAATCCGAAACCTTTTTCTGCATTAAACCATTTTACTTTTCCTACCATTTTATATGGCCTCCTTAAAAAAACAAACTTTGTTAAAAGCAAAAAACTGATGATGATCCGGTGCAACTCTAATACTGTAGTAAAGAGGCCGATATGAAAATCTCAGGTTCCTGACTTTTTAACACTAATGTAACTATATTACTTTTTACGCTAAAAAGCAAATCGAACATTAACGGTTCGTTACCGTTTCCGGATACAAATCATGATTCATTAGCCGGAAATTCGCCATTTCTTCATACTTTGTACCTGGTCGTCCATAGTTACAGTAAGGGTCAATTGAAATTCCCCCACGTGGTGTGAATTTCCCCCAAACTTCAATATATCTCGGGTTCATCAATTTAATTAAATCATTCATAATTGTATTTACACTATCTTCATGGAAATCACCATGATTCCGGAAGCTAAATAAATACAGCTTCAACGACTTGCTTTCAACCATTTTAATATCCGGAATATAGCTAATATAGATCGTTGCAAAATCAGGTTGTCCTGTTTTAGGACAAAGCGTTGTAAATTCAGGGCAATTAAATTTGACAAAATAATCTCTTTCTGGATGCTGGTTATCAAAAGTCTCTAATACACTAGGATTATATTCATAGTTGTACTTTGTATTTTGGTTACCTAATAGCGTTACATCTTGTAAGTCTTCATCTTTCCGACCGACCATTGTTTTTCCACCTTTCTATACCGGAATTAATTATAGGTAGATCGCCAAACGTTGTCAATGGGTTGATACATTACACTTTTGGGTGATTTGAAGGTTTACCTTCGCTCGGAAAGACTTGCAGATTGTTTTGGTAGCTAATATCATCTGGATCGAGTCCGTTTCCTAATGAACCATAGACGTTCCCCGCCCGAGGGTCGACTAATTCTTTATGCTGATAATAGATGCGCGGAGTTTTAAATAGGGCAATCATCGCTTTTAAAAAAGGCATCTCGTGGTATCGTTCAGGCCAATTTTGCTTGATATGCGCTTTCACTAATGGATAATATTTTGGACTAATCGATGGAAACAGATGATGTTCTGTATGATAAGAAAAATTAAAATGAATCGCATCCACCCATTTCGGCACGGTTACTGACAAACTGTTCGCTAACGGGTCGTTGACAGGTACGAGCGGATTGAGCCGGTGATTTGTTGAAATATAAGCCATTACAATAAAATTCGCAATCAATAATGGGAGTAAGAAAACAAAAAACCAGTTGGCAAACCCAATCCATAACAGAACACCAATCCATGAAGCCCAAGGTAAAATAAACTGTAGCCAAACTTTGGGCCGGTTTCTCGGATTAAAGTCTTTTATATAAATCGTAAACATTCTTAATGAATGAGCAGTAAATGTCATCGCTAACGAGAGTAAACTAAATGACGCTCGAATAAATAATGGCACTCGATACAATAAGCGTACAAACGGCTTTTGAGCCAATTGTTCAGCACTAATCCACGCATCAGGATCTTTATGTTCATCCTGAGTATGAACATGGTGATTCATATTATGCCATTTTCTCCAAAGACTTGGTCCTGTACATAATGGCCAAAAAGTAATTGCTCCTAAAAGGTCACGAAGCCAAGGTTTCCTAACAACGGTGCCATGAAGAATTTCATGACCTAAAAATCCAAGACTTGCATAGCATGCTCCTAAAACGATCGCAATCAATAAGTTAAACCAGACGTTTAATTCTAAAAAACCAATAGCTAGAAATCCTGCAACGATAACAATAAGAAAAGCCAGCCCACCTAAAAGACGAGAAGGTACGGGCTTAAATGCCTCTTTAGGGAGGTGGGGTTTAATTCTTGCTGCATACCAAGATAATGATTCGTATTCCTTCATTTCATGCTCCTTCCAAATTTAACAATTTCTTCATATTACATGACTTAGTTTTCCTAACATTACTTCTTTTTAATCCAAAAATTTCTTCTTTCTTCTTTCTTCTTTCTTCTTTCTTCTTTCTTCTTTCTTCTTTCTTAGTTATCGTACCAATACGAATCAGGAAAATCAATTTGTATTTATTACCTGGTTCTAATATCTAATATTATTAGTTAATATTAGATTAAATTCATTTTTATAAATCCACCATCTCATCAGGTCGTATATCCTTACTTTGATTGAACATTCGTTCCAAAAGGATTTCAGGTTTCTTCTCAACAATAAGCAAGTCTACATTCGCTTGCGGCATAAATCCTGCCTGTGCCGCTTTTTTTAATAAATCATTTAATGGATCATAGTAATTTAACACATTCAATGCACCTATTGGTTTTTTATGGATGCCAATTTGGGCCCAGCACATCACTTCTAATAACTCTTCAAACGTGCCGATGCCTCCAGGTAGAGCAATATACCCATCCGCAAGATCTGACATCAGTGCTTTTCGTTCGTGCATCGTTTCCGTTTCATGAAATTCGGTTAATAGTGGGTGAACTTTTTCCTTAGAAAATAGGTTCGTCGGCATGACACCGGTCACTTTACCACCATACTGTAAAACACTGTCGGCGATTCTCCCCATTAATCCAATTTTCGAACCACCATACACTAATTCAATCTTTTGCTTTGCTAAAATTTGTCCTAATTGAGCTGCTCCTTGCTCAAATTCCGGACTCGCCCCTGCATTTGAACCTGCAAACACACATATCTTTTTCATCGTGTCTCTCCTAATCCAATAATCTTTTCTAAATTATATTGTACCATTCTGAGCAACTTAACATAGAGAGGACATTTGATTAGAACTACTAATTTTTATAAGGCCATTAAACCATTTTCGCTCCAAGCATGTACTTGATTAAAGGACAATGACAAATTACGATAATCGTTTAGAATAGAACCATTATTAAAGTGTAAAAAAATTATGCTTATGATACGCTGTTAAAGAGCAAATTAACATTAAAGGAGTTTTCAACGATGTCTAGATCCAATCAAGATCAAGAAAAGCAGCTAACAGAAAAGAAGAAAATCAATCTCCAAGATGCGATCAAACAACAGCTTGCCAATAAAAAGAAGAATCAAGGATTAGGAAATTTAAGCACTCACGCTTCGAGCCAGCCGAAAAAGATGAAAAGCCAGCAAACGAAAAAGATTAATAATCAACGGAAGCGGATGGGTACGTAATGAACGGACAAAACCGTAGTGCCATCTCACCAGGCCTTGAAGTTAATATTGTCTTGAAACAGGATCAACGAACAGGAAAATTAACAAACGGTATCGTAAAAGATATATTAACGAAATCAAGCTTTCATCCTCACGGGATAAAAGTTCGCCTTCAAAGCGGCGCTGTTGGCCGAGTTAAAGAAGTCCTGAATCCTCAAAAATAAACCAATTACTGCAAAACAAAAGCCAGGCACCTCCATTACACGTTTGGAGAGCCTGGCTTTTATGCTTTTGTAATCCTTCAATTATAATTTAAATTCTGGCACCTATTCTACATAGTTTAATGTTAAAACCGCCAATACTTTTGTTGTATGAATCAGATCTTCAATTTCCATAAACTCATCATAACCGTGTAAGTTATTATGGTTCGTACCTGGCCCAAAGTTAATTCCAGGAATCCCATTGTTAATAAACCAACGTGTATCGGATTGTCCTAACATCCCTACGACTGGTAAAGTTTCTCCTTTTACTTCACGGCTTGCCTTTTGAATTTCTTCAATTAGTGGAGAGTCCTCCCCTGTAACAGTTGGCTCTGTTTGAAAGTCTAGTATTCTTTCTATTTCAATATCCATATCTTCGTCTTCTCGCTCTAATTGATCGATCATCGTCTGGACACGATTGTAAATATCACCTAACGAATGTTCTGGAATCACGCGAAAATCAACTTCTATTTCACACGAATCAGGAACAACATTAATTTTGGTTCCACCATTAATCACACCAATATTTACGGTTGTATACTTCATGCCTTTAATAGTTGACGGTTGAGTCATAAGGCTTTCTTGTAGCTCAGTTAACCCTTGTATGACCTTCCCCATTTTTTCAACCGCATTTTTCCCTCGCCATTTAAATCCCGCATGTGCAGGAATGCCTTTCGAAATGATTTTTAATTGCAGTACACCTGCCATCGCTCGAACAATTTGGTTACTATAACCTTCTACAATGGCCATGTCTCCCTTAACGAGCTGATTATTCGTAACATATCCGGCACCGAGTACTCCACCTGTTTCTTCATCACACGTAGCTGCTATTGTTATATCTCCGCTAAATGGTAGATTAGCTCTTTTTAGAGCAAGTGCAGCCATTATATATGCCGTTAATCTCCCTTTTGAATCAGTAGCCCCCCGACCATAAATACGGCCACCTGCAACCTTTCCAGAAAACGGTGGATACGTCCATTTGTCTGGATTACCTGCAGGTACTGTATCAATATGACTATTAAAAATTAAATGTTTCCCACCACCTGAACCTCTAAGGGTAGCGATTACATTTTTGCGACGTGTAGTATGTCCAGCCTTTTTAGATAGTTCCTCAGGTACTTCAATTAACTCTACCTCAAACCCGAATTTTGACAACTCTGTGCAAAGAAATTCTGTTATTTCATCATAATTACCCGGTGGATTTTCACTCGGGATTTGAATTAACTTTTGTAAAAAGGATACAACTTCTTCACGCAACTCTTCAATAGTACTACTAACGATTTCTGTTTTCATACGAGTTCCTCCCAAATTTGTATAAGTGAATTATCATTTACTAAATCAAAAATAAAAACTCTATTCCCAAACGATATATCTAAGTAGAAAACGTGTTTGAACTTCAAGTTCATGCTCTAAGATTCCAAAACAGAACAATATGCCAATAACTAAAGCTAGCATGGATGAACCAATAATCTTTCATCATTAAGTCTCAAATGTAATGCTAGGCGGAGCCACTATTCCAAAACCGGATCCTTCATTAATTGATATAGAAACCTTATTCGGAATTGTTCCAAACGGATCATCTGTCAGATAAAACGGGCCTACCAATTCATGTGCATACCGTTCTGTTAGTAAGGTTGCAAAATGAAGGTTAGCATATGTACCTAGCCAGGAATCCCAAGGACTAATGACCACACAATCAATCCCTGCAGCATCGGCCATACTCACAATTTTTAGTGCAGGTGTAATCCCACCCGTTTTAATCAATTTAATGGCAAAAAGATCGACTGCCTCTTCCTTAATCAACGTCAAAGCTTGGTGTGGGCTATATAAGCTTTCATCTGCCATAACTGGAATCGGGGACCCTTGTCTAACTTGTTTTAAACCTGCTATATCCCATTCTCGTACAGGTGGTTCTATATAATCAATAGAGTATGGAGCAATTTTGTTTATAACATGTAAAGCAGTTTTCACATCAAAACCTTGATTAGCATCGACTCTTATTCTTACGTCCGGACCTAAAGCATCTCGAATAGCTTTAACTGAAGAAATATCCTTTTCGGGTGTCGTTCCTACTTTTATCTTAAATGTGGAAAACCCCATGTTTCGTTTTTCTTCAGCCTTAATGATCATTTGGTCAATAGGTTCATCACCTAATACATAGGCTAACTCTAGATTTTTCTTTTTCGTACCCCCTAGTAATTTGTAAACAGGTATATTTAAGGATTTTCCTTTTAGGTCCCACAATGCTAAATCAATTGCCGATTTGGCCGCACTTGCTTTCCCAAGCACCCTATTCATAACCTTATGGATTTCATCAAGCTCAAATATCTCTTGCCCAATAATAGCTGGCCCAAGTTCTTTATCCACCGCTACTTTCATAATCTCAACTGTTTCACCTGTAAACATAGGTAAAGGGGAGGCTTCACCAAATCCAGCCACTCCCTTATCTGTTGTAATTTTCACGATGAGATGTGGATGAGAAGACGGTATTTTCCCATAGGTTGTATGAAATGATTCCATAAAACGTGTTTCAATGATTTGTGTCTCCACTTTATTAATCTTCATTTTAATACTCCCTCCTCTTAGTGCCCGCTTTGAGGCTTGTATCTTTTAAATTAAAACCTATCGCCGATACTTTTATTATTTAAATAAAAGGGAGTATAGAACCCAACCGTTCACTCCTAACCAAGCTAGAATATTATAAAAACAATTAAGCCAGTAGAGTTACTGACCTGATTTTAAATTCATAGATAATTGAGATTTGTTTGTGTGAATCCTGTGAAGAACTTCTAAATTTTCAATAGACATCTCACGTTTTCCATCTTCAATTTCTACAATCATTTTTAGTGTTGCCTTGGTTAATTCCATATTAAGACCTGCTAGCTCCCCTTCTTCAATTACTGGTGTTAAATGATCTGGAACCTCTGTTTTTCTTTTTCTTACTGCAAGATCACGCCAAATCCCTGTCTTTGTTTTGGTATACGTTCGTAAGCGTGAAACAAGTTTATTAAATTGATCATCTATATAATTATGGTTTCTATTTTCGATTGGAAAAACAAGTTCAGGACACCAGTCGTCAAAACCCTCAGGGCTTATTCCCTTAGATTCTGCAACTGCTAGAACTTCTGCAGCAAGATCACAGAATAATAGACGATGTCTAGGTAAATCTAGTAAATCTGCAATGGTTTCATTGGTTAAAGCTGTAGCCGTTAAAATAGTTCCGTACGCTATTTTTCCCCACAAATATCCGTTAATGTTATCTGTAGACTTGGCATTTCCCCATAGTGATAAAATTTCTACTAAATTTTCTACTCGTTTTGAGATCGATCTATCTATCTCACCGATATATACACTTCCAATCCCGCCATAATTAATTTCACCTGGTTTCATATAATCTGCAAATAAGTTCACAAAGCACCCTACAGTCCGCTCTTTACCAATTAGGCTTGCGATGACTGACTCACACAGTCCATTTTGAAATGATACAACCATAGATTGAGGGCTTAATAGATGCATAAAGCTTTGAACGGCTGCCTTCGTATACTGAGCCTTTACACAAAGAAAAACGACATCTAGTGGCTCCCCTTTTTCTATTAATTCATCTACTGTATAAGCATCAACTGCAACCGTAAAGGGATCTTCCTGCATGTTTATTTTTAGACCATTGCTCCTCATTTCCTTGACATGATCTTCTGCAATATCAACAAAGGTAACTTGTTGTCCACCTTTAACTAAATAAGCACCAATTACTCCTCCAATAGCACCTGCTCCAAAAATCGTGATGTTCATCCTAATATCCTCCCCAATTTATCCGTTAATAGCCCATCTCATAAACGCCAGACATTTTTAAATCAACACCCAGTTCGACAGCAGCTTCTTTGGCCCAATAAGGACTCCTTAACATACCTTTACCGATGCAGACCAAATCCGCGCGTTCTTCTTGAATTACAGCTTCTGCAACATGTGGATTTTCTAACTTCCCAACAGAAATTACAGGTACTCCTAATTCTTTTTTATATAACTCTGCATACTTAACCTGATATCCAGGATATACGTGCGGCCTTGTCGGGCAATCCCCACCCGTACTAATATCAAACATGTCAACTCCTGCTTTCACAAATTGTTCAGATAGAGCTAACATTTCTTCGGGTTGATAACCACCTTCACTATATTCAACAGCTGACACTCTTAGAATTAAGGGCATATCCTTTGGCATTTCCCGTTTAACAGCACGAATTATTTCAAGCGGAAATTTTCCATAATCCCCATATTCGTCGTCTCTTTTATTACTAGCTGGTGACATAAATTGGTGTAATAAATACCCATGCGCGCCATGCAATTCAATGGTATCAAATCCTGCTAGGACAGCTCTCCTTGTACCCTGAGCAAATTTTTCAATAATGTCTTCAATTTCACCTTTTTCTAAGGCACGTGGGACAGGATTTTTTTCTGAAAAAGGAATGGCGGATGGAGCGACGATATCCCCACCTTCAATAACCGATTTCCTCCCAGCATGTGCAATTTGCATTCCAATCTTCGCCTCATATTTATGCACGTCATCCACAATTTTCTTAAAGGCCTCTGCTTGCTCATCATTATAGATGCCTAAGCAGTTTTCAGTAATCCTGCCACGAGATTCCACGTCCGTCATTTCAGTTAAAATTAAGCCCGTTCCCCCTATTGCCCGTGAGACAAGGTGAACAAAGTGCCAATTTTCAGGGACACCTTCACGTTCAAAAGCTTGATATTGACACATGGGAGAAAGGACGATTCGGTTTTTCAAGGATAAATTTTTTTCGTTAAAAGAATCAAAAAGACCTGGCATGCTATTAAATCCCCCTTAACATGTTTTCTTCTTTAGATGATTTTTAGCTTGCTGTACAAGCTCAAATGCATTTTTTATTGTATAATTCACTTGATTAACATTTCTTTTTAATTCTGTTTTTAATTGATAGTATTCGTCACTACCTTTCTCAGCTGCAGCAAGTTGACCTACTTTTCCTAACAATGGTAGAGGTGCTTGTTTCATAGCTAAATCATGCTGAAATGGATTTCCATTTACATAATTTAAAGGAACAAGTAATTTAGAAAGACGTTTAATCATTTGATTTACCTTAGAAATATCTTGTTCAGTCATTTCATTTTGAATAAACTGATTGAACGCTTCTACCTCTTCTTCAAGTTGAGTAATCCGGTCAATAGATCGTGTAAAACTTAGTTCCTGACCAGCAAGTTGCTGATAATGAAGGAGAATATCCTTTAGTTCCTGTACTGCAGCTAATTGATTAATAGGATACAGCTGTTCAGAACAAGCTTGATAAACGATAGATACATAAATCTTACAATCTCTTTCTAAATTCTCCGGATCAATTTTATCCACCGTATCTTCTGTTGTATGCCACCACCAGCCAAAGCCACCACCTTTTCCTGCACCAAACAATTGCGAGAATGCTTCAGAGGCAGGGTCGTCAGATTGTGGTTGTTCGGATAATCCCATAAATAAGGATGGCACACCTGGCCCCCAGAAAGATTGATCTCCTGCACGGCCAAAGCGAGATCCTTCATAATCCACATTCGTTATCACTTTAATGGATTTAGCAGCAAGGTCTTTCGTCTCTGCCATACAATTACCCTCAGATAAAATAGTGGCACCTTTCCCACCAACAGAGTCAATGTTGATATGCATTACGCAATGGTCATGTAACTCCTCCCAATGCTCATCACAATACCAGGCAGATCCTGCATAACGGCCATGAGAGTGACCTGACCAAAAAGCTAAACGCAGCGTACGCTTTAACTTATCGCGATGTTGCCCTAAAATGCGAGCCACTTCGATCATCGCAGCATCTGCACTTCCGTTATCCATGGCTCCATAATGCCAAGAATCGATATGTCCACTAAATAGCACAAAATCATCAGATTGTTCCTGCCCTTTAATTTCTGCGGTTAAAAGCGGAATCTTCCTCCAACCCGTATCGACTTCTGTTTTTAATGAAACGGTTGTATTTTCATGCTCTGCGATCAATTGTTTAATTTTATTTCCATTACCATAGTTAACAGATGCAACAGGAATTTTCGGTAGTAAGTTGACGTTTTCTGTAGTTGGATTCCCCCAAACAGGTGAAACAATCATTTCATGCGTATGCTTCGCATTGATAAATACCGTCGCAAGGGCACCAGCCTGTTGCGCTTTTGCAACTGCACCTGGGATGGCTAATCCGTCTAGCAATGCCACTTTACCTCTGACATCAATCGTTTGATAATCTGGGCTGATTGCCTTTCCAACATAGACGAGCTCACCGTCAATTCCATCAACGGGTGTAGGAGTTGAGAGAGTGTGTGTGATACAAGCAAAAGACTGATTGTTCACCGACAACTCAGCGTTGCCGGGTAAACTTATATATGCATCGCTAAAGATTAAAGAAGTTTCCACACCAAACTCCTCTAACTTACTTTGGACATATTTAAAGGATCGCAATTCCTCTTCTGTTCCAGATAGGCGCACTTCTTTCGCTATATTTTTTGTGTACTCCATAAGATTATCTTTATTAACCTCATTGATTAACATTTGTTGAACAGAATCTAGCGTTTGAGCCATTTTGTTTTTCCTCCTTTACATTGTTTTGTGAGAGATCCATTAACAACATTGCAACAAGCGCACTTCGTCGTGTCATTTCTGCTATTATTAGATGTTCGTGAGAGGCATGGGCACCATCTCCTACAGCACCAAGTCCATCTATTGTAGGTGCAAATGGGGCCGTAAAATTACCATCGCTGCCTCCACCCGTCTCCTTTTCTTGTAAATCGATGTCGAGATACTTCTTTGCCAATCCTTGTGCCCTCTTATACAGTTGAACTACTTCCTCTGTTCGTTCAAGTGGCGGGCGGTTTATACCACCAGAGATATGAACTTCTACACCATCCATAAAGGATTCAATACTGTTGATAAGGGGAACAATTCGAGCAAACTCTTTTTCTGTTTTTACTCGTAAGTCTATTTCCGCATTTGCTTTAGCAGCGACCACATTAGAAGTTGTGCCTCCTTCCATTTTGCCAACGTTTACGGTCGTTCCTTTTTCAAAGTCTGTTAAACTATGTAAATACGAAACTTGTTTTGCCATCTCTTCAATGGCACTTCGTCCTTTTTCAGGATCAACTCCTGCATGAGCAGGCTTTCCTTTTATCTCAAGTTGAAACATACCTACACCTTTACGAGCTGTTTTTATTGCTCCTTCCGTTGTCATTCCAGGCTCAAGAACAAAAACATATTCGCTATAACCCGCTTCTTTTTCAATAAGCTCTCGTGATGTAGGACTACCAATCTCCTCATCTGAAGTAAACAAAAAGACAACTTTGTGTAATAAAGGTCTAGCTAATTGATTTAGGGCATGAAGGGCAAATAAGCCTTGGACCAGCCCACCCTTCATATCAAAGACACCCGGCCCAAAAGCCTTTCCATCTTTAATAGTGAAAGGCATGGTTTCTATGGTCCCCTTTGGCCAAACCGTGTCGAAATGGGCTAACAATAGGATTTGTTTTTCCCCTTCTCCCCATTCTCCACGGATATGGTTTCCAAAAGGCTGATTAAGAATAATTGATGATTGACCACCTGTTAATTGTTCAAAAAGGCCTGCAACCTTTTGACTAATTTGATCAGTTAAATCCTTATCTCGGGATGGAGACTCCATCTCAACCAACTCCCGAAGAACTTCTATCATTTCTTCTTCTTTTTCTTTTATAAACTGAACAACCTCATTCATTTTCCATCACCTTTTTCGACTTAGATTGAAAAACTCTTCCTGCCGAATATCCACCATCAACAAGGAGCGTTTGCCCTGTTACAAAGCTTGATTGATTTGTAGCAAAATACATAACACCCTCTGCAATTTCTTCAAGTAATGCAGTACGGTTCATTGGGGAATACGATAGTTTTTCTTTATGTTCTGCTTTTGCCTCTTCTGTCGTTAATGTTTCAAGCAATGTTTCGGTTTCGACTAAACCAGGGCCTAAAGCATTTACACGAATGCCATAGGAAGCCCACTCTAAGGAAAGGACTTGCGTTAGTATTTTCACCGCTGCCTTAGAAGAACAGTAATGGGCAACACCTGGTCTAGCTACCTCACTAGCTGTAGAAGTGATATTTACAATTCTTCCACCTGTATTTTGCTCGATCATTTGTTTGGCAGCTTCCTGACAAAAGAAAAATGTAGCTTTAAGGTTTAAGTCTAGGACACGGTCCCAATCTCCCTCTGTAATTTGAATTGCTGGAATGGAAGGATAGATCCCTGCGCAATTAACAAGTACATTCAATTGGCCAAACTGATAAACAACCTTTTCTATAATTGTTGGAATTTCTTTTATAGAAGATAGATCAGCAGTATATAGAGTAACTTTATCTTGTCCGTATTTTTGCTTAAAGACTTCAGATGTCTCTGATAATCTATCTTTATTACTATCTACTAATAGGACAGATGCGCCAGATTGTAAAAAGCGCTCAGCAATTCCTTTCCCAATTCCTGAAGCACTGCCCGTTACAATAGCTACTTCTCCTTTTAAACGACCATCCATGTGATTCCCCCCTTGAATAGTTTGAATACTAATCCTTTCGCTTTAAAACTTTTGGCGTACTTGATTTCTTGCTAGAAATCCCTTACTAGTCACTTCAGACATACAGCAGCTTATGCATTGTTTCCATAAAAAGACAACTTTTTAAAAGCTCTTAAGCTAAGAGAAAAGACAAGGCCAACAAAATAAGGCTAACTCTGTTGGCACTGTCTTTCATTTTTAATTAAGAAGCAATTTCCTTTTTATCCTTATCCTTTCCAAAGAATGGATCAAGAGAGGATTGAGGTACTGGTTTCGTCAGCTTACTAACGACAACTAATAAAATAATTGAAACAAGTACGCCTGGGATAACTTCATTTAGCCCCCACGGCTTCCCTATCACATACCAAAGTGTAACGGTAGCTATTCCACCTAACATGGAAGCTAAGGCACCACTCTTTGTTGCACGTTTCCAGTTTAGTCCGATTACCACTACAGCAAAGAAAAAGCTTGCTACTAAAGAGGCTTGGAGCATAACGATAAACTGTACCATATCGAATGGGTTTAGAGCGAAGTATAACGGAATTAAAGCTAATATAAATACCGCTATACGGTTGACTAACATTTTTTGTTTATCTGTTGCATTAGGCTTTATAACACCGAATATATCATGCGATATACCTGAGCTTGAAACAATCATAACCCCCGATACCGTACTCATGATAGCTGATAAAATAGCGACCATAAGTAACGCCCCTACTAATGGTGGTAGAACATTAATCGCCATGATTGGAGAAGCACTGTCGCCGTTTCCTAATACTGGGAATAGGGAGCGCATTGCCATTCCACCAAGGGCTACAGAAATACCGACAATTGCTTGTAAGATAAACGAGAATCCAATTGCAAGACGCACTGTTTTCTTACTCTTCATCGTGTACATTCTCGCTAATTCATAAGGTGCAACTGCCATTGATAAACCAAAAGCAAGTCCGAAACCAAGAAGGTCCTTAAATCCAAATGACCAGCCTGTGATTGTTGGATCAAGTTCTGTTAAGAAATTTCCAACGTAAGCAAAGCCCCCACCTTGTGAGAATAATAGTGGAATAGCTGCGAAGAAACACCCTGCCATAATAATCGCCTGAACAAAGTCACTATATGTAGTCGCCTTCATTCCACCTTTCATTGTATAAATCGTTGTTATTCCAATTGTGATAAAAGCTCCCCATACAACCGGTATACCAAAAATGGTTTGTAATAGAACGCCGCCCGCTACATATTGTCCGACAAGATAAACAGTATAAGCGACTATAATTAAAAGCGCTGCAATTACTTTTGCTGCTTTACTGTTATAACGTTTTTCTACATAATCAGGAACCGTTACCCCTTTAAACTGTTGAAACTTTGGAGCAACAAAAATAGCTGATACTAACCAACCTGCCCATAACCCGGGCCAGAACCACATAAAGCTTGCCCCTGTCAAATAGTGGACACCAATTGTACCAACAAACGTTCCGGCACTCATTTGGGTTGCTGCTAACGCTGCACCACCAACTAAGGCACCAATTGAACGACCCGCAACTAAATGCGATTCACTTGTCTTATTCCCTTTACCTGCCCAAAATCCAATCGATAAGATCACGATAAAATAACCGGCAACAACATAATAGAAAACTGGACTTATCTCAAACATGATTTGCCTCCTTTGTCGTTTTTAAGCGATTAATTCCCTTCCTCTTCTTCTTTTGCATTTTCTTTAATTGCCCAAATAAAGTAACCTGAAATAAATATGACAGCATAAAGAACTAATCCCCAAAAGCTAAAGCCAAATCCCATACTTATGCCACCCCCTGTACATTTTTGCGTTCCGCTCTGAACCACACTGATATTACACTAACTAATAAAATAAAAATGAGAGCAGATGCCACATTGTGAGAGTTAAACAAAGCTGTAGGTGAAGAACCGTATTTATAATTCACATGGCTCGGCATGTTCAACAAGTGATTTTCTACGGTATTCCCCTCCACGTTATAAACGATAGGAAATGAACCTTTGTGTATAAACTGTCCTTCGGGGGCTGTAAACTTTATCGTTACTACGTTTTTTTCACCCTCTGATGCGTACAACGGTACAACAAGTGGTGTATAGTATGACCCGTCTGGACGATTTACTGAATACGTTATGGTGTAAGTTAACGCATCAACCGATTGTTCTGGTACAGGTAGAGCTATCTTATCTAAAAATTCGCCTGAGTTCGTTTCTACCTCCAGTACTTCTCCATTCGACTCAAATGTTAGATCGTTAACAACGACCCTATCTTTTTTTGAAAAAGTGTGCTGTAACTTTTCATTCCCTGGATTGGCAACATGAATGACTTCTTTCACCTCGAACTGCGTTTCAGATACGGCTTCAATCGTAACATCAGCAGAATTAAGTATTGGCTTACTACTTTCCGCCGCCAATGCTCCTGATGTCATCGAAAGAGTTAAAACGATAATTAGAATTAACAAGATCTTTTTCAATTTTATCCCCTCCATTTTTAAGTGAAATTTTATTATATTTTTTATATTCAGATAATTGAATATAAAAAAAATGATAATTAATCTAATTCTTTATTCGTTTTGACGCCCCAATCGTAAGACTGTTTATAGATTTCAAGAATCATAGATGTATCGATTAATTCAATGCCGTCAATTTTACTGATTTCCTCTTTGATGATCCGATAGAGATCTTGATTTGAATCTGTAATGGCCTCGGCATAGAGATCAAAAGCCCCCGTAGCGGCTGCCACAAAGCGAATCTCCGGGATCGCCACAAGAGCTTGGGAAACCTCTTCAAGTTTATTTAACTTTACTTTAAGTCCAAACATGGTTACTGTCGGCATTCCTGTTTTAAACGGATCTACGACCCCTACGATTTTAATTAGTTTATTATCTATTAATCGTTGAACGCGATTTCTAACCGTTCCAACTGTAATTCCTAGATCTTCAGCTAAATCTGTATATGATCTACGACCATCTATTTGGAGTGCCTGAATAATAGCTTTATCAATATCATCTATTACTTTTAATAAATCTTGTGGCTGTGTCTTCGCCATATCGATTGCTCCTTCACTTTAATAATATTTTTATATTGTTTTATATTAAACTGATTTTTTTGTAATTTCAATAGGTGTTTTTTAATTTTTTTTTAAAAACTAACATTTTTTTTGAAAAAAATATAATTAAATTGATAGTTTTCAATAAATATTGTAAAAATAAAATTCTGATAGACTACTAATTACTACTTTTAAATTTTTTGACTCGACAAAAATATAAATAAATGTCGTATATTTTTAAACCATCCAGTGTTTTTGTTATTTGTTTCGCCTAATCAAAACCTTTAATAACGATAAAATGTGTCCAAAGTACATTAAAGGAATATTGTACTGGAGACACAAATAATAAATAAAACAATAAACCAATTACTGCAAAACAAAAGCCAGGCACCTCCATTACACGTTTGGAGAGCCTGGCTTTTATGCTTTTGTAATCCTTCAATTATAATTTAAACGAGCTTTTCAACGAGACAATCAAATTAAAAACAAGTTGTTCTGATGTCGTATGTTTCGGATCGACATTAAAGTATCCATGGCGGAAAAATTGAAACTTATCATTCGCCTTCGCTTCACTCATATTCGGTTCGACGAAGCCTTTTAATATTTCTAAAGAATTCGGATTTACGTGGTCTAAGAACGTTTTTCCTTCTTCTTTTTCCTCATCTAAAATCAAAGGGTTATACAGTCTGAACTCAGCTGGTTTCGCATTCGCTGCCTCCACCCAATGAAGTGTCCCTTTTACTTTACGCCCTGTAAAGCCTGTACCACTCTTCGTTTCAGGATCATACGTACAACGAAGTTCAACGACATTACCATTGTCATCTTTGATCACTTCTTCACACTTAATAAAGTAGGCATGCTTTAAGCGAACTTCGTTACCTGGGAACAAGCGAAAATATTTTTTCGGTGGATTTTCCATGAAATCCTCTTGTTCAATGTAAATTTCACGTGAAAACGGAATTTGTCGTGTACCCATCTCTGGATTTTCAGGATTAATTTCCGCATCAAGCATTTCAACTTGACCTTCAGGATAGTTTGTAATGACGACTTTTAGCGGTTTAAGAACGGCCATTGTCCGCGGTGCCTTCAATTTCAAATCTTCACGTACGAAATGCTCAAGCATTTGAACATCAACCGTACTATAGCTTCTTGCTACTCCGATCTCGCGACAGAAGTTGCGAATCGATTCTGGTGTAAATCCTCTTCGTCTCAAACCAGAAATTGTCGGCATACGCGGGTCATCCCAGCCATCGACCACTTTTTCATCGACCAATTGCTTCAAATTTCGTTTACTCATGATCGTATTCGTTAAGTTTAAGCGAGCAAACTCAATTTGCTTCGGAGTGGCTTCCATTTCACACTGTTCGACGACCCAATTATATAACGGACGATGATCTTCAAACTCAAGCGTACAAATTGAATGCGTCACTCCTTCAATCGCATCACCAAGCGGATGAGCAAAATCATACATTGGGTAAATACACCACTTGTCACCTGTATTATGATGTGTCGCATGTGAAATACGATATAGTACAGGATCTCGCATGTTTAAATTCGGAGAGGACATATCAATTTTCGCTCGTAACACTTTTTCACCGTTACCAAACTCGCCATTTTTCATGCGCTCAAACAAATCGAGATTTTCCTCTACCGTCCGGTTTCGATGTGGACTTTCTTTTCCCGGTTCAGTCAAAGTCCCTCTGTAGGCTCTAATTTCTTCAGCCGACAAATCATCGACATACGCCAATCCTTTTTTAATAAGAAGAATGGCCCGTTCATACATTTCATTAAAATAATCAGAAGCATAGAAGAGTCCATCCCAGTCATACCCTAACCAAGTGACATCTTCCTTAATCGAATCAACAAATTCTTGGTCTTCCTTTAACGGGTTCGTGTCGTCAAACCGCAAATTGGTTTTCCCTTTAAATTCATCAGCTAGCTCAAAGTTTAAAACGATTGATTTTGCATGTCCAATATGTAAGTATCCATTTGGTTCTGGAGGAAACCGAGTCACTACCTCATCGTTTCTTCCCTCCTTCAAATCCTCATTCACAATATGTTTAATAAAGTTTGACGAATTATTTGTACTCTCCATCCACCTCAACCTCTCTATTTTCACAGTTCATTTTATTAGTAGTTATATCATAAAAACCTAAAGATATCTATGAAGGACACGTTATAAGATTAAAATTCTCCACTACTATCATACTCACCACCGCCCCATTGTAAACGTCAATCCTCTTCTCCATCTAAAGTCTGAACTATCCCTCAAAAAAACACGTCAAAGTATGTAAAAGAACTTCCTCCCTCTGCCAGATGTTTCCAGATACTTTTCGTATTATCCTAGAACTAAGAAAACAATAAGGAGTGATCGATAATGAATCATTTTGGTTTTGAAGAAATCATTAATGAGAAAAAGAGAAAAGTAAAGCGAATTTCACAAGAAGGGTGGAAGTTTCAGACAAATCCTTCCAAAAAAACAACATGGTTTGGTAAACTTAAAAAGAAAATAACTACGGCTAAATGAGGGAAAAACCACACGCAAGAGCAATGCACAAGCTGCTAAGCTACGTGCGTTCTAATAAGTTCATATACTAAAAAAAACAATGAAAGCGAGGGGAGCAGATGGAAAGTAACCATCAGGAAATGACGAAGCTAAAAACGATAAAGGCTATTGCAGAGACATTAAATCAAGGAAACAACTTAAATGAAATGCTTCAATCGGTATTAAAAGAATTACTAAAAGTGACTGAACTTGAAACCGGCTGGATCTATTTAATTGATAATCAAGGAAATTACGAACTCATTGCTGACGTCTACCTGCCCCCTGCCCTAAGCTGGCAAGACAAGAAACCGATGTGTGAAGGAAATTGCTGGTGCATTCAAGAATACAATGAAAACACGTTAAAAAAAGCCTTCAATATTATTGGCTGTAAACGAATTGACGATGCGATTAAATATGATTGGGGAAAAACAAACGATATTACTCATCATGCCACCGTCCCCCTGCAAGCGGGCGATGAGCGCTTCGGCTTACTCAATGTCGCTGCACCGAACAAAGACCGCTTCACAAATAACGAACTCGCCCTTCTTGAAGCTGTTGCGTTCCAAATCGGAACCGCCATCAAACGAATGAAGCTATATCATAATGAACAAAAGCGCGCAGCACTCTATCAATCACTGGGTCAAATCAGTGCGACTCTCAATGCCAAGCGTGCAAAGGAATCGAACCTTGCGGAAACGGTAGTAAGTGAAATGTATCGTGCCTTTTCATGGTCTGGTATCCAGTTTGAATGTAACCACTTAAAATCAGAAATACAACCAACAAAAAGTACTCATTTAAAAACAATTGAAAAAGAGATTCATCTTGGTGAAACAAAAGGCAAACTTAACATATCCCATATGGAATTCGATGCGATTGACGAAGAAATTATTCAGCAACTGAGCAACCATCTTGGCATTTTATTTGAAAATGCACGCCTTGATGAAAAATCGAGAGAAATTGCCTTAATTGAAGAACGGAATCGACTGGCGCGAGATTTACACGATTCTGTGAACCAACTTTTATTTTCTCTGTCTCTTACAGCTCGCGGCATGAAGGAAGTTAAAGACATTGACAAACTGCACCACTCCCTCTCCTATATCCAAGAGCTTTCGCAAGAAGCGTTACGAGAAATGCGCAGTCTCATTTGGCAGCTGCGTCCTTCTGGTTTAGAAAGTGGTGTTGTAAGCGCAATAAAATCCTATGGAGAGATGTTGATGTTAAACGTTGACTTCGATCTCACCGGTGTATTAAACCTTCCGAATACGACCGAAGAATGTTTATGGCGGATCGGACAGGAAGCCTTAAATAATATTAAAAAGCATGCCCAAGCCAGCACCGTTAAAGTAAAAGTTGACGTGACCAAAAATAGAGTAAAAATGACGATCACAGATGACGGAATCGGGTTTAACCCTTCCATTATCCAGCATAGCCCTACGATTGGACTTTCAAGTATGAAAGAACGAGCAGAGATTCATGGAGGGTATCTAAAAATCAATACGATAGAAGGAAAAGGAACGACCATTTCCGTTTCTGTTCCTATTTAAGGAGAGAGTGAAATGACAATTCGCGTTCTAATTGCAGACGACCATCACGTTGTACGAAGGGGATTACGTTTTTTTCTAGATACACAAACTGATATTGAAATTGTTGGCGAAGCAACCGATGGTCAAGATGCCGTTGAAAAAGTTAACAAACTAAACCCAGATGTCGTCCTAATGGATCTCGTCATGCCTAGGATGGACGGAATTGAAGCTACAAAAAAAATTAGAGAAACGAATACGACGATCAAAATATTAATTTTAACGAGTTTTTCTGACCAAGATCACGTCATCCCTGCCATCCGAGCAGGTGCCAATGGCTATCAGCTGAAAGACATTGAACCTGATGAATTAGTAAAAACAATAAAAGCAGTTTATGACGGTCAAAGTCAATTACATCCGCAAGTGACACATCACGTCCTAACCCATATGACAGGAGGCGGCCAAGAAGAAAATTTACTCGATACACTGACGAAACGGGAAAAAGAAGTACTTATTGAAATTACGAACGGGAAAAGTAATAAGGAAATTGCCAACACCTTATTTATTACAGAAAAAACGGTTAAAACACATGTTTCAAATCTATTAAGTAAACTCGAGCTCGCAGACCGCACTCAAGCTGCTCTTTATGCAATAAAAAACGGAATAAAGTAATGTCTCAGTCTAAAGTTGTAGAATCATGTGCTGACAAACGAAGGCAAGCAATTAATAGAACCCGTAATCGATGAGCTAAAATTCTATTTAAACACGGCTAAAAGCTTAACGTATAAATAGATTAGACCTTCTTTCTGCATAAACATCCTATTATCGCTACCTTCTATTTACTCTTTCATGCAAATTCCCCTTTCATTGACGGAAATGAAGGGGGAATTTTAACGTTTACTGCTTTATTTTTTGAGTTCTATCCTGTTATTTTCAAGTTTTGTCCTTTTATTTTCGACTTCGGCTGTTTTATTTTCAAGTTCTAGCCTTTTATTTTCAACTTTTGACCATTTATCGATTTCTCGACAATATCAGACAAAGTTCAACACTCCTCCAGCACTCTTCCACTACTCATTTACGAAGTTGAAACTAAAAATTTACAAACTATTAAATTTACAGCTCATCCAATCGCTACTTTTCAAGACAAAAGTATTAGCTCAATTGCTTAAATTGAATGGAACTACTTAGTAATCATTAATTTTCAGCATAACTAATTCCTTAGGAAATCATCAAATCCTCCATCCTCAACGATCTTCACCTCCTACTTTTGCATTATTTTCCAACATTAACAATATACTAATTGTTTTTAAATAAACAATTAATCTTCATTTGTTAAATTTTTCATAGAAGAACTTCAGCGATTGGCAGCCTATTAAAAATGGAGGAGGCAAATTGAATGAAAAACCATGAAATGAACAGACGTGACTTTTTAAAAGTGAGTGGAATGAGTACGTTAGCATTAACTTTAGGGACAACAGGTGTATTTTCTTTAGGTGGACAAGCTAATACTTTAGCCGCTGGAGGAAAAACAAACAACCCAACAAGTGGCTTTGGTGGGTACGGCCCATTAGTTAAAGACCCAAATGGAATATTAGATCTTCCACAAGGGTTTCACTACAAAATTATTTCAGAGACTGGAAACAAAATGACAAACGGTGATTTAGTACCAGCAGGCCTCGATGGAATGGCAGCCTTCCAAGGACCAAATAATTCGACAATACTTGTCAGAAATCATGAGCTTAGTACGAACTCTTCATATCCAGTAAACGGAAAAAACCCGTGGAGCAAAGGAGCTGCTGGTGGAACAACTGCTCTAGTCGTCACACCTAACCGTGAAGTAGTCAGTGAATATGTAACAAATTCAGGAAATATTCGTAACTGTGCAGGCGGCCCATCAACTTGGGGTACGTGGTTAACCTGTGAAGAAACTCGTAACATGGGACATGGCTTTGTCTTCGAAGTCAATCCACATGATCCAGAAAATGAAATGTCTAGAACACCGATTAGAGATATGGGGTACTTTTCCCACGAGGCCTGTGCTGTAGACCCACAAACAGGAATTTGGTACTTAACTGAAGATAACAACCCAAGCTTCTTCTATCGTTTTACTCCACATGATCGTAGTCAAAAGCTAGGTTCATTACAAAAAGGAGGAATTCTTGAAGCAGCAGCCATCGACGAACTTCCAGCTAATCCAGCGAGCAACTTTACAAGTGGACAAAAATACGGAATCGTATGGAAAGAAGTGAATCCTGAACGTGCAAAAGAAGATGCAAGAGATCTTGGTTGTATCCGATTTGAACGATTAGAAGGTGCTTGGTTTGCTGCAGGGACATTCTGGTTTGACGACACAAGTGCTGGAGACGGCAATTTCGGCCGTATTTATCGATATTTCCCAGCTACAAATACATTGGAACTATTCTATGAGTCGACAGCATCTAACGATTTAGAAATGCCAGATAACATCACAATTACACCTTGGGGAGACCTTTGGATTGCCGAAGATGGTCCAGGAAATGACCGTATTATCGGCTTAACTCCAGAAGGAAACGTTTATCCTTTTGCTGAAAATAGTCTGACCGGCTCTGAATTTGCAGGTCCAACTTTTTCACCTGATGGAAAAACTCTTTTTGTTAATATTCAAAGTCCTGGTATTACTTTCGCCATTTGGGGACCATTTGCTCGCAGAAATTCAGCTCGCCAAGCAGCTATGAGCCATGCTGCGCCTCCAGCAAGCTTTGCACCACAAATTTCAAATAAAGTTGCACAATATGCAGAAGAGAATGGAATGTCACCATTAGCTGCGGCTGCTTTAGAGCGCCATGGAGTAACGATTTAATCGTTAGTTAAATACTGATAATTCATTTACCTAAGGAGGCTTTATCTATGTTATCAAACATCGGAATTCCTGGTTTAATTCTTGTATTAGTCATTGCCTTAATTATTTTTGGCCCGTCAAAACTTCCAGAGATTGGACGAGCTTTTGGATCAACATTAAAAGAATTTAAAAAAGCGACCCATGAGTTAGTGAATGACGATAACAAAAAAGAAAAAGTAGAAGAAAAAACAAAGCTACAAGCTATTGAACAGTCTAATAGTAAAACAGGAAGCTAGAAGATAAAAATATCACTTCGGTGTCTAGCACTGGCAATTCTTTAATACATCTAAGTATCCAAAATTCACAGAAAAAACTTAAACAATTTTGTGGCAAGGTCCAGTGCTAGACACGTTACTTTTTAACTTCATCCTCTTCTAATGAAAGGAGTTTAGGGATGGAAAAAAACGGTATGCAACTCGTTGATCATTTAACAGAATTACGTAGTCGAATTATTGTTACTTTAATAGCTTTTGTCATTGCCCTAATTGGCTCATTTGTTTTTGTAAAAGACATTTATCAATACTTAGTAAAGGACTTTGATGGAAAACTAGCACTATTAGGTCCAGGCGATATTCTTTGGGTGTATATGATGATTGCAGCGGTAATTGCCATTGCGATTACAATCCCCATTGCAGCCTTTCAATTATGGCGATTTATCAAACCGGCCCTCACAAAACACGAGCAACGAACCACTTTACTTTTCATTCCTGGTTTATTTACTTTATTTATTGGTGGTATATCCTTTGGTTACTTTGTTTTGTTTCCACTCGTTCTTACCTTTTTAACGAGTATCGCCGGAGATCAATTTGAAACGTTTTTCACAGCAGAAAAGTATTTTCAGTTTATGCTCCACCTGACATTACCTTTTGGCTTTTTATTTGAAATGCCTGCAGTAGTCATGTTCTTGACTAAATTAGGAATTGTAAACCCTCAAAAACTTGTTAAAGTAAGAAAATTTGCTTATTTTTTACTCATTGTCCTTTCTGTTTTAATAACACCTCCTGATTTTATTTCAGATGTTTTAGTCATTATTCCTTTATTAATTTTGTACGAAATTAGCATTACGTTAAGCAAAATCGTTTATAGGAAAAAGATTTCTACAGAAGCATCTGTCGCTTCGAGTTAAAGGAGGAAGTTGAGTGATTGTCGTTTGTCCTAAACATGTAAAAAATAGCCAAGGAAATAAATAATTCATTAAACCAATTTACATTAACATCAAAAAGAAATCTCCCTCTTCATGTACGGTGAGCGGTGCCAAGTGAAAAGAGGGAGATGAATTTCGGATAGTGATAACGGAACTGGGTCGTCATTTACAGCTTCATTACAAGCATACTTTTTATCAGCTCTATTTTTTTAAAATTACCACTGTATCTTTCACTCCATCAGTCTGAAAACGTTTGGATTGGATCTCCTGCTTTTTTATAAATTTCCGTCACAAGTGTTGTCGTCATCGTTGCGGATTGTCCATCTACAAATGGAAGGCGGTCTTTTTCAATCGTTCCACCTCCCTACAAAGCTGAAATAGAAATAGACTTACGATCCACTTCATATCCTATTCGAATTTTTTCTTTCTCTACAGGGCCCTTTGAAAACCATTTAATATTTTTAGAGGTAGTCCCCGAAACGTTTAATAGCGTATTTACTTCTGTTAAACTTTCAGCTTGGTGGATACAAACATCAGTACAATGCTCCAAGTCTAGTACTATTTCGCCTGCTGTTTTTATGGATAGATTCGTAAAATCAATGTTCTTTCCATAAGAGGCGATGACTCCTTGATCAGCATTCATGATCACCATCAAAAACACCACTTCCGGTAAAAGCAACATGCTCTAACCCTTCCCCATCGAGTGGTGACTGACAACGGACGACCTCCTCGCCTTCAAAGCTCGATATAATTAATGGAAAATCCGTAAATTCACGAGAAAATAATACAACAGCACCAGCTTCGACATGTAAATTTAAATGACTTGTTAATGTGATGGGTCCGGTAAGCCAAACCCCAGCTGGGACGATCACCTTTCCTCCGCCAGCTTTTGCACAAGCCTTGATTGCCGCTTAAACGATGTAAACGCTTTCGCATTGCGACTTGAATTATCCTTTTAGGTCGTTATGTCCGAACTGTATAAATAAATAATCACCACTACCAATCTCATTTCTAACCTTGTCTAAATGTCCTTCTGTAAGAAAGTTTTTTGAACTACGACCTGAAGCTGCTTCATTTACAATTTTGATATGGTTATCCATAAAGTCTGGTAATAATTCGCCCCAACCTGCTCGTGGTCGAACTGACTTATCATATTTACAACATGTTGAATCTCCTACTAAAAACACCTTCGTACTCAAAACGCCTTCCCCCTCTTTTTCCGTTATACATGAGATTGTAGATTCCAAGATTTAAATATCTTTTCAATCGTATACTGGTAGTCCATCACTCGTTAACTTACAGTTCATAAATACATAGCCAAAAATTCTTAAACACTTGTTGATCGCCATTCATATAGGCAGCTAAAGCTTGACCGACGACTTCGCCTCTACCAGCAGAGTTTTCAAACGTTACGTTTTCGATTACAATATCATCAGCTACAATCATGCGCCCTACCTCCTCTAAATTGTTTTTTTAACCATCGTTCACATAACGTCGTCCAAGCAAAGGCTTCCGGATGATCAGCGGCTAACCCTAACCCATGCCTTCCACTTTCAAACGAGTGAAGTTCTAAAGGGATTTGATGCTTTCTTAATGCTAAGATTTAAGTAGAGAAAAAAGGAGGGTGACTCATAGTAGTTGAGGTGCCTGACACTTTGCTTTTTGAGTCATCCTCTTTACTCATCTAAATTATCGTAATTACCCTACTTTAGATATTTCCTTACCTTGTTGCAGTTGATACATTTGAAAATACTTTCCTTTACGTTGTAGTAATTCATCATGCGTTCCCCGCTCAACGATTTCGCCTCGATCCAAGACAAGAATTTGATCTGCATTTCGAATCGTCGACAGCCTGTGTGCAATGATGAATGTCGTCCTTCCTTTTTTTACAATGTTCAGTGCATGTTGGATCATCGCTTCTGTTTCGGTATCAATATTTGCTGTTGCTTCATCTAATATTAAGATAGCAGGATCGTAAGCTAAAGCACGCGCAAATGAAATCAATTGACGCTGCCCGGCAGATAACGTACTTCCCTTTTCAAGAACAGGCTCCTCGTATTGATTTGGCAAGCTTTCAATAAAACGGGCTGCCCCTACGTCTTGCAATGCTTTTTTTACTTGGGCATCTGTAATTTCTGGATTATCTAAGCTTACATTCGAAGCAATCGTTCCTGAAAATAAGAACGGGTCTTGAAGGACAATCCCCATATGCTTTCGCAGTTGTTGACGCGGGATCTCCTTTGCATTCATTCCATCAATCGTAATCTTGCCTCGAGCAATATCGTAATACCGAAAAAGAAGATTAATAATCGAGCTCTTTCCTGAACCTGTATAACCAACTAATGCAACAGTCTCTCCTTTATTGGCTGAAAAGGTAATATTTTTTAGTACATCGTTCTCACCGTCGTAAGAAAAAGACACATTATCAAAACGAACATTTCCTTCATAGCGAAGAATATCGCCTTCATCGACAACTTCACCCTTTTCATCAAGTAGCTGAAACACTCGCTCTGAAGCGACTCGAGCTTGTTCTAGCTGGGCTAACTGATTGACGATATCTGTAACCGGTTGAAATAAGCGATTTAAATAATCGACAAACGCATATAACATTCCAATCGAGATGAACCCTGCTGCTCCAATCGACTGTCCACCAAAATACCAGATGAGAACAACAAATGCTACGTTACGAAGAACGAACACTAAATTGTGTGAAGTTATCGCATTTAAGCTTAATAGTTTGTTTTGATACGAAAAGTGCTCCTCATTCAACTTCTCAAATTCTTTAGCCGTTTGTTCCTTACGGCGAAACGCTCGAATAATTGGCATACCCTGGATCGATTCATTAATCATTCCATTAATATCACTTACACGTGAGCGAATAAGATGATTGTATTTCGATGCCACTTTTCGATATAGGGTCATCCAGATGATTAATATGGGAACGAGCACTAATGTAATCATCGCTAATCTCGTATCTAGGAAAAACAAGGCGATAAATATCCCGGTCATATAAATTATACTTGTAAAAAACGTCGCTAATACTTTTACGTAAAGCTCACGGATTGCTTCTGTATCATTTGTTACACGTGAAACAATCTTTCCTGCAGGCAGGTTATCAAAATACGTGATCGGTAACCGCTGAATATGT
Source organism: Alkalihalobacillus sp. BA299 (assembly GCF_017745675.1). Lineage (GTDB taxonomy): Bacteria > Bacillota > Bacilli > Bacillales > Bacillaceae_F > Alkalihalobacterium. The sequence goes on from NZ_JAFLJM010000008.1 coordinate 190,347, forward strand.
TCAAATACATCGGTACGCATTTTTTGAATAATCCGGTTCGCTGCAGTTTGAAGCATTAATGCCTTTCCATATTGGAAAAAGGCCGCGACAACAAGGAGTACAATATAAAACGCTAACAGTATAACCATGGGCCTGATTTCAGGTTGATAAAAATCAAATAATTGTTGTTGACTTAGCTTTTCAACTGCAAAGCTGGCTGTCTTTTCACCTTGTGCAACTGTTAGTCGGTTTTCTTCAATGGTACGATTTCCGTCAAACGGTAAATGCTCCGGGACGACATAAAAGGAACGTCCGACTTGAACAATTTGTATTTCGCTTCCTACTTGTTCCTCAGGTACTGCATTCTGGCTGCGAGTATAATATCCACCTTTGTAAAAAACTGTTTTCTCACTTTCTTCGACCACTTCAACCCAAGGGCTCTCAATACCAAGCATATGATCATCAATCATTTTCTTGGCAATAAAAGGGCCGGTTAGCTCCGCTGCAACGGCAACCGTAAGCATGGCTAGCGCAAGAAATATTGTCTTTTTATATAGCATCGCATATTCAAAAAGACGTTTTCCTGTTGTTTTTTGTTTCATTTAACTCACCTCACTGTAGGAATCAGCTTGTTGGCGATCATACTGCTCTTTATACCAACCTTCCTTTTCGAGTAGCTGATCATGGGTGCCTTCCTCAACAATTTGTCCTTCATCCATGACAACGATCCAGTCGGCATGCTGAACGGCAGAAAGGCGATGTGCCGTTATAAATGTCGTTTTCCCTGCGCGCTCGAGACGAATATTTTCAATAATTTTCGCTTCCGTCTTCCCATCAACAGCTGACATCGCATCATCAAGGATGAGGATTTCAGGATTTTTAATTAACGCTCTCGCAATCGAAATACGTTGCTTTTGGCCCCCTGAAAGAGCAACTCCCTTTTCACCGACTAGTGTATCAAGTCCTTTTGGTAATGACGTTATATCCTTTTGAAAATCTGCTAATTCTAAAGCTTGATGTATTTCTGAGTCACTTACTTCATCTTTACCAAATTGCAGGTTTTCACGGATCGTTCGCGAAAAGAGAATTTGTTCTTGCGGAACATAACCGACCCAAGCGTGGACAGTATCGACTGGAAGCTTTTGAAGAGGAACATCTTCAACAAAAATATTTCCCGCTCCAAGTGGATACTCTCGTAATAATTGCTTTAATAGCGTCGTCTTCCCACTCCCTGTTTTTCCGACGACCCCAACCGTTTCCCCGCGGTTCACCAATAACGAAATGTCTTTTAAGTTATCAGTTGGTGATGAAGGATAACGGAATGAATAATGTTGAAACGAAATGGTGCCTGGCACCTCGACATGAGTTGGCTCGACGTCGTCTTGTACGTCTGCTTGGTAAGCAAGTGTTTCGTTGACTCGATCAAGCGATGCGTTCCCTCTTTGCAAGACATTAATAAGCTCACCTACAGCAAACATTGGCCAAATTAACATGCCTAAATACACATTAAAGGAAATCAGTTCACCAAGTGTAAGCGTCTGTTGAAATACAAGATAAGCACCAAATCCAAGTCCAATCACATAACTGAGTCCGACAAGAATTTTGATCGTCGGCTCAAACAAAGCATCGACTTTTGCAACCGCAATGTTTTTGTTGTATACATCCTCTGTCATCGCATTAAAACGTTTTTCGTCTGCTTTTTCTTGAACATAAGCACGAATCACTCTTACACCTGAAACCGATTCAAGAACATTATCATTTAAATGACCAAATGAATCTTGGGCAACGGTAAAACGCTGGTGTATGAGTTTCCCATAATAATTAATTGCAATCGCCATTAACGGTAACGGCAGTAACGCAGCAAGTGTGAGCTGCCAGCTAATCGTAAAGCCCATTACACCAATGATAATGATCATGAAGATCGTCGAATCAATCAATGTTAGAATCCCGAATCCAGCCGTCATTGAAATCGCTTTTAAGTCATTTGTCGCTCTTGCCATTAAATCTCCGGTCCGATTTTTCTCATAAAAGGTCGGCGTCATTTTCAAGAGATGTTTCATAAAGCGAAACCTCATAATTCTCTCAATTAAAAAGGCCCCTCCAAATAACTGATACATCCAAACATACGTAATGATATAACTGACGACAATGAGCCCTCCGTAAAACAATAATAGCTCTGTTAAACGCTCTGTTGTCATTTGGCCAAAGTGCATATCATCAATAGCGATTCCGATTATTTTCGGGGGAATAACATCTAAAAAGCTAACAAGAATTAATAATGTAACGGCAACGGTATACCGCTTCCAATATTGTTTAAAAAACCACCCTAATTTCCAAAGTACTGAAAACATCCATCGTCCCTCCCTTTATTGCATCATTTGACACTCGTTCGTTAGCCACCATCCATCCAATCACGTTCAATCATTCGAATAACCTTTTTGATTTACCATGACGGAGGTAATCGGTCACTTTACTACAACCTTAGACTGATATGTTTTTTCACTATAATGATTTCTCATTTCCCCTAAAAAATTAGCCCTAAAAGATGCAAAAAGGCACCATGCTTGGGCGCACGGTGCCTAAAAAAGGGCATAAAAATAACGTACGTCACAACCATTGTGACCTACGCAGGAATCAATGCATACGAGTGCTATTATCCAAAGATAATAATTTATACTCGATCATTATGGCGGGTCACATTCGATTTTAATAAAATTGTGTTAGTGAAAACGTTTAACTGCTTCATGACGTAACCCTCCCTTTCTTGTATATTTGCATTTATAAGTGTATAATTTTCCAATAATTGTGTCAACAACAATTTTAATCCTTCCTTTTTTTCGACAAAATATTATTTTAGTAAAAGTAAAGACTATAGTTGAAATAAACAATAAGGAGAGGACTATCGTGGATCAACCAAAAACAACTGTTGCTGGTACAAATATCGAAGAAGTCAAACGGCTCAATGCTCAATCTGGCCTCACCTATAACGAAGTAAAAGCACTGCTGGCAAAACAGAAACGAACAGCCAAAAAGTAATGTAATGTAAATGGAGACAGGCACCTTTAACGTATTAAAGGGCCTGTCTCCGTTATTTATTCATTTGTGCGAGAAAGCCACCAAGAAGGTTATCAACGCTCTCGTCTTTTTCTAGTGTTGCTTCCGCTGATGAAGCCACTTCTTGCTTCGCTACATCCCAATCGAAGTTTTCCAGATCATCCTCTAGGTCTACTTCATCTGTCGCTTTGACTTCTTCTAGCTCCGTTATCTCTCTTTCATGACTTGTCTCGATTGTATGCTCTAAAGGAGCTGTTTTGCTCTCCTCTTCTTGCAAGTATAGCGCCTCATTAATATCTAAAGCATTACTATTTAACGCAGCTAAAATTGAAGTTGCGCGAAGAGGATCAGTTAATAATTGATAAACGATACTACCTAAGAGAGCTTCTGAATGGGAATGCTTCAGCCAATTTCGTTGTTCTTTCGTTAATGCTTTTGGAAGCGGAATTGCTAAGGTTTCTCTGTCTTTTGCCAGTGAATTGCTCACACCTTCTAAAGCAAATTGAGCAATTTTACTGGAAAAATTTCTTCTTTCCGTTTCCTTTAATTTTTGTAATTGCTTAATGATATGGTCAGGTGTATCCGAAGGAAGCCGAAACGTAATTGCCTGTCCTCGTTGTATTTCTGTGGTCCCCTTTTTTTTCATCGAATCACCCTATTTATTTTCCACTGGTTTTTTCTCTGTCGCTTTTGTTTCCTTATTGTTCTTACGGACAAAATCTGAAATTAACTTATAATAGGCGTTTGCCATCATCCAAATACTTTCTTTTTCATCCTCAAAAAATTCAATATTATAGCCATCTAAGTTATTGTTTAACGTTTTAATATAATCCTTTAAAACCATAGCTCCGCCACCGACAAAATAGCAAATTTCCGTTTGAGAATTTTTTTGCCAAACATTACGAAGGTGACGGTACTGCTTTTTCGCTAACTCTAACAAAATACGATCAGTGATATCATGGACGCTTGTCCGACTGCCTTTCACCATGATATGGTTTCGATCATTTTTTCTCGTAATAATTTCAACGACGTCACGGCGACTATCTAATTCAACCCCATGCTTAGACCGAATTTCTTCACGAATCGCCTCAAGTGATTCAGAAACCCCAATATTAAACCCTTGCGCCTTATCATCGTCTACATTTCTATTTTTAATAACAGCTACATCGGTCGATAACCCGCCTATATCTTGAATGAGAATTCTTTTATCAATTAAATCTCGATTAATGATATTTAAATCCTTGTCCATCACTAAATTAATATAAGCAGCAAATCCTTCTGGATACACTTTTACTTCATCAAACTTAATATTTACTTTTAGCCCTTGATACTTTGGTGTAACTAAAAACTCGACTTGGTGAACAGAGCCTAATAGTTGAGAACGATAACCGACATCTCTTCCTTCCTTCACTTCGCGGAGCGGTAACCCTGTTCCAAGAGTATAGTTGGCATCAATAATATTTTTTAAGTCTTTTGAAGATTTCGAACTTTGTGTGCGTACTGCGTCTAATGCTAAAGAAGTGAACAGCATCACTAACGTTTGATCTTCTTCTGATTTGCTACTTCCTGGATCAAGTTCATTAGGGTTATCGCTTTTTGTTGCTAGATTTCCAACACGATAAATGACATTGTTCTCTTTGAGAGCAGGGGAGTGAACCCGAATATGAATTCCATCGAGCGGATCTTTTTCATTCAAATCTTCGATGCCAATAACCGGCCTATCTTCTGTATCTCTAGCTATAACATTTGGTATATACAACTCCGAATCATACTTTCCAAAAATCGCCTTAACACAATCATTCCCTACATCAATCGCAGCAATTCGAGAAACACTCATCCAATCATCCTTTCGAATCTTTTTTGCTCGCTTTCGTATGCTTTGTTGCTTTTTAGACCGTTTGTTAAACTTTCTATAAAAACTATCATTTTCCTGCTATCTTAAGCGTAAAGGAGGCTAGTAGAACGGTCAATACATCATAAGTTGTGTTCAATTCGTATACGAAAACACAATTAAGTATACAAGTAAACTAAATTGTAAACACGTTGCTACTATGCTATGTATACGGATTTGTGTACAAGTTTACAAATTCGCACACAAAATGAATACACTATGTTTACACGTATACATGATTGTACACAAATGAAACATGTTACTTTTTCACTCGGTAATATGACTCGTTTCTGTTTTTACCTACTACTTTAGTTGGCAATTGGTTATACTACGATTTCCGTTCACTTTACCGTTAACAGAATAAATGATAGATTTTATCCTGTTTAACTAACTTGCACTCAGTTGTGGTGAAGCCCCTACAAAAGTATCTTCACATTTTTTGTCACAGCATTTCATCATATAAGGTGACGTTTTCTCTATTCTATTAACTTATCACTATTGTATTTAACTTATAAAAATAAAAACTGTTATTTTGTTAACCATATTTTTATTTTAGTTGACATCTGACATTTGTGAATTTATACTAAGCAAAAGGAATTCTTTTATACTATTTTGAAAATGGTGATAATGATGAAACTGAAACATATGATGTATGCTTCGTTTTTTGTTGCTGTTATAGCAGCGCTCGGTATTTTACCGCCTCTTGTTCTTCCGATTACACCTGTTCCAATTACAGCTCAATCGTTAGGCGTCATGCTGGCTGGAGCTATTTTAGGTGCTAGGTACGGTGGATTAAGTCTTGTTATTTTTGTTTTACTCGTCGCATTTGGTGCTCCACTTCTTTCAGGTGGCCGCGGTGGCTTTAGCGTATTCTTAGGTCCTAGTGGTGGCTATATTTTAAGTTGGCCCGTTGCCGCATTTGTAATTGGATATTTAGTGGAAAAGTATTGGCATAAGATGAACGTAACTCGTTTTATTTTATTTAACGTAATCGGCGGAATTATCATTATTTACGCTGGGGGTATCACTTTCCTTTCCTTTAACACAGGGATTGCGTGGGGAACAGCAGCCTATCAAGCTCTTATTTATATCCCTGGTGACATTGCAAAAGCAATCGTTGCAGCAGTCATTGCCATGCAGATTAAGAAAGCATATCCACTTATTAAAAAATCAAATAATATGCACAATAAAGCTGCATGATACAAGAAAAGCGCAAGCGCCCGTTCAGCGGTGTATGGACTGGACTGAGCCGCAGGAGATAAAGGAAACACGATGAACGTTAGTGAATTGATGATGACTTATCGTACGGCGGTGAGGGAAGTCCACTAGACGCTGGGCGCTGCAGCTAGACATCCTCGAAATTTCTTATTCTTTAAAATTTGTTGCTTGGTGTCCCTTGGGCACCTTTTTTCTTTTTCTTATGAAAGACGCCAGCCATTTCCCTCCTCTCTATTAATGGTATAATCATGGAAAATAACATAACATGGAGGAACTTTTATGGTAATTGGTCAAACGATTCAAGAAATAGCACATACATACTCCTCTAAGACTGCGATTGTATGTGGTGATGAACAAATCACCTATCAGCATTTACATGAAAATGTCCGTAGAATTCAACAACAATTAGTAACTACAATAGGCGATCCACACCAAAAAAAGATAGCCTTTTTACTTGAAAACGATGTACGTTTTTTATCACTTTTTTTAGCGATCAGTGAAATGGGAGCGATCGCAATCCCGCTTGATCCGAAATGGAGTTCTCATGATTTACAACACATCGTTACCGATTGTGCACCTGACCTGTTGATTACAGCTCACCAAATCGATACTACTGAAGTTCTTACACTATCACTGGATCAGCTCCTACAACAGCCGAGGACAGCGTTCCGAATAAAGACCCGCTCCGAATACGACCTTTTTTACATTGGCTATACATCAGGTACAACTGGGAAACCGAAGGGCTATCTACGAACTCACTCCTCATGGATACATAGCTTTTCTGGAAGTGAGCTAGTTTTCAAAATAAAAGAAGAAGATATCATTTTTGCTCCTGGCCCCCTCGTTCACTCTCATTTTTTGTATGCAGCCGTTCATGCACTTTATATCGGAGCTACACTATATATCACAAAAAAATTTAATGCCGAGATGGTGTTTCGTACATTAAGTACAAGTCCTATTACGATACTCTACCTCGTGCCAACGATGTTTTCTGCACTTTATAATGTATACGAAAAGAAAGAACAACCCATCAACACTGTCAAAAAAGTCATATCTTCTGGTGCAAAATGGCAAGCTCCCTTAAAGAAAAAAGCGCGTCTCGTCCTTCCTTATGCTGAAGTATTTGAATTTTACGGAGCCTCTGAATTAAGCTTTGTTAGCGTTTTGGACGATCAAGGTAACATTGAGAATCCAGAATCAGTCGGCAGCCCCTTTCCTGGCGTTGAAGTATCGATTCGACGACCTGATGGTACTGAAGTTGATCGTGGTCAAATTGGTAAATTATTCGTTAAGAGTAAGCTAACATTTAGTGGATACCTCAACAATCCTCTAGCAACAAGCGAAGTCTTTCACGGGGATTGGGCGACAGTCGGCGACTTAGCTTATATCGATGCCAATGGATACATCACCCTTGTAGGACGCGAGAAAAATATGATCATAAGTGGAGGCCTGAATATTTACCCAGAAGAAGTCGAGAAAGTATTGTCTACCCTCCCTGAAATCGATGAAGTTGTTGTCATTGGGTTGGACGATCCATATTGGGGTGAAAAAGTTGTTGCAGCTATTAAGTGGAGGCTAAACCAACAACTCACTGATCAGCAATTAAAAGAGTATTGCAGACAAAAGCTAGCTTCTTACAAATGCCCGCAGCTGTTTATTAAGCTTGATGCTTTTCCGTATACGACGAGTAGAAAAATTGCTAGAAATGAAGTAATGAAGCTTTTACAAGAAAAATTAGAACACCAAAGGACGTGAAATGATGAAAGAAGCCGTCATTGTAACAGCAAAACGCACAGCCGTCGGCAAAGTCGGCGGTATGTTCAAAGATGTTCCTCCTCAACAATTAGTTGCCCCCCTCCTTCAACATATTATCAAGCAATTTCAACTTGATGAAGCTTCGATTGATGAAGTCATTCTCGGGAACACGGTAGGACCAGGCGGAAATATTGCTCGCTTATCTTCGTTAACGGCAGGATTACCTGTTTCTGTACCAGGGGTAACTGTCGACCGACAATGTGGTTCTGGATTAGAAGCGATCAACCTTGCAGCTAGGCTCATTCAAGCTGGCGCAGGTGACTTCTATTTCGCAGGTGGTGTAGAAAGTACAAGCTTAGCTCCTTGGAAAATTGCAAAGCCTTCTTCTCTATATCATCCAAAAGGTCCTGAACTGTTTACGAGAGCCCGTTTTTCTCCAGATGATATCGGTGACCCAGACATGGGAATAGCGGCTGAAAATGTAGCAGAAGCTCACCAAATCACTCGTGAAATGCAAGACCTGTATGCGTACAATAGTCACGTAAAAGCTGTTCAGGCAACGGAGGCTGGGGTGTTTTCAGATGAAATCGTCCCAGTACATGGAATGACGATCGATGAATGTCCACGTAAAAACACAACGATCGAAAAACTCAATTCTCTTCCTCCCGTTTTTAAAGAAAATGGAACCGTCACGGCCGGAAATGCTTGTCCGATTAATGACGGTGCTGCTGTCGTGTTAATCATGTCACTTGATAAGTGTAAAGAACTAGGGCTGCAGCCGACATTACGCTTTGTTGATGCAGTTAGTGCAGGAGTTGACCCGAACTATCTCGGCATCGGCCCTGTACCAGCAGTTACAAAATTACTAAAACGGCAACAATTATCCGTTAAAGACATTGATATCGTTGAATTTAATGAAGCTTTTGCATCCCAAGTATTAGCTAGTTTACATGCATTAGAAATCCCACTAGAAAAAGTGAATCAAAATGGAGGTGCACTGGCAATTGGACATCCATACGGAGCATCAGGAGCCATTTTAGTGACACGATTGTTATCGGAAATGAAGAAAAAACAGCTGAAACGTGGCTTAGCTACATTAGGAATTGGTGGCGGATTAGGACTAGCTACTCTTTTCGAATGGGTTGATTAATTAACTAGAAAAAAGAGGTGATCATTTGAAATTCAATGAACAGGCTGCCATTATTACCGGCTCAACGACAGGAATTGGTTATAGTATCGCAAAACAGCTTGCAGCAAGTGGCACCGCCGTTGTTATAAATGGGCGAAATCCCGAGAGAGTTGAGCAAACCGTCTCGGAAATCAAAGCGCGCGGAGGACAAGCAGTCGGTTTAGCCAAGCCAATCGAGCATCCTGAAACAGGACAGAAGCTCGTAGACCTTGCCCTCACATCGTTTGGCCATGTATCGATTTTAATTAATAATGCCGGAATTATTCATGACCAAATGTCTTATAAAATGACAGATCGTGAATTTACTAATGTCATCAATGTCCATGTAAATGGGACATTCTTCTGCACACGACCGTTCATTCAGGCACTTAAACAACAAAAGAGTGCCGGTCACATTATTAATATGACATCGACCGCAGGATTAGAAGGTACCATCGGTCAAGTCAATTATAGTGCAGCCAAAGCTGCCATTAACGGGATGACATGGACACTGGCCAAGGAACTTAAGCGTGACAAGATCGTAGTAAATGCCATTGCCCCAGCTGCTCTAACGAATATGACACAACCTTATATTGAAAAAGCAAAAAGAAAAGCGGCTGAAGCTGGCGAAGAGCTCCCTTCTTATTGGGAAATAGGTTTACCTGATGATGTAGCGAGCTTTGTAATGCATCTATTAGAGAACCGAGATTTAGAAAAGACAGGAGCTATCTTTGGAGTGAATGGAAAAAAGATTGTGCGCTGGCCCCCGCCTACCTCAGCTCCATATCATTTTGAATAATAGGTAACAAAAGAGAGTGAATCGTTAGGACTTACCCGCCTCGACCTTGTGAAAGCCCCAAGTTCCATTCTTCTCGAATGCACTTAGACCATGCGAATGAGGTGCATAACTCTTTTTCGATTTCACTCTCTTCTTACCCTTTAGACGACCGATTCAACGACAATAACCGACCAGCCTTTACCTTTATACGCATTGTTTTACTTGCATTTAAGCTTTCTTCCGCAAACTTTTTAATTTCTGTCGCAACGACTGAAAATCCACGACCAGCATCACCTGCTCGAGCTGCTTCGATTCCTGAATTTAAGACCAAGAAATCGATACATATGTGGTTAGTCATTACAAAAACCTCGTGTCATTATCTAACATGACTAATAACTGAAAGCTAAAGTTACTTAAACACTGAAAGAGGTATATTTAGTGCGCTTTTTAAACGGTGTAGGACGAAGTTTTTACAGTTGTCTATGTCCTTTTAAGACAAAAATGACTGGTGATTTTGAACAATTAGGAAAAGAGATTTTAGCTACAATGTACATTCAATAAAAAAGAGAGAAGTGATACGATTAGCCAAAAGCTACAAGTGACGTGAACGATGATACTGAAAGGAAGGAATGAATAATAATGAGCTTAGAAGCTTTAAGCGAACGAGTAAAAACTGACCTTTCTTATCTCGCTTTCGGAGGATTAGATTGGGTTCGCCCAGTGAACCATCCTGAGGGACATGTCTATGACGTTGTCATTATTGGTGGCGGCCAAAGTGGCCTCGGAACGGCCTTTGGACTGTTACGTGAAAGAGTCTCGAACATTCTTGTTATCGACGAAAACTGTGAAGGGCTAGAGGGACCTTGGGAAACGTATGCCCGTATGATTACCTTGAGAACACCTAAGCATTTAACATCTATTGACCTTGGCATTCCTTCTTTAACCTTCCGTTCTTGGTGGGAAGCTCAATTTGGGCCGAAAAGCTGGGAGACCATCGATAAAATTCCTCGAGGCGATTGGATGGATTACTTACGCTGGTATCGAAATGTGCTTAATTTACCCGTCATTAATGAGGTGAAGCTCAAGCTAATTGAACCGCTCGAAGAAGGAGTTCACCGTTTGCATATCGAAGGCCGAGGAGCACCAGCTAAACAATTACTTGCTTGTAAAGTCATTTTGTCAACGGGTATTCAAGGTGGTGGCGAATGGCATGTACCACCAATGATTTCTAATCAATTACCTCGACATCTCTTTGCTCATACCTCTGAAGCAATTAATTTTAATACGCTTAAAGGGAAAAAGATTGCTATTTTGGGTGGTGGAGCTTCTGCCTTTGACAATGCCAATTTTGCACTAACAGAAGGTGTAGCTGAAGCTCATGTATTTGTCCGCAGGAAGGAATTACCTCGTATTAATCCTATTCGTCAAATGGAGGGGTCTGGTATGATTGAACGCTTCCATACACTCTCGGACGCAGAGAAATATGCAGCGATCGCCCATTTCTTTAAACACAATCAGCCACCGACGAATGACACATTTGACCGCGCAGCTTCTTGGCCTGGTTTTCACCTTCATTTAGGTTCGCCTTGGCTCGATGTCAAAGCTACAAATGAGGGCGCAGTCGTGACTACAGCGAAAGGTAAGTTCACCTTTGATTTTCTCATCATCAGCACGGGTCTCCTCACTGATCCAGCTTTACGTCCAGAGCTTAAACTTGTTGAAGAGCATATTGCACGTTGGGGGGATTACTATAAAGCCCCTGTAGAATTAGCAAATCCTATGCTAGACGCACACCCTTACCTCAGTCCTGGCTTTGCATTTTTTAGTCGTGATGAAAGTGGAAAGAAGCGTCTGCATGGCCTCTTTGCTTTTAACTACTCCGCCTTGATTAGTTGTGGTATATCAGCATCTGCACTATCTGGCATGAGATTTAGTATACCTAAGCTTGTTTCAGCAGTAGCCGATCAGCTATTCCTCGATGACCGGGAAGACATTTTACAAAGCTTCTTTAACTATGATGAGGTTGAGTTTGTTGGGGAGTGGTCGAAAAAAGAATCCCTTCTGTCTATAAATCGAACCACATAAAGAACAAAAGTGCTACAGACTGATGACGTCCCAAGTGAAGCTGAACCACTTGGGGCGTATTTTTATCAGCTATACTGCAATTTTAAAAATAGAGTCGTCATTATGAATTTATGATCCAGATTCCGAAAATATAGTCCAGATTTCAGTGTTATGATCTAGATTTTCAAATATTCTGTCCATGTTCCATGTTTTATTGTCCAAACTGTGTCTAAATTGTGTCCATATTGATTAAAAAGTTACCAGCCGCTTTAATAATTCTCGTCCTATTGTTATGACGCTGCAAGGAGCTAATCGATGTATTCAAATGCACTTTTTCCATTTGCTTTCACCTTGTACATTGCCATATCTGCCTTTTTTAAAAGGTAGGAAGGTTCTTGTCCGTCTCGCGGATAAATACTAATTCCAATACTTATAGAAAGATGGATGAACTCCCCATTCAATTCAAACGGATCGTTTAACACCTTTACGAATTTTTCAGCTATAATGGCAGCATCTTTATCATCCTTCAGCTGGCTTAATACTACAGTAAATTCGTCTCCTCCAAGGCGAGCAATCGTATCCGTACTTCGAATGCAGCTTCTTAAACGCTGAGCCGTCTCTTTTAGAACGCGATCCCCTATATCATGACCATACGTATCATTAACTTCTTTAAAATCGTCGAGGTCCAAGAACATGATAGCTAGTTTATCGCCGTTTCTTTGTGCATAACTAATAGCCCAAGCAAGCCGATCATTGAAATAAAGGCGATTCGGTAACTCTGTGAGAGAGTCATGCAATGAGCGATGCCTACTGATTTCTTCAGAGGTCTTAATTTCGTTATACTCTACTTCCATTTCTTTAATTAAACTTTTTAGCTTATACACACGATTATAGGTGGTAGTCACATCACTAATTTGTATCAAAGCATAACAGGAGTCGCCTTCATAAAGCGGCTCAATCCGCATATTTTGCTTAATAGCATTCTCATCCTGAACCTCTTTAGGAAGAAAGAATGCCTTATGCAATGTGCTTGAACAAAATCTGCTTTGGCCATGAAATAGTACATTTTGCAATATGTCTGAATAAGTTTTCATTTTAAAGCGTGGATAAACGTCACTTAATTTATTACCTAGAACCTCCACCCGCTTCTTACCGGACAAGCGCTCTAGCCATTGGTTCCAGAAAAGAATTTTTAAATCTCTATCTACAATGATCATGCCAACATTTGTCTTATCTAATGCTTGAAAAACTAAACTACCCAGTTTATCCATGAGCATTCTCCAATAATGCATCAATTTTACTAAGCAGTGTTGAGATCGAATTCATACTTAGTGCAATGACGATCACCCCTTTTACGTTAGTCTCCGCAAGTAAAAAGGAAGTGTGTAAAATCAATACATGGACTTCATTTTGAAGAAAAGTCGTTTTGTCTGCTTGAGAGATAAATATAAGCTCGATCTCCGGTAATGCATACTCAAGCCTCAATTCCAAAAAATTCCCAAATTCTCCGATAATTGCATTCAGAATGACATTACTAATTTCCTTTAAAACGTCCAAATCTGTATCCATTAAACTTTTTGCATCTACATCATTTTCTGTTATCATTTCTCCTAAGCACGTATTTACTAATATTTTAGCCTGGTCTGCAGGGAACATCAAAATCGCTTTTCCATTAAACTCATGACCAAATTTTAATGACGAAGTGATAAGGTGACCTTCACTAAAAAAAATATTAAACCTCTGGTCAAAAGGATCAACATCAGATATGGAAATGAGTTCAACTTCAGGAATAGACAGAGCAATTTTTTGGCTAACCATCTCAGAAAGCATATTAGCTGCTTGTCCGACATACACATTCACTAATTCCGTTAATAAATCCTTTTGAAGGTCATTTAACATTTTGCGCCTCCTTAATTAATTTGATTAACAATTCGGCTTTTTCACCGGTTACCGGTTTATTAATAAATCCAGCAACTCCTAGTTCCTCGACTTCATCTCTTGTCGCTTTTTGAACATCGGCTGAAATTACGATAATCTTCGTTTCATGATCCTGCTCCCGGACTTTCCGAACGAGTTCCTGTCCACTCACCACTGGCATTAAAAGGTCCGTCGTCACCATGTCTGGCTTTTGCTCTAAAAATAATTTGTAACCTTTCTTTCCATCATTAGCCGTTATAACTTCACAGCCTTCAATATTTTCAAGTATAACTTTTCGAATTACATTTTGTACAAACAATGAATCTTCGACTACTAATATTTTCATAACTTCTTATCCCCCGCATCCCATATTCATTGTGCTGTACCTATTATATCGTTTTACTACAATTCAGAAAATAAATACATTACAATATCCATCAATTTTTTACATTTTATTCTATTACACTAAAAAACTTTGTCGCTCCCCTTACTTTATTGCTAATTTTCACATCTAAATATATATTTACAAAATATTTTGCTCATGGTAAACTTTTATGAACAAAGGAAACTTTTTAACTTTAGAAGCATACTATTCATTAAGGTAAATACCTAAACCGCTTCAGTGGATTTTTTTTGCTTAAAAAGTTTCCTTAAGGCAAAATTAATTCCTTAAGGAAAGATGAGGAGGATTATCTATGAAAGTAATGAAAAATGGAAGATTGTTTTTAAGTCTCATTGTTTTAATGCGTATTCTTTTCGGTGTAGGTTGGTTATTAGCAGGGGTAACCAAAATTACGGAAAAATCATGGTTTAAAGATCCTGGTGTATTTTTGAAAGAGTATTTATTGATGTCATTAGAAAACCCTAGCACCCCAACCTTCTATAAGGTTTTCATTGAGAACATTGCTTTAGAATATGTAACAGTCTTGAACTACCTTATTCCCATTGTCCAAATTTTACTGGGTATATTTCTTATAGCTGGCTTATTTACGATCCCTTCTATTCTAATGTGTCTCCTTATGCACATTAATTTCATCCTTTCTGGAAATATGAATATCATGAGTCTTGTTCTATATACTAGTGCATTTTCACTACTCATTTTCAGATCAGATGTATTTCACTTCAGTCTCGATAAATATTTTAATTTAGACATCCTACTGTCATTCCATCGAATGAAAACTGAACAAAGGGTATCTATGCCATCCAATAAAAAGAATCTTCCAATCAATTCATAAGTATGTTACTAATCCAATTGAACAACTTTTTTTCAACTCACACTCAGTCGGGGGATGAAGTCCCCCACTGACTTAAGCTTCACCTCATAAATTTTCCGATTTAAAATCAACTATCACACTCCTCTTTTGTCTATACCATTTTTTCTTTTCAGCATAAAAATAATAAAAGACTAATGATTTTATTTCTAATAATCTACTTACCACATCTAAAGAAAAAATGGGGAGTGAATGATAGTGAAGGTGTTTAAATTACCTCCTTTAACAATCGAACAAGAGATTGATTCAAAGATTAGCGAGATTCCATACGGTGTAGGCATGATTAATGCACCAAAAGTATGGAATCAGTCAAAAGGTAAAGGTATCGTCGTTGCCGTTTTAGATACAGGCTGTGATCCGAAACATCCGGATTTAAAAGGACGTATTATCGGAGGAAGAAATTTCACATCTGATTATCGTGGGAAAAAAAATAAATTTACAGATAACCATTACCACGGTACTCATGTTGCTGGAACGATTTGTGCTAAGCATAATAACAAAGGGGTTGTAGGTGTTGCCCCGAAAGTAAAACTATTAATCGGTAAGGTCTTAGACCGCAATGGTTCAGGTTCTTATAAGGGTATTATAGACGGTATTCGTTGGGCAACCGATTGGAGAGGACCACATGATGAACAGGTTAGAGTCATTTCGATGTCACTTGGAGGTCCAGAAGATGTCCCTGAATTACATGAGGCAATTAAGTACGCTGTAAATAAGGGAGTATCTGTCGTGGTAGCTGCTGGTAATAGCGGTGACGGTAATACAAATACGAATGAATATGCCTATCCAGGAGCATATGAAGAAGTTATTGAAGTAGGCGCAGTCGATCAACTGAAAAACTTGGCATGGTTTTCAAATACAAATGATCTAATTGACGTCGTAGCACCAGGAGTAAACATATTATCAACAATACCTAATCGAAGATACGCAAGATTATCAGGTACATCCATGGCAACCCCACATGTAGCAGGAGCAGTAGCTTTAATTATTGCCATACACGAAAAAAATGGAAAAAGATTAACAGAACCTGAGATTTATCACCTATTAACTCAATACACCACTGACTTAAACTTAGACACAAGAGCTGCAGGACATGGACTTGTGAATTTAACTCCAGCCTCAAATAAATGCTAATTCTAAATTACCTATTAACCTAAATCCACTTAGAACGCTTACAGATAACCTCGAAATTTAAACTTTCTTATTCTCGTATATAAACCCCACTTCATCTTATAGAAGTGGGGTCTTAAAGCTACTTTTCCCCACTGTAAAATCTTTCAAAGACTTTTTCCTCTTTACCTGGTTTTAGTCCTTTTCCATCATCACTGAATTCAAAAATAATTTTTTCTTGTTGAAGATAGCTTTTAATTGTAACCGTAGTTTCAGCGTAGCGAATAGCATTACCTAATAGGTTTATAAATGCCTGATGATTAAAACACATTTAATAAAAGAATTATTTTATTAAGTTGATCGCCGTTTCCAATCGCGTTAAATTATATATTCTATATTATCTAGAAAGGATGGTGAAGAACTAGATGGGTAAAGAAATGAAAGATTTAGAAAAAGAACTAAAAAAAGATATCGAAAAAGAATTGAAAAAAGATTTAGAAAAGGATCTAAAAAAAGATTTAGAAAAAGAATTGAAAAAAAATTTAAACCAACTTATTAAAAAAGAAGTTGAAAATGCATTGAAAAATCTAGCTATTAATATTGATTTCAAACCACAAATTAATGTCATTAATGATACTCAACGCGAAGTTGCTATCGGTACACAAGGAGTAGGAGCTGGTGAAAATACCAACATTGGAATCGTTGGGAAAAGTGGTTCAGCTGCTGCTGGTGATAATCCAGATGCAGCTAGTGTTGGGAAGGATGGGACTGCTCAAGCCGCTGATCCTCAATCTGCTCAAGCCACTACACGTGCTAATGCAGCTTCCCAACCAAATGATAGATTTAATCAAGGTACAGAATCAGGGACTGGAGATTTAAATCAAGATACTTCTCAATAAATATTCATTCGAATACACAGGTTAAAAGGATAAGATCCTCCTTATATTTAAAATGGTTTTATATATTAATTGAAAGGTGGTGATTTGTATGAGCAAAAAAGAAAAGAAACATTTTGAAGATGAATGTTGTGGTTGTATTAATATTGTAAATAATACATCACGAGAGGTAGCAATTGGAAAGTCCGGCGTTGCAGCAGGAGAATTCGCAAATGTAGCGTTTGTTGGTAAGGGTGGTTCAGCTGCTGCTGGTGGTAATCCAGATGCGGCAAGTGTCGGTAAAGATGGTACTGCTCAAGCTGCTGATCCTCAATCTGCTCAAGCTACTACACGTGGTAACGCAGCTTCTCAACCAAATGATAGATTTAATCAAGGCACTGAATCAGGGACTGGAGATTTAAATCAAAATACTTCTTTTTGAACTACCCTCACACACATGTTCATTCACGTAATGCAAGATCCTTAACACCTATATTTTTATGGCCAGGTTGAAATTTGTCTAAGTAATCCTTTCTAGCCCATGTAATCGCTTCGTGGATACGAGCCACCTTGATTGGCTGTTTGTTCTAGTTTGAACCCCGTTTTATCGCTAGGATTCCGCCTAATCTTAGAGTTGATGATACGACCTTCTACAACTGATAAAATGACAGAATCCTTGCTCCAAGCACATAAGACCCCCACTTTACCTTATAGAAGTGAGGGTCTTGCGATTAAGAACCCTTTCACAGAACTTTTCCCTGATAATAAAAAGGTAAAAATAAAGAAGACTATTTTTTTATGACCCCAGTTAGTTAAGAGATCGTCGATTTTTCTATACAATTCAATTCTTTAAATGATGTTTCAAAAAACATTTTACATATGGAAAAGATAGTTAGGAAAAGATAAAAATGAAAAGAATGAAAGGAGCTAAATCAAAATGATTGTAAGATCTTTAGAAGATTTAAAAGAGATGGGTCAAGATGTTGAAGGTGGAAATTGGAGAAGTCGTCGTTTCCTCCTCAAAAATGATAATATGGGATATTCTCTTAATGATACAATCATTCGAGCAGGAACTGAAACCCATATCTGGTACAAAAATCACCTAGAAGCCGTCTATTGTATTGAAGGAGAAGGCGAAGTTGAAACCATTGATGATGGTAAGGTCTATACTATAAAGGCTGGTACAATGTACGCTCTTAATAACCACGATAATCATTACTTGCGAGCCAAAACTGATATGCGGATGGTTTGTGTCTTTAGCCCACCACTCACTGGAAGAGAAACTCATGATGAAGAAGGTGTATATCCTTTAATAGAGGACGATGAGTAACTTAAATAGTATATGATGTTAAACTACGGTCATTTCCAATATTATTATTTGGGAAGACCGTAGCCTACCTATCAACAAAAATTGAAATCACTGTTCTTAACGAGTTCGCTAGCAGTACTGATATTGTATGGTTCACTGTAACAGGCTAACGGTAAATCCTACTTTATTTCCGAGCATTTCCACTAAACTTGTAACCTCCCCCTCTTACGGTTAGAATGAAGCGCGGCTTCGTCGGTTTCTGTTCTATTTTTTTTCGTAAATTACTTATATGTACGGTAATTGTTTTAACTTCCCCATTGCTGTCTGCTTTCCAGAGCAACTGATATAATTCTTCCATGCTAAATACACGATTTGGATGCCGAGCCAACTGGCATAATAATTCATATTCCGTTGCCGTCAAAGAGACATCTTTACCACTTACCTCGACAGTACGGCCCATTATATCAATTTTCATAGTGTCATATAGCAATACCTCTCCTTTTTCCTCGCTAAGATCAACGCTTTGACTTCGACGGAGGTGCGCTTTCACGCGTGCAACAAGCTCTTTTGGACTGAACGGTTTAGTGATATAGTCATCGCCACCCACTCCAAGTCCCAACACTTTGTCCATTTCATCATTTTTACAACTAACAAACAAGATAGGTATCTCTGTAAACTTTCTTAATTCACGACATATCTCGACGCCATCAGAATCAGGTAATAAAATATCAAGAATAATTAGATCTGGCTGCTCCTTCTTCACCAGTGTCATAACTTCTGTCCCGTTTTCAGCACGTATCACTTGAAACCTTTCTTTTTCTAAATAAAGACTAATGACTTCATTAATGACTTCATCGTCATCAACAACTAAGATTTTCCTGTTTGTCACTTCAATAATCCTCCAATATTCATTTTCATCTCGTTCTATTTACTATATATTATATATGAAAGCGATTATTTATTGAGGAGGAAAATTCGTGAGGAATGCTGTTGCTTTTAACAATATTGATGATTCCTTTAATGCAGGTAAATCCTTAATTCAAGAGGTTTTGGAACAGTTAAAAAAAAGCACCCCCGATATTTTACTTCTATTTACTACAGTTGGCCATGATATACCTATGCTGCTCAATGGTATTAGAAGTATAGTAGGGGATGTTCCAATTTGTGGTTGTACCGGAGCGGGAGTAATTAGTAGCTTCGATACAAGTGAAGCTGTATTTTCTGCTTGCCTAATGGGTTTAAAAGCAGATCAGATTCGGTTTGATCCATTTATTGTTTTTGGTTTATCTAAGGACTCAAGTCAAGTGGGTAAAAAAATGGGTAATATCATCAAATCATTGCAAATCCCGGTTGAAGATAACAAACTGCTTTTCCTCTTCCCAGACAGTATGACAACCAATGCAGAAAAATTATTACAAGGAATTATTACTTCTTTACCCTATCCTTTAGATATCTTAGGGGCAGCTGCTGCTAACGATTTCAACTATAGCCACACCTATCAATTTTGTGGAAATACAGTTCTAGAAGATTCGGTTGCAGGTCTTCTTATATCAGGAAATTTCCGCTATCATTATCAAATCAGCCATGGTCAAGAGCCTTTTGGGCCTTTACGAACGGTTACTAAAGCAATCGATAACCGCCTTTTGGAAATTGATGACAGGCCAGCTCTTGATGTACTCTCTTCCTCTATCGGATTGGAGAAATGGGAAGATTTTGCTCAAGCTGTTATGACTTCAGCTATCGGCTTATCGTTTCCAGGTAACTCCTACTCGGAAGATTTAATTATTAGGGGCATGATTAATTTTGACGTAAAAGAAAAAAGCGTCTCTTTTTCTGTACCAATCCCAGAAGGCTCTACTTTTTATATGACACTTCGTAACAGAGAAAAAATTCTCCAAGCATCTCAAAAGATGGGATCACGGTTACATTCACAGCTAAAAACACCGGAAGAAGCTGCTTTCTTTTATTTTAATTGTGCCGGAAGAGGCTCTTATCTCTTTGGTGAATCAGAGCCAGATGTCCATGCGGTTATGGGAGGACTGGGGTGCAATCAATCAATGATTGGTTTATTTAGTTTTGGTGAATTTGGGCCTGTACACGAGAAGAATCATTTTCATAATGCAACTGGAATTATTGTTGGGATTGAAGAACGATGAATCATGAACAATCCTTGTCACAATACACTCTTTCATTGGAAGAAGACATCAAAAGATATAAACAGGAAAATAATAAGTTACAATCATATTTAGAAAAATCCTCAGACAGTATTATGCGTCTAGATAATCAACAAATGTTACTTCAGCTTCAAATCAAAAGACAAGAAAGAACCTTTCAATTTTTCCAGCAGCTGTATCAAGTTACCCATTCAGCAAAGAACACGGAGCAATTGTTTAACCTTACACTCCATTCATTAATTCAAAATATGGGGTTTGATAAGGCGGCTATATATCAAAAGGATATGAATACATTTTATCCTGTTGCAATGAAAGGATATTCATCAACCGAGGCTAGCAGTATTCAATCAATTCCTGTTTACTACGCTCAATCGATTATAGAGCAAAATGGTATAATCGTGAATAAAGAATCCCGTGAAACATATACCGAGCCCTATGAGCATGAGCTTGGTGTAAAATATTTTATTGCTTGTCCTTTAATTATCAGAGAGAAAGTAGAACATATTTTTTTAGTCGGAAATAATCGCGAGGAGACTAGCCTCCGTTCTCAATTAACAATAATGGACTTAGAAACACTCCGAACCCTTTGCCAGCAGCTCTCTATTGCTTCAGCTAACATTCAGCTTTACCATCATTTAGAACGACAAATACAAGTAAGAACTGAGGCATTACAAGAGTCGAATTTCCGTTTGGAGGAAATGAATAAGGAATTGAGCCGTGTAGAACAATCCAGACGCAAACTATTGTCAAATATTTCCCACGACCTCGGAACTCCCTTATCGGCGATTCAAGTTTGTGTAGAAGCAATTCTGGATGGATTGGTAGAAGATTCTGTAGAACAAGAAAGATATCTAAATATCATCCTGTCTCGGGTTCAAGGACTAAAGCGACTAATTCTTGATTTATTTGAATTGTCTAAGCTCGAAACACGAGAAATTCGATTTGAGAAAACACTCCTTCAGCTTCACCCATTGACCCATCACCTGTTCACTAAGTATGAAATTGAAGCCAAAATGGCAGACATTCGATATGAATTCGTTATGGGGCAGTCTACGAACATTTCCATAGTAGCTGATGCAGACCGGATTGAACAGGTCTTTGCTAACCTAATCACGAATGCAATTAAGCATACCTCTCCTAATGGCAGAATTCGGGTGTCAACAGGATTAACAAACTTCCTGGCAAAACCGTATGCTATGATCAAAATTGAAGATAACGGATGCGGTATTTCTGAAGAAGATTTGCCCTACATATTTGACCGCTTTTATAAGGGCTCGAAGACACGCAATTCCAAAGATGGTGGCAGCGGTTTAGGGTTAGCTATATGTAAAGAAATTATTGAAGCACATAGAGGACGCATAGAAGCGGAAAGTTCAATAGGAAAAGGAAGTACGTTTTCGCTAATGCTACCCATTGAAAGTCAGTGTAATGAATAACAAAAAATGGAGACACCCTATAGATAGGGTACCCCAAATATATGTCCAGATTCCAAGTTTTTATTATCCAAACTGTGTCGAAAAAGGGAGATGAAACCCATCCCCCTTTATAGCTTAATTGAATTACTCTATTATGCTTGCCGAAACTTCCCGCAAGCTACTATATATCCTTTCTATTTCTTTAACTGCTAATGGTTTACTAAAGTAATAGCCTTGCGCCTCATCACATGATTGCTCTTTTAAAAATTGAATTTGTTCGATCGTCTCTACACCTTCTGCAATTACACTTAATCTAAGGTTTTTTGCCATAGCAATGATCGCACTCACAATTTCTGCGTTTTCTAGATCCATTATGAAAGATCGGTCGATTTTTAAGGTGTCAATCGTAAATTTCCTCAAATAACTTAGAGAAGAATAACCTGTACCAAAATCATCAATCGATATTTTAATTCCTATATTTTTTAAAGTCTGCAGTTTCGATATTACATAATCTGAACTGTTCATTGCAATACTTTCCGTTATTTCTAACTCTAAATACTGCGGCTCTAACTCTGTTTCTTGTAAAATTTGTTCAATGAGTCCTACTAATTTTTGTTGATGGAATTGAGCTGCTGATAAATTTACGGCAACACGCATATTTTTCATTATTTCATTTTGCTGCCACTTTTTATTTTGGATACAAGCCTCCTTGATGACCCATTCTCCAAGCGGAATAATTAAACCAGATTCTTCTGCTATCGGAATAAATTCCGCTGGTGAAATTAAGCCTAATTTTGGATGGTTCCAGCGAAGCAGTGCCTCCATCCCAACAATTTCTCCATTTGTTAAATTCACTTGTGGTTGATAGTAGAGTTCAAGTTCCCCATTACGATGTGCATTTCGTAAGTCCTTTTCAAGTTGGACGCGTTTAATAGCCAAGTTGTCCATATCGGATGTGAAAAATTCATACGTATTTTTTCCTTTATCTTTTGCTCGATATAAGGCGATATCTGCATTTTTGATAAGGGTATCAATACTTTTCCCGTCTTGCGGATAAATACTTACACCAATACTTGGGGTAATAAATACTTCATGCTCTTCTAATGAATACGATTTCCCTAATAGCTCTAGTATTTTCTCTACTTTTTGAACGGTATAATTATAATTGGTATTTGAAACTAAAATAATAAATTCATCTCCACCAAAACGAGTGACAATATCATTTTGGTCGAGGCCATTTTCTAATCTCTTAGCTACTTCCTTTAGTAATAAATCTCCTAAACGATGACCAAACATATCATTTATTGATTTAAAGCGATCTAAATCAAAGAATAGTATAGAAAGTTGTTTTTTATCCTTTTTAGCTTCTTCGATTTTTGTCGTAAATAATTCTTGAAGACTGTTTCTGTTAGGTAATCTAGTTAGTGTGTCATAATAAGCTAAGTTTTTAATTTCTTCATTCTTATCTTTTAATTGTTGTGTGTAGGAAGCTAGACTATCTGACATCTTATTAACACGTTTAGCTAGAACACCTAATTCATCTTTTCTATTTTGTTGGACATGTACCCCAAAATTTCCTTCTGAGATTTCATCTACTTTACGTAAGATTTGTTTCACTGGTCTTACAATATAACCAGCTAGTAGATAACTTCCGACAAAAGCAATACTTAGTAAAATAAGAGAGATAATGACATTACTTACTAGCTGCTGATTTAAAATACTTTGGATCACACTATAATCAGTAACTAAACCTATGACATAGGGATTTTCGCCAAGGATAGGAACGAAATTTTTGACAACACGCTTTCCATTAATCTCTGTTTCATAACTAGTAGATTTCTCTGTTTCATAGGCTTCTAAGACATATTTCCGATCATATTCTAATCGTTCATAGGTATTTTCGCCAAAAAATAATGGTCTGTTACGTAATTCAATGATCGCTTCGCCATTTTGATACGTATATATAGGGTCTTTCCCATAGGTTTTTGGATTAAAACCGGTAATATCTAAGATTACATTACTTTCAGCGACGATTTTTTTTACAATAGAATTTGCACTCGTTGTATCCACAAACTTTTGGTACAGTTGATCGTCTTTAATGTATGGATTAATAATATAGTTTGTAGATCCATCAAAATAATAACCCCATTTATCAATTGAACCAGGATCAGAAGTAGATACATCAAAAGGACCAGCCCAATAGTTCGGGAGTTTTTGGCCTTCTGGTATCGTTACTCGCTGTTCATTAAATAATTGTTGAAAAGCTTCAAACCAATAGCCCCATTCTTTTGTACTTAATTCAATTTGTGTAGGGTCTGAAGACCTCTTCCCAACAATATCATCACCTTCCTGTTGAAAGAGAGTAATGTGGGAAACATCTAGCTGTTTACTAAGTTCTATTAGCTCTTCGTTTTGAACATTTTCAATATTAGGATCTAAATTACTTTTTGTGTACATCGCCGCATAGCGAAGTTTTTCTCCAATTAAATCTTCAATGTAAGTGGACCCAATATCGGTTTGTTCAATGGATACTCTTATTTCATTTGCTAATTGGTTCATTTGTTGCTTTTGATCATTTTCTAACATATCTTTTGTAAAGTAATAGTTTAATGAGTTATTTAAAATTAAAATGATAGAAACGACAAAAGAAAATATAATTGATAATTTTGTTTTAATGGACACAAAACTTCTCCCCTAGATAGTGGTTTTATACATGATCGGGACCATAAAATTCAAAATAATTTTTTTCTGTCTCCCAAACACCGATTTTATATAAATTGGGAATTTTGTCGTATAAAAGATCCCATATTACATAAAGTAGCATTTCTGAAGTAGGGTTAACATCCTTAAATATTTCCAAATCAGCATTTATATGCTTATGATCCAAAAGTTCTACTACATTTTCATTTACGATATCTTCAAACTTTTTATAATGCGTAACCACACCTGTATTTTGATCCGGCACCCCTTTAACTGTTACTTCAAGTTTATAATTGTGGCCGTGACCATAAAGGTTGTTGCACTTGCCAAAAAGTTCAATGTTCTCTTCATCACTGATATAATTACTATGTAAGCGGTGAGCCGTACTGAAATAAAATAATTTTGTTACATATACATTCATTGCATCATCCCCCACAATTTGACCAGAAGTAAATGGTGTTTGTTCGATTTTTATTCTTTCAAGCTTAGCATCAGTAAATAATTCGTTCATTTCAGACCAGAAATATAATAAAAGGTTTTCTACTGACGGTTTATTTTTCTTAAAAAATGAAACTTCATCATCTAGTAATTTTCCGTCTATTTTCTTCAGGGTATCCTTAATAACATTATCGATATCGACAATATTCACGACAATCCCTGTATCTTTATTAACTTTTCCTTTAACCGTAATATCTATTTTATAATCATGTCCCATTGTTCTTAACATGCCAGTTGGTGATTGGTCAAGGCGATGAACGGCACCAAAAAAAAGTGTTCTCGTTAAATACATCATGTTACAGCTATCTCCTTTGTTATTTTATAAGATTCCTTTAGGAGGTGTTAAGGTCAGTTCATCAATTCGGACATGAAGTGGTGTGGTAGCTATAAAAGAAACTACCCGAGCAACATCTTCTACCTGTAACATATCCTCTTCTTTAAATGTATCTTGCCCTTTTAATCCTCCAGTCACTAATGCTACCTTCATTCCCATTTTTTCACTCCTCTCCTTTTTTAATTAGGATAGTTAAAAACCGCCTCTTATATAATTGGAAAATCAAGTGACTTTCTTTTTTTACTAATTATGTTCTTCTGATATCATCTCATTTTCAGATAAATTTGACAATATTACAGATTTCAAAATATCCCATACTTCGATAAATTTCCCCTTATCCTATTATTATAGTAGAAAAGTCAGAATACGTCAGGATTATTATTTAAATCGCCTTTAAGAACCTTTGGATTGGATATAAAGGGTGAAAGGAGGTGGGTTAAGCGGAGATGAAATGGATGTGAAGACATAAAAACAGCTTACATCAAATAAAAAAGCATCTACAACCTAGTTATAAATGCTTTCTATTATTATAAAATTAAAATCCGATATACTTTATTATTTTACTTCTTATAATTTTAAATCCTCATTAATTAACTTTGAACTTCCTTCTATTTTTCAATAATGGAAATAAAATAGTCAGTAAGCTTATCCCAATAAGAGCTAAAGCAATTGGTTTATCTAAAAAGATAGAAAAACTTCCATTTGAAATCGTTAACGTTTGTCTTAATGCTTGTTCCATCATTCCTCCAAGGATAAACGCAAGAATAAACGGCGCCGCTGGAAAAGAAAGCATCCTCATTAAAAATCCAATAATACCAAATACAACCAAAAGGTATAAATCAAATGTGTTAAAGCTTATTGCATAAACTCCAATTAAGCTAAAGATAATAACAAGCGAGATTAATAAAGGTCTAGGGATTTTTAATACTTTTGCAATGTAAGGAATTAAAGGTAAGTTTAAAATTAATAAAAAGATATTTCCGACATACATACTTGCAATAATTCCCCAGAACACTTCTGGACGATCGACAATTAATAAAGGACCCGGTTGTACTCCTAGTACTAAAAATGCTCCTAGTAATACGGCAGTAGTCCCTGAACCTGGAATCCCTAAGCTAAGTAATGGTACAAAGGCTCCTCCAGTAGCAGCATTATTAGCTGTTTCAGGAGCTGCTAACCCTTTGATCGATCCTTTTCCAAACTCCTCTGGATTTTTTGCAATTTTTTTCTCCGTGATATACGCAATAAAAGAAGCAATCGTTGCACCTGCTCCTGGCAAGACACCGATAATAAAGCCTAAAAACGATTGTCTCGTCATTGGCCCGCTCATTTCCTTGAAATCCTGTTTTGAAAGACGCAAACTGCCGAGATTTTTATTTTCACCCATACTATCGTCTTTTCGGTTCAATATCAGGGTACAGACTTCAGCTAAAGCAAATAAACCGAGCGCGATAACTAAAAAGTCAATGCCTTCTAGTAAGTTTGCACTTCCAAACGTAAATCTACTTGTCCCCGTTTGGCTGTCAATTCCAACTGTAACAACCATAAATCCTATTGTCGCAGAAATAAATGCTTTAATGGTTGAACCCTCAGATAAGCTCGAAATCGCAGTTAATCCCATAAACATTAAGGCAAAATATTCAGCTGGTCCAAATGATACAGCTACTGCTGATAAAATAGGAGTAAATAGCATGAGTAAAACGATACTTACTGTTCCCCCAGTAAATGATGCAATGGCCGCAATAGCTAATGCCTTCCCAGCTTTTCCTTGCTGTGCCATCGGATAACCATCAAAGGATGTGGCAACGGTTCCAGCTACCCCTGGGGCATTTAATAGAATAGAAGAACTAGAGCCGCCAAATATCGCCCCATAATACACACCTGCCATCATCACTAAAGCAACGGTTGGATTCATACTATAGGTGATCGGGATCATAATGGCAATCGCACTAATTGGCCCTAATCCTGGCATCATCCCAATAAAGGTACCTACAAAAACACCGATAAAAACAAAAAGTATTCCTTCCAAACTAAATGCAACTTGAAAACCTGATATTAACCCTTGAAATGCATCCATACTCTTTCCCCCTATTAAAACGGAATAATTCCTGCTGGTAGATTGATTCGAAGTAAATAATTAAACAGAGCATAAATAACGACTGAAAAAACAACAGAAACAATTCCGTTCGTAATATGCTTTTTATACCCTAAAAATAAGGAACAGCAGAAAATAAACACGGTAGTCATCATTAAAAACCCTAGAATTTCTAGTAGAGAAATATAAATTAAAATAAAAACAAGGACAACTAATAATATAAGTTGATTACTTTTTGTTATCTTTCTTTTTTGTTTTTCCGCTTCTGTCTCTACGTTTTTGTCAAAAAATAAGAGAACAGCGAAAAATAATAATAGGAAACCAAGTCCTTTTGGAAGGACATCTGCATCGATGATGGCATTAGGGTATTTAGGTATGTTAAAGCTTAAAATGATATAAATTCCTGCTACGATTGCGAGAATGATTGCAACTTTTTGATTGATCCTTTTTAGCAATTTTTTTCACCTCTTATACATAGAAGGAAAGATAGAACAGCACTGCTCTATCTTTCTCATAATTTTTGTTATATTAAGCAGAAAATTATCGAGCTAGTCCTAATTCTTCAAGAAGCGTCTTCATATCGTCAGCTTCTGTCTTTAAGAATTCACTGTACTCTTCACTATTCATATAGAGTTCGCCCCAACCATATTTTTTACGGATTTCATCCCAAGCTGGAGAATCGCTTAACTCTTTGAATTTTTGTTCATAG
This sequence comes from Alkalihalobacillus sp. BA299, assembly GCF_017745675.1. GTDB lineage: Bacteria > Bacillota > Bacilli > Bacillales > Bacillaceae_F > Alkalihalobacterium. The sequence goes on from NZ_JAFLJM010000008.1 coordinate 218,661, forward strand.
TATTTCACAGCTGCTGGATCCATATTAGGAGGACCAAAGAAGCCTCTCCAGTTCACAAAAGTCTCGTCTATCCCTTGTTCCTTAGCTGTCGGGAAGTCAGATAAAACATCTCCTTCTAATCTTTCTTCAGAAGTAATTCCCAAAACTTTTATTTTCCCTGCTTTTACTTGTTCAATCGTTTCTGCAACCCCTGTTGTGTAAACATCAACACTTCCATTAAGTACAGCCGTCAAACCACCTGCATCTGGATCAGAGACATATTTAATCTTCGTTACATCGACACCTGCAGCCTTAGCAATTTTGACAAACTGCATATGGTCCATACTTCCTGGTGATGATGTCCCGATGATACTCACACTAGCAGGATCCTCTTTCATATCCTCGAATAATTCATTTAAGTTGTTCCATTTTGCATCTGCTTTAACTACGAATGCACCATAATCAGCGATAACATTAGCAATTGGCGTAAAATCTTCATAGCCATATTCAGATTGACCATTTAAAGGAACTAATACTAATGGCGGCGAAGCTACAAATAAATGATATGGACTAGCATCTTGTTTAGCGATGTACGCCCAACCGATAGCTCCTCCTCCACCTGCTTTATTAACAACTGGTAATCTTTGATCGATAATTTTTTCTTGTTCAAATACTTGAGATGCCATCCTTGCAGTCGTATCCCAACCGCCACCAGGCCCTGCAGGTGCTACAACTTCAATTGGTTTTGTCGGTGACCATTCACCATTTTCGTTTGTTTCTCCTCCACTTGACTGACTAGAGCATCCGACCGATAACAATAGCATACAGGCAGCAACTACTCCAAAAATCTTTTTCATTGTGTATCCCCCTATGTTTCTTTTTTTATTCCTTTGTCCTTACATGCAATATTAAATTAGAATAGCTTGAATGTAACCGTTTCCAATTTATAATGCATAAACAACTTTCTGTTTATTTTGTTCATTTTGTTCACAGGGAGACTTAGCTGAAAAAAGCACCTTCCTAATTAAAATTGCAGGTTCAATTTTGGGAGTGAAATCTCAAAACATATATAAAATTACAAATATAATGAGTATAGTGCTAAAAGACCTGCACAATCTAATTTAGCAAAATAAAAACGCTCGGGCTTTTAATCCGAACGTTTAGCCTATAATATACTACCTTGTAGCTTAATTGAACAAGAAAAGCGCAACCGCCCGTTTACCGACGTACGGACTGGACTGAGCCGCAGGAGATATCATCCTGAGAACTGAACCTATTTTAATAAAGAAGAATACTAAACTTACATCAAATAATATTTTCGTTCAGGTCTTCCGACAATTCCGTATTCCAACTCCGCTTTTGCTTTTCCTACGGATATTAAATATTCTAAATACCTTCTAGCCGTTGTTCTAGAAGCACCTAAATATGCACTTAAATCTTCTGCGTTTATTCCACCCTCAAAGGATTCCATCGTTTGTTGTACTTTTGACAAGGTTAAAGGGTCAATTCCTTTTGGTAAGACAATAGAATTTGTCTTTGACTGACTACCAGTAAATACTTGATCAATTACGGATTGATTAAATTCATCATTCGATTCAAACAGTTCTCTTCGACTCACCACTTTATTTAAAGCTGATTTAAAGCGCTTAAAAGTGACTGGCTTTACGATATAATCAAGTACTCCATTTCGAATAGAAGATTCTATATCGTGTCTTTCTGTGGATGCCGTAATTAAAATGATATCAAGCTTTGGAAATCTTTTTCTCAAGTCTGTAAGTAAAGCTACTCCGTTTTGGTCTGGTAGATAATTATCTAGTAATAAAACATCCACATCGTTATTTTCTAATAAGGTGAGAGCTTCAGTGGCATTTAATGCTTTGCCAACAACTTTAATTCCACCAATCTTCTCTAAAAATTGCTCATGAATAGAAGCAACTCGGAAATCGTCTTCTGCAATGGCTACCTTTATCATATTGAACCACCTCACTTTAAAAACTTTTATTCCGTTGAACTAGTTATTTTTTTCGGCAGGTAGATACTTAATACGGTTCCAGCACCAGACTTAGATTGTACCTCGATCGTTCCATTTAGTTTTTCTACCGCTTGTTTTACAATGGATAAACCAAACCCTCGATTTTCAACACCCTTGGTGGAATAACCCGTTTCAAATATTTTTTCTACTTCATATTCCGGAATACCATGTCCATTATCATAAACTTCTATGACTAAATCCTCACCTACATCTATCGCAAAGAAAGTTACTTTACCATCTTTTCTTCCTTCTACAGCTTCAAAGGCATTGTCTACTAAGTTTCCAATAATTGAAATCACATCAGCATAAAAATACTTTGGAAGCACATCAATGCTACAATTTTCATCGATAATAAACTGAATTTTTTTCTCAGACGCTCTTCCTAATTTACCTAATAGCAAAGCTTGGATTTTTCCGTCATGAATTTGTTCAAAAATAATCTTATTTTGCGTTTCATGAGCTAACGATTCAGCTTGAATCATATCAATAGCTTCGTCATATTTCTCCAGCTGTAAAAGACCAGACAATACATATAACTTATTAGAAAATTCATGAGTCTGTGCCCGCAAATCCTCAGAATACCTTCTCACTTCAGATAAGGTTTCTAGCATTTGATTGAACTCCGTTTTATCTCTAAACGTTGAGACAACACCGATGACTTGATTCTTTTCTATAATAGGAGTTCGATTAATAATAATCCTCTTATTTCTAAGTGTAACTTCATGGTCACGATGCGGCTTTCCGGTTTCAAGTACTTTATATACACCTGTTTCAGGTAGGATCGTTTCAATTTTCTTATGGATAATATCGTCTTGTACACCTAACAAGTTTTTCGCTGATTGGTTAATCATCGTTATATATCCGTCTTTATCAACAGATATAATCCCTTCCTTGATGGAGTAAAGAATGGCGTTTCGTTCTAAATATAAAGAAGTCACCTCATATGGCTCTAATCCGAGAGTCGTACTGCGTATGTTTCTAGCTAGTAAATAGCTTACAGCAACCCCAATTAATACGATAAATAAGGAAATCAATACCATTTCTTTCCCCTGTTGAAATATTTCTTCTTTCAAGTCTGACATTAAATACCCAACTGATACAACGCCGATGATTTCTCCATTCGCATTTACAATCGGTCCTTTTCCTCTTATCGACTTACCAAGTGAACCTTTTGCGATTGAAATATAAAACTCGCCATTCAGTGCTTGGGCGTTGTCTCCTCCGACCATTGGAAGACCTAATTTTTCTTGATCCGGATGGGCAAAACGAATCCCCTCTTTATTACCAATCACAATAAATTCTGCACCAGTCTCATTTCTAATTTTATTGATTAACGGTTGTAACGTCGCAGACGGATCCTCTTCTTCAAATGCTGAGATGACAGTAGGTATGGAGGAAACAGTTATTGCTAATTGGAGAGCTTGGTTCCCCATTTGTTTTTCTACTTGTTTATATTCAACGGCTAAAGAAATAATTAAGAAAATTAAAATAATAAAGATTGCAATTAATATATTAGAACCTATGATCTTGGTTTGCAATGACATCGGTAGTTTTTTAGGTTTCATATTCACCTCAAAATTATTAAAATACATTCTTACAATTAAGCCTATTACTATTCTATTAATTTTTCAGACTTTTGTCACCCCGGTCTAGATTTAAAATCTCTTGAGGTGTTAATGGTTTAAAATGTATCTATTGTATAAATCTCGGAAAGGATGGATAGTGTAGTAATTTTATAGCTTGAAATATTATTGGAGGAACAAACGTGGAACTAATACAAATGTCTAGTAGTAGAAAATTAATAGTCCAATTTACTGTTTACCTTCCCATAACATTAATTAGAGATGGTAAATTAATTAAAGAAAATTTAATAGAAATAAATAGAGATAGCCTATGGCTAAGGAATCAACTATTTGCTATTGGTATACGTAAAATTGAGGACGTCCTTTTTGCTGAATGATTAGAAAATGACGGTTTATTTGTTGTTCCTCATAGGTCACATCTAAACTCGAAGCCTAAATAATTGTAGATTCAGTGTAATGAATAAAAAAGCTTCCCTGATCTCGTATCAAGGAGGCTTTTTTAAAGAATAAGAAAGCATAAATTTCGAGGATGTCTAGCTGCAGGTGTCATCGGCTCGAGGTCGCTTCGGTCCATCAAACGTGTCTAAAAGTCAAGACACTAATTGCTGGTCCTCCAGCGCTTGTCGCCGATAAACAGACACCTTCCGCTTTTCTTGTCTAGCTGCAGGTGTCATCGGCTCGAGGTCGCTTCGGTCCATCAAACGTGTCTAAAAGTCAAGACACTAATTGCTGGTCCTCCAGCGCTTGTCGCCGATAAACAGACACCTTCCGCTTTTCTTGT
>NZ_JAFLJM010000009.1 GCF_017745675.1 Alkalihalobacillus sp. BA299
ATAGGTTACGTAGGTGTGAGTTGGCGGTACCAGCTTCGAAGTGGAAGTTTATTGAAAAGGCTTCGAAAATGAATGTTGATGCTGTTTTCCTTGATCTTGAGGATGCGGTTGCACCATCTGAAAAAGGAAATGCCAGAAAAAATATTATTACTGCTTTAAATGAATTGGATTGGGGAAGTACAACTCGGATAGTAAGAATAAATAGTTTAGATACAGAATTTGCCTATAAAGATATTATTGAAGTTGTAGAAGCTGTAAAAGAAAACATTTTTATGTGGTAGAAACACTTCTTTCCCAATTGGAAATGGCAAATAATATTAGTAAAAGAATTGGTATTGAGTGTTTAATTGAAACAGCACAAGGGACGAGTAAAGGAAGCTGACCGTTTGGATGCAGAAATTGAGAATTGGACACGTCAACACAATCTAGATGATTTAATGGAAAAATTAAACTCGGGATGTATTCCAGCTGGTCCGATATACAATATTGAAGACATTATGAAAGATCCACAATATCATGCTCGTGATATGTTTATCACATTGCCTGATGAAAGAGTCGGTGAAATTGTTATGCCAGGTATTGTACCAAAATTAAACGAAACACCAGGAGAAGTTAAGTGGGTAGGACCTGATTGTGGTACGCATACGGAAGAAGTTCTTACCAAATTGGGGTATTCACAGAAACAAATTGAAGGTTTACAAGGAAAAGGCGTTATTAAAGCTGTATCAAAGGTCAACTGATTGAAAGTTCAATCTGAACAATGGTGTTAAATGTTTGAGAACATTGAGAGGAGTTTTTGTCTATGACAGTAAATGAATTTGATTTAATCGTCCTTGGAGGTGGAACGGGTGGTTATGTAGCTGCCATTCGTGCGAGCCAGTTAGGGATGAAGGTAGCCGTTGTTGAAAAAGACAAACTTGGAGGGACCTGCCTTCATAGAGGGTGTATACCAAGTAAAGCACTTCTACGATCAGCTGAGGTCTTTCATACAGTTTCAAAAAGTCCTGAATTTGGAGTAGAAGCTTCAAATTTATCGATTAATTTCCTAAAGATGCAGGAACGAAAGCAAAGAATCGTTGACCAACTGCATAAAGGTGTTCAATATCTTATGAAAAAAGGAGAAATTACGATTTTTCATGGGGATGGACGGATACTTGGTCCTTCCATCTTTTCACCACAAACGGGAGCAGTGGCAGTTTCCTATAAGGATAAAGAAGCAGAAATATTAGTTCCTAAAAATTTACTAGTAGCGACTGGTTCTAAACCTAGTACTCTACCTCGCTTAGAAGTAGATGGAGAATTTGTTCTAACTAGTGATGAAGCACTCGAACTTGAACATCTTCCTAAGTCTGTCCTCATAGTTGGAGGAGGGGTAATTGGAATAGAATGGGCTTCGTTACTTAACGATTTAGGTGTTGAGGTCAAAATTGTAGAATTTGCAGACCGTATCTTACCACTTGAAGACGTTGAAGTAAGTAAGGAAATGACTCGTTTATTGAAAAAAAGGAAGGTTAAAATTCAAACGAATGCAAGAGTACTACCCGATACCCTTTCAAAGGAAGGGGGTCTAGTAACAATTGACGCTGAAAAAAATGGAGAATTAGTTTCTTTTAAAACGGAGAAAATTTTAGTTTCAGTTGGGCGTAAAGCCAATGTCGAAAACATCGGAATTGAAAATACAGAAGTGGTTGTTGAGCAAGGTGTTATTCAAGTAAATGAATGTTTTCAAACGGCTGAAAGTCATATTTATGCTATCGGTGACGTAATTGGTGGGTTGCAATTAGCACACGTAGCTTCTCATGAAGGAATTCTGGCAGTAGAACACATGGCAGGATTAAATCCACATCGAATGAATTACGATCAAGTACCGAAAATTACCTACAGCCGTCCCGAAGTTGCTAGCCTAGGTCTGACAGAAGATCAAGCAAAAGAGCAAGGTATTAGTATTAAAACAGGTGTATTCCCATTTAAAGCGATTGGGAAGGCTTTAATATACGGTGAAGATGACGGATTTGCCAAATTAGTCATTGATGAAAAAACGAATGATTTACTCGGGGTCCATATGATTGGCCCGCATGTTTCGGATTTGATTGCAGAGGGAGCACTGGCAAAAGTTTTAGACGCAACTCCATGGGAAATTTCTAAAGCCATACATCCTCATCCTTCTCTAGCTGAGGTCTTAGGTGAAGCTGCCCTTGCGGTAGATAACCTAGCAATTCATTCATAGATTATTAAATTTACTAACGAATCTTTTTGTAATCCTTATATATAATCATAAATTTCAATAAAATTAGGAGGGAAGTTTATATGGAAAGATTAGCTTCTACAGAAGTAAAAAATAGGCATACTGAGTTAGGTTTGTCAGATGAACAAGTTATTAGTATGTATCGTGATATGCTTTTGGCACGAAAGGTGGATGAACGGACTTGGCTCCTAAACAGGGCTGGAAAGATCCCATTTGTACTCTCGTGCCAAGGACAAGAAGCAGCACAAGTAGGAGCGGCCTATGCGCTTGATAGAAACAAAGACTTCTTATGTCCATATTATCGCGATATTGGTGTAGTGACCGTCTTTGGTATGACGGCAAGGGATTTAATGTTAAATTCATTTGCAAAAGCTGAGGATCCAAACAGTGGAGGACGACAGATGCCAGGGCATTTTGGTGGTAAGAAATATAGAATTCTTACTGGGTCTAGTCCAGTAACGACTCAAGTTCCCCATGCAGTTGGTATGGCTTTAGCTGGAAGGATGGAAGGTAAGGATCTAGTTGTTTTTACTTCGTTTGGTGAGGGTTCAAGTAACCAAGGAGATTTCCATGAAGGAGCTAACTTCGCAGGTGTTCATAAATTACCCGTCATTTTTTTCTGTGAGAATAATAAATATGCCATTTCAGTTCCATATGAAAAACAAGTCGCTTGTGAGAGTATTGCTGACCGAGCTAAAGGATATGGTTTTCCTGGAGTTAGTGTAGATGCAAGTGATCCATTGGAAGTCTATAAAGTTACTAAAGAAGCAGTGGATAGAGCTAGACGTGGAGAAGGACCAACATTAATTGAAGCCCTATGTTTCCGCTTTACACCGCACTCATCTGATGACGATGACCGGGGTTATCGACCAGAAGGAGAAGTAGCAGAAGAGAAGAAGAAAGATCCGCTTCCGTTGTTTAATGCCTATTTAAAAGAAGTGGGTGTACTAACAGCAGAGGTAGAAAAAGAAATTCATGATTGGGTGGATAAGGAAGTGGATGAGGCAACAGAATATGCTGAAAATGCCCCAGCTCCAGCACCAGAAAGCACGCTAAAACACGTATATGCAGAAAAGGGGGAATAATATATGCCAGTGGTTTCCTATATCGAGGCTATTAATCAAGCAATGAGAGAGGAAATGGACCGTGATCAAAAAGTATTTGTTTTAGGAGAGGATGTAGGATACAAAGGTGGTGTATTTAAGACCACTCAGGGACTATATGATGAATTTGGGGAACAACGCGTATTAGATACTCCATTAGCCGAATCAGCCATTGCTGGTGTCGCTATTGGAGCCGCTGCTTATGGCTTAAGACCAATTGCTGAGATGCAATTTGCAGATTTCATTATGCCCGCTGTTAATCAAATCGTAAGTGAAGCTGCAAAAATGAGGTATCGTTCAAATGGTGATTGGAATTGTCCTCTTGTTATCCGTGCTCCATATGGGGGAGGAATACATGGAGGACCTTATCACTCACAATGTATTGAAGCGATGTTTTGCAACATACCTGGTTTGAAGGTGATTGCACCATCAACTCCGTATGATGCAAAAGGAATGTTAATTTCAGCAATCCGGGATGAAGACCCTGTCCTTTATTTGGAACACAAGCGATGTTATCGACTGATTAAAGGAGAAGTACCCGTTACGGAATATACTGTTCCAATTGGAAAAGCTGAAGTAAAAAGAGAAGGCGAAGATATTACCGTAATATCCTATGGATTAACTTTACACTTTGCTTTACAAGCTGCTGAAAAATTAGAGAAGGAAGGATATAGTACACATATTTTAGATTTGCGTACACTTTATCCTTTAGATAAGGAATCGATTGTTGCTGCCGCTCAAAAAACGGGGAAAGTCCTAATTATCCATGAAGATAATAAAGAAGGAGGCGTTGGGGGAGAAGTTTCCGCTGTTATCTCAGAGGAATGTCTGTACGATTTAGATGCCCCAATTAGACGTCTTTGTGGTCCAGATGTTCCAGCTACACCCTATAACGGTGGTATGGAGAAGTTTTTTATGCTAAATCCAGATAAGGTGTACAAAGCAATGAAAGAGTTAGCAGAATACTAGAATTAGAGGTGGTAGTTAATGAAAGAACAGGTTTTAATGCCGCAACTTGGAGAAAGTGTAACAGAAGGTACCGTAGTAAAATGGTTCGTTAAAGCGGGAGATCAAGTAAAAAAATACGAGCCTATTTGTGAAGTTGCAACCGATAAAGTAAATGCCGAGGTACCTTCAGTCCAAAATGGAACGATATCTGAAATTATTGTTCAGGAAGATGAAACCGTTTCCGTAGGGGAGTTAATTTGCTATATTACTACAGATGCTACAGGTTCAGAACCAACAGCCGATAATCAAGTAGTAGATGCAAGTTCTACTTTTGTAGAAAATAAGGAAAATGAAAGTTCAGGTACAAAGAAAAGATATTCACCAGCTGTACTAAAACTTGCACAAGAAAATAACTTGAATTTAGAAGATATCGAAGGCACAGGAAATGGTGGGAGAATTACTAGAAAAGACATTTTGGAAATTTTAGAAGGAAAGCGTCAAGTAGCCGCAACCGCAGTCCAAGAAGTGGAACACTCAATCGTTTCGGAAGTCCCGAATTCAGAACCAATACAGGAAGTATCTAAGAAAGCAGCACAAAATAATCGGACTCCTTCTTCTAATGTATCCCATGATGGAGATCAAATCATTCCTGTAACAAGTGTCAGGAAAACGATCGCAAACCGAATGGTCGAAAGTAAACAGACTGCTCCACATGCATGGATAATGGCTGAATGTGATGTTACTAATTTAGTAGAATTTCGAAACAAAATAAAGGGTGAATTCAAAAGTAAGGAAGGTATAAATCTTACATATTTACCTTTCTTTATTAAGGCAGTAGTAGAGAGTTTGAAGGAATATCCAATTCTGAACTCACAGTGGACTGATGAACAAATTATTGTTAAAAAAGCGATCAATATATCGGTGGCTGTCGCTACTGAAAAAGAGTTGTTTGTTCCTGTTATTAAGGATGCCGATCAAAAGAGTATCTTCGGTTTAGTAAAATCTTTAGATGAAATTGCGAGGAAAACGAGGGAAGGAAAATTATCGATGAATGATATGAGCGGTGGGACATTTACTGTAAATAACACAGGTTCATTTGGTTCCATTCTCTCTAACCCAATTATTAATCAACCACAAGCAGCCATTTTAAGTGTTGAAGCGATCGTGAAACGCCCAGTTGTAAAGGATAATATGATCGCTGTACGTGATATGATGAACATTTGTCTTTCGTTGGACCACCGTGTTTTAGATGGACTAGTTTGTGGACGATTCCTTCAGAGTGTTAAAGAAAAAATAGAAGGTTTTGGTTCAGATACAAAGATTTATTAAGGGCTGGATTGAGAATTTACTCATAGGGAGGAAGATATGAAATTGCGTAGATTTTTTTCTGAATGTTATAAAGGGCAATTAGCTAAAGCAGCCATTAGCGCAGAAAATAAATCATTAATAGCTCAAAAATATATTATTAATGTGGGGGCATTAATAAGTGGGTAAAACAATATAATTTAGATGTTTTTAAATTGGAAAAATGAATATAATATTTGAAAATAATAAAACATTAATAATTCAATCTGCAATTAACTTATATAGTGAGAAAGGGTTTGAAAAAACCACTATCAATGATATTGCTAAATTTGCTAATACTAGTGTTGGTAGTGTTTGTAAGTATGGTGAAAGTAAAGGGAATATCCTTTTTTTGGTGATTGCAAGTATATACGAGGAACTCATGGAAAAAATAATTGAATTTGGTGAACAAAGAAGTACAGATCGAAACCTTTTTCAAGAGTTTATATCATTTTATATTAGAACTATAGATGAAATGAAGGAAGAAATACAAATCATTTTTAGGCATTCAAATAGCATACCTAAATATAAACGTAATTTATTAAAGAAAAAAGAAGAAAATCTTTATAAAAAAGTAGAAGAATTAATTAATTTATCTATCCGAAATAAGGGTATTTCTATAGAAAATTCAGATGTGAATCTCTTAACACACAATATAATATTTGCTAGTGAAATGTTGGCAATACGCTCACACGCGTTAGAAAATACAGTTGAAATGTATATTGATTTTTATGTTAAATTATTTCGAAAGGTTATATCGAAATAATATGTTATTAATTGCTAGTAATTAAGGGAAATTTGATATTTATCAGTTTTGGGTTCGTTATGTAAAGCCAGGTGAGTAAAATTAAGCTCTAAGTATAAAAAAAGTTTCTTAGAAAAAGTTTAGGAGTGAAAAAATGCATAAACTCAATAATGAAATTTTATTAGAAACATATAATAATGCTTTGCTATTTAATATTAATGAAGATTTTATAAGTTTAGTAGAGAAAGAAATAAATAAAAGATTAAGGAATGGATTACTTAACACGGATGCTTTATATAAAAAGTTAGGTGCTAAACACGTAGAGGTTATACAATTGCAATTGTGACACAACAATTAAGTATATAACAAAGCTCAGAGGACTTATAAAATGATAACAAACTTTAATGTATAAAAGGGTAGTTTATGAATATGTGGACTATCCTTTTTTCATTATTTGAATGTATCAAGTAAAGTAATTTTGGAATTTATGAAACCAAAAGAAAGAGAAGAAGTGATGAGCGAGAAAAAGCAGGATAAACAAAAGCTAGAAGAAGATGATCTTATTTAAGGACATTGGAGACTGGCTTGATTTAAATGAAAGTCCAGAATGTAACGGCACAGAGTAGCGAGTGAAAGTCCCGAAGTTAATGAGTAACTTCGGGACGTGATTAAGTCGCGTTAGCGATTTTGTTTTTTGTATCGAATTAGTTATTGCAAAAATCAAGGAACGTGTCTTTTACTTCAAATATTTAGCCATAACGTTATATATCAACGTATTGGCTTTCTTTAACAAATCCTAACGTCCTTTTCGCCTCTTTGACAGGGGGGAGATCGTGCAATTGGTAGAAAAGGGTATGTTTTATTATTTAAACTGAAGTTTTAAAAAAACTTTTCTTTTCTAACCTCTTGGAAAATAAGATGTATTGATGACCACATTTTGACCACATTTTAATAAAAAACAGTTCTTTTTCTTCAAGAAATTAATTTTAGGAGAATCAGTGAAACTGTTGACATATCAAGGTTTCTTGGCACTTGTTGATATAAGCTGAAACATAAGACTCTAGATTGACAGGGTGGAGGTCGGCGGTTCGATCCCGTCACGGGTCACCATACATATTAATGTTTAACCCCTTGTCCTGCAAGGGGTTTAGTTGTGTTTGTAGTTTTACTACTTGACCACATTTTGCTCCTCAAAATCGTTTTGACCATATTTTGACCACATAATATTTCAAATTAGTTTTTATTAATTATTACAATAGATGATAGCTATGAGTTAATTTAAGGCATCAATTCGGATGATTTTAACGATTAATAGATTTAAAGGACCGTGTAGGTCTAAATACTTAATTTGATAAATGAGAAAGAACCACATAGTATATTCCGTGGTTCCTTAATGGTTATTTAATATTTAAATGTAAAACTTTCTCTTCATTTGTTTTCTTTTTTCTTTTCCTGTCTTGGGTCTATACCAATATCAATATATTAGACTTCGGTCAATTTAATTTGGAGAGTGTTTCAATTATGAAATAAAACTTTTTAAAATTAAGACATTTGTTGTTAATAAAAAGCTAAGGAAAACTCTTAATAAGTTCTAAAAGGAAGATACTATAAGGATTTCTTAGATTAAATATTTTTTGGCATGAAAAATGCATTGCAAAGAATATAGTCATATTCATACGCATTCATAGATTGAAACTTAGAAAAAAATGAAAGGAGAAAATATTACGTTCTTAAGAGAAAAAAATGAAATATTAAGTGTTATAATTTCAGATCCTAGGCGTCTATTACAAATAATACTTCAATTTTGATTTCTGGTACTAATAAGGAGAATTTAATTACACCATTAAATTAGGTTTTAGATAAAAATTAAGAAGGGTGATTTTTATGTCAGAAAAACTTGTTCTAATAGAGAAAAAAGGAAAAATAGCTTACTTGATTTTAAATAGACCTGATAAATTGAATGCTCTAAGCGTAGAATTGTTTAATGATTTCGACTTGGCTTTAGACGAAATTGAAACCGATAATGAAATCAGCGTTGTGATCATTAAAGGTAGCGGAAAAGCGTTTTGCGTAGGTTATGATGTTGGTTCATATGAAGAACCTAGTGTGACAGAAGATAGAGATTATCTTGAGGTATGTACAAGACGTTGGATTAGATTATGGGAGTTTCCAAAGCCAGTCATCGCACAGGTTCATGGGCACGCCCTTGCTGGTGGAACACAGCTCCTCGCATGCTGTGATATCGTAATCACCGACAAAAATGCCAAATTTGGTTTCCCTTCTTTACCATTAGGAGGAGGGTTTGTAGGGATTTATTGGGGTTGGCATGTTGGACCACAAAGAGCAAAACTACTAGATCTTACTGCAGGTAGTAGAATTAGTGGCGAGGAAGCAACTGAATACGGAATTGCTGCTAGGTGCTTTGATGGTGAAATCCTAGAAGAGGAGACTTTAAAAATTGCTCGTGGGATAGCAAAAACACCTGGAGATGTTCTTAAACTCAAAAAAATGGCCCATAATCGCATAATGGATTTACAAGGATTCCGTACAGGGATAATGTACGGTCCTGAACAAGATGCTATTATTCATACTGCAGACGGGATTAAGCTTATGTATCAGAAAATCAATGAGCTTGGTTTAAAAGGTGCCATTCAGTGGTTTAATGATCAGGAAGTATAAAGAGTATTTTCAAATGAGACAGAGGTTGGTTAAAGAATAAAATATTTAGATTGAGGTGCTAGGTTTTGATAAAGGTAAATAGGCAAATCTTGTTAGCAAAGCGACCAGAAAGTGTGCCTGATGAATCTACTTTTAAAATGGTAGAAGCTCAAATCCCTGTTCCAGATGAAAACCAAGTTCTGGTTCGAACCCATTATTTATCTGTAGATCCATATATGCGAGGAAGAATGAAAAATATAAAGTCATATGCTAAACCATTCCAAATTGGTGAACCGCTTACAGGTGATAGTATTGGGGAAGTCATTTTGTCAAAAAACCCAGACTTTAGTGTAGGTGAGATGGTAATAGGGACGTTCGACTGGGCAGATTATTCATTAAGAGATGGATCGGAATTACGTAAAATTAACCTTGATGAGGCTCCAATTACAACCCATTTGCATGTAACAGGAATGACTGGTTTAACAGCCTATTTTGGTTTACTTGACATTGGAAAACCAAGACCTGGTGAAACGGTTGTAGTTTCGGGTGCAGCGGGTGCGGTTGGTATGGTTGTAGGTCAAATAGCAAAGATAAAGGGTTGTAGAGTAGTAGGAATTGCTGGTTCTGATGAAAAATTGAAATATTTAAAGGAAGAACTTGGTTTTGACGATGTGTTGAATTATAAAAAAGTTCATGATATCTATCAAGAACTGGAGAGAATTTGTCCAAAAGGAATAGATGTTTATTATGATAACGTCGGTGGAGAGATTACAGATGCTACTATTTCTTTATTAAACTTTTATGGAAGAGTTCCATTATGTGGACAGATATCGATGTTAAATTCAGAAAATATCGAAAATGGACCGCGGCTGTTTACGCACATCATCAGGAGGAGCATACTTCTCAAAGGCTTTATTTATAGTGACTATAAAGATCGCTTTGAAGAAGGAAGGAAAGCCTTGGCGCAATGGATTAAGGAAGGAAAAATTAAATACAAAGAAAATATTGTGGAGGGTCTAGAAAATGCTCCAGATGCTTTTTTAGGACTTTTCCGTGGTGATAATCTGGGTAAGCAACTTGTGAAAATTGGAGAATAATATTTTTGGACGTGTTACTTCACGATAATTCTAATAAATTTTCAAAAATGGTTGGATTGGGGGGATTACCATGATGGATACACAATTGACAATTGATACTTTATTAGTGAGAGCTGAAAAGTATTTTACAAAAAAGGAAGTCATTTCAAGAACATCAACAGGAATCACTCGCTTAACATATGGAGATTTTGCAAAAAGAACGAGGGCTTTAGCTAGTGTACTAGACATTCTAGGTGTAAAGTATGGTGATAGAGTTGGTACATTTGCATGGAATGACCATCGTCACCTAGAAGCATACTTTGCAATTCCTAGTATGGGTGCAGTGTTGCATACAATAAATATTCGCCTTTCATCTGACCATTTAAAATATATCATTAATGATGCAGAGGACAAGGTTTTACTGATCGATCAAGGTCTTTTGCCAATGATTGAAAATATTAAAGATGAAATCCCTACTGTTGAAGCTTTTATTGTACTTTCAGATAACGAGGAATTACCAGAGACGAACCTTAAACCTATCTATCATTATGAAAAGCTATTGAAAGAAGGAAATATAAACTTTTCATTTCCTGATAATTTAAATGAAGATGACCCAGCAGGCATGTGTTACACTTCAGCAACAACAGGGAACCCAAAAGGAGTTTTATACACACATAGAAGTATTGTGTTACATAGCATGATGCTCGGACTAGCTGACACGTTTGGTATTTCTGAGTCAGATAGAGCCATGCATGTAGTTCCTATGTTTCACGTAAATGCGTGGGGATTTCCATTCGCTTCTGTCTGGTTTGGTACTACACAAGTATTACCGGGTCCCAATTTCACGTTTAATACAATTGGAGAATTAATTGAAACAGAAAAGGTCACGATCACTGCTGGAGTTCCAACCATCTGGATCGGATTGTTGAATGAATTGAAAACCAATATGTATGATTTATCAAGCTTGCGTTTTATAGTATGTGGTGGCGCTGCTATGCCAAAGGGAGTCATTCGCACATATCAAGAGAAATACAATATTCTTTTTGTTCATGCGTATGGAGCAACAGAAACAAGTCCAGTTACAACGCTTTCTAGATTGAAAAGCTATCAACAAGAAATGGAAGACGAAGATAAACTGGAGTTTATATCAAAGCAAGGAATTCCTGTTCCGGGAATTGAATTAAAAGTAATCAATAATCAGGGAGAAGTGGAGAAGAACGGTAAAGATATGGGTGAAGTACTATTACGAGGACCATGGATTACAGATCATTATTACAACAAACCAGAAAAAACTGCTGAGGCGGTAAAAGATGGTTGGCTTTACACAGGAGATATTGCAACAGTCGATTTTGAAGGAAACATTAAAATCGTTGATCGAACAAAAGATTTGATTAAGAGTGGCGGAGAATGGATTTCTTCTGTAGATCTTGAGAATGCATTGATGGCTCATGAAGGTGTTTCAGAAGCTGCTGTGATCTCGGTTCCGCATGAAAAATGGCAAGAACGTCCTGTAGCTTTTGTTGTCAAAAATGCAACGTATGGAAAAGTAACAAAAGAAGTGCTATTGGATTTTTTAGAGCCACAGTTTGCCAAATGGTGGTTGCCAGACGATATCATCTTTATCAATGAAATACCAAAAACTTCTGTAGGTAAATTTTTAAAACGAAAGTTACGAAATGATTTTAAAGATTATTTTATAAGTGGCTAATGTAAGACATTAAGTAGGAAAAATATCTAAAAAAAATATAGCAAACCGAAACGCGTTCCAACAAAATGTAAGTGCTTACAAATGATGAATAAGCAATATCTACGCAAAGAGGAGGAAAAAATTTATGGTTAGTAAGGATCCAGTGAGAACAGAAAATGAGAATAAGGAGGCAGCTGCTTCTTATAAAAAAGAGATGGGGTACTGGAATTCAACATTAAATTATTTACTAGAAGAAGATAAAGAATTCTTTGAGATTTATAAAAAATTAGTTTCTACTCCTTACAAAAATAATATTATTGATGCAAAATCCAGGGAATTAATCAATGTTGCATTAAGCTCCTCTCCAACAAATTTAAGTAAGGATACATTGAAAATGCACATTGAAAACGCTGTTAACCAAGGTGCGACAGAAAGAGAAATATTAGAAGTTTTTAAACTAGTAAGTGTGTTAGGTATGCATACCTGTGCTGTTGGAGTTCCGATTCTCGTAGAAGAAACCAGCGAATTTAAAGACGCAAAACTGAATGCAAACCAGGAGAAGTTAAAAGAAAAGTTCGTTGAAAAGATGGGCTATTGGCATGATTTTCGAAACACTCTCTTACTAAATGATGAGCATTTCTTTGAAAGTTATTATCAATTTCTAACGAATCCTTGGGATAGTGATATTTTAAGTCCAAAATTAAAAGAATTCATCTACATTGCGATCGATAGTGCAACAACTCATCTTTTTGATGTTGGGATTAGGGTCCATATTCAAAATGCCCTAAGATATGGCGCGACATTTGAAGAAATTATGGAAGTGTTGAAACTAACAAGTGCTCAAGGTGTGGATACCTTTTATGCAGGAATTGAGATATTAAATTCAGTAATTGCTGAAAAGGAATAGTTTTATGTGACACTATTAAACAGCAGGATATGTTGATATAGTAAGAGTTTGTTTATTGCAGAATTTACCATTACTGGTATGGGTAATACATTTTATTAAGCTAAAATTTTAAGATAAGGGGTGCTAAAGGTGACGATTTTAGGAAAGGATATGACATTTGGATTATTTTTCTTGAATTCTGTAGCTCCGTGGAAAACTGATGCAGAAGAATTGCGTGATGGTTTAGAGCAAATTAAGGCCGCAGATCGATTAGGTTTTCACTCCGCTTGGATTGCAGAGCATAATGCACGATTATACGGTGTCGTTAGCTCTACACAAGTATATCTAGCAGCAGCAGCGGCTCAAACCTCAAATATTAAGTTGGGTTCTGCAGTCTCAAGATTACCTCTACATCATCCGTTACAGCTGGCGGAAGATATGGCTTTAGTAGATATTATCAGTGATGGCAGATTATATTTGGGAGTTGGGAAAGGCTATGATGCCTTGGAATTTGAGGCATATAATATGGATTTCGATGAGAGGCATGAAAAGTATCTAGAGTCATTAGATATTCTGACAACAGCATTAAAGAATAATAGAGTATCTTATTCTGGAAAGTTCTATGATATTAAAGATATTCCAGTCTATCCCAGGCCCGTTCATCTTGAAGGACCGCCTATTTTTGTGATGGTATCTGGTAATGATGCTTCGATGATAAATGCAGCTAAACAGGGACATTCATTCGTATTAGGTGGAATAACAAATGAAGATACGAACCATAAGATAGAGTTGTATAAAAAGACAGCTGTAGAATCAGGTTTTTCAGAAGAAGATATAACAAATGCAATTGCAAGATCAGGAAAACTATTGTTCTGTAATGTCGCGGAAACTACTGAAAAAGCCCAAAAAGAGTATAGACAAGGTTTAGAATGGTATATGGGTGAACGAGATAATCGACCAACATTTGGAGTAGTGCAGAGGGAAAGACATTTAGATTATGATAAGTTCTTAAAATCTGATAATGCAATAATTGGGTCTCCAGAAAAAGTAATCGAAGACATTCAAAAATATAAAGAAATAACAGGTCTAAATAATATTATTTTATGGATGAATATTGGCGGTCAACCACAAAAACAGGTATTGAATTCGATGGAATTGTTTTCTGAAGAAGTTTTACCGCATTTTACAAAAAAGAATACTATAGTCAAATAAATAATTTTAAAATTCAAAATTTTAAAGCACCTTGGTTGAGTTATGGATATTCAGGAAGGGGGTGGTCTATTGTTCTATTGATGAAGCTATATGATCATAAAAGAAATTAGTGCATTTACAAAAAATTGCTAATGGGGGGAATACGAATGAAAAAAGTGTTTTTAAATTTTACAGTATTAATATTGGCAATAGTGTTCTTAGCAGCATGTGGGCAAGTTGAAGATACTTCATCGAACGAATCCTCAAATGAATCTTCAAACGAGTCTACAAACGAGTCAAATAATAGTGGTGAAACTTATGAATTAAACTATAACGTTCTTGCTCCACCCACTCATCCATATACAAAAAACGTTTCAGAACCTTGGGCAGAATTTGTCCACAATGAAACAAATGGAAGGGTTACAGTTCATCTTTTTCCTAGTGCTGCACTTGGAACTCCAGATACTGGTTATGATGATGTTAGCGGCGGTGTATTTGATGTAGGACTTTTGTATGCAAGTTCTGACAAGAATGATATTTTGTACCCGCTATCGATTGGAGACTTGCCTTTTGCAATTCCTAACCCTGATGTAGCAGTTAATGTAATGAATAAATTTTATGATAAGTTTTTGAAGGATACATTTAAAGACGCAGTATGGCTAGGTGCTTCCTCAACCGATACATCACAGCTATACAGTACTGATCCAATAGCAACAGTTGAAGATACTAAAAGCAGAAAAATAAGTAATAGTTTATATTCTAGAAACCAATTAATCGAAATGTGGGGTGCAGTTCCAGTCTCAATTGCCAATACAGAATTATATGAATCTGTTGAAAGAGGAATAGTTGATGACATTATTTATAACACAACTGGAGCGATAGGTTTTAACTTAAATGAAGTTGCACCTTATATGACAAAACTTGATTTAGGTGTTTCTTCTAATGGGTTATTTATTAATGCAAATGCGTTTAATCAATTCCCAGAAGATCTACAAAAGCTTTTTGTAGAAAAATTAGGTCCAAAACATCAAGAATTAATGGCTAATCTTTATATGTCTTCAATGGAAAACTCTATTAAAGAGTTTGAAAACCGAGTGAAAGATAAGGGAGGAAAAGTTATTGTTCCAGAATCTGCAGAATTAAATAAGTTTAAAGAACCTGCTAAAAAAATGTGGGACGAGTGGGTAACCGAAGCGAATAAGAGAGGTTATCCAGGTGATGAAATGATGGAGTTCTTCAAACAAGCTCTAGAGGAAGAAGGAGTGGAAATTCCATTCTAATAGTTTACTAAATTGTTTTATCTTGACTAGGGATTATTCTATTCCTAGTCAAATTCCTTCATTATTTTACGGAAAGAAGGCATTGTTATGAATCTTTTCTTAAAAACGATTAATTACATTACCTCGATAAATAAATGGGCAGCTTATTTTACTTCTATACTGATGGTAGTCATGGTTGGCATTTTCGCTGCTGCAAGAACTTTAGGGTATCCGATTGTTGGAGATATCGAACTGGTGCAATTTACAATGGTGTTAATGATTGTGTTTTCACTCGCTTATACTGAAAAAACAGATTCACATGTATCTATTACATTACTATATGACCGATTACCTTATAACTTCCAGTTAGTGTTAAAGCTGGCAGCGAAAGTATTAACAATTGCTTTTTGTTTCCTTGTGTGTTGGGTATTTCTTTCAAAAATGGAATTTTCATCAACATCTAGTTTATTAAAGATCGTCTTTTATCCTTTTAAAGTAATGTTAATCATTGGTTTCTTTGCATGGGGACTTGAAGCATTCCAAAGATTTATTGTTGAACTGAAAGAGAGAAAGGCGGCTAATAATGCTGTTGAAGTGAGCGAGAATGTAAAATATTTTGCTAATGGGGAGTGAGCCTAGTTGTCAGTTTCTATCGTTGGTTTAGTTGTAATACTATTCGTTTTTCTTCTAATGTTCTTACGTATTCCTATTGCGATTGCGATGGCAATTCCCGCTAGTGTTGGGATCCTCTATTTAAAAGGATGGCCTACTTTGTTATCAGCGTTGGATACGATTGTTTGGACGAAAAGCTATTCCTATACCCTAACGACAATCCCGTTATTTGTATTAATGGGGCAGTTAATTTATTCTTCGGGAATAAGCAATGAATTATATACTACTTTTCGTAACTGGTTTAGTGGTTTAAGAGGCGGATTGGGAATGGCCACGATTGGATCATCCGCTATGTTTGCTGCCGCATCAGGGTCTAGTTTAGCCACAACAGGAACCATTGGCGTTATGGCCTCAAAAGAAATGTTAGCTGCTGGTTACAGTAAAAGCTTAACGGGAGGTTCTATTGCTGCAGGCGGAACACTAGGTATTCTAATCCCTCCTAGTACGATGTTTATCATATATGGCATGATGACAGAGCAATCCATTGGTAAGCTATTAATGGCGGGAATTATACCAGGAATCCTACTTACTCTATTTTTTATCATCACCATTTATGTGGCCAGCATCATTAACCCAAGTTTAATCACAAATGAAAAAGAAGAAAAAGTCAGCTGGAAAGAACGCTTTAATTCTTTAAAATCTACGATATGGATTCTTCTTCTTTTTATCATTGTTTTAGGCGGGATGTACTTCGGTATTTTTACAGCTACTGAATCGGCTGGAGTAGGTGCTTTCGGGGCGTTTATGATTGGCTTAGTACGCAGAAAGTTAACTATACCAAAAGTGAACGAAGCTGTTTTTGAAACTATCAAAACAACTGGATTTATTTTTGCGATAGTAATAGGAGCATTTATCTTAAACTATGTGTTAACGATTACCCGTGTTCCGCATTTAATATCCGACTTTTTGTTTTCAGCAAATCTTTCGCCAGCTATGTTCTTTCTTATAATTGTTATAATGTATATCATTTTAGGCGCGTTTATGGATACGCTTTCAATGATCGTAGTAACCATACCAATTATTTTACCATTAGTCGAAGCGGTTGGATTTGATTTAATTTGGTTTGGCGTCATTATTGTACTTGTTGTCGAAATGGGATTAATTTCTCCACCCGTTGGAATGAATTGTTTTGTATTGAATGGGGTTGTAAAGGAATTACCACTTACGCAAATTTTTAAAGGAGCATTCTTATTCATCATTCCGATTTTAGCCCTGGTTACATTGCTTTACATTTTCCCTGAAATTGCATTATTTATTCCAAATTCAGTGAAATAGAAGTTGTAAGAAAAAATAATTAGAAGCTTGCACTTACTAGAAGGGACCATTTCCACTTGTACTCCAAATAGTACTAGATACCTTTCTTTTGGTGAACATTGTAATATACATCTAAGACTTTTACTTTATGTGTCAAATGGAAATTAAAAAGAAGGAGTTTTATATGAAAAAAGATTTAAGAGAATTTGAAGAAGAGTTAATGAAAAATAACAATTTTCGAAATTTACTTGGAATCCAAATAGAAGATATAAGTGAAGGGTTTGCAGTTCTTTCTTTACCAATACGTGATGACTTGAAACAGGCGGGTAATATGGTTCATGGGGGAGTTCTTTCAGTTCTTATAGATTCCGTTATTGGTACAGCAGTTAGGACAGTCTTGAACACAAATGAGTATTCTGTTACGGCTGAGATGAATATTAACTACTTTAGACCAGCAATAAAAGGGAAAATCATTGCAGAGGGAAAGGTACTTAACAGAGGAAAACTTTTAATTGTTGGAGTAGCGGATATTAAAGATGAAGAAGGTAGATTACTAGCAACAGGAAGAGCAACGTTTGCAGTAAAGAGAAAGAATGGATAATAAATGTGGAATATCATTCCATATAAACGGAGGGAATTATGAAGTTCATTAATTCAGTTGCGGGTAAGATTGGACTTGAGCAATTAGGAAAGACTTTAATTCATGAACACGTCAGAACAAGGTCTGAGTGTGTACCAGTACAATTTCCTCGTTTATATGATGCTGAGGAAGAGTATCGATTGGCCATGGAGCAAGTAGTTGCAGTTAGGGATAGAGGTGTGAAAACAATCTTTGATCCTTCTGTAATGGGTTTGGACAGAGATGTGAGCTTTATGAAGAGAGTTTCTCAAGACTCAGGTGTTCAAATCATTGCAGCTACAGGTATATTCACTTTTCATTATTTACCGACACGATTTGAGGCAAATGACATTGATTTTATGGCTGAACAGTTTGTAAAGGACATTGAGGAGGGGGTTCAAAATACCGAGGTAAAAGCAGGATTTTTAAAATGTGCTACGGAAATTCAAGGACTTACTCCGGGTGTTGAGAAGGTATTAAGAGCTGTGGCAAGAGCACATCATCGAACTGGGGTTCCAATTATGACTCATTCCGCTCCTTCAGAAGAAACTGGGTTGTTGCAAATTCAGATATTTGAGGAAGAGGGAGTAGAACTAAATAATGTATTGATTGGTCATTGCGGTGATACTGATAATTTGGATTATATCGAGAGGGTCCTTGATAAAGGTGTATACATTGGATTGGACCGTTATGGTATTACAACTACCATCACTACAGAACAAAGAAATAAAACGGTAAGAACTTTGATAGAAAAAGGTTATGTAAAACGGATGTTTTTATCTCAAGATTATTGTTGTACAACAGATCGTCTTAAGCCAGAAAGTCTTAAAAAATCTCTTCTCCCCGATTGGTCGATGACTTTTTTACTTGATAAAGTAATTCCAACACTTTTATCACAAGGAGTTACTGAAGAAGAAATTAACATCATGATGAATGAGAATGTAAAAGATTGGTTGAGTTAATTGAGACAGACTATTCATCTAATTTCATTACGATAATAGGTATGACTGTAACTGAATAAAGAAGAATTATTTATAAGGAAGCAACTCAAATTGTGAATATATTCATTTTAAAGTTCATGATTTGGTTGAGATATAAAAGACACCGTAGATTTGCAAACATTTAGCAACAACAGCACTTTAAGAAAGGACATGAGGAAATAAACTAGTAAAAACATGGAGGTGACCAATAATTTAGTATTAGGGTAATTCCGATTAAAAATTTAAATTATTAAAAAAGAGGAGGAAGAAAATATGGAACAAACAATGAATTTAAAAAATAAGGTGGTTAATTTTTTACAAGGAAATAAAAAACTATTTATTAATGGGAAATGGGTAGAGTCAGTAAGCGGAAAGACATTTGAAACAAAAAATCCTGCAACGGGAGAAGTTTTGACATTAGTATCTGAAGCACAGGAGGAAGATGTAAATCGTGCTGTTGAGGCAGCTAGAGAGGCCTTTGATAATGGTCCATGGTCAAGAATGAGTGCTTCGGAAAGAAGTCGACTTATTTATAAATTAGCTGACTTGATGGAAGAAAATCTTGAAGAGCTTGCCCAACTTGAAACAATTGATAATGGGAAGCCGATTAATGAATCTCAGGGCTTTGATGTACCAGCAGCGATTGAGCATTTTCGTTATTATGCCGGTTGGTCTACTAAAATAGTTGGTCAAACGATTCCAGTTAACGGTAATTTCTTTAATTATACAAGACATGAACCTGTTGGTGTAGTTGGACAAATCATTCCATGGAATTTTCCACTACTTATGGCAGCATGGAAGTTGGGCGCAGCACTAGCAACTGGATGTACAGTAGTATTGAAACCAGCTGAACAAACACCATTAACTGCATTATACTTAGCTGGATTGACTGCAGAAGCTGGATTCCCTGAGGGGGTTGTAAATGTTATTCCTGGATTTGGAGAGACAGCAGGTGAACCACTAGTAAGGCACGAAAAAGTTGACAAAATAGCCTTTACTGGATCAACAATAGTAGGTAAACAAATAATGCGTCAAGCCGCTGATACAGTTAAGAGAGTGACTTTGGAACTTGGTGGTAAGTCACCAAACATTGTTCTTCCAGATGCTGATTTGACTAAGGCTGTACCAGGTGCATTTATGGGTATCATGTTTAATCAGGGGCAAGTTTGTACGGCAGGTTCTCGTCTTTTTGTACAGAAGAAAGCATATGATAATGTCTTAGCTGATCTGATCTCTCAATCAAAGAGTATTAAACAAGGACCTGGAATAGATACAGGAACACAAATGGGTCCATTAGTATCTGATGTACAGCAAAAGCGAGTATTGAATTACATTGAGAAGGGACAAGAAGAAGGTGCAGAGTTGCTGACAGGTGGTAGAGATCCATTTGATCGTGGTTATTTCGTAGAACCAACGATATTTTCAGCTGTGAAGGATGATATGACAATAGCAAGAGAAGAAATCTTTGGTCCAGTTCTAGTTGCGATGCCGTTCGATGATATAGATGAAGTCATTCAACGTGCTAATAATACCCCATATGGTCTTGCTGCCGCGGTATGGACTGAAAATGTACGTAATGCGCATTATGTGGCAAGTAAGTTAAAAGCAGGAACGGTTTGGATCAACAGTTATAATGTTGTTGATGCTGCTTCACCATTTGGTGGCTTTAAACAATCTGGAAACGGCCGTGAAATGGGGTCTTATGCACTAGACAACTATACAGAAGTAAAAAGTGTTTTCGTAAATATGGATAATTAATTAAGTATTATAAAACATAGAGGGGTCACTAACAGGAATCTTCTACGTAATGACTTGTGTAAAAAATAGAACATTAGTACTATATTACTCTATTTTCTTAGAAAATAACTAATGCTATTTATTGACAGGAAGTCCAATTTCATATCATGAGGTTGTTCCAAGTAGAGTTTTTATGGCTATTTGGAGCAACCTCATTTTTATGACTCGTATTGTGTTTTAAACTACTTTAATATCCTTAAACTCTCAAATAGAAATTATGAACTATGGGCTGGTAGAGAATGAAACAGTTTTCAATTCAATAAAAAAGCATTAGGAGCGGAGGCATTCCTAATGCTTGAGTTAGGTATTTAATTTTAGATGAATACTGTTATTTTAACTTATCAAAATGCTAATTTTGTTAAAACGTGATTCTACTGGGCTGTATAACCGCCATCTATGATTAACTCTGAACCAGTTACATATCGAGACTCATCAGAAGCTAAATAAAGAGCACCATAGGCAATATCGATCGGGTTTCCTAATCCTGGCCAAGGGATTTTATCTTTCAAAGGATGTTCCCCGTTTTTGCCTCCTGACATTTCTGTTTCAATGACACCAGGGTGGATAGAGTTGACTCGAATAAAATCTTTTGCAAGCTCAATTGCAGCAGATTTGGTCATTAACCTTACTGCCCCCTTTGAAGCATGGTAGGCTGTGCTTCCTGGACTTCCAACTAATCCTGAGCCTGAAGAAGTATTAATAATAGATCCCTTTCCTGAAGTTTTCTTTATTAACGCTGCCCCGTATTTCATTCCTAAAAAAGTACCTAATGTGTTTATTGATTGGATCTTTAAGAATTCATCCACTGATGTTTCTGCTAATCCATTTCTGCTCAATATTGCTGCGTTGTTTAAAAGAATATCTAATTGACCAAATTCTGCTTCTGTTTTTGAAATGACCTCTTGCCAATCTTCTTCACTAGAAACATCTTGTTTAATACCGACCGCTGTTCCTCCAGCTGTTTTAATTGATTCAACTGTTTCGTGAAGCCCTTTTTCATCAATATCAGTAACTATTACTTTTGCCCCATTTTTAGCAAATAATATGGCCTCCTCTTTACCAATACCATTTGCTGCTCCGGTAATAATGGCAACTTTATTTTCTAATCTATTCTCAGCCATGGTTTTAAACTCCCTTTCTAAAAAAATTTTAATTAGAACTCTCATCTATGTGACTATAAGAAATCGATGGTTTTTATAGTTTTATATAATTTCGTCACTGGGCTATATATCCACCGTCTATGACTAGTTCTGTACCAGTTACATAGCGGGATTCATCAGAAGCTAAGTAAAGAGCACCGTAGGCAATATCAATTGGTTCTCCATATTCTGGCCAAGGAATTTTATCTTTTAAAGGGTGTTCTCCATTCTTTGCTCCCGACATAGGTGTCTCAATAACACCAGGGTGAATAGAATTGACTCGAATAAGGTCTTTAGACAACTCTAGCGCTGCAGATTTGGTTATTAGTCTTACTGCTCCTTTTGATGCATGATAAGCAGTGTTTCCTGGACTGCCAACGATTCCATACATAGAAGAAATATTAATAATTGAACCTCCACCTGTTTTTTTCATTAAGTTAGAACCGTGTTTCATTCCTAAGAAAACACCATCAGTGTTTATGGATTGAACCTCTTGAAACTGTTCTAGTGAGGTTTTATCTAATCCATTTCTTGTTCCTATCCCTGCATTGTTCATAAGTATATCTAATCTACCCAGTTCTTTCTCTGTTATTGAGATTACGTTTTGCCAATCTACTTCTTGAGAAACATCATGTTTAATAGCGATAACTTGTCCGCCGTTCTCCTTGATTAATTGGGTTGTTTGATGAAGACCATCCTCATTAATATCTGTTACAACAACCTTTGCCCCATGTTTAGAGAATACAATTGCTGTTTCTCTTCCTATTCCACTACCAGCTCCGGTAATGATAGCAACCTTATTTTGTAAGCGATTTAACGCCATTGCGTTCATCATCCTTTCTAAAACAGTATTTTATTTTTTCTCTATTACTTTAAATTGCAAGAAATATGCCAGAATTCAAATTTTGATAGAGACAAAACCTTTGGTGCGTTTAGAATGAAATTTACAACGCAAAAAATACTTTGAAGCCGTCGTTATTACATATGCGTACATCTCTTTTGATGTTTAATTTTTATCCCGTTTAACTGGCGCTAAGACTCACACTTCAAGGCTTTGAGGGAACAAAAAGGACTAAGTGGAAGATAAGCGCAAGTAACAACCCGATTGGTTCAAATAATATTCAGTGGGAATGAAGTTTTACTTTATGGAGGCCACTTACTTACACTCAGAAAGATGTTTAGTTAATTATAGTGTTTTATTCGTTTCATTTTTGAAACTTATACTATTTAAAGAAACATTAAAATCTAAAATATTTTTTTCTAGAATAGAATAAATTAATAAATTTTACTTGAATTAAATCTTCAAAACCGCATGGTCTATATAGTTTGAACTTTTTTCACTTAAATACTGTAAAGTTTGGCACATAACTTGCAAGTATGTGATTAAGCAAGTAAGAAAGGAGATATGTATGAAGAATGATTTGAAACCACTATTTGAACCAGAACGAATTGCAATAATTGGTTGTTCCCCAGATGCAAAAAAGATTGGTGGTAGACCTTTTGATTACTTAATCAAATATGGATATCAAGGACAGATATATCCTGTTAATCCGAATTATAAAACAATCCGAGATTTACCTTGCTATGAAACGATATTGAGTGTTCCAGATGATGTTGATCTGGCTATTATCGCACTACCACAAAAATTAGTACTCAGCACGTTTCAATCTTGTATCGAAAAGAAAGTTAAATCTATTGTTATTTTTAGTGCTGGTTTCTCTGAATTGGGTGAGCAGGGCAAGATAGAACAGGAACAAATTACAAAACTTGCAAAAGAACACAATATCCGAGTGTTAGGTCCAAATTGTTTAGGTCTATTCAATGTTAACAAGGGCATGTACGCTACCTTTTCAACAATATTAGAGGAAGAAGAGCCTCTTCACGGCGGCAGAATTGGTTTTGTAAGTCAAAGTGGAGCATTTGGCTCACATGTTTTTACATTAGCGAGACAGCATCAAATTGGATTTAGTCATTTTGTTGCTACTGGCAATGAAAGTGATGTTGATGTAGCAGACTGTATCAAATTTTTGGTTGAAGACGAGAAAACAGATGTTATTGCATGTTATATAGAAGGTGCAAAAGATGGGAAAAAATTAATCGAAGCGTTTCAGCTGGCTGCGAAAAAGAAAAAACCTGTTGTGGTATTAAAAGTAGGAAAAACAGATGTAGGAATGCAGGCAGCAATGTCACATACTGGTTCACTAGTTGGTTCTGATTCGGTCTATGATACGATTTTTAATCAATATGGCGTGTACAGAGCGGAGACGATTGATGAATTTATAGACATCGCCAAGGCTTTTGCAGAACTGCCAGAAGTACAAGGAAACCGTGTTGCAATTTTTACCGTGTCTGGCGGCGTTGGCATCATGCTATCAGATCAGGTAACTGAACATGGTCTCACCTTACCTGAAACACCTGCAAATATACAAGACAAATTAAAATCAATTCTTCCTATCGCAGGAGTGAAGAACCCGCTTGATACAACAGCACAAATATCATATATGCCTACTTTATTAGAAGAGTTTATGGAAGCGGTTTTAGGAAGCGGGCAATATGACGCTGCGATTGTATTTTTAGGTTTCTCTGGTTTAAAACCAGATTCACTGAATACGAATATTAAGTCAATTCTTAAAATAAAGGAGCTGTTTCCCAAAATCCCAATGGTAACAGTCACACTATGTAATCCAGAATCTAAGAAATTAATTTATGATTCAGGCTTAGTATTAAACGAAGATCCAACAAGGGCAGTGAAAATGCTGTCAGCCTTATATAAGTCAAGGAAATCCATGGAGCTTAGCCAAAAAGTAGAAAGTCTAATAGATAGTCTAATAGATCAAGAGGCAATCGATATTGGAAGTTTGGTTTCCGTTGATACAAAAGAATTAACTGAATATTCAAGTAAACAGATAATTTCACAATTTAATGTGCCAATTACAGAAGAAGGATTGGCTCAAAATGCCAAAGAGGCCATTCGACTTGCTAACTTAATAGGCTATCCTGTTGTGTTAAAAGGAATGTCACCTCAAATTTTACACAAGACAGAAAAGGAATTGGTTCTTTTAAACATTGAAAATGACAAGGAAGTGGAAGAAGGATTCCATCAGCTGAAAGCCATTATTGATGAAACTGAAAATGCCGAATTTGAAGGTGTGTTAATTCAGGAAATGCTTAAAGAAGAATCGGTGGAAATGTACGTAGGTTCTAAGAGAGACCCTGTTTTCGGGCAAATGGTTCTTGTAGGGCTAGGTGGCATTTTTATTGAAGTGTTCAAAGATGTGGCCATGAGAAAAGCGCCTGTTTCAATTGAGATGGCTCACGAAATGATAGAAGAATTAAAATCCAGTGCCATACTGAAAGAGTTTAGAGGTAAGGCTCCGTATGATGTAACAGCTTTAAGCAAGCTGATTTCACAATTTAGTTATTTGATTAATGCTCTTGAAGATCAAGTGGAAGAAGCCGACTTAAATCCAACCATGGTATATAAGGATGGAAAAGGCGTAAAGGTTGCAGACGCATTAATGAAGTTATTATAAATGAACAAAGAGGAGGAATTAAACAATGAATTTTACCATGCCTGAAGAAACAGTAGAAATTATTAGCGGATTGAAACAATTTATTGATAAGAGGGTCATTCCTTTAGAGGAGAAAAATGCCGATTTACTCTACAATGAAAGAAATTATTATTTGGAAGATGGTAGACATCATCCGAAGGTAGAGGAACTGAGAAAAGAAGTAAGAATGGTATCAGCAGAAGCGGGATTTTATACGATGTTTGGAGACAAGGAACTTGGTGGTGAGGAGCTTGGTCCGATTACGGCCCTTTTGGTTCAAGAAGCTATTGGGAAAAACTATCCAGATCGAAAGCTGATTGATCCAATTGTTATTCCATCTCCTTTTACAAATGGACTTACTCCTGTATTGCGAGGTTTGAAGCAGGAACTGAAAGACGAGTACCTCGAAGGGATCCGTACGGGAGAGAAAACATTGTGCTTTGGATTAACAGAACCTGATGCAGGATCTGATGTATGGGGAATGAAAACGAAAGCAGTCAAGGATGGAAATGAGTGGGTAATTAATGGAACCAAACAATGGATCACGAATGCACCATATGCCGACTATTGTATGTTATTTGCCGTAACGAATCCTGATCTGCAGGCTAGCAGAAAAGGCGGAATTACTTGTTTCTTTGTGGATACAAAGAGTGAGGGCTTTACCGTTGATTCTGTAATACCAGTCATGGGTGAATTGGGTGGTGAAGCTGGAATTATTAGCCTCGATAATTTACGGGTACCTGAAGAAAACATTATTGGTGAACTGGATAATGGATTTTCAAAGGCGATGCACGGAATTAATAATGGGAGATTAGGAATGAGCGGGAAGTGTATTGGATTAGCTCAATGGGCTCTTAAGCAAGCAGTCGAGTATGCGAATATCCGGAAGACGTTCGGCAAGACAATCGGTGAACATCAAATGATTCAACATATGTTGGCAGAATGTGCAATGGATATCTATGCTGCCCGAAATATGGCCCTTCATTGTGCTTGGAAAATTGAAAATACGAAAAAACAGCCTGTGAAAGAGATTTCAATGGTAAAAGCTTACTGTACGGAAATGCTGGGGCGTGTCTATGACAAGGCGATGC
The DNA here is from genome assembly GCF_017745675.1 of Alkalihalobacillus sp. BA299. Lineage (GTDB taxonomy): Bacteria > Bacillota > Bacilli > Bacillales > Bacillaceae_F > Alkalihalobacterium. Next base: position 26,246 of record NZ_JAFLJM010000009.1, read on the forward strand.
AGATTCATGGGGGAATGGGTATTTCCAATGAACTGAAATTAGAAGCCGGATACCGATTTGCTAGAATACTACGTATCCCAGATGGAACATCTGAAATTCATCGACGTACAATCGCCCGTAGTCTGTTAAAAGGAGATCTTAACTTTAATTAGTCAAATTGTGGTTATTGTAAAATTCTAAAAATGACACCGTTTTCAAAGGTTTGAAAAAAATTAAAGAATTAGTAAAAGAGAGGATTTTAGAACCATCATTATATTTAATAAAAGAGGTAAACATATGGCCAAAAAAAATAGACAATTTTTATTAGCTGAAAGACCTGTAGGGTTACCAGATGATTCAACGTATAACTTTATAGAAACTGATCTTCCTAAATTAAAGGAAAATGAAGTCCTTGTCCAAGGTGAGTACTTATCTGTAGATCCTTATATGCGTCGAAGAATGAGCGAAGGACAATCCTATATAGAACCATTTAAACTGAATGAACCGTTAAAAGGTGGAACGGTTGGTACAGTGATTGAATCAAAGCATCCAAGCTTCCAACAAGGTGATACGGTGACTGGTCTTCTTGATTGGGCAGATTATACGGCTGTTCCTGGCGAGCAGTTACGCAAAATTGACCGAGACCAAGCTTCGATTACGACAGCTCTTCATGTGAATGGGATGCCAGGATTAACCGCCTACTTTGGGTTGCTAGATATCGGCCAACCGAAAGAAGGAGAAACCGTAGTTGTTTCAGGAGCAGCTGGTGCTGTTGGAATGGTAGTTGGTCAAATCGCTAAGATAAAAGGATGCCGTGTTGTCGGTATTGCAGGCTCTGAAGAAAAAAATGCTTATCTAATAAACGAGCTAGGTTTTGATGCAGCTATCAATTATAAAACGACAAATAACATTGGCCAAGAATTAAAGGAAGCTTGCCCGAATGGAATTGATATTTACTTTGATAATGTCGGTGGAGAAATATCAGATGCTGTATTTTCACTTTTGAATTTCCATGCTCGTGTCGCTCTTTGTGGTCAAATTGCTCATTACAATGATACGAAAGTCGAAATGGGACCAAGATTTTTAACAACTTTTTTGAAACGAAGTTTGCTATTAAAAGGGTTTATTGTTACCAATTATTCAGATCGACACGAAGAAGGCACTCAACAATTAGCCAAATGGTTAAGTGAAGGAAAAATTAAGTACAAAGAAAACATCGTCGAAGGATTAGAAAACGCCCCTGATGCATTCCTTGGATTATTCCGAGGCGATAATCTTGGGAAGCAACTAGTAAAAATCAGGTAATAACTGTTTGTGATCATACAAACTAAAATCTCTAAAACTCTTATAAGCACGTAACTAGAGAAGTGCTGACGGTAAGAATCCAGATAAGGAGGAAGACGATGAAAATAGCTGTCATCTCAGGTACATTAGTAGGCAGTAAGCCTGCTGTATTGGCAAATCAGGCAGTGGTAAATTTGCAGCAAAAAAATATTGAGGTTGTTTACATTAATTTCAAGGATTATGAGCTTGAGTTTTGTGATGGTCGGCCAATAAATCAATATAACCAAGATACCCAGGAGTTAATTCGTTTACTTAATGATGTTCAAGGTTTCATTATTACGACTTCTATTCTTCATGGACAAATTCCTGGAGTGCTCAAGAACTTTTTTGAAGTGCTGCCTATATCTATTTTTGAAAATAAGGTAATGAGTTTTATGGCAAGTGCTGGTAATGAGAGGCATTATTTAGCAATAGAACATTCATTCAGACCGCTTTCCTCCTATCTCAATGCTATCTCAATACCAGAATATGTGTATTCTGTAAGTTCTGATTTTAATAAATCCAATGAAATTATCAATAAGGATATTGTAAGTGAAATAGAATCACTGGTTGATAAAGTCATTCATATAGCAAGACTTTATGAACGGTTAATTATTTGATAAATTAAAATATTTAGAGATTTATTATGCTTATTACTATATTAAGATGATAGAATTATATTATATGAATGGGAGTGTTTTTTAATGGCTATTTTAGGTAAAGATATGACATTTGGATTATTTTTCTTGAACTCTGTAGCTCCGTGGAAAACCGATGCAGAAGAATTACGTGATGGTTTAGAGCAAATCAAGGTTGCGGATCAACTGGGATTTCACTCCGCTTGGATAGCCGAGCATAATGCGCGTGCATATGGTGTTGTTAGCTCAACATCTGTATACTTAGCGGCTGCTGCAGCCCAGACTTCAAATATTATGTTAGGTTCTGCGGTATCAAGATTACCTTTACACCATCCTTTACAAGTAGCGGAAGATATGGCGTTAGTAGATATTATCAGTGATGGTAGACTATATCTCGGAGTTGGTAAAGGTTATGATGCCTTGGAGTTTGAGGCATATAATATTGATTTCGATGAGAGGCATGAAAAATATTTAGAATCATTAGATATCCTGACAACAGCATTAAGAAATAATAGAGTTACTTATTCTGGAAAGTTCTATGATATTAAAGATATTCCAGTCTATCCTCGTCCAGTTCATCCTGAAGGACCGCCTATTTTTGTGATGGTATCTGGTAATGATGCTTCGATGGTAAATGCAGCTAAACAGGGACATTCATTCGTACTAGGTGGAATAACAAATGAAGATACGAACCATAAGATTGAATTATACAAAAAGACAGCGCTAGAATCAGGTTTAACACAAGAATATGTTGATAATGCTGTAGCAAGATCAGGGAAACTTTTATTCTGTCATGTTGCAGAAACGACTGAGCAAGCTCAATATGAATATAGAAAAGGTTTGGAATGGTACATGAGTGAACGTGATAACCGTCCGACATTTGGAGTCGTTGATAGAGAGCACCATATAGATTACGAGCGTTTCTTGAATTCAGAAAATACGTTAGTAGGATCACCAGAAAAGGTCATCGAAGATATTGAACGATATAAAAAAGATACTGGACTGAATAATGTTATCCTCTGGATGAATATTGGTGGGCAGCCGCAGCAACAAGTACTAAATTCAATGACCTTATTCTCAGAAAAAGTTATGCCTCACTTTTTAAATAGTAAGAATTTAGTTAGATAAAGATGTACATGGACAAATAAATTTCATGATATATAACAACGTGAAAAATTGGTTAAGTTAATTTTGAATAACAAGCCCCTTTATGATTTTTTAAATCTAAAGGGTCTTGTCATTCAAAAAAAAAGGTTAATTATTGGAAGGAGGGTGACCTATGAAACTATTTGTGACTGGTTTTTCTCCATTAGATAAATATGTTGAGGAAGAGATCTCAAGAATAAGAAAGGATTTTCAGGAGCTTATAGTACAAAAATTAGAGGTTGATGATATCTTGAAAAATCCTACATACATTCAGAATGATGATGTACTAATTTGTGGTGCGACCATCTATGAAGACTTTAAAAAATTGAATGTTAGAGGTCATTTGATTCCATTACGAGTTCAGACAAATGACTTTTTAAGTGCCTTAAATCAAGCTGCAAGAGTAGGAAAGGAAATAAATCTTATAAATTATAAAGAAAAGTATTTGAAGAATGATTTATCCGATCTAGAAAGTGCTTTCAACATAAAGATTAATCAGTATTATTATTCAGATATGAAAACAATGGATGCACTCTTAAATCAACTTGTGGAAAATGGACAGAATACTGTAATTGGTTCTGGATTAATCGTCTCTAGAGCCATAAAAAAAGGTATGAATGGGATTATTTGGTATGGAAGAGAGACGGTCAAGCTTGCCGTTGATATTGCATTTAATGTCCTAAAAGGACGTTTTGAAGAACAAAGTAATATGAAAAGGCAAGAATATATACTTGATAATTTCGCAGCAGGTGTAATTAGTTTAAATGTAATAGGAAGAATTATACAAATAAATCATAAAGCGATTGAACTTTTAGAACTTCAAGAATATAGAGATTTAATGGGGATTACTGTGAACCAAATAGATGCATTAGATTGGCTTTCAGATTATGTAAAAGATATTGTTCCATTGAAAGGAAAATTATTTGAGTACAAAAATAAAACGCTATATTTAGATTCTTTTCCTATTTATGTAAAGGGTAATTACGATGGTACTGTTATTATCATATCTGATACAAATGAATTACAACAACAGGAGAAAAAAATCCGGAGAAAAATGTACGATCAGTCCAATCAAGCAATCTATGAATTTAAAGATATTGTTGGAAAGAGTGAAAAAATACAACAAGCAATACTTAAGGCTAAAAAATTTGCAAAAACGGATGCAAATGTTTTGATTATTGGAGAATCTGGTACAGGAAAAGAGCTATTTGCTCAAAGTATTCATAATCAGAGTTCACGATCTAAGGAACCATTTCTTGCAATAAATTGTGCAGCAGTTCCAGAAAATTTAATAGAATCTGAGCTCTTTGGATATAGTGATGGAGCCTTTACAGGAGCAATAAAAGGAGGAAAACCTGGATTATTTGAACTCGCCCATAAAGGAACTGTTTTTTTGGATGAATTAGGGGAAATTCCATTAAGCATGCAACCAAAGCTGTTAAGAGTTCTTCAGGAGAAAGAGGTAAGAAGAGTAGGAAGCGCAACGTCAATTCCTATTGATGTGAGAATTATTTCAGCAACCAATGTTAACTTGCTAGAACAAGTCGATCAAGGAAAGTTTCGTTTAGATTTATATTATCGTATCAGTGTTCTGAATTTATTCCTACCTTCTTTAAATGACCGTAAAGAGGACCTGGAGGAATTAGTTTTATTCTATACAAAGCGTAATTATCCTAATTTTTTGGATATTGTACAAAGCTCGATTAAAGAAATGAGATCTTTATTAGAAAGATATTTATGGAATGGTAATATTCGGGAATTTGAAAATACCTTGGAGAGACTATTTGCATATCTGGTATCTCCAGAATCTATAACTAAACAAGATGTTTTAAGCAACTTGGCAGAGGCTTTGAAAGATAACGACATTTTAAACTTTAATTTGAATAAAGAAAATGAAACCTACCAAGATGTTATTAAGGAAGTTGAAATTCAAAAAATAAAGGAAACTTTGCAAAAAACGAATGGCAACAAAAAAGAAGCAGCCAAAATATTGGGAATGAGTAGAAGTACATTATGGAGAAAAATTAATGAATATGAAAAATTAATAAGTGAAACATAATTTAATTTTCGGATAAACGGTTATTACTTAATGGTCAATCTAGAACGATAAGAGAATACTTTAATCGTTTATAAAAATCTGTGAGAAATTTAGGGTGAAAGGCATAATGGAATTCAGAAAATTCAAAATAAATATTTGGAGGTAACTAATGCTCAGTTCAGTTTTTAAGCCTTACTCTTTAAAGAAGTTGTTTGAGCCGTACACCATTAGAAATTTGACTCTAAAAAACCGAATTGTTATGTCACCAATGTGCATGTACTCTTGTTACAACAAGGATGGAAGAGTTACAGATTGGCACTTAACGCACTATACAACACGTGCTGTGGGTCAAGTTGGTCTTATCCTAACTGAAGCAACAGCAGTAAGTACAGAAGGACGAATTAAAAACGAGGACCTTGGAATTTGGGACGATGCACATATCTCAGGGCTTTCACAACTTACTGATTGGGTCCATGCAAACGATGCAAAAATAGGTATTCAGCTTGCACATGCAGGTAGGAAGTCGAAGCTAGAAGAACCTATCATAGCACCTTCGGCCATTCCATTTTCTGAAAACAGTAGAGTTCCAGGAGAGATGTCACTAGAAAAAATTGAAGACACCATAAATGCCTTTCGACAAGGTGCTAGAAGGGCACGAATGGCTGGATTTGATGTGATCGAAATTCATGCTGCTCACGGGTATTTAATACATGAATTCTTATCACCATTGTCAAATAAAAGAACAGATCATTTTGGAGGAACAAAAGAAAATCGATATCGATTCTTGAAAAAAATTATTGAAGGAATAAGAGAAGAATGGAATGGACCATTATTTGTAAGAGTATCTGCAAATGACTATGATGAAAACGGAAATAACTGTAATGATTTCGTTGAATACGCAAAATGGATGAAGGATCAAGGCGTTGATTTAATTGATTGTAGTTCTGGGGAAGTCGTCCCTTCATCTTACCATGTATACCCAGGGTACCAAATTCAGTATGCTGAACAAATCCGTAAAGAGGCGAAGATTCCCACAGGGGCTGTAGGAGTGATAACAGAAGGGGTTCAAGCTGCTGAAATCGTACATGGAGAACGAGCAGACTTGGTATTTATTGGGAGAGAGCTCTTAAGAGATCCATATTGGCCACTTAGCGCGGCAAAACAACTTAAAGTTGATATTGAAGGACCTAGACAATATAGACGTGGTTGGAATCCATAAGAATTGGGACGGTTATATCACCGTTAAGAAGTGGTATTTACGATCCTCAGTTACTATTAAGCTACTAGAGAAAGCCTATAAATTAGGTGAAGGAGAAAACGATTAAGAAGAAAGTTTTTTTGTCAGAGCTCTATACGCGGATACGCTTGGAATCCATACTACCATATTTCTGGCTCTGAGGTTTATGCATATATAACAAACACAGTCTATTTCAAGCACTGGGAAATTACGAATCAAGAGTTTACCTTTATAAAACCATGAAAGTATACAACGACAATATATTAAGGAGTTAAGAGGTGTAAACATGAAAAATTTATCAGTTATTGGATCAGGTGTGATGGGACGTGGGATTGCCTATGTTGCTGCTTTAAGTGATTTTCAAGTTAATGTCCATGATATTAAACAAAAAGCACTTGATAATGCTAAATCGTACATTGAAAACGAGTTTAAAAAAAGTGCTGCTCGCGGCTTTATTCAAGCTGCCGATGTCGATAAAGCAATTAATAATTTAACCTATCATGTTGATTTAAAAGAAAGTGTAAAAGATGCTGATATTGTCATTGAAGCGGTATTAGAAAAAATAGAATTAAAAATTGATATTTTTAAAAAGCTTGACGAATATTGTCCAGCGCATACGATTTTAGCTACAAATACGTCAACTATGAGTCCAACAGAAATTGGCGCCCAAACATCAAGGGCAGATCAAGTGATTGCTATGCATTTTTTCAACCCTGTCCATAAGATGAAGTTGATTGAAATCATTAAAGGGCTTGATACATCTGCAGAAACCGTTGAAATTACAAAAGCAGTAGGAGCTAGATTAGGAAAAGAAACAGTAGAAGTCAATGAGTTTCCAGGGTTTGTAACAAGTCGTATGAATTGTTTAATCGGAAATGAAGCGATGAATATGTTATTGGAAGGTGTTGCATCGGCTGAAGATATCGATAAAGCGTTAAAGCTTGGTTTAAACCATCCAATGGGTCCACTCGAGCTTGCAGATTTAGTTGGTTTAGATAGCCGACTACGCAACATGGAGTACTTATATGAAACATTAGGAGAAAAATATCGTCCATGTCCGTTACTCATTAAGTATGTAAAAGCAGGGAAACTTGGTCGTAAGTCAGGATCTGGTTTTTATAATTATGAAGAAAACAAAGGATGAAGCCGAATGTATGAAAATTTAAAACTGGAAATCAGTAAGGGTTTAGGGTGGATAAAAATCAACCGTCCAGAAGTTAGAAATGCATTAAATGCCGTGACTCTATCAGAAATGGAAAAAGCGATTGATGAGTTTGAAAGTCATGACGAAGTGAAAGTGATCGTCATTACAGGAGAAGGTGAAAAGTCATTTGCCGCTGGTGCTGATATTAAGCAATTAAGAGACCGACAGATGCTTGAAGCACTCGTTCCTGGTATGCAAGCAACTTATAAAAAAATTGAAAATTGCAGTAAAGCTACCATTGCTGCCATTAACGGTTTTGCTTTAGGTGGAGGTTGTGAGCTGGCCCTTTCTTGTGATATTCGGATCGCAGCAAACCATGCAAAACTGGGGCTTCCTGAACTAAAACTAGGTATTATTCCAGGCGGTGGTGGAACGCAAAGACTTTCCAGAATCGTTGGTAAAGGAAAAGCTATGGAAATGGTTTTAACTGGAAAAATGGTTGACAGTAAAGAAGCGGAGAGAATTGGACTCGTATCCCAATCTGTAGATGGAAGTGAGTTAAAAGCAGTGGTCAAAGAAGTCGCAGGTTCCATCATGTCAAAGGGACCAGTGGCGATTAAGCTTGCAAAAATGGTTGTAAATCGTGGGTATGATGTCGATATCGATACAGCATTAATGATGGAAAAAATGGCGCAGGCGCTTGCTTTTGGTACAGAAGATAAACAAGAAGGAACACAAGCATTTTTAGATAAAAGGAAAGCTATTTTTCAAAACAAATAATAATTGTCTTAAGTTTAACATGGAACAAAACCGTGAGTACCCATTAGTGAAGGGAGAAGAGAGTAGAATGAGAAATCCAGTTATAATTAATTCGGTTCGAACAGCAATTGGACGAATGGGTGGAACTCTGCAAAATGAGCTAGTAGACTTTTTGGGAGCACAAGTCATTCGTGAGATCGTTGAACGGACAGGTGTAGCCAAAGAAACGGTAGATGAAGTCATTTTAGGGCAAGCGAAACAAAGTGCAGATTCCTCAAATTTAGCACGATTAGCCTTACTTCGTGCAGAACTCCCTATAGAAGTACCAGGATATACTGTGCATCGTCAATGTGGGTCAGGTCTGCAAGCGATCAATAATGCTGATCTGCAAATTCGCCAAGGACTTGCTGATGTTATAATTGCTGGTGGAGCGGAAAGTATGAGTACAGCCCCTTACTATATTCGTAATGCTCGATACGGTTTTGGGGCTGGAAACGGACTCATTCTCGATCCGAATACAGAAAGTCAGCCGAGGTCTCAACCGTATGAGGTGTACGGGGATTTAACGATGGGCTATACAGCTGAAAATTTAGCAGAAAAGTACGAGATTAGTAGGGAAGAACAAGACGAGTTTGCCTTAAGAAGTCAATCGCTTGCCAGCCAAGCGATTGAAGCTGGACGTTTCGAAAAAGAGATCGTTCCATATGAAGTCAAAAAGCGAAAAGAAACGGTCCTCTTTAAACATGATGAACATCCACGGCAAACAACTTTAAAAAAGTTAGCGACGTTAAATCCAGTATTTAAAAAAGGTGGAACAGTCACAGCTGGAAGTTCAAGCGGCCGTAATGATGCAGCATCTGTTGTGTTAATGATGGATGAAGCGGTAGCAAAAGCCCAAGGTCTGACTCCGAAAGCGAAAATTATCGGTCAAGCATGTGCTGGAGTATCACCGGAAATTATGGGGATTGGTCCTGTGTATTCGACGAAAAAAGCATTAAAGATGGCGGGATTAAAGATGGACGATATTGGCTTAGTTGAATTAAATGAGGCATTTGCAGCCCAAGCGCTAGCCGTCGTCAAAGAACTTAATATTAACCTAGGCACGCTAAATGTGAACGGTGGGGCAATAGCGCTTGGACACCCAATTGGAGCAACAGGTGCAATCTTGATGACAAAGCTATTACATGAGATGGAGCGTCGTGGTGAGAAGTATGGACTCGTAACCCTTTGTATCGGCGGCGGTCAAGGAATTTCTACGATTATTGAAAACTTGCAAGTCTAGTATTTAGGAAAATAGGTACTAATAAAAAAGGAAGATTTGCTCATTAAAGCTATTGCAAATTTTGTTTATCTATCACCCTAAAGAAGAAAATTATGTAACAGTTAGAGAGAACGGTAAAAACAACTTCTTATCCTGGGTATAAAAGTAAAGTATTCTGTAAATTTTACAGTTCAAAAGTTATTAACTATAACGAATAAATGAGGTTTATGATATTGAAAAAGTGAAGGCCTAACTAATCTAGGTAACTTTTAAGGGAGGAAATCAAATGAATATTTTCGTTATTATGAAACGCACTTTTGACACTGAAGAAAAAATTACGACCAATGATGGTCAAATTGATGACAGCGGGGCTGAATTCATCATCAATCCTTATGACGAGTACGCGATTGAAGAAGCTATCGTATTACGTGATGAGCATGGCGGGGAAGTTACAGTTGTAACTGTAGGAACAGAAGATGCTGAAAAAGAACTACGAACAGCTTTAGCGATGGGTGCAGATAAAGCCGTTCTTATCGATAGTGAAGAGATTGAAGCAACAGATCAATTCACAACAGCTACATTACTTGCAACATATTTAAAAGGTCAAGAGATTGATATTATTTTAGGCGGTAACGTTGCAGTTGATGGTGGTTCAGGTCAAGTTGGACCTCGCGTTGCTGAAATGTTAGGTATGCCTCAAGTAACAACAATTACTAAGCTTACTGTAAATGGAAATAAAGCGACAATCGTTCGTGATGTTGAAGGTGACGAAGAAACGGTTGAAGTAACTTTACCAGTGCTTGTAACAGCACAACAAGGTTTAAATGAGCCGCGCTATCCTTCTCTTCCAGGGATTATGAAAGCGAAGAAAAAGCCATTAGAAAAACTTGACTTAGATGACTTAGATTTAGAAGAAGATGTAGAAGCAAAAACAAAAACGGTAGAAATTTTCCTACCGCCGCAAAAACAAGCAGGTAAAGTTCTCGAAGGCGAAATTGATGCACAAGTACAAGAGCTTGTTTCATTACTAAAGACTGAAGCGAAAGTCATATAATTGGGGGGATCAACATGGCAAAAAAAGTATTAGTTTTAGGAGAAATTCGTGACGGTGAATTACGTAACGTTTCATTTGAAGCAGTTGCAGCAGCAAAACTAATCGCTGATGATGGCGAAGTTGTTGCTGCCTTGTTTGGTGAAACAGTAGGTGAGCAAGCGAATGCAATGATTCACTACGGTGCAGACCGTGTTGTGAAAGTGGAGCATGCTGATTTAAAAGCGTTTACGACAGACGCTTATCAGCAAGCGATCTTACAAGTCATGGATGTTGAACAACCAGAAGGCGTAGTGATGGGACATACAGCAGTAGGTAAAGACGTATCTCCTCGAATTGCTACAAAATTAAATGCTGGTCTAGTATCAGACGTAGTAAACATTGAAGTAGAGGGTGGAGAAGCTGTATTTACTCGTCCAATCTATTCTGGTAAAGCGTTTGAGAAGAAACAAGTGGAAGAAGGAACCGTATTAGTAACCATTCGTCCAAATAACATCGCTCCATTAGAGAGAGACGAGTCTCGTTCCGGAGATGTTGGAAGTGTTACTGTTGAAATTAAAGACCTTCGTACAGTTATTAAAGAAGTTGTCCGTAAAGCAACAGGTGGTGTTGATCTTTCCGAAGCGAAAATCATCGTTGCTGGTGGCCGTGGTGTGAAGAGTGCTGACGGTTTCAAACCACTTGAAGAGCTTGCTGAAGTGTTAGGTGCTGCAGTTGGTGCATCTCGTGGTGCGTGTGACGCTGAATATTGCGATTACTCATTACAAATTGGCCAAACAGGTAAAGTGGTAACACCAGATCTTTACTTTGCATTTGGTATCTCAGGGGCTATCCAGCATTTAGCAGGTATGTCTAACTCCAAAGTAATCGTTGCCGTGAACAAAGATCCTGAAGCACCGATTTTTGAAGTAGCTGACTATGGTATTGTTGGGGATCTGTTTGAAGTAGTACCAATACTCTTAGCAGAATTTAAAAGTATCGTTGCAAGTTAAGTGAAATATTCTTGGGTGTGAATATGTGTACCAAAAAGAAAATTTTTTTACTATTCATCAAAACGGTAACATCGGCACCTGTTTAGCAATCATATCAAGTTTAATTTAATTGAAAATTATAATAGTGGAGCTGAGTAAGAGGACGATAGGTTTTATTTTAGTTATAAATACTTTTATAAAAAAGGAATGAATGAAATGAGTTTTACTTCAAGAGAGTTTAGAAATTTGTGTGGGGAATTTATGACAGGTGTCACAGTTGTAACGACGAGAGATGAAAAAGGGAAGCCAACTGGTTTGACAGCAAACTCCTTTGCGTCTGTTTCACTAGACCCTCCGATGGTATTAGTTTGTGTAGATAAGGGTTTAAATTCACATCAAGCTATATTAGATAATAAAAATTTTGCCATTCATATATTAAATGAATCTCAACAAGATGTTTCAAATCGTTTTGCTAGAAGTGGAAATGACAAGTTTGCTGGTATTAACTATACAAATGGTGAAAATAATGTTCCAGTATTAGAAGAATATAACGCTTTGTTTGAATGTAGATTAGCTCATAGTTATGAAGGTGGAGATCACACTATTTTTGTTGGAATAGTAGATAAAATTACAAATAAACCAAATGACAAGAAACCATTAGGTTATTTCAGAGGTAAATATATAACTTCATCATAATTGGAGGGAGTAGGATGTCTCAAGTCAATGAAAACAATAGAATAAATGATCCTGATTTGACATTTGTAAATTATTGTATTGAGAAATATAAAATTAATAGAGGTGTCTATAATACTATTGACACTTGGTTCTTTAATAACGGAGAAAGAAACATATTAAGGCGTCGAAAAATGATTATTTTATTTTTATCTTCTTTATATCTCCCACAAAAAAGGTTTATGAGTTTTGGTAAAGGTGGACTAACAGAAAAGCTAAATTATTTTTGGTATAAACAAGACGAGAGTGTTTTATAAGAAAAAATCTTTTGGAATTCTATTGAAGATTTGCAAAATGAGGGAACAAATAGAGTGAAATATAAGAGTCAAAAAGAGATTGAAAAATAAAGAACTTTACAAAATTCTTTAAGTGGAGGGGTGTCACGGGTCACCATACATACGTAAAGTAGCGTTCTATCAACGGATAGAGCGCTTTTTTTATGCGTTGATTTATACACTGATTTATTCGACGGGGTTGCGTACTACGCAAAACAACTTGTTAATGTTGAATCATCGTATCCCCCCACTCAAATTTGATACTTTAATTATACATTAAAAAAGGTATAGCACTCTCAAATAATTGAGATACTATATCTTTTTTAATATTACAGGGACTATTTTAGCGGCCTCCCAACTTATGGGGCCTTTGTGGTTGGAATGAAGAAAACCCAAAGAGTCCCAATTTATTAAATTTTCTAAAAAAATATACAATATTATAATTCGAAATTTATTGACAATTCTGAATTGAGTGGTTATTATAAGACTAACCCATTTCACATTACGTTCTTTCGTTGCGCAATGCGGAACGGGTGGCGCGGAAATGAAACGATTTTGTATGAAGATACAAATTGTATTGGGGAATGTTAGTGGTTAGGAGGGTAACGATAACATTTGCTTTGGTAGGGTTTACATAATAAAAGGAGATGTTCCAAAGTGCATGATAAATCAATTGTTCAGTCTGTAGAGAAGGCCGCAGCTATTTTGCGGTTGTTTTCAAAGAAAGATCCCAAACTGACTCTTAGTGAAATTTCAAAGCGGACATCGTTTAATAAAACGACGGCTTTGCGTTTGTGTAATACGTTGGAAAAAGTGGGGTTTATTGAAAAGGTCTATTCATCCTCAACACCGTATTACAGACTCGGAATTGAGTTGTTTAAAATTGGAAGTGCTATTTTACATTCTTTGGATATTACGTCGAGAGCGAAGCCGCATTTAAAGAGGATAACAGAATTGACTGGAGATAACTCCTACTTGTTCATTGAAAAAAATAATCTGGCCCATTGTATCGATACCGTAAAAGGGGATTACCTAGTCAGGGACACAACGACCGAGCTTGGTGATACGTATAATCTAAACCAAGGCGGAGGGCCCTTGGCGATGCTGGCTTTCCTTGACAATAAAAAGAAATTTGAAGTATTTAATGCATTGAATTTGAGTAATGAAGAAGTAAGAAAGCTTGATGATCGTTTAGACCAAATTAGGGCTAAGGGGTACTCGATTAGCAGGGGGGAGATTTATCGGTCTGCAGCAGCGATGGGAGCACCGATTCTTGACTTTCAAGGAAATGTCATTGGCGCTTTAAGTGTAGGGGGGATTATTGATCGTTTTTCAGATGAAAGAATGCCGCATATCGTTGAAGTGTTAACAAACGCTACCGAGGAACTATCGAGGGAATTTGGCTGGGAAGGGAAAGTGGTTCAGTAGAATCTCCGCTTCCTATCATATGTCAGAAAAGAGGTTTTCGATTAGCGTGACTCCCATAATCGTAAAACGCGAAAAACTAGTTTCATTTTCTTTATTTGTAAATGGACTCATTATGGTAATGAATACATCGATGTTCACCGTAGCGATTCCGACAATTGCCCAAGGGTATCAAATTTCACCATCAATGGCTGCATGGATGGTAACAAGTTATTCCGTGTTCTTTGCGATAGGGACTTTATTGTATGGTAGAATGACTGTTTTCTTTTCTGTCCCAAATCTTATAAGTACCGGTCTTGGACTGTTAGGGGTAGGTTCGGTTTTAGGGATGGTTACAGATAGTTACCTCCTTCTTGTGTTAGTGAGAGTGATCCAAGCATTGGGGATGTCTGCGATATCAGCACTTGGGATTGTTATCGTTTCCTGGCACTTTCCTAAGGAGTCAAGGATTAGGGCGTTAGCGACGATTGCCTCAGCTTCGGTATTAGGCTTTGGGTTAGGTCCGTTAGTTGGGGGACTAGTGAGTGATTATTTAGGGTGGCGTTATCTCTTCACGATTAGTTTAATCGGGGTGTTAACACTCCCAGTATACCGCCGCTTTATTCCGAATACGAAGCCGGTGAACGGTCAATTTGACGGAGTTGGTTTTGTCTTGTTTTCAACAGCTGTCATTTCATTGCTGTTGACTGTCTCGTCAGGAATCCTATGGTTTCTGCTAGGCCTGATTTGTTTTCCGTTATTTTTTATTCATATTCAATCGAAGGAGCAGCCATTTTTATCTCTTTCGCTGTTGATAGATAACATTTATCAAAAAGCATTGTATTTAGCCTTTTCGATCTTCTTTATTCATTTTTCAATTTTATTTATTACACCGTTGTTATTAGTGAACGTCCATGAGAGAAACATGTCATTTATTGGTTGGATTCTTTTCTTTGGCGCACTAGCTTCTAGTTTTTTGATGAAATGGATTGGAAGAGTTGTAGATGTGATTGGGGTACTGTTCATTATTGGACTTAGTACGGTATGCATGGCGACGGCAACATTTCTTTATTCAGGATTAAGTAGTCATAACGCATTTTTTATTACATTATTTTTCTTTATTTCTAGTACAGGCTTCTCATGTATCACCTTGGGCATGTCTACGTTCATCACACGGTATATGCCAGCTGAGAGGTTGACCGCTGGCTATGGGACAATGCAATTAATTCAATTTTTTGGTGGAGCATTTGGTGTCGCCGTAGCAGGAAATATGCTAGATAGTGAGATTGCTAGTCAAAAGACATGGAACCCATTATGGCTTGGGAGTGGGCAAGCCTATAGCAATGCTTATTTTATCTTATTTATTGTCGCTTTGCTTGCTTTTGCAGTCTATATTCGATTTTATGCAAATGCGAAAAGAGTGTCCTATATACAGAGTAAAAGCAATAGTCAGATGAAAAGTGAATCACAATAAATCAAAAAAATATACTGGAGGGTTTTATTCAATGAGTGAAGTTAAAAGTATGAATCAAGATTACCAAACTACGATTACGGAAGAAACTCCGACACTTAAAGCGATCTGTCAGGTGCTAGAAGAAGCTGGAGTGGAATATTTATTTGGTTTACCTGGTGGAAACATGAGCAAAATGTATCCGTACTTGTATGGAAATGAAAATATAAAGCCGATTTTAGTTAGACATGAGCAAGTTGCAAGTATTATGTCAGAGGTGTATGGACGATTAACAGGGAAACCTGGTGTCTATGCTTCACAAGGTGCATGGGCGATTGCTAATGGTACGATGGGAGCAATTGAGGCGCTGCAAGGTAGCAGTCCCATGATGATTCTAACAGATATGTCGGACAATGCTCCTTATTCCCAACATGCGCCGTATCAAATTGGTACAGGTGAATATGGTGGCTATGATGTAAAAAAGGCGATGGAAGCTGTAACGAAGTACACGACAGCCGTTTACTCTCCAGAACAAGCGGTTCAAGGTACGCAAATTGCTCTAAAGCATTCGTTATCTGGCAACCCTGGACCAGTTTCCGTTGTGTTTCATAGTAATTCAATTAATGGAGTTGTTGATTCAACAAGCTCACCAAAAATTTATCATACTCAGCACTATTTTAAATTTAGTGAAAAAACCGAAGATCCTGAAAAAATACAGAAAGTGGCTGATGAACTAGTCAAAGCTGCGAAACCATACATTATTGCTGGAAGCGGTGTACATAGGGCAAAAGCTTACGGAGAACTTAAAGCGCTTTCAGAACAAATTGGGGCACCAATAGGCACGACGGCTGGAGGAAAGACCTCAATTGAAGAAACACATCCGAATGCTGTTGGTGTGATGGGGAACTGGGGACAAGATGTGGCCAATAAGTTTTTACAAGAAGCAGATGTTGTCTTAGTCGTTGGTTCTAGATTAACTCCAACAGATACAGTGTTTGAATCACTTGACTTAATTGATCCTGCAAGACAAACGCTGATTCAAATTGATATTGAGGAGAAAAATGCGAGCTGGACATACCCAGTTGATCAGACGTTAATTGGAGATGCCAAGGCGATTTTAACGCAAATCCTGGATAATCTAAATAATAACGGTAAAAACGTGGATGCGAAAGAAGTGGAAAGACGAATCACTGAGATCACATATCAAAAGGACTTATTAAGCTTTATGGAAGTTGAGGAAGGCAAGTCGGACGTTCGACCGATTTTAACGCAAAGAGTCGTGAAGGAAATTGAAAAGGCAATTGATGAAAAAACAATCATTACGCTTGATTCAGGTGAAAACCGCGTGTTCATGACAAATCTATTAATATCAAAAGCGCCGGGCAGTATCATTGCTCCGACTGCATCAGGGGCGATGGGATATTCGATGCCGGCGGCACTTGCAACAAAACTCGTTCATCCTGATCATGAAGTGTTAGCCGTCTGTGGTGATGGATCGTTCCCAATGACGATGAATGCCTTGCTAACTGCTGTTCAGTATGACCTTAAGATCGTTGTTCTTGTTATGAACAATTCAAGTTTAGGTTGGGTGAAGAATAACCAAGGAGATAAGGTGATTGCTTCTACGTATGATGATTGCGATTTTAGTGCAATGGCGAAATCATTCGGATGTGAAGGTATTCGAGTCACCGATCCAGATAAGATTGGCGAAGCATTGGAAACTGCTTTCCGTTCTGAAAAATGTACTGTAATCGATGTCATTACAACCGATACTGAAAGCTATAAAAAAGCTCAATCATCGCTAATGCAAAATAGATAATTGGTAAACATGAGGATGCTGGCCCATTCAAATGGGCGCTAATCCCCCTAACTGATGATTCTGTGAAAAGGAAAAGGGGAGCATTCTGATTGGTTCATCTAACCGTCAATGGGAGAAAGAAAAACCACTGATGCAAGATTCACTTATAGGAGGGTGTTTATGGTACAAGCAAAGATAGAATCGGAACAAAAGTTATTTATCAATGGGGAGTGGAGAAAAGCAAAAGAGTATACTCCCCTATACTCTCCTTATTCTGGGGAGGAAATTTCGAAGGTCCCAATGGCATCGTTACAAGAAACAGAGGATGCCATTGAAGCTGCGGTACAGGCACAGGCTGCAATGCGAATGTTAACAGCCTATGAGCGTAGTGAGATCCTATATAATCTTGTAAATCTATTAAAACAAAACTATGACAGAGCAGCTGTGCTTATTGCCCTAGAAGCTGCGAAGCCGATTGGGACAGCAAAAGCTGAGGTTGATAGGACAATTCAAACATACAAATTTGCGGCACAGGAAGCGAGCCAATTATTTGGAGAAACGATACCGCTTGATGCTGCGCCTGGTGGACAAAACCGGCTAGGGTATACAAAACCTGAGCCGCTAGGTGTCATTGGGGCGATTACACCGTTTAATTTTCCTATGAATCTCGTCGCTCATAAAGTGGGGCCAGCGATTGCAACAGGGAACACGATCGTATTAAAACCAGCTTCGCAAACACCGTTATCGTCTTTTTTCTTAGCTGAATTATTACACGAAGCAGGACTGCCAGCGGGTGCATTAAACGTCATTACGGGCAGCGGGCGTGTTGTTGGTGATCATATTGTCACTCATGAGAAGGTGAAGATGATCACGTTTACAGGAAGTCCTGAAGTTGGCAAGCAAATTCGCGAGCGCGCTGGTTTGAAGCGAGCCACACTTGAACTTGGTTCGAACTCGGCAGCGATTGTAGATGAGGATACAGAGATCGATCGAGTGATTGGTCGTTGTGTGCAAGGAGCATTTAGTTTTCAAGGACAAGTTTGTATTTCTTTACAGCGGGTCTATGTTCACGAGAATATATATGATGCGTTTGTAGAAAAGTTTATTCAAGAAACGAAAAAGCTTACGATTGGCGATCCTCTAGATGAGAAAACAGACGTTTCTGCGCTGATTTCAAAAGGTGATGTAGATCGTGCCTTAGCCTGGATCAATGAGGCGAAGGATCGAGGAGCGACAGTGGTTACAGGAGGAAAGGCAGAAGGGAATATTCTTTTACCAACTGTAATTGTAAACGCTTCATCTCAATTGAAGGTTTCTTGCCAGGAAGTATTTGCTCCGATTGTAGTGATCAATCCAGTGTCTTCGGTGGAACAGGCTGTTGAAGAGGTCAATAATTCACGATTCGGGCTGCAAGCAGGGATTTATACAAGAGATATTCAAAAAGCCATGTGGGTTTCTGACCGCTTAGAAGTAGGCGGGGTCATGATAAATGATATCCCAACATTTCGCGTAGACAATATGCCATATGGTGGTGTAAAAGAAAGTGGTACAGGCCGTGAAGGCATTAAATATGCAGTGAAAGAAATGACAGAGACAAAGCTTGTAGTAGTTAATAACAACTACTAAGAGCAATTCACCACATTTCTAGGGGGCTCGAACATGATACAGTGGCGTGAGCGTTATGTATATCTATTCATGATCGTCTTTTGTTTGGTTATATTCTTTATCATCCCTAGTCAAGTTCAGGAAGGTGGGCCGCGAATTGCCCCCTATATTGCACTGGGAATTATCGCTTTAACATCAGTTGTATGTTTTGTTAGGTGTTTGCGGGGAGAAGAGAAAATCATTACTTTCCCTAAGAAGGTTCTATCGATACTTGGTCTGATCGTCCTTCTTTACGGTATTTACATTTTTGCGATAGATATCTTTGGCTATTTTGTATTAAGTGTTTTGTTTATTGCAGTAGTGTTGTGGATTTTAAAGGTAACAAAGGTCAAAATTCTATTAATTTCAACCCTTGTTCCATTATTTGTTTACTTATTACTAGGCGAATTATTAAATCTTAAGTTTCCAAATGGTTTGCTCATGTAACGTTACTAGGGAGGTGAAATAGTGGGTGCTGATATTCTATCTGGACTGGAAATGATGTTCCAGCCTCAGCATGTCATATTAGTTTTTTTGGGAGTAATGCTAGGTACGATGCTGGGGGCGATACCAGGACTATCTTCAACGATGGGAATTGCCTTATTGCTTCCTATTACATTTACGTTAAGCCCAGTTGCTGCGATCGCCATGCTGACCGCTATGTATAAAGGTGGATTATTTGGTGGAAGTATTTCTTCTATTTTATTTAATGCACCAGGTACATCTGCAGCTGCTGCCACGGGAATAGATGGTTATCAATTAACTAAACAAGGGAAGTCAGGGAAAGCGATACGGATGGCGCTGATTGGTTCGTCTGTCGGTGATTTAATCGGTTGTATAACCTTAATCTTACTTGCTGGTTTAATTGCCAAGGCTGCCTTGATGTTTGGACCACCGGAATATGTCGCTATTATTTTATTTGCCTTTACTATGGTCTTAGGGGTTGCAGAAAGAGCCTTAATGAAAGGGTTTCTAGCACTAGGGATTGGGATCTTAATTTCAACAGTTGGATATGATCCAGTGACTGGTGTTCCCCGTTTCGAATTTGGTTCGATGGAAATGTCATCTGGTTTTTCTTTGATCGCCGTATTGATAGGACTTTTGGCTGTGCCGGAAGTATTTAGGCAAATTGAAGATGTCATTCGCGAAAAAATCAAGGATCACAAAGAAAAGAAAGCAGAGCAAAAAGTGGATGTACAACTAGGAGATTCAAAACTGACTTGGAAAGAAGTGAAGGGAACAAGGAAGGTGTTGTTTACTTCTGCCGGTATCGGAACATTTATTGGCGCCCTTCCCGGACTTGGACCGACCATTGCTGCATTTATGGGATACCGCTCTGGTAAGAAAATATCCAAAGATCCAAATTACGGAAAAGGCTCTCTTCATGGAGTTGCTGCCCCAGAAGCCGCTAACAGTGCTGTAGCTAGTGCGAATTTAATTCCGCTACTTGCACTTGGTATTCCGGGCGATGTTGAAGCTGCTTTAATCTTAGGGGCATTAACAATTCAAGGGATCACACCTGGTCCGCAAATATTTGTGAATAATGGTGCGATCGTCTATGGGATTTATGCTGGGATGATCATGGCAATTATCATGAACTTTGTTTTTAATTGGTACTTTGTAAAAGGGGTTGTCAAAGTAAAGAACATTTCAATTAGTGTAATGATCCCAATCATATTGGTGTTATGTATTGCTGGGACCTTTGGCTACAACCAAAACATTTTCGATATTAAGGTTATGTTTGTGTTTGGTTTGATTGGATATATCTTAAATAAGTTCGGTATTCCAACAACTGCACTTCTGATCGGTTTTATTTTAACTCCGATATTTGAACGTTCTTTACGTCAAACGTTAGCACTTTCAGATAACGGGCTTTTGATGTTTTTGGAAAGACCGATTGCTTTAGTTTTTATCGCGATTACATTAGTTACAATTGTTAGTTATTTTATTAAATCAAGAGCTGAAAAGAGGAAGGATGAAAAATCTATAACTCTATAGTGTAACTGTATGAATGAATTCCATTTAGGGTGGTGATATACAGATACAATACAAAGGAGCAAAGCTATCAATCTCTAAAAAAAATTAGGAGGGTTATTGAAATGCAAAAGATTATCAAGTTCTTGGCGGTAGCAATGTTAGTTTTATTCTTAGCAGCGTGTGGTTCTAAGGAGACTCAATCGGGAGATGAAAATGGAAATAATGAAGCTAGTAATGGAGGAGCATCTGAAGAGGAAGCAACTGATTCTGGAACTAGTTATCCAGAAGGACCAGTGACGTTCTATGTCCAATATTCAGCGGGTGGAGCCACTGATTTAGCATATAGACAATTTTTCTCTGTAGCTGAAAAATATTTAGGCGAAACAGTCGTAGTAGAAAATGTTACTGGTGGCGGCGGTACTGTTGGTTTAGCAGAACTAGCTAAACAAGAACCAGATGGATATACACTAGGAAATACGTCTTTGCAGCCGTTAACGATTACACCGCATAATCAAACCGTATCATATACAGCAGATGACTTTTCATACATTGGCGGTTGGGGTAAATATCTTTACGGTATCGCGGTGAAAGCTGATGCACCTTATGCTGATTACTCTGAATTTTTAGAAGCATCACTTGAAAATCCGGGCATGGCATATAGTGATTCTGGTCCTGGCGGTATTACAACTCTAGGTATGATGATGCTAGATCAAGCAGAAGACAATGTACCATCTTGGAAGAGTATTGGTTTTGATGGCGGGGGAGAAGCAATGTCTGCGTTACTTGGCGGGCACACTGCTTTTGGAATTAACAACCCTGGAGCCTATAAGAGTGGTTTAGAAAATGGTGATCTGCGATTACTTCTTTCTTTAAGTGACACAAGATGGGATTTGGCACCAGATACACCGACAGCAAGGGAAGTTGGATATGACTTTGACATTACATCATGGTTAGCCTTTGGCGGTCCAAAAGGGTTACCTGATGAAGTTATCGAAGTGTGGAGCGATGTAATCCAAAAGACAATTGAAGACCCAGAATTTATTGAAGCAGCAGAAAATATGGATTTACCACTTGGTTGGATGCCTGGTGATGAATATGAAACAACAGTTAACGAAATGTATGGCGTCTATGGTGAGCTCATTGAGCAATTGAATCAATAAAAACTAAAGTATATAGTGTTGTGGGCAGGTATTTTATCGATCGATAAAATACCTGTTCATCCATTTAAGATTTTTAAAAGGTGGCGAAATAATTGAAAGCAGTATTAGTAGATGATCAATCAAAAGAGTTGTATCTGGGAGATTTTGAAGATCCTAAGTGTGGAGAAAATGAACTGTTGGTTTCCGTTAACGCAACTGCACTGAACCGTGCTGATTTACTTCAGAAAAAAGGACTATATCCACCTCCAAAAGGTGAATCTCCTATTCTAGGACTGGAAATGGCTGGTGTTGTTGAAAAGGTAGGAGCAAAAGTAAGTGATTGGAAAATTGGTGACCGTGTGTTTGCACTTCTTCCAGGCGGAGGATATGCAGAAAAGGCACGGATTCCTGCGAGCATGGCCATGAGAATGCCAGAAAATTTTTCATTTGAAGAGGCTGCAGCAATTCCTGAAGCCTACTTAACGGCTTACTTAAAGCTGATCCAACTTGGAGAATTGCGTGAAGGCGAGACAGTACTCATCCATGCCGGAGCGAGCGGGGTCGGAACAGCAGCGATTCAATTAGCAAAAGAGATGGGAGCAACATCGATCGTTACCGCTGGAAGCGCAGAAAAGTTGGAAGCATGTAAATCCCTTGGTGCTGACTATACGATCAATTATAAGGAAGAAACATTTTCTGAGCGAGTGCTCGACATTACAGACGGCAAAGGTGTTCAAGTCATCTTAGACTTTATTGGGGCATCGTATTGGGATGATAATGTTAAGTCGATTGCAGTAGATGGCAGATGGATCATTATTGCTGCTTTAGGTGGTTATCAAAAGGAAATTAATCTACGAGATATTTTAATGAAAAGAATTCGGATTAAAGGTTCGACACTCCGTTCCAGGACAATTGAGGAAAAAGTAAAACTCACTCAAGACTTTTATAACTTCTCATCTGCTCGCTTCGAGGATGGCAGGCTAGTACCTGTGATTGACACTGTCTTTGGCTGGGCGGAAGCGGAAGCTGCGCATAAGTATCTAGAGGACAATAAAAATATCGGAAAAGTTATTTTGAAAATCGGTTAACTACAAAAGAAGGGATGTTGATCGTTTTAATGTCAATGAAGGGAATTGTCTTACGTAAAAATGATAATCAAGTAGCTGTCGAAACACTGCCCATCCCTCAAGTGGGGGATGAGCAGGTATTGGTCAAAGTGATCTTCACTGGAATTTGCGGTACAGATATTAAACTACTAAAAGGCCAATACCATTTAAGGGAAAATATCGAGAAAGTGGTTGTCGGACATGAGTTTGTCGGAACCGTAGTCGAACTTGGAGCCTCCGTCGAAAATGTAAAAAAAGGTGACCGTGTCACCGCTCAGCCAACGATGCGTTCATGTGGGACATGTCAATATTGCCTAACAGGTCAATTTAATTTGTGCAAGGACCGAATTCGAATTGGATTTGATTCAGATGGTAGTTTTGCGGAATATATTGTCCTTCATAAGGATCAAATCTATCACCTCCCTTATCAGATCAGTGACGATGCAGGAGCAATGATTGAGCCTTTAACGGTAGCAGTGAGAGCTGTGTATAAAGCAAAAATCAAACCAACGGATACAGTATTAATTACGGGTCCTGGAACAATTGGATTACTCACTCTGTTGGTTGCTAAACAACACGGATGCAGAACATTAGTCTGCGGGACAAAAATGGATCAAAAGAAATTGAAAATCGCATCAGCTATTGGAGCGGATAAAGTGTTCATTAATGATCAATGGAAAGAAGAAATCGGGACTGAAAAGATTTCAATTGTGTTTGAGTGTGCTGGACATGAAAGTGCCGTTAATATGGGGCTCGAACTGATTGAACCAAAAGGACAATACATTCAAGTGGGAACCAAATCATCGAAAATCGAAGTCGATTTTATGGCCGTAGCTTATAAAGAATTAAGAATTACGGGCAGTATTGCCGCGGTTCGCGAAGATTGGATCCATGCGATTGAATTAATGGTTCAATGTGAGGACAAAGCACAGCTACTGATTGATAAAATCTATCCATTAGACAAATGGGAAACGGGTTTGGAATCGCTTCTCAATAATGGAGGACCGAAAATTCTTCTACAACCTTAAGTGAGGAGGTGGAGTTATGGAGTTACATCTAAAAGGAAAAAACGTACTTATTACTGGAGGCTCGAAAGGAATCGGCAAAGCAATCGCTTCGTCTTTTATCGAAGAGGGGGCCAATGTAGCGATTATGGCCCGCTCAAATGAAGGGTTAGAACAAGCCAAAAAAGAGCTGAAAGATGTGTATACAATTCAAGTCGATGCAATGGATCAATCGGAGAGAGTCAGAGCTTTTGTCGACTATGTAGAGAAATTCGGAACGATTGATATTTTAGTAAATAACGTCGGTGGAAGTAATGGGACAACCGTTTATGAAACACCGCTCGAACAATTTGAAGAAGCTATCAATCTAAATTATTATACCGCCGTTCATTTTAGCAAACTGGCTCTGCCAATTATGAAAGAACAACAGTCAGGATGCATTATTAATATCTCCTCGATTACAGGCAGGGAGTCAGGCGGCAAGCCAACCTATAATAATGCAAAAGCAGCAATGATTAGTTTTACGAAAGCATTAGCAGACGAGGTTATTAAAGAAGGAATTCGTGTGAATTCCGTTGCACCTGGTGCACTCTTGCATCCCACTGGCAACTGGCAGAAACGACTAGAGCAAAATCCTGACAAAATTAAAGCATATGTTCAGCAAATGATCCCAGCAGGCAGGTTTGGCACTGTTGAAGAAGTAGCAAATGTTGTTCTTTTTTTAGCCTCGGAAAAAGCCTCTTGGGTATCCGGTGCTACGATCAATGTCGACGGCGGCCAATCAAGAATGAATATGTAACGACGAGAACTTACGCGTTCATTGAAGAACCAACATTTAATATAATAGGATGTGAAAGGAATGGAACTATCAGATCGAATTACGGTGATTACAGGTGGAGCCCGAGGAATTGGTGCTGAAATAGCTGCTGAGCTAGCAGCCCAGGGTGCAACACTAGTATTAACAGATATCATTGAGGATGAACTACAAAAAACGGTTGAAGATTTCAAGGGAAAAAATGTAAAAGTTGAAGGAGTCACGCTTGACGTAGGTAATGAGCAACAAGTGATCGACGCCTTCAAATATATCGGTGAAAAATACGGCACAATTCATATCCTGATCAACAATGCTGGAATTTCTCCAAAAGTCAATGGAAAGCGCCGCAGCACTCACGAAATCCCGCTAGATGAGTGGGAAAGTGTCCTAAATGTCAATTTGACGGGTACATTTTTGTGCACGAGGGAAAGCCTGCCTTATATGCAACGCGGCGGGTGGGGCCGCATTGTTAACATTTCCTCACTAGCGGGACGAACAAGCGGCAGAATTGCCGGCTCTCATTATTCAGCCTCTAAAAGCGGAATGGGCGGTTTTACCCGGACGGTTGCCTCGGAATATGGCTCATACGGAATTACCGCAAATTGTATCGCCCCGGGCAGAATTGAGTCCCCAATGACCAAGACGGCCACAGAAGAGGCGAACCAAAAATTTATTAGTGAAATCCCGGTTGGTCGCTCTGGGACCCCAAAAGAGGTGGCATCCCTAGTATCCTACCTCTGTTCCGAAAAAGCTGGTTATATCACCGGAACTACTGTAGATATAAACGGCGGTATTTTTATGGTGTAGGTAGAGGGGATTTGTGGCCAGGGCGGGGGATGGATTGTTGGGAGACGATGAGTATGGGGAAATTCCTGAAGGGATGGTCCCCCTAAGCGTTCCTGCACAAAAGTATGCAGTCATTGAGTTCCGTGGACATGCATCCCAAATTTATCATGTATATCCTCATTTGCATCAGTGGGTTGATGAAAATGGATATAAGAGGGTGTCAGAGAGGTGGAAACTTGAAATTTATTCTAAATGGTCAAAATCTAAAGATCATGTCCATCTTTGCGAACCGATGTTTTAGATTTAGGGAGTTTGAAATAAGAAGCAAGGGGACAGTTCGAGACCAGTGAAAAAGTCCAGTCAAAAAGCAGCTATTAGTAATGATAGCGTTAAAATACGCGTAAAAAAATCCTCTTAAACCCTGTTATAATAGGGATTTCAACAGAATAAAGCCCCCATAACTGGTATATATAAGTGCGACCAAATATCAACCAATAAGGGGGCTTTTTCATGCTACGATTTGAACCAAAGTAATTAAGATTTCACTCTGTATTATATAATAAAATTCCAGAAAATCATATGCTAAAAAAGATTTCTAGAGTAGTGGATTTCAGCTTTACTAATGGTTTACTTGAGGACACATAAACGCCAAATATGAACGCTCATATTGAATCTATCCATCGTATATTAGAAGATAAATGTTTTAGTAGATTCCAATTTGAATCCTATGAAGAAGCGTATCGAGAAGTTTCAAAGTTTATGAAGTTCTATAATGAACGCCCTATGCATTCAAGTATTCTAGATCTGTCACCACAGGAATATTATACGAAGCAACAGGTTTAAAAGCTAGAGTTCAAAGAGATACATCTGTAGGATGATAACGAAACAAATTTAAAAACACAGCTTGATATGGAGTGGCGGGCATGATAGCCTCGTTTGGCGTTGCCAGCTACCTAATAAGGCTGGCTTCCTGGCAAGAGAATGATGCCCGCAGAGGCTCCTTGTCAAGCTACTTGGCCCTAGCGAATTATATTGAAAGAACGCATAAAAAACCAAAAGATAAGATTAAGCAAGAATAAGAGAGCTTATGTCAAAAATTCGGGGGTTAATCCGCTTTAACTATATTAACTTAATTGAACACCGTTTTTCATTTATTATTTTGATAGAGTGGAGGTCGGTGGTTCGATCCCGTCTATGCAATGTTGGAGTCAGTATTAGAATTTGTATTGTGGTTACAAGCCTCTTGTGTTCTTTTAGAACATAGGAGGTTTTTTTGTGATTAAAAAAGAGGTATTTGTAGAAATATTAGAGGGTACTCGCTTTCTTTGTCGAAAATAAATAGTGCGAAAATTCATAAAATTATTATAAAGGTGGTGGTAATACTGATATTTCATATTGTAGTGGGTCTGATTGTTCCATTGTTATTTGCTATATGGCTATATAAAAAAGAGCGTAAAATCGTAATAATTATTTTTCCTTTAGCTATAGTAGTTTCATTGTTATTTAATATTGTTGGTTTTTACATGGGATGGTGGCTTGTTCACCCTATTTTAAAAATTAACTGTGTAACAGCTTTAGCATATGATTTAGGGATGTATCCTGTGTTAGGAAGCTTTTTGATTTTGGCTATAAAGAAACTCTTTGGATTTAGGTTTTTATTAATTTTAATTTTTAGTTTTGCAACTACATTCTTTGAATGGATAGCAGTTTTATTAGAAATAGTTGAATATGGACAAGGCTGGAATATTTTTTGGACATTTATATCTTACTTTGTCGCATATTTTTTAGTTTATTTATACTATTTATGTGTATTAAATAAGGTTGTTAAGCTTTAAAAGTAATGTATAATTTCAAAGTAAAGGATCAACTAAAAATAGAAATGATAAAACTATGTAACCATCCATATATTAAATCTAAAAAAACGATTCCATACTTGAAATGGGATCGTTTTATTTTTGAAATTTATATTCAATAGGCCAAATTTGTCTATTATCAAATTAACCAGTTATTTGATTTCCTTCTCCCCATTATCAAACACCTTCTCCCTATAGCCATCATATAAAAAGGGTTAACGGTTCTGAACGTTTAAACATTGTCTATAATTTCAAGTGTAAAAAGTAAAGGGATCTATTATTCTTCTTGACCTTCTTCAGGTTCTTTACAATATTTTCGTATTAATTTTGCTGCTTTCGTTTGGCTTATAGACAGGTCTTTGGCGACTTTTCGTGAGCTTTTATACTTTTTGTAAGAGTTCAAAATTAAGGTTTTTTCTACATCTTCTACCGCTTGATCCAGTGAAGTATCATACGAATAATACAGTCTCGGTTTTGTCGTTTGTAGTATGGATTCTGGTAAGTCAGTTAATTGGATAATAGAGTCACTAGTTACGACTAACCGCTCTATTAGGTTTTCAAGTTGACGAATATTGCCTGGCCACGAGTAACTGACAAGTGTGTCCAGGACATCTTGAGAGATAATACGGTTAATTTCATATTTCTTATTAAACCTATTTAAGAAATAATAAGTTAACGGAATAATATCTTCTTCTCTTTCTCGTAAGGGAGGTAATTTAAGATCGATTACATTTAAGCGATAATATAAATCCTCTCTAAACTGTTTGTTTTTGACCATTTCTTCTAAATTTTGATTAGTAGCAGCAATAATTCGAATATCTACTTTTTTTAATTCCCTACTTCCTACAGAAAAAAATTGACGATCTTGGATGACTTGAAGGAGCTTTGCTTGAAGCTTTAAAGAAATTTCACCAATCTCGTCCATAAATATTGTACCGTGATTAGCAGCTTCGAATAGCCCAATTTGTCCACTTTTTTTTGCCCCAGTAAAAGCACCTTCTGAATAGCCAAATAACTCAGCTTCTAATAGATCTTCTGGAATAGCTGCACAATTTATCGTTAAAAAAGGACCGGTATTGCGATTGCTAACTTTGTGAATATAATTAGAGATGACTCCTTTTCCGGTCCCTGATTCCCCTTGAATCAAAATAGTAGAATCAGTCGTTGCTATGCGCTCGCAAAATTTAATTAGCTTTTTCATTTTTTCATTATTTGTGATGACATGTTCTAATGAATCTTCGTTTTTTGTTTTATTAGCTTCTGTATTTGTATTTAATAGAAGTTCTTTAAAGCTTTGTTCTTGTGCTGTAGTAACTATGAATTCGATTTCATCATTCGCATTTAAAATAGGGATAGCTGTTGTAATTAGTTCGCCACCAATATAAGTTGTTTGTTTAATCGTAACAGGTTTCTTTTCTTTAAAAACAATCGGAACAATGGAAGGTTTCCAAAAATGATTGGATACGAAATCGTAATTGGATTTGCCTATTACTTCTGCGGGCTTTAAGCCATAATGACGTTCCGAAACTTTATTAACATAAATAATATTGGCATCTTTATCTAGTACAAATATTTCATTCGATGAATGATCAAGTATTTTCATTAAGGTCTCTGTACTTATATCGATCGTTTCATTTTTTAGTTCCATTTTAAGCCCTCCTAACCTAACATATATTAACCTATTGTATTGCATTTACAATGTAAAAGAAATGAAAGATTTACTTAATGTTGCAAAAGTAAAAATAGAGTTTAAATCACTTCATGTGAGTATATTTTAACTCAGATATTAGTTGAATAAGCAGAATTATTAGAAAAAAATAACTTGCTCTATAATTTAAGGATAAAAATTACTACTATAAAATGAGTGGAAATAGGCGAAATAAATGGCTTTGATTAACGTTTCGCTCAGCTACCATTCTAAAGGATAGATAGTTGGCATATATTTTGCATCTTAATATAGTGAAAAGGTTTGAAAAGTTAGAAAAATTAGAAAGGATGATTTATATGTACTCCAATATCAGATAGAATAGAGTTTAGTGATTTTTATTTTGAAAGCGTTTAATTATTCTTTTATGTAATGAATAGGAGAACCTATTATTTTTTAAAGAAAGTTTGGAGGAGATATTATTGAAGCAACCTAAGATTGATAAAGTCATATTTTGGACAGGACTGATTATGATCTGTGCCATTTCGCTACCGATACTCTTTACACCAGAAAAGACGACTGAAATTTTTTCAATCGCATTAGGCTTTATTACTGGAGAATTTGGCTGGCTTTATTTATGGGGGACTGTTATCGTTTTTGGTTTATTAGGCTGGCTGGCCTTTGGTAAATATGCAAATATTAAATTCGGATCGGCTAATGATCAGCCAGAATTTTCGTTTCCTAGTTATTTAGCAATGTTATTTACGGCAGGAATTGGGATTGGTCTTATGTATTGGGGGCCGATTGAATGGGCGTATAATTATATTTCACCGCCGTTTGGCATGGAACCTAGAAGTGTAGAAGCTGGAGATTGGGCGAATGCTTATCCGATGTTTCATTGGGGATTTACGGCATGGGCAATTTATTGTTTACCTGCGTTACCGCTAGCTTATGCCTTACACGTCAGAAAACAATCGACATTACGCATTAGTAATGCCTGTCGTGGAGTGATTGGAAAACATGCAGACGGTCTAGTCGGCAAAGTTATTGACGTGTTTTTTATGTTTGGATTAGTCGGAGCAGTAGGGACTTCTTTAGGGCTTGGTTCTCCGCTAATTGCCGAAGGTGTTTCCCAGTTATTGAACATCGAGAGAACATTAACATTAGATATTATCATTGTTCTTTGTTGGACAACTTTATTTGGAACCAGTGTGTTCTTAGGGTTGAAAAAAGGAATTAAGCGTTTAAGTAATATCAATACGTATCTTTTTATAGCCTTGTCCTTATTTGTTATTATTTTTGGTCCCACTGTTTTTATTATCTCTGCTTTTACAGAAAGTGTCGGGATTGTTTTACAAAATTTTGTCCGCATGAGCTTTTACACAGATTCGATTGGACAATCAGGATTTCCACAAGGATGGACGATTTTTTATTGGGCTTGGTGGGTTGCGTATGCCCCGTTCATGGGGGTCTTTGTCGCCAAAATTTCAAAGGGACGAACGATCAGACAGGTGATCTTGGCACAATGTATTGGTGGAACGCTTGGATGCTGGGCCGCATTTGCCATCTTAGGGAATACAAGTATTTATTTTGAAATCAATGAGATTGTACCCGTCGTTAACATTTTAAATGAAGCGGGTGCACCAGCAGCAATAATATCCGTAATATCCGCACTGCCACTAGGTACCTTTGTATTGCCTGTTTTCATTGTGCTCGGTTTCATATTCTTAGCAACGACAATCGATTCATCAGCATTTGCATTAGCATCTGTTGCTTCGAAGGAATTACACCCTGATCAAGAGCCAGCACGTTGGCATCGATTTTTCTGGGCATTAGTACTAGCGACGGTTGCCATCTCGCTATTGTATGGTGGGGGCTTAAGTACGTTACAAACTTTATCAGTTATCACATCGTTTCCTGTTGTCTTTATTTTGATCCTTATGACGGTATCCTTCATCAAATGGATCAAAGAAGACGAAATCAACCATGCGAACACCCAAAAAGAGAAGCTTAATAAAAAGGTTGGCTGATAAGATTTTTATGGAGTAGGGAGAATTGAAGTGAAAGAGGTCCTTCTGATCTTGTTATTACAGCTTTTATATGTTCCTTGTTTTACGTTGCGTACGATATTCATTGTAAAACAATTACGTTTACAAGCATCTTTTTTAGGATTTGTCGAGTGTTTAATCTATGTTTTAGGTCTATCGCTTGTATTTACGGGGGAACAAACGTTATTAGGTATCTTAATTTATGCCCTTGGTTTTGGGGTAGGTATATTTCTAGGAACACAAATAGAACAAGCGCTTGCGATTGGTTATACGACCTTGCTCGTTAATTTGCCTAGTAAAAATCAGGAATTAATTGAGCAATTAAGAAACGAGGGATATGGAGTTACTGTATTTTATGGTGAAGGTCGTGATAGCACTCGATATAAACTTGAGATATTAACAAAAAGAAATCAAGAGGATGGATTATTTGATCTAATCGAGGAATATGAACCACACGCTTTTATCGTTTCGTATGAGCCTCGGAAATTTAAAGGCGGCTTTCTATTAAAATCAATGAAACGAAGAAAGAAAAAACGAAAGAAGATGACGCAAAATATACAAGACGTAAATTCAAATTAAATAGTAAATAAAAACAACCCAGTTATGGGAAATGGGCGTTGAAATGCCCTGAAAAGTCAAAAAGGTATAATTCCTCAGCTTTTGAGAGGGTTATACCTTTTTAGTTGTATAATCATTCCCGATACGCTCCTAACCCCAACATTTGGTGAGTTATTTTTGATTTATTATTCGTCAATTTGAGTTGCTTTTAATTCAAATTGATACCGCTTCCATTTAAGTAAATTATATATTCAGTGTTTTTATAGTGTTTTTAATTTTGGCACATTAATTGCAATATTGAAAATGAACACGGTGTTAACCATGTTATTAACGGTTGGATTATTAATATAGTCCAAACTTTTGAATTGAAAACACTGAAAAAGAAGGAGGTTTAGAAAATTTACCTTCAAGATATGAAGGAGAGTAATAAAAATTTTAAAATATCATGACTAAATGCACCTAAATAGGGGGAATGAAATTATGGCTTATAATAAAGTTGAAAACGTAACTAACCGGACATTTGAAAGAACGTTAACCTATGATAAATATACAGATCCTAAAGTACTTGAAAAAGAAATGGATCTGATCTTCTCTAAATCGTGGCAGCTTGTCGGACACGTCAGCCAGTTGGAAGAACCAGGTGCTTTCTTTACGACAGAAGTAGCGAAAGAACCAATTATCGTTTCGCGAAGCCAAGACCATACGATCCGAGCTTTTTATAATGTCTGTCCACATCGTGCAACGAAGCTTGAAAAAAGTGAATATGGAAAGAAGAAGATTTTTCAGTGCGGCTACCATGGCTGGACATTCAAATTAGATGGAAAATTAAACAAAGCACCGAACTTTAGAGGGGATGATGTAGCATGTGTACAGGACGCTTGTTTACGCTCGGTCCGCATGGAGATTTTGGAGTCTTTAATCTTTGTCAATTTGGATGATAACGCGAAGCCACTTAGTGAATCTTACGGCGATTTCTTTGATCGTTTGAGCAAGCTTCCGTTTTTAAGTGAGTTAAAAAGAACGAATCAAAAAACACGGGTGATTAAAGCGAACTGGAAAGCGTTTATTGATAATTATTTAGAGTGCGATCACTGTCATGTAGCTCATCCATCCTTTGTGCAAGCACTCAACATGGATGATTATCAAATCATTACTTGTGATAACTATTCCTTACAAGGATCCATTGTAAAACAAGATAAAAATTATGGATCCGTTGATTTAAATCAGGCAGAAATGCAAGGAGGATCCTTCTACTGGTTATGGCCAAATCTCATGGTAACAATTTACCCAGGCCCTGGAAACATGGCGACGATTCAAATGTTACCGATTGACCATGAAAATACTTTGGCTGTTTATACTTATTATTTCCGTGATGAGAATTTGACTCAGGAAGAAAAAGACCTAGTTACTTTTGCTGAACAAGTTCGGCAGGAAGATGTCGATCTTGTAGAGTTAGAACAAATCGGATTCCGATCTCGTGCATTTAATAAAGGAGTCTATTCATCTTCAGAAAAAGCAATTGTACAATTTCATGAAATGGTATTGGAGGCCCTCAATGAGTAAATTTGTAAATGAAGTAAATTCGACGAAGCAGTATCTTATGATAAATGGAGAAAAAGTTGAAACAGAAAAATATGCTCCGCTATACTCCCCTTATTCTGGGAAGGAAATCGCTCAGATTGCAATGGCGGATAGAGAGCAGACGTTACAGGCAATTGCCGCTGCCTACAAGGCTCGCGACATAATGGCGACAATGCCAGCTTACCAGCGAGCAGAAATTTTAGAAAACGTTGTAACTATCTTAAAACAAAAAGCAGACGAAGCGGCAGATATTATTGCTCGTGAAGCCGCAAAGCCGATAATGTTCGCAAAAGCTGAAGTGGCAAGAACGATTGAAACGTATAAGTTTGCCGCTGAAGAAGCCAAAAGAATTCATGGAGAAACGATTCCCTTTGATGCAGCAGCAGGTGGTGTAAATCG
This sequence comes from Alkalihalobacillus sp. BA299, assembly GCF_017745675.1. GTDB lineage: Bacteria > Bacillota > Bacilli > Bacillales > Bacillaceae_F > Alkalihalobacterium. The sequence continues at coordinate 60,006 of NZ_JAFLJM010000009.1, forward strand.
AATCGGCTATACATTAAGAGAGCCGATTGGTGTTATTGGTGCGATTACGCCTTTTAATTTTCCAATGAACCTTGTGGCACATAAAGTGGGACCAGCAATAGCTGCTGGTAATACGATTGTCTTAAAGCCAGCTTCACAAACTCCGCTATCAGCGCTTTTTATCGCAGAAATTTTTGAAGAAGCGGGTCTTCCAGCGGGCGTATTAAATGTCGTAACAGGTCCTGGTGGCATCGTTGGGGACGCGATTGTGGAAGACGATCGAGTAAGTATGGTTACTTTTACAGGTAGTCCTGGCGTCGGTATCGGGATTCGGAACAAGGCGGGTTTGAAAAAGACGACACTTGAACTTGGTTCTAACTCGGCATTAATTATCGATAAAGATATTGACGTCGGTCAAATTATTGACCGTTGCATCATGGGAGCTTTCTCCAACCAGGGGCAAGTATGTATTTCCTTGCAACGTGTATATGCCCATGAGGATGTGTATGAAGAATTTGTTGCAAAATTCACTGAAGCAGCTAAGAAACTGAAAATCGGTGATCCTCTTGATCCTGACACGTATATTTCCGCGTTAATCTCTAAAGGAGAAGCAGAACGTGTCCTCGGTTGGATTGAGGAAACGAAAGGCAGTAATGCGACGATTGCTGCGGGTGGGAAACTACAAGATGGTGTTCTCGAGCCAACCATTGTTAGAGATGCAGATCATTCTCTAAATATCTCTTGTCAGGAAGCATTTGCTCCAGTTGTCGTTGTCAACAAAGTAAGTTCAGTTAAAGAAGCGGTTGAACAAGTCAATGATTCTCGCTTCGGATTACAGGCCGGTATTTATACAAATAATGTTAAAAATGCCTTGTATGCTTCAAAACAATTGCATGTGGGTGGCGTAATTATTAATGACGTGCCGACCTATCGTGTCGACCAAATGCCATATGGTGGTGTAAAAGAAAGTGGTACAGGCCGTGAAGGAATAAAATATGCAGTGGAAGAAATGACTGAAATGAAATTGGTTGTTTGGAACCAAAGCTAAAAGAGGGAGATCTATGTGAAACAATTAAAAATAGCCGTTATTGCAGGAGATGGAATTGGTCCTGAGGTCATTAATGAAGGAATTAAGGTATTAAACAAAGTAGCTGAACTTGATTCAAGTTTTCAATTTATCTTTACTCATTTTCCATGGGGATGCGAATTTTATTCAAGAAATGGTGTTATGATGGATGATGACGGAATTGAGCAACTAAAGAAATTTGATGCAATTTACTTAGGAGCAGTCGGTTTTCCTGGTGTCCCAGATCATATTTCATTGTGGGACCTGTTATTAAAAATCCGAAAAAGTTTTGACCAGTATGTTAATATTCGACCAGTAAAACTATTGAAAGGTGCGCACTTGCCACTTGTAAATGTAAAGCGAGAAGACATCGATATGCTGTTTATTCGAGAAAACAGTGAAGGCGAGTATTCAGGAGCAGGGGAATGGCTGTTTAAAGGGCAGGAACACGAAGTTGTTTTGCAAAATGGAGTATTTTCCCGTAAAGGAACAGAGCGAATTATCCGTTACGCATTTGAAATAGCTAAAAAAGAATGCAGGTCACTGACGAGCATTTCGAAAGCAAACGCTCTTAATTACTCAATGGTTTTCTGGGATCAGATCTTTGATGAAGTGAGTGCAGAATACCCTGAAGTTGAAACAGCTTCTTATCTCGTGGACGCGGCGGCAATGTTGATGATTAAAGATCCAAAGCGCTTTGAAGTTGTGGTAACTTCGAACTTGTTCGGTGATATTTTAACGGATTTGGGTGCAGCGATCGCTGGTGGTATAGGTCTTGCTGCTGGTGCGAACATTAATCCTGAAAGAAATTTCCCGTCCATGTTTGAACCGATTCATGGATCAGCACCTGACATAGCTGGAAAAGGTATAGCGAATCCACTCGCTTCGATTTGGTCAGCAAGCCAAATGCTCGACTTTTTTGGGTATGAAGCGTATGGACAGGTTGTGCTAGATGCAATTGAACAGCTGCTACTAGAGGGTGAAGTATTAACTCCAGATATGAAAGGTACTGCTTCAACATCCGAAGTCGGAAACAGAGTGACTGATATTATCGAGTCCATTATTTCATCTAATAAAGTGTGACTTCCAAACCAGCTAGAGACCTTCTCCAACTTAAAGAAATACTAAAAGAAAAAGGTGTCAAACAGGTTATTGTCGAAAGCCAATGGAAGAGCTTTTAAAGGATAAGGTAATATTTGCTAGCGCCCTAAATAATTTGTAATCCATTTAAACTAGTCCCCTTAGCTTGTAGATATACATATCATTCCCTGTGAAATAAGATACATGTAAGGTACAGAAATTTTTCAAGTGAAAATTGGTCCAGATGGGAAAGTGTATGCTACTACTGGGAAGAGGAGAAGTTTGTGAGATGGTCGTGATTGAATTCCTAGCTTCGGCCATTAATGTTGCGAAGGACTGTGTCTTATTGAATGGATGGTCACCGCGGCAAAATTTGATAGAGGTACAATTTCCATACCAATATTTACTATCTATGATTTTGAAATGGTAACACATTCTAAAAACTGAAGTCTCATATAAAAGGATGGGTCATAGTGAAGCGAAAAGAAAAAATGGAGAATGTTGAACCGACCATTGCCACTGGAATTGATGATGATGAGGAATTAAGTAGAGATGCTACAAAGGAAGATATTAAAAGAGGAGATTATACAAAAGTTGTAACACTTTCTTGGGATGAAGATCCGCAAGAATGAATAGAGAAGTATCGTTTGGCGTTAGTTTAATAAGAAACAGGAGTCAGCACTTAGTGTTGGCTCTTTTATTTTATTGGAAGTTAATGGTAATAACAGGAATTAGCTCTAAATATTTAATACATAAAAATTAAAAAACTTAATTATCTAAATATATTGACATTGTAGGGGAGGTTATTTATTATCAAATTAGAGAAAATATTTCACCAATTAGATAATAGTTTTCATTGACGTTGATTGAAAGCGATTACAGATTGAGTTTATTTTGAAAACTATTACATTTTACAAGGTGAATTAATTTTTAAAATGGAGGGATTAGGATGAAGAAACAAAACACTTTTCTTACAGTTTTGTTGGGAATAATTGTATTTTTACTAGTTGCATGTGGTGGAACTAAGGATGCTCAGTCTGGTGAATTAGGTGGGGAGCAAACATATAACTTTAGAATATCGTTAGTTACACCACCATCTCATGGTTGGACGGTAACAGCGGAGAAATTTAATGAAGAGCTTCAAAATCGCTCAGGTGGACGAATGAGTGTACAAATTTTCCCAAGTGGACAGCTGGGATCAGAAGCAGATATGGTTCAGCAGATGGAATTTGGTACATTAGACTTTGGATTTATTACAAATGCATATATGAGTACAAGGTCTGAATCCTTAAATGCTTGGTTTATGCCGTTTCTATTTGAAAATTTAGAAGAGGCGAGTCAAGCTAGGCACTCAAAAGAAGCAAATCAAATGTTAGCAAAGCTTGAAGAGCAAGGACTAGTCGGTTTAGACTTTAGCTTTGCTGGTGAGCGACATGTATTAATGAAAGACGGTGCGATTGAATCTCCTGAAGATTTAAACGGAAAGAAATTGCGTATCATTGGAAATCCAGTGATGCAAGATTTTTGGACAGGGCTAGGTGTGAGTCCGACCCCGATGCCACTTGGGGAAGTATATTCTTCTTTACAAACAGGGGTTATTGATGGGATCGATATTGATTTAGATGCTCTAGTGTCTCTAAACCTACAAGAGATTGCAAGCGACTTAACATTGACGAAGCAAATGGCATTTCCAGCAGTTGTTGTTATGAGCAAAGGCGTATTTGACTCATTGTCAGCTGAGGATCAAGAAATTGTAAAAGAAGCGATGCAGGCTGCTGTAGACTGGGGGATAGAAGATGCGATTAATCGTGAACAAGACAATCTTGAATTTTTGAAACAAGAAGGATTAAACATTATTGATGGTCTTGATACATCAGCTTTTACATCTATTCAAGGAGAAATTTTTTCGAAGTATAGTAGTAATTCAATAATTGAAACATTTATTCAAAACAATCAGTAAGACGATAGGGGGGGCATGGAAGTGAGTGTAACAACTATAACTGGAAAATTTAGTGATACTATATTTAAAATTGAGAAAGTAATCGTAATGATCTTGATTATTGCAATGTTTTTAACACTTACAGCTGGAGTATTTTTCCGTTACTATCTAAATAGCCCCTTATTTTGGAGTGACGAGTTCGCGATTTTCACTTTAATTTGGTTAACTTTTCTCGGTGGAAATATAAGTATAAAGCGGCAGCAAACAGCTGCCGTTACGATTCTATTTGATAAATTAAATAAAAAGAGTAGAAAGGTAGTCGCAAGTGTCGGCTTTCTAATCATCATTCTTTTTTGTTTATTAATCGTTTATTATTCAATTATTTGGCTGAGTTCACCAAATATAGTATTACAAAAATCAAATTCGATGCAACTTCCAATGATTTACCCTTATTTAAGTGTTCCTATAGGCTTTTTCTTTATGAGTATACATTTGGTTCATCTATTTCTACTAAGTCTTAAGGAAACGATCTAAGGAGGGGTTATCATGTTAATCGCGTTAATTGTGTTTATTATTCTATTATTATTACGTATTCCTATCGCGATTGTTTTAGGAATAACGAGTGTTTCGTATATTGTGATTAGTGGTAGTTTAGGACTTTTGAATACGGTTCCACAACGATTATACTCAGGTTTAGAAAGCTATGGACTTTTGGCCATTCCTTTATTCATGCTTGCTGGCGAATTAATGAACTCAGGGGGGATTACAACACGGCTTGTTCGTTTTGCTAAAGTATTGTTTGGCCATTATCGAGCTGGCTTAGCCTATGTAAATGTTGTTGCAAATATGTTTTTGGCTTCAATCATTGGTTCAGCGACCGCACAAATTGCGATGATGAGTAAAGTTATGGTTCCCTCAATGGAAAAGGAAGGATATAAGCGATCTTTTGCAGCTGCGACTACATCTGCTGCTGCTTTACTTGGTCCGATCATTCCTCCGAGTATGTTATTTATTATTTATGGTGTTCAATCAGGAACATCTATTGGTACGATGTTTTTAGCAGGAATTATGCCAGGGATCTTATTAGGTCTCTCTTTTATCCTTGTCATCATGTACGTTGGGTATAGGCTGCAGTTACCACGATCAGAGAAAGAGCCAATGAAGTATGTATTTGTTGCTAGTTTTAAAATTATCCCTGCCTTGCTTGTCCCTGGAATTATTATAGTAGGGATCATTAGTGGGGTTTTTACTCCTACTGAATCAGCAGCAATTGCATGTTTGCTTGGGGCTATAGTGGGGTTCTTTTTATATAAAGATTTAAAACTTAAAGACATTCCTGATATCTTAGTAAATACAGCGATGACAACAGCTACTGTTACATTGCTTATTGCAATGGCGAATATATTTGGATGGGTATTAACGTTTGAAGGAATCCCGCAAATGCTAGCAAAAGCAATGACAGGCATTACAGAAAGTCCTTTGATCTTCCTTTTACTAACAAACCTATTATTACTATTAATAGGAACAGTAGTCGATGGTATTGCAGCTCTAATTATTTTAGTACCAATCTATCTACCTATGGTTTCCATGTATGGGATTGACCCCGTTCATTTTGGGATTATCATTTGTATTAACCTAACAATAGGGTTGTTAACACCACCAGTAGGGGCTGGTTTATTTATAGCATCTTCAATCGGACAAGTAAAAATTGAAGTGCTAACCCGATCGATTTTCCCTTTCTTAATTGTGTCATTTATTGTTTTAATTGTTATTACGGTTTGGCCAGATCTCGTATTATGGATTCCGAATCTAGTAAGTTGATCGTTTGATGTTGTGTCTAAGATAAAATAAAAATGAACGATGCCTTTCCCTTCGAAATCTACAATTTTTGTAAGGGGAGGCGTTTTTTTGCTTGGTATTCAGTAAAATTTGGAGCACAGCATGGTGTCAAAAACAAATTATCTATCCTACTGATTATAAGGTTTATCCAGCAGAAGAACTAGTGAGGGAGTTTTTAAATAAAAAGTTCAAATTATATACGCTGTATGTTGAACGTGTTTTCTTAGAGTTTCCTTTTGTGGTTACTGTGAAGCATCTATGGTGTATGGATTCATCTAGATTATCCTTTTGCGTTTCAATACAGCCTATTCTCAAAATCGAAAGGACTCAGCAAAAATAGCTGAGTCCTCCATATTAATTCCTCCCTATATAATAGCCATTTCCTAAAGTTAATCTCCTGCTACTTTATCCAATTTAATTTCTTGAGAGTCATTTTTATCTAATTGTTTATAATAAGCATATTTTTCAGGTACAAACGATAATGCGATAGCTGCAATAATTCCAGGGATTGCAAACGCAAGGAAATTCATTTGCATAGGTAAGCTAGCTGCAAGTAAGATACCTCCTAGCGTTGGAGCGATGATCGCTCCGATTCTTCCGACACCAGAAGCCACCCCAAGAGCAGTTGAGCGAATTCGAGGAGGATAGTACTGTGATACAAAAGCATTGACTATGTTTTGAGAGCCAATTGTACATGCTCCTGCAATAGCGACGAGAACATAAAGAACAAATATATTGTTCTTAAACCCAAGTAGGACTAAACAAATACCACCTATAACATACATTGGGATTAACATTTTTTTAGGACCCCACTTATCTGCTAATCTACCGATAATAAGTGTACCAACAATTGCCCCGAAATTAAGAACAATTAGAAACGTTAAACTTGAATCAAGAGCATAGCCGGCTTCAAACATTAAGTTAGGAAGCCATGTATTTAACCCGTAGATCATTAACAAACTCATGAAAAACGTGATCCAAATCATTCCTGTACTTAGTCCGCGCTTGTTTTTAAATAACTGCCCAACAGAGGAGCCGCTTTCAGAATTTGTTTTCACTTCAAATTGATCGTTTTTGTTATGGGTAAAACTTGGACTCACTTTTGAGAGAATTTTGCTTAATTTATGGCTTTGGCCTGTAGCTATAAGGAAATTAGGCGTTTCTGGAATCTGTTTATACATAATAGGTAGAAGTAGAAGCGGTATTCCAGCAATCCAAAAAATAATTTCCCATCCAAACATAGGGAGTAAAAAAATACTTAATGTCGGTGCCATCATTCCTCCTACTGAATACCCACAAAGAACAATCGAAACTAGCGTGCTTCTACTCGTTTTAGGTGAATAATCTGTCATCAATGCAATAATATTAGGCATAATACCGCCAAGCCCTAAACCAGCAATAAAGCGATAAATTGAAAAGACTTCGGGATTAGGAGCAAAACCACATAATGCTGTAAATAAGCTAAATAGCACGATACATAAAATAATGACATTTTTTCTTCCGATTCGATCTGCTAATATTCCAAAAGAAATAGCACCTATCATGACCCCAATATACCCATAGCTTCCTATTGCTCCGGCTTGGACAGTAGTTATTGACCATTCCTCAATAAGATAGGGAACAACCGAACCGTATAGGACAAGATCATATCCATCAAACGCAATGATAAAAGTACACCAAAATAGCAACATAAAATGAAAGCGGTTAAATTTACTCGTTCCAATAACCTCTGTTGTATTAATATTTGCCAATTTACATACCTCCTAAAAAAATAGAAATGACAGCGCTTACCTGCTAATTCTAAAAAATAGCTGTAATAACTCAACTTATTCTATTTTATAATAATAGTGAAATTCATTTCATAATAGTGATTATAAACTTGTGGTTTAGTAATTGGCAAGTCGAAATTTGAAATAATTTAGTATATTCACATTATAAATAGTGCTAACCATGAAAGAAAAGAGGGATAAAATGGACGTACTAATTTTAAGTGCAAATAAAAAAGCATCTCTTTTATGAATAGAGAGATGCTTTTAGTACTAATTATTGTGAAGGTTAAAATGCTTACCGCTTATATCCAAAACTTCCAGAAATCTCTTGACTAATATTGATTAAAAATTGACTAAGTTCTTCTTCTTCGCTCGTTGGAATGATATTGGAAAATCCAACAACTGTAATAACTCCAAGCAGTTTCTTTTTGTAATTAAAAACTGGAAAGGCGACTGAAGATACAGATGAAACGATTGGTTCCTGTGCAAACGAAATTTCTTTTTCTTTAATTGAATTACATTCTTCTTTAAACTGACGAATTTTTTCTTCTGGCATATTGGAAAATTCTTTCTCGAGCCATTCGTTAATGGTTTGTTCTTCTAGAAAGGTTGCAAATATTTTTCCTGTCGCTGAAAGAACGGGAAGAAATGTCCCCACTTGAGCTCCAATATTAAACCCTTGCTTTGTATTTACTTCTTTCACGATCATTGGTCCATTGATTGTCCATGTCGAATAAAGAACTGTACTTAAACTTTTGATATTAATTTCTTGCATAAAAGGAGTAACTCGATCAACGACATTTTCTTCAGCAGTAGCTGCCATACCATACTCAATTAATTTACTTCCGAGTATATACGAACCAGATTCTTTATCACGATAAAGAATGCCTAATTGAGTAAATGTGTTTAAGTATTTATAAAGATTACTTTTCGTAATATTCGTTAACTCGTTAATATCTGAAAACTTCAGCGGTCTCCCTTGTTTGGCAATCATGTCTATGATACTCATGCCAACCTGTAATGACTGAATTGTTGTTCCTTTCTTAGGTTCTTCCATAATACCCTCCCACTTCTCTCTATTAAAAACTATATCAATCTTGAAAAACAACGAAGACAAACTTCCTAAGTAATGCATAAAGCTAATTATAAGATCAACTAAAGTATAACATTAAGACTCAAAAAACGAAAAATAGATTTTGGACAAGAAGAAAGTAGATAAATCCGAAAAAAGTTTAAAATTTATTGACAAATTTAAAAAAGTACTTTAAATTTATTATATAAATAGTGAACAAAGTTATCTAAAAAGATAATTTGAATTACCTAGAAAGATAGTTTGCAGTTAGAAAGGTGGGGAACAGGTGGAAAAATTTCTTGTCATCATTGAAAGAAAATCTACTTTCACAGGAAGCTTTGTAAAAAGTCATCGAGAATATTTAGGGAAACTAAGAGAAACTTCCTTAGTTTTGGCTGGCGGCTTTGAAGATCAAACAGGTGGAGCTTATGTAATCTATGCTGAATCTTTAGAGGATGCACAAAAAATTGTAAGCGAGGACCCAATGAATAAAGAAAATGAAGCCGTTTACAAAGTAAAACAATGGAATGTTAGTTAAAAAATAAAAGGATAGGAAGAGGAGACGAATTATGAAACTTATTACATTTACACATGCAGGAATTTCTCGTATAGGAGCAATTGTTAATGAGGATGTGATTGATTTACATGCATCTTATAAAGCTTTACTCGAATCAGAAGGAAAACTTCGTGCAAAGCAAATCGCTGAAGCGTTTGTTCCAGCAGACATGAGTGGTTTTTTACAAGGTGGCGAAGAAAGTATGGAGCTAGCAAAAAAAGCGATTAACTATGCATTAGAAAAAAAAGAGAATAATGGCTACCAACTTGTTTATTCGTACAGTGAAGTAAAAGTAGAAGCGCCAGTTCCACAGCCAGGAAAAATCTTTGCGGTTGGACATAACTATCGTGAACATATTTTAGAGATGGGGCGTCAACTACCTTCGCACCCAGTTGTGTTCGCAAAGTTTGCAAATACCGTCGTTGGACCACAAGATGATATTCCATTTCATCCTGTATCAGAGCAATTAGATTATGAAGCAGAATTCGCATTTGTTATCGGCAAACGTGCGAAAAACGTTTCAGAAGAAGATGCCCTTGATTATGTTGCAGGATATGCAGTAGCAAATGATGTTACTTATCGCGACATTCAACGACGCACGCTTCAATGGCTACAAGGTAAAACAGTCGATGGTAGTTTACCAATGGGGCCATGGATGGTTACTTCAGATGAAATTCCTGATCCCCAAACGTTGGAAATAGTCTTAACAGTCAACGGAGAAGAACGACAACGTACCAATACAGCTAACCAAGTATTCACAGTAAGAAAATTAGTATCCTTCTTATCAAATCTTGCAACATTAGAGCCTGGTGATATCGTAATTACTGGAACTCCTGGTGGAGTCATTCAAGCAATGGAACCTCAAGTTTGGTTGAAAGATGGAGATGTGGTACGCGTGGAAATCGATCAAGTAGGCGTGTTAGAAAACACAGTACGTACTGTGAAAGGAGAGTAAGAAGCATGACACAAAGTAATATTACTTCCGTTAATGAATCGATTGATCGGATTATTGAAACTGTGAAAGGTTTACCAGAAGAAACCATTCGGTGGAAACCATCAGAGGATGAATGGTCGATCATGCAAATTATCGCACATATCGTTGAAGCCTTACCGTATTGGGTAGGTGAAATCGAACAACTTGTGCAAACTCCTGGAAAACAATGGGGCAGAAACCATTTACACGAGCCGCGACTAGAAGCGGTTAAGCCTGAAACGGTAGACCCAATTAGCGTAGATGAAATGATTCAAGCGCTTGAAAAAGTGAAACAAACGGTTCAAGCAGGAATTGAAAGCTTGACGCCTGAACAACTTGTGGCAGAAGCAACAAGCGTTAATCCGAACTTTGGAACGAAGCCGCTCTCATTTATTATTGATCATTTAATTGATGAACATGTCAATAAACATGAAGGTCAAATTCAGCGCAACCTATCAAAAGTAAGCATTAATAAATAAATGAGAGGTGGAGGAGAACATGGCAGAAAAAATGGACTTTTTCAAGAGTAAAATCGTTCAAGATTTTACGAAAGATATTCGGCAGTATAATCTTGGGCCGCTGTGGGAAGCGATTCCAGAATTAATGCATAAAACACCAGAGCCCCATGCACAAGCCTATCTTTGGCGCTGGGATCTATTAAAAAAGAAGTTAGATGAGGCAGCACAAATTTTCACACCAGAGCGTGGTGGAGAGCGAAGAGCGATTTACTTGCAAAATCCAGGTCTAGATTATCGTCAACCATGGGGATGGGCTTCGACAAGTCAAACGCTATATGCAGCTGTTCAGTTGCTTCAACCAGGTGAAGAGGCTCCATCTCATCGTCATACACAAAATGCGCTTCGTTTTATTACTCATGGAGAAGGTGCTTATTCGATTGTTGAAGGCGAGCGGATCTTCATGGAAGAAGGAGATTTCCTCATTACACCAAAAGATCTATGGCATGGTCACGGTCACTTAGGAACAGAACCAATGATTTGGATGGATGTTCTCGATATTCCAACCAAGTATATGATGGGTGGAACATTCTTTGAGCCATATCCAGAAAAGATTGAACAACCGAGTGTACCTGATAACTATTCTTCGCAACGTTATATGGGTGGAATGGTTCGTCCAATTTCGGATCGCCATCCGAAAAAAGCTCCACTGGGTTCGTATAAGTGGAAGCAAACTTTAGCGGCTATTGAAGGCTTAAGTCAGTTTGAGCCAGATCCTTACGATGGATATGCTGTGGAATTTATTAATCCATCAACGGGTAAAACAGCTAACCCTACAATCGCTGCTTGGATGCAGAGGCTGCCAAAAGGCTTCAATTCAAAAGCACATCGCCATACACATTCAACAATTTATCAAGTGCATAGAGGTTCAGGTTACACGGTTATTAATGGTCAACGCTTTGACTGGTCAAAAGGCGATTACTTCATAGTTCCAAACTGGGCATGGCATGAACATGTTGCTACTGAAGATACTTTCCTCTTCTCAGTAAGTGACCTACCAATTATGGAACACTTTGATGTTGAGAGAGAAGAAACGTACGAACAGGGAAATGGTCATCAGGAAGTAAGAAGTGAGTTCCAGCCAGTATTAGTTTAATAATTGTTTCTACTTTATTAAAGGGGGAGAAAAATATGTTTAAGACTGAAGATACAATGATTATTGTTGGTGGAGGAATTGGAGGTTTGGCAGCTGCTTTAGCAGCTGCTGAAGCCGGGGAAAAAACAACAGTACTTGAACAAGCGCCTGAATTCGGAGAAGTGGGTGCAGGGATTCAAATGGCACCGAATGCAATGGCTGTATTAGATCGTTTTGGTGTAGCAGAAGAAATTGCAAAAGTTGCCGTATTTCCAAAAAGATTAGTATTAAAAGATGTGTATACAGCTGAAGAATTATCGGTGCTAGATTTAGGTAATGAATTTAAAGAAAGATACGGTTTCCCGTACATTGTGTTACATCGTTCAGACTTACACCGTGTCCTTTTGGAAGCATGTCAAAAAAATCCGTTAGTAAACCTTGTCACGGACCAACACATTGAAACGGTAGAAGAGACATCAGACGGTGTTGTGGTTAAAAATGCTAGAGGAGAAAAGTTAGTTGGTAAAGCATTAATTGGAGCAGATGGACTGAAGTCGAAAACTCGTAAACTATTTGTTAATGATGAGCCAATCTGTTCGGAATATGTTGCTTATCGCGGAACGATTCCAATTGAAGAAATTAGTGACGATGCTAGCATGGACGATGTTATCATGTGGATTGGTCCAAATCTTCATGTTGTCCAATACCCTGTACGTCGTGGTGAATTATACAACCAAGTAGTCGTGTTCAAGAGCTTAAATTATAAAGAAGATTCAGATGATTGGGGTACACCAGAAGAAATGGATCAAGTCTTTGAAGATGCACATCCAAAAGTAGAGAAAGCGCTTTCGTTCATTCAGCGTCAAATTCGCTGGCCGATGTATGATAGACTTCCAATTTCTAATTGGACGAAAGGAAATATTACTCTACTTGGAGATGCAGCACACCCAATGCTTCAATATTTGGCACAAGGTGGTGTTCAAGCGTTAGAAGATGCTTCTTACTTAGCTGATATGCTTAAAAAGCATGGTGCTAATTATGAAGACGCATTCAAAGAATACCAAGAAGAACGTATTCCAAGAACAGCAAGGGTTCAAAGAAGTGCACGTACATGGGGAGAAATTATCCATGCAGAAGATCCTTTAGCTATTTTGCTACGAGATACGATTTTTAAACAGCGTCCTGCAAATGACTATAGTCATACGGACTGGCTCTATGGTCAGAAATACGGACAAGGATCTAAGAAGGTAACTGTATAATATAAATCAGTTTTTAAAAATCTAACTTCACTATAAGAGGAAAAGACTGCCACCATTTTTAATCAAGGTGGAAGTCTTTTTATTTTATAATGATAAAAAAGTATCTGTCCATTTTGGTTGTGCAAATTATAGGATTTCTTTTTATTGGTACAGGAGTGATCTTAGGCTCTAAAAATAGTAGATCAGTAGCTGTTAAGAAAGAAGAGAAAGAAATAACCAGCGTTCCGATGTATTCTAAATAGATTATCGGCAGGGAAAATGATCCTTTGAAGTAGATTTCACATGTTTCTAAGTATTTACTAGATTGGGTTTGCGTCGATGGTCTGACCCACAATTTTAAAAGCATTTTATAGATATTTATTTATTTTGAGGGCAAACTTTTTCCATAAGAGATTTAAAGTAGATGAATATACCGAAAGTTTCTATACAAACTAAATGAAAATAAGCTGGGGAGGAACTGTATCATGGATCAAACCATTTATTTGTTGAATAGTTTGTGGGTCATGTTAGCGGCAATTTTAGTTATATTAATGGTCGGTGGGTTTATTTTGCTTGAAGTAGGTTCGACCCGTATGAAAAATGCCGGACATATTGCCGGGAAAAAAATATTCACGTTTGGTATTGCCTCTATTGTTTTTTGGGCAGTAGGCTATGGATTTATCTTTGGAGAGGGAACTAATTTTTTTGTTGGACTATCTGATTTTTTTTATTCAGGTTTTGAAATAGAGGGTATGGGGCTAGCTACTCCGGTTTTCTTTGTATTCCAGATGGCATTTGCTGGAATTTCATTAACGGTCGCATTTGGAGGATTTGCAGAGCGGGCAAAGCTAGCATCTTACCTCATTTTTTCCGTGTTGTTCACCTCACTTGTATATCCAGTAGTTGCCCATTGGATCTGGGGCGGCGGATGGTTAACAGGACACGGAAAACAGGATTTTGCGGGCTCCACCGTTGTTCATTTAACAGGGGCGATGGCAGCATTTGCGGCCACCATCCTCTTAAAGCCGCGAATGGGAAAATACAATGAAGATGGAACGGTAAATCATCTTCACGGACATAATCAAGTATTTACAGCATTAGGCGTTTTGCTTTTATGGGTTGGATGGTTTGGGTTTAATGCAGGGAGCACATTAGAAGTAGCAGATGGATTTTTTGGGTATGTGGCTTTAAACACAAACTTAGCAGCTTCTGCTGGCGCTATTGCTGCACTTTTAATTTCCTGGATGATTGTTGGAAAAGCAAATATACCCACGATGTTAAATGGGGCTCTGGCAGGTTTGGTGGCCATTACAGCTTCTTGTGCATATGTAACTCCCGGAAGTGCCGTTATCATTGGATTAATTGCAGGCTTACTCGTTTTCTACAGCATGAAGTTTTTCGATAAAATAAAGGTAGATGATCCGATTTTTGCTTTATCTGTTCACGGAGTTGCTGGTGTATGGGGAACATTGTCAACTGGATTTTTTGCGACTCCTCATTTAGCAGAATTATATGGAGGATTACCAGGATTGTTTTACGGAGGAGGCCTGAAACAACTTGGCGTTCAAGTGATTGGTGTTTCTGCATCAGGGGTTTATGCATTTGTTGTTTCTTTCATTCTATTGATGATTATACAAAAAATGTTGAGTGGACTGCGTGTTACAGAGGAAGAAGAGATTATGGGGTTGGATTTAAGTGAACACGGTACTTACGGATATCCAGAGTTATTTCAATCGAAAAAAAACAATAATAATGAGTAACAAACTGCTTCATTTTGTCTGGGGGAAGTTTGATGGTTGTAAACAATGACAAGTATAAAAAGGTAAGACAATGGCGGGATGATCATATTGGTAATCATCTATCAAATAATGATGAATTAAATCAATTTCATCATAAGATTATGAATAAAGTATTGAAGATAGCGATAGATGAATTGAAGGAAAAGTTTGGAGATCCACCCTCTGAGTTTAGTTGGTTTGTGATGGGTAGCGGAGGGAGATTGGAGCAAGCTATTGTCAGTGACCAAGATCACGGTCTAGTTTATGAACGAAACGATGTCCGCTCAAAGACATACTTTCATGCTTTAGGGAATGAGATTACAAAAGGTCTGTACCTAACAGGTTATCTTTATTGTGAGGGGAATGTGATGTGTTCGAATCCTTTATGGTGCAGGTCAATGGAAGAATGGCAAGCACAGATTAATAAGTGGATGGAAGAAAAAAGTTGGGAGTCGATTCGTTACATACTTATTTTTTATGATGCAAGGCCATTAATAGGCAATGACCAATTTGTTCGAGGTTTAAAACAAATAATTTACCAATATATAAAAAAGTATCCTTATTTTTTAAATCGATTATTAAAGAATACGATGCGTATTCAAAAGGGGATTGGTTTTTTTGGACAGTTTTTGACGGAAACACACGGAATTCATACTGGTTCCATTAACATTAAGAATTATGGATTTTTTCCATATGTTAATGTGGTACGTTTCTTGTCCATTAAAGAAAATCTCCAAGTCACCTCAACCTTAGCTCGCTTCGAGCAACTTTCCCAGCTTCCGAGTTATAAACAATTGAATAGACACCAAATGAATTTTAAAAGGCTGTTGGACTATCGTCTAATGAATAGCCAACAAAAAGATAATTATGGAGATATTCACTATCTCAATATTCAAAAGATGAATGGAAAACAAAAAACAGAATTAAAACAGATTTTAAGAGATGCAGCCTTGTTCCAGCAGTGCATTCAGAATAGTATACTAAAAGGAAGTTAGTATGAATTTTTCTCAAATTGCTCAATTTATGAAACAGTTGCAAGGAAAAATTGGTTCAGGGTCATTGGCTTCAATTGAAGCTCAAACAAATCCTCACCATATAGCTCTTCTAAAGCAGGTGCAAAAAGAGATACAGGAAGAACAGATCTTAACAGTTCCTTTTAAGAATTTAAATGTAGTTGTAGTTGATATTGAAACAACCGGCTTTTTCCCAGAGCAAGGTGATCAAATTTTATCAATTGGTGCGATCAAAGTTAGGGGCGAGGAGATTTTAGAAAACCAAACCTTCTATTCGTTCGTCCAATATGATAAGGAAATTTCACCTGAAATTAAAAATTTAACTGGTATTACAGAAAAAGAAGTAAATGGTGCTCCCCCGCTTTCAGAAGTACTCGTTCAATTTTTAGAGTATGTAGGACATAGTACCCTCGTAGCCCATCATGCCAATCATGAGAAAAATTTTTTTGAATTCGCCACTTGGAAGCTATTTCGTTCCAATTTTAAACGCCGAATTCTTGATACGTCTTTTTTGATTCGTGTTGCTGAACCTGAAAATATTCACACAAGATTGGAAGACTATTGTGAAGCATGTGGTATTGAGGTTGAAAATCGGCATCATGCACTGGGAGATGCAAAGATGGCAGCAAAGTTATGGAGTATTTATTTAAAAAAAGTTCAGATGTTAGGATGTAATAATTTAAGGGATTTATATCGATGTCTAGCTAAATTAGGATAAGTAAAAAGGGCTTGGATTATTATTTTAATTCAAGTGCCTTTTATATTGAATAAAGGGAGTTGAATGATGGTTAGCGGACTAGATCCGTAATTAAAACAATTAAATATTCATTTGAATATAATATTGACATTTTATAATATGAAACATAGACTATAATCAAATGATTATTTGAATGTAGGTGGTCGTATGAGCCAAAAAATAAAACAACATCAAGATACTTGTGAGATTTTTTGTTATGACGAAGAAAAGGTCAAACGCATTTCATCAATTGTCGAGGCAGAAAACCTTGCCCCAGTTGCAAGCATATTTAAGGCGTTATCCGATGAAACGAGGCTGAAAATTGCCTATTCCTTATTACAAGAAGGTGAGTTATGTGTTTGTGATGTCGCCAATATTATTGGTGCGACAATGGCAACGGTATCTCATCATTTACGTCATCTTCGAAATGTAGGTATTACCAAAAGTAGAAAAGAAGGAAAATTAGTGTTTTATTCTTTAGATGATGAGCATGTCCGAATGCTTGTACAGACAGCGGTTGTACATAGTAAGGAGGTGAAAGATCGTGGATGAAACGAAGGCATTAGAACCTGAAAAAACGGTCTACCGCGTAACGGGATTTACTTGAGCAGGCTGTGCGACTACGTTCGAAAAGAACGTGAAACACCTGGATGGTGTTGTTGATGCAAAAGTAAACTTTGGGGCCTCTAAACTTACCATTTATGGAGCTACAACGAAAAAAGATTTAGAAAAAGCTGGAGCATTTGAAAGTTTGAAAGTGACTCCAGAAAATGGTCAAGGTGGTAATGCGGAGAAAAAGCAGCCGTTTGTTTTGAAATATTTTAATGTTATTATGGCAACTTTTTTAGTGATATTTGGGTATATTTCACAAGCCTTTTATGGAGAAGGACATATTTTCTCTGTGCTTTTATTTGCTGCATCTATTGCAATTGGAGGGTTTTCGCTCTTTAAAGTCGGTTTTAAGAATTTACTACGATTGCAATTTGATATGAAAACATTAATGACGGTTGCAGTGGTCGGGGCTGTAATTATTGGTGAGTGGACAGAAGGAGCGATTGTAGTCATTTTGTTTGCAATCAGTGAAGCACTTGAGCGCTTTTCCATGGATAAAGCAAGACAATCGATTCGCTCATTAATGGACATTGCTCCAAAAGAGGCATTAATTAGGCGAAATGGTCAGGAAATGATGATAAAAGTCGATGAAATTGAAATTGGCGATATCATGATTGTGAAACCAGGTCAAAAAATCGCTATGGACGGCGTGGTTCGAAAAGGACACTCTTCGGTCAATCAAGCAGCGATTACTGGAGAATCAGTGCCTGTCGAAAAGTCTGTAAATGATGATATTTATGCAGGAACGTTGAACGAAGAAGGCTTACTTGAAGTTGAAATCACAAAACACGTAAATGATACGACGATTGCCAAAATTATTCATCTTGTCGAGGAAGCGCAAGGAGAGCGCGCTCCTTCCCAAGCATTTATTGATAAATTTGCTAAATATTATACGCCGGCTATTATGGTGGTAGCTGTACTTGTAGCTATATTACCACCGCTGTTATTGCAAGCTAGCTGGGAACTTTGGGTTTATCAAGGGTTAGCGGTTCTCGTTGTCGGTTGTCCTTGTGCTCTTGTCATTTCAACACCCGTTTCTATTGTTACGGCCATTGGGAATGCTGCTAAAAATGGGATCCTTGTCAAAGGTGGAATTTATTTAGAAGAAGCTGGTGCATTAAAAGCAATCGCTTTTGATAAGACGGGTACTCTAACAAAAGGAAAACCCGTTGTAACAGATTTTACGACTTATCAGGAAAAAATTGATCTAGAAGAGTTACTAGCTATCATTGCTGCTTTAGAATATCGCTCTCAACATCCCCTTGCTTCGGCTATTATGACCAAAGCTGAGCGAGAGAGTATTCCTTACATGGATATTGCAGTCGAAGATTTTACGTCGATCACAGGTAGAGGGATTAAAGGGATCGTTAATGATACAGAATATTATATTGGCAGTCCTTCTTTATTTAACGAATTATTAAACGATAATATACCGCCTCGAGTAGTAGATGACGTTCGATTACTTCAAGAACATGGGAAAACGGCGATGATTGTTGGAACGAAACATGAAATATTAGCTGTCCTTGCAGTAGCTGATGAAGTGAGAGAAACAAGCCAAGAAGTCATAAAGAAACTCCATGATTTAGGCATTAGAAAAACGATTATGCTCACTGGTGATAATAAAAGAACGGCAGCAGCAATTGGTGAATATGTAGGTGTGACGGATGTGCAGGCAGAACTTATGCCTCAAGATAAACTGGATTATATCAAGCAATTACGGTCTGATTATGGAAGTGTAGCTATGGTTGGTGATGGGGTAAATGACGCACCTGCTCTAGCAGCATCTACCGTTGGAATTGCGATGGGGGGAGCTGGAACAGATACAGCACTAGAAACCGCAGATGTCGCGTTAATGGGTGACGATCTATCAAAGCTTCCTTACACGGTGAAACTCAGCAGAAAAGCACTGAATGTCATAAAGCAGAATATTACGTTTTCACTAGGCATTAAATTAGTCGCATTGTTGTTAGTCGTTCCCGGTTGGCTAACCCTTTGGATTGCCATCTTAGCGGATATGGGGGCTACCTTACTTGTTACATTAAATGGATTACGACTTTTACGAGTAAAAGATAAATAACTAATAACTACAAAGAGTTCAAATTTACGCTTTTTTCGCTACTATTACGCTACTTTCCTTGCGTGGCCTATATGGGTAAAAAAAAATGAATAGAGATGACAGCATCAGTACGGATGTAAACAGTACTGGTGCTTTTTTATGATTTTTATTTAAAATAAAATTTCTTACCAATTTTTTTGTCTATCATATTTTCAACACAATTTCTTGCTATATTTAATGAACAAGAACAAAAGCGCTATTACTTTTTGGAAATTTAAGGGCCAAGTTACATGTATGATAAAACAATCGAATAACCGGACAATAACAATTACGATTGATGATACAGGTAGCGGAATACCCGATGATGAGCTTCCTTTTATTTTTGAACGTTTTTACCGGGTGGAAAAATCACGCTCAAGGGAGTATGGGGGTACAAGATTAGGCTTAGCAATTATAAAAATGTTGGTTGAGTTACATCATGGTACCATTTATGTAAAAAGTAAGGAAAAAGAAGGAACTCAATTTACGATTACTTTACCTGTTCAACCTCCTGACAAGATGGGAGGAGAAGACTTATGAAATGGATGGATTGGTTTATTGTTATTCTGTTGCTTTTTATTGGCTTATCTTGCTTAAGTATGTCGATGACTTTAACAACAGATGAAAATTCTATGTACATGTTTATTGTCTCCTTAGTTAAAATTTGTCTTTGGGTAGCAGTCCCCTCATTATTGCTAGGTGTTTTCTACTTATGGATAAAAAAGAAAAAAAGAGATTAGAATTAGGAGAGAAGGGGATAGGATGAGGAATAGATGATAAAAAATAAAGGAGTATTTCTTGGACTCATATTTTCTTTGTTTGTCGTCGTTTTATTTGTAAATCAACTCGAAGGGCAAGCGCATTCAAAAATAGAAACTGTAAACCCAAGTATTAGTGAAATAGTAGAGTATTCACCAGATCAAATAGAAGTAACCTTTGCGGATCCCGTGGAAATCTATTCGGATTCAATTCGTGTCATTGCGTCTAATGGAGCAACCGTACAAACACCTAAACCTGCTATTGATTCAATGAATAAACGGAAAGTCGTACTTTCTTTAGAAGAACCGTTATCAGCTGGAAGGTATACGGTAGAAATTCATGCCATTGCGATGGACGGGCATGAAATTAAGGAGCGCTATCAATTTGAAATCGAGAAAGATAAGATACCTGAATCAGAGTTTTGGAGAAACCTTCAGCTAACGAAATCTATTCCTGCAGATGGTGAAGTTGTTTCAGTTTCTCCAAATCAAATAGAGCTATGGTTCTCTGACGATATTGAACTTGAAGTCGTTGGTTTATTTGACGATAATCAAAAAATGATACAAGTCGTGGATTATACAGGGGGCCATCAAGGTCCGCGGCAACATTTTACCATCGAATTAGACAGTGAATTGCCTAAAGGAACCTATGAAGTGAATTGGTATGTTAAGAAAGATAATAAGAGCAAAAATGGAACCTTTTATTTTGCAGTAGAAGAAGTAACTTCAGTTATACCGCCCGAAGGACAAAAAGTAAAAATGATAGTGTTGTCTAATATTGGGCTGAATGAGATCGCTAGTTGGTTATCCTATATAGGCGTCTTCATTCTATTTGGCGGCATGTTCTTTCAATTGTTCATTGCTAGAGGGAGTGGCTGTACAAACAAGTGGAAAAAAGCCAAACTTGTATTATATCTAATAAGTTTAGTTGGATTTCTATTATTGGTAACTACTCAAATTTTTGAGTTTCCCAACATTTCCTTAGGAGAATTCTTGAAATTCCAATTTGTCTGGGGAATTTTAATTCAAATTGCACTAGTAATGATCGCTTTTGTACTTATGTCTACAAAAGCACCGTTCATTTTGCTTTATGGAGTCATTTTTATGTGGGCACTGTCTGGACATGCTGTATCAGAACGTTATGGTGGTATTCTCTCGATCATTTTAGACGCAATTCATCTATTTTCCATAGCGATTTGGTTAGGTGGTCTCGTTACATTATTATTGATGATCCCAAAAGATAATGGGTTAACATGGTTAAAAGAGAAAGGAAAGATCTTTTCCAAATATGCTCTTATTAGTATGGGGGTCATGCTTTTATCGGGTCTAGCGATGTTATATCGTTATTTACCTTCTTTTTCCTTGGAAAGTTTAACGATAAGCAGCTGGGGGCAATTTCTATTAATCAAAATCGTTTTATTTATAGCGATTATCCTTTTGGGTATGCTGCAAATAAGGTTAATAAAAAAAGACCTGCAAAACCGAGCAAAAGTTTTTCGTACTCAATTAAAAACGGAATTATTCCTTGGAATTATTATCATTTTCTTTGCGGCCTCTTTAGTTAATGCTTCTCCACGGACGGCGGAGCAGGGGGTCTATCCTGTAAATTCAGATCAAGCGATGAATGTTTCGGTAGAAATTAGTCCTTTTAAACCAGGATATAATGATTTAGTTATGGAATTTCAAAATCCGAATGAAATCAAGGCTGTAGATGTTGAACTGTTTATGCCTCCTATTATGAAACGAACACTTACTGCGTTTCCAGTTGAAGATGGACGTTTTAAAGTTACAGGTAGTCTCTTACATGGCTCTGGAGCAATCTACTTAACGATCCATGTTAAGAAAGTAGATGGAGAAAAAATTACAATTCCTTATGAAATTCAAGTACCTGGAGAAATGTATTAACATAATAATGAAATACTGTACAAATCAATATTGTACGGGAATTTAGGAGACCGGAAAAAAACGATTCCACAGATTGGTGTGGAATCGTTTTTATCTGAAGTTTTACTCGAAATATGCATTCTTAAGAGGATATATAAACGTATTTAGAGGTAGTTCATAATAAAAAGAACGTAAAATAAATACAAATACATTTATCCATTTTGGTCAAAAGTGTGTTAAACTAATAGTAATTAAAATTGAGAGAAAGGGGTGAAGTTATGATAGCAAACTTTTTAAGGAATCATACTACATCAACACTAAAGCGTGATTTGATTTCTGGGTTAACATTATTTGTTATGCTAATTCCTCAAGGAATGGCATATGCAATGCTCGCGGGGCTTCCCCCTGTTATGGGTTTATATGCGTCAACCATTCCTGTATTTGTCTATGCTATGCTAGGTTCTTCAAGGCATTTATCTGTAGGTCCGGTTGCTATCACATCATTACTCGTTTTCTCAGGAGTTTCTGTATATGCAGAGCCTAATTCTTCCTCTTACATTTCAACAGTTATTGTTCTTGCTTTTATGGTTGGAGCCATTCAAGTACTATTTGGATTATTAAGGTTAGGATTTATTGTGAAATTTATTCCTCATTCTGTCATGAATGGTTACACATCAGCAGCAGCGATTGTGATAGGAGTTAGTCAGTTAAAGCACCTACTTGGAATTGAGTTAGGAAATTACTTGCAGGTTCACCTGCTTCTCCTTGAGGTTTTTCAGAAGTTTAATGATATCAATTCGTTAACAATACTGATTGGCGGAGGGTGTATTGTACTTTTATTAGCAATGAAAAAATGGACTCCGAAACTTCCCGCTGCTCTTGTGGCTGTCGTTTTATCAATAGTAACCGTTGTATTTTTCCGTTTAGAGACACAGAATCTTCGCGTGGTCGGTGATATACCAAACGGCTTTCCAGGTTTCGCTTTCCCTCATATATCTTTTGAACTTATAAAAATGTTAGCCCCTCTAGCCTTAACCATTGCAATGTTGGGAATCATGGAGTCTCTATCGATTGCAAAGACAGTTGCGAAGAAAGAAAAATATGAGATTAAACCAAATAAAGAGTTTACAGCACTAGGTTTTTCTAACATCGTTGGCTCTTGTTTTTCCTCGTTTCCTGTGAACGGCAGCTTTTCAAGAACGGCGGTTAATCATCAAGCTGGTGGTGCAACTCAGCTAACCGCAATTATTACAGGACTGCTTGTTATGATAACGGTCACTTTTTTTACATCTTTCTTTTACTATTTGCCTAATGCGACACTTGCTGCAATTATAATGGTAGCTGTTTATAAATTAATTGATATTAAGGAAATGAAACACCTCTTTAAGGTTAAACCATTTGAGGGTTGGATATGGGTTGCTACGTTTTTAACAACATTGTTTGTCGGAATTCAATGGGGGATTATTTTTGGTGCACTCTTTACATTAGTTCTTATTATTAAAAAAAGTGCAGAACCAAATATTGCTCAGTTAGGATATGTTGTAAAAGAAAAGAGCTTTCGTGATATAAGTCGTTATCCTGAGGCGATTACTGCAAACGAAGTCGTACTCCTACGAATTGATTCGAGCCTTCACTTTGCCAATATCTCATTTTTAGAAGAAAAGATTAAACAACTTCTTAATAACAATACAATCCAATGGCTCATTATTGAAATGAGTGGAGTAAATGATATTGATACGATTTCGACTCAAAGATTAGGCGAGCTCATCGATTCCTATCAGCGTAAAGGGGTTACTGTTTTATTCGCACATATGAAGGGGTCTGTTCGTGATACGGTTAATAGGGTCGGATGGCAGGAAAAATATCAAGGTCAACAATATCATCTAACGATTGACCAACTATTGAGAGAAAAGGGTCTTCGCTCGTATTTTGATCCATCTTATCAATATGTAAGTGCTGGGAAGGATGTTTGGAATAATGATTATATCATTTAAATTTTGCTTCGATTTTGGTAACTTATATCAAGGTCGAGGCTTTTTCTTTAGATAGAAAAGGTGACAGTGTTAAGTTTCAAGCATGGTATAATAAAGCAAAGCTTTAGCGAAAGTGGTGTATACCTTGATTAGGGACTTCTTATGGGATGATTCGAAAAAAAATAAAAATAAAAAATCACTCTATCATCTGATTCATAGTAAAGGGCCAATTTCAAAATCTGATGTGCTGAAATCATTTTCTGTACCTCAAACGACCTTGACAAGAATGGTAGCTGAACTTGAGAGTAATGGGTGGATTAGGTCAGGAGGCTTCGGCCAGCCAAGTGGTGGGAGGCCTCCTATTTTGTATAAGGTACAAAAAGATTCAGGATTTTTGATCGGAATTGAAATTGCTAGAGTTGTTCAAGTGTTACTATTAGATATCGAGTTTAACATTTTAAATCGAAAAATGTTTTCGGTAACGACAGAGCATACGCCAGAGGTCACCATTTCTATCATTATCGATATGATCAAACAGCTAATTCAAACCCATCAGCTTTCGGCTAACGATATCATTGGTATTGGAATTGGGGCAGTAGGGCCACTAGATCGAAAAAATGGAAGAATGATTAATCCAGAATCATTTATTGCACCGGGATGGGACAATGTACCGATTATTAACGAACTGCAAAAAGAATTTCCGGTCCCAATTATAATAAACAATGGTGCAAATACAGCGGCCCTTGCAGAATACCAAGCCCAACTCTTTTCAAGTGAGAACCTCTTATATTGTATTAGTGGGTACGGTATTCGCTGTGGTTTTATTCATGCTGGGATTTCTCTTAACAGTCGTCAAGGAGATGCTAGCTCGTACGGACATATTATTGTAGAACCTGGAGGACGACTGTGCTCCTGTGGGAAAAGAGGTTGTTTGAACGCTTACAGCTCCTTTGGTGCCATGTTTGAGCAAATTAAGCGAGAAGTACCAAGCTTGGAACTGACATCTTCAAGTCAATTAGTAGAAGCTCTCACCCAAAAAGTACAAATTGTTGAAAAAGTTGTTCTTGAGTCGGCATATTATTATGGGTTGGCGATTGCAAATATGATGAATCTTCTTCATCCAGACGTAGTATTGCTACAGGGGAGGTTGATCGAAGAAAGCGGAGCCTATTTGAATAAGGTAATTAGCATTGCCACTGATCATGCGTATTCAAGCCGTAGCCAAGATATCATTATTCGTAAAGGACAATTAGGAAGAGATGCCGTTGCGGTTGGAGCCGCAGTAGAAGTGTTTCAATCATTTTTTAGTAAAGAGTAATTAGTTGTAATATAGAATATGAAAAATAAGAAATTTATTATGTAAAGTATTTGACGATGCTTTAGTCAAAATAGCCTGATATGAATATATTCAAGGCTAATTAATATAATGTAAGAAGAAGCAGAATTTAAATTTTAAAATTCTGCTTCTTCTTATATCCTCTACATAACTTCATTTATTTTAAACTTCATTCTTTGTATATAAACCTTTTGTATAAAGAATGGTCATATGTTTAACTAGTTCATCACTATACAAATGAAATGTTTATGTGGGAACTTATAGCTAGTGACACTAATCATATAATTCAAGTATATATAAATAGGGGTGAGTATGTGAAATGTCGAAGGACGTGAATACAGTTGGTTATGCTATAAGCAAAGATAGAGAAGACACTCTATCTAATTATCAGGAAGAGTTTTATATTGGAGATAAAATTTACTTGGATGGAAATTCGCTTGGATTAGTCTCGAAGCGGGCTGAAGGTGCTTTAATGAAAGTTTTTAATGCTTGGAAGCAATACGGAATCGATGGTTGGACAAAAGGTGAATTTCCGTGGTACTATTTGTCGCAAAATTTAGGGGAGAAGCTAGCCCCACTCGTTGGAGCGAATCCAAGCCAAGTGATCGTTACGGGGTCAACAACTGTGAACATTCACCAATTAGTTTCTACTTTTTATAAGCCGACTTCAAGGCGATACAAAATTTTAGCTGATGATGTGACATTCCCTTCTGATATCTATGCTCTTAAAAGTCAAATTCAACTAAAGGGATTTAACCCAAATGATGCGCTAATTAGGGTTGAAAGTAAAAACGGGATGTTATTAGAGGAAGAAATTATCAATAAAATGGGAGATGAAGTTGCACTTATTCTATTGCCAAGTGTCCTTTATCGGAGTGGGCAAATTCTAGATATGAAACGCCTTACGATGGAGGCTCATAAACGCGGAATTATAATCGGATTTGATTTATGTCATTCTATTGGAGCCATTCCCCATTACTTAGAAGATTGGGAAGTAGATTTTGCTGTCTGGTGCAATTATAAGCACATCAATGGCGGACCTGGTGCTGTAGGAGGATTGTATGTGAATCGTAAGCACTTTGGTCAAGAACCAGGGTTAGCTGGATGGTTTAGTTCTAGACAAGATGTTCAATTTGACATGAGTCATGATCTACAAGTGGATGTTGATGCAGGAGCGTATGAGATTGGTACGCCACACGTTTTAAGTATGGCTCCTTTACTGGGGTCATTAGAGCTCTTTAACGAAGCCGGTATCGAAAAAATAAGGAAGAAATCTCTTGATTTAACCAATTATTTAATTAAGTTAATTGAACTTGAATTAAACAAATATGACTTTGTCATTGCGAGTCCATTAGAAGAATCAAAAAGAGGGGCCCATGTTTTACTAGAACATGAACACTCAGCAAGTATTTGTAAAGCATTGAAGAGTTATAATATTATCCCTGACTTTCGAGCACCGAATTTTGTAAGACTCGGCCCTGTTGCTTTATATAACTCATTTTATGATATTTGGAAAACAGTTAATACATTAAAGAAAATTATGGAAGAAGAGCATTACAAAAAGTATAAAAACACACGCGATATTATTGCTTAATGAGGTGTAGTAATAACGAGTGAAAGTAGAATGAAGGAAGGTCTGTGATAATATTTTGATCACAGACTTATTTAATTTGAATTACAAAGTTTTTTAATCTATTATCTCTCTTTTTGAAGAAGCGTGTTAGAGAATAATTCGATATGTTCCTGTTTGTATTATTATTAAAGTCGATTTTAAATTCTATTAAAAGGAAATAAAATTAGGTGAAAAGTACCGCATCAAACTATATTTTGATGTAAAATAAGAAGGTGTCGTATTTCGAGTAGTTTTGTCGAATAGAGAGTTTTCTAAAGGTTATTTAAGGAGAGGTAATTTCAAATGGAGAAATATAGACAAGCCTTATTGCAAAAAATTCAAAAGCAATTACATCAATGGTTTAATCAATATAAACCTGTTTTTCACTTTGAAGTTTATCGATTCCTTCATTCTATTCAAGGTACAGCAGCAACGATTGGATTGGATGAAATTTATCGTATCAGCGTGCGATTAATTTCTGAAGTAGATAAAAATGAAGACAAAGAGTGGGAAATCTATAAGTTACAACATTTCTTAAGTGAACTTGTTACGGTTTGTTATCAAAATATAACGGGGGATCTATCATTCGAAGATGACCCAGTCGTAACTGTTAATACTGATCTACCAGAAATTTTGTTAATCGATGATGACATAACACTACTAATGTACTTAAAGGAAGAATTAGAAAGACAAGGCTGGCATGTATTTGCAACAGCTGATCCAGAAAAAGCAATTTCATTCTTTTACGATTATCAGCCTGACTGTGTCATTATCGATTTGTATTTGAAAGAAAAAACAGGGTTTAGTATTCTAAGTATATTAAATCACAAGTTAAAACAACAGTTTGTGCCTCAAATTATGATAAGTGTAAACAATGGTAAGGAAGTTCGTATGAAAAGTTATGAACTAGGAGCGGATGATTTTATTGCCAAACCATTTGATATTCATGAATTTATTATCCGAGTAAAGCGTCAACTGGAACGTAAGACCTTAGTCGATAGTCTTGTTCTTAAGGATGAATTATCGCTTGTATATAATAGAAAGTATTTAATAATTGTTTTTGAGAGATTGTGTAATGATATCTATCGTGAACAAAATAGCTTTTGTTTAGCGATTTTAGATTTAGATTATTTTAAGCGAATTAATGATCAATATGGCCATTTAGTTGGGGATGAAGTCATTAAAGAATTTGCTGCCTATCTAAATAAATATAGTAGAAAAAATGATACAGTTTTTAGATATGGTGGTGAAGAATTTATCATCCTTTTTTCAAATACAAGGATGTATGAAGCAGCAAAAGTATTAAATCGACTACTGCAAGGATTTTCAGAAAAAGTATTTGAAACTGGTAAAGAGGAATTTAGTGTTACTTTTTCAGCAGGGGTAGTTGAAGTAAGTGACCCTGATATTGAAATAGAGTCATGGCTGAAAGTAGCTGATAGTGCTTTGTATAATGCAAAAAAACATGGCAGAAATCAAATAAAACTTTGGGATAGTAAACTATTAAAAGCTCAAATGCGAACTGTTCATGTAGCAATTGTTGATGATGATCTAATCATTCGTACAATATTAATTGATATCTTAAAAAGAATAGTAGATGAAGGTCATATTGAGTTAGAAGTTTCATCATTTAAAAGTGGTAAAGAACTTTTTCAACAAGAATGGCATAAAACAGAAAAAACGGGTTTGATAATTCTCGATGGTATTATGCCTGATATAGATGGGAATGAAGTATTGAAACGAATTCGGTCATTAGAAAATAATAATCGCTTTACAGTTCTAATGCTAACAGCTAGAAAAAGTGAAAAGGATATTTCACAAGCTCTACAGTTGGGAGCAGACGATTATGTAACGAAACCTTTTAATATTCATGTGATAGAAGACAGAATTAAACGTTTGCTTCGAAAATTAAAATAAAAGTTTTATATATAGAGAGAGGAAGGTTTGAATTGAATAAAATCTTGTTAGCTGAAGATGAGGAAGTTTTACGAATGTTGGTCGTTGATACATTAGATGATGAAGGTTATACAGTGGATGAAGCGACTGATGGTGAAGAAGCTTATGAACTAATTCAAAAAAATGATTATGCTTTACTCTTATTAGATTTTATGATGCCAGGAATGACTGGGTTAGAAGTGATTGAGAAAGTTAGAGAGTTACCTGAAAAACAAAATTTGAAAATTATGATGCTCTCTGCGAAAAATCAACAAGTTGATAAAGAACAGGTTAAGCTGGCAGGTGCGGACTATTTTATCTCAAAACCGTTCAGCCCTATGATGTTAGTAGAAGTGATAGGAGAGATATTAGGTGATTCAAGCGACTAAAAAAAATTTACATCGACAAATGATAGGAATGCTAAGTGTTGTCACCATATTGATATTAATGGCTAGTATTATTTTTCATTATTATGGATTAGCTCATGATAAACAGTTTGAAGAAAGAAATAATTATTTAAAAGAAAAAGAAACAGCGGCTACTCATTTGGAAAAGGCTTTTAATCGCGTATTTTTTGAAGCAAGAGGGTATATTGCCTTTCAACAGATAGAAATGCTAGATGAAATTGATAAACAACGTGTAAACGTTGACTCTATTATTTATCAGTTGAATAATAATGCAGATAGTAATCAAGACTATTTATTTTTGAGTCAAGTTACTGATTTTTATAATTATTATTTTCAAGAACTTTTACCAAATGCAAAGCTATATATAGAAGAAGGTCAATTTGAGGAATTACACAATTTTGCAGCAGAAGAGCAAGCGACAATAAAAGTTAATGAATTTCAACATACTTTGTCTACCTACTATGATTATATCAATCAAGAAGTAGTGGAACATTTTCATTTATATGCAAAAGAAAAAGCAAATTTGCGCTGGATATTTATTATCTTTAATACTCTGATGATGCTTATTATTTTAATGTTGACAAGAAGGATGTTTGTGCGGTTAGAAAAACCGATTCAACATTTAGCAACTGTTGCAGAAAAGATAAGTGATGGAAAAGAGGTTGGGGTTATTGAGAATGTTGAGCGCCAAGATGAAATAGGTGTTTTATCAAGATCCTTCCAAAAAATGCTAATCAATGTTCAACAAAATGAACAAGAGTTAGTAGCACAAAACGAAGAGTTAATTGCCCAACAAGATGAGCTACAAGCTCAACAAATTGAGCTACAAGAAGCATTAAAGTATAAAGAAGAAAACGAAAGAATTTTAAAAAGACGAAATGAACTAGTGAATGCTCTTTCAAACACTCTAGATAGGAAAGAGTTATTAAATGGTTTTATCTATAACATGGCAAAGTTAATTGATGCTGATAAAGGGATGATTGTGCTATTAGACAATCGCGATTATGCGTCAATTGGTGTATGTGATAATGGTATTCAACAATTTTTACGAGATGTTGATAAAAGCTTTTTAGTGCGACTAAAAGAAACGAAAAGACCGTTTATTCTTGAAAGGGAAAGTTCCACCGATGAAAAGGGATATTTTACTGAGTTTATGAAGAGCTTTGATATTATTATTCCTGTTTTTTCCACTGATAAAGAGATGACTGCTGTAATGGTATATACTCGCATTGGAAAGCGATATACAGATAATGAATTAGTAGAATTTGAAGGGTTAGCAAAGGAACTTTCTTTATCACTAGATAAAATAAAATCGTACGAAGAAACAGAAAGCCAGCGTCGTCTAACAAAAGAGATTATAGATACACTTCGTGAAGGAGTCCAATTAGTGGATGAAGATGGTACCATTCTACAATCAAATGTTCAGCTTAGTAAGTTACTAGGGGTTGAAGGCTCTCAAAGTCAAATTCCATTGTCTCAATGGCTAGGTCATTTATCGGGACGGATCAAACAGGAGAAAGAATTACATCAGTTTATGATGAATATCCACAATAGAAACATCATAGAAGCTGACTCATTTATATATGAAATTATTGAACCTAAACGAAGCGTAATTAAACTTTATTATGAGCCTTTATATAGAAATAATAAAAAAATTGGTTCTGTTTTTGTTCATCAAGATATAACAAAACAATATGAGATTGACCAAATGAAATCAGAGTTTGTAAGTACAGTTAGTCATGAGCTTCGTACACCACTTTCTAGTATTTTAGGATTTTCAGAAGTTCTTTTGCATAA
This sequence comes from Alkalihalobacillus sp. BA299, assembly GCF_017745675.1. Classification (GTDB taxonomy): domain Bacteria; phylum Bacillota; class Bacilli; order Bacillales; family Bacillaceae_F; genus Alkalihalobacterium. Next base: position 91,043 of record NZ_JAFLJM010000009.1, read on the forward strand.
AGAGTTAAAGCCTGAGCGTCAACAGAAATACCTGACTACTATTCATCAAGAATCAAAAAGATTAACAGCATTAATAAATGATTTCTTAGATGTTCAAAGGATGGAGTCTGGTAATCAAACCTATGAAAAAAATTATTGCGACGTGATTCCAATTATTCAAAGAGTTATAGAAGCTCAAAAGGTGAATACAGATATTCATCAGTTTAAAATTAAGCAAGAAACGGATTATTCGAAGATTTTAGGGGACAAAGATAAGTTATACCAAGCATTTAATAATGTCATTGCTAATGCAGTAAAATATTCACCAAATGGTGGATGTGTAACCATTACGGTTTATGAAAAAGAAACAAATCTTAATATTGATATTAAAGATGAAGGATTAGGTATACCAAAGGAGGCGGTACCTAAGTTATTTAAAAAATTTTATCGTGTAGATAATTCGGACAGGCGTAAGATCGGTGGTACGGGACTCGGATTATCTATCGTAAAAGAAATTTTGAAAGCACATGAGGGCGATATTACAGTTCAGTCAGAGCCACAATCTGGTAGTACCTTTAGTCTTTATTTCCCACTAGTTAAAAGTTTAAATTGGATAAAAGATGAAAGTTTCAATCAATCAATACTAGGAACGGTTGTCATTATAGAAGATGACTTAAGCCTAGGTTCATTACTACAAAATGAGCTTCTAGATACTGGCTTTAATGTGAAGTACTATCAAAGTGGAAAAGAAGCCATTAAGGATATGAAAGCTATGAACGATAAGCCAGGTGCGATTGTAATTGATATTATGTTAAGTGAAGATGTGAATGGATGGGAAATTATTACAAGCTTAAAGAAAGACGAGCGGTTAAAAGATATTCCTATTTTCATTTCATCTGCGTTAGATGACACCGAAAAAGGGAAAAAGCTTGGTGTAAGCAATTACTTAGTAAAACCATATGAACCAAGTAAACTTTCAAAAGCAATTCTTCAAACATTTTTGAAAAACGACAGCTTCGGACAAGTCTTATTTCCTGTAAACAAGAGCTCAGTAGTAAAGTCTTAAAGAAAAAAATGAAATTACCATAACCTTATCAAGTAGACAATGAAAAAAAGAGTATTTTAGCTGCGGCCTTTTCTCGACATTCAATCGGGGATAGGCTTTTAATTTTTTCTTTCGGCTTTATATAATTAATAATTTGGTTTTTGTGCTTGTTATTGAGACGATCGTGTAATTATTGGAGAGTAGCCTAATAAATTAGGTATTTACAATAGTAACAATACCTACTATTTTTTCATAGTTTGTTGGGAAGAGTATTCTAAGTATTCGTGAATTCTCTTGTTGTGAATTTCGTTCTGTTTCCCCTTTCGTGCTGCTGGTGTCCATTATTATTTTAAAATATGGAGGTTATAAAAAATGAATGATTTTCAAAGAGAACTTCAAATGTTGAATGTTGGTGATTTCCAGGCGAACGAGGCAGTTCCTTGGGAACAAAACCAATATTATATTGATCAGGCTCGACAATGTGGTGGGTTTGGACGTTGCTTCAGCTGCTTTATTTGCTTTTTTTGTTTTAACTGCTTTAACTGTTTCCGTTGCTCTAATTGCTTCCGTTGCGCTAACTGCTTTAGATGTGGTGGTCGTTGTGGCGGTCGTTGTGGTGGCTGTTTCGGTGGTCAATCTTAGTTTCTTTACGCTAAGTGGGGTACTTAAAAGGAGAAGAGTCTGTCCCTGTATGAGTTGTACAGGGACTCATTCTTCTTTATAGACATAGTAGACAATCTGAAGTACATAGATTATAAAGGTGAAAGTAATATTGTAAAGTGAGCATAGCTTGGGTAAGGAGGAGCGAAATGACAAATTTAACCCCTTCAATGCGACTAAAAGTGAAAAGGGACACGTTTTTTCTCCCGGACCAAAACAGCAGTGTGTATTTTCGGAACAACGTAAATTCGTTCCGTATGGAAGGCAGTGCGATCGATCAGTGGGTTGAAAAGCTGATGCCGATGTTCAACGGGGAGTATACGCTGGGGGAGTTGACGAAAGGATTACCTGGTGCATACCGGGACAGGGTGTATGAAATTGCAGAAGTACTATATCAAAATGGGTATGTTAAGGATGTAAGCCAGGACCGCCCGCATCAATTGGAGGAAAAAGTTTTTAAGAAATTTGCTTCGCAAATCGAATTTTTGAATAGTTTTGGGAATTCCGGTGCATACCGTTTTCAAACCTTTCGTCAGGCTAAAGTGTTAGCAATTGGTTCTGGGGCTATTTTTGTCTCGCTCGTTTCAGCGTTAATTGAATCAGGTTTGTCCAAGGTCCACGTCTTGGTCACCGACTCGGTGCCAACCAATTGGTTGAGGTTAAAGGAATTGGTGGCTTATGCCCATAAAACAGACCCAGAGGTTGCAATAGAGGAGGTTCCTTTAAAGAACAAGAAGGAAAGTTTTTGGCGTGAGGTTGTACAGCCGTTTGATTCCATTTTGTATGTGTCACAAGGAGGAGAGGTAGAGGAACTACGTGTTCTTCATCAGGTTTGTAAGGATGAAAAGAAAGTGTTGCTCCCTGCCATTTGTCTACAACAGGTCGGTCTAGCAGGTCCGCTGGTGGATCCAGATTCTGATGGATGTTGGGAGTCTATGTGGCGCCGTATCCATCACACCGTATTTGGTAAAGAACAGCCATTAAACTCCTTTTCCCCCATAGTGGGAGCGATGTTGGCCAATGTGATCGTGTTTGAATTGTTTAAAAAGGTGACGGGTGTGTCCGAAATGGAACAGAAGAATCAATTTTTCCTGCTTAGAGTTGATACGTTGGAAGGTAACTGGCATTCATTCTTACCACATCCATTGTTAACAGGAGGTGTTGCAGCCGAATGGGTTCGCGATGCCGACCTCCGGCTTAAACAGAGATCAAATAGAGGTGAACTAAGTGAATTATTTTTGTTTTTTAGCCAATTGACATCAGCGGAATCAGGAATTTTCCATATTTGGGAGGAGGGGGATTTAAAGCAGCTGCCGCTCGCTCAATGCCGTGTTCAGGTAGTCGACCCGTTGTCAATTGGACCGGCTAAGCTGTTGCCAAGTATTGTATGTACAGAATTGACCCATCAGGGGGCACGTCGAGAAGCAGGTTTATCTGGTGTTGAAACGTATGTGTCACGAATGATTGACCTATTTACTGCGACATTACCTGTACATCAGGAAATAGAGAGCACTATGCAAAATCCCGATCAGTTTATAGGTGTCGGTGCGGGAGAAACGTTTACGGAGGCCGTTTGCCGTGGATTACAAAGGTGTTTGACCGAAGAGCTGAAAAAGTGTCAGACCGATCAAAAGTATTCGGTTTCCGCAGTGCAATTAACAGCTATAGAAGATGAACGTTGTCGCTTTTATTTACAGGCACTGACTACAATCCACGGGGCACCTAAAATCGGTTTAGGAGAGGAAGTGTCCGGCTTTCCTGTTGTATGGGTTGGTACGAACGGTTGCTGGTATAGCAGTGTAGGTTTGAATATAACATTAGCGTTTCAAAAAGCATTACAACAAGCGATAAAGGCAGAACAAAACGAAGAGGGTGGCATTACGACACAAGGGACGGAGTTTTCGTCAGTACTTTTGGATGAAAATGTACAGCGAAACCTTGTAATCGATCCGTGTGAAGAAACGTCACATTTCGAGGTTTTACAAACCGCCATCCAGGTCTTGAAACGGCACGGTAATCGACTATTGGTCTTTGAACTAGGAATCGAACCATTTTTTAAAGAGAAACTGGCAGGGGTATATGGCGTGTTGTTTCGAGAGGAGGAATCCTAGTGAGTGCTGAAGTCGTAATTGTTGGAGAGGGATTATTGGCAGACTACGTAAGCGGAGAACTGTCCAATCAATACGAGGTGGTTTGCCAACCCAATTTTAAGGCCGAAATTCCAGTAGCGACAAATTTGGTTTTAGTATTACATGATTCCTGGAATCCTTCCGTTCATCAAATGGCGGAAAAGGTATTGCGACCAAAAGGAATTACATGGATGCGAGGCTTTGTTTCATTTGGTGAGGGGGTGGTCGGGCCAGTAGTTCTTCTGGATACTCCAGGATGCTCCCAGTGTGCGGACTTGCGGCGTCTCATGGCAGGACGCGATCGTAAAGAGATGTGGGAGATTCAGAAGAACCTGGCTGCACAAGGTGAAATGTCGCGTGACGTATGGGCATCTCGCATGGGCCTCTTGCAAATGGCTTATTTGATCGTAGAGAAAGCACAAAGGGTGCTTCAAGGGAGTTTGGCTCACATGGAAGGTCGCATGTTTTTGGTTAACTTAAAAACACTGGAAAGTAAATCACACTTCGTTCTACCTGATTCTTTGTGTCCAGTTTGCAGCTCGGTTCCTGATGATTCAGCGACAGCAGCCAAAATTTCACTGAAGCCAATCCCAAAAATCAGCACCGACACATACCGCTGTCGATCGCTGGATGATCTAAATAAATTTTTGAGCAAAGACTATTTGGATCACCGGACTGGATTTTTAAATGGGAAAATGTACGACTTTACCCCCCCTTTCGCTGATGTAATCGTTAACCTACCGCTGTTCATGGGAGACGAAGGAGTAGCGGGCCGGACTCATTCTTATGCGGTAAGTGAGTTGACGGCGATATTAGAGGGATTGGAGCGGTTCTGTGGGATATCACCACGTGGAAAACGGACAGTAGTAAATGATAGTTTCCGTAACTTGAAAGATCAAGCTCTTAATCCGTTCAAAGTAGGGGTACATGCGAAAGAACAATATTCACGTCCTGGATTTCCATTTAAACCGTTTAACCCTGATCATCCAATAAATTGGGTATGGGGATATTCATTTTTACAAGAGCGTCCAATTTTGGTTCCAGAGTTACTTGCTTATTACAGTTTGGGCTGCGGCCAAGGATTTGTCTATGAAACTTCCAATGGATGTGCGTTAGGAGGAAGTTTGGAGGAAGCCATTTTCTACGGTATTTTGGAAGTAGTCGAGCGAGATTCGTTTCTGATGACTTGGTACGCGCAGCTGCCTCTACCGCGTCTTGACCCAAATTCTGTAAACGACCAAGAATTGCAGTTAATGGTCGATCGTGTGCGTACGGTGGCAGGATATGATCTGTATTTGTATAACTCGACGATGGAGCACGGAATTCCAAGTGTTTGTGCATTAGCAAAAAATAGGAAGCAAACAGGATTGAATATCATCTGTTCAGCTGGAGCTCATTTGGATCCAGTACGCGCAGTCAAAAGCGCGGTTCATGAGTTAGCTGGGATGATGCTGACGCTTGACGAAAAATTTGAGGCGAACCAAGAGAAGATTATGAGAATGTTACATGATTCTTCCTTGGTGAAACAAATGGATGATCATGGCATGCTGTATGGATTGCCGCAAGCGGAAGAGCGTTTACATTTTTTGCTGGATAATCATCGTCCGTTACGAACGTTTGGAGAAGAATTCAAGTGGAAGACGTCACATACAGATCTGACCGCTGATCTTATGGAGGTTCTTCAGGTGTTTCGCCATTTGAACCTTGATGTAATAGTGGTGGACCAGACAACTTCAGAAATCAAACGAAATGGACTGAATTGCGTAAAAGTGTTAATTCCAGGAATGCTACCGATGACTTTTGGACATCACCTTACTCGTGTAACAGGCCTAGATCGGGTGTTAAAGGTTCCATTGGATCTCGGATATGCGAAACAACCACTGACATATGAACAGCTCAATCGATATCCCCATCCGTTTCCATAAGGTGCAGTAATTAGGAGGGAGTAGCATGAATCTAGATGGTTTTATACACAATCTACATTTTAACATTGATAAGATAACGCCACCGGACTGGGAAGTGGACTGGGAAGATGCACCACTTGCATATAAACTCTACTGCGGCTTACCTGTTATTCCATTTTCGCTCGAAGTACCGCTGACGCTTGAAGATCGAAAAATAACTGAATTCCCTAATCAGAGTGAAATTGGGAATTTTTTATGGTATCTATACGGTCTTAATCAAGTTAGCCAGTCAGTTTTTACCTTTGATTTTTCAAAGCAAGCATCTGATTACATGCAATCATATCGGAGATTTGTTCCTTCTGGTGGAGCGTTATACCCAAACGAATTGTACGTGTATCTGAAGACAGAGGATTTGCCTGCTGGGGTGTACCATTATGACGTGGCACATCACCGCTTAGTGTTGTTGCGAGAAGGTAATTTCGATTCGTATATAGCTCGGGCCCTAGGTAATCGCTGTGACCTGTCGAATTGTTTTGGTACTGTATTTGTGTCGACTATGTTTTGGAAAAACTTCTTTAAATACAATAACTTTTCATATCGCCTGCAAGGGTTAGATGCTGGTGTACTGATTGGACAGTTAATAGAAGTGGCGAAGCGGTTTGGCTTTTCATTGCAGGTATATTTTCAATTTCTTGATCGGGCCATCAACCATCTACTTGGACTATCCGAACAGGAGGAGAGTGTATATACAGTTATCCCACTATCTGTAGAACCTCCAATTCAGGTAATGAACGGGAGTGACATAGATGAGAATGTTTCTGCAGCAGAATTGTGCCTAGACTTAAAAACGATTCAGTATGATCACTACGTCAGGTCTAAGAGGGTCAAAGAATATCCAATGTTAATTAAAATGAACGAAGGATCCATGCTAGAAACAACGCGATCGATTCGGCAAATGAAGGAGAAAGTAAGCATGGATCATGGTAGTCAAACGGTTTCATTGCCTCACGTAAAGCGGTTATCATATGATCTAGCAGCCGTTTGCCGAAAACGTTTTTCACCGGACATGGATTTTATTTTAGGAAAGGTCAGTCAAGTGCAACTCGCCACACTAATGCAGGAGGCGATTTCTTCCTTCTCGTATGTAAATGATTTAGATGGAACAAAAAAGATGTACGGACCCAATGTCTCACTTTATGTCTGTTTATATAATGTTGAGGGCATTCCGAATGGAGCTTATCATTATGACAGCAAAGCTCATGTGTTACGACAAGTACAACTTGGAGATTATCGACTCCAATTGCAAGCTGGAATGTCTGCAGATAATGTGAATTTGTTTCAAGTACCTCTCTGTCTACATGTTGCAGGCGATAAAGATCACTATAAAACTGAGCTGGGAAACAGAGGATATCGAATACAACAGATGGAAGCGGGCATAATTGTACAACGATTACTGTTAGTGGCCTCAGCTATCGGAATGGGAGGACATCCGATCCTTGGATTTGAAGCGAACGTGTGTGATGAGATTTATAAGATGGATTTAGAAGGGAAAACGAGCTTAATTCAAATCCCAATCGGTCCTTTTCGACCTCGCCCCTGGTTAAGAGGAAGTTTGCAGAGCTAAGTAAGGAAGAAGGAAGGTATATAATAAATAAATGACTATCCGTAGCTTTGTATCCTGTCGAGGCTGGCTCAAATTGGTCGCTAATGCGACCTTTTGAGGATCTTCCTTTTACACTCCTAAACATAAAATTGCTGTATATAATTTAGCAATTAAAACGAATGGGCTAGGCCCGATAAGAGCGTAAGCATAATTACAGAAGATTGATAAGGAGCCTGCATATTTAAATTTGGACAGGCTCCCTTTACAAGAAACATGTGGCTAGCTAATTTTTTACTGTAGGTTAGCCTTATTTAGTTATTTCATGTCTGCGGCAAAAACAATTCCTGCATCCTTTCTTGCAGCTTCGAGTACTTGCATAACGGAATAACTATAGTCTAGTAATTCATAACAAAGATCTAGATCTTTTTCCTTGTAAATCTTATTAAACGCCACTAACTCATAATACAATTTGTTAGGGTTGGTTTGCGCATTTAGTTCGATTTCTTGATCATCGGAATGAACGATAATCTTCAGGCAACCGTTTGCTCCATGTTCTACATGCAAATACCCTTTTTCTCCTTGAATAAGGACAAAATTCAGACTCTGTGTATCTTTACAACCGACGCACTCCGCGATAAATTCCTCGTATTTTAATACTAATACTCCCGATGTATCTATTCCATTAGCATGTTTATTTGCTGTATAGCTAATAGATTGTGGAGTTCCAAATAGGTTCATTACAAAATGTAGATTATAAATATTTATATCGACTAAGGCTCCACCTGAAAAAACGGGATTAAACACATTTGGTGTTTCACCGCTAAGAAGCTGATTATATCGACTAGAATACTGACTGTAGTTACACTGAATAAACTTTATTGGTCCAAGTCGTTCAATATTTTCTTTGATCAATTGATAATTAGGCAAATGAATCGTCGTAATTGCTTCAAATAAAAACAACTGATTTTCTTTAGCGAGTGTCATCAAGCTCTCCAGTTCAGATACCGTTGAAGTAAAAGGCTTTTCACATATGACATGTTTACCGTTTTGAAGTGTTTTAGATGAGTGTTCATAATGAAGACTATTTGGAGAGGCAATGTAGACAAAGTCAATCGTTGGGTCTTGTAGCATCTTATCTACGTCCGTATAAATACTTGGAATGTTATATTTTTCAGCTAATGGTTTTGCCGTGTTTTCCTTGCGAGAATATAACGCAACGCATGAAGCATCTTTAATGTTTTCTAATCCTGAAAGGAAAGCATCTACAATCCTTCCCGTTCCAATGGTAGCAATTTTCATTTGAATCATCCTCCATTTACAAATTGCAAATTTGTAGTTATTACTCTATTTTCTAAAATCTCTTACACGTATATTCTCACTTCTTTTAAGATAAGGCAAATCATAGTTTTGCAATCCTCGTATTTTTAAGTATATTCATATCGTTCGACGTAAATCTTTCTTTTTCGATTCATATCTATCAAGTTATGTCGAGAGTTAATCGATTTTTCTGAAAAGAAAGATATTGACGAAACTACAGGTAGCATCTATAATACGTTATATAACGTTATAACTTTAAATGAGATGTTATAACATATTTTGATAGTAAAGGGGGATAGGTGGTTACAGTAACAAATAAAAATTTTATTGGGGGAATAGTATATGCCTACAAATGAACAAGTAAAGGTTTTAAGCCAAGTCCAAGAAGTATTAGACATTGTCAAAGAACGGAAAATTGAAAATGTATTTTTTGTAGCTTGTGGTGGTTCATCTGCACTTATGTATCCTAGTAAATATGTTCTTGACCGTGAAGCAAAAACAATCAAATCTGACTTATATAGTTCTAATGAATTTATTCATAGAAATCCTGTAACATTAGGAAAGAACTCACTCGTTATTCTATGTTCTCTAGAAGGGAAAACTCCTGAAACAGTCTATGCAGCACAGTTTGCTAAAGAAAAAGGAGCACTAACAGTAGGTTTGACTAATGATTTAGGATCTTTAATAGCAAGAGATGTTGATTGTGCTGTAAAGTTTGAATTTGGTGATGAAGCACAGGCATTCAATACAAACTATAGTATTATGTACCAACTTACAATGGGACTATTACATATAGTCGAAGGAAATGATAAGTTTGATAAAATGTTAACGAGTCTATCGAACTTACAAACTGTTTACGACAAGGTGAAGGTCGCTGTAAAGGAGGAAGCCTTAAAGTTTGGTGAAGATTATAAGGATGAAAAAGTAATTTATACAATTGGAAGTGGAGCTAACTATGGAGTTGCCTATGCATTCTCAATTTGTATACTAATGGAAATGCAATGGATTCATTCACACGCTATTCATGCAGGAGAATATTTCCACGGCCCATTTGAAATCCTTGATGAAAGTGTTCCGTTTATTCATTTATTAGGTCTGGATGAAACTCGTCCATTAGAAGAACGTGCACTTGAATTTGCCAAACGTTATGGGAAGAAATTGATCGTTTTAGATGCAAAAGAATATGACTTTGATGGAATTGATGAAGAAGTAAAAGGATACATTGCCCCTCTTGTATTGAACTATGTATTACGTGTTTACGCCAATGCAATAGCTGACGCTCGTAATCATCCACTCTCAACTAGAAGATACATGTGGAAAGTAGACTACCATTTGCCAATTGATTAATCGATATTTTGATTTTGTTCTGAATATGAAAGTTATTTAACTTTTATATTCAGAACATTTACAATTTTTTTAAAATATAAGGAGGGAATATATAAATGAAAAGGCTTACATTTGCTTTTTTAATGGTGTTGTTCTTACTTATTATTGGTGCTTGTTCAGACACGACAAACTCTGATTCATCTACTGATTCAAATTCTTCATCAAATACAGACTCAGGAGAAGCGACTGAAACTCAAGAGACTGTAACATTAAACTTTTTCCATCGTTGGCCAAACGATCCTCATAATCAATATTTTAAAGATGTTGTAGCGGAATTTGAAAAAGAGAACCCACATATCAAAATTGAAACAGAAGCGGTATTAAATGACTCATACAAAGATAAAGTGAGAGTGTTACTTGGAACATCGACAAACATTCCAGATGTTTACTTTTCATGGAGTGGTGAATTCGGACATAACTTTGTACGAGCAGGTAAAGCCCTTGATCTAACTCCTTATTTAGAAGAAGACACAGAGTGGAAGAATTCATTTGTTGAAACACAGCTGGGACCATTCAGCTTAGATGAAAAACAATACGGGGCTCCTTGGGCAATGGGAGGAAAAGCGTTCTTTTATAACAAAGACATCTTTGCAGAATTAGGCTTAGAAGTTCCTAAAACTTGGGATGAGTTTATCACGGTGCTTGATAAAATAAGTGCAACTGACTATACACCAATTGCTTTTGGAAATAAAGCACCTTGGGCTGTATCTCACTATATTGGTACATTAAATCAAAAGTTAGTAGATCATGAACAAAGAATGACAGATTATGAAGCTGCTACAGGGGAGTTTACGGATCCTGGTTATGTCGAAGCGATGGAAAAATTAAACGAATTGTCGCCATATTTTAATGATAGTCCTAACTCGCTTGAGCATCAATTTGCTAGAGAAATGTTTATTAATGGTCAGGCTGCTATGGCCTATTTAGAAATGGGTGAAACGAGACTAGTAGAACCTGAAGCCGATTTCAAGCTAGGATTTTTTGATTTCCCAACTCTTGATAATGAACAAGGGGAAGCTGGTTATATTTCAGGAGGCCCAGAAGGATTTATGGTATCTGCTACCACAGAACATCCAGAAGAAGCTGTTGCATTTGTAAAGTTCCTAACATCGAAAGAAATGGGTGAAAAGCTACTATCTGATGTTGGTCTCTTTAGTGCAATTAAAGGAGCAGTTAATGAAAGCAATTCAACGGAGTTACAACGAGAAGCGGTTGATGTCATTCTAAATGCAAAAGGTATTGCTTTATGGCTTGATACTGATATCAATATTTCGGTTGTTGATGCATATTTAAGTGGAGCTCAATTAATGCTTACTGGTGATAAAACACCACAGGATGTCATCAACGATGTACAAAAAGTAGCAGAATCAATTAAGTAAATTTGCTACAATGTAGATATGGGTGGAGTCGAATGACTCCACCATAAAAAAAGGGGGTACTTCTGTTGAAACTAAAAAAATTAACCCCATATTTATACTTGGGTCCTTGTATTATAATGTTACTTGTATTCGTTTATATCCCGATTATTCGAAATATTGAATATAGTTTATTTGAATGGAGTGTCTTTTCCCCTGATAAAACATTTGTAGGATTAAAAAATTTTATTGTTTTATTTCAGGATACTGTGTTCTATACCGCTTTGAAGAATAATTTTCTTTATGCAGTCATTTCTGTTGTCTTCCAAGTAGGTGGTGGTTTAATTGTAGCTGCAATGTTGGAGGACAAGCTGGTCAGACGCTTATCCCCGATTTTTCGAACAATGTATTTCTTACCGGTTATTATTTCCATTACGGTCATTGCATTGTTATTTGATTTCTTCTATAACCCACAAGTAGGGCTACTTAATAAGTTTCTCGAAGGGATTGGTTTAGAAAATTTAACGAGAGCGTGGCTTGGTGAAACAGGAACAGCTATTTATTCTGTAATAGCAGTATCACAATGGCAAAGTATCGGATATATTATGATGTTATATATTGTCGCCATTCAAAAAATACCCTCTGAATTGTATGAAGCAGCAGAAATTGATGGAGCATCAAAAATTCAACAATTTTTTTCTGTTACTGTTCCTCAAGTAAAAGAAATGACATTTGTCGTAACGTTAGTAACTGTGACACAAGCTTTTACAGTATTTAATGAACCATATATTTTAACAGGAGGAGGACCTGGAAATTCCTCTCAAGTTCTAGGAACTTACTTATACCAGAATGCATTTTCTCGTGATGCCATGGGCTATGCAGCAGCAATTGCAACCGTTGTATTAGTCATTACATTGTTAATTTCTTTAATTCAAATTAAATTGTTTAAAACAGGAAAGGAGGAATAAGTTTTGGGTACAAATGTAAACATCAATATTGAAAAAAAGCCAAATGTAGTTCCTCCTAAAAGAAAGAAGCCTCACCCAAAGAAGGTGGTTGGTGTTACTTCTGTATATTTATTTTTAATCATCTATTTTATAATTATAGCTTATCCATTATTTTGGATGATAACAAATTCATTAAAAGAAACTAGCGAAATTTATGGGAATAGCTGGGCTCTACCGTCTAGTTGGTTATTCGAAAACTATGTAACTGCATGGAATAAAGGGATTTCCAGTTACTTTTTAAATAGTGTCATTGTAACGACTGTTACATGTGTATTAACCGTCTTTTTAAGTGCATTAGGAGCATATGGATTAGCTCGTTTTCACTTTAAAGGAAAAACATTTTTATTAATATTTTGTTTAGGTGGTTTGATGCTCTCCCCCCAAGTAAGTTTAGTACCACTTTATAACTTGGTACAAGCGTTTGGGATTCACAATACACATTGGGCGTTAATCCTACCTTATGTAGCTTATCGTATTCCATTTACTATATTATTAATACGAGCTTATTTTCTTTCGATACCAAAAGAATTAGAAGAATCAGCCGTATTAGACGGTTGTTCACATGTGGGTGTATTTTTTAGAATATTCCTTCCATTAAGTGTCCCGATTTTAGTCACAGCAATGATCTTAACAGCTTACTTCTCTTGGAATGAGTTTATGTTTGCGATTATTTTCATTGATAGTGAAAGCCTTAAAACAGTCCCAGCAGGTCTTATGCAATTTAGAGATGCGCTTGAAACAAATTGGGGAGTATTATTAGCGGGGTTAACGATCTCAGCAGCTCCAATTGTCATCTTATTTTTGTTTATGCAAAAGTACTTTGTGAGAGGACTAACGAGTGGAAGTGTAAAAGGGTAAGAACTTCTAGTGAGGTGTTGATAAAGATGAAATTATTGGCTATTGGAGATAATGTTGTAGATTACTATAAAGATAAAGAAATGATTTACCCTGGTGGAAATGCATTAAACGTAGCTGTACTAAGTAAAAGATATGGTACAGAAAAGAGTTCATATATGGGTATCATAGGAAATGACTTACCGGCAAAGCATGTGCTGGAGACATTGAAAAAGGAAGATATCGATGTAACGAAAATAAGACAGGCATTTGGAGAAAATGGGATGGCAGTTGTCACACTGAACGAAGAAGGAGACCGGATCTTTTTAAAGGGAAATAAAGGTGGAATTCAAAAGTATATTTCCTTACGTTTAACAGAAGAAGATTATGAGTATGTCAAGGCTCACGACCAAGTGCATTCTAGTGTTTATAGTTATTTTGAACATAATCTTCCAGAGCTTAGCAAGGTTATTGATATTTCTTTTGATTTTTCAACGCGAAGAGATCAGGAGTATTTAGACCTTGTATGTCCATATATTAAACAGGCTTACTTTTCTGGTAATGATTTAGAGAGACAGGAATGTGAGAAATTAATCGAAGTTGTTCATTCATATGGTGTTGAAATCGTTGGAGTAACAAGGGGAAGTGAAGGAGCGCTATTTTCAAAAAATGGGATAAAATATGAGCAATCGATTATTCCTATAGATGTAGTCGATACGTTAGGAGCTGGAGATTCGTTTATAGCTAAATTTATCGTTGAAAACTTCGAACATGGTAACATGGAAATCGCGTTGTTAGAGGCTGCAAAAGCAGCTGCAAAAACTTGTACTATTTTTGGAGCGTTTGGTTATGGATTAGCTTTTTCTAGGAACGAAAGTGCTCGATTATAAAATATATAAAGTTTTATAAAACGATACCTCTTAGGTAGACTAAAAGCTACTAGGGGGTATTTTTGTGTATTCGTATACCAAGTGTTGTGTTATAACTAAGAATATATGTAGACAATTAGAATGATGTAAATTATGATAAATATTAAGAATACAACAGTGATAACCCTTACATTCTGAATATTCTCATTATTTGACAACCTACTACTACTAGTTATTCAAGCTATAAAATTATAATGTTGTCTAGAAAAAGGGGGAGACTTGATGAAAATGAAAAAATTTTTAGTTTTTGTTTATAGTGCTCTTATTCTATTAATATTTGTAGGCTGCTCGAGTGAGTCTACTAAAACAAGTTCTGAAGAAGATTATATTACGTTAAAATTCTTTCACAGATGGCAAAGTGACCCTCATCATCAATATTTTAAAGGTGTAGTAGCACAATTTGAGAAGGAAAACCCTCATATTAAAATTGCAATGGAAGCAGTAGCAAATGAAGCATATAAAGATAAAGTGAGGGTTTTACTTGGTACGAGCTCTAATATTCCTGATGTGTTTTTTTCATGGAGTGGTGAATTTATCCACAATTTTGTAAGGGCTAATAAAGTCCTTGATTTAAGTCCTTATTTAGCTGAGGATACAAATTGGGCTGCTTCATTTGTTGAAACACAACTGGAACCGTTTAGCCTAGAGGATAAACAATATGCAGCGCCGTGGCAAATGGGAGGAAAGGCTTTTTTTTATAATAAAAATTTGTTTAGAGAACTAAATTTGGAACCTCCTAGTACTTGGGAAGAATTCTTAACTGTACTTGATAAAATAAGTACAACTGAATATACACCGATTGCATTTGGGAGTAGAGCACCATGGGCCGTATCTCACTACATTGGGGCATTAAATCAAAAGTTAGTCGATCATGATACTAGAATGTCTGATTATGATCGTGAAACGGGTGACTTTACTGATCCAGGATACATAAAAGCACTGGAAAAACTGACAAAATTGTCGAAATACTTTAATGACAACCCTAACTCTCTTGACCATCAATTTGCTAGAGAGATGTTTAGTAGTGGACAAGCAGCCATCGTATATTTAGAATTGAGCGAATTGCGGTTTGTCGAACCGGTAGCTGAATTTGAACTAGGCTTCTTTGATTTTCCTGAATTGGATGAGGAGAAAGGAAGACCGGGTTATATTTCTGGAGGGCCAGAAGGTTTTGTCGTTTCTTCCACTACAAAGCATCCAGAGGAAGCTATAGAGTTTTTAAAATTTCTAACATCAAGAGAAATGGGAGAAAAGTTGCTTGCTGATGTTGGTTTTTATAGTGCGATTAAGGGAGCTGTTAATGAAGACAATTCGACGCCATTACAACTAGAGGCTGTTGACATTCTCTTAAATGCCGAAGGAATGGCATTATGGCTTGATACGGATATGGATATTGCGGTAGTGGATGCTTATTTAAGTGGCACTGAATTGTTATTAACAGGTAATAAAACCCCTCAAGACGTGATGGTTGAAGTGCAGCGCGCTGCTAAATCAATAAGGTAAAAATCCTAAGATTTCATGTTGAAAAAAATGTACTGTTCTTGAACTAGGTTTAATATAAAATGATCAGGTCTTATTCGAAACTAGGACCTGATCATTTTTATTAATTATTTGCTGTGTTTATTGTAAATTTTGCTCGATCTGCCCGAAGATATAGAAAAGAAGTGTGAACGGGCACCTTATTCACATCATAAGCAACCTTTTCGATAAAGTATAAAGGTTGACCTAAATCACATTTCAAATACTTGGATTGCTCAGCATCGGCCAAAACAACATTTATTGTTTTCGTATTACTAGCGAACTTCACACCGTATTTTTTTGAGAGGGTTCCATACGTTGATTTCGATTGCGTAATATATTCTTGCAAGTTTTGAAATCTCTCAAGTGGGTAATGCGCAATTTCTAAGACGAATGGCTCGTCATCTATATATAGGAGACGTTTTAGTTGGAGCAAGGGAGAGTCTTCGTTTACATTTAACATTTCATATAGTTCTGAATTCCCCTCTACCTCGTCACATGATAGAATTTGTGAATTAGGCTTCTCGCCTGATTCGATAATATGCTCCGAAAAACCATTTACAGAAATCAGTTCTCTTTTTAAAATTTTTTCCTTAACAAAAGTTCCTTTCCCCTGTTGTCTTTTTAAGAAACCTTCTTCCACTAAATCAGATACTGCTCTTCTAGCTGTAATTCGACTAACTCCATATATATTGCAAAGCTCAACTTCTGTTGGAAGCTGCTGGTTATGTTTATAATGTCCATTATTAATTTCTGATTTGATAATATCTTTCAATTGGACATATAAAGGTATTGAACTCGAATTATTTAGTTTCATTAGAATCACCTCTTGATTAAATTATATCAATAATTATGGATATACATAAAATAATAAGACAGTAAAAAGTATATATAAATTAAAAATAACAGCTTTGATTATCGGAATACACTTTGTATGTTGATATATTTCATATAAAGATATAAAATATATTATAACATTATATAACGTATTGTAGTAGCCTTAAATTAAAATTCTTAGTGAAAAAGTTATACCGAATCAATAGTTAGAGAAGGTGAAGTGATGGATGCTGAAACAAGTTGGCATATTTCTTGCAATATATAAGTGTGAATGGGAATAAATTTACTTTGAAAGGGAGTTAAATTAATGAAAAATTATATTCAAGAGTTAGAGATGTTGGATAAAAAGCACTTTCTTCATCCGACTTCTTCGATCCAACAACAACAACAAAATGGCCCTAGTTTTATCTTTACGAAGGGTGATGGAGTCTTTTTAGAAGACATCAAAGGAAATCGAATTATTGATGGGATGTCGTCTTTGTGGAATGTTAACATTGGGCACGGCAGAACTGAAATGGGTCAAGTCGCAATGGAACAAATGTCGAAATTAGCGTTCAGTTCTTGTTTTGCCACCTTTAGTAATGAACCAGCGATCAAGCTAGCTGCTAAACTAGCACAACTCTCACCTGGTCATTTATCGGCAACGTTTTTTACTTCAGGTGGATCAGAATCCAATGATACGGCCTATAAGCTGGCAAGACATTATTGGATTTTAAAAGGAAAACAAAATAAACAAAAGATTATTACGAGAACCAAGTCGTATCATGGAGTCGCAATGGGAGCGACTAGTGCCACAGGATTAAAGCCGTTTCGGGATTTTACGAATTCATTAGCGCCTGATTTTCATTATGTAAATCACTTTTCGCCGACTGCTTTACGTGAGTTGATTGAGAAAGAAGGTCCAGATACGATTGCAGCCTTTGTCGCTGAACCTGTCCAAGGAGCTGGGGGCGTCCATCCCGCACCTGAGAATTATTTTAAAGAGGTAAGAAAAATTTGTGACCAATATGGAATTTTATTGATTACTGACGAAGTCATTACTGGTTTTGGGCGAACTGGAACTTACTTTGGGATTGAACATTACGGTGTGGTTCCTGATATGATGTGCTTTGCCAAAGGGGTGACTAGCGGTTATGCACAGCTAGGCGGTGTGATGATTTCAGAACAAATCCACAAAGATTTTACTGAGCTCTCAACAGGTACGTTACTACATGGCTATACGTACAGTGGTCATGCAATGGCATGTCAGATTGCGTTAAAAAATCTAGAAATTATCGAAAATGAAAACTTAATAGAAAATGCAAAACAAATGGGACACAAAATGCTGGCTGGATTTAAGTGGTTGCAAAGTAATCATAATCTGATTGGAGAAGTAAGAGGCCTTGGGTTAATGGGAGCGATTGAAATCGTAAAAGATAAAGAAACGAATGAACGATATGCATCTCCTCTAGCTCCACTGATAGTTGCAGAAGCAGCAAAACGTGGTCTTGTTGTTAGGTCAGTCGTATTTGACGGGCAAGATACACTGGTGTTTGCACCACCATTAGTGATCAACGAGAAGGAAATCAATCAAATGATTATGATTTTGTCAGAAACGTTTTCAGCGATAGAAAATCAAGAAAATATTAAGTTATAAGTCCGCCTTGAAACGATAAATTAACGATTGAACATTTAACTAAAGTCGTCTAGCACTAAAAAAGCTTTCACCTCATAGATAATCCAAACAACAAAACATGTTAAGGATGTAAGTTTTTTTGAGATCCGAGCTATGTATTTTAGAAGAGGAGGAATTACAAATGAAGAAACATCTATTTATAAATGGAGAATGGATAGAAGCCCAAAAATATACGTCACTGAAAGCTCCTTATAGCGGCGAAGAAATCATACAAGTAGCTACAGCAAATGAAGAAGAGGTAGAACTGGCATTAGAAGCCGCATATCAAGCAAGAGAAACGATGGCTAAATTACCGAGTCATCGGCGTGCAACTATACTAGAAAATGTCGCTAGATTACTAGACGAAAGAAAAGAGAAAGCTGCTGAAATTATCGCTATTGAGGCAGCAAAACCTATTACGATTGCAATGGGAGAAGTCCAACGAACCATTCAAACGTATAAATTTTCAGCAGAAGAAGCAAAACGGATTCACGGTGAAACATTACCACTAGATGCAGCACCTGGTGGGGAAGGAAGGGTGGCCTATACTGTTCACGAACCAATAGGTGTTATTGGAGCAATCACTCCATTTAACTTTCCTATGAATCTAGTTGCACATAAAGTAGGACCAGCACTTGCTGCAGGGAACACCGTTGTCTTAAAGCCAGCGAACCAAACTCCATTGTCTGCCTATTTTATTGCAGAATTATTTCATGAAGCTGGCTTACCTGCGGGAGTTCTAAATGTTGTAACGGGAAGTGGCTCATTGATTGGAGAAAAAATTGTAAAAGATGAGCGGGTTAGTAAAATCTCGTTTACCGGAAGTCCTACGGTGGGCATTGGGATCCGCAATAAAGCTGGTTTGAAACGAGTGACATTGGAACTCGGCTCAAATGCTGCTGTCATTATAGATAAAGGGGTCAACCTTGATAAAATTATCAATCGATGTGTAACTGGGGCATTTTCATTTCAAGGTCAAGTGTGTATTTCTTTACAACGGGTTTACGTACTTGAGGAAATGTATGAAGCCTTTGTAGAGAAGTTTGTAGAAAAGACAAAACAATTAAAGATTGGAGAACCACTAAAGGCAACTACTGATATTTCTGCGCTCATCAGTCCTAAAGATGTAGAGAGGGCGTTAACTTGGATTAATGAAGCGGAACAAAATGGAGCGAAAGTAGCTGTTGGAGGAACAGTTCAAGGCAATGTTTTAATGCCGACCGTTTTACTAGAAGTAGATCCTTCCCAAAAGGTTTCTTGCCAAGAAGTTTTTGCTCCTATTGTTCTTATTAATAAAGTGAAGAATGTAAATGAAGCCATTGCATTAGTAAATGAATCTAGATATGGATTGCAAGCAGGAATTTATACAGAAAATATTCATACCGCTCTACATGCTGCAGAACATTTACATGTAGGCGGAGTGTTAATCAATGATATTCCAACATTCCGTGTCGACCATATGCCATACGGCGGAGTAAAAGAAAGTGGAGTAGGACGAGTAGGAGTAAAATATGCAATTGAGGAAATGACAGAAAAGAAGCTAGTCATTTTTAATCGGAATTAATTAAACTACTATTAATGAATAGAGCTTTTCTGATACAAGTCAGAAAAGCTCTATTCATTATTGATTAAATTATTCTAAATTGCATAAAAGATATAACAATCTCCTCTAAAAGCATAGGTGTATTAGTTTTAATAAATGGCACAAAAATTGCAATATTCAATATTGAATGCTCAAAAAATTAATTTTTTGAAGGAGGAAAAAAATGAAAACTTTAACAAATGTCATTGATTTAAAAATGTATATTAATGGAGAATGGGTAGATGCACTTAGTGGACAGACTCATGATGTAATTAACCCAGCAAATGGAGAAGTGATAGCTAAAGCGCCCCTTGGTGATGTTGAAGATGCAGTTCGAGCTATAGAAGTCGCTCGGCAATCTTTTGACTCTGGTGAATGGGCAGATACACCGCCAGTACAACGAGCAAGCTATCTAAATGCAATCGCGGATAAATTGGAAGAACGAGCCGATGAATTTGCATTGCTGGAAACGTTGAATCAAGGAAAACCTATTAAAGAGTCAGAGATTGACGTAGCCGATGCCGTTGCTTGTTTTCGTTATTATGCAGGTATGATTACGAAACCGGACGGACAAACGTATCATGTAGCAGATCCAATGCAGGCCATGGTCGTTCGTGAGCCAGTAGGTGTATGTTCTTTAATTGTTCCATGGAACTTTCCATTATTAATGTCCGTTTGGAAAATTGCACCTGCTTTAGCTGCAGGAAATACTATTGTCTATAAGCCATCAGAAGTGACTCCAGTCTCTGCTATGAAGCTTTTTGAAATAATAGATGAAGTTGGAATTCCTAAAGGAGTTGCTAATATGGTGATGGGACCTGGACCGACAGTAGGTAATGAACTGGCAGAAAGTCATTTAGTTGATAAAGTATCCTTTACAGGCGGAACCGTAACAGGTCGCAGTATTATGAAAGCAGCAACAGGGAATATAAAAAATATTTCTCTAGAATTAGGTGGGAAATCCCCTAATATTATTTTTGCTGATGCTGATCTTGAAACTGCTTTAGACTACACCTTAATGGCAATCTTTTTTAATCAAGGTGAAGTATGTTCAGCAGGTTCCAGGTTATTAATTGAAGATAAAATTCACGATCAATTTGTTGAAAGACTAATCGAACGAGCAAAGAAAATTGTTGTTGGTTCTGGTCACAGCCCTGAAACTGAAATGGGGCCATTAGTTAGTCAAGCACATATGGAAAAAGTTTTAAAGTACATTGAAATTGGTAAAGAAGAAGGCGCTCGTATTGTACTAGGTGGAAATCGCCTGATGAATAATGGATTAGATAAAGGATTCTTTATGGAACCAACGATTTTTGTAGATGGAACGCCAGATATGAGAATTGTTCAAGAGGAGATATTTGGTCCGGTATTAGTCGTTCAAAAATTTAGTAATGAAAAAGAAGCGATTGAGCTCGCCAATAACACAAAATATGGGCTAGCAGCTGGAGTATTTACTCAAGATGCTGCAAAAGGACTAAGAGTCATTAAGAAACTTCGTGCAGGAATTACATGGTTAAATAACTATGGCCCAACTTATAATGAAGCACCATGGGGAGGGTACAAACAGAGTGGAATTGGTAGAGGTCTAGGAACATTTGGACTTGATGAATATACAGAAATTAAACAAATTAATATTAATTTACAAGTGGAGCCGGTTGGCTGGTATAAAAATTAACCATTCATTACTGTAATAGGTTATATATTTGAATTTTAACACTCGAAAAGGTATATAGCTTTTCGAGTGTTGCATTATAAATGATTTAAACAATAGTAGGTTCAATCGAATAATATTAATTTGATATATTGGCACAACTATTGCATTGATAATAGTGATTAAAATAAATGAGGTGTATAAAATGGTTGTTTCAAACTTGAATAAAATCAATAAAGACAGTCCATTGGAGCAGTTTCAAGGGATATTAAAGGAAGCTATCCAGAAATTAAACTACTCCGATGAAGTTTATAATTTATTAATGGAACCGCTTCGCTTCCTTGAGGTAAGAATACCAGTACGGATGGATAATGGTGAAACAAAAATATTTACAGGATATAGGTCACAACATAATGATGCAGTTGGTCCAACCAAGGGAGGAATTAGATTTCACCCAGATGTAACAGCAGATGAAGTGAAGGCCTTATCTGGTTGGATGAGCTTAAAATGCGGGCTCACTTCTTTACCTTATGGAGGCGGTAAGGGTGGAGTAATTTGCGATCCGAGGAGTATGAGTCTAGGTGAATTAGAAAGGTTAAGTCGAGGTTATGTTAGAGCGATTAGTCAACTTGTTGGACCAACCAAAGATATTCCTGCTCCTGACGTTTATACGAATTCACAGATTATGGCATGGATGATGGATGAATATAGCGAAATTCGAGAATTTGAGTCACCTAGTTTTATTACAGGAAAGCCTGTTGCTTTAGGAGGTTCCTTAGGAAGAGAGACAGCTACATCAAAAGGGGTTTTCTATACATTAGAGTTAGTAAGTAAGTTAAAGCAAATTCCTATCAATGAAATGAAGGTAGTAATTCAAGGGTTTGGAAACGTAGGAGCTTTTTTAGCTTTAGAATTATTTAAGCACGGTGCAAAAGTCGTTGGGATTTCAGATGTTTTAGGAGGTATTTATGATGCGAATGGTTTAGACATTCCATACTTGCTAGAGCGAAGGGATTCATTTGGCACAGTGACAAATTTATATAATACGACCATTACTAACAGTGAATTACTAGAAAAAGAGTGTGATGTATTAATACCAGCTGCGATTGGTGGCCAGATAACTAGTGATAATGTTGAACAAGTGAAGGCAAAAATAATTATTGAGGCAGCGAATGGACCTACAACTCGAAAAGCAGTAATACGATTACAGGAAAAAGGTGTCATGGTTGTACCAGATATTCTCGCTAATTCGGGTGGCGTTATCGTTTCCTATTTTGAATGGTGTCAAAATAATCAAGGCTATTATTGGTCGGAAAAGTTGGTAGAAGATAGGTTAAAAGAAAAAATAGAAGAAAGTTTTCATGAGGTTAATGATACCGCTAACAAATATAAAGTTGATATGAAGTTAGGAGCTTATATGGTCGGTGTTAGAAGATTAGCCATAGCATCAAAACTAAGAAGTTGGGTGAAATAATTTAATCTAAGGGGGAAAAATATGAAATTAGATATATTACAAGATGAAATAGAACAACAGAATGCTAGATTTATATGTTTTTTATCAGATACTCATAGGTATGATTTTTGGATCTTTTACTCGCACAAATTTTACGGTAAATCAATGGTTTATTCACTTCATTCAGGAAAACTCCTGTTATTATGCCCTTCTGAGCTAGAGGATCTAAATAATTGGCAAGTTTCACTCGGGGTGGTAGATGACGATGTTGAAAGTATTTTTGAATTATTAAAACAAGTTCTTGAGTCATCAAAAGTGCTAAAACCACAATACTAATAAGGAGGCAAATATAAATGAAGGTATTAGAAGTTGTTACTTCGCCTTATTTTGGAGAAGTAGAAAAAGTAAATATCCAATCAGGCGATTATGTGTATGAATGGGCTACATTAGTCGATATTAAACAACCAAACGGTGAGTTAAAACAGGTTTCCATTGCGGTTAGTGGAATTATTGAGGATATTAAGGTGGAAGAAGGAGAAAAAGTAACGCCTGGAAAAGTACTTGTATTTATTGAAGATGATCTAAAAATTACAGGAACTGACTAATAACAGTGGTTTCACGTGAAATAACAATAGGGAGTGTACACATTATGATATATGCAGGAACGGAAGTAGTAAAGCGTGGAATGGCAGAAATGCAAAAAGGCGGCGTCATTATGGACGTTGTCAACGCCGAACAAGCAAAAATAGCAGAAGCAGCCGGGGCAGTAGCGGTCATGGCATTAGAAAGAGTTCCAGCGGATATTCGCGCAGCTGGTGGGGTTGCACGTATGGCTGACCCAACGATTATAGAAGAAGTGATGGGTGCAGTATCTATCCCTGTGATGGCCAAGTGTCGAATTGGCCATATTGTGGAAGCGCGTTTACTTGAGGCGTTAGGTGTCGATTATATTGATGAGAGTGAAGTGTTAACACCTGCTGACGAAGTGTATCATTTAAACAAACGTGAATTTAAAGTTCCTTTTGTTTGTGGTGCTCGTGATATTGGTGAAGCTTGTCGACGTATTGGTGAAGGAGCATCGATGATCCGAACAAAAGGTGAACCAGGAACTGGAAATATTGTCGAAGCTGTACGTCATATGCGGATGATGCAATCACAGATTCGCAAAATCGTTTCGATGTCTACAGATGAAATCATGACGGAGGCTAAAAATACGGGGGCTCCTTATGAACTTTTATTACAAATTAAAGAATCAGGAAAATTGCCAGTTGTAAACTTCGCTGCTGGTGGTGTTGCTACTCCTGCAGATGCAGCATTGATGATGCAGTTAGGAGCAGATGGTGTATTTGTTGGTTCTGGGATTTTTAAATCAGATAACCCAGAAAAATTTGCTCGTGCTATTGTGGAATCAACAACTCACTTTGAAGACTACGAGCTAATTGCGAATCTCTCCAAACAACTAGGAACAGCAATGAAGGGAATTGAAATTTCTTCATTACAGCCATCAGAACGTATGCAAGAACGGGGATGGTAAAACTCTAGCTTCAAAAATAAGTTAATAAAACTTTATTTATAACGATAGGCGTAATGTCTTTTCATAGATTAGACATTATCCTATCGTTTTTATTAATCTTAAAGGGCGGTTAATCTAATAATTTAAAAAAGAGTCTATATGGCTTTAAATTTTACGACAATTAAAATTTTAAAGGATAGAAATGACATTGAATAAATCGTTATTCATTTTTGCATAAATTATGCTTCTGTGAATGAGGCTCTACTCATCAGTTATCAACACTTTCAAAGTTTATAGATAATTTGGAATTGGCATGAATTTTGCAATAGTAAATATGAAAGTTGTAATAAATGAGTAGGAGGTTAACATGTTACAAAGAAAGTACTTCTTTATACCTGTCTTATTATCGATGAATTTAATCGATGCATCTCTACATTAAAAATATTTAATTTTCAATGAGAGGTGCAGAAGAATGGCAAAGACATTATATAGTAAACCAATAAACGATGATTTTCGCATGCCAGGTGAATTTGAAGAACATGAAGGGACTTGGATGCTTTGGCCAACACGAACAGATACGTGGAGACTAGGGGCAAAACCAGCCCAAGATGCTTTTGAAAAAGTGGCTATTGCCATATCACAGTTTGAGCCCGTTACCGTTTGTGTTCCTTGTTCTCAGTATGAGCATGCCCGTGAAATATTACCGAGTTCAATTAGAGTAGTGGAGGTATCTTCTAACGATGCTTGGATGAGAGATATCGGACCTACTTTTATAAAAAATGACCAAGGGGAAGTACGAGGAATTGACTGGGGATTTAATGCCTGGGGAGGTTTACAAGGTGGTCTTTACTTTCCTTGGGATCAAGATGCTTTTGTTAAACAGAAAGTACTAGAAATTGAAAGAATCGATCGATATGACGCGCAACATATCATTCTAGAAGGTGGAGCGATAACGGTTGATGGGGAAGGAACACTCATTACGACCGAGCAATGCTTGTTAAATGCCAACCGTAATCCTAACATGACGAAAGAGGAAGTAGAAGAGCAATTAAAAAACTATTTAAACGTCAAAAAAGTCATTTGGTTAAAACAAGGGATGTTAAATGATGAAACTGATGGTCATGTCGATGAAGTCGTTTTCTTTGTTAAGCCAGGGGTACTAGCGATGAGTTGGACGGAAGATACAAGCCATACACAATCCCCTATTCTTAGTGAAGCTTACAATCAATTAAAAAATGAAGTAGATGCTAATGGAAGAACGTTTGAAATTCACAAAATTCAAATACCTAAACAGGTAAAGATTTCAGAAGAAGATGCGAATGTAATTGACCGTTCTAGAAGTAGTTTTAAGAGAGGTGGTGGAATTGAACTAGCCTCGACTTACGTCAATTGTTATATCTGTAATGGAGGAGTCATCGTTCCGGCATTCGGTGATCCTGAAGACGAAAGGGCACTTATAAAAATTCAAGAATTATTTCCAGAGCGTAAAGTCGTTCAAGTAAACACAAGAGAAATAGCCCTCGGCGGTGGAAATATTCACTGTATTACACAACAGCAACCTAAAAAATAATTAAATAGAAAGGAAGTAATTGATCATGTCAAAAGGAAAAGTAAATGTCGCATTAATTCAACACAAATGTGTTGAGGACCGCTCTGAAAATATGAAAGTCGCAGTCGATATGATACGTAAAGCTGCAGAACAGGGGGCGCAAATTATTTGTACGCAAGAATTGTTTACTGGAACGTATTTCCCGCAAACGATTAATGTCAATAAATATGAATGGGCAGAACCAATTCCAGGACCTACAACTAATACGATGCAATCTTTAGCAAAAGAACTAGGTGTTGTGATTATCGTTTCATTATACGAATATGCCATGGATGGTGTCTATTTTAATACAGTCGTCGTTTATGATACAGATGGTGCTAATCTAGGAAAATATCGAAAACATCATATACCAGAAGGTCCTCAATATATCGAGAAATATTATTTTACAGAAGGAGATGGTGGATATCCTGTGTTTAAAACGAAGTATGGAACTATTGGAGTACTCATTTGCTGGGATGAGTGGTTCCCAGAGCCATCTCGTATTCTTGCTTTAAAAGGAGCAGACATTGTATTTTATCCTTCCGCTATCGGTTCAGAACCAGATTATGCAGATTTGGACACATCGCAAACATGGATGGATGCAATCAAGGCACATGGCATTCACAATAATATGTTTATTGCCGCGGTCAATCGTGTCGGACGTGAAGATAGTGATGAGGGCTATATGGAATTTTATGGTCGAAGCTTTATTAGCAACCCATGGGGTACAATTATAAAAGAAGCAGAAACGAAAGAAAATGAAATTATAATAACAGAGATTGATCTATCTGAAATAAAACGAGCAAGAAACATCTTACAATTCCACCGTGACCGTCGTCCGGATAGCTATCAAGATTTATTAAAAAGAATTATAATAGAATAATATGTTGTTTTATTAGGTCTTAAAGTTATTATTTAAGACCTCTTTTTTTATAATAAATCTATTATATATCGCTTTTACAGGTTCACATTTATAAAATATGAACATAAGAAAAAATCATTAATTATGCACTATTGAATGATCTATTCAAAATTGCAGATTAAAAAAGAAATCTATAGGTTAAATCATAGAAAATATATGAAATATAAGCTTTGTTGAATGTTCAATAGTTGGCATAGGAATTGCAAGTAATAGAGTGTAGTTATTTAAAAAGATTTTTGGAGGGGATTACACTGACAAAAGGTAGAAAACCAACGATTTTCGTAGCTTTGATTCCAATTGTTTTTATGATTTGCGCACTTGCAGTTTCAATCGTTGTATATGATGTAGATGCGCATATTCCTTTACTACTAAGTGCAGCTGTTGCTTGTATTGTTGCACTAAAGCTAGGGTACAAGTGGAAAGAAATTGAAAAGAGTATGTTAGATACAATTAGACTCTCGATGCAGGCCATTCTAATTTTAATGATCATTGGAACGATTATTGGTTCTTGGATTGCTGGTGGGATCGTACCTACAATGATTTATTATGGGTTAGATATATTATCACCAGGTTATTTTTTAGTGGCAGCTTGTTTAATATGTTGTGTGGTTGCGATCGCTGCGGGTAATGCGTGGACGGCTGCTGGTACCATTGGGGTTGCGGTGTTAGGAATTGGTTTTGGTTTAGGTATTCCGCTGCCAATGGTGGCAGGTGCGATCATATCTGGAGTATATTTTGGAGACAAAATATCACCGTTATCCGAAACAACCAATCTAGCTCCAGGAATAGTTGGGGTAGAGTTATTCGATCATATTAAACACATGCTCTATACCACTGTACCTGCTTTAATTATTTCCTTGATCCTTTACACGATTTTAGGGTTGAAGTTTTCCGGGCAAGGTTCTAGTACGGATGATGTTTTATTAATTCAACAGACATTAAAAGGAGAGTTTTTAATTAGCCCCTTTCTATTAATTCCTCCTTTACTTATTATCGTAATGCTCGTGTACAAAATACCAGCGATACCCGGTTTAACGATCGGTTCAATACTTGGAGCGCTTTGTGCAATCTTTATTCAAGGCCAATCCGTAGGTGACACGATATCTGCATTACATTACGGTTTTAAAACGGTTACGAATGTGCCAATCGTTGACGATTTACTGAATCAAGGTGGAATCGAATCGATGATGAGTACCGTTGCGTTAATTTTATTAGCGATGTCATTTGGTGGAATATTAGAAAAAGCAAGGATACTAGAAACGATCGTCGATCAGTTACTAAGGTTTGCTAAAAGTACAGGCAGTCTTATTACTGCTACAGTAGCCACATGTTTCTCTGCCAATGTCATTGCTTGTGATCAATACTTATCAATTGTACTGCCAGGGAGGATGTATGCTCTTGAATTTCAAAAAAGAGGACTGCACCCGAAAAACTTATCACGGACCGTTGAAGATGCTGGAACGATGACTTCACCACTCATACCATGGAATACATGTGGGGCATTTATGTATGCTACTTTAGGTGTACATGCTTTTGATTATGCGCCTTATGCTTTTCTCGTCCTGTTAAGTCCATTAGTAGCTATTCTTTATGGTTATACAGGTATAAAAATTGAATACCTACCAACAGAAAAAGCGGAAAATGAAGCGTCATAATCGATATTTAGAGTATAAAATATGCTTCTATTAAGTTTTGTTTCGAAACTTTTATCTTTGAAACAAGGTGGTAATCGAAATATGCAACATTTTATCACACAATTACCCTATGAATTGGCTTCTGCTTTTATCGCATCCATTATGTTTATTATTGCGGGTATTTTTATCTGAATATTTTTAAAAATGGTTTTACCCATTTGTGAATAACGTTATGCGTTTTTGCATAAATCGGGTTTGTTGGAAAGGACAAAACATAAGCATGTACCTGTTTTCAAAAGCGTTACAACTGGCAAATTAGAGCATGAGAACTTCGATAAACAGTAAATAAGTGAAGTTGGCATAAAAATTGCAATTATTAAGTTGAGCGGTGAAAAGGGGGAGGTATATGACATTGGAGAACGTAGAGGAACTAGGTCTGTAAAGAATATTAGAAATTCATTCTATCAAAAATATTTAATTGGAGGATAAAAAGATGGAAACGAGTACAACTACACAAACATTGGAAAAAGAATATGGAGCGATTAATTCATATATTAAAAAAGTATTATCATTAATCGAAAAGGAACACGTATCCAAAGAAGAAGCCGAATGGATTACGAAAGAAACAGTAGATAACTTTAGGGAGCATGTTAACCCAGGATTTTTGGAATATCGAAAATCGGTAACGAAGGACACTCAATTTGCATCCGTAGAATGGTCAGATTCAGGTTCTTGCTTTAAAGATGTTCATGGTAAAGAATACATCGATTGTCTTGGTGGGTTTGGGATTTATAATGTAGGACATCGAAATCCTAAAGTAGTCAAAGCGGTTACGGATCAATTAAAAAGACAAGCACTACACAGTCAAGATTTACTCGATCCATTACGCGCGATGTTAGCGAAAATTCTAGCGGAAATTACACCTGGTGATTTAAAATATTCCTTTTTTGTCAACAGTGGGACTGAAAGTGTTGAGGCTGCATTGAAACTAGCAAAAATGTATAATGAACGAAATACATTTATTGCAACGACAAGGGCCTTTCATGGCAAAAGCTTAGGTTCCTTATCAGCAACGGCGAAAGGAGTATTCCGTAAACCGTTTTTACCATTAATACCTGGGTTTAGACATGTCCCATTTGGTGATATTGACATGATGCGTAAGACGATGGAATCTTGTGCATTAGTAGGCGAAGATGTAGGCGCTGTTATTATTGAGCCAATCCAAGGTGAAGGTGGAGTTATGGTACCTCCAGAAGGGTATTTAAAACAAGTTCGTGCATTATGTGATGAGTTCGGTGCTTTACTGATTTTTGATGAAGTCCAAACGGGTATGGGTCGAACAGGTAAAATGTTCTGTGCTGAAGTTTATAATGTTGTCCCTGATATTTTATGTCTTGCTAAGGCATTTGGTGGAGGAATTATGCCAGCTGGAGCGTGCGTGGCTTCTGAGAAAGTATTTAAGAGCTGGTTCCCTAACCCATTTATGCATACTACTACATTTGGAGGAAATCCATTAGCTTGTGCCGCAGCAATTGCTACGATTAATGTATTAATTGAAGAAAATTTACCGCAAAGAGCGCAAGAAGTGGGAGAATACTTTATCAATGGGTTAAGAGAAGTTGCAGCTCAGCATCAAGACAAAGTCTTAGAAATTCGCGGGAAAGGCTTACTCATTGGTGTTGAATTTCATTCAGACGAAATCGGCTACGAAGTGTCAAAAGGATTATTTGACCGCGGCGTACTTGTAGCGGGTACACTCATTAATTCGAAAACGTTTAGAATTGAACCACCTTTAACAATAAGCTATGATGAAGTCGATCAAGTGATTGCAACATTCAAAACAACTTTAGAAACACTGAAAGTATAA
Organism: Alkalihalobacillus sp. BA299; assembly: GCF_017745675.1. Classification (GTDB taxonomy): domain Bacteria; phylum Bacillota; class Bacilli; order Bacillales; family Bacillaceae_F; genus Alkalihalobacterium. The sequence goes on from NZ_JAFLJM010000009.1 coordinate 121,410, forward strand.
TTTGAATGGAAGGCTTTATTGCCTTCCTTTTTACTTAACTTTCCTTTTCTATAAGATATAATGAAGAAAAAAAGGATGGTCGATTTACAATGATAGATGTTCGAACTGCAAATACAATATCAATCAATTCGTCGATTTCGGATATCTGGGAGATGATGTCAAAGTATACGGACCCATTTATCTTTATTACTGACCCATTAGAAAATGAGGGGATTATTGGATATATTCATAGTAAAGATATTATGCCTTTGCTAAGAAAAGGTAACATTGAAAACCTTCATGTTAGCGAATTGCCTATTCAAACGAATATTATTAAAGTGTCTAAAAATGCAGATGTATTAGACTTTTTTAAAGTGTTTGGTGAAGATGTCGTTGTAATCGTAGGTGAAACTAACAGAATTGAAGGATATTTACAAAGAGAAGATGTTTTATATTACCTTTTAACAAGTAAATCTTCAGGAACCGATTGGATCCGCTCCCTCTTAAATTCCATCCCTATGGGAATTATTATTACCGATACCTATGGAAGAATAGAAAATTTTAGTGACGAAGTACTTCGTATGTTGAAAATGTCATCTGAAGAATTAAGAGAAAAGCAAGTAGGAGAGCTTTTAGATCAAGAGTCTTACTTAAAAGTGATTGAGCATGGAGAAACGATTTTAAATTATATCATCATTAAAGATGAATATAGTGTATTAGCCGATTTAGGACCGATAAGGAATAAGAAAGGGATTGTTACTGGATCGATTGTTGTTTTACAAGACTTACCGTATATCGAAAAGATGGCGATGGAATTAGAATATGTAAAAAACTTAAATGTTGACTTACAAGCCATTCTTTCATCTACTTATGATGAAATTATTGTCCTTAGTAAGAAAGGGACATTGCTTCGATATAGTGGTAGATTAATTAATGATTTTTGGGAAACGGATAAGGAGCAACTAATTGGAATTAATTTAATGGAATTAGAACACGAAGGGACTTTCTTTTCATCGATTGTAAGAAAAGTCATTGAAAAGAAACGGAAAGTAACGGTCACTCAAGAAAGTCGTTCAGGAAAAAATGTGTTAACTGTTGGTAATCCGGTATTTAATCAAAATGGAGAACTAGAACGTATCGTCATTGCTTTAAGAGATATTACAGAAACGGTTTTATTAAAAGAAGAGTTACGAACAGCAAAAAAAGAATCAGAAAAGTATAAAAAAGAGTTAGAGCATTTTAAAGATTGGTCTAATTTAAATATCAATAAAAAGATCATATACCGTAGTGATAAAATTGAAAATGTCATGAAATATATAAAAAAGATTTCTAACGTTTCTTCAACGGTGTTATTAACGGGCGAATCAGGCGTTGGAAAAGAGGTCTTTTCTAGAGCAATTCATGAACTTGGTCCACGAAGCAATAAACCTTTTATAAAAGTAAATTGTGGTGCGATTCCAGAAAATCTGCTTGAAAGTGAACTTTTTGGCTATGAAAAAGGTGCTTTTACAGGTGCAAATGCCAATGGAAAACCTGGTTATTTTAAATTAGCGAATAAAGGGATTTTATTTTTAGATGAAATAGGAGAGCTCCCACTTAATTTACAAGTAAAGTTATTACGTGTATTACAAGAAAGAGAATTTATGCCAATTGGTGGTACACAACCGATTGATGTAGATGTTCAAATTATAACAGCGACAAATAAAGATTTAGAGGAAATGGTCGAAAGAAAAGAATTTAGAGAGGATCTATTTTACCGTTTGAATGTTATTCCAATTCATATCCCTTCTCTAAGAGAGCGACCTGAAGATATTCCGCTGCTTTGCCTTCATTTCCTGCAAAACTTTAATCATAAATATAATAGAAATAATCAATTATCCCAGGATGCCTTAGACTTATTAGAATCCTATTCTTGGCCAGGCAATGTCAGAGAACTTCAAAATATTATTGAACGATTATCAGTAACTAATGATAATGAACTCATTGATTCAGAACAAATCCTTCCGATTATAAAAAAAGGAAAGAAAAGTACAGGGAATAAAGAAATAAATAAGATTATCCCTTTAAAACAAGCCATTAATAATGTAGAAGAACGTTTAATTATTCTGGCTATGGAGGAGTATCAAACGACAACGGAAGCCGCAAAAGCATTAGGTGTCAGTCAATCGACCATTAGTAGAAAATATAGCGAATTGATAAAGAAGAAAGAAAGAGGGGAGTAAAATGGGGTATAGCACAGAGGTTATAAGTCCTTTTAATGGGAAAATAAAAAGGATCTATTATAATCCAGGAGATGATATAGAAGCTGGTGAGGTTTTAATTAGTCTTTATGTCAACGATGTAAGTATGGACATCTTATCTCCTATTGATGGGAAAGTTGAATTAATAGATGTAGTGATTGGAGAAAAGGTTATTTCAGGAATGGTTATAGCTATTATAAAGGAAGCACATTAAAACAATCTCAGTTAAATGAGGTTGTTTTTTTATATTGATATTTAAAGTTAAACATTTCCTTTTATACAAGGAAATGTTTATGTCAGAAAATACTACGCAAATTAATTTTTTAGAATATTTACATTATAAAAAAGGCTTGTTATAATGGCAACATAAAGTTTCATATATAGAAGTTGTGTTTCTATATATGAAACAATAAATAAATAAGAAAAGAGGGGAAGAAATGAAAGCGTTAGGAAAACATTTTGGTCTGATTTTTTTGGTGACGTTTCTTTTTGTTGTTGCAGCTGCATGTAGCAGCGGGGAGACTTCACAAACAGAAAACAAAAATGAAGGGGAAGCGACACAGGAAACATCGGAAAGTAATACTACAGAAGAAACTGGTGTAAACGAGGGTGGAGAATTAACAGTGGGTCTTTCAGCCAATCCAATGACTTTAGATCCAGTGAACTATACTACCGCATATGAAGGTCAAGTAATTAGAAGTATTGCTGATACATTAGTGATTTATAGTAATGACTTATCTGAAATTGAACCTGCTTTAGCGACAGAATGGGAAGTATCTGAGGACATGTTAACTTATACATTCAAGTTGCGGGATGACGTTTATTTTCAGCCTGGTGAATATCAAAATGGAAGACAAATGACAGCTGAAGATGTCAAATATAGCTTAGAGCGTTCGGCGAAACAATCGGCCATGAACCGGCTTCGTATGGTAGACCGTGTTGATGTTGTAGATGAATTTACTGTAAATCTGCACCTTAACGAAAAGAACTCAGCATTACTAGCTGTATTAACAGATGCTGGTAATGTTATTGTTCCAAAGGAAGAAGTAGAAGGTTGGGGCGACCAATTTGGTATGAACTTAGTAGGGACAGGCCCATTTCAATTGGATGAATGGAGAATTGATGACCAAATTAAGTTATCAAGACATGAAAACTATTGGTCACAAAGACCACACTTAGATTCCCTTATTTGGAAAGGTATTACAGATCAAAATATGATGGTGAATGCGCTTCGCTCAGGTGATATCGATATTGCAACTGATGTTCAGGGGCAAAATCGAGCGATATTAGAACAAGATGATAATTTTGAACTTTTAACTACTCCTGGCTTATCCATCGAATATGTCGCTTTAAATATGAAGGAAGGTCCAACAAAGGATATTCGTGTACGTGAAGCAATTAATTTAGCAACAAATGTCGATAACCTTGTGCAGGGAGTTTTCCAATATGGGGGAGCCGTGAGATCTTATCTTCCACTACCGAAAAGTTCATGGGGTTACGATCCATCATTAGAAAGTCTTGTCCCTGATTTTGATCCAGAAAGAGCAAAGGAATTACTTGCAGAAGCTGGCTACCCAGATGGATTTGAAATCGATTTATACGTCATTGAAAGACGTGTACCACATGCTACGATTTTTCAAAGTCAACTTAAAGAAAATTTAAATATTACTGTGAATATAAACGTAGTAGAAATGGGTGTTTTAACAGATGTTGCTTCAAAAGGAAATGCTCCGATGTACTTAATGGGCTGGAGCTGGTATCCAGATCCAGACTTCTTCCTATATCAAATGTTCCATAGTGATCAAATTGGAGCTCTTGGTAATGGATACGGGTTTGATAATGAAAAAGTGGATGAATTAATTAAGAAAGCTACATCAGAAACAGCAGAGCAAGAAGAACGTGCAGCCTTATATGTAGAGGCGCTTGAATTAATTGTTAAGGAATATCCGCGTGTAGAACTAAGTCTTATTGAAATTTCTGCGGGGATTAGTAAAAATGTCGAAGGTTTTGATGTTAGACCTGATAGTTCATATGTCATCGTTAATCCTAATACAAATGTTTCAATAAAAAAATAGGTTCCTCTATGAGAAGAATGGAGGCGATACGTCTTGCTGAAATTTACAATTAAAAGATTAATAAATATTATTCCTACTTTACTTATTGTTGCTACGATTGTTTTTGTTATCAACCGGATTATCCCTGGTGACCCAGCTGCTGTTATGCTGGGTCCCCAAGCTACAGTTGAAGATATTGCTGAAATGAGGATTAAGTTAGGTTTAGATCAGCCAATTTTTATGCAATACATCGATTATATTATTAACCTATTAAAAGGTGATTTTGGACAATCGATTTACTATAAGGAGTCAGTTCTTATACTTATCTTAGATCGATTTCCTAATACGGTATTACTTTCAGTAACCGCATTAATGATTGCTCTTTTAATTGGTATTCCTGCAGGTATGATCGCTGCAACTAAACAAAACTCTATATTAGATTATATTGTAATGTTGGGAGCGCTTGTGGGTGTTTCGATGCCTGTATTTTGGTTAGGTATAATGCTTGTGCTTCAATTTAGTGTAAACCTCGGCTGGTTTCCCGCAACTGGAATTGGATCTATGGATCAGGGGTTTGGAAATGTATTTATACATTTGATTTTACCAAGTATAACTCTTTCGACCATTCCTATGGCTACATTTGCAAGAATTACGCGATCGAGTATGTTAGAGGTTATCTCACAAGATTATATAAAGACAGCGAGAGCGAAAGGATTAAATGAATTTTTTATTATTGCGAAGCATGCACTCAAAAATGCACTAACGCCAATTTTAACAGTAATGGGGATGCAGATCTCTTTATTGTTAGGTGGTTCCGTTCTAACCGAAACTATCTTTAGTTGGCCTGGTATGGGTCGATTAATAATTGATGCTATTGATAAGCGTGATTTTATGATCGTTCAAGGTGCTGTTTTGTTTGTTGCACTTATCTTTGTTTTAGTTAATCTTATCGTTGATATTTTATATAAGGTAGTAAATCCACGTGTGAATTATACAACGAAAAAAGGGAGATAGAATATGGAAGATGCACCAGTTTCTACTAAAATAGAAGCCATCAAGCAACCAAAAACAACCGGAAATTTATTTTTAAAAAAATTGATAAAAAATAAATTAGCTGTAGTTGGACTGTTCATAATTATTATCATGGTTATTACAGCTATTTTTGCTCCGCTAATTGCAACCCATCCTCCTGAAGCTATGGATACAGGGAATGCTCTAGTAGACCTTGGGACAAATGGTCATATCCTTGGAACTGATAATTACGGTCGGGATCTATTTAGCAGAATTGTTTTTGGTACAAGGATTTCAATTATAGTAGGTATACTCTCAGTAGGTTTTGGAGCTGTTATCGGAACGTTTCTTGGCTTAATTTCAGGTTATTATGGTGGGCGGCTAGATAACATCATTATGAGATTGATGGATGGTTTGTTTGCTTTTCCATTTATATTATTAGCAATTACCTTAATGACGGCACTTGGAAATGGATTGATGAATGTTATTATTGCGATCGGTATAGCTTGTGTACCAGGGTTTGCTCGTCTAGTACGTGGACAGGTGTTAAGTGTAAAAGAAGAAGAGTTTGTTGAAGTGGCACGATCGATTGGATCGACAAACGGGAGAATTATTTTTACGAATATTCTACCAAACTGTCTCGCTCCGATTATTGTATATGGGACGATGAGTATTGCGGGTGCGATTTTGTCTGAAGCCGCTCTCAGTTTTTTAGGATTAGGTGTACAACCACCAACACCTACTTGGGGAAATATCTTGAAAGATGGAAAGGATTTCCTTGTTCTTTCACCCCATATGGCTACATTTTCTGGTCTAGCAATTCTACTAACAGTAGTAGGGTTTAATATTTTTGGTGACGGATTACGAGATTCACTAGATCCGAAAATGAAGGTTTAAATAGGAGGTGGAATGATGGTAGATCAATCAACGTTATTAAAAGTAGAGGACTTAGAAGTAGCATTTTATTCATCATCAAATACAGTTAAAGCTGTAAATGGTATTAGTTTTAACTTAAAACGTTCAGAGACGATAGGTATTGTTGGTGAATCTGGATCTGGGAAAAGTGTGACAGCAACATCTATTCTAGGGTTATTACCTCCACGCACGAGTAAAATTGAAAAAGGATCTATAACATTTGAAGGCAAAAATCTTGTCTCATTACCAGCAAAACAAATGCGAAAAATTCGTGGAAATGAAATCTCAATGATATTTCAAGATCCGATGACGTCTTTAAATCCAGTTTTTACGATTGGAAATCAACTTGTTGAAGTGATTTGTCTTCACCAAAACGTATCAAAAAAAGAAGGAATGCAACGTGCTATTGAAATGCTCAGGCTTGTTGGTATTCCGGAACCTGAGAAACGTATTAAACAATACCCCCATGAGTTTTCTGGTGGGATGAGACAACGTGCAATGATAGCTATTGCATTAGCATGCCAACCTAAATTACTTATAGCTGATGAACCAACAACAGCTCTTGATGTTACGGTACAGGCCCAAATACTCAACTTAATGAAAGATCTACAAGAAAAATTAGAGACGGCTATTATTTTAATTACTCACGATCTAGGAGTGGTTTGGGAGAATTGCGATAAAGTCATTGTAATGTATGCAGGTAACGCAGTTGAAGCTACGTCAACAGAAAATTTATACGAAAAACCGCTCCATCCATATACTTGGGGACTACTAGATTCACGTGTTAAGCCGGATGAGGATATGTTGACACCAGTACCAGGTAGTCCGCCAGACTTACGGAATGAAATTAAAGGTTGTGCATTTGCTACAAGGTGCAAATATGCTAAAGAGGTCTGCTTCGAGAAGAAACCTAGCTTAATAGAAGTAGAAAAAGATCATTCTGTTGCATGTCACTTTCAAAAAAATGATCAAAGATTGGTAAGGGATGGGGGATATCAATGAGTGAAACTTTGCTAGAAGTGAAAAACATTAAAAAATATTTCCCTGTAAATGATGGAGGTTTTTTTTCAAAGTCCAATAAATATTTAAAAGCTGTTGATGATGTTAGCTTCAAAATTAATAAAGGTGATACTGTGGGAGTTGTAGGAGAGTCTGGTTGTGGGAAATCAACGATGGCTAGACTTGTTAATCAACTTATCACCCCAACCTCAGGATCTGTTCTTTTTAATGGGAAAGATCTAACAACAATATCTGAAAAAGAGATACGATCAGCACGCAAGAATATTCAAATGATCTTTCAAAATCCATACGCTTCTCTAGATCCTAGGAAAAAAGTTGAAAAGCTTATTATGGAGCCGATGATCATTCATAAGATAGGGACAAGGAAAGAACAATTAAAGAGAGTTCATGAACTATTAGAAGTAGTCGGATTAAACTCTTATCATGGTGATCGGTACCCTCATGAATTTAGTGGTGGGCAAAGGCAGCGTATTAATATTGCCCGTTCTTTAGTGCTTAATCCAGATCTTGTGATTTGTGATGAGCCCGTTTCGGCATTAGATGTTTCTATACAAGCACAAATATTAAATCTATTAAAAGAATTACAAAAGGATTTTAATTTGACTTACATGTTTATTGCACATGATCTAGATGTTGTGCAATTCATCAGTGACCGAATTTTAGTGATGTATTTAGGTAAAGTAGTTGAGGCTGGAACGTATACGGATATTTACGACCGTCCTCAGCATCCATATACAAAAGCATTGTTATCAGCAGCACCCTTAAAGAGTCCGTTCGAGAAGAAAGAACGTTTTTTGTTAGAGGGAGATATTCCTAGTCCTATTGATCCGCCATCTGGTTGCCACTTTCATCAAAGGTGTCCATTTGCTGTGGAAAAGTGTCGTTCAATAGCCCCTGAACTAGAGCGATATCAGGGAGAACATAAAGTAGCATGTCATTTAACAGGAGAAATTTAATACAATGGAGGAGTTTATATGTCTTTTAAATATGTAACAGAACTTTATGAAATTCTTGATGATATTAATGTTAATGGAAATACAGTAGCAAAATATTTCGAAGATAATGGATTTAATACTGTTGATGTTAAAACCGTTACTGGAGAAAAAGGTAGTACCGACTTTATTAAAATTATGATACCAGGAAGAAACGGGAAATTATTTGGAGGAGATGCACCAACAATAGGAATTGTCGGTCGTTTAGGAGGAATTGGCGCACGTCCTGAACAAATTGGATTTGTCTCTGATGGAGATGGTGCATTAGCTGCTATATCGATTGCAGCTAAACTATCTAGTATGCAAAGAAAAGGTGATACGCTTGAAGGGGATGTTATTGTTACAACACATATTTGCCCAGTTGCCCCTACGCAACCACATGACCCAGTCCCTTTTATGGATTCACCCGTTGATATTTTAACGATGAATAAGTATGAAGTTGTAAAAGATATGGATGCCATTATTTCAATTGATACAACGAAGGGGAACAAGGTTGTAAATCATAATGGCTTTGCGATTACTCCTACGGTCAAAGAGGGTTATATTTTACGTGTTAGTAATGATTTGCTAGATTTAGTGCAACAAACAACCGGTAAAAATCCTGTAACTTTACCAATTACAACACAAGATATCACACCTTATGGAAATGGACTTTACCATATTAATAGTATCTTGCAACCAGCGGTAGCAACGGATAAGCCTGTAGTTGGTGTAGCTATTACTACTGAAGCGGCTGTAGCAGGTTGTGGAACAGGTGCAACACACTTGATTGATGTAGAAAGTACCGTCCGTTTTGCAATAGAAGTAGCAAAGGTGTATGGTCGTAAGAAGTGTTCTTTTTACAATGAAGTAGAGTTTGAAAAAATGAAAAGTTTATATGGTGATATGAGTCATTTGCAAACATTAGGTCAGAAGGTGAGTTCATGATTGCAGATTTAAAATACCAAGCCATTTTAGCTGTTGAAAAAAATAAAGAAGAATTACTTCATCTATGCTCTAAATTAATTCAATTTCCGAGTGAAAACCCTGTTGGTAATTCTACTCCAATTAGCCATTATATTGCCGATTATTTAAAACAATATGAAATTGATACAGATTGGTACGAGGCTGGACAAGATATGTGGAATTTGATTGCGAAGGTTGGAAATTCAGATGGGAAGATGTTAATTTATTGCGGACATACTGACGTCGTTCCTGCTGGTGATTTAAATCGTTGGGACTTCAATCCGTTTTCTGGTGAAATAAAGGATGGTTGGATGCTTGGGCGAGGAGCAAGTGATATGAAAGCTGGCCTCGCAGGAATTATTTTTGCAACTACGGTATTGAAAAGACTAGATATTTCACTTCCTGGAGAACTTTGTTTGGCAATCGTTCCTGATGAAGAAACTGGAGGAGAATTAGGTGTTCCATGGTTGTTGGAAAGAGGGTTAGTAAAGGGGGATGGTTGTTTAATTGCAGAACCTTCTTCTCCTTTAAATCCTACTCTAGGTCAAAAAGGGTCGTTATGGTTTAAGTTGACGGTTTATGGGGAACAGGCACATGGAAGTTTGGGACCAATAGCCGGAAAGAATGCAATAACAGATACGATAAAGGCAATTGAAAAAATAGCTAAAGTTTGGCATATGGAAATAACGATTCCTGAAGAGGTTAAACCAATCATAGAAATTTCGAAAAAATACATGAGTGAAAATGAAAGATCACAATATATGCATATACTAGAAAAGGTTTCAATAAATGTTGGAACGATAAAAGGTGGTACGAAATCAAATATGGTACCTGATACCTGTGCAGTAGAGATTGATTGCAGATTACCTTTTGGGATAACGAAAGAAGAAGTATTGTCTTTTATTCATGATGAATTGTCTAAATTAGGAATCACATATGAAATAGAAGAGTTTGGTTTCAGGAGCAATGCCAATTACACTGCACCTGAAGATCCGGTATGCGAAGCGATTGTGAATAATATTAAATTCGTAACTGGACAAGATGCGTATGGTGTCATGCAATGGGCTAGTAGTGATGCTAGACATTTTAGAAAGTATGACATTCCAGTTCTGCAATATGGACCTGCCTATTTACCTAGTATCCATAACTTTAATGAAAAAGTTCCTGTTGAAGATATTATTCGTTGTGCCAAAGTATATGTAGCCGCTGCAATTGATTTTTTATACAATAAGTGATAGATCGTATTATTATTTGTAAGTAAGGAGATACCAAAATGCTAAAAACGTTAGACCAATCATTAAAAGTACTTATGGCTTTCACGAAAGATAGACCTACGTGGGGGGCTCGTGAACTAGCAAAAGAACTAGACCTAAACGCAACAAATGTGTATCGTATCCTTGCTACTTTTGAAGAAAATCGCTTTCTATCAAAAGATCCTGTAACGAAAAAATATTCATTAGGTATTAAATTGTGGGAATTAGGGTTACTAGTACATGATAATCATGGTATTTCAGAATTCATTAAGCCTATTCTAGAAGATTTAATGGAGAAAACAGGGGAATCTGTTTTCTTAACCGTTTTAGATGGAAATGAAGCTCTAACATTAGATGTGGTTGAGCCTCAGGATAAAGTCAAGTTTTCGGTAACGATAGGTAGCAGGGCTCCCTTGTATGTGGGAGCTTCCTACCGTTCGATTTTAGCATTCATGCCAGATGAAGAAATTAATAAGATAATCTCAGGGGGCTTAAAGGCATACACATCATCGACGATTGTAGACCGAGAACAGTTACGAGCTGAACTAGAATTAATTAAAGAACAAGGCTGGGCAAGAAGTGAAGGAGAGTTTACCAAAGATGTTATAGCTATTGCTGTACCATTATTTTATAAAGATGAAGTGAAAGCTTCGCTTACAGTTTCAGGACCTACTTATCGTATTACGGAAGAGGCTATTCAATATATTCTCATTCATATTAAAGAAGCTAGTGCAGAGATTATGAAATTAATGGAAAAATACCAATTCGCATTAAACAAGTATTAATAATCATAATCCAGTACTCGTTATTATTTCAATAGAATTTGTTTTATAAAATTCAAAAAAGTGGTGATTAAAATGGACGTATCAGCTGCATTAAAGCTTGGAGTTTTACAACAAGGCAAAGTATTAGCAGGAAAAAAAGGTGTAAATCGACAAATTAAAGCAGCTGAAGTAATGGAAGTACCAGATATAAATGAGTGGTTAACGGAAGGAATTTTGATTATTTCTACTTTTTACTCGATAAAGGATTTACCAAAAGCACAAATAGAAATGTTTAAAGCATTAATAAAAGTAAATGGAGCTGGCCTTATTATTAAAGTAGGGAGATATGTAAAGGAACTTCCACAAGAAATGTACGATTTAGCAAACAAACATGATATGCCTATTATTACTCTCCCACTAGACGTTTCTTTTGTTAATGTATTAACCGTATTATTTGAAAAAATCTATGAGGAGAAAAAAACAAACCAGATCGAACAATTACAACTAATGAATAAGCTCGTAAATACAGAAGTAAAAAGTTTAAACGATTTTCTTGTAGAATTATCTTCTATTACTAAAGAAAACGTATATTTCGAAAGCCGCGATTTCCGTTTAATATCATTTTCAAAAACAGAAAAAGATAAAAGACGAAAAAATTTTTCCTTTTTGAGTTTTCCCCAATCAACTATTTCATCTGTGGAGTACAAGAAATATATGAGCATTAACGATTATATGATAGAAAATGATCGGATGATCATCCCAGTAGATGAGGCAGGAGAACGTATAGGATATTTAAATATTATATTAAAAAATTCTAAGGCATTAGTAGGCATTCTTGAAAGTAGTAGGGTCAGTATTAAAAAGCAGACGAAATTATTGTTTTTAAAAGATCGATATGAAATTGAAAAACGCTTTTTCCAAGAAAGTCAATGGATCAAGGATTTAATTCGTAAAAAGAAAGTGCTCGATTATTCTTCTATTAGTAATTGGCTCAATTTAGAAAGTAATCACTTATATGGATTATATGCTCTCGACTTTTTTAGTTTAGAACAGTCAATTCCAGAAATTATAAGCAATGAAAAGATTACTCATTTATTATATAAAAAAATATATAAAGTTATAGATCGTAAGCTTCCAAGTTCACTTCTCTTTCGTTCAGGTAAGTATCTTTATGGCTTATACGTGTGTAATGACCGTCAAAGCCGTCCCATGATGATTGAAAAAATTCACAATGTCGTAACCCAACTCGACCGTGAATTAGAATGTGATATTTATTGCGGCATAAGCCTGTTACATGAGCAATTGACTGATATTGATAAGGCGAAGGATGAAGCAAAGCTAGCTTTACGAATGAGAGAAGATATATGCATTAACGATAAAATAATCATTTATGAACAAATGGGACTTAATAAAATTTTGTTAAAGCTAAAGAACGATAAAGATGTTCTGCACTTTTTTGATGTAACCCTTGGGGAATTAAAATTTAATGATAATGAGAATGAGGAACTCATCCAAACTCTTGATATATTTTTAGAGGAAAATGGGAACCATTCAAAGACATCAGAAAGAATATACATTCATCGTCGGACATTGAAATATCGTTTAAATAAGATTGAATCGATCTTAAATATTAACTTGGACGATAGTGATACACGTTTCTTACTTTATCTCTTACTAAAAATAAGAAAGCTAAATTCAGCATAGCCGCTTAATGCGGCTATTTTTTTGTAGAAAAGAAGACGGAACTAGAGAGCATGAAGGAAATTCAAAAAGAGCTTCCGCTCGCTGCGGCTTCGTTGAATTTTAAGTTGGCTAATCATATTATCTTTTTTCATTTTGGTTATGAGCGGTGCTCATGAATGGTTTTATAATTCAGCATGACAAGGCTAAAAATATCAAAATGAACAAATTTTTTCAAAAATCATTGCACATTATGCGGATTACATCGTTAATTCAGAAAATTTATAATAAAACAAAAGGAAGGGGGGATAAGGCAGCGATGTTAGGGATTATACGTGTATTAACTACGGAAGATGAAGCTGTTTTGCAAGAACATTCGCGAATGATGAAAGAGGAGTTTAATATTGATACGGTTTCTCGGTGTATTCCAGAGCAATGGAATGGAATACACAATGATGAGACATTACGGCTAGCGATGCCCAAAATTGAAGCTTTAGTTAAAAGTATGGTCGAGCAAGATGGTGTATCTGCGGTCACGATCAGTTGTGCAGCAGATCCTGCGGTGGAAACGAGCCGGAATCTCGTAGATGTTCCAGTGTACGGGGCTGGAGAAGTAGGGGCTCACACAGCACTGATGGTCAGTCACAAAGTTGGTGTACTTGGTATAACTCCAGAAATACCACCAAATATTGCAAAGATACTAGGTCATAATCTCCTAGATTATACGAGGCCAGAAGGTGTGTCATCTACTGTAGACTTGTTAGCTGAAGATGCAATGAGCCGTGCAATTTCTGCATGTCAAGAGCTTGTCAACAAAGGGGCAACGAGTATTTTATTTGCGTGTACAGGTTTTTCTACAATCGGTTTAAAACGTGAGTTAGTTAAAATCGTTAATGTTCCTATTATCGATTTAGTACAAGCTCAAGCCATTGCATATTCACTAACAACATAAAAAGGAGGAGATACAATATGCACCAGAAGTTTGATTTTTCTCTTGTTATTTTTTCAATTTTAGTTGCCATCCTTGGAGCTATTATCGGAATGCAAATCATCGTAACGTTAGGGATTACTCCTAATACATCTATTATTGGTGCACTCATCGCCATGCTTATCGCACGTATTCCAATGCAAATTTTTTATCGATATAAGTCACTAGAAAATCAAAATCTCCTGCAAACAACGATCTCTTCTGCGACATTCGGTGCAGCTAATAGTTTACTAATTCCTATTGGTTTACCTTTTGTATTAGGAAGACCAGATCTTATTATCCCGATGCTTATCGGTGCAGGTATTGCTTTAATTATTGATGCACTAATTCTTTATAAAGTTTTTGATTCTAAATTATTCGGATCAAATGAAGCTTGGCCGCCAGGAGTTGCTACTGCAGAAGCGTTAAAAGCTGGAGATCAAGGTGGGAAAAAAGCGAAATATCTTGGAATTGGAATTGCTGGAGGAATTGCAGGTGCATGGGCTGGTATTCCTATGTCAGCCTTCGGTGTAGCCTTTATAGGTAACATTTGGGCGTTAACCATGTTTGGGATTGGATTACTTATAAAAGGGTATTCTCTACCTGTTTTTAATGTCAATTTAGATGAGTATTATATTCCACATGGGATGATGATTGGTGCAGGTCTAGTAACTCTTATTCAATTTATTTTAACTATCACAAAAGATCGTAAAGCGCGTTTAGAAGATCAAGTTGCAGCAACGGCTGAAGATAATTGGGTCAATACCCGAACAGAGAAAGATGTAACAAAAGCTTTTGGGTATGGTTATGTTGCTTTTATCGGTGGTGCACTAATAGTTGCATTAATCGGTGGACTGGTTTCCGAATTATCACTTGGTAAGTTACTATTATTCTTATTATTTGCAGCACTTGCAGCACTTGTAACACAAATCATTGTAGGAGTTGCAGCGATGCACTCAGGATGGTTCCCAGCCTTTGCAGTAACCTTAATTTCATTAATTGTTGGTATGCTATTTGGTTTTCCACCAATTGCATTAGCTTTCTTAGTAGGGTATACAGCAGCAACTGGACCAGCCTTTGCTGATTTAGGTTATGACTTTAAAAGTGGAACATTGATTCGTAATACAACAGATATAAAAATGGAGCTTTATGGCCGGAAAATGCAATTGAAATCTGCACTGATCGGTTTCGGTGTTGCGATTATTATGGTTGCTTTCTTTCACAACGTATTCTTTTTACAAAACTTGGTTCCGCCAGTTGACCGAGTATACGCAGCAACGATTGAGGCAGGTATTACTGGAAGTGCAGGGATGTACTTACTTTTATGGGCAATTCCAGGTGCAATTATTCAATTTATTGGAGGCCCTAAGCGACAAATGGGAGTTTTGTTTGCAACAGGTCTACTTATTACGTTCCCAATCGCTGGTTGGGCGGTTCTTTCAGGGATTTTATTACGTTTAATCATCCTTAAAGTACGTGGGCCACAAGCAGAAGCGACAATGTATACGACAGCAGCAGGCTTTATTGCAGGTGATGCTATATTCAGCTTCTTTACTTCGATTTGGAAAGCGAGATAGTCATTTGTGTCATTAAAATGGTGCTAATCGATAGGTGAATCAATAAAACGCAGATGTATTCAATTAAAGGGAGTGGAATGATGGAGAAGAGAACGATGACCCTTGAATTAATGGAGCAAGCCGTATACGGTGGCGCTATATTAGGCGGCGGCGGTGGTGGCTGGATTCATGATGGGTTGCAAAAAGGGAAATTAGCCTTAGAAATTGGAGAAATAAACCTGATCACTGTTGATCAATTAGAAGATGCTGATTATGTAGCGTGTGTGTCCCTTGTAGGGGCACCTGCTGCTAAAAGTCAATATATAAATGCAAAACAGCTATATTCAACTGTAGAATTACTTCAAAAAAATTTTCATAGTCCTGTAAAGGCGTTAATGACAAATGAAAATGGAGCTGCTACAACAGTAAACGGATGGATACAAGCGGCACTAACAGGATTACCAGTCATCGACGCACCGTGCAATGGACGGGCGCACCCTACAGCTTCAATGGGGTCAATGAACTTATCTGAAATGGATGGCTATCTCTCGTATCAAGCAGCAGCAGGTGGGAGAGATAGTTATGAAATTTCAGGATTTGTAAGTGGTACTATTCAATATACTTCTAATATCATTCGACAAATGTCTGTTGAAGCAGGAGGTCTGGTTGGTGTAGCGAGAAATCCTGTTCAAATAGGCTATATCAAGGAAAATGCTGCTGTTGGAGGAATTAATCAAGCAATTGCTTTAGGAGAAGTATTTCTAAATGAAAAAGATCCACTTCATAAAATTGAGGCTGTTGCTACAAAACTTCAAGGTCGTGTAATCAAAGTAGGAAAAACTCGCGATTATTCAATTTCAACAAAGGGTGGATTTGATGTCGGGAAGTTGTATGTGGATGATTTAGAACTAACATTTTGGAATGAGTATATGACAGCAGAAGAAAATGGAGACCGAAAAGGAACATTTCCGGATTTACTTATGACCTTTGACACAGAGACAGGATTACCTATTGTAAGTGCTGAAATGGAAAATGGTCGTAATATTGCTGTTATGTCTGTACCAAAGGAGCGCCTTTTACTAAGCTCGACGATGTCCAACAAAGTACTACTTAAAACAGTAGAGTCTATTATAAATAAACAAATAGTTTTTAATTAGATTTAGAGAAAGGAAGAAGAAAAATGTCACTTCAATATACAATGCAATTTATCGAAATACTAGATGACCCATCAATAAATGGGAAGAAGATCGTTGAATTTTTTCAAGAGTATGAGTATGTAGAAGCATCATGTGAAACAGTTGAAGGGAAAGCTGGCTCCACTGATTTTATTAAAATTTTAATTAAAGGTACGAATGGAAAATCATCAGGTGGTTCAGCTAAAACATTTGGTATTGTTGGACGACTAGGAGGCATTGGGGCACGTCCTTCCAGAATTGGATTAGTGTCTGATGCTGATGGCGCCGTTGCAGCTGTTGCCACAGCTGCAAAACTTGCAGAGATGTCAAAAAAAGGTGACCGACTAAAAGGCGATGTCTATGTAACAACACATATTTGTCCAAATGCACCGACTCAACCTCATGAACCAGTAGATTTTATGGGATCACCAGTAGATATTTTGACAATGAATAAATATGAGGTGCTGCCAGAAATGGAAGCTATTTTATCTATTGATACAACAAAAGGTAATCGCATAATAAACCATAAAGGTGTTGCACTTTCACCTACTGTTAAAGAAGGGTATGTCTTAAAATTCAGTGAAGATTTATTACGTATTTTAGAAATGTCATCTGGTCAGCTACCAGCAACTTTTACTGTAACAACACAGGATATTACCCCTTATGGTAACGGTGTTTATCATATTAACTCAATTCTTCAACCATCAGTTGCAACAGATGTTCCTGTAGTAGGGTTAGCAATTACAGCAGAATCTGCAGTTCCTGGGTGTGGTACTGGTGCTAGTCATGAATTGGATATCGCTCAATCTGTCCGATTTGCTATTGAAATCGCGAAAGAATTTACAGCTGGTACGATTTCTTTTTATGATGAAAAGGAATTTAATCAACTTGTAAACTTGTATGGTTCTATGAGTGTGCTGCAAACACTCGGGAAGGACGTTTAAATATGGATGAAAAAATTGGTCTAATTACGATTGGTCAATCGCCTCGTATCGACATGACACCTGAAATGCAAGAGTTATTAGGACCAATGATTGAATTTGTAGAAGCGGGTGCTTTGGATGATTTGTCGGATATAGAGATTGAACAGTTAGCGCCTAATAAAGATGAGACTGTGTATATTTCAAGATTAAGAAATGGAAAAAGTGTAAAGCTATCAAAACCAAAATTACTACCTTATTTACAACAAAAGATAAATAAGGTAGAAGAAGGGGCATCAAGTTCAATTGTTGTATGTACTGGTAGTTTTCCGACCCTTACACATACGAAACCATTATTATTTCCTGATCAAGTATTAAAGCATGTTGTCGAAGCCGTATTAGGAAATGGAACGATAGGAGTAATTGTTCCTTTAGAAGAACAAAAAAAGCAAATGTTAGAAAAATGGGATAAAATTCCTGTAGTTGTCGAAGCTGTATCCCCATATGAAGAATCTGACTTTGAAGGACCAGCAAGAGAATTAAAGGATAAAGGTGCTTCGATCATAGTCCTTGATTGTATGGGTTATAAAGAAGCTCATAAGCAAATGGTAAAATCTGTGACTGGCCTCCCAACGATTTTATCAAGAAGTGTTGTGGCTAGAGTTGCCGCAGAATTAGCATAGAAAGAACGGCTTTCCGTTCTTTCTACTCCTATGTAAGCAGAAAAGAGGTGAGTTATTATATATATATTTGCCTTACTAATGTTGAGTACTTTATGGGGCTCAACATTTTTTTGGACAAAAATATTATTGGTAGACTTTCATCCTATTTCGATCGTTTTTTTTAGATGCTTGTTTGGTGTTTTGTTCTTACTCCCATTTCTTATAAAACAAAAGGCTTTTTCTAAGATAAAACTATCACCTTCATTAATAATTATTAGTTTATTAGGTGCAACAGTACCATGGACATTAATGACAATGAGTGTGCAATACTTAGAAACTACTTTAACAGGGATAATAAACTCACTTACACCCATTTTTGGTATGTTATTGAGTATTATCGTCTTAAAACATCGCCCAAGATCGTTTGACTGGCTAAGTTTATTTTTAGGTTTTGTTGGAGTGGTTATTATTTTTATCGTTCAAAATAAAAGCATTCCATCTTCTGAAATTTTAGGTGTGTTAATCCTCCTAGTTGCAACTTTTAGTTATTCATTCACAAGTATACTCTCAAGTAAATATCAAAAAAGTACGTCACCATATATTTTAGCATTTACGACGTTGTTTACTGCAACGATAGTTTGTGGGATAATTATGGTTTTTGTTCAGCCGGATGGTTATTCGTATTTATATGAACCAACCAATTTTTCTGTATATCTTATTTTAGGTATGTTAAGCTCTGGGCTTGGCTATGTTGTATTCTATTATTTAGTTTCGTATGGTGGCCCAGTTTATGCCCTTTTTATAACATATATTATGCCTATAGTTACTATAATGTTGGGTTACTTTTTCTTAGATGAGAGCGTAACCGGTAGTATGATTATTGGATTATTATTTATTTTAATTAGCATTACCTTAATGAATTATCAAAAGAGAAGGGAGAAGGACAAATTTGAGTCAGCTTAATACGTTTTTACCAATCGTAAAAAATATGATGAAACAAAATGTGTGTGCTTTTGGAGATGAATATGTTGTAGTTTTAACGGATTTTGAAAAAGAGGAAATTGGACGGCTTGTATTTGATAGTCTATGTAAACTTAGTTTTAAGACTGATTTCGTATTGATGCAAACGCGATCCCGCTCTGGAGAGGAACCACCTGCTACGATAGCAGCAATGATGAAAACGGCTGATATTTGTTTTTGCATTTGTCAACATTCATTAACGCATACAAAAGCTAAGAAAGAAGCTAGCCAAACAGGAACAAAAGTGATTACAATGCCAGGGATAACGATGGATATGTTCACAGAAGGAGCTATGAAGGCTGATTATGAAAAAGTTGAAAAACTTACAAATTTATTTACAGAAAAGCTAACTGCCTCTGACAAAATAAGGATACAAACTGGGCAAGATAATGAGTATTTACTTACCATTAATATTAAAAACAGAGAGGGAATTAATAGCACAGGTGTATTTAAGAATAATGGTGCATCTGGGAATCTTCCATCTGGTGAAAGTTATATTGCTCCTCAACTTGAAAATTCCTTTGGTGAAATTTTAATTGATGGTTCCATAGCTGGAATTGGAAAAGTGTCTACACCAGTCTTACTAAAGGTAGAGAATGGTCGACTAGTTTCTGCAAGTGGTTCGGAAGGTGAAAAGCTTTTAGAGTTACTTGGTGAAGGTGATGGAAGGTGCATTGCAGAATTTGGAATTGGAACGAATAACGCAGCACGTGTAACAGGAAATATATTAGAAGATGAGAAAGCATACGGAACCATTCATATTGCATTTGGCTCTAATCTTACCTTTGGCGGAACGATAGACGCAGGTGTTCATTTAGATTGTGTTACTAAAAAACCTTCAGTTTGGATAAGTAGCGAAAAAGTAGTGGAAAATGGTACCGTCTAATTTTAAGAAGTTCAGAGTTTAATCTATTATCATATACCTGATCTGTAGTTTGGGATTTAACGATTACTTAGAAAAGTGAAGATTGAATTGGCATATTTATGTACATTAAAGTAATAAAGAAGTGAACGTGACTTTAATTAAGGTGTGATAGAGTTAGCCCAAAGCAACACAGCTTTCTTAATGACAGACCCAAATTAAGGTTCCGTTCACTAAATATCCTTTACACGATACAGATGATCGCGAACATTGTAAATTGGCGTACAGTAATTTTGTCATTATCAATTATATTTCTTTCCATTCTTTAACACCTCTCGTAACAGAACTATAAAGATTAGACGTATCAAAAGAAAAATGGCAGAGGGGCGGAAGATTTTTGAATAGAATTACGAAGTAAAAAATGACTCCGTCGCTATCTGTGACAAAAGAAGAGATTGATACTGGAATTGAGGTGCTATCCAATTTCAAAAGGAAAAAGGTATCATGATCAGCCGTTAATTTTAATATTGACCTTTAAGGTTGTTGTGAAGATTTGGAAATGAGAAGTATTTTTTCTAGTACAAAATTACTTAGAATTAGGAGGGACCAGCAATAGGTGTTGCTGGTCCAATCTTTTTATATAGAACAAATTTTTCTTGAAACAAAAGAAGCGGACTTGGTAGTAAATATAAAAATATAAAAGCTTTTATAATTATTGATAGTATTTAAGAGTCAGATTTACTTGTTTTAGGGTAGTAGGAAAAGCCTGGATATTTTACGACTTGCACTTTTTCTTTTCTCAGCGCAGCTATAAATTCAGAATCTACATTTAAATTTTCCTGTACTAGCTCATGAGGAGTTAGTGCGAGTGATTGATTTAGCGAAACATCAGCATATCGAGAACTTTTAAAAACTGCTAAAAACCATAAAGATGTATCTCCAGTGTTTTGAATATAATGCCCATAGGGATGTGGTACATAACCTACATCACCTGCACGGTAATCGAACGTTCGTGCTTGGCTGTTGGCAGCAAATACCGTCATTCGTGCAGTCCCTGTCAAGTAATATTGCCACTCATCTGTCGGATGCCAATGAATTTCCCTCATTGCCCCCGGCTTGACTTCGACTAACGCTGCTGCAGTTGTAGTTGATATAGGAAAGTTGGTGGAATCGACTACTCGGACTGTCCCGCCAGGATATACACTTGGCTCCTGTGCGTGCAGTCGATGAGTATAACTCTTTGGTACAGTACCGTAGGGATCGGGTACTTGTTGACTTGCCAGTGGACCAGGAATCTTTCCTTGAAAAATATACACCTGGTTTTTGGGAATGTGAGAAAAAGTACTTTTTGGTACACCGAAATTTGCCGATAATACGTCCTTAGGTGTGTGTGCGAAGTAATCTGAAATAGAGAAAGTGTCTAGATCAGAAAAGCTACCGTTGTCAAAAACGAGAAGAAACTCGCAGCCTTCATCAAGACCTTGAATTGAGTGTAGTAATCCAGGGGGAAAGAACCACAAGTCTCCTGGTCCGACGTCAGCAATAAAGTTTCTACCATCTTGGTCGACAGCAGTGATACGAGCGGAACCCCAAATCATGTAGGCCCATTCCGATTCTTTATGCCAATGTAACTCACGGACACCCCCTGGCGTCAAAGCCATGTTTACTCCCGCTAATGTGGTTGAAATCGGCAGTTCTCTTGTAGTTACCTGACGTGACCATCCACCATGTTTTAATGTCATAGGCGTATCGGAAAATGAAAACTTTAAGTTGGGGATCCCTCCAGTATCGGTAGGAGGTGGGACTAGCATATCTGGGTTCTGCATGTCTCGCATAATGTCCCTTGGACCAAGGTCTACAAAACCGGCACCATCTTTTCGAATTGGCTGCGGAACATTTTCATATTCAGGTCTGGTACGATTATGGTTTCCCAAAGAAATTTACTCCCTTCATTCCGACATTCTTCAATCCGTTAAAATCCTTAATTATGTTATGAAGGTAAACAGGAGGTTATGATGATTTCTGTATTTGTTTTGTTAGAATAATGTGGTATTCATATTAATACTATAGGCATCAACTATTACTTATGTACATCGCTTTAGGGTTCATCCATAAATGTATTGCTTCATCTCTCATAAATTAATTTTTGAAATAAAAAAGGTGGTGCCCACGTGGAGCACCATTCTTCTATTAATCAGTCCGTAACCGAAGTAAAGAGAGTACCCGTTGTCCAATCGATAGGCTCATTTGTTTTGTGTACTCTCTAATTCGGAAAAATTTCTTACGACTAATTAACATTACATTGTCAGCCTTTGTAAGTTTTTCTGTTACTTGAGTGAAATACTGGTTAGTTATGACGGCTTTTTCATTGGACTTCGCTATAAGTATTTCACGTACTGTAGATACTCCAATAATAGACCAGTAATTTATCGTTAGAATATGCTCTTTTTTTTGACTCATTATCATATCCCCCATAAATCATTTCCTTTATTATTCCAAGGACTAGGGTTAATATGTAATGTCAAGATGACAAGGTGGTTGACCCTCGGTAGCTTTTGATCGTTTCCTTTGTATTATTTTTTAATCAGATGATTTTTATTTCTTCTAGACTCGCTCCTTTAGCAAAAAAACGTTCAATGTTTTGTTCAACATCAGGATCAGGAATTAATGGTGGTGCATGATGCGGTTTTGTTCTGGCATCGATGATCAAATTATCACAGCCCCAATGTTTGTTTTCGTAAAAGCTGTTCACTCCATGCATATCATGGGATGGATTACTTCGTGTAAAGGTAACCCAGAGAAAATTACTGATCGATTCAGATAAAAATTTACTATCATCACATACAATGATTAGTGGACAAGAAGGGAGTGATCCCTTGCTTTGAACAGCATCACACAGCTTGTTCATTTCTTGTACTGCATTTTCGTAACTTGAGAACTTTGTTGCTTCTAAGGCTACCATACCAGGCATAATCATTTGAGCCTTGCTAAAATCACGTAATTCCTTCAACGTTTTAGGTACTTCAGTACAGAGCTCTCTTTTTTTCTCGCCACAAGCAGCAATGACAACTTTACTACCTGTGTTTAATCCTGTTCCAGAATAATCTAGTGTATCGATCGTTGTGTTTGTTTGAAAATGAATATCTCTTCGAAGATCAATTCTTTCTAAAATATAAGTTAAAAAATCGATTTCTTTGTGTGTATCTAGTGGTTTTTCTTCCTCCGCTGCAATAAATAAATACTTGGCAAGACTAAGTTGTCCTGTACCTAAAATTCGATTTGCAATCGTTAGAAGTTCAGCTGGCTGCTTTACTTTTTGGTACGGTGTGTAACGTTCACTACCGATAGCGAATAGTAAAGGATGCACACCTGCGGCATCTACAGCATGAACTTCTTTTACGCCGGGAATTTCTTGTTTAATTGCGCCTCCCGTTAATTGGTGAATCAGATCACCAAAGGCAGTATCTTCCTGAGGAGGTCGTCCAACTACAGTAAACGGCCAAATCGCATCCTGTTTTGCGTAAACTTTATGTACTTTCATTAATGGAAATAGATGAGTAAGGCTGTAGTATCCTAAATGATCTCCAAATGGTCCCTCTGGTTTTGTTTCCCCAGGGTGGATTTCTCCTGTGATGACAAAGTCCGCATCATTACTTATGCAATAACCATCTTCATAGCTATAACGGAAGCGATGTCCAGATAACATGCCTGCCATAGTCATTTCAGATAATCCTTCAGGTAGCGGCATGACAGCAGCTAAAGTGTGAGCGGGAGGACCACCAATAAAAATACTGACTTTTAATGGTTTTCCTAGTTTATTGGCTTTATGTTGATGAACGCCGATACCACGATGAATTTGATAGTGCAAACCTATTTCTTGATCCATTTCATATTCGTTCCCGCTAAGTTGAACTCTGTACATTCCTAGGTTTGCGTTCATGATCCCTGGCTTTTCTGGGTCTTCAGTATAAACTTGAGGTAACGTAACAAAAGCCCCTCCATCATCTGGCCAGTGCTTGATGAGTGGTAAATCAGAAATATTGATTTCTAGTGTCGTAACAGGAAGGCCATTTGATTTCTTACTAGGAAGTGCTTTTAATCCTGTCAGTCCACTGTTTAAATGTGCAAACGGGCTTTTCAAAGCTTTTATCGGGTCGTTTCTTAAGCTAATGACGTTCTTTGTTGCGTCCCAAGTGTTACGAAAAATAAATTTACTTCTTTCTACAGTCCCAAACAAATTCGAGACTGCGCGAAACTTTGATCCTTTTACATTTTCAAATAATAACGCCGGGCCACCTGCTTCAAAAACTCTCATATGAATGGCAGCCATTTCTAAGTGTGGATCCACTTCTTCTTTTACACGTATTAAATGACCATTTTTTTCTAGATCAAGGATACATTCTTCTAGATTACGATACATTATTCATAGCTCCTAATTCTATAGTTTTCCTAATAGTCTTTTCAATTTTATTTCAGAGGTAAGCTCTTTGTTGATTTTACCTTCAAATAGTGTATTGAATCAATTTATAATTCGTATTTTTCAATAATATGCCAAAATCAACCGTACTTATTAAGGGTCTAAATAATAAAATCTAACATTCATGTTAAATCGCAAGTATAAAGGGGGAGGTGTACTTCTGAAATAGCTAATATAGTAGGCAAGAAATTTATTACAACAATTTTCAAAATATAATATTTTCTTTTAAAACTTTTATGTTAAAATAGTTTATACGACATTTACACCATGTCAAAAGAACTAACGTGAGAGGGGTCTTTGCAATGTTTCGTTTAAAGCGGTTACATCATAAAATGCTGTTAATCTTTGCATTATTATTTGTTGTAATCATCGGATCAACGGTATTTATTAATTACCAACAAACATCTTCCTTAATGGAGAAGGATGTACGAAATCAAGCAAGTATTATTGTGCATGAATTAAAGGACAATGTTGAGCTCTATTTAAGTAATTATAGTTCAAATCTTACATATTTCAGTCATGATGGCACTATTCAAGAGTATGTAAAAAGTGATGAAGAAAATAAAGGGGAAGCATGGGCTAATGTGAGCACCAATTTCTCACATTTTCTAGATATTAACCCTAATATAAATATTATTTATATAGCTGAGGCATCGAAGGAAATTAGAATTGAACCGCATGTTGATCTTCCTTCTGATTTTGATCCAACTTCAAGACCATGGTACGTTAATGCGCTTGAAACTCCTGAACAGGTCGTATGGTCAGAGCCGTATATTGATACAGCAACAGATGATTATGTCATTACAGCATCAAAAGCGATATTAGATCCGATTAGAAATTCAATAGATGGAGTTGTCGCATTAGACCTTACTTTAGATAAGGTGGCTGAATCTGTAAATGCTGTTGATGTTGGCTATGAAGGCTATACTTTTTTATTGGATGATCAAGGTGTGGCGATTGTACATCCAGAAGAACGTGGGAATAACCTTGCTGAGCAAGATTATATTTCAGAATTATATAATCAACCTGATCATAACGGTATTTTAGATTATTATTACAAAAGTACGAACCAAGTGCTTATCTATGACACGATTCAAGAAACAAATTGGAAAGTCGGTGCAGTATATTTACAAAATAATTTACTAGAAGGTGCAAATACAGTACGTAATAATAGTTTTATCGTAGCTGGAGTAGCTTTATTGCTAGCACTAATTATCATTTATTTTGTCTCGATCGGAATTACTCGCTCGATCGGGAGATTAAATCAAGTGGTTGAAGAAGTGGCAAATGGTGATCTTACAGTAAACATCGAAACCAATTCAAAAGATGAAATCGGCCAACTAACGACTAATTTCAATCAGATGATTATAAATATGAGATCTTTAATAAGTGAAGTTAATAAATCGGTAAAACAAGTGGCTTCATCCGCAGATAATTTAAGTGCAGTATCAGAAGAAACGAAAGCATCTAGTGAGGAAGTTGCAAAAGCGATTTCTGGAATAGCAACGAATACGAGTGAGTCTGCAAGTTCAGCCGATTCTACTAGTCAGCAAACATTGGGTCTCTCGTCGGAAATAAGCAATGTTGCTTCACAAACTGAGAAAATTAGTGATCAATTCGAACAAGTCGAACAAGTGAATGAACATGGTCTCGTTCAAGTAAAAACATTGCGAGAATCTGCCAATGAATCAACGGTAGTCATCGAAAATGTAGAAAGAGTAATTTTAGGATTATCTAAAAAGGTAACTGAAATTGAAAATATTATTGCTACTATTAATGGTATTTCGGAACAAACAAATCTCCTTGCATTAAATGCTTCGATTGAAGCAGCGAGGGCTGGAGAGCATGGCAAAGGCTTTTCCGTTGTAGCGGTTGAAGTGCGAAAGTTAGCAGAACAATCATCAAAAGCAACGGAAATGGTACGGCAAACGATCCGAGGAATACAGGAAGAGTCTAACTTAGCAGTTAATGAAATGAGCATTACAAAGGAAATTGCATTTAAACAACAGCAAGTCGTTGAAGATACTGAAGATGCATTCCATTCCATTTCTGAAGCTGTTCAATCGATGTCTCATTCGATTAATCAAATTACAAAAGATTTAAATGGAATTAACGAATTTAAAGATGATGTCGTTTCTTCTATTCAAATAATATCTTCTATGTCTCAAGAGACAGCTGCAGCTTGTGAAGAAGTTAGTGCATCAACTGATGAACAATTAACAGTACTTGAATCGATTGCTGATTCAGCAGAAGAATTACAAGCTTCAAGTGAACAACTTTATGCTATGATTAGAAAGTTTAAAATAAGTAAGGATGATTCTACGGAAAATAAAAACTGAAGAAATCAATAAAGGTAAGTAGATATTTAGGAAATAACGTCCTCAGTGTACTGTAACATCTTAATAGAGGCATTTTAGTTGAACAAGAAAAATTATGAAATGTAAAAACGCTCGGGGTCACTTCAGGTCACTTCAAAACCGAGCGTTTTGTCTTGCTCCTTATATTGTGATGTCTTGTTTAGTCTAATGAAGATGGAACTAGATCATAACAACGCTTGTAGATCCACTCGTACGCATCAACATTTAAGTCGCGCGGGTTACCGACTGTTTGAGGGTCCTTCATTGCTTCTTTAGCAAGACGTGGAATCATGTCTGCTGGTACACCTTGCTCTTCAAGAGAAGGGATTTCAACATCTTTTACAAGACGATAAACTTCTTTTACTGCGGCTTTTGCAGCCTCTTCTGTGCTCATATTGTGTGTATCAACACCCATAGCTTGTGCGATACGTGCGAATTTTTCAGGGTGTCCTTTCCAGTTGAATTCCATTACTGGTCCAAGCATCCACGCTACGCACTGGCCATGAGGAACGTTAATAATTCCGCCTAATGTTTGAGCCATTGCATGTGCTGCTCCTGCAGATTCACTTCCGTAAGATAGCCCTGCAAGCATTGCAGCTTGTGACATTCCATAACGAGCTTCAATATCTTGACCATTTGCATAAGCACGACGAAGATATTTTGCCGTGTATTCAATCGCTAGTAAAGCAACAGCGTCTGTAACTGGTTGTGCATAGTGCATTGTATAACACTCAATAGCATGTGATAATGCATCAACGCCAGTCATCGCAGTGACGTGAGGAGGCATTGAAACGTGTAGCTCAGGGTCAACGATTGTTAGATGAGCAGCGATTAATGGTCCCCCTGTGTTAAATTTAAATTCACGTTCTTCATCTGTAATAACAGCCCATTGTGTAACTTCAGATCCTGTTCCAGCTGTTGTTGGAATTGTAGTTAATGGAGGAATACGATTTTCTAATGGCTTCTTACCTTCTGCTGCTTCATATTCTAGAACTGAAGCGTTATGTGCAACCTCAACACCAATAGCTTTTGCCGTATCCATTGAGCTTCCTCCACCAACTGCGACTAATCCATTACAGTTATTTTCTTTATAAGTGTTTGTTCCTGCTTCTACGACACGAACGGGTGGGTTTGCTTCAACTTTATTAAATAGGATAACTTCAATACCAGCTTCTTTTAATGATTTTTCTACTGGCTCTGTCATTCCAGCACGATAAATTCCGTCATCTGTTACTAAAAGAGCCTTTGTAACTCCAAGGTTCTTTATTTCATTGCCGACGTGCTTTATAGCACCGATACCATGTTTAATTACTGTTGGCACCTCAAATGTGTGAAGCTTTGTCATATTTTCTACGCGCATATTCATTCCCATTGTTTAAATTCCTCCTCGTATGATTAAAAAATAATAGATAAATCAATAGTATGATTACTTAAACCAGCCTACAGGCTGAGGATTTGTATTTTGGAATACGTGTTTTACTTCTGTGTACTCTTCTAAACCGATTTTTCCTAACTCGCGGCCAAAGCCTGATTGTTTATACCCACCCCAAGGTGCTTGGGCAAAGTACGGATGATAATCATTAATCCAAACCGTACCCATGCGAAGTTTACCTACAACACGTTCAGCCTTTGCAATATCCTTTGTCCAAACAGCACCTGCAAGGCCATAAATTGTATCATTTGCAAGTTGAATTACTTCTTCTTCACTGTTAAAGCGTTCTACTGTTAAAACAGGTCCAAATACTTCTTCTTGGACGATCCTCATATCAACCTTGCAATCTGTAAAAATAGTTGGAGAGTAGAAGAATCCTTTTTGCAATTCAGGTTCTGATGGACGATGACCACCGATGACTAATTTTGCACCTTCAGCCTGTCCAATTTCTACATATTTCTCCACTTTTTCTCGGTGTTCGGCAGAAATCAATGGTCCAGACTGTGTACCTTCATCAAAACCATTTCCGAGCTTAATGCGCTTGACTCGTTCAACAAGAGCTTCAACGAATGGATCATGAATGGAATCTTCAACTAGCAATCTAGCACCAGCTGAACATACTTGTCCGCCATGGAAGAAAACCGCATTTAATGCTTGGTCGACAGCTGTGTCAAAATCTGCATCTGCAAATACGATATTTGGATTTTTACCACCAAGTTCAAGAGCAATTTTTTTAACATTAGTGCTTGCAGCACGCATAATTTTCTTCCCTGTGTCAATTCCTCCTGTAAATGAAATAAGATCGACATCTTGATTTACTGCCAATTCATTTCCTACTGTTGGTCCAGATCCTAAAACAAGGTTAACAACACCTTTTGGGAAACCAACTTCTTCCATTAATTCAACTACTTTAATTGTTGTTAATGGTGTAATTTCACTTGGTTTGATAATTATTGTGTTTCCAGCTGCAAGAGCAGGTGCAATTTTCCAAGCTGCCTGTAGCAATGGATAGTTCCACGGTGTAATTTGACCGCAAACACCAATCGGTTCACGTACGATTCGACTTTTTGAGTCTGGAATTGGCGATGCAATGATCTCTCCGCCGTCTTTATCTGCAAGTCCAGCAAAATAACGGAATACCTCTGCAATATCATTCATATCTGCTTCACTTTCAATAATTGTTTTACCCGTGTCGAGTGTTTCTAATTTTGCGAGTTCGTCTTTGTCTCGTTCGATTATTTGTGCTACTTGTAAAACCATCTTGCCTCGTTCAGATGCTGGTGTGTTCGTCCACTCACCGTTATCAAATGCAGCTCGAGCTGCAGTAATTGCGTATTGTGCATCTTCGTGATCACCTTCAGTTACTTTCGCGATCACTTCTTGGTTAAAAGGATTAATGATTTCCCGTACTTCTTTTGTATGAGAGTTAACCCATTCACCATTAATAAACATTTTTTTTACTACCATATTTGTCATCCCTCCGTTTTGGAAGTTTTTTCATTTTGTTAAAAAAATATTTAACGTTTTGAACAATTTAAATTTAACATAAGGAAATTTTATTTGTAAAGTATGTGAATGAGCATTTTTGAAGACTATATATAGAAGGGAAAAGTTAAAAAAATTTTTTTGTTACTTGTTTTTAGTGTTAAATGTACATTTATATTTGACATAAAATCTATATCTAGTATAGTTGTATATAGAAAGTTTGTTTTAAAAAAATTTAACAAACTGAATTTACTAAATGAATTTAATGAATTTGAAAGAAGTGATATAGGTGGCAGAAAAAGATGCGCAAGAAAAATTAGAAGCTGCAAAAAATATGGTGATTGGCTCCATCTCAGAAACAATGGACCTATATGGTGTAACGCCATCTGTCGGTCGTTTATATGGTGCTATGTATTTTCATAAAGATCCAATGACTCTTGATGAAATGAAAGAAGAGTTGGGGATGAGTAAACCGAGTATGAGTACTGCCGTTCGAAAATTACAGGAAAATGAAATGGTACAAAAAGCTTGGAAAAAAGGTGAACGGAAAGATATGTATATTGCAGAAAAAGACTTCTTCAAATCATTTGCAGAGTTTTTCTGCAAAAAGTGGGAAAAGGAGGTCACTGTCAACTTAGAAGCAACTGTAAAGGCGGAAGCGATTTTAGAGGAAATATTATTAGATCCAGAGGTTTCAGAAGAAACACGTCAAGAGACGATTCGATGCTATACCCAACTTAAAGAATCAAAAGTCTACTACAAGTGGCTTAAATCACTTGTTGATAGCTTCCGGACGGGAGACATTTATAACTACCTTCCAAAAGATAGGAAAAAGTAGTGAATAACAATATGTATTCTTAAAGTGAGGTGATATTGCTTTAGATGATCCGACTAGAAATTTGGAAACGAAAGACACAGAAAAACGTATAGGAGGAGATTGATAGTGAAGATATTTAATCAAGGAAGTATTAGACAAGTATTACTAGCGGGGATCTTAACTGCTGGAGCGGTATTTGCATCAGGCTGTGGTGTTGAAGGAGGATCAACAGGAGAGAGTTCTACCTCTAATAAGATTGATACAATCAAATTTGCTGATGCAGGTTGGGATAGTATTCGTTTACACAATGAGATAGCTAGAACTATCATTGAAGAAGGTTACGGATATAAAACAGAAGTAATGCCAGGGTCAGAAACAGGTTCATTAATCGGTATTAGTAACGGGAGTCTAGATGTTTACATGGAAATTTGGACAGGAAATTTCTTTGACCAATACAATGAAGCAGTAGAATCTGGAGATATTGTAGAGCTGTCTGTCAATTTTGATGATACAAAAGAAGGTTTATATGTCCCAACTTATGTGATTGAGGGAGACCCGGAGCGTGGTATTGAACCGATGGCACCTGAACTAAAATCAATCCATGACTTGCCTGAATATTGGGAAGTATTTAAAGATGAAGAGCAACCGAATAAAGGGAGAATTTATGGATCTATTCCTGGATGGGCAGCAGATGCAGTTCTTGAAGCAAAGGTTGAAAACTACGGTCTAAGTGAAAAGTATAACTATTTCCAACCAGGTTCAGATACGGCGCTTAATACTTCATTAATTCGTGCCTACGAACGAGGAGAAGCTTGGGTTGGCTATTATTGGGAGCCAACTTGGATTGCAGGTATGTACGACCTTACATTATTAGAAGACAATCCTTATAACGAGGAAGAATGGATGGATGGGTATCGTACAGAGTTTCCTTCTCAACGATTAACGATTGCAGTACAAAAGCAATTACCAGAACAAGCACCGGATGTTACTGAGTTCTTAAGAAACTATGAAACTAGTAGCGAAATTGTTAGTCATTCATTAGCATATATGCAAAAAAATGAAGCTTCTACTGAAGAAGTTGCGCTATGGTTTTTACAAGAATACGAAGATCTATGGACACAATGGGTGCCTTCAGAAATTGCAGAAAAAGTAAAGGCTGAAATTCAATAGTATAAATAAACCATTGTACGAACTCGTCATATACGAAAAAAGGGGGGACATTGGTTGCACTTAAGAATTGCAGCTAACATTCAATGAGTAACTTTCCAGAAAGTATAGATTTTAATTTAGGAATATATGTTGAAAGATTTGTAGATTGGCTTGATGTTAACTTCTCAGGTGTTTTTGAGATTATCAGTTCGATCATTTTATGGTTCATGATTCATATGGAAAGCTTTCTTTTATGGCTTCCGTGGTGGTCTTTCATTTTAGTTGTTTTATTATTAGGGTGGCGCTTCGGCTCCTTGATTTCAGGAATTGTCTTTTCACTACTTCTAATTCTTGTAGGGTCCTTTGGTTATTGGGACTATATGATGATGACATTGTCAATTGTGCTTGCCTCGGTAGCCATTTCCTTGCTCCTTGGTATACCACTCGGAATAGCGATGGCTTACAGTAAAGTAATGGAGACCATTATGCGTCCTATTCTTGATGCGATGCAAACGATGCCAAGCTTTGTGTACTTAATTCCAGCGATGATTTTCTTTGGTATGGGGAAAGTACCAGCTGTATTCGCAACCATTATTTATGCTATTCCGCCAGTTATTCGTTTGACAAACCTAGCCATTCGTCGAGTGTCCAAAGAAATGGTAGAAGCTGCTCATTCATTTGGGTCATCCCCGTGGCAGCTTTTACTGAAAGTTCAACTACCACAAGCTTTACCTACGATTATGACGGGTATAAACCAAACAACGATGATGGCTTTATCTATGGTTGTCATCGCCTCGATGATTGGTGCGCAGGGGCTTGGAATGGAAGTATTAATTTCTATTAACCGAGTAGACATCGCGCAAGGTTTTGAGGCCGGATTAGGTATTGTTATATTAGCGATAATTATAGACCGAATAACCCAAGGAATTACGAAACGTTCTAAAGTAACTAGTGAGAACTAACAAGAAGGGGCATTCTCTTATGACAGAAAAACTTAAGGTAGAAAATTTAACGAAGATATTTGGACGAAATCCAAAGTCCGTCCTAAAAAAAGTTAAACAGGGTGTATCAAAAGATCAAATTTTAAAAGAAACAGAAAATACTGTTGGTCTTTACGATGTGTCTTTCTCCGTTAACGAAGGTGAAATGTTTGTTATTATGGGCCTTTCTGGTAGTGGTAAGTCGACGTTAATTCGCTGTCTTAATTTGCTAAATAAACCGACGGAAGGAAGCATATATGTTGATGCTGAGGATATTACGAAATACTCTAAGCCAAAACTTCGAAATTTTAGGCAAAAGAAGATCGCTATGGTATTCCAGCATTTTGGATTATTCAGCCATAGAAATATAATTAGTAATGTTGAGTATGGACTTGAAGTTCAAGGTTTATCCAAGGATGAAAGATATGAAATAGCACGTCAAGCAATTGAAAACGTTGGCTTAGCTAGCTGGGAAGAAAAAATGCCACATGAGCTAAGTGGCGGTATGCAGCAACGTGTGGGCCTAGCTAGAGCGCTGGCAAATGATCCAGATATTTTATTGATGGACGAACCGTTTAGTGCTTTAGACCCCTTAATTCGTAGAGACATGCAGTTAGAGTTAATGGAGCTACAGTCCAAGCTAAAGAAGACGATTATTTTTATTACACATGATATTAATGAAGCATTTAAAATTGGTGACCGTGTTCTTGTAATGAAGGATGGTCAAATTGAACAAAGTGGTACTCCAGAAGAAATTATTGAAAACCCAAAAAGTGAGTATATTAAAGACTTTGTTCAAGATATTGACCGTTCAAAAGTTCTACAGGCAAAGCATGTCATGTTTAAGCCTTCAGCCATTGTTTCTTTAAAAGAAGGATTAAAATCTGCTGTTCATGAGATGAGATCAAATGGCATTTCAAGTGTATTTGTCGTTGATAGTGAACGGAAACTACAAGGTCTTGTAACAATTGATGATACGATAAAAGCAATTAAAGAAAATAAACTTTTAAAAGATATTATTATAAAAAATTATTATACTACTGAATTAGAGACGTACATTCAAGATTTAATTCCGTTGGCAACTGAATCAAAATATCCGATTGCTGTTATCGATGAAAATGAGAAATTATTAGGAATTACCTCGCGAGTATCTGTACTCTCGGCTTTAGTATAAACAATTGTTGTTGTGATTTGTAACCTAAACCCGCTAATTAGTATTGGCGGGTTTAGGTGATGGAAGGTTTAGAGTATGGTATAGTTAGTATTAATGATCCTATCCCTACAACAGTCCAAGCCCCATTTGGGGGAGTGAAGCAGAGTGGTATTGGCCGTGAGGGCGGAAAATATGGAATTAAAGATTATTTAGAAGAAAAGTTTGTATCCATTAACATCGGATAAAAGGGGAAAGGGTGTATTAATATGTCGCAAAATTGGAAGAAGGCATTAGATAACATCATTTCTGATCAGCGAAGAGTATTATCAGAAAAGGCTGATCTACATAGCTATGCATTTGACGGATCATTTGGGCACTTCTTACCAGAACGCGTTGTTCAGCCAATCCATCGTGATGAAGTTGTAGATATTGTAAAACTTGCGAACCAATACCAAGTACCAATATATCCAAGAGGGCAAGCCACTTGTTTAAGTGGCGGCCCTCTCCCTGTTGATGGTGGAATCGTCATTGATATGGTAAAGATGAATCAGAAGCTTGAGATTGACAGCGAAAATTTAATTTCAGTTGTATCTCCAGGAGTGATTACTGCTGAAATTCAAAAGGCAGCGCTGGAAAAAGGTTTCTTTTATCCTCCAGATCCAAGCAGTGCCCACGTTTCAACGATTGGTGGGAATGTGGCTGAAAACTCTGGTGGTCCTCGTGGTTTAAAATATGGTGTTACTGGGGACTATGTTATCGGTTTGGAAGTTGTTACACCAGAGGGAAAAGTAATTCGAACGGGTGGTAAGACGATAAAGAATGTAACAGGTTATAACCTAACAAAATTGATAGTAGGCTCGGAAGGGACACTAGGAATTGTTACAGAAATTACTTTACGCCTTATACCAAAGCCGAAGAAAAGTGTGTCATTAATGGCAGTATTTGACACGCTTGTTGATTCTGGAAAATCCATTTCTTCCATACTATCATCGGGTATTCTTCCTGCGGCGATGGAAATTATGGACCAATCTTGTATTCAAGCTGTCGAAAATTATAAACCGAGTGGCTATCCGACGGATGCAGCAGCGATTGTTTTAATTGAATTAGACGGTCATCCTGTCGCGATTGAAGATGAAATAAAAGAAGTTGCAGAAATCTGTAAACAATTAAATGCTCGTACGGTGAAAGTAGCAACTACAGAAGAAGAAAGAGTAAAACTGTGGGAGGCCAGGAAGCTTGTCTCTCCAGCGATTACGAAAATAAAACCGACAAAAATCTCAGAAGATGCAACCGTCCCAAGAAGTCAAATTCCGCGTATGTTTGAGCGATTGATGGAAATCCGCGATAAATACAAGATAGATCTGGTTGTGTTTGGCCATGCTGGAGATGGCAATCTTCATCCTAATATTCTTGCCGATAAACGGGATCAAGAAGAGATGAAACGTGTAGAGGATGCTGTAACAGAAATTTTTGAAGCTGCAATTGATCTTGGTGGTACGTTATCGGGGGAACATGGGATTGGAACAATGAAAGCTCCTTATATGGAACGAGAATTAGGGATCGACGGGTTAGATATGATGAAACGAGTTAAAGAAGCGTGGGATCCAAACAACATTATGAACCCAAAAAAGATTTTCCCTAACCCAGGTGTCTCAAAGTTGGTATTAACCGATGGATAACTTAAAAGAACTACAGGATAAAATTGGGTACAAATACACGTTTGACTGTGTTCAATGTGGTTACTGCTTACCAGCATGTCCTACATATGATTCGATGGGTAAGGAAACGCATTCCCCAAGAGGACGAATTAATCTAGTAAAGATGGCTGCAGAAGGTAAAATTGATCTTGAAGAGATACGTGAACCGATCGATAAATGTCTAGGCTGTAGAGCCTGTCAGACCGTATGTCCAACAGGTGTTGAATATGGAAAAATCTTAGAAGGGGCTAAGGAATCTCTTGCAGATCAACAGCAATTGTCCATGCCCCAAAAAGCAGCCAAGAGCTTTATTTTTAATCATCTGTTCCCTCATCGTTCAAGAATGGATTCGTTCGGTAATCTCATGTGGTTTTATCAAGCGTCAGGTGTTCAAAAAGTTGTTAGAGGCTTGAAAGCTACAAAACTAGCACCTCTTCATTTGGGTGAATTTGAGTCGATTATGCCTAGGGTTGTTTCACCTAATAAAAGGAAAAACCGACAAGCTGTTGTAAAGGCGGAGGGTAAAACAAAAACGAAAGTCGCTTTTTTTACGGGTTGTATTATGGACTCAATGTTTTACGAGACAAACCAAAATTCAATTGAACTCTTAAGAAAATCAGGAGCAGAAGTCATTATTCCAGATAGTCAAACATGCTGTGGTGCACTACATGCACACGCTGGCAATGTATCGGACGCAAAAGAATTAGCCAAGAAAAACATCGAGGCTTTCGAAAAGGAAAACATTGACTATGTCATTAATAATGCAGGTGGATGCGGATCAATGTTAAATGAATATGGTCATTTGTTTGATGGCGATCAAGAGTGGGGTGAGAGGGCGAGGCGTTTTGTAGCTAAATCTAAAGATATTAGTGAAATCCTCTATGAGTTGAATGGTTTAACCTTCACAAGAGAGGTAAATGACGTTGTGACCTACCAACCTTCATGTCACTTAACAAATGTTCAAAAGGTCGTTGATGAACCACTTGAATTATTGAAAAACATACCTGGAATAGAGTATCGAGAAATGCAAGATCATAATCGTTGTTGTGGTTCTGCTGGTATCTATAACATTGTGAATTATGATGACTCAATGGAGATCTTAGATTCTAAGATGGAAAAGTACAAACCAACAAAAGCAACTACAATCGTCACTACAAATCCAGGTTGCCTTTTGCAAATGAAAATGGGTATTAAGCGAGAAAATCTTGAAGATCGAGTAAGAGCCGTTCATTTAGTGGATTTGTTAATTGAAGCTATTGAAAACAAATAGAAAGGATCTTTTCTAAAAGATTGTTGCTTTTAGCTATTGAACCGTTAACCAAGCGAAAGCTTGGTTCTTCACGCTTTGGCGTGAAGCCTTTGAACATAAATCAGCCAGATGGACAAATGAATTTTGTCCATTAGGGCTGATTTATGTTCAAAAAACGGTCCAATAGCAACAAAGTTTACGAAAACAGCTAATAGAAAACAAACCTAATAACCAGTATTTTAAAATATTGAAAATGGGGACTACTTGAGCTTTGAAAGCTAACAAGTGGTCTCTATTTTAATGTAAAATCTTATTTCGTTAATTTTAGACAGCATTAAAGCTGAAGCAAAACATGATTGTTTTTCTAAAAGATTCTCAACCATTTTCTGTATCTCTGGACTTAATACCTTACAACACCAAATATTCTCCATAAACATAAAATAAATACTTTCAAAAAGGCTAAGTATAAAAATGTTCACAATACATTTCTATTTTTCTATTTCTCTTTTTATCAGAATTGTTTCTTTTTTAACTTATATGTTATATAATAATGTCATAATGTTATATAACAGTCTTTGAGCTGTTTAAACCATGTCATACTGTGATTATTTTAAGGAGGCAAATGAATATGAAAGACTATGTACAAGTAGGAAATCTTCAAGTAGCTTCAGTTCTTTATGAGTTTGTTAATACTGAGGCTCTTCCAGGAAGCGGACTTACTAGTGAACAGTTTTGGTCTAATTTGGAAACATTAGTAACGGAACTAACTCCAGAAAACAAGGCATTATTAGAGCGACGGAAAGAAATCCAAACAGAGATAAGTACATGGCATA
Organism: Alkalihalobacillus sp. BA299; assembly: GCF_017745675.1. Taxonomy (GTDB): domain Bacteria; phylum Bacillota; class Bacilli; order Bacillales; family Bacillaceae_F; genus Alkalihalobacterium. The sequence goes on from NZ_JAFLJM010000009.1 coordinate 159,054, forward strand.
AAGAAAATAAAGATAACTTTTCTTTTGATAAGTATAAATCATTTTTACAACAAATTGGCTATCTTGAGCCTCAAGTAGAAGATTTTAAAGTTTCAACACAAGGGGTGGACGACGAAATCGCACATCAAGCGGGTCCACAACTAGTTGTACCTGTTAATAATGCGCGTTATGCGCTAAATGCGGCAAATGCTCGCTGGGGAAGTTTATATGATGCTCTTTATGGAACGGATGCGATTCCTGAAGAAAATGGAGCTGAGCGAGGGAAAGGTTATAACCCAGTTCGTGGTGAGAAAGTTATCGCTTTTGCAAAAAGCTTTCTAGATCAAGTAGTACCACTCATCGAGGCGGCTCATAAAGATGTAGAAAAATATGAAATTAAAAATGATAAATTAATCGTTTTACATAGTGATGGGCAAGTAACTGAACTTCAAGATGCTACGAAACTGGTAGGTTATCAAGGGCATCCAGAAGACCCATCTACTATACTATTAGTAAATAACGGGTTACACTTTGAAATTCAAATCGATCGTAACCACCCTATTGGAAAGTCGGATCAAGCAGGTGTCAAAGATATTTTAATGGAATCTGCACTGACAACAATTATGGATTGCGAAGATTCTGTTGCGGCTGTAGATGCTGAAGACAAAGTTGAAGTGTACCGTAATTGGTTAGGTCTTATGAAAGGTAATTTAACAGCAACATTTTCTAAAGGTGATAAAACGGTTACACGTGAACTTAATACAGATCGTACGTATACGACGCTATCTGGAAATACGTTAACATTACGTGGGCGTTCGCTTATGTTTGTGCGGAACGTTGGTCACTTAATGACAAATAATGCTGTACTCCTACCAAATGGGGAAGAAGTTCCTGAAGGTATTCTAGATTGTATGATTACGAGTCTAATTGCAAAACATGACCTTTTAGAAAATAGTAAACTCAAAAACACTACAAAAGGATCCATTTATATTGTTAAACCAAAAATGCACGGTTCTAAAGAAGTCGCATTTTCTAATAAACTATTTAATCGTGTGGAAGATCTACTCGGCCTTGAGCGTAACACATTGAAAATCGGTGTCATGGATGAAGAACGTCGTACGTCTCTAAATCTAAAAAATTGCATTGATGAAGTAAAAGAACGAGTTGCCTTTATTAATACAGGGTTCCTTGATCGAACAGGGGATGAAATGCATACATCGATGGAAGCGGGTCCGATGATTCGTAAAAATGATATGAAATCGTCGACTTGGTTGCAGTCGTATGAAAAATCGAATGTAAATGTAGGGCTTGCTTGCGGATTGCAAGGGCATGCACAAATTGGTAAAGGAATGTGGGCGATGCCAGATCTAATGGCAGAAATGTTAGCGCAAAAAGGTTCACAGTTAAAAGCAGGTGCGAACACAGCTTGGGTACCTTCTCCAACAGCTGCAACTTTACATGCACTTCATTACCATGAAGTAAAAGTACCGGAAGTTCAAAATGAATTGAAGAAGAGCATCACCGATTTACAGGATAAAATTTTAGAAATTCCAGTAGCCCTTAATGCACAGTGGAGCACTGAAGAAATTCAAAAAGAGCTAGATAATAATGCGCAAGGTATATTAGGATATGTTGTGCGTTGGGTAGAACAAGGAGTCGGTTGTTCAAAAGTTCCAGATATTAATAATGTAGGACTGATGGAGGACCGTGCGACTTTACGAATTTCTAGTCAGCACGTAGCAAATTGGCTTCATCACGGAATATGTACAGAAGAGCAAGTATTAGAAACGATGAAACGTATGGCTGCAGTTGTTGATGAGCAAAACGCCGGTGACCCTGAATATCGACCGATGGCAAAAGACTTTGATAACTCAGTTGCATTCCAAGCGGCTTGCGAGCTTGTTTTTAAAGGAATCGAACAACCAAGTGGCTATACAGAGCCTATCCTACACCATCGTCGGATAGAAGCAAAACAGAAGTTTGCTACGCAAGCGAAATAACCAATTATTAACCAGTGTGGTGGGGAGATAAACCGGCCACGCTGGTTTCTTTTATTTGAAAAAATTTAGTATAATTTTTTTACATCATTACTAAGTGGGTAACTGAAGTAGAGTTAAATCAGTATCCGCTACGAAAAACACCAACAGTTGAAGAGAATATCCGACTTGTCATTATACCTGAATTGGATTACATCCAATGTATTTCAAAATCGGACCATTCAAGAGTTACAAAAGTTAGTTCGATCTCTTACAAGCGAACAAATTAGGAATAATAGCTAAAGAAAAGCTTGAACAAGACCAGACCTTATTGTACGATCAATATAATAAATAGGGCGAATAGGGGAGTAACATGGACTACCGAAAGTACGTTTTGCACGAATCAATAGGTTATAAAATTGCAAATACTGGACGACTAGTCATTAATCGATTAAATAAAAATTTTAAAGATAATAACTATCCAGTCACAAATGAACAATGGTCGATAATGATCCGCTTGTGGGAAGAGGATGGACTCACCCAACAGCAACTAGCTACTTTAACAGGTAAAGATCAACCTAGTGTTTCAAGATTAATAAATAATATGGTTAGGCGAGAGCTAGTTAAACGAGTTCCACATCCTGTAGATGGAAGAACAAACTTGATCTTTTTGACATCTGAAGGAAAAAAGTTACAAATTGGACTGATTGAACAAGCTCAAAAGACGATCCAACAAATTACAGAAGGTATTCCTCAAGATGATTTAGCTGTTTTTTTACGAGTATTAGATAAGGTTAATAAAAATCTTCAATAATAAAGTAACGTACAAAACACATGGATTCTCAATTAGATTCTCATGAGTGAACCAACGGTCGATGTAAATCCTGAAAAAGTGGTTGTATTTTACTTTGGAGTACTAGATTCTTTAGATAAAATGGGAGTAGAAGTAACAGGAGTCCCACAAGCTAACATTCCTCCTTATTTAGCAAAATACGAGGATGAAAAGTATGAAAATGTAGGTAGCTTAAAAGAGCCTGACTTTGAAAAAATTGCAGAAATTTCTCCAGGCTTAATCATTATTTCTGGTAGACAGCAAGAATCGTATGAAGAGTTAAGTAAAATTGGTCCAACCCTTTACATGGCCATTGATAATACGAACTACAGAAAGGGAATTAATGATTAAATTAACCACAATTAGCAATTATCTAGATAAATCTATTTGAGAATAAAGATCTGTTGCTCCTCTAATAAGCTGTTTTCATAAGCTTTTGCAATCCCCATCACTTCAATAGCATTTTTTAAGACGGTTTTATATTTTAAGGTTACTTTGAATTCGTTAGAAAATGGAAATGTCCTTATTGTAATTTCTTTTGGATTAAGCCATTCGGCGAAAAGAGGATGTATTTTATCGTTGAAGAGTTCGGTTTTACTAAATCCGTTAATAAACCATGGATGTTCTTGCTCCTTTTTTATTCCAAGCTCATTTAAGCAAAAGTATAAAGAGAGATCATCACAGAATTGTAGTAAGCGATAGTGTTCTAACAATAAGGCATGATCTAAGTCTGGAATATTCCCTTTTATTTTTTCCTGTCTCTTCCTTTCAGCATTTAAAAATTGGATGCCTTTTTCATCGTTAGAATGAGAAAAAAAGGAGCTATAATGAAGGCTACATAATAAGCTAGCATAAGGACTGACTTTCTCAATTTCATCTAACCCAATAGTATAAAAAGCTATTTTAGGAAGTAGTGGGAAATCTGAAAACGAGTATGGAAGGTTCGCTTGATCATTCCAGATTGGAGTTTCATCTAGCCCGATCCAGCTCCGGTCGTGTTCATATGCTGCGAAAATAGCATCATCAAAGAAGTGTTCTGCCTTAAGTAAGTCGCACTTAAAATGCTTCGCGACTTCTCCCGATATAAAGGCGTGGTCATGCTGCTTAATCATTATAAATGCATCATTTGTCTCTCGAATAATCACTAGTAAAACGCTCCTTTTCTTAACAATTACTTCTATTGTAAACGAAGCTGAGGAAGTTGATCAAATTGTAATGAGTAGTGACTTGTTACTTTATTCTCAAACGTCTATAAAAAAGCATATATGTATAAAAAAAGGGTATGTTATGAGTAGGATAATAAAGGAAGCTTTCGTAAACTTCTGTATGGCCATGCTTCAAAAAGCCAATAGTCACAACCGTAAGAAGAAGGTAATAGGACAAACTTAATTAAAACAACAAGCCATTTAAGGAGTTGGTGATATGGGTCGAAAGAATAATATTGGGCCAGGATTTGTTATTGGAACGCTTGTTGGTGGAATGATTGGTGCAACAAGTGCACTGTTGCTTACTCCTAAAAGAGGTGAAGAAATGAGGCAGGACCTTATCGGTCGGATGAATATATCGACGTCAGAAACTAAACCTCTTTCTCATATGATCCTCGAAATGGGGAGTGAATGGGCTTATGATTTTTTTGAGGAAGATGAAAACCAAATTGATGAGGATCAAGGTGGAGGAGAAGTAGGGTATGTTGTTCATGAGATGTTAGATAATATGGAAGAGCAAAGAGGCTGATTTATTAATTAGCCTCTTTATTTCTTCTACTCTCTTAACACTTTCTACATATTTTTATAATATGTTATTTAGAATGTTTTAGAATAAAGTTAAGTTACATTTGGGGGAACCAAAATGAAAAAAAAGATTATTCTTATAGTTGATGATGAAAAAGATATGCGTGAGTTGATTAGTATTTGTTTACAAGGTGAGTATGAGACCGTGGAAGCGGAAGATGGAGAATCGGCACTAGAGCTTCTCGATGCACAAGTGATTGACTTAGTACTTCTCGATGTGATGATGCCAATCATGGATGGCTTTTCTGTACTCAAAGAGATGAAGCAAATTGAAAAAGTAAAAGATATTCCTGTTATTTTGTTAACAGCGCTTGGGGATACAGAAGACATCGTAAAAGGCTTAAATCGAGGTGCTGATGATTATATTATCAAGCCATTTGAACCGCGAGAAATGATTGCTAGAATACAATCTGTGCTTAGACGTTCGACTATTCTTGAAGAAGTATTTGAACTTCATCATCTTAAATTTGATCAAGAAAAGTATCAAGTTACATATAATGGACAAGTTGTTCCTCTCACAAAAAAGGAGTATAAACTGTTTTTTCGTTTAGCAAGCCATCCAGGTAGAGTGTATTCACGCGAACAATTAGTAGAACTTGAATGGGACTTTTCATTTGATGGAGATGCTAGAAATGTCGATGCTCATATTAAAAACATTCGAGAAAAGTTAAAGAAAACTAAATACCCTCACAAAGTTATTGAAACTGTTTGGGGAATTGGTTATCAAGTTGTTCAAGAACTTTCATGATGTTGGGGGAATGAGATGAGGCTTTCTTCTAAGCTTACTATGCTTTTAGTAATATGCTTAATGACTACAATATTAACAATGAGTATCACTTTTTATATTCAATCAAAAGAATTTTATCAGGATCATCTAACAAAACAATTAGAACATCGATTAGTCACTCATGCAGATAGTATTGAAAACCACTTTGTTATTGATACAATCTTACATGTATTGAAAATGGAAAAGGATGATACGGTTAATTTTCTCCTTTTTGATGAAAAATTAACCCCTTTAGTCATGGCGCAGCCTATTGATCCTGAGCTTATTGAAGCGTATCATCTGTGGATTAAGCAAAAAATTAATACAGAATCACTACATGTTGATATTAAACAACCGATTACTGACTACGTTACAACAAGAGAACATCACATTCAACATATTTGGTCGATGCAGCCAGTATACGTAAATGAGAGAGTTAAGGGCTATTTATTTATTGATCAAAATATGAGAGAATTCGAAGCGACGAAAAATAATATTTTACAGCTCGTATTTATTATGAGTATTATTATTTTTGTGATTGGTCTCCTATTTATCTTATACTTATCAAGAGTGTTAACAAAGCCATTACAAAATATGGGGAAGGCGACGACTCAAATTGCTAAAGGAAATTTTGAGTATGAAATTAAAACGACAGCTAAAGATGAGGTCGGGCGTCTAGCTCAAGATATTCAACAAATGTCTGATCAATTAAAACGTTATAATGATACGAGAAAAGAGTTTTTATCCCACATTTCCCATGACTTGAGAACCCCTTTAACATATGTTAAGGCCTACGCTGCATTGTTAAAAGACCGAGAAGAAAGTGATTCAATGTGTAAAAAGCAAGCGAGTATGATTTATAAACAAGCTAAAAATATGGAAGTACTCGTCAATGATTTGTTTGAGTTAGCAAAATATGAGGAAGGGAATATACAACTTCATAAGGATGTTGTAAACTTGTATTCTTGGTTACATGATTTAAAATTGGATTTTGACTTGAAACTACAACAAGAAAATATAGAATTTGAACTAGAAATTGAAAACAAACTATCGACGGGCTATTTTGATAAAGAGAAGATGAAACAAGTTATAAAAAATTTAATTGAAAATAGTATTCGCTACACACAAAATGGTAAAATTATAGTTCGTATCCAGAAGAATAACCAAAAAAAACGATTAAGTATTGCTATACAGGATAATGGTCTAGGGATCCCTGAAAGTGAACTACCGTTTATATGGGAGAGGTTTTATCGAGTCGATAAATCGCGTACATCAAAAAATGGTGGAAGCGGTTTAGGGTTAGCGATCGTAAAACATATTATTGAGCTTCATGGTGGGACTATCAATGTTGACAGTAAGCTAGGTGAAGGAACAACATTTTTAATAATGCTACCACAGCAAACAGTTGAGAAGAAAGACGGATTGGGGGAATATGAAATTGACTGAGCTAATAGATCAACTCATTTCTTTTTTTATGCAATACAGAGTAATAACGACCATAATTATTGTCATATTCTTTGTTTTTATTAATCGTTGGTTGTCAAAGCTTGTAATCTATTTGCTTTCGAAGCTAATTAATAAAACGAATAACCAATTTTTTATTGCCGTATTAGACGCGTACGAAAAGCCGCTACGAACGTTCTTTATCTTTTTACCGATCTATATTGGCATAATGTCTTTTGATCTAACACTTAGTACTGAATTATTGATTGATCGTATTTTTAATACAATTATTATTTTAATCATAGGGTCAGGGTTGATTAAGCTTTCAAGTAAAAGCTCTAGATTGTTTGAAAAACTGAAAGAGAAATTTGCAATGGAATTTGATGAAATTTTAATTCCGTTCTTTTCTAAAGTATTGCAAGTTGTCATCATTGCAGTCATTCTAAGTTTAGTGGCCCAAGCTTGGGGGCATAACATAAACAACTTGGTCGCTGGTTTAGGGATAGGCGGTCTTGCTGTAGCCCTTGCGGCGCAAAGTACGTTAGGAAATCTGTTTGGTGGTGTCGTTATCATTACAGAAAAGCCTTTTTCTCTCGGGAATTGGATTAAGACACCTTCTGTAGAGGGGATTGTAGAAGATATCGGATTTAGAAGTACAAAAATCCGTACGTTTGCCAATTCGGTCATTGTTATACCCAATTCAACCTTAGCCAATCAAGAAATTGAAAACTTTAGTAGCATGGGAAAACGTAGAATTATGTTTAATCTTGGTTTAACTTATCAAACGTCTAGAGACCAAATGAAAAAATGTGTAGAACGAATTGAAGAGATGATTAGAAACCATGAAGCTGTTCATCCAGAGACAATCATGGTTCGATTTGATAAATTTAATGATAGTAGTTTAGATATTTTCTTATACTTCTTTACTAAAACAACAGTATGGGCCGAGTATTTAAAAGTTAAAGAAGATATCAACTTTAAAATATTAGAGATACTAGAAGAGGAAGGGGCAAGTATTGCCTTTCCAAGTCGTTCATTATACGTTGAAACGGTTGAAAAAGAAAACGAAAACAAAGAACTCACTGTTGAAGGGTAGAGTTATAAAAAAGAGGCTGACAATAATTGTCAGCCTCTTCAATTATTTTTGTAGCAGTTGAAGTTGATTCATGCCTTCTTTTAATTGATGTTCAACTTGAATAGCTTCATCAATATGTTGTTGGATCAATTGATTAGTTTCATCAAACGTATTAGCTGTTTGAGAGATTTCGTTGTTGATGTTTTGGCTGAGTATATCCTGTTCTTTTATTGTTTTCAACACGGCATTTACATCTGTTTTTACAGCATCAATAGCTACGATAATTTCTTCGATACTTTGTGCTGTTTGGTTACCGTATTCTTTACCTTCTTCAACAGCTCGTAATGTATTGTTAGAATCCTCTAAAGCTCGTTCAGTTTCTGTTTGTATATGTTTAATTAAGTCATCGATACTTTTGGTACTTTGTGCAGTGTTTTCAGCTAATTTTCTAACTTCATCTGCTACAACAGCAAAACCTTTACCGTGTTCTCCAGCACGCGCAGCTTCAATCGAAGCATTTAACGCTAACAGGTTAGTTTGTTCAGCAATTTCATTAATTACTTTTACAATTCCTTCTATTTCCTTTGACCTAGAACCTAATTGAGCCATGCTTGCTGCAGTTTGTTTTGATTCTTCTCCTAGTCTTTCGATTAACAATTGGATTTTTTTGACGGAATTTTGCCCATTCGTTGATTTGTCTACCATAATATCAGTAGAAGAGATAAGAGATTGGCCTTTTTCTCCCATTACTAAAGAAGTGTTACTTAATTGCTGGCTCGTTTCAGTGACAGTTTCAAAATGTTCTCTTATATTTTCAACCATTGTTCCTAGTGTATTATGTTGTTCATTAACAGCATTATGCTCTTCGAAAGCAGCAATAAAACTATTATTTATTTCATTAAAAAGTTGATTATTTTGTACATCTTTTTCACTAAGTTGCTGTTCTAGTTCTGCAATACGTTTTTCTAGCACTAATTTTTCAGATTCAAGCTGTTTAACTTTACTATTTGAAAAGAACAATGCAAATTCACCTCAAGATTTTACAAATTGATAAATAGAAATTCAAATCTATCATATCATAAATATGTACTAATATAGTCCTAGAGTTTAAAAATATTATTAATTTAGTTTAAAGTATTAGGTCAGTGTGGTATAAATTAATGAAGAATATCATTTAATAATAATTATTATTTAAGGTTGACTATTAAATAAAAACTATTTAATATAATTAATATAATTGTAAATAATGGAGGGGTGGAAGATGAAAGTCATTGTTTATTCAAGTAAAGGTTGTCCGTATTGTGAAAAGGTAAAAAGTGCTCTAAAAGAGTGGGGTATTCAGTATGAAGAAAGAAATGTCTCCGTTGTAAAAGAATATTTCGACGAGTTAAGAGAAAAGAAAATTATGGGTACTCCAGCTACTTATGTTAATGGAAAACTAATTCTCGGTTTTCAAGAGAAAAAGTTTAGAAAAGCACTTGGATTACCATTAGATAGTGAAGAAAAAGTGGAGAGTAAATCAACAGAACAAGGTGATGAAGAAATTTTTGCATCAATAACGAAAGAGATTCTTGAGGATGAATATGACTTTGTTATGATTGGTGGCGGTCCTGCTGGTGCTTCAGCAGCCGTATATAGTGCAAGAGCAAAGCTTAAAACATTGGTATTAGATAAAGCACCTAAAGCTGGCACACTTGCAATTACACATAAAATTGCAAACTATCCAGGGATTCGTGGTGAAGTAACAGGCCTTGAACTTTTAGAAGTAATGCAAAAGCAGGCTAAAGATTTTGGAGCGCAATTTGTTCGTACAAATGTATTATCTGTAGATTTCTCTGATGAAGTAAAGAAAATCAATATACCAGAAGGAACAATTAAAGCGAAAAGTGTGTTTATTGCAGTCGGAGCAAAAGCGCCGGGAAGTAAAATTAAAGGTGAAGAAGACTTTACGGGACGCGGGGTAAGTTATTGTTCGACTTGTGATGCCGCATTTTATGAAGGTCGTACAGTGGTAGTTGCCGGTGATAATGAGGAAGCATTACATGAAGCTGAAATGTTAGCAAAGTTTTGTAAAGAAGTGAGTTTATATTACCGACTGAGAGCGTGAAAGGGGACGCTAATCTTTTTGAAATAGAGCAGGTAAAAAATGTGAAGATCTATAAAAAACATAGAATTCGTGAAATTAAGGGTAGCGATAGTGTTGAGCAAATAGTAGTACAAGATAGTAATCGGCAAGAACAAATATGGGATGTTGATGGTGTTTTCTTATATTTAGGTGGAATGAAGCCAGGAACAGATTTCCTCGGAAATGAAATTGCTCGAGATTCAGAAGGTTATGTCGTTGTAGACGAATTCCTTCGTACAAATATTGAAGGGGTTTTTGCTGGTGGTGATGCTCGCCGTACTCCGATTAAGCAAGCAGTTGTATCAGCTGCAGACGGTGCTATTGCGGCAATGGGAGCAGATCAACATGTAAATAAACGATCTAAAATGAGACCTCAATATAGCTAAAATTTTTCACGTGAATTTATCTTTCTTTTCAATGCTAAGGAAGAAAAACAGCACTCCTATCTTTCCATATTTTTCTGTTATCAAATATAACAAAGATGTAGTTAGATAATTATTTTATTATTATAATAATCCTTAATTCAGCTATGTGGAGGGATTATTATGAAGGTTGAAAAAGAAATGATTTTTCCAAAAGGGTTTACGGTGAGAAAAGTAATAGAGCTTGTAACGGTAAATGAGCGTTTTGCTAGTAAAATTTATTATCATACAGAAAGTCATGAATGTAATGGAAAGAGTTTATTGGGGTTAATGTCTTTTATGCTTATGACGAGAATAGGTGAGACTTATACGATTTCGGCTGAAGGTGATGACTCGGACGCAGTGCTGTCATTTTGGTATTCTTTTGTAAACCAACTTCATGAAGAAATACCTTTAAGCTACTGGGAGGAAGAGGGTGCCGAAACGGTTCAAGAAGCGATGTGTCATTCCATTTCGTTTTGGAATTCTTCTGTTCGTTCAGTAGCCCAGTCCTATTTGAAGACAGGAAAAAAAGAAATCTAAACTTTCGTTTCAGCTTCAATTTAATCTCCAACAATTGCTGACTATAGTAGTATTGTTTGATAATTAAAAATTGAAAAATATAGAGTGAATAAAATTTTCAGTAAAATTTTGGATTTAAGGCAGGAAAATAAATAAATCGAGAGAAATAGTATATAATCAACGTGAGCATTTATTAAATATAAGGCTAGAGAACAAATAAAATGAAACAAAGGGAGTCTTTTAAAAGCTCCCTTTCTTTAACTATTTAGTATAACGTCTACTTTAGAATTTCTTCATATGGAGCCAAATCAATTTTTTTACTTTTTAACATAGCTACCGCACGTTTTTGCATCGGACCAGGTGAAGCAAGAATATAGCCTCGAATCACATGATCTTTTGTTACTTCTTCACCATTTGCTAGTTCATTAATTTTTGCTTCAATACCTTTTTTAGCCATCGGTCTAACGAACACAGGAACTGGTGCTAATAATTCTTCTAATAAAGATGTTGCTTCATCATTCCAACTCACTATTTTCAATCCTTTCAAAACGATAAATTTCAAATCTATTATATACATAATTGAAAGCGTATCACAAATTGTAACCTTTTTAAATCTTTCTACGTTCAACATATTAAAGAGATATAGAAATTGGGCATATTTTTGAATAAGAAAGGGTAAACATGAAACTAAGGATATGTGGACAAGCTATTAATAGTCTTGTATCAAAATGCGCTATGCATTCAATTAACTTTTAGATAGAGAAAAAAAGATTAGTGCAAGAGGAAATAGTTATACTTTATTGTTTGGAGGGAATGTGGATGATGAACCATCTTATATTAAAACTTTCCATGATCACGATGATTATTACCGCCCTTATTTTATCAATGGGATTTGTAAATGAAAAATCAACTCCAGACAGGAGTGACGATGAGGCATTCTCGATAGAAAGTACTGGTGAAACAGGTATTGTATTAGCTGCGAACAAAGAGGCGGATAATAATATTGTTAGCTTTAACTGGATTGAAAAAGGATTTGATGGCCAGTTAGATCATATAGAATTTCAGCTTGGGACAGAAAAGGATGAAATACTGTCAAAAAGAGGAAATGCTATTGAGACAGGGTACTATGAAGGTGGAGAATATTTTAGATACGACGATGCAACATTTTTTATAAACCCTGATACCGATCGCTTAGTAGCAATTGCGCTGTCTATAGAAGAATATGATTTAAATGGTACGAAGTTAAAAAAAATCTTAGGGACTCCAGATGTAAGTGAGCGAAATGAAATGGAAGGCCTATGGATGTACGAATACTATTTAGATAAATACACTCTTATGTTTGAAGCTGATAATGAAAATGGAAAAATACTCTTTGCTTGGTTAAGAGAGAGAGTTTAAAATGGAACAATAGAATGAATCTAATCATTTAATTCATTCTATTGTTTTAGTTAGAGCAATTTTAATAGGTAGAAAAATTCTACCAGATGGATAAAAGACAAACCGTAGTACGTCAAAAATAAGTGTGCTTTAAAGTTTTTTATTTTAAAATTTATTCTGTAATATTTTCAAAGATAGTGTCAACTTTAGGTGCTTCTTCAATGAGACCAGCAGCCAATAACCAGTCGATTACTTCTTGCCATGATTCTTTGGATTGGCTTCCGAAGCTTTCTGTCTCTGTTTCCATTTTGGATAAAAGGATTTCTAAGCTTTGCTCTTCGACTTCACGGATAAGAGGGAAGTTTGCTTGGTCTTGATTTGCAAATAAAATGTCTAAGCTTTCGGTGGGCTCATTTTTCATTTTTTCATACCCTTTTACTGCCGCACGCCAGAACGCTTCGATATCGTCACGTTTCGCTTCTAAATTGTCTTCGTTTGTGACAATGACTAACTCATAATATGAAGGTACACCGTAATCAACAGGGTTAAAATAGCGAATGTCATGTCCTTGGTGCTTTAATACAGGATACTCATGATTAATATAAGTTCCTATTACAGCATCGACACGCTCGCTAACGATCGATGAACCTAACTCAAAACCGACATCCATTAAATTTACCTGCTCGTAATCTCCGCCGTCAGCTTCCACCATTGATTTTAAAATCGGTTCATTTACAGGAATTCCAGGGTAACCAACTGTTTTTCCTTCTAAGTCTGATGGTGACTCTATTTCACTGTCTGCCATAACCATCATATGGTTTAAAGGAGACCGAACGACCGCTGCGATCGAAACAACAGGAACATCTTTTGTACGAGCCATAATAACATCTGGTTGATAAGTAATTCCAAGTGTTACGCCACCTGATGCTGCTAAATTAATCGGGTCTGTTGGATTAGCAGGGAAAACGATATTAACATCTAACCCTTCTTCTTCAAAATACCCTTCTTCTAACGCAGCATATAAATAAGAATGAACAGCATTTGGATACCAGTCGAGCATAATGTCGATGCTCGTTAATTCTTCTGTATCAGGTGCTTCAGGAGTGTCTCCTCCTGCTGTTTCTTCTAGTTTCTCTTGTTGCGGGTCTGCTCCGCAAGCAGCTAAATTAAATGCTGTTACAAGAGATAGGACGAACATTGATAGTTTTTTCATAATTTTTTCCTCCATTTAAGTAAGTATGTTTCTATTGTTTTGACTAATAAAAATAATGTAATTCCTAGGATTGATAGCCAAACGATTGGTGCAAAAACGCCTGCACCATCAAACTGTGTCATCATCCTGCGACTAAAATAACCTAAGCCCGCATTAGCCCCTAACCATTCCCCGATTGCTGCCCCAATAACACTTAAAGTGACAGCAACCTTTAGACCTGAAAAAAAGTAAGGTAGCGCGGTCGGTACTTGAACTTTAAAAAACGTTTGCCAACGGCTTGCTCCCATTGTACGTAATAAGTCGATATGGTCTTTGCTCGTTGACCTGAGGCCATCGAATGCGCCAATGGTTATTGGAAAAAACGTAATAAGTATTGTAACAACAACCTTACTCCAAATCGTATAACCAAACCACAAGACAAATATCGGCGCTAAAGCAATAATTGGAATCGTTTGTGAGGCAATTACAAGCGGAAAAAACGCTTTTTCTGCTATTGGACTCATATTCATCCATACTGCTAATGCAACCCCAAACCCAATTGATATAAATAAACCAATCAGAACAACTTCTAACGTTGCCAATAAATGTACTTTGAAGAGTACATTGTGCAGTTCCACCATTTTTACTATTATGAGCGTTGGTGAAGGGAGTATAAATGGTTTATTCACTTGAATAGCACTTAACTCCCAACCTAGAAAGATGATGAGTAAAAGAATGATAGAGCTCGTATAATACTTTATTTGTTTCATAGCTTCACCTGCTGGCGTAATTCGTGAAGTAAATCACTTTTTATTTTTGTAAGCTCAGGCGATAGTAAGTCTTCGACTTTTCTTGGACGAGATAGTGGAACTTGTATCTCTTTAAAGGTTGTAAGTGGTGACTGAGAGAAAAGAAAAACTCGATCTGACAAAAATAAAGCTTCGTCCACATCATGAGTAATAAAAATGACAGTTTTCTCAAGCTTTTCCCATTGTTCTAACAGCCATTCTTGCATAGATAAACGTGTAACGGCATCAAGTGCACTAAACGGTTCATCAAGAAGCAAGAGGTTTCCACCACCAAGCATCGCTCGCAGGAAGGAAACTCGTTGTCTCATTCCACCTGAAAGTTGGTGGGGGTAGTTATTTTCGTAGCCTTTTAAGCCAAACTCTTCAAGTAACCGAAGGACATAATCTTTTTTATTTTTTTTAGTAAAGCCATTAATTTCAAGTGGGAGAAAAGCATTGTCAAGAATGTTACGCCAATCAAGAAGCATATCCTGTTGCGGCATATAACCGACCTTGCCTAAACGCTTTGTTTCCTCTTTTCCATAAAGAGCGATCGTCCCTTTGGTTGGTTGTTCTAGACCTGTTATTAGCCGGAAAATTGTACTTTTCCCCGATCCGCTTGGACCTAATAAGCTTACAAACTCGCCACTTCTAATCGTAATAGATAACTTATCAAGAATAAGAACAGACTTTTCTTGCTTTTTGCCTTTGTAGGAAAATGAAACATGGTCAAACGAGAGAACGTTATTGTTCGTCATCTGTCGGCCACATCTCCAGATTGAAAGACATATCCCAGAACATATACTCATAGCGGCTTGTATTCAAGAAAATTTCTTCGAGCTTTGTAAGTTCAGCTTCCGTTTTTCCTTCAGCTAATTGATTCATTAATGTAATTAACCAGTCTGCTAATTCTCCAAATTCTTCTGAGGCATACATTTGGACCCATTCGCCATATGTTTCATTCTCAAGAGCACCAGGGATTTTACTAAGTTCAGTTCCAATTTCATAATAGCTCCAAGTGCATGGAAGTACAGCTGCAACAAGGTCTACTAAAGACCCACGCTGAGATACGTTTAGCATATAACCGCTATAAGCCAACGTAATTGGGGCAGCTTTTGTGGTTTCAAGCTCCTCTTCACTAATGCCAAGGCGTTTAGCGTATTGTCTGTGTAAGTTCATTTCTACGTTTAAAGTAGAGTTAAGTAATTTAGCGAAAGTAGACATCGTTTTAAGGTCGCTTCCTTTTAGGCTACCTAAAGCAAATAATCGGGCATAATCAATTAAGTATAAGTAGTCTTGGCGCATGAAAAATTTAAATTTTGCAATGTCTAACGTACCATGTCCAATTCCTTGAACAAATGGATGACTATGGTTTTTGTTCCATATAGGTTTTGCTTTTTCATATAAACGGTCTGTAAATAGCATAAATAATCACTCCTTAGGTTTTCTTGTCTAGCTCTGTGCATCTTCTTTTCTTGTATGACACCAATCGTAAATAAATTTTGTCATAACTTTTGTAAATTGAACGAGTTCGTCAATGGAAAGCTGTTCATTGACTGCATGTGCATGCTCAAGTTTCCCAGGACCATAGATGACAGTTGGAATACCTGCTTGACCAAGCCAGCCACCGTCTGTGACGGTAGGAGACATGCCGATTGTTACTTTTTCTTGGAATACATCACTATGAACATTTGCAAGTGTACGTAATCCAGCATGATTCTCATCTATAGCTAAAGAAGGAAAGATTTCACCCCGATCTTCAATCATTGATGAACCTCCCCACCGAAATGTAGGTTGGTTTTCGCATAACCATGGATCTGCTTTAGCCACATTAAGGATATGCTCCTCAATTTCTTTAGCGATTTCCTCATGGTTTTCATTAGGATAAAAATGAACGGTAATCCAAAGGGCGCAACGGTCGGCAACAAAGGCAGCATGACGTCCTCCTTCAATTACAGCAGGATTGATTGTTGTCATACCCGCAGGAAAACCAGGATATGCTTTCGTAACCGCCCAATGTTGTTCAAGTTCTTTTAGTCCTTGAATAATTTTTGTCATTTTCTCTATCGCACTTGCACCAAATAAACCTCCACCGGCATGAATCATACTGCGACGGTTAGCATCATGAAATGTTTGTGGACTTTGGATAGTAATCCAACCAGTTATAACACCGCCTTGACCTTGGATTTGGCAGTTGCTTGTATCTACGACCACGGCAAAATCAGCCTCATACCCTTTTTTACAACACTCAAGTGTTCCTGCCTCACCAACTTCTTCACCAATTACCGATTGAAAGGTTAGTTTTCCTGGAAGGGCTATACCAGCTTCTTTTAGTAGCTTTATGGCAAAAAGGGAACCAGCGAGCCCGCCTTTCATATCTGCAGCCCCTCGCCCATATAGGGTGTTTTCTTTAATAATAGGTGAGAATGGATCTTGATCCCATTGTTCTCCTTCTTCTACCGAAGCAACATCAATATGTCCATTTATAAGTAGGCTTTTGTATTCGTTTGAATTTGATCCTGAAAGAACACCTACGACATTCGGATCCCCTTCATATACATCCCATTTGTCAATAGAAAAGCCTAAATCTTTTAAGTATGTAGAAATGAAAGCTTGAGCTTCTTCTGTGTTTCGTGCGGGTGGACTTGGCGTTTTAAAACGGATTAATGTGCTAGCTAACTCAATCAGTTCTGATTTTCTTTCATCGACCTGTTCGAGTAGTGAAGTTAACGCTGTTTCAGTCATGTTTCTCACTCCTTTCAAAGTTTAGCTATAAAAAAGCCACTTCCCAATAAAAGGAAGTGGCTGAATAGTCAGTAGCTTAAATGTGATCATATAGGAAATTACGTTTTTCCTATGTTCCGACTATCCACTTCCCTCCGCTAGTATTATCTAGATCAGGTTCAAGGGTTTAGGCAAAAGGCCAATCTCAGCTTTATGGAAAGCACCCCTAGTGGATTGATTCAATTAACTATTAATCTTTATACCTTGAGTAACAAGTTATCACACTTATAGGGGAATCTCAACAAAAAAACCTAAAAATAATCACATTAAACTTACAACTGTTTCATAACAGATTTTTATATAAAGAGTATTAATAAAACAGAGAGGGAGTAAAGAAATAGTTTCCAAGTTTAGCCTAATAATCAATTTAAATGAAATAATAACGTTTTTACGGAATTTAGCGTAGTTTTGAAAGGTATTGGTTTGAGAAGAGATTTCTGTTTATAATCCTCTATAGAACCAGGAAAGAGTATGTGCATTTCATTGTAACCAACAACATTTATTGAATATATATTTAATAAATTGAAAATTTAAATTTTTTAAAATAGGCAAAAAAAGCGAAAAAAATAGTTGTGTTTTTTATTTATCTGTTATATTATAAAGTCACAAACAACAAACTGTAATAATACAGATGAGAAAAACAGCAAAGAAAAGGGATCAATGAAAGAAAGGGTGATTGAGGACAATTACATATCTAAATCGAGTTGAAATCTTATTTAACACTTAATCTTTGAAACTACTTTTTAATTAGGAGTATCACACCTGGATATTTGACAGCTCAATCACTAAAAAAAAATTTATTAAGAAAAGGGAGATGGAGATTATGGCAAAAGTAAACATTCAAGAGGAAGCTAGAAAATTACAAGAACAATGGGAAAACGATCCTCGTTGGGCTGGTATTGAACGCCCGTATTCGGCAGAAGAAGTTGTTCGATTACGCGGTTCAGTTCAAATTGAACATACATTAGCACGTCTAGGCTCAGAAAAGCTTTGGAAGCTAGTTAATGAAGAGCCTTATGTAAATGCACTTGGTGCACTTACTGGTGGTCAAGCGGTTCAACAAGTGAAAGCTGGACTAAAAGCAATTTACTTAAGTGGATGGCAAGTAGCAGCTGATGCTAATCTTGCTGGTCATATGTACCCTGACCAAAGTTTATACCCTGCAAACTCAGTACCACAGGTTGTTAAGCGTATTAATAATTCATTGCAACGTGCTGACCAAATTCAACATATGGAAGGCGAAGGTGATGTTGATTATTTCGCACCGATCGTAGCTGATGCTGAAGCTGGATTCGGGGGACAATTAAACGTATTTGAACTGATGAAAGGTATGATTGAGGCTGGAGCGTCTGGAGTTCACTTTGAAGACCAATTAGCTTCAGAGAAAAAATGTGGCCACTTAGGTGGAAAAGTACTTATCCCAACACAAACAGCTATTCGTAACTTAGTATCGGCACGTCTTGCAGCAGACGTTTCAGGTGTAGCGACATTAGTTATTGCTCGTACAGATGCGGATGCAGCTGACTTAATTACAAGCGATATCGATCCAGTTGATGCTCCATTTATTACTGGTGAGCGTACTCCAGAAGGGTTCTTCCGTACAAATGCTGGTATTGACCAAGCGATAGCACGTGGTTTAGCTTATGCTCCATATGCTGACTTAATCTGGTGCGAAACGTCTAAGCCAAGTCTTGAAGAAGCGAAGCAATTTGCTGATGCAATTCATGCTAAATTCCCTGGTAAATTACTGGCTTACAACTGCTCGCCTTCATTTAACTGGGAGGCTAACCTTGACAAAGCTACAATTGAAACGTACCAACAAGAGCTTGGTAAAATGGGTTACAAATTCCAATTCGTTACACTTGCTGGTTTCCATGCGCTTAATTACAGTATGTTTGAACTTGCTCGGGGCTACAAAACTCGTGGTATGGGTGCTTACTCTGAGCTTCAACAAGCTGAATTTGCTGCTGAAGAGCATGGCTACACAGCTACTCGTCACCAACGTGAAGTTGGTACAGGTTACTTTGACCAAGTAGCCCAAACGGTTTCAGGTGGAACTTCTTCAACAACAGCACTTAAAGGATCAACGGAAGAAGCACAATTCCAAAAGCAATAATGAATTAGTACCGCTTTAACACAACTCTCTCAGCATATAAAATATATTTTGATCCTGCCCTATGTGGGCAGGATATTTTTTGATGTTTTAGAACCTTTAATTTTAACGAATTATATAATATCATATTGCCTTTACCGTCAATGCGATCGTTTCATACGGTGATCTTATCTTCCTTGATTATGGTTTTGGTGGGTACAATGCATTGGAGAAAATTAATATAAATACGAATCTAGTTGTTTCAAGAACAAATGAAAATAATGATTTAATAAAAAGACTTCAAGAAAGTACAAGTTCAATTGTTAGCGAGTGTAGAAGAACAAAATAATAAAGTGAATCACATAATGTGATTCACTTTATTATTTTCCTTACTATTTACTATAAGTTAATGGTTTTAATTCTGTAACTTTAGTTCCGCTACTAAAATCCCGTCACTATCTGCGTATACATAATGGTTAGGTTCCCAGTTTACTCCTGCGAATTGTACAGGGATATTCATTTCACCTTCACCTTTTTTTACACTACGAATGGGATTGGTTCCAATTGCGAACACTCCGATATTCATCTCATTAACTTGTGCAGAATCTCGAATGCATCCATTGATAATGACACCAGCTAATTTGCGAGCTACTGCAATTTCAGCTAAATTATCACCCATTAATGCACATTTCTTAGACCCGCCTCCATCGACAACAAGAACGCTACCTTCAGGAATTTCTTGAAGTGCTTTTTTTACTAATACATTGTCTTCAAAAACACGAACCGTACAAATTGGCCCTTCAAATGTCTTTTTCTGACCATAAAATTTAAAAATCGGTTCTACGAGAATTAATTGATCTCCGTGTGCATCGTGTATGTCAGCAGTTTGGATTGGCATTGATACTCCTCCTAGACAAGATTGATGTATAAATATTCGACATTTTCCTTTAAAATTCCTTCAGTATTCAATAAGAAATTTAACATAAGGAAGAGAATTTTTTCATTTCTGAGGGATGTTATAATAGAGGTATGGTTACTTTTTTGATACAATCATATCATCGGAAAAATTCGTCAGGGGGATTCGTCTCAACATGACATTTTTCTTATAAACCTTGAAAAGAAATTATTGGAGGCTAGTATAATGAAAATGATGGATGCAAATGAAATTATCTCTTTTATCTCAAATAGTGTCAAAAAGACACCGGTAAAAGTACATATTAAAGGTGATTTGGCAGGAATTGACTTTGGTTCTGAAACAAAAGCGTTTATTACAGGTGATGTAGGAGTATTATTCGGTGAATGGAATGAAATTGAAGCGGCTATTAAAGAAAATGAAGCAAAAATTGAAGACTATATAGTAGAAAATGATCGTCGCAATTCAGCGATTCCTCTATTAGATATGAAAAACATTCAAGCACGTATCGAGCCAGGCGCAATTATTCGTGACCAAGTAGAAATTGGTAACAATGCGGTAATCATGATGGGTGCGAGTATTAATATTGGATCTGTGATCGGTGAAGGTACGATGATTGATATGAACGTAGTTATGGGTGGGCGAGCTACAGTAGGTAAGAACTGCCACATTGGAGCAGGTTCTGTATTAGCCGGGGTCATTGAACCACCTTCAGCTAAGCCAGTTGTCGTTGAAGATGACGTAGTGGTTGGAGCGAATGCAGTAATCTTAGAAGGTGTTACAGTCGGTAAAGGCGCGGTAGTAGCTGCAGGAGCAATAGTAACAGAAGATGTTCCTCCAAACACAGTTGTTGCGGGTACTCCAGCTCGAGTCATCAAAGAGATTGATGAGAAAACAAAAGGGAAAACAGAAATTAAACAAGAATTACGTCGTTTAAACGAAGATAATTAATTTTTAATGGCATTCATTGAGCCTTTGCTTGATGGATGCCTCAATTCTATCTGAAGAAGGAGGTATTTTATATGACGAATTGGCAAAGCCTTGATCAGCAATATATGATGTCTACTTATAGCCGTCTTCCAATTACGATTGAAAGAGGTGAAGGAAACCGGCTGATTGATACGGAGGGAAAAAGTTATTTAGATTTATTTACAGGCCTAGCTGTTAATGTTTTAGGTCATTCTCACCCTGAAATCGTAAAGACGATCAGAGAGCAAGGCGAGAAATTTTTACATATTTCAAATGTCTTTTTAAATCAACCAGCTATCGAGTTGGCGCAAAAGTTGGTTAACCATTCGATTAACGGGAAAGTATTTTTTACAAACTCTGGTGCTGAAGCTACAGAAGCTGCTTTAAAACTTATCCATAAATGGACAAAAGAAAGTGATAAAGATCTTCAAGGTGTAGTAGTACTTCAAAAGAGCTTTCACGGCAGGACATTAGGGGCTTTGAAACTAACTCGCCAGCCTAGTGTGTATCAGGATTT
The DNA here is from genome assembly GCF_017745675.1 of Alkalihalobacillus sp. BA299. Classification (GTDB taxonomy): domain Bacteria; phylum Bacillota; class Bacilli; order Bacillales; family Bacillaceae_F; genus Alkalihalobacterium. The sequence continues at coordinate 180,595 of NZ_JAFLJM010000009.1, forward strand.
TCCGGTTACGGACATGCCAGTGTATGAGGTTGAGCCTCATAATATCGAGCAGCTTGAAGAAGTGTTTCAGACAAAAAAGCCCGCTGCAGTACTGATGGAGCCTATACTTGGTTCAGGTGGGATATTACCATTAGATGAAGAATACTTAAGAGAAGTCTCTCGTTTAGCTAAACAATATGGTGTGTTATGTTGTATGGATGAAATTCAAACGGGTATCGGTCGTACTGGAAAATTATTTGCCTACCAGCATGCTGAAATATCACCAGATTTGATTTTGTTTGCTAAAGGCGTTGGTGGTGGACTCCCACTGGGAGGAATTATTGTTTCTGACAAGTTAAGTCACCTTTTTAAACCAGGTGATCACGGGACGACATTTGCTCCATCACCTCTCAGTGCAGCTCTCGGAAATACAGTGTTAAGAGTCTTGTTAGAGGATGGAGAGCTTGACAATTCTGTGAAGCGCTCTAATTATTTGTACAGAAAATTAAATGGTTTGAAAGAGAAAAATCCTCAAATTATTAGTGAAATTCGTGGAAAAGGGATGATGGTAGGTATTGTTACGACACTTCAGTCGGAAGAAGCGAAGGCGCTCCAACATGATCTGTTAGCAGAGGGGTATTTAGTGGATGTCACTCAACAAACGATTATTCGTCTATTACCACCACTCACTCTTACTGAAAGTGAAGTAAATGAATTTGTTGAAGTGTTCGAGTCAAAACTTCTTCTTGTTAAAGAGAAGGAGCTTAAATAATGATAGATGTTGCAAAATTAATTGAAACGAGAAGAGCACTCCACCAAATTCCAGAACTAGGATTTGAAGAAGTGAAGACTCAAGCGTTTTTGTTGGAGTATATCGCTAAACTTCCACAGGAACATCTCGAAATTAAAAAGTGGAAAACAGGGATATTCGTAAAAGTTCATGGTAGTGCACCTGCAAAGATGATTGGGTACCGTGCTGATATTGATGGCTTACCGATGGATGAAGAAACCTCATATCCTTTTCGGTCATCTCATGCAGGGAAGATGCATGCGTGCGGGCATGACTTCCATATGACAATTGCTCTAGGTGTACTTACACATTTTTCAAAAGTACAACCAAAAGATCATCTTTTATTTATATTTCAACCTGCAGAAGAAGGTCCGGGTGGGGCAAAACCGATGTTAGAATCTTCTATTTTACAAGAGTGGAGACCTGACCAAATTGTTGCGTTGCACATTGCTCCAGAATATCCTGTAGGAACGATTGCGACGAGAGAAGGCTTGCTATTTGCAAATACATCTGAACTGTTTATCAATTTAAAAGGGCAAGGGGGGCATGCGGCTTATCCTCATACAACTAGAGACATGATCGTGGCCTCCGCGCATTTGGTTACCCAACTTCAGTCCATCGTGGCCCGAAATGTCGATCCACTTGATTCGGCAGTAGTGACGATTGGAAAAATTACAGGTGGAACGAAACAAAATATTATTGCTGAGAAAGCTCGAATTGAAGGGACAATCCGGACGTTATCTATCGAGTCGATGCAAAAAGTAAAGCAACGAATTGAGGCGCTCGTTCAAGGGATTGAAGCAGGCTTTGAATGTAGCGGAACGATTGATTACGGAGCTAATTATTGCCAAGTCTATAATAATGAACAGCTTACTAGGGAGTTTATCAACTTTACTCGTGAACAAACAAATGTAGAAATGATTGAGTGTAAAGAAGCGATGACAGGAGAAGATTTTGGCTACTTTTTAGCCGAAATCCCAGGATTTATGTTTTGGCTTGGTGTGAATAGTCTATACGGTCTTCATGATAATCGCTTAGAGCCGAAAGAAGAGGCGATAGAAGTTGCTGTAAATCACTTAATCCAATATTTACACTATAAATTAGATAAACGTTGATAGTAGTGGAATTGGTAGGTTTGTGAGAAATAGTATGCATTAAAAGAATGGAAGGAACTGAACTGGAGAGATACCTTTCCAACTATTCAAATTAAATGTAACTGCGGAAATCAGAGATTTTGGCTATTTTAGATAGGTGATAAAATTAGAATAAAAATCCTATTTCAGTACATCCTAACATTGTAACAAATAATTGATATGTTTTTTTGGAGGTGTATGACATGCCAAGAATTGGTGTGGAACAATCGTTAACGGATGTACAACAAGAGCTTCAATCAAGAGGATATGATGTGGTTCAATTAAAACAGGAGCAAGATGCTCAAGGTTGTGATTGTTGCGTAATTACAGGACAAGACCAAAATATGATGGGAATACAAAATGCTGTTACAGCGGGCTCAGTAATTTCGGCACAAGGAATGACTGCAGAAGAAGTTTGCCAACAAATCGAGCAAAAATTAAATCACTAAAATAAAAGATGAGGTCACTTTTTCTATGTGGCCTCATCTTTTTTATTTGCTGGTATCAGGCACCTTTATTTACTTAATAAGGTGCAGTGATAAAGAGTTAACAGGATTTCCACTTTTACTAGTGCTTAAGGGTGAAAAGGAGTGGAAGTAATATACTTCGACTTTATGCATTCTTCTTTTCAATATACACCTGATGCGGGAATGGAATTTCTATGTCGTTAGCATCGAGCGCTTCTTTTAATTCTTTACGTAATGTACGTTCAACGGCCCATTGTTCCATATTAGTAGTTTTCGCGATTACTCGAATTACTACATCTGAAGCACCTAAGCTTTGTACTCCTACTACGTTTGGCCCTTCTTTAATTCTGTCATCCTCACTAGCAATACGGTCGCAAACTTCTTGCATAATAGCAACAGCTTTATCGATATTATCATCGTAAGAAATACTCATATCTACTAACGCTCTCATATTACCTCTAGAGTGATTACTTACACTTGAAATATTACGGTTAGGAATGTAATGTAATGTACCATCAAAGCCTCTAATAATGGTAGTACGCAAACCAACTTCTTCAACAATTCCATTAATTCCTGCTGCTGTAATGTAATCTTCTACATCGATTTGTCGTTCTAATAATAGAAAAAAACCGGTGACGATGTCACTTACTAATCCTTGAGCACCAAAACCAATTGCGAGTCCGATAATCCCAGCACCGGCAATTAATCCTGTAGCATCGAGACCGAAAATACTGATAATGACCGTAATAAAAATAAAGATGAGGACATAGGAAAAGGCATTCATTGTTAGTTTTTCCAGTGTTTTTACTCTCCCCATTGACATGCCTTTTTGTTTTTGCATTTTAGAAAAGCTGGAACTAATTAATTTATTTCCAATCGCTTTTGCAATGAAAAATGCAAAAATAGCTAATAGCGCTTGACTGGTATTAATAAGGGCCCCTTCTAGTAATGACGTCCAGTTAATATTTTGAAACCATTGATACATACACAAAACCACTCCTATTTTTTTCTTTTTTTGCTGGGCTTTTAAATAAGGTTGTGTTAAAGCGTATTGTTGAAAATCAAAACTAAACATTATCAGTGCCTAAAATTAAAGTAAACATACATTTTTCAATAATTATACTCTTTGGTCTACAACCTTCCCTTATTTTATTCCCCCAAAAAAAGAAAGTAAAACGATTTGTTTCCAAAGAATATATTTAAATGAGAATTTCTTATGCATATTATTCGTTTTTTTGTAAAAAAACATTTATAATTGTTTACATAAAATTAAAGTTTAGTAATGAAAAGTGTGGGTATAATAGCTATAGTGTGATAAAGAGAAGGGATTTGTTAGTAATTTAAATTAATTATAATTTAATATTGACTAAAAATAACCTTTCTCTTATAATTAACTATGTAATAATTAATAGGAGGTATGTACATATGTCAGATAAGCGTATGGTAGCAAAACAAGCTCCACGTTTTGAAATGGATGCTGTTTTACCGAACAAGGAATTTGGAAAAGTAAGTTTAGAAGAAAACATGAAAAACGATAAGTGGACAGTCCTATTCTTCTATCCAATGGACTTCACATTCGTTTGCCCTACAGAAATTACTGCTTTAAGTGATCGTTATGATGAGTTTGAAGATTTAGATGCAGAAGTTATTGGGGTTTCTACAGATACAATTCATACACATAAGGCATGGATCAACACTTCTCGTGATGATAATGGTCTTGGTGAGTTAAAGTACCCACTAGCTGCAGATACTAACCACCAAGTTTCTCGTGAGTATGGTGTATTAATTGAAGATTCTGGTATTGCACTTCGTGGTCTTTTCATCATCAGCCCTGAAGGTGAATTAATGTACTCTGTTGTAAACCATAATAACATTGGCCGTGATGTAGATGAGACTTTACGTGTACTTCAAGCATTACAAACTGGCGGACTTTGCCCAGCGAACTGGAAGCCAGGTCAAGAAACATTAAACGTATAATATAAGGTCATATTATATATGAAGGAAAAGGTCTAGCAGCTATGTTAGACCTTTTTCAACTAGTTAATCATTTTATAGGAGGGAATATTATGGCGCTAAAGTTACGTTCTCCAATGCCTGATTTAAATGGTGCAACGGAGTGGTTAAATGGCAGTGAGGTTAACAAAGAGGATTTAGTAGGAAATAAGCCAACGTTATTTCATTTTTGGTCAGTTTCTTGTGGTTTATGTAAAGAGGCGATGCCGAATATTAATGAATTTCGTGATAAGTATAAGGACAAGTTAAATGTCATTGCTATTCATATGCCTCGTTCAGAAAAAGATACGGATGTAGAGCAAATCAAACAAGTAGCTGCAGAACATGGGATTACACAAGTAATTGCTGTAGATAATCAGCATAAAATTACTGACTCGTTTGAAAATGAGTACGTTCCAGCATATTACGTATTTGATGCAGATGGTCAGCTGCGGCATTTCCAGGCTGGTGGAAGCGGTATGAAAATGTTGACCAAGCGAGTAAATCGCGTGTTAGGGATAAAAGAAGAATAGAAAATTACAGCTATTCGTTTACGAGATAAATTATTAATATGAGCAACTGTAGCAGGCGGTTTCCTCTGACTGGGATTCTGTCTGCTTTTTGCTTTGTATAAATTAATTATTAGCAAAGAGCAATGATACTGTTCGTAAAGTAGGTAATTTATATAAAAATATGAACGGAAAATGATCGGTAAATCAAGGCGATAGTGAACGCAACACCTTTTTTAACTTATTGCCATATATAAGTAATGAGGTAATTTGATGAATATTATAGACAAACGAAATTCTTTAGCCAAACACGGAAGTCGCACGTATCGGCGCCGTTCTATAGGGGCCATTAAAAATATTGCTATTCATTCAAAGTGCCACAAAAACAGGTAGTGCGGATGCCTTTGCGAGATATCATGTAAATAGCTTAGGGTGGCCAGGGATTGGTTATCATTACGTAGTAGATAAAGAAGGTTCTATAAGCTGGTGTCACGACTTAGAGGTTGTTAGTTAGGGCAACAGACGTGGAATCGATTATTTTAAGTATGAAGGGTGACTCAAAGCCAAAATGGGTGACCGACACTTTGTTAGGGTTGTCCTCACTTCAACGACTTATGAATCACCATTCACCATTGTTTATGGTAAAATAGAGTAACAAGGCTTGGATGGAGGAAGAAATGTCATGAAAAAACAATTTGCTGTAATTGGTTTAGGGAGATTTGGTGGCAGCATTTGTAAAGAATTAATTAGGCAAGGTATGGAAGTCTTGGCAATCGATCAATCTCCTGAAAAAGTAGATGAATATAAAGACATCGTAACTCATGCAGTAGTTGCCAATTCGACAGATGAAATTGCATTAAAAAATTTAGGGATTAGAAACTTTGATCACGTCATTGTAGCTATTGGAGACGATATTCAATCAAGTATTTTAACAACTTTAATGTTAAATGAGTTAGGTGTAAAACATATTACGGTAAAAGCACAAAATGACTATCATGAAAAGGTGCTTGAAAAAATTGGTGCACATGAAATCGTCCATCCAGAGCGAGACATTGGTATACGAATCGCACATCACATTGTTTCCAAAAATGTATTGGATTACTTAGAGCTTTCTGATGAATATAGTATTGTAGAGTTAATTGCAGGGGAAAAAATGCACGGAAAGACTTTAATTGACTTAGATATTCGTGCTAAGTACGGAATAAATATTATGGCTATTAAACGGAATGAAAATATAAATGTATCACCGCAAGCTCATGAGAAAATCATTCGGGGAGATATATTAATTGTCATTGGTGCTGATAAAGATATTGATCGTTTTGAAAAACAGTTATTAGATGAGGACTAATTATATTAATAAATAATCAAAGGCTGACTAGAGGTCAGCCTTTTTGATTGATTCTAGTTTTATACTTCCATAATGATTGGTAAAATCATTGGCTTTCTCTTTGTACGTTCGTAAAGGAAAGGTCCAAGGATGTCACTAATTTCATTTTTTATTTCTGACCATTGTGTTGTTTTACGCTCCATTATTTCATCTAGATGTTTAGCGAGCAGTTGTTGTGCTTCGTGAATTAAGTCACCAGCTTCTCTCATATAAACGAAGCCACGAGAAATGATATCAGGTCCTGCCGAAACTTTAAATTCTTTCATATTTAAGCTCACGACAACTACAACTAGACCTTCTTCCGATAAGATACGGCGATCTCTCAAAACGATATTCCCAATATCTCCAATACCACTCCCATCAACATATACAGATCCTGAAGGGACTTTGCCGGAGATCATGGCTTCTTCTCGATTCATCGATAATACTTCACCATTGTCCATAATGAAGCAATTCTTTTCAGGAACGCCACAGTCTTGAGCTAGCTTCGTGTGCATTTTTAACATACGATACTCACCATGAATAGGGAAGAAATACTGCGGTTTCATTAGTCTTAACATTAACTTTTGTTCTTCTTGTCCACCATGCCCAGAAGTATGAATATTACTTAGTGAACCGTGTATAACATTTGCACCAACCCGGTATAGTTGATTAATTGTCTTACTTACACTAAGTGTGTTTCCTGGAATAGGTGAAGATGAAAACACAACGGTATCACCAGGGATAATTTGAATTTGGCGATGTGTACCAAATGCAATTCTTGATAAAGCTGCCATCGGCTCTCCTTGGCTTCCTGTACATAAAATAGTTACATGGTTGTCAGGGAGCTTATTTAATTGAGATGGTTCAATAAACGTCCCTTTTGGAGCACGTATATAACCAAGCTCTTGTCCAATCGTCAAAGCCGATTCCATACTTCGACCAAACACTGCAATCTTCCTCCCGTACTGCACAGAGGTTTCGACTACTTGTTGTAAGCGATGAATGTTTGAAGCGAAAGTGGCAAAAATAACGCGTCCTTCTACTTTACGGAAGATATTATCAATACTTTCTCCGACTTTTCGCTCAGACATTGTAAATTCGGGAATTTCACTATTCGTACTATCTGAAAGTAAACAAAGTACACCCTCCTCACCAATTTTAGCCATTTTAGTGAGGTTTGCTGGCTCTCCCACTGGTGTAAAGTCAAACTTGAAATCTCCTGTATGGACGATATTTCCAGCTGGAGTATTTACAACAATTCCATAGGCATCAGGAATACTATGTGTTGTACGGAAAAAAGTAACAGATGTATTCGCGAACTTGATAACTTGGTCTTCATGGATTTCGTGCATTTTAACTTTACGAATAAGTCCGTGCTCTTCTAGCTTATTTTTTATTAAACCAAGAGCTAGTTTACCGCCATAGATAGGAATATTTACCTCTCGCATTAAATAGGGAATTCCACCAATATGGTCTTCATGTCCGTGCGTAATAAACAAACCTTTAATTTTTTCTTCATTCCGAACTAAATATGTGTAATCAGGAATAACATAATCAATTCCCAGTAGCTCGTCCTCTGGGAATTTTATTCCTGCATCAATTAAAATGATCTCATCCTGGTACTGAATGGCATAGGTGTTCTTGCCGATCTCACCTAGCCCCCCTAGTGCGAATACAGATGCTTGATTAGGTTTAGCTTGTTTCATATGTTACCCCTGTTCTATTCTAAAGTTAGGATTTTGTTTTTCATACTCAAGAAATACTCCAGAAATCTTTTGTACGTATTCGATACTAATGTTTTTGTCGGCAAGTTTTTTTCGAGCTTCTCGCTCACTGTTTGCTTCTACATAATAAGATTTTGTATTTTCCCGAACAGGAACTTGTTCTGGTTTTGGTTGATAAAAAACTTTGTAAATCATAATACCTCTCCTTTTATATGGTTCAACCTTGTATTTATTTTCATATTATAAATGAAATTGGTTAGATTTTCATGCATTTATTCTTCTTTGCCAATTTTTTTCAATATTATTCATATTCATATGTAAAAAAGGGGAAGAAATTGTTAAGATTTTTCCCCCATTGTAGTTCTACTTATTATTGTGGACTTTGAGCAAGTCTTTTTTTAGGAAGGAGTCCACGACAGTGCTTCACTAATTTTCGTTTTAGCTTCTTAAGCATTTCTTTTCCTCCTTGTAGGAAGTAATGTTTAAAGCCCTATCATTTTGTTTTTAGTATGTGGAAAAAAGAAAAAAAAACTACAAGGTAATTACTGGCTAATTTAAGCATTTCTCTTTCAAATGAGAGGACATGAACACTTTGATAATGTACGTTGGCATCGTTATTCTATGGATGTATTACCTTGATAACGGAAAAGACGTGACCCTCATTGCTGGAGTCACGTCTTTTCTACAATTTAGGTAAGGCTCTTTTAAATTTTCCTTCATAACCTTCAATGCGGTCATAAAACATAATACCATTAAGATGATCAATTTCATGTTGAAATACAATGGAGGTAAGCCCTTTTAAACGCCAAGTAACTTCCTCCCCTTCAAGTGTAGTTCCTTTAACTGTAATTCTAGAATATCTTGGGACAATTCCAGGAACGTCACGATCAACAGAAAGACAACCCTCCCCATTTTCAAGGTGGTTAAGTTCAACAGAATGACTAATAATTTTAGGGTTAAACATACCACAACTTACTAAATTGTCATTTTCGTCATATACATGAACAGCGATCATTCTTTTACTAATTCCAATTTGTGGAGCAGCAAGTCCAATTCCTGGTCGTAGACCGTATTGCTCCGCAATCTCAGGGTTTTGACTATTAATAACGAACTCGAGCATTTTTTCTAAAGTTTGTTTGTCTTCTTCTGATGGTGGTAAAGGTACTTCCTTTGCAATTTGTCGTAAGACAGGATGACCTTCTCGAATAACATCCTTCATCGTAATCATTTTTTCATACAACCCCTTTTTTTCTAGTCCATATGTATAATATACAATTCATAAAATAATTCCATATTTATAGTATACCAAAAAAGTCCAAAACGGAAAAAACGGAAGTCGATTGAACTCCCGTTTTCTTATAAGCAAATTAAGCGCCGTAACGAGAAGCACCTACAATGATTAATAAAATGAAGAGAACAACGATTAAAGCGAAGCCTCTTCCGCGTCCGTAACCTGGTCCATAAGCTCCAGCTACTGGTGCTCCATAACCGTATCCACAAGGATCATAGCATCCATATCCGTGCATGTTTCATGACCTCCTTTAAGAATTACATCGCTATCTCGCGACTCACTAATACACTATGCGCTAAATAAATTCCTGTTTGGTCATATACCCAATTTATAATAAAAACTTTATTGAACTTTGATATTAGGTACTATAATTTTTAAAATCTAAATATACTATCTATAAATGTACAAGTCGTAATGAAATAAATATTGTCAAATGGTGGATTTTTGTATAATGTTTTAGTGAATGAAGTTGTATAATTGGGAATTATGGGGATGGGAGGTATTCGGTTTGAAACTGAAGCATTTAAGCTTTATTTTAGGTGTAGTAATGGTTTTGTTCCTCGGTGCCTGTGGAAGCAAGCCTGCAGAAAATATGTATACTCATTTGGAGAAGGCGGTTGTATTGGAGGAGGTTTTTGAGCAACAACAGGAACCACTTGTAGCTGCGGAAAAGAAAGAGCATGAAATATATGAACAAATTATAAAGTTAGGTATGTCTGAGTTTGAGGAAATTGTAGAACTTTCTAATCAAGCAATTTCTATTGTTCAAGAACGAAGGGAATTAATAGATAAAGAAAAAATGAGTATTGAAGCAGGCTACGAAGAGTTTATAAAAATAGAACCTGAAATTGAAAATATTAAAGAAGAAGAAATTAAAGATCATTCCATTAAATTAATGGAAACAATGGAGGATCGAATTAACAGCTATCATGTGTTGTATGATGAATATGAAAAAGCACTAAATTTAGATGAAGAATTGTATATAATGCTTCAAAAAGAAGATTTAACAATTGATGAATTACAAGAAAAGATTGACCAAATCAATGAAGCTTATGAAGTTGTAATGAAAGCAAAAGATGAATTTAATGAATATACAGAAGCATATAATAAGCTAAAGAAAGAGTTTTATATACTGGCTGAATTAGATGTTACATTTGAAGAATAAAAGTAAGGGAAATGTCTTTTTAGGCATTTCCTTTTTAGTTTGAACTTCATTTTTATGGTGTTATGTTGTTATTGTATTATTCTGTACTACATAATTTATTTTTGATATATAACACAGTTTTTAAATTATATATAGATAACTTTTAAATAGCTTTTTTAAAAATTGTTAAGCAAAAGGATTGACGGGGGAAAACAATGTGATGTAGACTAAATCCTGAAAGAAAAATTGTATCAGTCATTTTTAAAAAATATTGATACAGTTTTAAAACATCATATATTTGGTTAAGGGAATAATTCATTGGGTATTTAATATATTACATACTTTTTTTACAGATGAAAGATTAGATGACGATTTCTTCAAAAGAGTGATATCCAACCTTAACCTATAAAAGAAGAGGTTACTTGCTACGAGCGTTGTAAACAGTGTATTGGAATCAAGTGAAAATGGGTATCCTAGAAAATGGGTATTCATGTTACTTTTTATAAAAGTTTCAATGCTAACATAGTAAAGATCCACATTAAGAATATGCCAGTTAGGCGTTTATTAGAAAGGAAGAGGTGAAGAACTTGAGTACGAAAACAGTAGAACAAATTGAAAATCAGTTTGAAATGTTTCAAATTTTAAATGAAGAAGGAAAAGTTATTAACGAGGCTGCAATGCCTGAGCTATCTGACGAACAACTTCAAGAAATGATGCGTCGTATGGTTTATACCCGTATTTGGGATCAACGTGCTATTTCTTTAAACCGTCAAGGACGTTTAGGGTTTTATGCTCCGGTTTCAGGGCAAGAAGCATCAATGCTAGGTTCTCAATATGCATTAGACAAGGAAGATTGGATTTTACCTGGTTATCGTGATATCCCACAAATGGTATTTCACGGATTCCCGTTATACAAAGCATTTTTATATTCACGTGGACATTATGAAGGCGGAAGAATGCCTGAAGGTGTAAACGTTTTAATGCCTCAAATCATTATTGGAGCGCAAATCGTTCAAACAGCAGGTGTTGCTCTTGGACTCAAGCGTAAAGGTAAAAAGAACGTTGCAATTACGTATACTGGTGATGGTGGAGCTTCTCAAGGGGATTTCTATGAGGGAATGAACTTTGCCGGTGCATTCCAAGCTCCAGCAATATTTGTTGTACAAAATAACCGTTTTGCCATTTCAGTACCTGTTGAAAAGCAATCTGCAGCAAAAACTATTGCTCAAAAAGCAGTTGCAGCAGGGATTGAAGGTATCCAAGTTGATGGAATGGACATCTTAGCGGTTTATGCTGCAACTACGCAGGCTCGTGAACGTGCGGTCAATGAAGGGATGCCGACTTTAATTGAAACGATGTGTTACCGTTATGGACCACATACTATGGCTGGAGATGACCCAACACGTTATCGTACTAGTGATCTAGATGATGAGTGGGAGAAGAAAGATCCATTAGTTCGCTTCCGTAAATTCTTAGAAGGCAAAGGCTTATGGACAGAAGATATGGAAAACGAAATGGTAGAAAAAGCAAAAGAAGATATCAAAGAAGCAATTAAACAAGCTGATGCGGCACCGAAACAAAAGGTGACAGATTTAATTGAATTTATGTATGAAGAACTTCCTTATAACCTACAAGAACAAATGGAAGAATATAAAGCAAAGGAGTCGAAATAATCCATGGCGCAAATGACGATGATTCAAGCTATTACGGATGCAATGCGTAATGAGCTAAAAAGAGATGAAAATGTTCTCGTATTTGGAGAAGACGTCGGTAAAAATGGTGGAGTATTCCGTGCTACTGATGGATTACAAGCAGAGTTCGGTGAAGAGCGCGTATTTGATACACCATTAGCTGAATCTGGTATCGGTGGGTTAGCGATCGGATTAGGTTTAACAGGCTTCCGTCCGGTAATGGAAATTCAATTCTTCGGTTTTGTATTCGAAGTATTTGACTCGGTAGCAGCACAGATGGCTCGTATGCGTTACCGTTCTGGTGGTAAATATCATTCACCGATTACAGTTCGTTCACCATTAGGTGGGGGTGTAAAAACGCCGGAATTACATGCTGATAATTTAGAGGGATTAGTTGCGCAAACGCCAGGTTTAAAAGTAGTTTACCCCTCAACTCCTTATGATGCAAAAGGTTTATTAATTTCAGCAATTCGTGATAACGATCCAGTTATTTTCCTTGAACATATGAAATTATATCGTTCATTCCGTGGCGAAGTACCTGAAGAAGAGTACACAATTCCACTTGGTAAAGCTGATGTAAAACGTGAAGGTAAAGACATTTCAATTATTACATATGGTGCAATGGTTCACTCTTCATTAAAAGCAGCTGAAGAGTTAGAAAAAGAGGGTATTGATGCTGAAGTTATCGACCTTCGTACAGTGAGTCCATTAGATATTGAAACAATCGTTGCTTCTATCGAAAAAACGAATCGTGCAGTCGTTGTACAAGAGGCACAAAAACAAGCAGGTGTTGCTGCAAATGTAATGGCAGAAATTACTGAACGTGCAATCTTACATTTAGAAGCACCAGTTTTACGAGTAACTGCACCAGATACAGTTTTCCCATTTGCGGCTGCTGAAGATGTATGGCTACCTGATTATAAAGACATCGTCGAAAAAGCAAAGCAAGTCGTTAATTTTTAATTAATGTACTGAAAAAGAAGTCGATTGGTTTCTTTTTCAGTCTTTTTTCACGATTTCAAAGGTTATAGATAATACTTAGTATAAAATAATAAGGCTGCTGGATATAGATTTCTTGAAATTTTTATGAAATATTATCAGTCTCAAATTAAATGACAAAGGGAGGCGCTTTTTGTGGCATTTGAATTTAAACTTCCTGATATCGGTGAAGGTATCCATGAAGGTGAAATTGTTAAGTGGTTTGTAAAGCCAGGTGACGAAGTCAAAGAAGATGATATTTTACTTGAAGTACAAAATGATAAAGCTGTAGTTGAGATTCCATCACCAGTTGAAGGTAAAATATTAGACATTAAAGTAAGTGAAGGTACAGTTGCAGTAGTTGGAGACGTTCTTGTTACGATAGATTATGATGGTGAAGCACCTCAATCGGCTCATGGACATGAAGAAGAAGCACCAGCGCCAGCTAAAGAGGAAGTAAATGCTGAGGAACCAAAAGAGGCTGCGCCTGTTGCTACAGAAGAAGTAGATGAAAGTCGTCGTGTTATTGCTATGCCTTCAGTACGTAAATATGCTCGTGAAAAAGGTGTTAACATACGTGCGGTACAAGGAACAGGAAATAATGGTCGTATCGTACTAGAAGATATCGATAGTTATTTAGCAGGTGGACAAACTGAAGCACCAGCACAAACTCAAGAAGCAGCCCCTGCTGAAGAGGCAGCACCAAAAGCACAACAAGCAGAGCCTGTTGCTATTCCAGAAGGTGCTAATGAAGAGCGTGTACCACTTAAAGGTATCCGTAAAGCAATTGCTAAAGCGATGGTTAACTCTAAACATACAGCGCCTCATGTTACTCATATGGATGAAATCGATGTAACTGCGCTTGTTGCTCATCGTAAGCAATATAAAGAGGCAGCTGCTGAGCAAGGTGTTAAATTAACATACTTACCTTACGTAGTAAAAGCATTAACTGCTGCGTTACGTAAATACCCTGCTCTTAACGCTTCAATTGATGACGTGAATGAAGAGATTGTGTACAAAAACTATTTCAATATTGGTATTGCAGCTGATACGGATCAAGGGTTAGTTGTACCGGTAGTTAAAGATGCTGATCGCAAATCCATTTATACCATTGCACAAGAAATTAGTGAATTAGCTGTAAAAGCTCGTGATGGTAAGCTTAGCCCGAATGAAATGAAAGGTGGCACATGTACAATTTCTAATTTAGGTTCAGCACGTGGAGCATGGTTTACACCAGTTATTAACCATCCTGAAGTAGCGATTTTAGGTATCGGCCGTATTGAAGAAAAAGCGGTGGTTAAAAATGGAGAAATCGTAGCTGCTCCAGTACTAAATTTATCTATTAGCTATGACCACCGTCTAATTGATGGAGTAACAGCACAAAATGCCTTGAATCATGTTAAACGTTTATTAAACGACCCACAATTGTTATTAATGGAGGGATAAGTAATGGTAGTTGGGGATTTCGCAACAGAAGTAGATACTCTTGTCATCGGCTCAGGCCCTGGCGGTTATGTAGCAGCTATTCGCGCTGCCCAATTAGGACAAAAAGTAACGATTGTTGAGAAAGGTAATCTTGGTGGAGTTTGTTTAAATGTCGGTTGTATTCCTTCAAAAGCATTAATTCAAGCTGGACATCGTTTTCATGATGCTAACTCATCTGAGAATATGGGAATTTCAGTCGAAAAAGTCAACCTTGATTTCACAAAAATGCAAGAATGGAAAGCATCTGTTGTTAACAAGTTAACAGGTGGGGTAGAAGGTCTTTTAAAAGGTAATAAAGTTGAAATTGTTAAAGGTGAAGCATACTTTGCGGATAAAGATTCTGTTCGTATCATGGACGATAAGCAAGCGCAAACGTACAAGTTTAAAAATTGTATCATTGCTACAGGGTCTCGCCCGATTGAAATTCCAGCTTTTAAATGGAGTAAACGTGTATTAAGTTCAACGGGTGCACTAAATTTAACAGAGCTTCCTAAGAAGTTAATTGTTATTGGTGGTGGCTATATTGGAATTGAACTTGGAGCAGCATATTCTAACCTTGGTTCAGAAGTTGTTATATTAGAGGGCGGAAAGCAAATTCTTCCAGGTTTTGAAAAACAAATGAGTCAGCTTGTGACACGTCGTATGAAAAAGAATGGTGTAGAATTCTATACTGAAGCTTTAGCACAAGGTGTAGAAGAAACAGATAGTGGCGTTACAGTTACAGCTGAAGTAAAAGGTGAAACAAAGACGTTTGAAGGAGACTATGTATTAGTCACGGTTGGACGTCGTCCGAATACCGAAGAAATTGGTTTAGAACAAATCGGTGTTGATATTGATGAGCGTGGCTTTATTAAAGTTGACAAACAGTGTAAAACATCTGTCGATGGAATCTACGCCATTGGTGATATTGTAGCTGGTCCTATGCTTGCTCATAAAGCTTCCTATGAAGCTAAAGTAGCAGCAGAAGCAATTGGAGGTCATCCTGCTGAAGTTGATTATCTTGCTATTCCTGCTGTTGTTTTCTCAGGTCCAGAACTTGCAACTGTAGGATTAAATGAAAAAGAAGCAAAAGAAGAAGGCTATGACGTTGTTGTTTCTAAATTCCCATTTGCTGCTAATGGTCGAGCTTTATCGTTAGATGAGACAGATGGGTTTATGAAAATGGTCACACGTAAAGATGATGGCTTAGTACTAGGTGTACAAATTGCTGGCGCGAATGCATCTGATATGATTTCTGAAGCTTGTGTCGCTATTGAAGCAGGTATGACAGCCGAAGATATTGCTCTAACGATTCATGCGCATCCATCATTAGGTGAAATTACAATGGAAACTGCTGAAGTAGCACTTGGTATGCCTATCCATATTGTAAAATAAATGTCATTTAATTGCTTTGTAATTTAATTATAAAAAGGCTGACTTTTGGTCAGCCTTTTTCAATTTATTTATTTAATTTGTGTTCTAATCATCTGCTCCATGGTAGGATAATTCTTTATCTTCCATATTTAAAGCATGAGTGAGCATATCAATAATATCCTCTTTCGAATGCTTTCCTTCAATAACTAAATGTACATCATCACCACTTAAAACCATTAAAGTTGGATATGTATTCACATTAAAATAACGAATAACTTTACGTTCGCTCGCGTAAACGATTTGGAACGGGAAGTGTTTATCTGGGAATAATCGTTGCATCTCTAATAATGCATCATAGAAACTCGCTTCCTCTAGAATCGATTCCTCATTTGAAAAAAGGACAGTCATATATTCTGTATTGTCTGTTACGAGTGGATTTGTTGTTGCCTCTGATGACCAACACCCTGAAGTAAACAATAAGGTCGTTAAGAGCAAGTAAGATAAATGTTGTCTCATCTTTTGACCTCACTTCCTATGAAGGATAAATTAATTGATATTATTTTACCATGCCATTTTATGGTTGTACCTGAAGTAACATAAATGTAATGAAATAGAAAAGTAAATATAAAAAGACGGTCATCACTTTGACCGTCTTTTCGATTACTCTTCTTTCTTATTTTTAGAAATAGTGCTTATCTGTTTTTTTAATACTGCAATTTCTTCCTTTAATTTTAACTTTTCTTCTCTTAACCTTAGTTTTTCATCCTTCATCCGAAGCTTATCTTGATACAATATCGGTTTTTCTTGCCGTAATGATTTGATTAAAGAAAATATCATAAAAATCATTAAAATCGCAAATGGGAATGCAGCTATGATGGAAGCCGTTTGTAAAGCTCCTAATCCCCCTGATGCTAATAACACGGCAGCTGCTGCAGACTGTATAATTCCCCATATGAATTTTACAGAATTGGCTGGATTTAAACTACCATTTGTTGTTTGCATACCAAGGACAAATGTAGCAGAGTCAGCAGAGGTAATAAAAAATGAACAAATCAGTAAGATGGCAATGATAGACATTAACATCCCAAAAGGAAACTGATCTAATACCGCAAATAAAGCTAACTCCATTCCTTGCTCTTCTATTACGCTCATAATACCTATATCACTATGCAAATCAAGTGATATAGCAGTTCCTCCAAAGACAGAAAACCATAAGGCACCAAAAATGGTCGGTACCGCTAAAACACCGATAACAAATTCACGAATTGTACGTCCTTTAGATACTCTAGCAATAAATGTTCCAACAAATGGAGCCCATGCAATCCACCATGCCCAATAGAAGATTGTCCAACCTTGTACCCAATTCGTTTCAGGATTAAATGGATCGATACGGAAGCTCATCCCTGCTAAATTTTGAAGGTAGCTGCCGAGTGTTTGAGTAAAAACTCCCATGATAAATGTAGTTGGTCCTACGAATAACAAGAAAAGTAGTAATCCAATGGCTAAATAGATATTCGTTTTACTTAATATGCGAATTCCTTTGTTTAAACCTGTTTGAGCAGATAACATATATAGGATCGTAATAATGACAATAATTATTAGCTGAGTTACCAGATTATTACTTACTCCGGGAATAAGCTTCGAAGCACCACCAGAGATTTGCATCGTTCCGAAACCAAGTGATGTAGCGACTCCGAAAATGGTTGCAAATACAACGATAACATTAATGAAAGTGCCAATTGGGCCGTTGACACGATCACCAAGGAGCGGTTTAAATGCTGCACTTAATACACCAGGTGCACCTTTTCTAAATTGAAAATAGGCCAAAACTAAGGCAACTATGGAATAGACAGCCCAAGGATGTAATCCCCAGTGAAAAAAGGCATAACGCATGGCTATACTTGCTGCTTGATATGAATCAACGTCTGGATTTGGCGGATAATAAAAGTGGTACATCGGCTCAGCAACACCCCAAAATACGAGCCCAATTCCCATTCCTGCTGTAAATAAAAACGCAAACCAAGTTAAATAATTATATTCTGGTCGATCCTCAGGTTTTCCCAAACGTATTCTTCCATACGGACTAAAGATAAGATAAATAGCAAAGATGAGAAAACCTGTAGTTGCTAATAGATAAAACCAGCCAAATTTTTCGGTAATAAAACTTTGGATTGTGGCTGTTGTTGTATCAAGATGATTTGGAGCAATTACTCCCCATAAAATAAAGGCAATTGCTATAATTAATGAAATAGAAAACACAGGTGTTAATTTCTTCAAAAAAATATACTCCTTTCCTGCCTATTAAATTTTCCGTTAATAAAGGTACCATAGTACTAAATAATACTCAAATAATATATCTTATAAAAATTAATCATACTGTACCTCTGTGGGGAAAACATAGCTTGGATATGATTGTTCAGAAAGAGAAAACCTTTTTTCTCTTTCTGTTACATCAGCTAATTCAATTGTTAATTGTTGGATGATATACAATTCGTAAAAAACTTTTTGCACAAAGAGTAAATCTGTATCATCATATTCCATATAATGTAGGTTTTCCTTTATTATCTTCATCCATTCTTGATGACAATCCTTAATTTGATGTAGTGGATCTTTATAGATATCTGCAAGAGTTGATATAGCTTTCTTTAAGAGATCCCACTCGAAATCAGAGAAATAGCTTCTTTTTATTCGTAGGTAGGTAAGGTTGCCAATTCTTAAATTAATTTGTTCAATAAAATGCAATTTTTTAAGTAAATATTGAAAAGAACGAAATTCATTTTCTTCAAAGTGACGATACTTCCATTCATCGGATTGAAACTGTGTTAATTGATATATTTTTTCTATCTGTTGAGAAAGTGGGCGATATGTAATAAAAGGGTGCTCTTCTGTTTCGTTATATAAAAGAGACATCAATTTATTTGCGGCTTCTGAATATAACGTCTCAATTTGTTGAACGACGATTGGACCAAACTTTGGTGGTAAGACAACATAGTTTACGCATGTTGATACGATAATTCCAATTGAAGTTCCTGATAATCTGAATATAAAATCATGAAGCATATTATCTGTCGTACCTGGAATCATAGCTACAGCAGTTAACGTTGCGACCAATGTTCCCGTATCTAATTTTAATCGAGCACAAGCAACAATCGTTAGCATGGCTACTAAAGAATACGTTAATGCAGACTGGCCAATTAGAAATTCAAGCAAAACAGCAAAGAGAGCACCTAGAGCAGCAGCTGGTAAGCGAATGACCCCTTTTTTTAATGAATCTGCAGCTGTAGGCTCTGTCGTAACAATTGCAGTAATGATAGCGAAAACGATAGGTAAGTCCATTAATTTACATATGAAAGCTGTAACAAATACTGAGAGTCCCGTTTTCAACACACGCCGTCCAATCCATTTTGTGCTTCTCATATAACCACCTTCTTTGCCGACCATCCATAATTAGTATTGGACTCCTATTTATTAGATATACAGCGAAAAGGTGTGTTTAAAAATTTATTTGGATAATATATTCAATATTAGAGGATGTCTATCATGGCATTGAAATCTAATAAATGGTTAGGTTGGTGTAAATATGAGATATCTCATCATACTAATGTGCGGTTTCATTTTAGTTATTACAGGATGTAGTGGTTTTGGTAGTACTGAAAAAGAAAGTCTACCGGTAGAAGATGAAATCCATATCGAGGTAGAAAAAGTAGAGGAAGTAGGGGAAAGAGAAGAATTAGATAATGCTATTGACAAAGGGGTAAGTTCGACAGAAGAGGCTATAGAAGAAGTAGAAGAGACGTTGCAACCAAAATATAAATTAAATCCAGCAAATTTTTTAATTCAGCCGCTTCAAGAGGCTGTCGAAAAAAAAGTCGTTCTTTTTACGATTGACGATGCACCTGATCAATACGGAGCAGAAATGGCACAAATTTTATATGATTTAGATGTAAATGCGATTTTCTTTGTGAACGGAATTTTTATTAATAAAGGATCTGGGAAAGAACAGTTGAAGAAAATTCATGAATTAGGTTTTGAAATTGGTAATCATACGATAAGTCATAAAAATTTAAGTAAGCTTTCAGCTGAAGAACAAAAAAGAGAAATTGTAGAGCTTAACGATCAAATTGAAGAAATCATTGGGGAGCGTCCACGGTTTTTTAGAGCGCCATTTGGCGTTAATACAGACGTATCAAAACAAGTAGTAAAAGAAGAGGGCATGCAATGGATGAATTGGACATACGGGTATGACTATTTTAAAGAGTATACCAATAGAGAAGCACTTGTAGATATAATGGTTAACGCACCAGAACTGATCGATGGGGCTAATTTATTAATGCATGACCGCAAGTGGACGCTGGAAGCATTAGAAGATATCGTTACAGGATTGAGAGACAAAGGGTTTAAAATCGTTGACCCTAAAGAAATAAAATGACTAAGAATAAATTTATGAAGAAGCGTCTAAGCTGATAACTAGCTGAGGCGCTTTAATTTTTGGGGAGATTTACGAAAACAGCCTTTCTATGAAAGAATAAAGAAATTTGTATTTTTTTGTAGAAGCTTGTCATGTTATAGGCGAAAAGATAAAATAATGAATGGAAGTAGTCGTTATTAGAAAGTAGAGATGATAATGAAAATAAAATATATATATTGTTTTTTCATTCTCGTAATGTTGTTTACAGGATGTCAGTCAGAGGAAAAAGAGTTTGGAGAGTTGCCTGAGAAAAAACTTAAAAAAGAGCCGAGTAATGTCGTTCAATTACCAATAGAGCTTACGAAAAATGAAGCAAGATTTCCAGTAGAGGATTTAGTTTCAGAAACAGCTGGTTCTCTTCAATATGATTCAATTCATCGTACATTACATTTAACGATTAATGATGACCAGTTTTATTTAATAGATGGTGTGCCTGTGTTAGAAAGAAATGGTGAATATATAGCTAATGATGAAATCTATTTAATAATCGAAGATGATAGACCTTATTTACCTTCCTCTTTTCTTGAAGCAGGCCTTGGGTTAGACATTAATTATTCAAAAGAGGTCGTTTCTTTTGAGTGGCTTGGACCAGTTGAAAAAGTAGGTGGACCTCCATCTGACTTTAATTTTGAAACTTGGGATACTGAGAAGATGATTGATTATCTTTCTTTTTTAAAAAAACCGATTAAAGGAGCTCAAGTTAGTACGATTCCTAGTCATTTACCAGGTGCGAAACGCCCTTATCGTAACGGCTATCATGAAGGGGTAGATTGGTATGATTTTGCATCAGGTGGAGATATCAATATTGAAACACCGATTTATGGGATGGCAAAAGGTATTGTTGTACGAGCTGACCATAATTATAAAGAATACCCTTCTCCAGAAGTCAGAAATAAAGATCTAAAGTTTACGTCAAGTTTAGGAGAAACACCTGAATATATATTCGATAAGTTACGTGGAAGGCAAGTATGGATACAATATCCGAATGGTGTGATGAGTCGTTTTGCGCACTTATCTGCTATTCCTGAAGAAATTCAAGTTGGACAAGAAATTGATGAAAACACTATTATAGGTTATGTTGGTAACTCAGGAACAAGCGGTGCAGTTAATCAAGATTTAACAGAGTTACATTTACATCAAGATCTTTTAATCTATGGAGAATTATTTTGGAAGCCTTTAAAGCAAGATGAAGTGCTGACCGTTCTAAAAAATATATTTAAACAGTAATAAATAAAGCAAAAGATAAGAACAGGTAATTGCCTGTTCTTATCTTTTGTAAAAATACATAATTCTCCCGTTAAATAATTGAACCTCTGCTTGAAGTTTTTTACCTAAAAACTTACAAAACTCATTGGCTTTACCTTTGTCGCCATGTGTAGCACCTTCTGGTAATATAACTTGTATGTATGCTTGTGAAGCTTCATTGCCCTCACTATCTTCAATCGTTTCATGCCCTACACCGAAAACAATGTATTTATATCTCGCTGTACCGTTACTTTTCAACCAGAGCCAATTTCCATCACTATCAGGAAGGTCGGCAATTTGGTATGGAAAAGCAGCTTCTCCATAACCCCAATCTAATTGATTTCCTGTTTTTTTTGTAATGGTTTGATAATATTTGAAAATATCTTTTAATTCTTCCAAAGTTATATCTTGTTGCGTCGACTTTTTAACAAGCTTGATGAATGCATGGTCAGACATATACTTCTACTCCCAACTTTAAAACGTTTTCAATTTCACCTATTATCTTAGCATTAGTCATGGTTGCTGACAACATTATTGAGAATTAGGAGAAATGAACCAAGGTAATGAAAATCATCATATTGAATAATATAGAATAGAATAATATAGAATAAGTGAATAGTGAAATATTGAGAAAATGGAATACTAAGTAGAAGATAAAAGACCATAGAGAAAAACGTTAATATTCGTAAGGAAAAATGGGGGAAGAAGTATGGATAAATCAGATTTATTAGACGAAATTAGACTTGAGGTAGGGCTTGTTACTGAATATGCAAATTCTCAAAGTGAGTTTTATCATGGGATTATCGAAGCTTTTGGAAAATATATAATAGAAGGGTACAGTGTCGGGATATATTTAACTGATGATATTTCTTTTCAACTAGTCTCTAGTGTTGGAAGTATTTCATATGAAACGAAAGAGTTTTTTGGTCACGGTCATTTAAGTTTGTGTGCTATAAAAGGACATATTTCTACTATAGATCTTGGGTACTCCATTCGATTATTTGCTCCATTTTATGAAAATCATCATTTAATTGGAATTTTAGTATTCCATTTACCCAAAATGAAATATCAAATAACCGAAGAGGATTTAATATTCGTTCAGGAGATTTGTAGGCATATAGAATTGAACCAAAATCAATATAGTAATTAGGTGAAGTTAAATATTCAAAATATTTTCACAAATTATACCAGTAGTTAGTTGATTAAGATGTTCAGATCGGTTATAATGATATCAGAATATTAAGAATATGATAACTGTAAAATAAGATTTTTTAATTCTTGGACATAGCTATATACAAAAAGACGTCTCCTTTTTGTATATAGTTGTCAATATATATTTGAATAATTTTGGAGGTGGACTAAATGAATTTGTTTGAGCGTTTATACGACGAGCAAGAAAATGTGAAGGTACAATTTATTGGGTTTACTACTGACGATGTTCGTTATGATTTTGGCATTGTCTATACAAACATGTTCTTTGGTAAACCTCTAGTGGTCTGCATGCAAACAGGCCGTTCTGCGCTATTATGTGCTGACGATGTAAATAATGTAGATCATATTCAGAAAGTATTTTATATTCGATCTGCAAAAGAGGCAGAGGATTTAGCAACGTTCTTTGAAAAGACGTTACCGACAATGCCATTAGAACCGCAATATTAATCAAAAAACAAACTTATTAATAAAATAGGTTCAAAAAAGAGGCTGACATAAGACATAAGGTTAGCCTCTTTTTATTGGGTATTTTCTAAAACTTTGTGATTCTTAGACTGTTTGGAAACTATATAATCAGTAGATAAGGTTTTATTGTACAATAAATACAAAAAAATATATAAATGTGTCATACAAATTAGTGTTGACATTGTTAATATGACATATTATTATAAATACATAGACATCAGAAAACGTTTACAAAACCAATATTAAATTTAAGGGAGATGGGAATTGTGGGAATCATCGTCTGTCAAACTTGCAATACAACAATTGAACATTTCGAAGGTGAAAAAGTAACGACTCTGTATGCAAAATGTTCAGGATGCGAAAAGTGTAAAGATAAAGTGAATAAATTAAAATAATGATTGATATGAGGAACTCTACATGTAGAGTTCCTTCTTTTTTTTTAATGTAAATCTAAAAAAAGACTGACATTTGGTGGCAGTCTCTTTATGGAAGAATAAGAAGTTTAAATTTCGAGGATGTCTAGCTGCAGGTGTCATCGGCTCGAGGTCGTTTCGGTCCATCAAACGTGTCCAAAAGTCAGGACACTAATTGCTGGCCCTCCAGCGCTTGTCGCCGATAAGCAGACACCTTCCGCTTTTCTATTGTCTAGCTGCAGTGCCCAGCGTCTAGTGGACTTCGCTCTCCTCCTTACGATAAGTCAACATCGACTCGTTAGCACTCGCCGTGTTTCCTTTATCTCATACGGGAGGGCTCCAGTCCATACGCCGCTAAACGGGCGCTTCCGCTTTTCTATTGTCTAGCTGCAGCGCCCAGCGTCTAGTGGACTTCGCTCTCCTCCTTACGATAAGTCAACATCGACTCGTTAGCACTCGCCGTGTTTCCTTTATCTCATACGGGAGGGCTCCAGTCCATACGTCGCTAAACGGGCGCTTCCGCTTTTCTATTGTCTAGCTGCAGCGCCCAGCGTCTAGTGGACTTCGCTCTCCTCCTTACGATAAGTCAACATCGACTCGTTAGCACTCGCCGTGTTTCCTTTATCTCAT